>JAEWMB010000048.1 GCA_023457255.1 Bacillota bacterium | reverse complement strand
GATTTATCCTCCGTTTTACTTTTCTGGATTTATGGATTCTCCACTTCAACCCTTGGTGTTCATCAGGTCTACCATTTCCGTAATATCTTCGATATCTACACGGCCGTTGCCGTTCAGGTCGGCGATTGCCAGCTGTTCCGCGTCAAGCGTGATCACGCCTGTCATTGCATCGACAGCCGTCGTGATATCTTCGATGTCCACACGGCCGTTGCCGTTCAGGTCACCCGGAAGCACCGGAGCCAGTGTGGAAGCCTTTACGTCCAGTGCGCAGGTAATGGAATCCACTTTATACTGCTTACCATAAAGCTCATCATACATTGCAGCATTCCTGATCTCGCATTTGTAAACGTCTCCTTTGTCATCAAGGCTCAACATCGGGGTCGTATAACTTGCGCCTGCCGCGCCCGTAGCTTCCTTCACAACAACTCCGTCCTTCGTCCAGATATACAGCAATTCTGCATTCGGATCCACTTTCGCGTCTACGTTGAACGTATACGTCTCGCCAACATAACCCGTGGCATTTTCCTCAAGATCGGTTATAATGTACGGGACGTTTTCCTCATATACATTTACCCTTGCAACTTCAGATGTCACCGCGCCATCCGTATATCCATCTGCCGTTACTATACAACGATATTCATATATGGACATAGTTCCGGTATTTACTGGCATTGTGTTGCCTGTCACTCCCAAATGTTCTGTCCATAGCGTCCAATCCACGCCCGGGGTTTTACCTCTATATTCCCACTTATAGGTTAGCTTCTGGTCAGCTTTCAGGGCTTCAGCCTCTACCGTCAGTACTACATCCTGCGCCCCAACTTTCACTTCTGTCAAAGCCTGCGGCTGGGATGTGATCACCGGAATTTTGCTGGAATCCAGCACCTTCAACTCAGCGATATATTCCGTCTCCTTGTTGTCATACGGGTTTGTTACAATACATTTATACTGAGCCCCATTAGCATCCAAGCCTACATTGGCGATTCTGTAACTACTGGAAGCAGCGCCCGCGATGTTTCTCCACGTTCCATCCATTACTTGCCACTGGTAAGCCAGCGCATCACCCGCTTCCGTAGCAACCTCTACCTTAAGTTCAAGAGCGTTGCCGGATTTTGCAGTAAAGATAGCGTTTGTATTCTTTGCCCAAGCCGCGTCTTCAGCGCCTATCCATTCCACAACATGGCCCAATGGTTTTACTGTCAGAGTAGCCGCATCGCTCGTTGCTGGCGCCGCCTTCTCGTCTTCCGCGTTGCTTACGATGCAGCGGTACTTATATCCGCTCATGCTGTAGGTCACATTTTCTACCCGCAGTGTATCAGATGTCGCCCCTTTAATTTCGGAGAAGACTCCATTGCCACCTAAACTTCTCTCCCATTGATAGGAAAGTGCCGCGCCATCATCCGTTTGTGCGGCTACCGCAAACTCAACATTGGCTTTCGCATTCACTGTTTTGCTTTTCGGCTGTGCCGTTATTTCAACATTACCCGTTGTGTTGTTGATCGTCAGGTTGATTCCCTGTGCAGCAACAGCCGTATATTCTATACTGTCTACAGTATTGGTAACTTTACAGTTATACGCAGCAGCCTCAGCGGCTTCTGTTGCGTTTATGGTCAGCGTCTGGCCTGTTTCGCCGGGAATCGGCTTGCCGTCTTTTGTCCACTGATAGGTGAAGCTGTTCTGGGGGAACTTGGTCTCCGCTTCCGCCGTCATAACAATGCTGCGTCCAACTTTTATCGTTACGTTGCCGTCCTCATCAGCTTCCGGTTCGGAAGTGATTGTTACCACAGGAGTCTTATCCGGCTCAACAACAACCAGCTCCAATTCTTTCGATGTTGCGCTGCCGACTTCTTCTCCGTCCTTATCAGTCGCTGTGACTACACAACGGTACAGATCGCCATTCTCCGTATAGCTTACCTTGTTGATGTTCAGTCCAGAAGTCAGGAATCCACTGTATTTCCCATTTTCGGAAGTAACATTCGTCCAGTCCGCATTATCCTTTTTGACCTGCCACTGGAAACTAACTTTTCCACCGTTATTTACAATAGCAGCGCTATCTACGCCTACTGCGGCGGATGCCATATTGCCAACCATGTAGGAAGGGGCATTCCACTCGCAGCTTGTAATCTGTGGAGTCATAGCAGGCAGTACCGTCAGGGTTGTTTCCTGCGTTTTTGCTACCAGAGCTCCCTTTTCATCGAGAATCTCAGCCCAGAATTTATAGGTGCCAACTTTCAGATTCTCCACTTTATCAGACATGAGAGTCTGAATAAATTTTGTGCCCGTATCTGTACCAATTTTTCCCAGATTTATTGTTTCAGGCGCCCCGCCGTCCACTGAAACATAACGCCAAACTGCCTCTTGCGTGGTTGAAGTGCCAGCGTCTATGCTGTCTCCTTCGAATACTGCAGTAAGTATTGATCCACCAGGATTACTACCAGATATGTAGCTGGTTCCTTCTTGCGGACTGATAGATGTGATAACATCATCCGCCGCCAATGCAGTCATCGGCATTGCCAAGGTAACCAACAAAGCGATTACTATAAGCAATGCCACCCTTTTCTTTGCCTTACTCATTACATCCTCCTTC
>JAEWMB010000047.1 GCA_023457255.1 Bacillota bacterium | reverse complement strand
GAGATAGAGATAGAGATAGAGATAGAGATAGAGATAGAGATAGAGATAGAGATAGAGATAGAGATAGAGATAGAGATAGAGATAGAGATAGAGATAGAGATAGAGATAGAGATAGAGATAGAGAGGAATTATGTAAATTATAAATAGTTTAACGTTAAACTAATGTATGTTCTTTTCAAACAACCAAATTGCAGCTGTAACGCAATTTATTCTGTGAGCACTTATACAAAAGTATCTATAGTTTAACGTTAAACTATAGATACAGTCTTATCTAATGTTCGTCTAGTTATATTTCACAATAAAGGAAAAATAAAAAAGGAAAGGGGTGGGGTGTCTAATAAGGAGTTATAGGTAGTATTACAAGGTGAAAGGAGCATTATTTGTGTAAGAACGCAAAGGGAACATGCAAGAGAGGTGATAACAGAAGAGAAAATTTAAAAAATACGAACGAAGTAATAAGTAGGTAGAAAGCCATAGAGAAAAGATATTACATAAGGATGGCATATTACTCATTTTGACTAAAGAAAAGGAAGGTTAAGTAGTAAGATTAGGAGAGTTAGAGCGTTAAAAAGAAGGGAGATAACAATGAAGAAAAAAATAAGCAAGGTTCTTGCAATGCTGCTTACTATTTTGTTAGTAGTGCAAACAGCTACTTCTTTTGTAAAGGCAAAAGAAATCACTTCCAATGCGACAGTTTACATTAAAAGTGCTGCAACCGGTTCGTATCTTTATGCCTCCGGTTCCAGCGTAAAAGCGGGAAGTTTTCAGGAGAAAAACCCATATTATATATGGAGTATTACTAAGAAATCAGACGGTACTTTTTGGATTCAAAACATGGGAACAAATTCGTATTTATGCTTAGAGCATGCGAGTGGAAAAGCACTTTTAGAGAGTACGATCTATGAAGTATGGATGAGCAGTAAATGGTATATCGAAGGAAATGACGAATCCTCTACGATTGATAACATGTGGAGGAGTACAAGAAATAGCGGAACAGGTGGTTATTTATACACGAGCAGCGGAAATTCAGAGGTGTTCTATGGAACAACTGCGCAGCGTTTCATTTTTGAGGACTACAGTTCATCTTCCCATATCCCGGAGGATGGAGTTGCAGGTAAATTAACAAATAAAATAGCAGCGGATCAGATTGCAGTGCCCGGACCAAACAGTGATATGTCTACTATCGGTGCTGTGATGCCATATGTGCGCTATGACTCAGAATACGCTGTATTAGGCGGGGGAGCGAGACTTGCAGCCTCAGCCGATTGGAGTTTAACGAATATAGCAAGCCAAGCCTCCAATCAATCTTATGCTGTTCTCCCATCAAATGGTTCTTATGCTGAATGGAGAATGAATTCCTCTGGAAATGGTGTGGTCATGAGATTTACATTACCGGATACCTCAGACGGAATGGGTCAAAAGGGATCGCTAGACGTTTATGTCAATGGTACGAAAGTGAAGACAATTGACTTAACCTCCTATTTTATGTGGCAATATTTAAATGGTGGTGCGGGTGATACACCAGGAAATGGTACGGCGTGTTTTGCATTTGATGAAGTACATTTTTGTTTAGACAGATCCTTAGTCCCGGGAGACACCATACGTATTCAGAGTTCAGGTGCCAATGGTCTTACCTATGGTGTTGACTTCTTAGAAATCGAAGAAACCGGAGGACCAATTCCACAGCCGGCAGGTTCCTATTCTGTGGTTGATTTTGGTGCTGTTCCAGATGATGGAATTGATGATTATGCGGCAATTTCAGCTTGTATTGCAGCGGCGGATGCGAAAGGGAAAGATGTTTACTTCCCAACAGGAACTTATCATATGAATCAAATTTGGCGTTTATCTGCTTCTGATATGATGATTACCGGTGCCGGAATGTGGTATACCAATATTCAGTTTACCAATTCTGCACAGCAATCCGGTGGTATTTCCGGCAATGGAGATGGTAAAACAAAGAATATTGAATTCTGTAATATGTACATTAATTCCAATCTTCGTTCGCGTTATGGAGAAAATGCAATTTATAAAGCATTCATGGACGTATTTGATGGGAAATCGCTGTTCCATGATTTATGGATGGAGCATTTCGAGTGTGGTTTTTGGATTGCAGATTATAATGGCAGCTTAGACTATTCTGATGGAGTTAAGATAGTAAATTGCCGTATTCGAAATAATCTTGCAGATGGTGTGAATTTCTGTCAGGGAACAAGCAATGCTACTGTATACAATTGTTCTATTCGAAATAATGGAGATGACGGACTTGCAATGTGGAATAACAATTTCATGTCTGCGAAGGATTTAAGTAACAATGTTTTCTGTTACAACACGATTGATTTAAATTGGCGTGCCGGTGGTATCGCAGTATATGGCGGTAACAATCATAAGATTTACAACAATTATATCAGAGATTGTTTTATGGCGTCCGGTATTCATTTAAATACAACATTCCCGGGATATAAGTTTAATAATACACAAAGCATTCAGTTTGCTAATAATATGATTATCCGTAGCGGTTGCAGCTATGATACCTGGAGAAGTGAATATGGTGCGGTAGATGTAACGGGTTCTGTGAAAAATGTAACATTTGATAATACCTATATTTATGATGCCCAGCATGACGGAGTACGTCTTGGGGATAGTGTTAACAATGTAGTTTTCAACAAATTATATATTTACGGCACCGGCGTTGACGGTAACACCCCATCATATTCCTCGTTACCGCATCTAGGTGCAGCGATTATGTCTTTTGGCGGAAACCCATCTGTTACGATTAATGATCTGTATTTAAGAAAGATTGCTTATCCAGATGTTTATTATCTGAATCAGGCCAATGTTGTTCGTAACAATGTAACTAATGAAGGGAATGCTGCTTACACCATACCGCCATATCGTGCAGTAGGGTCAATTCATACAGATCATGGCAACCATAGTCAGGTGCCGACAATCATACCAACCGCAACCCCAACTCCAACATCAACACCGGTACCAACCGTAAGTCCGATTGTAACGCCGACAGCAACACCAACGCCGATACCAACGGTGACACCGACTCCTTCTGTTCCGTATGGTAATCCGGATATGATTGTTACAGACATTACATGGTCACCTGCAAACCCAACCAATGGCAGCCAAGTTACTTTTAGTGCAATAGTGAAAAATCAGGGGACAGGGGTTGCTCCGGCGGGAGCTATTAATGGCGTTCAATTCCAAGTGAATGGAGCCTGTGTTTCTTGGTCGGATACCGATAAAACACAAATCCTGCCAGGCCAATCTGTTCTAATTACAGCGGTAAGCGGACCTTCCGGTTCTGCTACTTGGTCGGCGAATACAGGCACCTATGCAATTACTGCATGGGTAAATGACATAAATCGTTTTCCGGAATCCAATACCAATAACAATAGGTTTACAAAATCACTCACAGTGACCCAAGGAACGGTACAGCCAACTGTTATTCCTACTCCAACACCGGCTCAGCCATATGGTAATCCGGATATGATTATAACGGATATTACTTGGACTCCAGCCAATCCGGTAAGTGGAAATCCAATCATATTTAGTGCTGTTGTTAAGAATCAGGGAACCGGTGTAGCACCAGCAGGTTCAATTAATGGAGTACAGTTTCAAGTAAATGGAACCTGTGTTTCTTGGTCTGATAATAATACAACGCAGATACAGCCAGGTCAGACGGTTACGGTAACTGCTACCGGTGGTCCTGCCGGCAGCCCGTCTTATACTGCAAATACAGGAACTTTTAGTATTATGGCTTGGGTTAATGATATCAACCGATATCCGGAATCTAATACAGGAAATAATACCTTAACGAAAACAATGACCATACGTTAATTCATTTAATTAAAATTGCTGCTGCAGGCGGGCTTTTGTTATGCCGTCTGCAGCAGTTTTATGTTCATAACAAAGAATCGGATGGTACATCTGAATTCGTTCTTGACATTGTATTGAAATCATACTAACTTATCAATAATAGCAATTACTGCGAACTTAAATCTAGTTGATAAGAAAGGGAAACTCTAACCACTGGTGAGAGTCTGAGGGGTGGAAGGAATGAAAAAAGATAAAACATTGCTAAATCGAGAGGAGATTATTCGATATCTTGGCTATCAGAATCAGAAACCGGATGAAATAATGTTAGAAGAGATTATGATTTGTGAAGAAGAATTTTATAAAGTTATGAATCCGAAGTTTCATTATGAAGTATTTGATTTAAAAAGAGAGGATGGGCGGTTAATGCTTTTCGATGAGAGCTTTGAGTTTCTTGGCGATGATATAAAAAAGCATCTTAACGGCTGTGATAAAGTAGCCTTTAGTTGTGCAACCATATCGGAAGGTGTTGATGAATTAATTGACCAGGCACAGAAAGCGGATATGCTGATGGCATTTATATATGATGCTATTGCAAATGCAGTGATAGAAGAAGTACGAGCGAAGGCTGAACTTTCTATTTCGAATGCTTATCCGGAGTATTTTTGCAATTGGCAATATGGAATTGGTTATGGAGACTTACCACTCTCACTGCAGCCATTATTCTTAAGCCGTATCGATGCGAAGGAAAAAATCGGATTGTCTTGTAATGATCGATGTTTACTGGTGCCGCTAAAGTCTGTGACCGGATTTATCGGCTTATCAAAAAAGGAGCAAGTTGGGAATGGCTGCAAACAAAGAAGCTGTCTTACTTGTAATAATAGAGAGCATTGTATCTATCGAAAGAAATCATAGGTTTTTAGAAAAAGTGGCAGAGCCTGATAAAGGGTGCCACTTAAAACATGAGATGAGCAGAAAGATAAATAGTAAGTGCAAGAAGCAATTGCCCTGAAAAATAGTATAATAAAGTCACTGTATCAGAAAGACTAGTTTCTTTATATAGCGTATTTCTTGCAAGTAAGATATCACTAACGACTAGTAAAACCGATGCCAAGGCAAAAGGATATCCAATTATACCAATTGTAACAGGCAGCGTTAAACCAAGTGAAAGGGTTGTAAAAATTATGAGCCCGTAGAGAAAATATAAATATCTCTCTTTTCCAAGTCTTGCACTAAAACGGTAGAAATAACACAATGCTGTTCCTGTAAAGATAGAAACCATAGGGATGCAGATAATTGGAAATCCCCCAAGTTTAATAAAGTATATAATATAAGCAATATGGCCAAGGAAAAAGAGAAAACCTCCGATATAAATTTGGATACCCAGCAAGACATCTGCAAATAGGCAGATGGTAAGCCCTATTAGTAGGGAGCGGCTATAAAAAGATGCGGGAAGAGAATTCGTAATAGTCGAAGTCATTGCTTTCCAGTAACCTAAATAAGATAGAATTACTGCTATTAAGGTTGTTGCTCCTTTCACTAACAAGCCTAGATTTTTATTTCTACCTCTTCTTTTGAAAGAAAGGTAACATGGCATAAGGATAAAAATCATAAGAAAGATACCAAACATTGCAATCATGACAGCTTGCATCGGTAAAACTCCCTTCAAACTCTTATTGATACATGTATATTGGTTATAACATGTCAGAATACATGTTTTACTAAAGATTTTGCATAAATTCAGATAGTTTTGATTCTCCAATCACTGCAATACCATTTTTTGACAGTAAATATGCAGTAATTCCGTCTCCGTCTATTAAGGAGCCGGTGAAGCTGCCGTCGTATATTTTGCCAAAGCCGCAGGAAGGACTTCGTTCCTTTAAAATAGCGTAAGAGCAGTGATAAAGTTTTGCAAGTTTTAGAGATTCCCTGGCTCCTGCCTCAAATTGTTCCGTAACATCGATGCCAGTCTTACTGACAGCTTTCTGATTGTGTAATTCGGAGGCTGGGCGGGGGGTAGGAAGCCCTCCTAATTGTTCTGGACAGATAGGTATTAGATTATGGTATTCTTGTAATTTAAGTAAATCTTCTTGTAATTTTCCTTCTCCATTGTAGCGGCAATTCACTCCAAGTAGGCAGGCACTTACTAATATGTTCATGTGATAACCCCTTTATGATAAATGAAATATGATATTTTAGAATCACTTGCAATTATGCTGCAAGTGATGATAGGTATGTAATTATTATATCAGTTTTTCGCGAAATAAGATACTTTCTTTTGCACTTCAAATGGATCTGTGTTACCATAGGAAAGAGAAAATGGATTTCTATATATTACATTACATAAAGTAGGAAGGGTAGAGCGTATGTTGTCGGCCAATCTGCAATATCAAATTGTGTTTAGTAAACGAAGAACCGTTGGGATTGAGGTAAGCCCGGATGGAGCTGTTACGGTTCGCGCGCCATTGCGGATGCCCAAAAAAGATATTGAGCAGATTGTAATGTCAAAACTTGACTGGATAGAACAAAAGAGAAAGATGTTTCATAAAAAGGCTGAGAAGGCAAATCGTGTGTTGAATATTGACTATGCCGAAGGAAGCCTCATGCCGTTTCGAGGAGAGCGGTATCCAATCCGTCGTTCCTTTCATCAGGGGTTAAAGAAGGTAATGGTATCCTTTGATGGTACAGGATTTACAGTCTGTTATGGAAAAGAAGATAGAGAAAGTATCCGGCAGGGTTTTCTTGTATGGTATAAAAAAGCGGCTGCAGAGGAATTCCTTCGGCGGGTAGAGTATTATAAGGCAATTATGCAGGAATCCGTTGGAACTATCCGGATCAAAGACCAAAAGAGCTGTTATGGCAGTTGTTCCACAAAGCGTAATCTAAATTTTAATTGGAAATGTATTCTTGCACCGCCGGAAATCTTAGATTATATAGTTGTTCATGAGCTATGTCACCTACGCCATATGAATCATTTCAAGGAGTTTTGGGCTGAGGTAGAAAGCATATTGCCTGAGTATACTAAGGCAAAGCGATGGTTAAAAGAAAATGGAATCTTATTAGAAATTTAAAAATTAAGCTTTTAAATTGTATAAAAACGATTACTTCCTATTATTATAACAATCATAAATCTGTTTTAAATAAACAATTTTTAATTTTTTATAAATAAAATAGATAGACAAAGATGTCATATTAGCTAAAACATACCAGTGTATTATAAAAATCACTGCATATACTAAGAGCGTAACAAACAACAACATTTTCTGACGAAAAACAGCTTAGTAAGATACCGCTTGGTAGACAGCTTAGAAAAGTCAGACCATGAAATGGAGGAGTTTATTATGAGTTCTAGTAGAAACCGTGTAGAAGTTCCTGAAGCAAAGGAAGCATTAAATCGTTTTAAGATGGAATGTGCATCTGAACTTGGTGTACCTTTAACTAATGGATATAACGGTAACTTAACATCTTACCAAAATGGTAGCGTAGGCGGCCAGATGGTTCGTAAGATGATTAAGGCACAGGAAGAACAGATGGCAGGTAAATAGCCGAAGTAGAATACAGAAGTAATCTATGGATAAATATTGAGTTATTATGCTAATTGCAGTAATCTCATAATAAAACAGCAGCCGGCAAGTGATATGCCCCCTGTCAAGCAGACAGGTTAAATATCTAAATTAGGTGCTGATAAACGGTCACACGATTTGTGTGGCCGTTTTTTTATGCACACCATTTTCCTTTGTATTTCTTAATTCGTTTGTTTTCAGGAATCAGATATTCCTCCGGTTTTTTCGATGATAATGCTTCTTTCCTTACTTCCAGCGGTGTCTTACAATGATATCTATCCTGGGACATTCTTCACTGTAAAATTTTATACAATCCTCTCTTGCGTGTCTCAATGATGCTTCGTCAGTGATTTCATGCATGTTTAGCGGATAAATACTTGTAGGAACCAAGTCCATCAAGATATTCCTGTGAAACTTTCACACGAAATTCAGGAGTGTGTGGTGATTTGGATATAAAAAATACCTCCTAAGTAGATTTTGGTTATTTCCCATGTCTATTTAAGAGGTATCATATCACAAGTGTCGGTTGCTGTTTTCATGTGCGATTCTAAATTATAAGTTCCTTAGCATATATATTCACAATTTGCGGTTAGCATGTTCTATCCTTATAATCGTATTCATCTTATGAAATAATGATAAAATACATGGTATGTTTGCACTAAACATTGAAAAATTGATTGACATTTAGCAAGAATATACTACAATATGAGTATATGCAAAATAAAATAAGCGAATTGATTTTTTCGGTGTTGGGTCGATGAAAAATCATGAATTCCTGTGTGGAATTCATACATTAAGTGGTATACCATTCGAACTTTTTAGAAGATAAACTCTTTTATAAAAGGATACATACTGAATGTAAAAAAAGTAATTAAAAGAAATTGAAATTGGAGTATAATAAATGAGAGTTATCGCTGGAAAAGCTAGAAGAACATTGTTAAAAACCCCAGAGGGTTTCGATACGAGACCAACTACAGATCGTACCAAGGAAACATTATTTAATATTCTTCAGGGAGATTTAGCAGATAGTAGTTTTTTGGACTTGTTTAGTGGCAGCGGTGCTATTGGAATTGAGGCTCTAAGCAGAGGGGCAAGTTTTGCAGTATTTTCTGATATAAGTAAGGCTGCAGTTGATTGTATTAAGGCAAATATCAAAGCAACCCATATGGAGGGACAAACTCAGGTATTTCAAAAGGATGCAATTGCAACTATAAAGACTATGGAATCGATTGGTAAAGTGTTTCAGATTATCTTTATGGATCCACCTTATCATTGTAATTATGAAAAAGAAATTATATTGATGTTAGAGCACTCTAATATAATAGATGAGGATACTATAATTGTGGTAGAAGCCTCTTTGGAAACGAAATTTGATTACTTAGAAGAGAGTAGGTTTCGCGTATACAAGGAAAAAGAGTATAAAACCAATAAGCATGTTTTTATAGAAGTTATAGGCTAAAAGAGCCGATCCCATAGTTTGGAGGAATTTGATGAAAATAGGAATATATCCGGGCAGCTTTGACCCAGTTACATTAGGGCATTTGGATGTAATTAGGAGATCTGCCAAAATTATGGATGAATTAGTGATAGGAGTATTAGCGAACAGTTCCAAAACTCCATTATTTACAGTAGAAGAAAGAGTTAAACTGATTGAATGTGTGGTAAAAGAAATACCTAATGTAAAAGTAATGGCATTTGAGGGTTTAACGGTAGATTTTGCGAAGAAGTTAGGTGCTAAATTTTTGATTCGTGGCTTGCGTGCTGTTACCGATTTTGAATACGAATTACAAATTGCTCAGACAAATCACAAATTAGATGAGGAAATCGATACGGTATTCTTTACAACGAGTGTAGAATATTCTTATTTAAGCTCAAGTATTGTAAAGGAGATAGCGAGTTATGGCGGTGACATATCGAAATTTGTCCCAAAAAGTATTATTCAAGTGATTTATGACAAATACAATGGAAAGAGGAGTGAATAAGATGGGTATCAGCAGAATCGAACAATTGATTGAGGATATATATGAGTTTGTAGAAAGCTGTAAGATGCAGCCGCTTTCTCAAACGAAGGTAATCGTACCGAAAGATCAGTTATATGATTTGTTAGATGAGCTGAGACTTCGTACACCGGATGAAATCAAGCGCTATCAAAAGATTATTGCAAACCGTGACGCAATTATTGCAGACGCAGAGCAAAAAGCACTATCGATTCAGGCGGAAGCGAAGGAAAAGGCGAAAAATCTAATCAATGAGAATGAGATTATGCAGCAGGCTTATTATCAAGCAAATGAGATGGTAAGCAGCGCAAGTGCTCAAGCAGAATCAATCTTAAAAAGTGCGAATGATGATGCGGAGCAAATTCGTGAAGGAGCACTCGCCTATACCAATGAGATTCTTTCCGATGTTGAGAAAATTTTATCCGATGCGTATGAAAGTACACGCCAGAAATCAGAGACTTTAGTAACCTCATTAAAGACAAATCTTGATATTGTTATGAATAACAAGCGTGAAATCATGGATTCCCTTGCTCCGCAGCAGGATTTTGCAGCTCCTGCTGTGGATTATCTAAAAGAGGGGCAGCAGCAATCACACGATGCTTATGATGACGGTGATTATGACTTTGATGAGAATACATTTTTAGAAGATATTGATTAAGATATAAACTGGTGCAGATTCCATAGATATTAAATATTGTTATGAGGATTACACACCAATTACACACTACGCTAATGCATTACATGAACTAAGGATTTCTAAAAGACCTTAGTTATCATAGAAGTAATACATAAATAGTACTAAGTGTAAAGGCACAAATCATATTTAAAGTTTTGGTAATAAAATATTGAAATAAGGATAATCCTGATGTATTAATGACACTTTTAGTTTGGGCAAAACCAGATAACCCGCCAAAAGCTGTGATTGTAGTAATCAGGATTATTTTTATTGGTTCTGAAAAGGAAATGCGCGTTAACTGATCAATACCTGTTGTTATTTCTAAAATAGCAGAAATGAAGGCTGCCACAAAGGTCGGTAATAATTTTAGATGAAGTAATAGGCTTGCCAAGACAGAAAATAAGATAATATAGCCTCCAACTTTCGTAACAACTTCAAAGCCACTCAGGATTGCATCATCAAGCATCTGAAATTCAAAGGTATGCGTTTGTTTTTTAGTAATCTCAGGATTTTGCAAGTTATTTTTGTTATCACTGATATTATCATCGATATCATTTGATAAATGCAAAGCATGCAGTAGTGTTTGCTTTTGGATGCTTTCACCGTTTCGCTTTTTGCTGCTAAATCTCTCTTTTATATAGTAAATAGAAAGAGAGCTTATTGCGGAAGATGCAAAAAGAACGATTAATAACATAATGCCAAGGTCAGGCCGTTTTAACTTTGATGCGGCAATATAACTTATGATAAACATAGGGCTTGCATTGTTACATAGGGCACATAGGAACTGAGCTTCTTTTTTAGAGATCAGCTGCTGTTCAAACATATCTGCTGTAGTCTTGGCACCTACCGGAATTCCGGAGAGAAATCCAATGAATATCGGATAACATCCTTCCTTGCTAATAGGAAATAGATGCCCCAGAACCGGATATAAAAATACGGATACTGCCCTCGTTACACGAAGTCTGATTAATAGACCGGATAATATCATAAAAGGAAGGAGCGCCGGCAATACCGTTTCAAACCAAAGCATTAAGCCGGATTTTGCACCCTCAAGGGAAGCAACCGGAAAGGAGAGCATTAGTATTAATAATAATAATAGGCCACCCTTTAGAAGCCGGCCTTTTCCAAAAGAGAAAGGTATACTTGACTTTCTATATTTAATTTCATGTTTACGTTTCATACGGCACCAGGTCACATACTATTAATAAAATCTATGTGAAAACTGACAAACTATTCCTTTAGAATTATAGGTCCACGGGTATATTCATCGGGAAGAATGGTATGAAATTTTTGAAAAATCATTTGATGATACAAATGGGCCGCCCGGATATCTTGTTCAAATAATTCATATTCCTCTTTGTTTAAAAGCAGCTTTGCGTTTGCCGTTTTTACAATGAGAGGTATCTTATTTTCCCTGGCAGCTATTCTAAGAAGAGAGGTGGCACTAGTGCGAAAGCCAAGAATTCGTCCATAACATACCTCAAGATTTGGTACCTTTGGTATAGAAAGCAGGATATGGAGCAATCCTCGATTAATTCTTGTTAAGGTTAATTCTTTTGTTTTTAATGCCTGGCAGAAATCATCATAGGACTTGGCATAGGTTAGATTTTTTAATATTCTATTCGCTAACTCCGGTGTCACATCGGCATAGGCAGTGAGAACCTCTTCTGTCTCCATACTTAATTTATAATATAAAAGGGAGGTAAAGTCATTTCGAAAGATTGGGTAGGTTTTTTCATATTCTTGGTTCAATAACATTTTAGTTTCAAGCGGAAGGTCCTCTGGTAAAGAAGAGAGGTCTTCTTTGGTCAAAACGCTGCGGATTGCTGTTGCGGATGCATTTGGAAGTGAGATGTCACTGTCGTGATATCCGGCTCCTTGCCGCTTAATCGTAACAGCATTTAATTTACTCTTTCTTTTACGAATTGCTTTCATATACTCAATGCCTAAAATATTATTCGGAGAGTTCAAAAGGAGTTCGAAAGAGGCCTGGTCGTGTCCTTTGATTTCCTTTGCTTTTATAAAATTAAGGAGTGCTTTTGTTCTTGCTCTTGGAAAGGACATGCCTGATTTTAACTCCTTTTTTAGTTCCTGCCGGTATAAGATTGGTTCTTCCAATAGGATATCTGCAAGATGTGTAAGCATTGTGATATCTCCGCATTCACTTCCAAAGCAGACAGAATCTACAAATCCTAAACGATCCAGTATGGAGATTCCTGCATAGGCAAAAGTCTCGGCACTTGCAGTAGCATAGGAAACCGGCAGTTCAATAACAAGATCTGCACCATGCGAAAGTGCCATCTTAGTTCTGGCATATTTATCAATAATCGCCGGAATACCGCGCTGTACAAAATTACCACTCATAACAACCACTGCTTTTGAAGCGCCTGTTAATAGTTTTGCTTGTTCCAATTGATATCGATGTCCTTGGTGAAATGGATTATATTCCGCTATAATTCCTACAGTTTTCATAAAAACCTCCATTTTGCGTATGTTTTTGTCTTACTTTTAACTTTCTTCTTTTCTATCTTCATGATTTGAGAATTAAAACTTTAAGGTTTTTCAACTTTTCTTTTAAAAAGTAAAGAAATTGTAAGCGTTTACATAATTTGCTCTTGTATCTCTTGATAGATAGTATTATAATAAAAAATGGTTGTTTTGTGAAGAATAGTTCTTATAGAAAATAATCAAGGTCTTTTATGGTAATTACAGAGGCAGATTATAGCATTCTAATCGCAAAACGAAGGATAAAATATTAGGTGCTATACATATAGACTGAAAGGAGTTTATTATGGGATTTATTGATGACATCAAGGCGAGAGCAAAACAAAGTATTAAGACTATTGTTTTGCCTGAAAGTATGGACAGAAGAACATTTGAGGCCGCTGCGAAGACATTAGAAGAGGGGAATGCTAACGTTATTATTATCGGTAGTGAGGAAGAGGTTAAGAGAAATTCAGGGGATCTTGACATTTCAAAAGCTACGGTAGTTGATCCTAAGACATCAGACAAGCTTCCTGCTTATATTGATAAGCTTGTAGAACTTAGACAAGCAAAAGGCATGACTCCTGAGAAAGCAAAAGAGCTTTTAACTACAGACTACATCACATATGGTGTAATGATGGTTAAAATGGGCGATGCAGATGGTTTAGTATCTGGTGCCTGCCATTCTACAGCAGATACCTTAAGACCATGTCTTCAGATTTTAAAAACTGCTCCAAATACTAAGTTAGTTTCTGCTTTCTTCGTAATGGTAGTACCTAATTGTGATATGGGTGCAAATGGAACCTTTCTCTTCTCTGATGCCGGGCTAAATCAAAATCCAAATGCAGAAGAGTTAGCGGCAATCGCAGGCTCGACAGCAAAGAGTTTCGAGCAATTAGTTGGTTCTGAACCTATTGTGGCTATGCTTTCCCACTCCACTAAGGGAAGTGCAAAGCACGCAGATGTTGATAAAGTGGTAGAAGCAACAAAACGCGCAAAGGAATTATACCCAGAATATAAGATTGACGGTGAATTCCAGTTAGATGCAGCAATCGTTCCTAGTGTAGGTGCTTCTAAGGCTCCGAATAATGAGATTGCCGGTAAAGCAAATGTATTAATCTTCCCTGATCTTGATGCTGGAAACATTGGATATAAGTTAACACAGCGCCTTGCAAAGGCAGAAGCATATGGACCATTAACACAGGGTATTGCAGCACCTGTTAACGATTTATCCAGAGGCTGTTCTTCAGACGATATCGTTGGGGTTATTGCTATTACTGCAGTTCAGGCCCAGAGCAAATAAGTAGTTGAGAAAAGAAATTTTATATTTCTTAACGGAAAGATTCATGCGTTAAATTAGGAAAGAATAGATAGTATAAGAACCGTTATACTGGGGGAACGATATAGAAGAAATGTTTTCTGCGTGATTATCGCTGCCCCGTGATAAATGAATTAACAACATAATAAGGAGAAATACAATGAAAGTTTTAGTTATTAATTGCGGAAGTTCTTCCCTTAAATATCAGTTAATTGATTCTGAGACAGAACAAGCATTAGCAGTAGGTCTTTGTGAAAGAATCGGAATTGATGGACGTCTTACTCATAAGTCGGCTGGCGGCGAGAAGGTAGTTCTTGAGGATGCACTTAAAAACCATGAGGTTGCTATTAAAAATGTAATCGCTGCTCTTACGAATGAAAATTATGGCGTGATTAAGTCCTTAGATGAAATCAACGCAGTAGGTCATAGAGTAGTACATGGCGGTGAAAAATTTGCTCATTCCGTAATAATCACGGATGAGGTATTAAGGGCAATTGAAGAGTGTAATGATCTTGCACCATTACACAATCCGGCTAACCTGGTTGGTATCAATGCATGCAAATCCATTATGCCAAATGTACCTATGGTAGCTGTTTTTGATACGGCATTTCATCAAACAATGCCAAAAGAAGCTTATCTATATGGTATTCCATTTGAGTACTATGATAAATATAAGGTGAGAAGATATGGTTTCCACGGAACAAGTCACAGCTATGTTTCCAAAAGAGCAATTGAGCTTGCCGGCTTAGATTCAAAGAACTCAAAGGTTATTGTTTGCCACCTTGGTAATGGTGCATCTATCTCCGCAGTTAAAAATGGTGAATCTGTAGATACTAGTATGGGTCTTACACCACTAGAAGGCTTGATTATGGGAACAAGAAGTGGTGACCTTGATCCGGCTATTATTGATTTCATTGCAAAGAAAGAAAATTTATCCTTAGATGAAATTATGGATATCTTAAATAAAAAATCCGGTGTATTAGGTATGTCTGGAGTCTCATCTGACTTTAGAGATATCGAAGCGGCATCGAATGAAGGAAATGAGCATGCAAAAGAAGCTTTATCTGTTTTTGCATATCGTGTTGCCAAGTATGTCGGTTCCTATATCGCAGCTATGAATGGTGTGGATGCCGTTGTATTTACAGCAGGCCTTGGTGAGAATGATAAGAACATCAGAGCGGCAGTAAGCTCACACCTGGATTTCCTTGGTGTAACCTTAGATGCTGAGAAGAATGCTCAAAGAGGTAAGGAATTAATCATCTCTAATCCGGATTCTAAGATTAAGGTTATGGTTATTCCAACCAACGAAGAGTTAGCAATCTGCAGAGAAGTTGTTGAATTAGTGTAGTATATTGTAGATTCCGGTGTCCCTGTAATAGATAGAATAGAACTATTACGATAGAATATTAGCTTTTTAGAATATTGATTTGCTTCATGGCAGATATCAATATTCATAATGCTTACCGTTTATGAAATAAGGGAAAACGGGATTGTCTATTATAAGAAAGAACGATAATGAAGAAAAGGTTGGTTACACAATTCTGACATTTTATGCAGTTAGGAGTTGACAAACCTTTTTCAAGCGTTTATAATACTAACAGTGTGAATTTTTGGGCGCTTACATTATGCGTTTTTTTAGACAGGAGTTACTTATGCTGATACAAATGTCTGAAGTCATGAATGTTCCTAACGGTGTCAAAGAGTACACTGTACCGATTGAGTTTGATGTTTTCGATTTAACCGGTGCTTTATATTCTATAAGCCATAAAGAACCGGTTAAGCTTAAGTTAACAAATTTAGGCAGCCGAAAGATTCTGGTGGAAGCAAAAACGAAATTAGCGTTAGCCGTTCCTTGTGATCGTTGTTTAAAGGAAGTAACAATTCCTATGGATATCGATATAGCTGCTGAGATTGATTTCTCAAAGACAGAGGAACAGCGCACCGAGGATTTAGATGAAACAAATTTTGTTACCGGATATGATTTAGACGTAGATAAACTTATCTATGAAGAAGTCTTGATTGGTTTCCCAATGAAGGTTCTGTGCAAAGAAGACTGTCAAGGAATCTGCAAGGTCTGCGGTGCTAACTTAAATGTTGGGGAATGCGGCTGTGACCGTACAGAACTAGACCCAAGAATGTCTGCTATCCGAGATATTTTTAACAAGTTTAAGGAGGTGTAATCAATGGGAGCTATTTGTCCAAAGAATAAACATTCCAAAGCTAGAAGAGATAGTCGTCGTGCCAACTGGAAGATGACTGCTCCAAACTTAGTGAAATGCAGCAAGTGTGGTGCACTTATGATGCCTCATAGAGTTTGTAAGGCTTGTGGATCTTATAATAAGAGAGAGATCATTGCTACAGCTGAGTAATCTGCTTTTGGATTTTGTAGTATAATATAAGGATGTTTCAAGAATGCTTGAGACATCCTTTTTTTCGATGTGCAACATAAAAAACTCCAATAGCCATCTTATTTTTCTTTGGTTCCTAAGCCGGTGCGTGCAAGGTGAATTGCACCTTACCAACAGGCGTAGAGCCATCTGCATATCCATTCTATTAAATCGTCTAAGGTTTAAAGCATGACCGAAGGATTTCAGCGGCTATCTTTTCGCTATGCTGCTCCAATAATTGCTCCGTTATTTCAAAAAACTGTTGCTTTTGTTTCCTTTCTGTTCGAAAACCAGGTGTAAACATTGCATACGGTTGAGGGAGAAAGTATCCGGTTTTCTTGAGATAGCATGTGTCAGGCTTTGCATTTTGGCGATATTCTTTTTCTACATATTCTCCAACACTTTTGTGGACAGCAGTATCTTCCAGTGGGAGGTAATAATAGTCTTTATAGTTATCCAAATAAAATTTTAAGGTTCCATGATAATAAGTAATGGAGATGCAGCCCTCATTTTCTCTGGCATTTAAAGTAATGGAATACAGATTACCCATTACTTCATAGTTTGATTCTAATGTCAGATACGCAGGGAGCCGGTTCATTATGTTAAAGTAAAAGTTTACTGACTGCTCCGTGAATTCCCATTTCGTTAATACGATATTTCCCTCAAATAGTTTCACATAAGACAGCATTGGCAGGATTTGTGGCAGATTCAATATATCCTCAGTGTTATGAAGGAGTAACAATTGCCTTAAAGTTCCGGAATTGCTTTTTTCTATACTAGGTAAACCGGAAACGGGAGATACTTGATAATGAGAGGTACCGGATGCGTGCTTTTTTTCATAAGTATAAAGTGCGAGGAACCTTGTAAAAACAGGAATTAATTCACCGCCGGAATATGAGTCCGTACGCTTCACCTTTAAGAAATCTTCTACAGTCTTTAGTTTTAAATTCATGACAGGCAACGTTTTTTTGTAAGGAAGTAATTGTTTGTAGATGTCCAAACTAATCAAATGGTCAAAATTATAAGATAAATGGTAGGCAGAGCACTTCTGCAATAAATATGGTATATCAAACCCCGAGCCGTTATAGTGAACTAACAAGCGATAGGATTTTAAAAACTCAAAAAAGTTGGTTAAAAGTTCCACCTCTTCGCTGATATCCTCCATGAACCATTGACGCAGCAGGAGAGTAGACCGGTCAAAATAGGCACAGCCGATGAGATAGACATAAGACATTGCTGCGGAAAAGCCGGTTGTTTCAATATCAAAAAACAAAATCTGCTGATTTGAAACCTGAGGATAGGATAATAATGTAACATCAAAGTCAAATGATGCGTTTATCGGGGTTTCGATGATTTGCATAATAAAGCTCCTTTCACATAGAGTATTGTAGCAAATCTGTAGATTAGATTCAATAGAAGGAAAAATACGATAAGTGTTTCTAATTTACTTATAATGTAATTCCTATTAATTTGTGGTATAATAAGACTGCCGGATCGAAGGTTTATGTAGATCACGATCAGGAATTTTGCACTTCAAATTCATGATATAATAGGGGATAAGTAAAAGCGTACCTTTCGGGCTTTTACTGTCATGCATAATATGTAAGTTTGGTAGTGGGAACCAAACTTGATATCAAACAAAAGTAAGTCAGAACAGGGGATTATCCGCTTACTACATAGAAATGGAGAATAGGGATGGGGAATGATTTTAAAGACAAAAAGGGGATTGTAAAAAGCTATCTTAGCGGTTTTCTTCGGGCAGCAGTTGTTGCATCATTAGTTATGATGCAATTCGCCGGGATCGTTCTATTATCCATATGGCTAAGGGGATACTCTTTTTACATTTATACCGTGATTGAAATATTAAGTATTATTATAATATTAAGTTTAATTAATGATAGCAGGAGTCCGTCCTATAAGATAGCATGGATTTGTATTATCTTAGTACTTCCTTTAACAGGGCACATTATGTATGCCTTATGGGGAAAATCCGGTTCGAAAAAGAAGATTGAAAAAAAGGTTTTGGGAAAACTCCGTCATGGTGCTACCTTTTATGAATATAGCGAAGAGACAATGAAAGAGTTTCAAGAGAAGTATCCAACCAAAACCAGAATGGTAAAATATTTGGAGACACATTCTTTTCCCTTGTACCAGAATAATCAAGTAGACTATTATCCAATGGGAGAAGATACGTTTAAAGCGATTATAAAAGATATTGCAGAAGCAGCAAAGTTTATCATGATCAATTTCTTCATCGTAGGGGAAGGGATTTTGTGGAATCAAATTCATGACCTGTTGGTGCATAAGATTTCCGAGGGTGTAGAAGTTATGTTTATGTATGATGACTTTGGGGCAATGCTTAGAACACCAAAAAATTTTAGACGTATTCTTGAAGCCGAGGGTTTGAAAGTTCAGGTATTCAATCCAATCCACAAATATACGGATAAATTATATATGAATTATAGAAGTCACCAAAAAATCATTGTGGTGGATGGCAATATAGGCTATACTGGAGGTATGAATCTTGCTGACGAGTACGTGAATCTGGTAGATCGTTTTGGAACATGGAAAGATAATGCGGTTCGCATTGAAGGAGATGCCGTATGGGGGCTAACTGTAACGTTCCTGCAAATGTGGGAAGTATGCGCAGATAGTACGCTTATGGACTATACTCCTTATCGTCCAACTAAAAACTTCCCTAAGAATCAGGTCTTTTGCCAGGTTATGTCGGATGGTCCTGCAAATAATCCGCAGAATCCAATTGAGTCATTTTATAAGCAGATGATTCATTATTCAAAAAAGTATCTGTATGTAACCACACCGTATCTGGTCTTAGAACCTGATATGCAGGAGTCTCTGGTGGCGGCGGCAAAAAGCGGAATTGATGTCCGTATTATTACTCCCCATATTCCAGATAAAAAGAGTGTTAAGATTGTTACCAATTATAATTATGGGAAACTACTGGAGGCCGGAATAAGAATTTATGAATATCTTCCTGGATTTATTCATGCGAAGACTATAATAAATGAAGATTGTGGTATTGTCGGTACCATAAATATGGATTATCGTAGCTTTTATTTACATTATGAATGTGGTGTTTTTATGTGTAATAGTGATGTCATTGCTACTATAAAAGAGGACTTGCTAAAGACAATGGACGAGTGCCGTGAGGTAAGCTATGAGGAATGGAAAAATCGTCCTTGGCATATAAAATTAGTGCAACAGATACTCAATTTATTTGCTACTCTAATGTAGAAGGAGAACAGAATTATCATGCATTTATGTATGTGCCGGCACTGCCGTAAGGTTTTTTGGCATCGGATAAAAAAAAGCGTTTGCGAGGAGTGTAAAGCAAAGGATGACGAGTTATTTGCTCGTGTCGAACAATATTTATTAAAGTATCCAAACAGTAACGCAATTCAGATTGCAGATGCACTGAAAATACAGCCGTTTGAGGTCATTTCCTTTATTGACGAAGGTCGGTTAACCATAGTAGAAGGAAAATTTGAACGAATAGAGGATTAGAAAAACATTGTTTTGCATCTATAGTCAGTACTGGTGCTGAGGCAGGCATTGTTTAAGCAGTCGGGTACCAGAAGGGATGCCAGATACCTTCTGATTTGCATGCGTACGAAAGCCTGCAGAGGGGAGTTAGAATGAGAGGAATGGAATGTTAGCATTTATACAAGGCGAATTAGCCGAGGTGAGAGAAAATTATGTTGTCGTAGACAATCATGGAATGGGGTATGAGATATTTATTCCGCATACTGTCCATTCCTATTTGCCTGCAATTGGAGATAAAGTTAGATTTCATACATACCTTCAGGTGAGGGAAGATGGCATGGCGCTGTTTGGTTTCTTAAATCGCGAAGATTTAGCCATGTTTAAACTACTGATCACTGTAAATGGCATTGGCCCTAAAGGGGCTGTAGGGATCTTATCAGCAATATCAACCGATAATTTACGCTTTGCTGTGCTGGCAGAAGATGTAAAAGCTATTTCAAAAGCACCGGGAATTGGTACTAAAACAGCAAGCAAGTTGATTTTAGAATTAAAGGATAAGTTTAAGTTAGAAGATGCTTTCGAAGCTGGTTTCCAGTCAAAACAGACGGCGCCTGCCGGAGGACAGGGAACTAATGATGGGATACGAGAGGAAGCCATCCAAGCCTTGGTGGCCCTTGGATATTCTGCAACAGACGCACTCAAGGCTGTTAAAGCAGTAGAAATCACATCAAATATGACGTCAGAGGATGTGCTTAAGTTAAGCTTACGTAATTTTTAAAAGACGGATAGAGGTACATTATGGCAAAGAGAATGATAACAACAGAGCTGGTGGAGGAGGATGTTAAGTTAGAAAGCAGCCTTCGTCCTCAGATGCTTGAGGATTATATCGGTCAAAAGAAGGCAAAGGAGAATTTAAAGGTCTATATTGAGGCTGCCAAACAGAGGAAGGAGTCTTTAGACCATGTGTTATTCTTTGGACCACCGGGACTTGGTAAAACGACTTTAGCTGGTATTATAGCGAATGAGATGGGAGTTAACTTAAAAACTACTGCTGGTCCGGCAATTGAAAAACCAGGAGATATGGCAGCGATTTTAAACAATCTCCAGGAGGGAGATGTTTTATTTATAGATGAAATTCACCGCTTGAATCGTCAAGTAGAGGAATTGTTATACCCTGCGATGGAGGATTATGTAATTGATATTGTCATCGGAAAAGGTGCAACGGCGAAATCGATTCGATTGGACTTACCTAAATTTACGTTAGTTGGTGCGACCACTCGGGCGGGTATGTTAACAGCACCGCTGCGTGACCGTTTTGGTGTAGTGAATCGTTTGGAGTTTTATACAACGGAAGAATTAAAGCAAATTATTACACGTTCTGCAATGGTTTTGCAGGTAGATATCGATGTATGCGGTGCAACTGAACTTGCAAGACGTTCCCGTGGAACTCCTAGATTGGCAAATCGATTGCTAAAAAGGGTCAGGGACTTTGCACAAGTGAAATATGATGGGCGGATTACCGAAGAAGTAGCTCGTTTTGCACTTGATGTATTAGAGGTAGATAAACTTGGATTAGATCACATCGACCGCCAGATTCTAGTTACAATGATTGAAAAATTTGCCGGTGGTCCGGTTGGAATTGATGCAATTGCAACGACGATAGGAGAAGATTCTGGTACAGTAGAAGAAGTGTATGAACCTTATTTGGTTCAGAACGGATTGATTCTTCGTACCCCGCGAGGCAGAGTGGTTACGGAAGCTGCTTATTTACATTGTGGTTTACCGTATGAAAATAGGGAATTAAGTTAATTGTTTTTCAGGTCATAATATTAATAAAAGAAAGCTATTGTCAAGTAATAGACTTATGCGTATAATTAGGGTATTGGAAAACACTCCATTTGATAGGGATAACCGGAATGTAATCCAGTGCCATACGTTTGTTTATGACAGCAGCTACCAATAATTATTCTAAGTTTGCCAGACGTATATGAATTATTTATGATTCTAGAAAAGAGGACGGTATGAACAAGAGAACGGATATTGAGGTAATTATTAATAACAAACGATACACTCTCGGGGGATATGAGAGTGAAGAATATTTACAAAAAGTAGCGACTTATATTAATAATAAATATACGGAATTTAAAAAGCAGGATTTTTACCGTTCGCTGGATGCTGAAATGAGAAATGTGCTGATGAACATTAACATTGCAGATGATTATTTTAAACTGAAAAAGCAGCTGCAGCAAGTAGAAACAGAATCAGATAAGAAAAGTGAGGAAGTCTTTGATTTAAAGCATGAAATCATTTTGTTACAGACGAAACTAGAAAGTGCACAGAATGAATTGGCAGCAGCAAAATCAGAGAACTTAGAGGAACAAAAAAAGGTGATTCGTCTGGAAACAGAATTAAATGAGAGCAGAAAAAACAGATAACATAGTGAAATATAATAGAAACTGTAAGCAGATTCACTGCGTTTTAATCATATGAGATACAAGGGGTTTCTTTTGCAGGTTACTTAGGCTGTCATATCAATTGACGGCCTTTTCTTTTTAACACCCATGGCGTATCACACAGATTTTATCTGTGTACGGATCTGATACTGCAATGCGCATACGTGGCGAACGAATAAAACTGTATCACGTTACAAGAGAATGTGTCAAATAATGCAAATAGGGAATAGCAATAGATGGAAAAATAAAATGCCATTTATCAACTACTTGATAGTTTTGTGTACAAAAGCAAGCAGATGGGAGGTATTATGAGAAAAATTGAATTATTAGCACCTGCGGGATCTATAGAAAGCATGAAGGCGGCGATGAATGCCGGCTGCGATGCTGTCTATATTGGAGGTTTAAAATTTGGTGCGAGAGCTTATGCAAATAATCTGACGGAAGATATGCTGCTTCATGCAATTGATTATGCACACGTTAGAGGAAAGCAGCTATATCTAACGGTAAATACGTTACTAAAACAAGAGGAATTAGAAGATTCCTTATATGAATACATTCGAAAATACTATGAACAGGGGTTAGACGCAGTTATTGTACAGGATGTCGGGGTAATGAGGTTTATTCATCGTAACTTTCCAGGGCTTCCAATCCACGCAAGTACTCAGATGACATTAACCATGGCGCAAGGGGCAGAAATATTAAAAGAATATGGGGTAACCCGTATGGTGACCTCGAGGGAGTTAGATTTAAAGGAGATAAAGCGAATTAGAGAATCAACTACGCTTGAGATTGAGTCATTTGTTCATGGAGCGCTCTGCTATTGTTACTCCGGGCAATGTTTTATGAGTAGCATGATTGGAGGGCGAAGTGGCAACAGGGGTCGCTGTGCACAGCCTTGCCGAATGGAGTATCGTGTATCAGAACAAGGAAAACGTGTATCTAGTTCCGGGGAAAGTTATGTATTAAGTCCGAAGGATATGTGTACTCTTGCAAATGTAGCCGATCTTATGGAATCAGGAATTGACTCTTTTAAAATTGAAGGGCGCATGAAACGATATGAGTATAGCGCAGGGGTAGTAGAGGCATATCGAAGAGAAATTGATCGATACCTTGAGCTTGGTCCCAATAAATATAGAGATTTTCATAAAAATAATCCTAAGGTATTAAAAGAAGAGACGCTGCGTTTACAAGATTTATATAATCGTGGTGGATTTAGTCAAGGATATTATAATTCTCATAATGGTAAGGATATGATGTCAATGCATCGTCCAAATCACAGCGGGGTTTTAGTCGGCAGCGTAAGAGCAAAGAGAGGGATTCAAGCTGAAATTTCGTTAACAGAACATGTGAATGCGCAGGATATATTGGAATTTCGTAATCATGGTGAAAAAACATATGATTTTACGGTAAAGGGCGGAATTCAAAAGGGCTGTATTCTTACAACGAATGTGAAACCTGGAAGTAAAATAGAAATTGGTAATGAGGTTTATCGCACCAAGAATGAGGCTTTGTTATCGGAACTATCGAAAAATTACTACGATGCAGATAAGAAAGTTAAAGTCTGCGGCGATTTTTTTGCGAAGGTTGGAGAACCTATGAGTATCACTGTCCGGGCAGAGATCTTAAAGGAGAACATGTTATATCATGGCGTAAAAGCTGCGGCAGAAACGATAGCCATTACGGTGCATGGTGATACTGTTATGGAAGCCAAGAACCAGCCGATATCTGAGGATAATATCGCTGAAAAATTAAGGAAAACCAAGGACACACCGTTTGAGTTTGATAACCTTATGATAACCTTGGAGGGAAATCTTTTTTTACCTGTAAGTAAGCTGAATGAACTTCGAAGAACTGCTCTGATCCAATTAGAAGAAGCAATGATATCAGCTTTTCGTCGTAAGGCACCTAAGCTCTCCATTGATCAAGAGAACAAGTTTTCAGAGTATGCGGATACAGGAAGTAAGAAGAATTTTGGTATGATAGCAACAATCCGAAATAAAAAACAATTAGCTTCGGTACTGGCTTTCCAGGAAGTTCAAATTGTGTATCTTGATCTTGCGGAACTAGCAAGGGAGGAATTGCCTCAATTAGTTACTTTGTGCAAAGAGAAAGGAAAAAAAGTATATCTTTTGCTGCCGCATATCATGAGGGCAGCCACATATGACGAATATTTAAGGAATAAAGAGTTATGGATGGTCGATACTATAGATGGGTATGTGATTAAAAACTTTGAGGAACTCTATCTGCTTAGAACCAAACTAAAAACAAGAAAAGAAATTCGGTTGGATTATAACATGTATGTCTTAAATCAGGAAACCGAACAGTTTTATCAAGAGCTTGGAATCAATGATTTTACTGCATCAATAGAGCTTAATCAGACAGAGTTAATGAAATTAGGATGCAAGAATTTTGATCTTTTAGTGTATGGATATTTACCACTTATGGTTTCTGCGCAATGTGTTAGAAAAAATACAACGGAGTGTAAACCGGGGAATCTAAATCAACCTGCAATTTTGGAAGATCGTATGAACCTAAAGTTTCGTGTGACGGCCAATTGTAATTATTGTTATAATACTATTTACAATTCAAAGTGCTTATCGTTACTTTCAAGCCGGACTGAAGTGTTGGCGCTGGCACCAAAGAATCTTAGACTCGATTTTACCTTTGAGGATGAGAAGGGAGTCTTAGAAGTATTAAATCAATTCGTACGTGTTTATTGCTATGGAGAAGCAGGCAGCTTACCAGGTGAAGAGTATTCCAAAGGACATTTTAAGCGGGGTATCCTGTAAGAAAACAAAAGGACGAGGTAGCTATGATCAATATAATAGTTGAGATAACAAAATATTCGCTTATTCTTCTAATGACTTTTTATACTTTCTTAAGTTTTCGTGTATTAGTCATGAAGAATACGAAGTCAAGAGAAAATCGCTATATGATGATGAGTCTGCTAATGTATTTAATGCATGGAGTCAGCTTTGTTTCACTTTACATTACCAGTAATAACATCGAGGTTATTTTTCTCTATTTGGCACAATTAATTGTATTTATCATTACAGGTTTGTTATATAAGGTGAGCTACAAACGGATGTCACAATTAGTTTATCGTAATATGATGACATTGTTAATGTTTGGTTTTGTAATGATATCCAGATTATCTTTTCAAAAGGGTGTAAGGCAATTCTTTATTGCAAGTATTGCGTTAGCAATTTGTTTGGTAGTTCCTATGTTAATTGACCGCATTCAATTATGGGGAAGATTATCGTTTCTCTATGGGTTTATCGGTTTAGCAATACTATTATTTGTCTATTTTTTTGGAGAAGTTGTTTACGGTGCAAAAAACTGGATTGTTATCGGTAGTTTTCGCTTTCAACCCTCGGAATTCGTAAAGATATTATTTATATTCTTTGTTGCTTCGGTTTTAAGTAAGCGGCATGATTTTATGAGAGTTGTTTATGTCACTATCCTATCTGCCGCTCATGTTCTCGTATTAGTAATGGAAAAGGATTTGGGTGGTGCACTGTTATTTTTCTTTACTTATGTAATTATGCTTTATTGTGCAACGGGAAAGTTATTTTATCTGATTTCCGGAGTTTCGTTCGGAGCGCTGGCATCGGTTGTCGCCTTTCAGATGTTTAGCCATGTGCGTGTACGTGTGACTGCGTTTCTAGATCCATTTGCCGTGATAGAAAAAGAAGGGTATCAGGTAGCACAGTCCTTATTTGCAATTGGAACAGGTGGATTTACCGGGATGGGGCTAAATCAAGGGTTACCTACCAGTATTCCGGTGGCGGAAAGTGATTTTATCTTCTCTGCATTATCTGAGGAGTTTGGTGCTATTATAGGTATTTGCTTGATCTTAATATGCCTAAGCTGTTTTATTATGTTTGTTAATATCAGTGTGAAGTTTGAAAACCCATTTTATAAGTTAACAGCACTTGGTTTAAGTACCATGTATATCTTTCAGGTCTTCTTAAATATCGGCGGTGCAATCAAATGTATTCCTTCTACCGGTGTAACATTGCCGCTCTTAAGTTACGGCGGTTCTTCTGTCATAAGCAGTATTATCGTGTTTAGCATAATACAGGGTATGTACGTACTTCATATGAGAAGTGAGGAGGAACTTAAGAGAGCGCAGATGATGATGGCGGAACGGCTTGCTAAGAGGAAGCTTGCAGCAGAAAGAAAACGGGAACAGGAAAAACGGAATAGCAAGAGCAGTAAAAATGGAACTTCGGCTGAAAAGTCTGTAAAAACTGCATCACAAACTACCGCAAAAAGTCCTCGTATTCAAAATGATAATGCAGGTGGAAAAACACAAAAGGATGTAGTATACCGAGATAAAAAAGCCTACAACCGCTCCATATACAGCCTGACTTATATTTTTTCTTTTCTTTTATTTTTGGTAATTGGGTATTATAGTTATTTCTTAGCGGCGCAAGGGAAAACATTTGTCAATAATACGTATAACAAACGTCAAGACCTATTAGCACAGTATATTGAGCGGGGAAAAATTTTATCTTCTGACGGTGCGGTGCTTGCTCAGACGATAACAAATGAAGATGGAGCAGAAGTCCGTATCTATCCTTATGGCAGTGTATTTTCTCATGCTGTAGGCCGCGTTTTGCATGGAAGAACAGGAATTGAACAATCAGAGAGTTTTACAATGCTAACCTCAAGTGTCAGTGGCTTTGGTAAGCTAACGAATACCCTGAATGGGGTGAAAACTGCCGGAGATAATGTTGTTTCCACCTTCAATGCTAAACTACAGCAGGTGGCATATGATGCACTTGGAGATTATCGGGGAGCAGTCGTTGTATTAGAGCCATCCACCGGAAAGATTTTAGCGATGGTTTCAAAACCCGACTATAATCCCAATACGATATCGGAGAAATGGGAGAGTTTAAATGAAGATAAAGCTTCACCGTTATTAAACCGTGCAACGCAAGGGCTATATCCCCCAGGTTCCACATTCAAGATACTAACAACTCTTGAATATATCAAAGAGAATCCAAATTATGAAGGTTATAAGTATCAATGCAAGAGTGAGGACCGAATTAATCATGTTACCATCCATTGTGCGAATGGTACTAGCCACGGTAAGGAAAATCTGAAGGAATCTTTTGCAAATTCATGTAATACTTCGTTTGCTACTCTCGGCAGCAGCTTGAATATGGATTCTTTCCGGAATTTATGTGAATCTATGTTATTTAATAAGACACTTCCGACTTCCTTTAAGACAGCACAAAGCAGCTTTGTCTTAAATAGTCAGAGTGATCCAAACGATTTTCCGCAAACCGTGATAGGACTTGGGAAAACGCAGATTTCTCCTCTTCATAATGCAATGATTGCTGCAACAGTAGCAAACGGCGGATTAATGATGAAGCCGTATTTGGTTGACCGGATTGAAACCTTTGATGGAGATCTTGTAAAGAGATTTTATCCGGACAGCTATGGTCAGGTTATCTCGAGAAAAGAAGCTGCAATACTGTCGGATTATATGAAGGAAGTCGTGGAAGAGGGTACCGGAACAAAATTATCCGGAATGAAGGTCAGTGTTGCCGGAAAAACCGGTACTGCGGAATATGAAACCGGAAAGCCTTCTCATGCCTGGTTTGTAGGATTTGCTCCTGTTGAAAATCCGCAGATTGCGATTAGTGTAATCGTTGAAAGTTCAGGAACTGGCAGTAAATATGCGGTTCCTGTTGCGAAGAAGATAATAGAGGCTTATTTTAAGTAAGGTATGCGGGTATTGAAATGTTACTGGCTTCCGTCATTTAATGATAGATATATTGTGTAAGAGTGTTTTAGATTTAAAATTTGGTTTGTATTATTTAATAGGCTTGCTCTTTTATAATTTAAGGTAAAATCTGAAATAGATTCTATAAGGTGACTTTTTAATGGTTTGCTTTGATAGGGTCTATTTTTACTGTGATTATATGTGGAGCATATTTTATAGACAGAATGGTAAAGATGAATTTTATCATATTGCATTTGGTTTAATCTTAGGAAAAATAAATGATTCTATATTTTCCCAGATGAGAATTAGTATTGAAATCATTGCATAAATGTTGTATACTATGTATAAATCGTCCATGTTAAGTTCATGCCTTTTTGGTATCCTGAAAATGTGGACAACAGTATTAGGTAGGGTTACACCAGAAAACAGGAGGCATTGCGATGATTGAGGCAACTAGCTGTGGTGGTGTAGTTATTTTCAGAGGAAAAATCTTATTATTGTATAAGAATTATAAGAACAAGTATGAAGGCTGGGTATTACCAAAGGGAACCGTAGAAGAAGGCGAGGAGTACAAAGAGACTGCGATTCGCGAGGTGAAGGAAGAAACAGGTGCAGTGGCATCTATCATTAAGTATATTGGTAAGAGCCAATACACCTTTAATACTCCGCAGAATACTGTACTGAAGGATGTTCATTGGTACCTTATGATGTCTGATAGCTATTACAGCAAACCACAAAGGGAAGAGTATTTTATGGACTCAGGGTATTATAAGTTTCACGAAGCATATCATATGTTAAAATTCACAAATGAAAAACAAATTCTAGAACGTGCATACAATGAATATGTGGATTTAAAGAAGAGTAATTTATGGGGAAACAAGAAGTACTTTTAAATTATAACTCTAATAAAATCAAGGATCACCATGATTAGAAATCTCAAAAAGAACAAGTTTACACCATATTTCCGCCAATTGAGAGACTTGATATGAAATAAGCCTAAATTGGGGTATTCAATATGGGAAGGAAATCAGTTCGGGTCGCTATTAGTCAACAAAAATAAGAGGAAAGCTTTCGAGGAAGAAATTAAGAAGAAAGTTTGCTTGCATGAAAAGAAAGAGAAGATAAAGAAGAAATATACTCCAAAGTGTTAATTAATGTTCTATCCGCGAATGATATGCTGGGATTAGTAAGGTAAAATAGTAAGGGTAAAAAATAGTGCAGAAGAGAACTTAATCTCAGCTGCACTATAATTATTTATATGATCATTAATTATGGCAATAGCAATTGAATATCAATATGCTTGGAGCATAATTATATGTGGTTACTTAAACATTATCAAAAATCGTTTCTATGTTATTTTTGATTGAATTAGGTAATACCAAGAAAAGTTTTAAATGAGTATTGACAGAATAAGTAAAAAATGTTAACTTATGTTCATAAACGGAAATATAAAGGAGGAAAGTTATGAAAAAGAGAATCTGTGTACTTGTTTTAGTTCTATGTATACTTATTCTTCAATGTTCATCAATAATGGCATTAGCATCGTCAAATAATGTTAATAGCATGACATTAGAGGAAAAAAAGATGTATCTTTTAGAAATTGGAACACCTGAGTATGTATTAAATCAATATTGTGAATTTGAGATTGATACATTGGTTGAAAGAATGTTTGGTAAAAATGTAGAGTATCAAGAGACTATTGCACCGTATAGTGCTTCAAATCTACAGATAAGTACCTATCTCGAGTCAAAATCATCATCTAATCCACTTTTGAATAAAGTTTATGTGAGCATAACTTATCAAACATATTCAAATATATTTAATTTATCAATGTATGACTATTGTGCAGCCAACTGGAATCAGAATATTTTCCAATATAACAGCGGTTCATTTGTAGCTGGGAATAAAAATTATGATATGGTTACAGTGTATTCAAAAAATAATTTATCTGCAACTGCACAAGGAGGTATTGGATGGGAGATAAATGTTCTTGGTTCAACTCCTTATGATAAATGGGGATTTGCTATATTTGAACTTGTTCCTAATACGTATGACCTTTACGCTACAAGTGCATCAGGTCATACAATTATGATTAGTCAAACAATCGCCTGTGAATATGCATCCACACAATTGCCATTTACATTATCATTTCAGTATGGAGGAGCAGGTATTCAAATAAGCGATTCAATATTCGCGAACAAAGATGCGACGGCCAAAACAATATTTATGTATAAATAAAATGAAAAGTTAGGAAAATAATGAAAAAAGATAAGACCTTTGCAGTAGTTATAATTATTTTATATCAACTATTGTATGTTTATTTGAAAATTGTAGACATAATAAAAGATAATTTTGCTTATAGTTTGCTCACAGCTATATATTATTTATCATTTTTTTATTTATATGGAGTAGTGATTAAAACATTAAGTGACAATAAGAAGAGAATTATTAAGTCAGCCATAATTACTATTTTTCTTTTAATACAAATAATAACATATAATTTATTTCAAGAAAAAATGATATTACAAGGTGAAGTCATAGATAAAATAACTGTTGAAAATCAACATTACATTGTTATTTTGACAAATAGTGAAGAGGAAACAATAAGATTAAAATGTAGTAAGTTTGTATATTCTTTAATAGTAGAGGGAGATTTATATGCAGGCATATACTATAAATCGGTTCCATTTAGTAATAATTTTATCCTAACTAGTCTTGAGCATATTGATATGGCGGAATAGATTGCAATTATTACATAAAAACACGATAGATGTAATTTCAAAAGCATCTATCGTGTTTTTAGTTGAATTTACTTGCTCATCTAATAAGCAATGTGTAGAGTAGGCAATAAAATGATTATTGGAAAGGAAAAATAGGGATTGAGTTAATGACGTAAAAACAAATTATGCAAGAAAAATGGGGGACTAGTATGAGACAAGAGAATATTATTTTCCGCCCTATTCTTTTAGAAAGACATTTAGGAATATCAAACTCCATAAATTTAACAGATATTTATGGAAAGGGATGCACTATGGTGGTTTATTTTTATATAAATTTAGAAAGTATTTTATTTTTGATTAATTAGGTCTTGACAAATAAATCATTTAAGATTATAGTAAACATATTAAATTACTATGAATACTATGAATTAAGAGAAGGAGATAAGATATGAAATCAAATCACACAAACAATGCAAATCAGAATATGATGTGCTGCTGTTGCTGTAGGAGTAAATCTATAGCTTATTTGTGTGCACGCAGTAATATCTGATTTTCAATTCTTAAGTAGATATAATTATGGGAAAAGAAGCAGGTAATAAGTGTACCTGCTTCTTTTTTATGAGAAAATTTTGATTTTAAAGTAATGTTACTATGATTTGAGAGAATTATAAAATGCAATGACTTTATAGATTATGGCAAAAGAAAGAGGGGAAGTTATTTAACCTTTAAATTGTGCTTGTATCTTGAGATGTAATTCCTATAAAAAGGTGATAAAGTGCCAGATTGGAAAATGTAATGAATTGTATAGAAGAAGAGGAATACCGAACTTTAGAGTATGTCCGTATCAAAAGTTAGAAGGGGATAGGAGCCATGGATTTTGAATTTATGAAAAGTCATATACCGTTGTATATAGAAGCAGCGGAAGTGACTATGAAAATGTCACTATTTGGAATAGTGCTGGCGATTATAATTGGACTGATTTGTAGTCTTATAAAGACATTAAAGATACCAATACTTAAGTCATTAGTGAATATTTATATTGAGATATCTAGAAATACACCATTATTGATTCAACTATTTTTTTTATATTTTGGACTTCCTAAAGTAGGTATTGTGCTTAGTTCGGAAAGCTGTGCGATCGTCGGTCTTGCTTTTCAAGGGGGAAGTTACATGGCAGAAGCATTTCGAACAGGTATAGACAATGTTGCACCAATTCAAACAGAATCAGGGTTAAGCTTAGGGTTTACTAAAAGGCAGGTTTTCTTTCATATTGTACTCCCACAAGCAATTGCAACTTCTGTACCGGTATTTTGTGCCAACATCATATTTTTAATAAAGGAAACATCGGTACTCAGTGCGGTAGCATTAGCGGATTTAATGTTTGTAGCAAAGGATTTGATAGGGATTTATTATAAAACGGACGAAGCACTCTTTTTATTGGTAACGGCTTATTTGATTATCTTATTGCCAATATCGTTATTCTGTACCTGGATAGAAAGGAGGGTTCGTTATGCAGGATTCGGGAATACAAGTCCTATTTCAGGGAACTAACTTTTTAAGACTGCTAGAAGGCTTATGGGTATCGCTTCGTATTTCAGTTATGGCTATGGGATTTTCCGTTGTACTTGGGATTCCATTTGGTGTGATAATGACAAGTAACAACAGAATAATTCGATTTTTCTCAAGAATCTATCTGGAGATTGTACGGATTGTACCTCAATTGGTGTTACTTTTTCTTGTTTACTTTGGAGCGGCGAAACATCTTAGTATGAATCTTTCCGGCGGAGCTGCGGCGGTGATTGTGTTTACCTTTTGGGGTACTGCTGAGATGGGGGATTTGGTAAGAAGTGCTCTGATATCCATTCCAATGCATCAGTATGAGAGTGGTTTCGGGCTTGGAATGACCAAAATTCAGGTATACTGGCATCTAATTATACCGCAGACTGTGAGAAGACTTCTGCCATCCTTGATGAACTTATTAACAAGAATGATTAAAACAACATCTCTGGTCGTTTTGATAGGAGTTGTTGAAGTAGTAAAGGTCGGAAAACAGATTATCGATGCTTCCAGATATACGATGCCAAAATCAGCGCTATGGGTATATGGTACGATTTTTCTTATGTATTTTGCCATCTGTTATCCGTTTTCCAGGTTATCCGCTAAATTAGAAAAAAGGTTAAAGGATTGAGGATATGATAAATCAAGAAGAGGTTTTAAAGGTAGAACATTTAATAAAATCTTATGATAAGAAAGAGCCGGTTTTAAAGGATATTTCTTTTACTTTAAACAAGGGGGAAGTGGTTGTGGTTGTTGGTCCCTCCGGCTGCGGCAAAAGTACATTTTTAAGATGCCTGAATATGTTAGAGCCAATTAATTCAGGAACGATTTATTTTAAAGATCAGGTGATTAGCAGAGAGAGAAAAAATGTTCATGAGATTAGACAAAAAATAGGAATGGTATTTCAAAGCTATGATTTATTTCCTCATAAGAATATTATAGGGAATATACTTTTGGCACCCTTAAAGGTACAAAAACGAGCAAAGAAAGAAGTTGAACTTGAGGCCGAAGCACTGCTTAAGCGAGTTGGCCTTTTGGAAAAAAAAGAAGCCTATCCCAGACAATTATCCGGCGGGCAAAAGCAAAGGGCAGCAATCGTTCGTGCTTTGATGATGCATCCGGAGATATTGCTTTTAGATGAAATCACAGCCGCACTCGACCCGGAGATGGTAAGAGAAGTATTACAGGTAGTCCTGGAACTTGCGAAAGAGGGGAATACGATGGTGATCGTAACCCATGAGATGGAATTCGCCAAAGCAGTTGCAGATAGAGTTTTGTTTATGGATGAAGGAGTTATCGTAGAAGAAAGTGCTCCAAAGGAGTTTTTTACTTATCCGAAAACGGAACGTGCAAAACAGTTTTTAAATACATTTCATTATGAGATAATTTAAGAAAGATATGCCTATAAAGTAATTAAAAAGAAAAACAGGACTGATAGGTTCACTTAGCAATTAGTGCAGAGCACAAGTGCTATCAATATAAAATTAGACGCTAAAGCGCCGGAAGAGAGGTTTTTATGAAAAAGAAGATTTTTGGAGCAATTTTAACATTGGCAATGATGGCAGGACTTGTTACGGGTTGTGGTCAGGCCCAAGAGACAAATACCGGGGCAACAGCAGAAGCAAGAACATTAGAGGAAATTAAAGAAGACGGAACTATAAAAATCGGTGTGTTCAGTGACAAAAACCCATTTGGATATGTGGATTCTAATGGTAATGTACAAGGCTATGATATTTATTTTGCGAAACGCATCGGTAAGGATTTATTGGGGAGTGAAGATAAGGTTGAATTTGTTTATGTGGAAGCGGCAAACCGTGTAGAATATTTAAAATCTGCCAAAGTCGATGTTATCCTTGCAAATTTCACAGTAACGAAAGACCGTAGTGAGCAGGTAGATTTTGCGCTCCCATATATGAAAGTAGCATTGGGAGTGGTATCACCGAATAGTGCCTTGATTACTGATGTTGCGCAGCTTAATAATAAGACTTTAATTGTGGTAAAGGGTACAACGGCAGAAACTTATTTCATGGAAAATCATTCCGATATAAAACTTCTAAAGTTTGATGAATACCAAGAAGCATACGATGCTTTGCTAGATGGAAGAGGAGATGCTTTCTCAACCGATAACACAGAAGTTCTTGCATGGGCCTTGCAGAATGATGGTTTTGCTGTTGGTATCGAATCTATTGGAAGTATTGATACCATTGCTCCGGCTGTACAAAAAGGAAATAAGGAATTATTGGAGTGGATTAATAGTGAGATTAAGACGTTGGCTTCGGAGCAGTTTTTCCATAAGAATTTTGAAGAAACTTTAAAGCCGGTGTACGGCGATAATATCGACCCTGAGAATCTTGTAGTGGAGGGCGGAGAGCTGAATTAATGCTGCCGTTTGCACCACGATGCCGAATGATTCAGCCGGATTGTGAGAAGAAAGCTCAAAAAAGAAGATGGATTTAAAACGCCTTCTTTCTTGGGCTTCTTTCTTGTTTCTTACATTTAGGACAAAGAACGATATATATTATAATAACAAAATAAGAAAAGTTCTAATATATCATAAAAATTACTTACATAAAATGAAAATTTCTGATAAGATATAGGTAAGGGAAGAATAGTATAACAATAAGAAGGTTTTAACCAAAAGTATAGTTATGAAAGGAGGATTATGGATGTTTCAAATCGGTGATTATATTATTTATGGTATGAACGGTGTATGTGTTGTTGAAAATATCGGTGAAATAGAAACAGAAGTTGTACCAAAAGATAGAATATACTATACTCTTCGTCCTTATTACTCTGACAGAAGTACAATATTTACGCCAACAGATAATCAGAAAGTTAAGATGCGCTCTATCTTAACAAAGGAAGAAGCAATATCTTTACTTAACAGCATTCATCATATTGACTGCTTATGGGTAAATGATGAAAAGGGCAGGGAAATGGAATACAAGGAGGCAATCAAGCAGTATGATTGCAAACAATTGCTTAAGATAGTGAAATCACTTTATTTAAGCAGAAAAGAAAAATTAGCAGATGGAAAAAAGGTGCCTGCAAGAGATGAAAAGTACTACCATATGGCGGAGGATAGCCTATATGGCGAACTGGCACTTTCTCTTAGGTTAGAGATAGAGGAAACAAAAGATCTGGTTCTATCTAAAATAGAAGAAGCATTATTATAAATAGAATAAAACAGTATTAGAAAAAAGTCATGGAATGATGTTGTAAACCAATCCATGGCTTTTTAACTGTGCCTTCTAAATTGCAAGGGGGTCTTTCCATAAATTTTTTTAAAGCATTTTGAAAAGTTCCCGCTATACTGATATCCGACTTTTTTTGCTATTTCTTCCACCGATAAATCGGTAGTAGATAATAAATTAGCTGCAATTGTCATTCGTATAGAAGAGGCATATTCACCGATTGTCATATGATAATGCAATTGAAAACCAGCCTTTAACTTTTGCTCATTTAACAATACCATCTTGCTTAATGCTTTTATGGTGGGTGGGCTTGTAGCTGCTTCGGTCAGAATACCATGAGCATTTTGTATTGCCCTGATATCATAGGAGGTCAGACGGCTTCGGCGATGTTTACCAATGCTTACTTCCTTAAACTGCAATTGATTTGTAAATGCATTCTCAGTTTCATTTGCCACTTCATTGCTTAGTATTGCAATGCACTCCAATAACTTACTTTCCAGATATATAGGAGTCAGTGCATTCTTTTGCGAAAGACTTTGAAGCTGCTGGATAATGGTTACGATATCAAGCGGAAGATAGCGGTAGGTGTGATTGACTAAACTATCCTCCATTGTAATACAGCCCGGATAGTTCGGTTGTATGGCCTCTTTCAAATATTTTTCATAAATGGTTATTTCTGCACCATGAAAATGCTGTCCTCGCCTCCATTCCTGCTGCCCACGCAAGGATTGCTCTACTACAAAGAAAGAGGATGGGGTAAAGGAAGAAATCGGTTCGTCTTCCAGATGAAATTTTGTTTCACCTGCATAAACGGTACCAAACCGCATCATTTTATTTATATTATGAAAAGATATCTTAAAATCCTTTGGTATTGTATAATCGGCGATGCTAAACTCATAATAATTTTTGTGACTATATTTTATAAAGAAACCGTGTTCCGGGCGTTTGGGATTAGTATATAAAATATAATTTTTTTGAGGGAAGGATTGAAACTGTAATTGTCTTAGGAATTCCGCTTGAAACTCCTGCATCGTTTTAACGATCATTTTATCTCTCCTTTCCGATATACTATTTTTATTTGAAATAATAAATAGTATATCGGAGATATTGAGATTTTTCAAGCAATTCTTGTCTGAAAGCACAGAAAACCATTGCAAAAGGTTGCAAAAGTAATTATTATAGTTGCATGTATTGAAATGAGAATGAATCTCATATACAATTACGGCATTGGTTAGTTTAAGCTAACAAACTCAAGATTAGAAGGAGATAACATACAATGAAAAAGCTAGGGCTGATAAAAAAGACAGCAGTACTTGCTCTTGTAGCAGCAATGGTCTTCACCGGCTGTGCCAAAACAAACGGGGGAGATAATAATAATTCCAATAACAAACAGAAACAGGGACAAAACCAGAATAATACCGAGGATCCAAATAATAAAGGAGAAGATAATCAGTCAAATGAGACTGTTACAATAACAGACGCAAAAGGTGAAGTAAAGATTCCGGCAAATCCTAAAAGAATAGTAGATGTAAGCGGTAATAGTGATATCTTATCCATTCTTTCGTATTCTGTTATTGGTACAGCCAATTCAGATGCTTATGATTATACCAAGTTTCCAACTTACCTAGAAGAGGTGTTAAAGGGAGCAAAAATACTTGGGTATAGTATGCAGGATACGATGGATATTGAGTCTATTATTGCCCTGGAGCCTGATTTAATTATTATTTCAGCGGTACAAGAAAAGATGTACGAGCAGTTGTCGGAGGTAGCACCAACTGTTATGTTACAGCTCGCTCAAACGGACTGGAAAGAGGATGTATATTCCGTAGCTAAGGTTATGAATAAAACGCAGGAAGCCGATCAATGGATGGAAGAATATAAAGAGAAGGCTAAAAGTGTAGGGGAAACAATGAAAGCAGCCTATGGGAAAGATACTACCTATCTTACTTTCTTAGCGAGCGGCGGACAAATTTTTATTTTTGATAAGGCAGGGATTGGCAGTATCTTTTATGAAGATATGGGATTAGCTCGTCCGGAGGGCTTACCGGAGCAGGATAATATTAGTTTACCGGTTGTAACCTATGAAGGTTTGGCAGCAATAGATGCAGATTATATCTTTGCAATAGGGACACAAGATGATATGGCATTGTTAATGGATAATCCGATTTTTCAAAGCATGGAAGCAGTTAAGAATGGGAATGTAGTAGAATTACCAGCCAGTCCTTATTTTAATATAGGATACAGTTCAATCGGCCGTCTCTTATTCTTGGAGGAAGTGCTTAGTCACATGGAGAAATAATTACATGAAGAAAAAACGGATACTTATGATATGTATAGGTTTTACACTGATGGCAACCGGTCTTATGGTTGCCACTTGTGTTGGAGCAAAAAATATTTCGCTCCAAACGGTACTTGACAGTATCTTTGCATTTGAAGATGTTTTGGATATGCAACTGGTGCGGTATGGACGATTACCAAGAGCTTTTAGCACGGCTTTGGTTGGAGGAATTCTGGCAATGGCCGGTGCGATGATGCAAGGGGTAACGAGAAATCCAATTGCAGAACCTTCTATGATGGGAATGACACAAGGGGCTACTCTTACGGTAGCAATTGCAACAGTAAGCAATTCTTTCTTCGGATTGGCCGGAAATACGATTGCGGCACTTCTCGGAGCCTTTGCTTCCGGAATGTTAGTACTTCTTTTTAGTATGCAAAAAGCGGCCAATATGAGTATTTCCCGCCTATTGTTAGCGGGAACAGCACTTAGTACCTTTTTTCTTTCTATGGCTTGTGTGATTGCACTGCTTGGAAATCGCTCACAGGAATTGGCTTTTTGGATTTCCGGCGGTTTTCGAACTGCTACTTGGAAGAATGTTAGTATGCTGTTGGTGGTTGGAGGGATTTGCACCTTAATTTCACTTACTCTATCAAAGAAAATCAATATTGTTAGTCTGGGTGAAGAAGTCTCCGTCGGGCTTGGAGTTAATCCGGCCAGGGTTCGAATTACTACAATTCTTTTACTAATACCGATGTGCGCCGTTTGCGTTGCAACGGCTGGAAATATTGGATTTGTTGGTCTTGTCATCCCTCATATCTTAAGAAAAATTGTAGGGAATGATTATCGCAGACTTATGCCATTCTCTTTTCTCTTTGGGAGCGCTCTGCTTATCTGGGCAGACATAGCAGCACGTATGGTAAATCTTCCTTATGAAACACCAATCGGTCTATTTACCGCATTGCTTGGTGTGCCAATGTTCCTATTTTTGGTACGGAAGGAGAATAGCTAATGAAAAATCGGGTAAAATATGTTTTCTTTCTTAGTTTTGCTGTACTTATTCTTTCAGCACTCGTAGCGCTTATGTCAGGTTCTTATGGTATGACACTTCATGATGTGGGGAATACATTACTTGGAAATGGAACGAAAGCTCAAAATGTTGTGATTTTTAATCTTCGCCTGCCTAGAATCTGCGTAGCTGTTTTTGTTGGAATAGCACTTTCTACAGCAGGCTGTATCCTGCAAGGAGTCACAAAAAACCCACTTGCAGAGCCGGGTATGATTGGTATTAACGCTGGTGCGGCACTTGCAGTTGTCATCTTAATTTCCTCAAGAAGCGCAGCTTATTATGATGCTATTTCGACGAGCACGGTATATCTTATGCCTTTTGTTTCTTTCTTAGGTGCGTTGCTTGTTAGCTTATTCATCTATTTTTTAGCTTATAAAAAAGGAGTAAAACCGACGAGGCTTATTTTAGTAGGAATTGGTGTGAATTTAGGAATCAATGCCATCATTACCCTTTATCAGCTCAATATGTCAAAGGGGGATTATAATCAGGCTTTGACCTGGATTAGTGGCAGTTTGTGGGGCAGCAGCTGGATATATTTTAAGGTACTGGCACCGGCAGTAATCCTGTTATTTGCGGTTGTATATTATAAATGCAAGACGCTTGATGTGCTGGCACTTGGTGACGAGCTTGCGATAGGACTTGGGATTTCGGTAGCAAAAGAGACAAGGATATTTTTGCTTTTGGCAGTAGCATTATCTGCAATTGCTACTTCGGTTGCCGGAAATATTGCATTTTTGGGTCTGTTAGGACCCCACATTGGGAAAAAACTTGTTGGGCCAAAGCATCGTAAATTAATTCCTGTTGCTGCTGTTATTAGCAGTTGCCTTATTTTAATAGCAGACACTGCGTCAAGAAATTTATTTACCCCTTTGGAAATACCGGTTGGTATCACGTTATCCATGATTGGTGTACCATATTTTATATTTTTGATGATGAAAGAAAAATAAGGAAAGCGAGCTTTTCTCGGTGATATTTGCATTGATGCTGTAAACCGGATGCTCTTTAAACTCAAGAAAGTAAGACAAAGCGGTGCGGAAATGAGGTAAGAAATGAAACAACCAACGAAGAAACAAGATATTGAAATCAATGGCTTAAAGGTTTGTTATGACCATACTGTCGTGATTCCCTCGATGAATCTATCGATACCAAAGGATAAGATAACAATGATTATTGGCTCCAATGGCTGTGGAAAATCAACACTTTTAAAATCAATCGCCAGAATAATAAAGCCAAGCCAGGGTGAAATTGTGATTAATGGTACGCAGATAAAGAGACAGGCTCCAAGGGAATTGGCTAAAAAGATGGCAGTACTGCCGCAAAGCCCTACCGTACCAAGTGGCCTTTTGGTAAAAGAGCTGGTGGCTTACGGAAGATTTCCGTATCAAAGTCCGTTTGGGGGGTTAAAGGCTCATGATCTAAAAGTGATAGATTGGGCTATGGAATCCACAGGAATTATGGAGTTAAAAGACCGCTTTGTTGAGTCTTTATCTGGTGGTCAGCGCCAGCGGGCGTGGATTGCAATGGCACTGGCACAGGAAACAGAGATTCTTGTTTTAGATGAGCCAACTACCTATCTTGATATGTCACATCAATTAGAAATCCTTCAGTTATTAAAGAAATTAAACAAAGAGAACCGGACAACTATCGTGATTGTTCTTCATGAATTAAATAACGCTGCAAAATTTGCAGATCATATCATTGGAATGAAAGAGGGAGGGCTAGTATTTGAAGGTACTCCAAAAGATGTAATCACAACAGAAAACCTTCGTGTTTTATATGAAATTGAAGCAGTGCTTCAGCTAAGTGAGGATGGGGCATATCCAATTTGTACAGATTTTGAACTAGTAAAGCAGTCAGATTGATTCTTATGCTTCGTTTCGGTGATTAGGATTGGTGCATCGTCAGTAGAAATCAGGTCAGCTTTATGGATACTAAAAGTGTAGCTTTGGGAGCCTTAGACTAAATGTATCCAAAAGTACGTACACGATTATTAGAAGGATACGGAGGGAAGCATCTATTTGTAAGTATAACAAAATAAAAGTAGCTCCATTAATAAAAAAGAAAGGCAACCTTATAAGGCAGCCTTTCTTTTTTATTAAATTATCTGATAATATAGAATATAGTTTTATGAAAGTCACAAATATACTTTTAAAATCTGATTAACCATATTATGTAAATTAGCTTTCGATAAACTTATTCAAATTCGTTAATAAAGTATCAAACTTACAATATAGTGTTACCCGTGATAGAAATATAAAAAATAATTATAATATTTAGTACTTTTGCACTATGGAAAGTTGAAATTATGTAGTATATATTTGGATTAGTTGGATTTATATGTAAGCGCTTACATATACAGGCAACAATAAAAAATTAAAGGAGCTTTGTTATGAGGTTTGCAAAAAAAGGGGTTTCAAAAGCGATTGCATGCATGCTAGTAATATCTGCTATATTTTATACACAAGTAGATAAAAATGCATCTGTCTTAGCTGCAGCAAGCAGCCAGGTAGTTCTAACAGAATCAGGAGGATGGCAGGAATCTGCATATGTTGAGTGGACACCAATCTCTTCAGCCAGTGGGTACAATGTGTACTATAAAGTTGCCGGTGAATCTGATTCTGCGTACAAGCAAGTGGATAATGAGTTGATTCGTCAGTACTCTTCCTATTGCAGAGCGGAAGTATTAGGACTAAAAAAGGGTAACTATGTTATAAAAGTTGTTCCTCTGTTTGATAATAAGGAAACAACTGTGACGGCAGTAACACAGACACTTTCGGTTTCAGAGCATGTTCGTGAGGGTTTTGCATTTGCGGCACAATCACCAATGGGGACGGGATCCGGTGGTTATAACAATGATGGAACAGTCCCAAGTAACGCACAAATCATATATATTACCAAAGATACGGCAAATACTGTTACCTTAGACGTAATAACAAAGAGCAATGGAAGTACAACAAAATCAACAGGCTTAACAAATATATTAAGTGCAAGACAAAAGGGCTATGATAAGAGACCATTAATCGTTCGATTAATTGGCAAGGTTACTGCAAGCGATATCTCAGGGCTTAACAGCAGTGGCTATTTACAGGTAAAAGGATGTTATAATGTGACATTTGAAGGCGTTGGGGAAGATGCAACCTGTTATGGATGGGGTATCTTACTTAGAGACGCACATAATATTGAAGTAAGAAATCTGGGATTAATGTTATTTCCAGACGATGGAATTTCACTTGATACCAATAATGAAAATATTTGGGTACATAACAATGACATTTTTTATGGTGCCGCCGGAAGTGATGCAGATCAGGTAAAAGGAGATGGTTCCTGTGATGTAAAAGGTTTTTCCAATTATGTAACAATTGCATATAACCACTTTTTTGACTCGGGAAAATCATCGTTATGTGGAATGAGTGATACAAAAGAGTTTTTTGTTACCTATCACCATAACTGGTATGATCATTCCGATTCCCGTCATCCACGTATTCGTGTCGGCACAATACATATTTATAATAATTATTTCGATGGTAATTCGAAGTATGGTATAGGCGTGACAAAAGGTTCTTCTGCTTTTGTTGAGGCGAATTATTTTAGAAATTGCAAATATCCTATGTTAATCTCTCTTCAAGGAACGGATGTTTATGGCTCAAGTCAGGGCACATTCTCCGGTGAAGCCGGAGGTATGATAAAAGCATACAATAACACAGTGATAGGAGCTGCCAGATTAGTTTATGCGAGTGAAAATGCGACACAATTCGATGCTTATTTGGCAACAAGCAGAAATGAAAAAGTTCCAAGTACTTATAAAACCGTAAGTGGTGGAAATACCTACAATAATTTTGATACAAATTCTTCCATTATGTACAGCTATTCCCCGGATGCTCCGGAGAATGTCGTAGCAAAAGTTACGAAGTATGCAGGAAGAACCAATGGAGGTGATTTTAAATTTACCTTTGATAACTCGGTGGATGATAAGTTAGATAGCGTGAATACGGCACTAATGAATGCTATTAAAAACTATAAAACCGACTTAGTGAAGGTAGGCGGTAACTCTATTGTAGTTACGAATCCTACAGTTACACCAATCCCAACGGTAACACCAAAGCCGACGGTTACACCGGTTCCAACGGCAGTACCTACAGTAACACCAAAGCCAACGGCTACACCGGTTCCAACGGCAGTACCTACAGTAACACCAAAGCCAACCGCAACTCCTGCACCAACCGCAACCCCGGTACCGCAGGTATCTTATGTTCATAATTTTACTACGGATGGACTGGCTAGTAGTTATTATAGTATAAAAGGAAATTTGTCTACTTCAAAGGGAACCGTTGTATACAATAACCTTACTTTAACTACTTGTTTAAAGATGGAATCCGCTGCTCAAATTTCATTTACAGCAGAAACTTCTTCCGTATTGAAATTAGTATTCAATACCGGCAGTAATCTATATGTTACGGTAGACGGAACAGATTATAAAATTAATAATGGTATTCTCGAACTTAATTTATCGGCAGGTTCCCATACTATAACAAAGAAGGATACCAATGTAAATCTTTATTATATGAGTGTTTCAAAATAATAAAATAGCCTTATCTTAAAAATGGGACTGTCACAAAAAGAAGAACAAGTACCGGATATCGTATGCAAACCAATGTGTTATATACGACATCAAGTATGAATTTCCTTTTTGCGGCAGTCCCTTAACTACCCGGTAAATTTACTGGATTGTTACCTAAGGATTTGAGAAGGCAACGAATCAAATTTTATATAATTTAGGGATGAAAACGATATAGCTTGTGCAAAAATTTTTTAATTATAGAAAGCAAGCATGAGGTAGGGAGAACAAAAACTCATGGAAAACAACATGCAAAGTGATAATGATGAAAATGTTTGTATAGAGTATTGACAAATGAAATTTAATTGAGTACAATCTAATTATAAAAATTGCAAACAATTAAATTTAAAACAATTAAGATGAGTGGAGGTATTTGATGAGTATATATCAGTACAATGTAAAAGATGGAAAAGGAAATCTAGTTTCCCTAGAAGAATATCGCGGCAAGGTATTATTAATAGTGAATACTGCTACGGGATGTGGCTTTACTCCTCAATATGAAAGCCTTCAAGCACTTTATAAAAAGTATCGGCAATTAGGATTTGAAATACTAGACTTTCCGTGCAATCAATTTGGGAATCAAGCTCCGGGCAGCAATGAAGAAATAGCAAGTTTCTGTGGATTAAAATATAATACGACATTCCGTCAGTTTTCAAAAATCGATGTGAATGGGGTTAAGGAAGAACCTATGTTTACTTATTTAAAGTCACAGCAAAGTGGAGTATTAGGGAAAAAAATCAAATGGAATTTTACCAAGTTCTTAGTAGATAGAAATGGAAATGTAGTTGAGCGTTTTGCACCCACAACGACACCGGAGAAAATGGAAGAAAAAATAAAGGCTCTATTATAAGCAAATTAAGCAAGGTAATTAAGTGTGATACTCAAAAATAATTTTATTTAGATTTCCATCCGGTATAAGGTCGTTGTGATTAGGATTGAACAAGCATTAAAAAAGTGGTACATTAGATTGTACCTGATAAATGATAAAGGAGCTAAGCTATGTTAGAGGAATATGATGCATTAAAATTAGAAAATCAATTGTGCTTTCCGCTTTATGCCTGTTCAAAAGAGATTATAAGATTATATAAACCGTTTTTAGATAACATAGATCTTACCTATACCCAGTATATCACGATGATGGTCATGTGGGAGAAAAAAGAGCTGAATGTGAAAGAACTGGGAGAGTTTTTGTATCTGGATTCCGGCACGATGACTCCTGTTTTGAAGAAATTAGAGTCCAAAGGATACATTACCAGGAGGAGATCCAAAGAGGATGAAAGAACCTTACTTGTTTCGCTAACCCAAATAGGAGAGGAATTGAAGAAGCAAGCGGCTGACATACCCGGGCAAATAGGTCAGTGTATTAAACTTGATCCCAAAGAAGCGAGAGAGTTGTATCAACTGCTATATAAGGCTCTAAATAAAATGGGAAAATAAATAGTAATAATCTGTTTTAATAATTATATGGGGCTGTATAGCCCCATTTGCAGTTAAACTTAGAAAAAGTGATAGGGCTGCTGATTTCCTGTGGAAGCAGCAGTGAGTTTAGTGATCTTTTGGAAAAATTTCTATCTGGATTTTTCCTTCTTTTTTTTCTTGCGGTTGTAAACAGATAAGACTGGATTCTTCTATAAAACCTTTGTGATACATATTAATTGCATCCGTAGAACAGGTTTGGTTTTCTAAACAAAAGAAGGGGCTGCTATCCGGTGTATAAACAACAAGTTTTTTAAACTCATCACTTGTTTGCAAGCGAACAGTTTTGTCTGAATACTGGATGATTGCACATGGTTGTTTCCTTATATTAGTATACACATGATCTAACCGCAAGGTATTTACCTTAGTCGGCTGGCTTAAATCAAATTCACCAATCGCTTGGACAAGTGTCCCAGTTGGTAAATATTTTGGATCATTTTCCATATAGGAATCAGCAAATACTTGTATGGTTACATCTTCACCCTGCTTCTCAAAAAATGGATGAATTGCCAGTCCATAAGGAAGTGCTTTATTTCCCAGATTACACACGCTATAATCATAGGTAATGGTAGTTCCGTCTAAGGTGATTCGTAGCATTAGGGTACAAGCGAAGGGAAATGCTTGATAATACCTATTGTTATTGTCCGGTACTATTGCTAGTTTGGCTTCAATGGTTCCGCCTTGCTTTGTTTCGTTTAATTTTGTGACGGTAAACCTTGCATGCTTAACGATTCCATGATTCTTCCCAGAATACCTTATACCATCAAAGATAAAGCTGCCGTCGCGAATACGATTCGGAGTAGGAAATAAAGTCATTACACTACAGGTTCTATTCTCTAATAAACGGTCTTCATAAAATTTCACCAGAGATTTTTCTTGATATAAGATTTCATACAGGTTCATTCCATCGGATGGATTCATCCAGATAGAGATGTCTTCGTTGGATAAATAATAAGTGGTCTGGTTATTCCATATTGTTTGTTTTATCATATCATATTCCTTCGTGATTACAAAATAAGCGTTTAGATGCTAGGATTGACAAGAAATTATGATAGCAATATTTTCTTTATCAACCAAAATTCTAAAAAAGGTACCCGCATCTTTGGTACGGTATTTACTATAACATAAAAGATTGGGATATCCTACTGAATTATTTCACAAGTTATAAGAAAAACCTAGTGTTTTTAGCATTCTCACAGGTTTCAACAATACGACGAAGGGTTTAAGAATGAAAAGAATTCAATGTATGCCATTAGGTTTCGTAAACATTAAATTGAAGAATGTCATATCTATATAGAATATAAATAGTTTGTATACAAATATAAAAGATAGTGCAAAGAAAGTGTGAAAGTAATAAAGTGTTAAGAAATTTCATTGCAGGATAATGCGTAATCTGTTACAATTTTACGTGGAATTTTTACTTGAAATCATGATCATAATAAAATTAGACTTAAGGTCATGGTGCTTCATCCTAATTTATTGGTTTGAGAATAAGTATAAAAGAATTATAGATTATGGTACATGAAGCATAAAAACCAAACAGAGTTTAACAAAAGATAGGTAAGGTTACTTGCGTACTTTTGTCAAATAGAAGATACGAAAGGAGAGAAAGATAAATATGTCAATAAGAGTAGGGATTATCGGATATGGAAATTTAGGACGTGGGGTAGAATGTGCAGTGAAACAAGCTAAAGATATGGAATTAGTTGCAGTTTTTACACGTCGTCCACCACAAGAAGTAAATATTTTGACAGAATCAGCAAAGGTATATTCTGTGGAAGAAGCAGTTAAGAGGAAGGACAGCATGGATGTTGTTATCCTATGTGGAGGTAGTGCAACCGATTTACCAAAGCAGACACCAGAATATGCAAAGTATTTTAATGTTGTAGATAGCTTTGATACCCATGCCAATATACCGGTACATTTTGATACGGTGAATCGGGTCGCGGCAGAGCACGGAAATGTTGCAATTATCTCTGTCGGCTGGGATCCGGGAATGTTCTCTTTAAATCGTTTGTATGCAGCTTCGATTTTACCGGCTGGTTTGGATTATACTTTTTGGGGCAAGGGAGTTAGCCAGGGCCACTCGGATGCAATTCGCCGTGTTGCAGGTGTGAAGGATGGAAAGCAATATACCATACCTGTTGAAACAGCTTTAGCGTCTGTTAGAAATGGTGAAAATCCTGCGTTGACTACGAGGGAAAAGCATAAGAGAGAATGTTTTGTGGTAGCAGAAGAAGGAGCTGACTTAGCAAAGATTGAGCATGATATTAAGACAATGCCAAACTATTTTGCTGATTATGATACAGCGGTTCACTTCATTAGCGAAGAGGAATTAAAGAAAAATCACAGCGGAATTCCACATGGCGGTTTTGTTATTCGCAGCGGAAAGACAGGTTGGGAGGAAGAACATTCTCATATCATTGAATATTCCCTTAAATTAGATTCCAATCCGGAATTTACTTCCTGTGTATTAGTGGCATATGCCAGAGCGGCATATCGTTTGAATAAAGAAGGACAAAAGGGATGCAAGACGGTTTTTGATATTGCGCCTGCTTACCTTAGTGCTAAGAGCCCTGAAGAATTAAGAAAAGGAATGTTATAATATAATGCAGACAGGCTGCCGCAATTTCCTATGCTGCTGCAGCCTGTTTTGATGAAGGAGTACTATGTTAAGCGGATACCTGTAATGGTAATAGAAAGGAGGAGGCAGGTAAGCCCTCTGCGTTGTATAGATTTGCCCCTTCCGGATTATTTTCAAAAGCATAACGTACGAAAGATGGCAAGTCTGCCGTAACCGGTATCCGTAGCTTGTTTTTAACTATGGCAGCAGAAGCTCTTTCCCAAGAAGAACCATCCATACTCAGTTCAAGTGTTTGTATCTGGTCTCCAAGGATATAAAGCCCATTCTCTGCAAAAGAGAAAATCAAGTCTAAATACGGTCTATTTTCTAGGCGTGTAAAATTATAACCGGAAATGAGAGGGCCTTGATATGTAATCTCCTCACCATATAGTAAAGCTCTTGCAGCAAGAGCCAGACGCTTACCAACTGCTTGTTTATTTTGAGGATGTAAGTCGTTGTATTCACCCAGGTCTAATGTAACAGCCATCGCCGTATTTGGTACTTTAAGTATATGACGTTGAGCCTCCCTTAAATATGCCCAATTCGTGCCTGACCCGAATCTCTTATGATCTCCAAAATTAGATAATTGTACATAGAAAAAGGCTAGAGACGGGTTGCAAAACAGGGTTCTCCAGTCCTCAATCATCGCTTTAAAAAGCTCCTCATACCACTCCGGATGAGAGTCATTGGATTCTCCTTGGTAAAAAACAACTCCTTTTATTATGTAATTACGAAGCGGATAAATCATTCCTTGATATAGCCCAGCCGGCATATTAGTAAAAAAAGTTTGCGGAAGCAAAGTCTCACAAGCAGCACCGATTCGATACTGCCAGGTTCCGGATAAATCAAAGAATTTTAAACCGTACTTAATTCCATAAGGTTTCTCTGGTACGAACCCCCCGGCATTCGTGCTGCTGATCAATCGGACCGCAAGGGTATTCCTCCCTTTTTTTAATAAACCGTTTGGGATAGGATAGCATCGCGGCGGATATCTATATTCTGTTCGTCCTATTAGAGTGCCGTTTAGATACACCTGATCCGAATCAATGATACTTCCAAGGTATAAGATAGAATCCTCTTCTTGATAGTCCTTTGGCATAGTGAAGGTTTTACGGAACCAAAAGCTGCCGCGGACAGCTCCAAGAGTATTATCCCTAAAAAGATCCGGAACAGTATGAGAAGCAAATCCTTCTTCCTGATACTCCGGCTGATACCATTCCGGCTGTTTTAGTCCCAGATCTAAGTGGTCAAGGGTTTGGAACCAATGCTGCATTCGCTTGGTATCGGTATCAATGACGCCATCAACGTATGATTTTTGTTTATTCTGCTTTAAAATTGAATCATATCGGCCGAATTTTTGCAGTGTTTCCTCACTAATAAAGGCTTCTATTGGTGCTCCCCCAACCGCAGCTTCTATCAGACCGATAGGAATTAAGTATTGGTCATAAATTTCTTTTGCAAAGTAATAGCCAACCGCACTCATTGATAAGATTGTTTCCGGAGTGACGCTTATCCAGCTTCCATCTTCTAAATCGGCGGCAGGAGCATCAAATTGATATTGCTTTGGGACTGCAAAATACCTTATGTGATTCTCATTTGCATGACTGATTTCTTCTGCATTATAATGTAATGTCCTTCGGATAGGAAGTTCCATATTGGATTGACCGCTAATCAAATATACATCACCATAATAAATATCTTCTATTGTGATTGTTTCATCACCGATTAGCACCATCTTGTAGGGGCCGCCGGCAGGCATGCCTGGTAACCTAATCGAAAAATTACCCTTGGCATCCGAGAGGGTATGGAAGGTTTGCGTAAGAAAGTTCAGAGTTACATCCGTATATGGAGTTGTTTGTCCGAGAAGCTTTTGTTCCTGATCTCTTAAAAGAACCATTCCATTACTAAAGAGTGGTGAAAGTTTCATGGAAAATCTCCTCCTTCTAATTCGAATCGTAAAACAATGGTACTCTATAAATTTGTGCGCTATTATCTTTAAATTAAGCTAACTATAACATAGAGAAGTGTTTATTGCATATCAAATAATGCCATATATTCCTCATATTTGAAGTACTTTCTTTGTTTTACAGCGGATACTGTAATCAGTAACTTAGAATTTATAATTTTGATAAGGTTAAAAAAATCTTGACTTTGAGTTGACTCTAAGGTTTAGACTAAGGAAAAGAAGTCAAAAATAAAAGAAAAATCAATTTTAACGTAAAGGATATCTTACTAGTTTATAGAAAGAGATTGATTTTTAAATTTAGGAAGGAAGGTAAAAATTATGAGTTACATAGCAAATGAATATCGTTATGATCGTATGGAGTATTTTCGCTGCGGGAAGAGCGGTTTAAAACTTCCGGCTGTTTCTCTTGGCTTGTGGCATAATTTTGGAAGCAACGGCAGTTTTGACAATATGAAGGAGATGTGTAAAACAGCCTTTGATTATGGGATTACACATTTTGATTTAGCAAATAATTATGGACCGGCAGCAGGAAGTGCAGAAGAAAATTTTGGGAGGATACTGGCAACTGATTTAAAACCATACCGGGATGAGCTGGTAATTTCTACGAAGGCAGGCTATTCTATGTGGCCGGGCCCATATGGTGAGTGGGGTTCAAGAAAATACCTGATTTCCAGTCTTGACCAGAGTTTAAAACGCATGGGGTTAGAATATGTAGATATTTTTTATCACCACAGACCAGATCTGGAGACACCGTTAGAAGAAACAATGCTTGCATTGGATGCTATTATAAAAAGCGGAAAAGCATTATATGTAGGTATCTCGAATTATAATAAAGAACAGACAAAAGAAGCAGCAGACATTCTACGTGATCTTAAATGTCCGTTTATCATCAATCAGCGGAAATATTCACTATTTGATCGTGCGGTTGAGGAGGATGGATTAAAGTCTTATGCAGGAAAAGATGGAATAGGAATCATTGCATTCTGCCCATTAGCACAAGGCTTATTAACAGATCGATATCTTCATGGTATACCAAAGGACAGCAGGGTGGTTACGGATGGTAGATTTCTTAAAGAAGGTGACATTACCGAAGAAAGATTATACCAAATCAGAGCATTACAAGGCATAGCAAAAGAGCGTGGACAAAGCCTTGCCCAAATGGCTCTTTCCTGGATATTACGTGATGGAGAAGTGACCAGTGTATTAATTGGAGCTTCAAGAGCAGCACAAATTGAAGAGAATGTGAAGATTGTCGGAAATACTAAGTTTACAGAGGAAGAATTAAAACAGATAGAGAAGATTTTAAAATAAATGTTAAAAAAACTTTTGGATTTTAATTTTGATAAAACTTAAGAATCAAGATTTTGAACCTTTATTAGTAAATTTCAGATTTAAAATAAGAAAGCATCAGATTATCCATAGCGGACGATCTGATGTTTTTTTAGAAAGTTTCGCCAAATACGAAAATGATTACTTACAATAATATTTTTTGGAAAAATATAAATTAGATAAATTGCACAAAAAAAGAAGTGAAAAATATTAGAAAAATAAAAATAGAAATATACAATAACCATTTATAACCATATTAATGTGACAAAATAACTAAAAAATAAAAGCATATTTTTAAAATTTAGCAATATATGAATATTCAAAAGCAAAATATGGTAAGCATGTTTCGCAAAAGATATTTATAATGAATACTATAAACAAAGGAGATTGAAATAACAATTGGGAGGAGAAATGTTCTATGAAAAAAGAGCAAGCATCTAAGACAAAAAAGGCAAAACAGGAACCGCTCTTAAGGCATATAAAGCGTAATTGGCATCTATATGCATTTCTGGTGATACCGATTGTGTACTATGTGATATTTCGGTATATTCCCATGTTTGGTAACATCATAGCATTTCGCAGGTATCGGGCAGGCAGCAGTATCTTTGGAGATGAGTGGAGTGCATTAAAGTATTTCAAACAGTTTTTAGCGGATCAAAGTTTTTGGCGGGCATTTAAAAATACGTTAATCTTAAATTTTTCCTATTTATTAATACGTTTTCCTGCAACTTTAGTTTTTGCTTTACTTCTCAATGAGATACGGTGTCTTCCGTGGAAGAAATTTGTTCAAACAGTATCTTACTTACCACACTTTATTTCCATGGTTATTGTAGCCGGTATGGTAAAAGAATTACTTTCTACGAATGGACCAATTAATGCGCTTTTGGCGGCGCTGGGAAAAGAAACGATTCCGTTTATTTCCTTGCCGGAATGGTTTCCAACCATCTTTGTCGGCTCCGGAATCTGGCAGGGGCTTGGGTGGGGTACCATACTTTATTTAGCTGCTATCGCCGGGATAAGTCCAAGTCTTTATGAAGCTGCTACTGTAGACGGAGCAAATCGTTTTAAAAGGGTATGGCATATTACATTGCCGTGTATCCTGCCAACCATAACAACCTTGTTAATTTTGGATATTGGCGGGTTAGTTGGTTCGGGGGGAGCATTTGAAAAGGTATTTTTACTTTATAATCCAATGACATATGAAACCTCTGATATTGTCTCGACCTACGTTTATCGAATGGGTGTTGGTTCTGGTAACTATAGTTATGCTACTGCAGTTGGTTTATTTGAGGGTATCATTAATTTGGTACTTCTTGTGTCAGCGAATATCATAGCAAGGAAAACCACTGAAAGTGGACTTTGGTAATAGGAGGTAGCGGGATGTCAGTGTTAGTTGGTGCAAAGAATAAGGAGAATTACGTTCCTTCTAAAATAAAAGAATCCACAAGTTATAAAGTATTTAAAGTTTTTAACACAATCCTACTAATTATAATATCAGTAGCAACTTTATATCCATTTCTTTATTTGGTCGCGCAATCGTTTTCTTCAGAAGCTGCGATTATAAAAGGGCAAGTTAGCATAGTTCCGGTAGATTTTAATCTTGTTACATATAAGTCGGTATTTGCAAAAGGGGATTTTCAGCGATACTACTTAAATACAGTTATTTATGCGGTGATAGGAACCATAGGATCCCTCTTTACTTCCTCTATACTGGCATATCCTTTATCGAAGCCTCATCTTAGATTAAATAAGTTTTTCGGACCATTTATTATTTTTACGATGTACTTTGGCGGCGGGATGATACCGAATTACGTATTGATTAATAAGCTTGGAATTCGAAATACCATGGCGGCCTTTATTCTTCCGGGTCTCATTGGAACCTACTATGTGCTTTTAATGAGATCGTTTTTTGCGAATGTACCGCAAGAACTGGAAGAAGCAGGAGAAATCGATGGACTATCCAAATTTGGTGTGTTCTTTAAGATTGTATTACCGCTGTCAAAACCAATCATGGCAACTATGACATTGTTCTATATGTCTGGTTATTGGAGCAATTGGTTTACGGCATTTTTATATTTGGATGACAGAGAAAAATGGCCGGTTGCTTATTATCTGAGACAAATTATCATCGGAACATCAACGTCGGCAAATCCTGGTGCAGCAAATGCCGAAACTATGCAAATTGCTGCGAATATCAAATCATGTTGCATGGTATTAATGGCGGTACCAATCATTTGTGTCTATCCGTTTATTCAAAAGTATTTTGTACAGGGAATGATGTTAGGTGGTGTTAAGGAGTAGAAACGAGCAGGCAGGCTTATATCGAGGTACTTCCTTTCGAAAGAAAGTTAGTATAGAAATCAACAAATCTATTATGGGAGGAAACTATGAAGAAAAAGGTTCTTAGTTTAGTTTTATGTGCAGCCATGATATTATCATTGGCTGCGTGCGGCAGCAAGGGTAAAGAGTCTAATAGCAATAATACGAATGAACCCGCTGCAACAAAGGCACCAGTGGCTACACAAGCTCAGGCAGAAGAAAAGTTAGGTTATGATTTTGGTTTAAACAAAACATTCCATTCCGATGAGCCGGTTACCTATTCGATGTTCTTTAGTGATGCCAGTTGGTATCCAATGGTAGAGCGATGGGAAACAGAAGGTTTATTTGCTAAGATCAAAGAATTAACAAACGTTACTTTGGACATTACAAAAATTGATAGCGGTGATTATGATAACAAAAAAGCTCTTATGATCAACGGAGGAGAATCGGCATATATCATTCCAAAAACTTATGATGAATCGGCATTTGTTGATGGTGGAGCTGTAGTGGCAGTATCGGATTGGGTGCAATATATGCCTAACTATCAGGATTTCTATACAAAATACAATATGGAAGCCGATGTTAAGACAATTGTTCGTGCAGACGGCAAGTACTATCGTCTTCCTGGTATGAAAGAAAGTGCTTTGCAGGATTATACGTTCTTAATTCGTGATGATATCTTTAAAGCAGCCGGATATGATGTTTCAACCTTGGAAAATGATTGGACCTGGGATGAATTGTATGATATTTTAGTTGGTGTTAAGGCATACATGGTAAGCAAAGGTATGTGTAAAGAAAGTGATTATATCTGGTCTGATTTATGGTGCGGTAATGAGTCCGGTCAAGGAAACGGCGGTAACCTTCTTAAGCTAATCGGTGCTTCCTATGATGTACCTTCCGGTTGGGCAATTGGAAATGGTATGCAATATGATGCCGAAACAGATAAGTGGTATTTTGCCTCAACCTCAGAAGACTACAAAGAATTTGTAACAGTTGCTAACAAATTTATCGCCGGCGGTATCTTAGACCCGGAAACATTTACACAGGATGATGTTACGGCAAATAATAAATTCTATCGTGGTGAGACTGTGATTATCAGTGTTAACCGTTCCCAGTACACAGCATGGCTGCAAGGTTTGGATGAAGGCTTGGGAGCAGGAAATTACGAAACATATTTAACGGTGTATCCTAGAGGAAATAATGAATATACTTCTGAAAACTCACGTCTTGAAAGTGGTGTTATGATTGCCAGCAAGGCTTTAAAGGAACTTGGCGAAGATGATTTTATTAAGATGCTTCGTTTTGTTGACTGGTTATGGTACTCCGATGCCGGTAAGACACTTGCAAAATGGGGTGTTGAGGGAGAGCATTGGAATTACGTAACCGATGAAGCAACCGGCCTTAAAGTAAAAGCTTTGACTGATAATTGGTTCTGCGGCGGTCTTGGTATTGCTGCAACGGATGAAACAAAGCAAAAGGATTTAAGACTTGAACTTGGATATGCAGGCGGTAACTTCTGGTATGGCGGTAATAATGAACAGTTGACTGATAACTTTACACCTGTTATGCAGGATTACTACGCGAGGGTTGCAGATAATAGAGCAATCAGACCATTAAATCCATCCTTCTCGTCAACGGAAGATGAAAATGAACAAATTAATCTTTGGAAGACTCCTCTAATCGACAATGTTAACGCATGGACACTTAAGTTTGTAACCGGTCAGATGAGTATCACAGACGATTGGGATGCTTATGTAACAAGCTGCAAGAACTTAAACAGCGATAAATTGGTAGATTTATATAATGAAATGTATAGCCGCTCTAAATAAAAGGTTTCATTTATAGAAAGTATAGTAAAATAATAGACCCTGTAAATTAAAAGTTAAAAGAGATTTTATTTCTTTAGCTGATCTAATTTACAGGGTCTATTTTGGTTCGCTTAAATCGAAGATGTCATAGAGTTTCCAAGAGAATATTGCGATAGCTGCACCGTTAAGCTTCTTTTGTTAAAGACTTTTTCAGATGAAGTATAGTTATTTTAAAAATACATACTATATTTGGGTAACTGTGGAACTTAAAAAAGGTGATGACAAATGAACACATTCGAATTAAAAACGAAAGTTATATTTGGACAGGAAGCTTTGCTATATTTGCAAACCCTGGGACAAAAGAAAATTTTTATCGTAACCGACCCATTTATGATAAAGTCCGGAATGATTGATTCCATCACGAAATATTTAAAGGAGGGGTCATATAAAGTTTTTAGCGACATTGTACCAGACCCGCCAATGGAGCTTGTGGTGAGAGGAATCAGTGAGGTCACTGCCTTTCAGCCCGATGCTGTGGCTGCAGTGGGTGGTGGTTCTGCAATTGATGCGGCGAAGGCAATCATGCATTTTTCAAAGGAAATAGGAAAGCTTAATAAAATGCAATTTATTGCAATTCCAACAACCAGCGGAACAGGTTCTGAAGTAACCTCTTTTGCAGTGATTACAGATATAGGGAAAGGGATTAAGTATCCGCTGGTATCCGATGCTTTAATTCCGGATATTGCGATACTGGAGCCGGATCTTGTGAAATCTGTTCCTGCTGCAATCGTGGCAGATACCGGGATGGACGTGTTAACTCATGCACTGGAAGCTTATGTTTCTACAAAAGCAACAGATTTTTCGGATGCATTTGCGGAAAAAGCGATTTCCCTGCTATTTCAATTTCTCTTACGGTCTTATGAGAGTTCGGAAGATATGGAAGCAAAAGAAAGAATGCATAATGCTTCTTGTCTTGCCGGAATCTCATTTAACCTTGCTTCCCTTGGCTTAAATCACGCAATTGCACACAACATTGGTGGAAAGCTTCATATCCCTCATGGAAGAATAAATGCAATCCTTGTGCCGCATATTATTGAATTTAACAGTAACATTACCGGATTTACACCGAAGGATTACTCGGATGCAGCAGTAAAGTATGCAAAGATTGCAAAATTGATTGGTGTTTCCGGCAGCACCGTTAGGTTAAGCGTGAAAAATTTAATCGGTGAGATTTCCAGGCTGATGCAGCGAATGAAAATGCCAACCAAACTTAAGGAATGTGACATCAGCACAGAGGTTATTTTAAAAGAAAAGAAAGCTATTGCGGAAGGTACATTAAATGATGCTTGTATTCTAACCAATCCACGGGCTGCCAGTATTTCAGATATTTCTGAAATCATTCATAAGATCTCATAAAGCAGGAAACGGTGGTGAGAGATAATGATACAAATTGATGAAAAGCAAAGAATTATTCAAGAGTTCGTACCTGGTAAACAGATTACACTCGCGCATATTATTGCGAACCCCACGGAGGAAATTTATCAAAAACTGGGACTGATTTCAGACGAGATCAATGCAATCGGGATTATGACGATAACGCCTAGTGAAGGGGCAATCATTGCGGCGGATGTCGCTACGAAAGCTTCTGATGTAAGGCTTGGGTTCATAGACCGTTTTAGCGGAGCATTAGTGATAACCGGTGATGTTAGTTCGGTGGAAGCAGCAATTCGAGATGTAGTGTCAGTTCTATCCGGACATCTTTTATTTACTCCTGCGGCAATTACAAGGACGTAACATCAGCGAAAGAGAAGGGTGGCAGAAGAACTTAGTTTTAGACTATGGGTTGTGCGGAAATTGAGGTTAAGATGGGCAGCGGAAAAATAATATTTATGGGCAGAACCGGAAGCGGGAAAACAACATTGTGCCAGAAGCTGGATACGCTGGAACTAAAATATAAGAAAACACAATCGGTTGAACTCTATCATAATGCAATTGATACCCCCGGGGAATATATGGAGAATCGCAATTTCTATCGGGCTCTTATTATGACTGCGGTGGACGCTAAACTGATTGCAATACTAGGGGACCCGACGGTAAGAGACAATTATATCCCTCCCGCATTTGCCGGAACTTTTGCGAAAGAAATCATTGGAATTGTAACGAAAGTTACTTTAGCAGATTCCAATGAGGATATTATGCGAGTAGAGCTGGAATTAAGGCAAGCCGGAGCAAAAAAAATCTTTCATGTAGATACCGTAGAAGAGATTGGAATTGAAGAATTATTTCAATACATTCATGAGCGTATTGATAATTAGGGGCATTGTATCCATGAAGTTAGAACAGACAGAGAAAAAGTTGAAAAAATAACTTTTAATCTCATAAATTTTTTGCCTGCGTTGTCCCCGGCACAAATTAGAGGCGCACAAATTGTGCGCAGGAATGGAGTAAAGCATGAGAGAAGAATTATTAAGTGTGGGTATTGATATTGGAACAAGTACCACACAGCTTGTTTTTTCAAAATTAATGATTGAAAACATAGCTTCCAACTTCTCTGTTCCCAAAGTGGTGATAGTAGATAAGGAAATAATTTATCGAAGCGAGATATATTTCACACCATTACGTTCTCCAACCGAAATCGATGGAACAAAAGTTAAGGAAATTATGGAAGGAGAATATAAAAAGGCCGGCATAGAAAAAGCAGAGATTAATACGGGAGCAGTAATTATTACCGGTGAGACAGCCAGAAAGGAAAACGCGAAGGAAGTATTATCAACCTTAAGTGGATTTGCAGGAGATTTTGTTGTAGCAACCGCCGGACCGGATTTGGAAAGCATAATCTCCGGAAAAGGTGCCGGTGCACACGGATTCTCCAAAGAGAATCATACCGGTGTCGTAAATATTGATATTGGCGGAGGAACAAGTAATCTTGCCTTGTTTGAACATGGTGAAGTCAAAGATACCGGATGCCTTGATGTGGGTGGACGTCTGATTAAGTTAGATAAGGATACGAGAGAAATCACTTATCTTTCAGAAAAGATGAAAGAGCTGATTAAGAGAAAGAATTTATCGCTGGCAATCGGTACCAAGGCAACCAAAGAGAATTTGCAGCCCATTATAGAGGCTATGGTTCATGCCTTAATGCAGAGTGTTGGTATTAGGAAAATGGATGAGGATTTTTCATTATTTATCACACACAAAGAGGGAGAACAAGGTACAAAGTTTACCTGCCATGAAACGATTAAGCGTGGATGTCAGGTCACTAGTATTACATTTTCCGGTGGTGTAGCAGATTACATCTATCGGACAGAAGCAGCCGAGGATGACTTCTTATATGGCGATATAGGTATCTTATTGGGACAAGCAATTAAGGAATCACCGTTATGCAAAGAACTTACGGTGCTTAAAAGTGTAGAAACGATTCGTGCAACCGTAGTTGGTGCGGGTACACATACAATGGAGATAAGTGGAAGCACGATAACCTATACAACAGATATGTTTCCAATAAAAAATCTGCCTATTCTTAAATTGACAAAAGAAGAGGAAGAATCGTCAATTAGCATGGAACAGGCAATTAAAACGAAGCTAAATTGGTTTAAGCTAGAAGGTAATCTTCAGAAAATTGCAATTGCCTTTGAGGGAAGGAAAGCACCTTCCTTTCTGCAAGTTACCGATTATGCAAAAGGTCTTCTTAGTGGAATGAAAGAATTAATGGAGCAGGAACTTCCCTATATTATATTAGTTGAAAATGATATGGCAAAAGTTCTTGGGCAGACAATGTATCGGATGCTTGAGTATAAGAAAGATATTATATGCTTGGATAGCATCCATGTGGAGAATGGGGATTATGTTGATATTGGGAAACCGGTGGCAGAAGGTACGGTGTTACCGGTAGTTGTAAAAACTTTAGTATTTAATAAATAGAAAGTTGTATTTTGGATAATCCTAAATGCAGGAAAGTTGAAAAGAATTATTCAACCGGAAGTGACGGCCTTTGACCTTGGCATAAACTTAAATATTAGTTATCTAAAATACGAAATGATGCGCGTGTTCAATACGCAGATAGGAGTGGACTATGATTTTAAAAGCACAATTGTTCGGACATACCTATGAGTTTAAATCACTTATGGATGTCATGGCAAAGGCAAATGAGGAAAAATCCGGTGATACCCTTGCTGGAGTTGCTGCAGAATCTGCAGAGGAGCGTGTGGCAGCGAAAATTGTACTTGCGAACATAACCTTAGAACAGCTTCGCAATAATCCTGCGGTTCCATATGAAATAGATGAGGTAACCAGAATTATTCAGGATGATGTCAACGAAAAGATTTACAATGAAATCAAGCATTGGACCGTTGCCCAATTTCGTGAGTGGATTTTAGATGAAAATACGACAGGGGCAGATATCAGAAGAATCAGCCGCGGCATCACCTCGGAAATGGTAGCAGCCGTCGCAAAACTAATGTCGAATATGGACTTAGTATACGGGGCAAGAAAAATACGAGTTACGGCACATTGTAATACAACAATCGGAGAACCTGGTACTCTAAGCTGTCGTCTTCAGCCTAACCATCCAACCGATGATCCGGACGGAATCATGGCATCGTTATTAGAGGGATTAACCTATGGAGCAGGAGACGCACTTCTTGGACTAAATCCGGTGGATGATTCTACAGAAAGTGTAATTCGAGTATTAAAACGTTTTGATGAAATTAAACACAAATTTAAGATTCCTACTCAGACTTGTGTTCTTGCCCATGTTACTACGCAGATGGACGCGATCAGAAGAGGAGCACCATCGGATCTGATTTTCCAATCCATCGCAGGTTCTGAGAAAGGGAATGAAGCTTTTGGCTTTACTGCTGCAATCTTAGAAGAAGCCAGGCAATTAGCTTTATCAGAAGGAACCGCGGAAGGTCCGAATGTAATGTATTTTGAAACCGGACAGGGTTCGGAATTGTCCTCTGAAGCACATCACGGAGTTGACCAAGTGACTATGGAAGCACGCTGCTATGGATTTGCAAAACACTTTCAGCCTTTTGTTGTAAATACTGTAGTAGGTTTTATCGGTCCGGAATATCTTTACGATGGACGTCAGGTAAACCGTGCCGGACTGGAAGATCACTTCATGGGTAAATTAACCGGTATCTCAATGGGGTGTGATGCATGTTATACAAACCATATGAAAGCAGACCAGAATACAATTGAAGATCTCTCCGTATTACTGACTACTGCGGGCTGTAATTATTTCATGGGAATACCACATGGCGATGACGTTATGCTTAATTATCAGACTACAGGTTATCATGAGACTGCTGCTCTGCGTGAGATGTTTGGTTTATCAGCGATTCAACCATTTCAGGAATGGATGATTCACATGGGCTTTATAGACGAAAAAGGCAAGCTGACAAAATTAGCCGGTGATGCTTCCGTCTTATTCTAGTAATGGGAAGTGAGAAAAGAATTTTTAAGGCGCACAAGTACGCTGCCGGCGAGATTCTAAGTCTTACACCGGAAGTGATTATGAAAGGAGCTTGGATGTATGGATGAGCAAAATTTAAGAAAGATGGTAGAGCAGATGGTGGAACAGATGATTGGCGGTGGTGGTGCCGAGGCGAAAAGTACACCATCCAAAGGCCCGGTAAGCCAAGAAATGGCTGCTGCGGTATCATCGGAATGTTTACCAGATTTAACAAAAATAGATTTAAAGTCATGGTTTTTATTAGATCATGCAAAAAATAAAGAAGAATATCTTCATATGAAGAGTAAGACCCCCGCAAGGCTTGGAGTCGGCAGAGCCGGGGCACGTTATAAAACAATGACAATGCTTCGTGTAAGAGCTGACCATGCAGCAGCACAGGATGCAGTATTTTCTGATGTTTCAGAGGAATTTATAAAGAAAAATAATTTCGTATTTGTACAAACCCTTTGTAAAGATAAAGATGAGTATTTAACAAGACCTGATTTAGGACGTAGATTTGGTAAAGAAGACCTGGAGGTAATCAAAAAAACATGTGGACAAAGTCCGAAGGTTCTTATCATCGTTGGTGATGGTCTATCCTCTTCCGCAATTGAAGCAAATGCAGAGGATATGATTCCGGCATTAAAGCAAGGCCTTAGTATGTATCAGATCAATGTACCTCCGATTCTTTTTATTAAATATGCAAGAGTAGGTGCAATGGACGATATCGGACAGGCTACGGATGCAGATGTTGTTTGTATGTTAGTGGGAGAACGTCCAGGATTAGTCACAGCAGAATCTATGTCTGCTTATATTTGCTACAAACCAAAACACGGAGTACCGGAATCGAAAAGAACCGTAATATCGAATATTCACCGAGGTGGAACAACGCCGGTTGAGGCAGGTGCCCATGCGGCGGAGCTGATTAAGAAGATGTTAGATAAAAAAGCATCCGGCATTGAATTAAAGGGTTGATGAAAATGTGGTGTTAACAGAAATTTATGAAAGCATAAATTGCTATCGTTAATAAGGCGCAGAAGCGCTAGAATCAAGGTTAGTGTGAAAAATTAAGATTTTTTCACACACGAATTTGTGCTGTTGCCCAAATTTACGGGATTGCAACAAAAATGGAGGTTTATATGAAGAATGATAAATTACACCCTAATATTTTAGCGGTTCGGATCATCTCTAATGTAAGTCCGGACTTGGCAGAAAAACTCTCTCTTCCACAGCGTCATAAAAGTCTTGGAATTATAACAGCGGATAGTGATGACGTAACTTACACAGGTCTTGATGAGGCTACAAAAGCGGCTGATGTTGAAGTTGTTTATGCAAGATCGTTTTATGGGGGTGCTGCGAATGCAAATACAAAGCTTGCAGGTGAGGTAATCGGTATTCTGGCAGGTCCAAGCCCGGCAGAGGTGAGAAGCGGACTGAATGCTTGCATCACATTTATGGAAAATGATGCATATTTCATTAGTGCGAATGAGGATGATTCAATTGTTTATTATGCTCATACCGTTTCAAGAACAGGATCTTATCTTTCAAAAGTTGCCGGAATTACTGAGGGTGAAGCTCTCGCTTATGTAATTGCTCCGCCGTTAGAAGCAGTTTATGCTCTTGATGCAGCCATGAAGGCAGCGGATGTAAGATTGTGTGAGTTTTACGGACCACCGAGTGAGACTAACTTCGGCGGTGGATTATTAACAGGTTCTCAATCTGCTTGCTATGCGGCCTGCAATGCATTTGCAGAAGCAGTAAGAAGTGTGGCGGAACGGCCAAAGGAATACCAGTAAGATGCAAGCCTTAGGAATGATTGAGGTGATTGGATTACCTCCCGCAATTGAAGCGGCGGATTCTGCGCTTAAAGCCGCAAATGTTACTTTACTGGCGATAGCAAAAGCGGATGCAGGTATCTTGACCGTTGAAATCACCGGAGATGTTGGGGCGGTTACCGCTGCTGTAGATGCAGGCGCTGCAGCAGCAGAACGTGTTGGTACCTTAAGAGCCAAGCATATCATACCACACGTGGATGAAAGTCTTGTCGGCAAGGTATTAAAAAAGGGGACTAAACTTTTTGAGCCAAAGAGCACACCAACAAAGCCTATTAATGACAGTATTGATTCTGGTTATACGAATTCCCAGGCGGATGGTTTAAGGAAGGTGAATAAGGAGTTTGATTCTAACATTTTTTCAATAGATTCTGATAAGAAAGAGCAGAGTGTACAGTCAGAAAAAACAGATGATAGAGAGGAAAACATTCAGAAAAGAGAGAGCGCTCCAAAGGAAGATGACATTTCGAAAGGCCGGATTTTAAAGGAAGAGGGTTCTTTCAAAGATGATAGCTCTCGAAAAGAAAATAACTCTTTAGAAGAAGACATCTCCTTACAAAAGGATAACACTTTAAAAGAAGATGGCAGTTCAAAAGATGATGTTGTAAAGAATAAGGAAGCATCAAGGGAAGACGCTGCTTTAAAAATAGACGGTTCTCCAAAGAAGGACGCTCAGGCTTATAAAAGTGTTACAACAAACATTATTTCTCAGAATCATACGAATCTTGGCAGAGACGATATCTTTGGAGAAAGTACAATCGGCGGTAATAGTAAGAAGGATGAAAATCAGAGTTATACGGTTGCTGATCTAAAGAAGAAGAGCAATGATACGCTTCGCGCTATCCTACAAAGCCAAGGCGTCGAGTTAACACAGGTTCATAAGAGTGCGAAAAAACAGGAATTAATTCAACTTATTATAGCGCAGCAAAATCGTAGATAAGAAGGAGACGGCGGATGGAGTTACAAGAGAAAGATTTAATGTCAATACAAGAAGTCCGTTTGCTTTTAAAAACAGCAAAGGAAGCCCACAAGATACTAGCAACCTTCAATCAGGAACAAATCGATCGTATTGTGAAGGCAATTACGGATGCATCTATAGAACACGCAGAGCGTCTTGCAAAGATGGCAAAGGAAGAAACCGGATTTGGTATCTGGCAGGATAAAGTAGTCAAAAATGTATTTGGTTCCATGGGGATCTATGAAGCTATTAAGGATCAAAAAACCATCGGTATTCTTCGGGAAGATAAGAAAAATGGAACAATGGACATTGGTGTACCGATGGGTATTGTAGCTGGTATAGTACCTTCTACAAATCCAACCTCTACCGTTATGTATAAAACCTTAATCTCAATGAAAGCGGGTAACTGTATCGTATTTTCACCGCATCCCGGTGCGAAAAATTGTATCTTGGAAACGGTTAAGGTAGTCAGTGAGGCGGCACAAGCAGCAGGATGCCCAAAAGGTGCTATCTCCTGTATATCTATTCCTACTCTTCAAGCAACGAATGAACTGATGAAGCATCCGAATACAAATCTTATTTTAGCAACCGGCGGTTACGCGATGGTAAAGGCAGCCTATTCATCGGGAAATCCCGCTATCGGTGTTGGTGCCGGTAATGGACCGGCATTTATAGATAAGACAGCAAATGTGAAACTAGCGGTTAAGCGTATTATGGATTCCAAAACATTTGATAATGGTACCATTTGTGCTTCTGAACAATCGGTTATCGTGGAACGCTGTATGGAGCAGACGGTGAGAGAAGAACTAACTGCTCAGGGAGGTTACTTTCTTAATGAAGCAGAATCTGAAAAATTAGCACGCTTTATCCTGCGTGCCAATGGAACGATGAATCCCCAAATCGTTGGTAAGTCTGTAGCTCACATCAGTAAGCTTGCTGGTTTAACGACAGTTCCGCAAAATGCGAGAGTTTTAATTGCAAAGGAAACAAGGGTCGGTGATGAGGCTCCGTATTCCAGAGAAAAACTGGCACCAATACTGGCATTCTTTGTAGAAGATACCATTGATGCTGTGTTAAATAAAGTGATTGAAATATTAAGTTTTGAAGGAATGGGACATACCTTTACCCTTCATAGTACCAACGAAGAATTAATCAAACGATTTGCTTTACGTGTACCTGCTTCTAGAATCTTAGTGAACACAATGGGATCTCTTGGCGGCGTTGGGGCGTCAACGAACCTGTTCCCTGCATTAACACTTGGATGCGGTGCTGTAGGCGGTAGTTCTTCTTCCAATAATATTGGCCCAATGGATTTAATTAATATAAAACGAGTAGCATCGGGTATAAAAGAGTTGGAAGAGATTAGAAAAGATGCTGCGCATCTCTTTGGTTCTGCGGAAGCTTCTTGCTGCAGTACGTACGGTAATGTAAATACGGAGCTGGTAGAGGAAATCGTAAAAAGAATTATGAAACAACTAATATAAATAATAAAATGTAGAATAATAGTATATGAGCACGTAACTGTTCTCTGAATAATAGGAGGAAATGAATATGTCTAATACAAATGCACTTGGAATGATTGAAACGAAAGGTTTAGTTGGTGCAATCGAAGCGGCAGATGCTATGGTAAAGGCAGCCAATGTTGCATTAATCGGTAAGGAGCAGGTTGGTGGAGGTCTGGTAACTGTTATGGTACGAGGTGATGTTGGTGCGGTAAAAGCAGCAACAGATGCGGGTGCGGCGGCAGCAGAACGTGTCGGTGAATTAATCTCCGTACATGTAATCCCAAGACCTCATTCTGAGGTAGATGTTATTCTTCCTCATACGCATATTGGAAGCTAACTATTATCTTAGAATTCAAAGAAAAGTAACTTCTTCGGTGATGTGCCTTACTTGTGCCGGGAATACACCCGGCACATTAGTTCAAGTGCAAAATAATAGTGAGGTTTGAGAATGGCGCTAATTACGGAACAAGATATTCGAAAAATGGTGAGTGATGGTCTGCTAAAGGAAAAAGGTGAATTTCATATGGGGAAGGACACCATATTAACTCCTTCTGCCAGAGCCTACCTTTTAGAGAAGAACATCACACTAACAGGTCGGGATTATCAAGGATTGGACAACCCAAGTCATGGTAAATTAACTGACTCGGAAGGTAAGACGGAGAAGAATAAGAAGCATTCTATAGAAACCTTCGCAGGGTTTGATACGGTATTCGGGGTTCATCTGGAAGAAAAACCGGAGCATATGACACATCTTCGGGGAAATCTATTGGTGTTTAAGGATCATAAACGAATTATTCTTCGTGGTGCAATTGATTATCTGGAATCAGAAATCATCCTCGCTCAAACGGTTTCCGAACGATTACAAAAGCCTAAGCTAACCAAGGAGTTGGAGGAAGTGATTCGCTTTATACGGAAGTTACTGCAATGCGAAATCACAGGAGAAGCAGTTGGTGAATTTAGGTTAGCCGGATTAAATGAAAAAGATCTTCGAGAACAATCATATCATCCCAGTCAGTATTTTGGTATGAAACATTTTCTGCCTACCTATCAGCATGGTGAGATGACCGCCTGTTTAAATAAACTAAGAACGCTTGCAAGAAAGACGGAAATTGTAGCATTTAAAGCATTTAAAGCGGAGGATGGAACGGTAACCAGAGAAGATATTATTAGAGCATTTAATCGTTTATCCTCCTTCTTTTGGATCATGATGTTCCAATATCTAACCGGAAGATATGAAGAATCTTAGAAAGGAGGAAGCATGCTGGCACAAACCAACCTTAATATAGAAGCAATTGTTGAAGCAGTATTAAAGGAACTGAAAGAACAGTTATTTATACTGGTAGAAGCATCAGGAAGACATGTTCATTTAAGCAGAGAAGATATAAACACATTATTTGGAAAGGGTTATCAGCTTACTCCGGTCAAAGATTTGTCACAACCGGGTCAATTCGCCTGCGAAGAAAGAGTAACGATTACAGGTCCTAAAAACTCCATACAAAATGTAGTGGTGTTAGGGCCGGAGAGGAGTAAATCTCAGGTTGAAGTATCACTAACCGATGCTTTGGTACTTGGAACGAAAGTTCCGGTAAGACTAAGTGGTGATATCAAAGGAACACCGGGCATTAAGATAACAAATCCTAAGAATGGTGTCTCGATAGAATTAAAAGAAGGTCTTATTGCTGCAAAACGTCATATTCATATGACGCCGGAGGATGCAAAACGTTTTCAGGTATCAAACGGTGATTCTGTGAAGGTAAAGGTATTTGGGGAGCGTCCGGTGATTCTTGAGGAGGTTGATATCCGTGTTGATAAAAACTTTAGTACTGCGATGCACATTGACTATGACGAAGCGAATGCTTGTGGGTATAAGACAGATACCAAGGGTATGATGATAGCAGATAGGTAAGATATTAGCTGGAATGTTTTGGTATATCCTGTGCTTTCGTAACCTTACTTGGAATGCGAAAGGTTTTTATAAAACTATGAAGACCATGTAAATGAAGGAAAGATATATCTTGAATTAAGAAATGAGTTGAGTATATGTACGAAGATATTATGGAAGAAGTTATAACTGAAGTGATGAAAGAAGTTCTTCATCGGCTGTCGGAGTATGAAAGTACCTCCAAACACAAAGAAACGTTACTGGTGTTATCGGAAGAGCCTTATCCGCTGCCGGAGGCAATCACAAAAGAATATGATGTGCTGATACCGGATATAAAAAGCAACAAAAAGGTAACCGAACTTCATACAATGGTCTCTTGTGCAGAAGTGATTTTAATTACATCAATAACTGTGAAACAATTAGCGAATCTTGCACTGTTATGTGGGGATGGATATTTGGAAGAGACTCTTCGATATGCTCATTTGCTTGGAAAAACAATTTTTGTACTGGAGGAGGGACTAGAATATCGCTCCTACAAGGCAACAGCTCATAAAACATTTTACCGCAGGTTGTTAGAATATGAAGAGTGCTTAAAACAATACGGTATTTTATTCACAGCAGAAAGTGAATTTCCAGTGAAGGAAAGGCAAGTAAAACAATCGGCACTTCGAAAACTACCGGAGGAAGGTAAAAGCAGGGTATCAAAAACAGAAGAAATCATTGAAGTGACGGAAGAACGGGTAGAGCTTAAGAAGAAGCTGATATTAGAAAAAGACTTAATGGGTTTAAATGTGAAATCACAAGCAGCAGTATGTATTGAAAAAGGCAGTATTGTAACACCTAGTGCACTCGATTATGCCAGGGCGCATCGAATGCGATTTATAAAAATATGATGGAGGCGCAGACAATTGGAACTTGGTAAAGTAATCGGGAATGTTTGGGCTACCAAAAAGGATGAAAAATTAAATGGACATAAGCTTCTGGTAGTACAGCTTACCGATGCTTACGCAAAACCAAGCAAAGGGTTGGTAGTAGCTGCAGATATGGTAGGTGCAGGGGCAGGAGATCAGGTTCTTGTAGTTCGTGGTGGATCAGCTCGGTATGCATTGTCGGTCTCTGGTACTCCAGTGGATGCAGCAATCGTTGGAATTGTTGATTCTGTGGTGGTAGAAGAGTATGAATAAAAGTATCGGTGCATTAGAGTTTATCAGTATTAGCCGTGGTATGTATGTGGCTGATGCTATCGTAAAAAAGGCTGAGGTAGAAATCATATATTTTAAAACCATCTGTCCCGGAAAATTTCTCATCATTGTCTCCGGGGATGAGGGAGAAGTAGATACTGCAATTGATTACGGAGTTAGTATTGCAGGGAAAACGTTATTTGACAGTTTCAAAGTGCATGCGGTGTCACCAGCTATTATTGAGGGTATCCGATCGAAGTATGATCCTATAGAAAAATTAGATGCAGTAGGTATTATTGAAACCAGAAAAGTATGTACCGGAATAAGAGCGTTAGATATGGTGCTAAAAGCAGCAGATGTTAAGGTACTTCGAATTTATCTGGCTTTTTTCATTGGTGGAAAGTTTGTATTTGCTGTGACCGGTTCGGTTAGCAGTATTGAACATGGGATTACCAGGTGTAAACAGCTTTTAAATGAAGGGGAGCAGGAAAATATAGCAGTCATTCCTTCTCCGAGCAGAGATATCCTGGAGAATTTATTAAAACGATAAGGAGGTGTTTTCATGAGTGTAAATGAGATAATTGTTTATATCATGGTTGTTTTTGCAGTACTTGGCGCAATCGACCGAATTATTGGTAATAAGTTCGGTCTGGGAGAAAAATTTGAAGAAGGTATTCTTGCCATTGGCTCATTAGCAATTTCAATGGTTGGTATTATCGCTTTGGCACCAGTGCTTGCTGATATTTTAAAGCCCGTTATTGTACCGGTATTTAGTTTTTTGGGTGCTGACCCGGCGATGTTTGCTGGTACGATATTAGCGAATGATATGGGTGGTGCCCCACTGGCTAAGGCACTGGCACAAACCCAGGAAGCTGGTATGTTTGGAGGTTTGATTGTAGGCGCGATGCTTGGGCCTACTATAGTATTTACGATTCCGGTTGGTCTTGGTATTATCCGAGACGAGGACAGACGATTTTTAGCAACCGGTGTTTTAGCAGGAGTTATAACAATTCCCGTTGGAGCATTCTTTGGCGGTCTGGTTGCAGGCTTTCCATTTATGATGGTAATTCGGAATTTAATTCCTATTATTATCATTGCTATTTTAATTGCACTTGGACTATGGAAATTCCAAAACGGTATGATTAAAGGATTTACGATTTTTGGTAAGATTGTTGTAGCTATAATCACGTTCGGCCTCGCTGTTGGTATTGTGCAGCAACTAACCGGAATTACAATTATTAAAGGAATGGCACCGTTAAGTGAAGGCTTTACAATCGTTGCTGATATTAGTATTGTGCTTGCAGGCGCCTTTCCACTGGTTCTCGTGATAACAAAAGTTTTTAAGAAACCTTTAATAGGACTTGGGAAACTACTTGGAATGAATGACATTGCAGCTGCAGGTTTGGTAGCTTCTTTAGCGAATAGTATTCCAATGTTTGGTATGATGAAGGATATGGATAATCGTGGTAAGATCTTAAATGTTGCCTTTGCAGTTTCAGCAGCCTTCGTATTCGGTGACCACCTTGGATTTACTGCCGGTTTTAATTCTACGATGATTTTACCAATGATTGTTGGTAAGTTGGTTGGTGGTATCACCGCATTATTTGCTGCAATTTTTATTGCGAATAAGACATTAAGACGTGAGAGTTAGAAATAGTGCTTTTTAATAAGTTATCATCAACCTGCGATAACCTGTTGATAAAAACATCTCTTGATTTAGGGATAGATAAAAGGAGATTGTAAATTAGGGAAAGGAATAGGCACATGGAAGTAAATAAATCAACAATTGAGGATATGATACGTGAGATCTTAATGGAGAAGCTTAATAGTGGTGCGGCAGATTTCAATAAAAATAAATTAAAAGAAGGAATTATTTCTATCAAACTTCCACGTATTCGAGTTTCACAAAATGATTTGATGGATACCGGAAAACCTGGGGATGTGGTGTATACCAAGGATTTATTTTCTTTAGAAGAAAGTCCCAGACTAGGTTGTGGTATTATGGAGATGAAAGAAACAACTTTTGACTGGACGCTCAATTATGATGAAATTGATTATGTAATTGAAGGTACTTTAAGTATTATAATAAATGGAAAGTCGGTGACTGCAAATGCAGGAGAGTTGATTCTAATTCCAAAGGGGTCTTCTATTAAATTTTCTGTTCCGAATTATGCTAGATTTATTTATGTGACGTATCCGGCAGATTGGGCGAATCAGGGGTAGGGGCTTGTAAGTTTGATATCGGATATTAGACGGACCGGGGTGGCATATGGGTAATCCTCCGAAAGCTGGCACGCTTTCTTGGGAAGTACCTATATGCCACCCCCGGTCCTGTGATTCCGGCTGTCTTTTGGAGTAATACTATATTTTAGATGATTTATAATTCAATTAAATATAAAAGATTCAAGGAGGGAATTTGCAGGTGGTATTTTTTTATTATGTTTACATAATTGTTAATATAGAATTATGAAATTAAAAGGCTATGCAATCAGTAATGCTTTGCCATTTCAAATATTGTAACCTAAGGATATATTTTTATAAGGTGTGTAAATCTTTTATATACCCCTTGACAAAGAAGCAAATCGTGATAGAATTAAAAAAATATAGTTTATATGCTATGAAGAGGAGTAGTAGAGGATAAATCCCTTTCAGAGAGTCATCGGTTGGTGTGAGATGGCAGGATAGTCTTTGAACTCGCCTTGGAGCTTCGGAATTGAAAGGTAGAAAGTTTCATAAGATCAGTATTTTGTGATTGAATATTTTCTTACGTAGATTTCGACGGGAATTCCCGTTATCGAATAGAAGTGCAAAACAGAGTTATTTGTTTTATAAAAGCAAATGTTTCTTTGGTTTTGAACTAGAGTGGTACCGCGTATAGGTGTTTATGCCTCTTCGTCTCTAGATTAGAGATGAGGGGGCTTTTTTATTTGAATATCATAAATTGCCTAACGATGAGCTGGAAGTAAAACTTATGAATAAGATGTGATGAAAATCATATCGTAAAAGGAGGACAATATGTCAGAAACTTATAATCCAAAAGTAATTGAGAAGAAGTGGCAGAAAATATGGGACGATGAGGGAGCTTTTAAGGTTGGCAATGATAGAACAAAACCCAAATATTATGCTTTGGTTGAATTCCCTTACCCATCCGGACAAGGGTTACATGTAGGTCATCCAAGACCATACACCGCACTGGATATTATTGCTAGAAAAAAAAGAATGCAAGGCTATAACGTTCTTTACCCAATGGGCTGGGATGCGTTTGGTCTTCCAACAGAAAACTATGCAATTAAGAATCAGATTCATCCCAAGGTTGTAACAAAAAATAATATAGAAAATTTTAAAAATCAGTTAAAATCGTTAGGATATTCCTTTGATTGGAGTCGTGAAATTAATACAACTGATCCCAATTATTATAAATGGACTCAGTGGATTTTCTTAAAATTATTTGAAAAAGGCTTGGCATATAAATCAGAGATGCCTATTAACTGGTGTACTTCTTGTAAGGTTGGCCTTGCAAATGAAGAAGTAGTCGGAGGTGTTTGTGAGCGCTGCGGTGGAGAAGTAGTTCGTCGTGTTAAGAGCCAGTGGATGCTTAAGATTACAGAATATGCTGAAAAATTATTAGATGATTTGGATCAGGTAGACTATATTGACAAAGTTAAAGTTTCTCAGAAAAACTGGATTGGCAGAAGCGAGGGTGCGGAAGTAGATTTTATTATCGCAGGACAAGAGGATTCCTTAAGAATCTATACTACAAGACCGGATACTATGTTTGGTGCAACTTATATGGTAATCTCCCCGGAGCATCCAATCCTTGAAAAGTATAGGGATGATATCAAAAATTTTGATGATATTATGGAATATCGTGAAAATGCAGCAAAAAAATCGGATTTTGAACGTACCGAATTAGTAAAAGATAAAACGGGTGTTTGCATTGATGGTTTAACCGCAATGAATCCTGCCAATGGAAAAGAGATTCCAATCTGGATTTCTGACTATGTATTAATGACATATGGAACCGGTGCAATCATGGCAGTTCCGGCGCATGATGAAAGAGACTGGGAATTTGCTAAGAAATTTGAGTTACCTATTGTAGAGGTTGTCGCAGGCGGTAAAGTAGATGAGGCAGCCTACACCGATACCTACACAGGAAAATTAGTAAACTCCGGTTTCTTAGATGGTCTTGAGGTTGCGGATGCAAAGAAAAAGATGATTGAGTGGTTAACGGAAAAAGGCATCGGTTCTAAAAAAGTTAACTTTAAATTAAGAGACTGGGTATTCTCCCGTCAACGGTATTGGGGTGAACCTATTCCATTGGTAAACTGCGATAAGTGCGGATTTGTTCCAATTCCGGAGAGTGAATTACCGTTAATGTTGCCGGAAGTAGATAGTTATATGCCTACGGATAATGGAGAATCCCCACTTGCGGCGATGACCGGCTGGGTAGATACTACCTGCCCTAAATGTGGTGGAAAGGCTCATAGAGAAACTGATACTATGCCTCAGTGGGCAGGTTCCTCCTGGTATTTCTTACGTTATATCGATCCTCGTAATGATAAGGAATTTGCAAGCAAAGAAGCAATTGACTATTGGATGCCGGTAGACTGGTATAACGGCGGTATGGAGCATACAACCTTACACTTACTTTACTCAAGATTCTGGCATAAATTCTTATATGATCAAGGTTTGGTCAACACACCGGAACCTTATCAGAAGAGAACTTCTCATGGTATGATCTTAGGTGAGAATAACGAGAAGATGTCAAAATCTCGTGGAAATGTTATTAATCCGGATGATATCGTAAATGAGTTTGGTGCAGATACCCTTCGTACTTACGAAATGTTTATCGGGGCCTTTGATTTAAGTGCGGCATGGAGTAATGAAGGTGTAAAAGGCTGCCGTCGTTTCCTGGATCGTGTATGGAAATTACAGGATATGGTAGTGGAAGGAGATGCTTATTCTGCCGAATTAGAAACAAAGCTGCACCAGACAATCAAAAAGGTAACTCAGGATTATGAGAGTCTAAAATTTAACACGGCAATTGCAGCAATGATGGCGCTGGTAAACGATTTCTACCGTGTTGGTATGGTTACCAAAGCAGAATTTAAAACATTAATTCAGTTAATGAATCCGGTCGCTTCTCATATTACAGAAGAACTTTGGGAAATCATGAAGTTCCCGGGACATTTATATCAGAATGAATGGCCAACCTGGAGCGAAGAAAAAACCATGGAATCTACCATTGAAATTGCCGTACAGTTTAATGGCAAAGTCAAAGCAACCGTTGCGATAGCTCCGGAGGAAGAAGAAGCTTCAGTAAAGGAAAAAGTTCATGCAAATCCTGCTGTGATTGCTGCTTTGGAAGGTAAGGCAATCGTAAAGGAAATCTACGTAAAGGGAAGAATCTACAATATTGTAGTACGCTAATTACGAATTTCTATTTCAGTATGGATTTAAAAAGGTAGTCTTGTTAGGGCTTTTGTTTCTCGGTGTTTGTAAACAGTGAGGGCAAAAGTCCTTTTTAAATTTAAAAGCTCTGTGATAGATATGTTTTAAATGCAGTCCTGATAGGAAAATAATTCGTGCTGCAATAGGTTGATACCCACTCTGCCGAATGTTAGATATTCTAAATCTTATAGCTGGTATAGACAAGTATCTTTTTTACAGTAGAAAACTACTAATTTCTTATGATTCTATCAAATTTTTGAGACAACTATAGATAAATTAAGAACTTTGGTGTAATATAGTATAGTGATTAAATTAATTATACGTAATGACTATGGAGGACTTTTTTATGTGGATAGCAGATTTAGGAAATGGTAAGTACAGGAATCCATTACTTTATGCGGATTATTCTGATCCGGATGCAATTAGAGTTGGTGAAGATTATTTTATGGTTGCATCTAGTTTTTGCAATGCACCGGCTTTACCATTACTTCATTCTAAAGACCTTGTGAACTGGAAAGTTGTGAATTATGTATTAGATAGAATTCCAGAGTTTCGATATCGGAATCCAATGCATGGATGCGGTGTATGGGCACCGGCTATCAGATATCATGAAGGAACCTATTATGTATGTTTCCCTATGCCGGATGAGGGAATCTATATGACAACAACGAAAGATCCGTTTGGAAAATGGAGTGAGCCTGTAAATATAAGACCGGGTGCCGGCTGGATTGATCCATGTCCATTCTGGGATGAAGATGGAAAAGCTTATCTTGTTGCAGGTGTGGCAAAGAGCCGTATCGGATATAAGAGTGTTCTTCATATGGTAGAAATGCAGCCGGATGGCATGGGACTCATCGGGGAAGAAGTTAGAATTTTCGATGGTGATACCAATGGTAATGTAACTACGGAAGGTCCAAAGATGTATAAGAAGGATGGCTGGTATTATATCTTTGCACCGGCAGGCGGAGTAAAGACCGGATGGCAGTTAGTGCTTCGTTCGAAGAATGTATTTGGCCCTTATGAGCATAAAGTTGTGATGAGACAAGGAGATACTCTTGTTAACGGACCTCATCAAGGCGCATGGGTGGATACTGTTACTGGAGAAGACTGGTTTTTACATTTTCAGGATGTATATGCAGCCGGAAGAATCGTTCATCTTCAACCGATGCATTGGGAAAATGAATGGCCAATTATCGGGGTGAATCAAGACGGTAACGATTATGGCGAACCGGTAATGGAATATAGGAAGCCAAACATAGGTAAAACAGGGGAAGAACTTAAAAATAATTCGGTATATCCGGTATGTGAACCAGATACAACAGAGGAATTTGATAAAAAGAGTCTTGGCCTGCAGTGGCAGTGGAATGCCAATCCGGAGGACTGCTGGTATGAATTGGGGGATTCTAAAATCAAATTACATGCACTGCCTTCCGTACCATTACGTCCGGTAAGTGATTATAGAAACCTTCTTATGCAAAAATGGCCGGCACCTGAATTTTCTTGTATCACAAAGATGAGTTTTGCTGGATTACAGGATGGAGATACCGCAGGAATCGTATCTTTAGGTATGGAATATAGTGCAATGGCAGTAAGTAAAAGGAATGGCTCTTATACGCTGGAGAAGATCACTGGAATTCAGAACTTTGACTGTGATGTTTCTTATGCGGATCAGAAGAAAGTAAGCATTCCTCTAGCAGAAGGTGATTTTAAAGACGAGGAAATGACAGTATTTTTCAAATATGAAGTAAAGTGTATTGGATATATCGATAATATGGAAATGGATATTCCGGTAAAGCATATTCCTCAGGAAACAATTACTATGTCATTCAGCCTTGATGGAGAGGAATATAGGGAGGCGTTTACGATTCCTGCTAAAGCAGGAAGATGGGTAGGTGTAAAAAATGGCATCTTCTGTAATCATGATAGTACAATAATCGGCGGAGGCTATGTGGAAGTAGATTACGTTCGATATGCAGATATCAAATCTAAAAAATAGAGAAATTAAGTAGTAAAGATCATAGCAAAAGAGACTTTGGCAGAAAAGAACTAACCCCAAATGCGAGATAAGCAAACTACCATTTGGAGGAACTTTGGAACCAAGTCTCTTTTTTATATTGCGCTTTCTTAGCATACTATGCTAATGTAGATATGGAAGAGAGCGGAATGAACGATCCTTTTCTTAATTATAGAAGGATAAAAATGATAAGTAGTTTGTTTAGAGAGTAAGGAAATTTGTATTATTTTTTAAGGTGGTTCTAATTATAAGAAGGATATTGCATTGATTATAAGAAGAATATTGCATTGATTATAAGAAGGATACTGCATTGATTATAAAAAGGATATTGTGTTAATTATAAGAAAGACACTGCATTGATTATAAGAAGGATACTGTAGTCATTATAAGAAAGCTGCCTCAGAAAAATAGAAAAGGAGAAAAGCAGAATTTAAAAACTGCCAGATAGAAATATGGATATTATGAATTTAAGAGAAGTTATGAAAGCCCATACAGCATTAGATGAAGAGATAATCTCTGATAAAAAGCAAGAGTTGCCGCAGCCGGCTATGGATAAGGCTTACATTAGTGCCAAGTCCATCAGTTTACCAAAGGATTTTGAGGATGTAGTTAGAAATAATAGCTTTCTTGATATTATTAGCCAAAGAACCAGTAGAAGAGTTTATAATGATATGCCGTTAACTTTAGAAGAGTTATCGTTTTTACTTTGGACAACGCAAGGCGTTAAAACAATTATTGGGAAGAAGAATAAAGCCACGCTCCGTATGGTTCCATCCGCTGGTGCCAGACATCCCTTTGAAACATATCTCTTTGTAAATAATGTCGAGGGACTGGAATCGGGAAGATACCATTATGTAGCTACGGAACACAGACTGGAATATTTAGGTGTCCTTGAAAATCAAATGGATAGAGTCTCAGAGGCTTGCTGCGGACAAACGTTTGTGGGCACTTGTGCGGTGACCTTTATTTGGACAGCAATTCCTTACCGCAGTGAATGGCGTTACACAAATAAGGCTCAGAAGTACTGTTTAATCGATTTAGGACATGTGGGACAAAACTTATACTTGGCTTGTGAGGCGATTGGATGTGGAACGTGCGGTATCGGTGCGTATGATCAAGCGTTGGCAGATGCTTTGTTAGGATTAGATACGGAGCCATCGAATGATAAAGAGAATGAATTTGTTGTTTATATGGGCTCTGTTGGAAAATACGATGCGAAAGAACAATAGCGGTTCGGAAAAGATTTTTTAGGTTACAGAAGGACAAATAAAGGAGGAATCCAGTGAGAAAGAGGTTCAGGAAAAGCGAGAAGAACAATATCGTAAGAAAGTGATAGAAAGCTTTTTTGAGTATGGAAAATTAAAGTCAATTCCTGTTCAGAGAAAGAAGAAGCGCATTATCCTGGAAGAAATAGCAAAAGCATTCGAGTCGGGTAAGATTTATACCGAAAGAGAAGTAAACATAACGATTGCAGATTATCATGATGATTTTTGTACACTAAGAAGAGATATGATATCTGAGAAAATTTTAACTCGTGACGGGAAGGGTTATCAACTAATAACAAAAGACTAGAAGATTTCCTATCTGAGATATAATAGAGAGAGAATAGAACAGGTAATTTAACTCTCCTGATAGTAATAGCCTTCTTAGTCGAACAAAGATTTTAGTTTTCCTACTATCTTTTGCTATTATAAAGAAAATATAAGTAAATATGAAACGGGAATAGCTAATTTGTACTATTCCTGTTTTTGTATATAATGTTACGATTCATAATTAAATTTATGATGCATATTTGGAAACGTTTCCTTAGGATAGAATGCCAATTTTTAAGATTCTGCTTTACAAATTTCTCGAAGTTGATTAATATAGAATAAGATATATTTGGTAGAATTCTGTGCTGTAATGTAAGAAACGGAAGATGGCAGAGAACGAAAGAAACATAATGGAGGTCGTGTAAGAATGGGTTTCTTTAAAGATTTCAATAAAGACCGCAAAAAGTCTGGTAGTGAATCGGAGAAGGAAAAGCAAGAGGAAACCTTCGATCGGCAAAACATCGAGGATGGAACACCTGTTGTCACAGAAGACGTCTTAGAAGAGTCTGAGAAGGAGATGTCTAATGACTTAACATTGGATGAATCCGATAAAGAGCTGTTGGAAGACGAGATTTATCAGGAAATCATGAATGCGACAGAAGAATTGTTAAATTCGGAAGCTGTTTTATTTGGAGAAGAACCATTCAGCGTATCTATGGAAAACCAAAAGGAGCAGGAACAGAGTGCAGAGCGTGAAGCCTCGAACGAAAAGAGGGAAAAAGAGGAAGAAATAAAGGAACTGAAAGAAACTGGAGATGGAGAGGATACCATGGTAGATTTTGAAGAGAGCGTTGTTGATGAAGAATTATTGGACACGTTATTGAATGAAGAGGAGAAAGCACCGCCAGAGAAAGCTGAATATGCCGTGCCGCCTAAGAGGGATTTATCTCCGGAGGATAACGACGCAGTAACGGTTATTACGAAAGGTACAACAATTAATGGTAGTATCACCTCAGATTGCTCCTTAAAAGTTATGGGAACTGTAATTGGTGATATTGAATGCCAAGGAAAATTGTCCATATCCGGAAGAATCACCGGTAACTCGATTGCATCGGAGATTGAAATCAATTCCAAGCGATTAGAAGGCAGCGTTAATAGCGAAGGAAATATTAAAATTGAACCTGGTACGGTAGTGATTGGTGACATTACTGCTTCTTCCGGTCAAATTGCGGGTGCTGTCAAAGGAGAGGTGGATATTAATGGGCCGGTTCTTTTGGATGCTACTGCAATTGTGAAAGGAAATGTGAAAGCAAAATCTGTGCAGATGAATAACGGTGCCATTTTGGAGGGATTCTGTTCTTTAACCTATGCTTCTGTAGATATCGACGATGTATTTGCAGAAAAATAAGGTTTCTCCTTAGAACAGGGTAGAAATCTACCTTTGAATATGGTAAAATTGCTGTGACTGTTTGGGAGCAGTAAAAATCGCATGCGAAATCATCGATGTGTGCAACAAAGACATGAGAGGTAGCATAATATGAAATCCTATAATAGAGTATTGTTAAAGCTCAGTGGAGAGGCACTTGCTGGGGACAAGAAGACAGGCTTTGATGAAGCAACCTGTATTGGTGTGGCAAAGCAGGTAAAACAATTAGTTGATGATGGAATCGAAGTAGCAATCGTTATCGGAGGCGGGAACTTCTGGCGCGGACGCAGCAGCGAGACGATTGACCGTACCAAAGCCGACCAGATTGGGATGCTTGCAACTGTCATGAATTGTATTTATGTATCGGATATTTTCCGTTATGTGGGTATGGAAACAAAAATATTTACACCATTTCAGTGTGGAAGTATGACAGAGTTGTTTCGTAAGGACAAAGCCGTGGAATGTTTACAAAAGAAGCAGGTTATCTTCCTTGCCGGCGGTACAGGTCATCCGTATTTTTCAACGGATACTGCAACAGCACTTCGTGCAATCGAATTGGAGACTGATGTCATCTTAATGGCTAGAGCTGTAGATGGAGTTTATGATAGCGATCCGAAAGGAAATCCTAACGCTAAGAAGTATGATACCGTTTCGTATCAGGTATTACTTGATAAAAAACTGGCAATCATGGATTTAACAGCTACTGTTATGTGTATGGAAAACAAGAAGGCACTACTAGTATTTTCTCTTAATGAGGAAAACAGTATTGTCGATAATGTAAAGGGAAATTGTACAGGAACTGTAGTGACAGTAGAATAAATATTGGTACAATGGATGGAAAATAGTAGGAGGTCTTTTTTATGAATGAAAAAATCAAACCTTTTGAAGGCAAGATGCAAAAATCTTTAGATACGTTAAAGGAAGAATATGTAGGAATTAGAGCCGGAAGAGCGAATCCACATTTACTTGATAAGTTAAGAGTAGATTATTATGGAACACCATCAGCGATTCAGGCAGTCGCAAATGTCTCTGTTCCTGAAGCAAGAATTATTCAGATTCAACCATGGGAATCAAAGATAATTAAGGATATTGAAAAAGCAATTATTGCTTCAGACCTTGGATTAACACCAAGTAATGATGGAAAAGTAATTCGTTTGGTATTCCCTGAATTAACAGAGGAACGCAGGAAAGACCTTGTAAAGGATGTTAAGAAAAAGGCTGAAAATACGAAAGTTGCAATTCGTAACGTTCGTCGTGATGCCAATGATGCAATAAAAAAGCTTGCGAAAGCAAATGAAGTCTCTGAGGATGAACAGAAGCAAATCGAGGATGAAATCCAGAAGATTACAGATAAATTCATTGCAGAAGTAGATAGGGCAATGGAAGATAAGTCCAAGGAGATTCTTACCGTTTAATTTCTTATTGAAACTCTGAATCTATGTTTCAATAATTGGACTTATGGTGCAAAAACAGTACCTTTTATCACAGAGATAAGGTAGGTATAAAATAGGACGTATAAGACTTTTAAGGTCCATACGTCCTATTTTGTATTGTAATTCTAATAAAGGCTGTTTTACAGATAAAATATGTGCCAAAGTTTAAACAAGAAGGTTGCATGCAATTGCAATCAAAGGAAGGCAGGCATTAAGTTCAATGGATACGCAATTAAAAGAACTAAAAATTCCAAATCATATCGCCATCATTATGGATGGGAATGGACGATGGGCGAAAAAAAGAAGGATGCCGCGTAATTATGGGCATAGGCAAGGAAGTAAAATTGTGGAGGAAATTTGCAGGGAAGCTCATAATCTTGGTGTCAAGTATGTGACGGTTTATGCTTTTTCTACCGAAAATTGGTCAAGACCACAATCAGAAATTGATACATTAATGAAATTATTAAGGGAATTTTTATCGGAATGTTTAAATAAAAGCAAAAAGAATAATATGCGAGTACATGTTATTGGTGATATCACCAGATTAGAGCAGTCGCTGCAAGATATCATTGTGAAACTTGAGGAAGTAAGTGCGAGCAATACAGGGCTTTGTTTTCAGGTTGCCTTAAATTATGGCGGGCAGGATGAAATCTTACGTGCAACAAAAAAAATCGTACAGGATGTAAACGATGGGAAATTATCAATTGAGGATTTAGATACGGAAGTTTATGAGAATTATTTAGACACCAAGAAAATACCTGCACCGGATTTATTGATACGTACCAGTGGGGAACAGCGTTTGTCTAACTTTTTATTATGGCAGCTCGCTTATTCCGAGTTTTATTTTACCGATGTTTTATGGCCTGATTTTAATAAAGCGGAGCTTATCAAAGCAATCGAATTCTATAATGGCAGGGAACGAAGATACGGTGGGACGGGCTGAACTTAGTAATATTTTTACATGGTAAATTGTTTGCTATACAAAAGTTCTCTTGATACTAAAAGGCGCTAAAGTGCCGGAATAGAGGTTATAATGAAGGATCAATCTTTTTGGATACGGTTTCGTAGTTCCTGTATCCTAATGCTTGTTACAATAGCGGCAATAATTTTAGGCGGAGAGGTTTTATTTGCACTGCTTCTGACAATATCATTAATTGGTATGATGGAGTTATATCGGGTACTTAAAATGAATAAAAGCATCTTGGCATTTACAGGCTATATTGTTTGCATCCTCTTTTATATGCTTGTGTATTTTAACAAAATAGAATTAATTTTTCCATTACTTATTGGATTCCTATTAGTATTAATGGGAGTATATGTCTTTTCATTTCCTAAGTTTCATGCGGATCAGGTTACTTTAGTATATTTTGGACTTTTCTATGTTAGTATCATGTTATCTTTTATTTACAGGGTAAGAATCTTAGAAAATGGTTTTTTGCTTGTTTGGATGATCTTCATTGGTGCTTGGGGTGCAGATACTTGCGCTTATCTCGTTGGCAGAAAGTTAGGAAAACATAAGATGGCTCCAATTTTAAGTCCAAAGAAATCGGTAGAAGGATTATTTGGTGGTATTCTTGGAGCAGCCTTGATTGGCTTTTTGTTTGCAACTATACTAAAAGGGCAATTGACAGCGATAAAAAATCCTCAATTAAGTTTTGCTGTTATTGGTGGTTGCTCCGCAGTGATATCTACAATCGGTGATTTGGCTGCCTCTGCTATAAAGAGAAACCATGAGGTAAAAGATTATGGAACTTTAATACCAGGTCATGGCGGAATATTGGACCGATTTGACAGTATAATTTTTACCGCACCGATTGTATATTACCTGCTTCAAGTGTTATAATGATGAAACGCAAACTTTTATGTGATAAGTATTTATAATTAGGAGTTGGTTGAAAAATAGAAAACAATTTTTCAACATCTTGATTAATATGCGTGTTAAGGTACGCAGTTAGGAGTTACTATGAAAATAATATCAGTTTTGGGCTCTACCGGTTCTATTGGCACACAGACCTTAGAGGTGGTACGAAATAACAAGGACTTGCAAGTATCTGCACTTGCTGCGTCCTCCAACATTAAATTATTGGAGGAACAAATCAGAGAGTTCCATCCGAAACTTGTTTGCGTATATGATAGGGATCAGGCACAAGAACTAAAGAAAAAAATTTCAGATTTAGAGGTTACCGTTGAAGCAGGAATGGAAGGGCTCATCGCTTGTGCCACGGAAGATAGTGCGGATATTTTGGTAAGCGCTGTTGTTGGTATGATTGGAATCAAACCGGTAATGGAAGCAATCTTAAGGGGAAAAGATATTGCATTTGCAAATAAAGAAACATTGGTAACAGCAGGGCATTTAATTATGCCTTTGGTTAAGGAGCATCACATAAATTTACTACCGGTAGACAGTGAACATTCTGCTATATTCCAGTGCCTTCAGGGAAATGAATCATCTGCAGTCAGCAGGATTATCCTAACTGCTTCCGGTGGCCCATTCCGCGGGAAAACCCTGGAAGAGCTTAACTATGTGAAGGTGGAAGATGCGCTGAAACATCCGAATTGGTCTATGGGACGAAAAATTACGATAGATTCCGCTACTATGGTAAATAAAGGTCTTGAAGTGATGGAAGCATATTGGCTGTTTCATGAACCATTGGATAAGATTGAAGTTGTGATTCAACCGCAAAGTATCATTCATTCCGCAGTGGAATATGAAGATGGCGGAATTATAGCACAGCTTGGGACTCCGGATATGAAATTACCGATACAGTATGCACTTTACTATCCTGATAAAAGAAGATACCTTCCGGGAAAACGTTTGGATTTCTTTGATATCGGGCAGATAACGTTTGAAAAACCAAAGATTAATGATCTGCCGGGTTTACGTTTGGCATATGAGGCAATGAGAACAGGGCATAGTGTTCCAACGGTATTTAATGCCGCCAATGAACTTGCGGTTGCAAAATTCTTAAATCACGAAATATCGTTCCTGTCGATAACCTCACTGATAGAAAAAGCGATGGAGAATGTACCGTTGGTGAAGGAACCTTCGCTAGATGGAATTCTGAATGTGGAACAGGAAACATATGATTTTATAGAAAGAGAGTGTGTGAAGGCAAAATATCAAAATTGATAGAAACTCACATGCTAAAGAAAGGAAATTTACTGGATGAAAATTATTGTAGCATTGTTAATATTCGGAGTCATCATAACTTTCCATGAATTGGGACACTTTTTGCTGGCGAAGAAGAATGGTATTGTGGTGACGGAGTTCTCCCTTGGTATGGGACCACGTCTATTTAGCAAGGTGTATCATGGCACCAGGTATTCATTAAAGCTGTTCCCAATCGGTGGTTCTTGTATGATGCTTGGAGAGGATGAACTTAACGATAATGAAGGAGCGTTCAATAATAAAAGTGTATGGGCGCGTATCTCAACGATATTTGCGGGACCGTTATTTAACTTTATCTTAGCATTTTTTCTTGCTTTATTTGTAGTAGGGATGGTAGGGTATGATCCGGCTCGTGTTGTTACTGTTCCTGAGGGTAGTGCAGGTGCAAGCGCAGGACTAGAGGTTGGGGATATCATTACGGAAATTGACGGTGAAAATGTAGTATTTGCAAGAGATATTACGACTCATTTTGATTTTAGTCCTCTAAAGTCACAAGATCCGGTTACCGTTACATTTAAGAGAAACGGAGAAAAGTTAACTACCACTTTAATTCCGGACGTTGAAAAACGTTATATGTTAGGCATTTCTTATTCGCCGAACTCTCAAAGTGAAGCTCAGATTACATTATTAAATAGTTCTGCTTTTAAAGATGCTGGAATTAAGAATGGTGATATCATAACAGCGGTTAATGGAACAGAGATTAAGACGAGTGCAGAACTTGCTTCTTATCTGGAAAGTCATCCACTGGATGGTTCGCCGCTAACAGTTACTTATATGCACAACGAAAAGTTGAATACAGTTGAAGTTACACCACGTATGACGGAGTGGTATACCATAGGATTTAACTATAATCAAGGTTATGAAAAAACAGGTGTTCTAGGCGTTGTTCGCTATAGTATTTCGGAAGTTCGCTACTGGATTGAAACGACAGTTAAAAGTCTTGGACAACTGATTACCGGTAAAGTAGGAGCAGATGAACTGGGGGGACCGGTACGAATTGTCAGCGAGCTTGGTAATGTAGTAGATGCAAGCGAGGATATCGGCATTAAGAATGTTATTATTTTACTGTTTAACTGGGGGATCTTATTAAGTGCAAACCTTGGAGTAATGAATCTCCTTCCTATCCCGGCACTGGATGGCGGAAGATTGATATTCTTAATTATTGAGGCAGTTCGGGGAAAACCATTGGACAGAGAAAAAGAAGGCTTTGTTCACATGCTTGGTTTTGTTGCATTAATGATATTAATGGTATTTTTATTCTTTAATGATATTAAGAATGTTTTCTTCTAGAATTTGAGCAGAAAATAATAAAAAGTATTATACCGTCATATAGTTGGGTGTTAGTAAGAAAAGAGGATAGTATGTATCGCGATAAAACAAAAATAATTACCATTGGAAACCGACAGATTGGAGGAGGAAATCCAGTCTTAATTCAATCCATGACAAATACGAAAACGGAAGATATCGTTTCCACGGTCAATCAGATTTTGGAGCTTGAGGAAGCTGGATGTGATATCATTCGCTGTGCAGTTCCTACCATGGAAGCAGCAGGAGCAATTAGGGAAATTAAGAAAAAGATTCATATTCCGCTGGTTGCCGATATCCACTTTGATTATCGATTAGCGATTGCTGCCATGGAGAGTGGTGCAGATAAGATTCGTATTAATCCGGGCAACATCGGAGATATAGAACGGGTAAAGGCAGTGATTGATGTAGCGAAGGAACGTAATATTCCAATCCGTGTTGGGGTAAACTCCGGTTCTTTAGAAAAACATATCATAGAGAAGTATGGACATGTAACGGCAGAAGGCTTGGTAGAGAGTGCGCTTGATAAAGTTCATCTTATTGAAAAGTTAAGCTATGATAACTTGGTAATTAGTATCAAGTCCTCCAATGTGCTTATGTGCGTAAAAGCACATGAATTGATTGCACAAAAGACAAATTATCCGCTGCATGTTGGAATTACCGAGTCAGGTTCTATCGTGGCAGGAAACATTAAATCTTCTATAGGCCTTGGCTTAATTCTAAACCAGGGAATTGGTGACACCATCCGAGTTTCCTTAACAGATCGGCCACTTGAAGAGATTCGGTCGGCAAAGATTATATTAAAGACATTAGAGCTGCGGCAAGGCGGCGTGGAAGTTGTATCCTGCCCAACCTGCGGTCGTACTCAAATAGATTTAATCGGGCTTGCAAGACAAGTCGAAGAATTAGTAAATAGTTATGATTTAGATATAAAAGTTGCTGTTATGGGATGTGCCGTTAACGGTCCGGGAGAGGCAAAGGAAGCAGACCTTGGCGTAGCAGGCGGTAATGGCGTCGGCTGCATTATTAAAAAAGGAGAAGTTATCCGAACAGTACCGGAGGAAACTCTATTAGAAGAGCTTAAGAAGGAATTGGATAGCTTTATGTGAAAGTCAATCTCTTGATTTGTATGTATGCTAAGGCGCGCAGACGGGAGTTATTATGTTATTTTTTGAAGTATTTGATACACTGAGTGTAGAAAAAGAGTTGCATGAGTTGTTTTCCGATATCGGCGTATTAAAAGCGTTGGTATCGAAGAGTAATGGAAATGTTCATATCTACATACAGAGTACCCATCTTATTAGTAGGAAACAAATTAAAAGGATGGAATTTCAGTTACAAAAGCAACTTTTTTCATCCACCAAGAGTCGGGTAAAGTTGGTAGAAACCTATCAACTTTCTTCGCAATATACCCCGGAATCTTTATGGAATCTGCACTGCGACAGTATTTTGGAAGAACTAAACGACAGTAGTGCTATGAATTATAATATTCTGCGTATGGCGGAGATTTCCTTTGACGGTAATAAAATGATATTAAAGCTTCCGGATACCTTCTTAAATCAAAAGAAATCCGAAGAAATCAAAGCGTTTTTAGAACCTATGTTTGAACAACGATTTTGTATCCCTGCGGTGATGCAATTCGAGTTTTATGAACGGATAGAGGAAGAAAAAGAAGAGGAATATCCGCAGGTACGAAGAGAGAACATAAAGCAGAATGTAAGCGGGTCGATGGAAACAAGCAGTGAAGTCAGCGATGAGATTCGTGCAGAGATTCCATTTGAATTATCTTCCTCAAACCATCAAAGCAATAATCAAACAGGAAAAGGCAGGACAGGAAGCAGCCAGGAGCTGAAAGCTTTTGAGAAAAAGGAAGAGAAGAAGCAGAGAAAAGAAGATAAATTCTCACCATTGGATAAGAAAAATAGTGCTTATGACAAAGCAAAAGCATACAAGAAAAAACTTCCGGATGATCCGGATATTATTTATGGCAGACCGTTTGAAGGGGATTTTGTACCAATAAAGGATATTCAAGAGGAGATCGGAGAAGTTGTAATCCGTGGAAAGATTCTGTCCACAGAAGAAAGAGAGCTGCGAAATGAGAAGTTTTTACTTGTTTTTCATGTAACTGACTTCACAGATACAATTTCAGCAAAAATCTTTGTCCGGGCAGAGGAGATAGAAGACGTTCGCAGTCAGGTAAAAAAAGGAATGTTCGTTCGGTTAAAAGGGATGGCACTTTATGATACGTATAGCCGTGAAATCACACTAAATTCTATTATAGGAATTAAAAGAATACCTAGTTTTATTGAAAAGAGAGTTGACCGGTCTGAGAATAAACGCGTAGAATTGCATGCTCATACAAGGATGAGTGATATGGATGCGGTAGTAGACCCACAAGAACTTGTTAAAACCGCATTCGAATGGGGGCATAGGGCAGTTGCGATTACCGATCATGGAGTTGTTCAGGCTTTCCCGGAAGCTTCTCATGCAATTAACCCAAAAGATTACCGGGATGATGAGGAGAAGATGCAGCGTGCGAAGGACTTCAAGGTTATCTATGGAATGGAAGCCTATGTCGTAGATGATATGAAGGAGATTGTACAGGGGGAACGTGGGCAAAGCATTGACGATACTTGCGTTGTTTTCGATATTGAGACAACCGGTTTTAGCTCTGTAAAAGATAAGATCATAGAAATTGGTGCTGTAAAAATACAAAATGGTACCATTGTAGACCGTTTCTCCACATTTGTTAATCCGGAAGTGCCAATTCCATATGAAATCCAGAAGTTAACAAGCATTACGGATGAAATGGTAATTGGCGCCGGAACTGTGGAAGAGATACTGCCGGAATTCTTAAGTTTCTGTGAGGGCTGTTATCTGGTAGCACACAATGCTTCTTTTGATATCGGATTTATTACGAAGAAGGCAGAATATTTAAATATTCCACTTAGTATAACCTCGGTAGATACCGTGGGATTAGCCAGAATTTTATTAAACTACTTAAATAATTTTAAGTTAGATACCGTAGCAAAGGCACTAAATATCTCTTTGGAAAATCATCATCGTGCGGTAGATGATGCCGGATGCACGGCAGAAATCTATTTGAAGTTTTTGAACATGCTCCGGGAACGCGGCATAGAAACTTTAGCACAGATGAATAAAGCAGAAGAGGTTTCGGCAGATGTCATTAAGAAGATGCCTACCTACCATGCAATTATCCTGTGTCAGAATGATATCGGCAGAGTAAATCTTTATCGAATGGTCAGCTATTCTCACATCGATTATTTTCAGCGTCGTCCAAGGATACCTAAGTCCGTACTGACAAAGTATAGAGAAGGATTGTTAATAGGTTCTGCGTGTGAAGCAGGGGAACTTTATCAGGCATTTCTTAGAAATTCTTCCGAAGGGGAGATTATCAGGCTTGCTAAATTCTATGATTATTATGAAATACAACCTCTGGGAAATAATCAATTTATGATTGAGAGTGAAAAGATTGATATAAGCTCAGAAGAGGATTTAAAAGAAATTAATCGTAAAATCATAGCCTTAGGTGAAGAATATAATAAGCCGGTAGTAGCAACCTGTGACGTACATTTTCTAAATCCTGAGGATGAGGTTTACAGGCGGATTATTATGGCTGCAAAAGGATTTTCCGATGCAGATAATCAGGCGCCGCTTTACTTTAGAACCACCGAGGAGATGTTAGAGGAATTCAGCTATCTAGGGAAAGAAAAGGCAGAAGAGGTTGTCATAACAAATACAAATAAAATCTGTGATAGGATAGAAAAAATATCCCCGGTACGCCCGGATAAATGTGCTCCGATTATTGAAGATTCGGATAAGACGCTTCGAAATATCTGTTATGAAAAAGCACATTCTATGTATGGGTCAAATCTTCCTAAAATCGTAGCCGACCGATTGGAGCATGAACTAAAATCGATTATCAACAATGGCTTCGCCGTAATGTATATCATTGCACAAAAACTTGTATGGAAGTCAAATGAGGATGGTTACCTGGTTGGATCCCGTGGTTCTGTCGGTTCTTCTTTTGCAGCCACGATGTCTGGTATTACCGAAGTTAATCCGCTCCCTGCCCATTATTACTGCCCTGATTGCCATTTCTCTGATTTTGATTCAGAGGAAGTAAAAGCGTTTGGTTCAAGTTCCGGCTGCGACATGCCGGATCGTGATTGTCCCGTTTGCGGGCACCCGCTGGCGAAGGACGGTCATAATATACCATTTGAAACGTTCCTTGGCTTTAATGGAGATAAAGAACCGGATATCGACCTTAATTTCTCCGGAGAGTATCAGAGTAAAGCTCATGATTACACTGAGGTTATCTTTGGTAAGGGGCAGACCTTCCGTGCCGGTACGATTGGTACCCTTGCGGACAAGACTGCCTTTGGCTATATCATGAAGTATTATGAGGAGAAAAGTGTGCATAAGAGGGTTGCGGAAATCAATCGTCTGGTAGAGGGCTGTATCGGAGTGAGAAGAACGACAGGACAGCATCCCGGCGGTATTATCGTCTTACCATTAGGAGAAGAAATCTACTCCTTTACTCCGGTGCAGCGTCCGGCAAATGATATGACAACAAAGACTGTAACTACTCACTTTGACTATCACTCCATTGACCATAACTTACTGAAACTGGATATTCTCGGGCACGACGATCCGACCATGATTCGTATGCTGGAGGACTTAACAGGAATTGATGCAAAGACAATTCGGATGGATGATCAGAAGGTAATCTCGTTGTTTAAGTCAACAAAAAGCCTGGGAATAACACCGGATGACATCGGTGGCTGTGATCTTGGAAGCCTTGGTCTTCCTGAGCTTGGAACCGACTTTGTAATGCAGATGTTACGAGATACCAAGCCACAGAGTTTTTCGGATATGATTCGTATTTCAGGTCTATCCCACGGTACGGACGTATGGTTAAACAATACTCAAACACTCATTGCGGAAGGCAAGTGTACTCTTTCTACAGCGATTTGTACCCGTGACGATATTATGACATATCTAATGAGTCAGGGTGTTGAAAATGGACTTGCTTTTAAAATCATGGAGAGTGTACGTAAAGGAAAAGGACTTACCACTGAGATGGAGGAAGGAATGATTGCAAATGGAGTACCGGATTGGTATATCTGGTCCTGCAAACGTATTAAATACATGTTTCCTAAAGCGCATGCCTGTGCATATGTAATGATGGCGTTTCGTATTGCCTATTTTAAAGTATATTATCCACTTGCTTATTATGCTGCTTACTTTAGTATCCGTGCGACAGCATTTAACTATGAATTAATGTGCCTTGGAAGGGAACGGCTTGAATATCATATGGCGGATTATAAACGCCGTATGAGTTCAAATGACCCGGCACAAAAATTAACAAAGAAAGAAGAAGATACCCTAAAGGATATGAAAATCGTACAGGAGATGTACGCCAGAGGATATGATTTCGTTCCAATTGATATCTATACGGCGAAGGCACATCATTTTCAGATAATTGATGACAAATTAATGCCGGCACTTAGCACCATCGACGGTCTTGGAGATAAGGCCGCAGATCAGGTAGTGGAAGCTGTAAAAGATGGGAAATTCCTATCAAGAGATGATTTTAAAACAAGATGTAAAATCAGTGGAACAGTAGTTGACCTGATGGGTGATTTGGGGTTATTGGGAGATTTGCCAATGACGAATCAGATCTCTCTTATGGATTTTCTTATGTCATAAGGAGTCACAAATCTTGAATTACCAGTAGAGCGTTCTATCATAAAAAGATATAGTTATGATACATGCTCTACTGACGATTTTTAAGTCATGACGGGGAAAATTTTACGAAGGGCCTGCTGGTGATGTCAATTTATTCGGGGGTATTTACACAAATTGTATATTATGATACTGTAATGTATAAAAAATTTAAAAAAATCAAAAAATTCAAAAAAAGAACTTGCTTTTTCCTTTTCCATGTAGTAATATAAGTAACGTACTAAGGCTCGTTGGTCAAGCGGTTAAGACGCCGCCCTCTCACGGCGGAAACAGGGGTTCGATTCCCCTACGAGCTGTTAAATCAAAAAGTTAAAAAACTACTTGATTTTTTAAAACATCTATAGTACAATTTAAAATGTTGTAAGGCTCGTTGGTCAAGCGGTTAAGACGCCGCCCTCTCACGGCGGAAACAGGGGTTCGATTCCCCTACGAGCTGCTGAAAAGTAAGAATCATGAAAGGCTCTGAAATGCTTGAAATCCAGTGGTTGTAAGCATTGCAGAGATTTTTTATTTTAACTTAGCTATTGATTGACGGCGTTTGGTGGTGTTTCAAGTCCTTTCACGATCTTAGATAAGGGTAGTAGGAAGGGTAGAGCATAAGGGTAAAACTGAGGGTAGACTATAAATACCTAAAAATAAGGGTATTAAGCCGGCATAATAAGAGCAAAGTATTACATAACGAAAAAAATGAATTGCCAGAATAAATGTTGTAGAAAAATAGGCCTTTAGTTGTTATGGATAAAAAACTTATCCGAAACAATGAAAAGGCTTATTTTATGCTACATCATAGCCAAAGATAGCAGTAGAAAAATTCAGTTATTTGTTTTATTTATAATAATCAAATATGCATACCAGTTAAAACCAATATAGCATAGAAGTTATAAATAGGATGTATAAGCCTTGAAGAAATTAATATATTAGCAATGTAAGTATTGTTTATCGTATCATAGTTTACTTTTGTTGATAAGAAAGTTGTTTTTCGAGTAAATTCTGGCATGATAAAAAAAGAAAAAGGAAATAATAGCGAAAAGTTATTTACAAATTATACCATATTTATTATACTTAGTATTGTTAGAAAGGAGACATACCCATGTTAAAAGTTTACATCTGTCCAATTTGTTACAATTTTAGACTGGTATCAAAACGGAGCAAGGCGAATTGTCTTCATTGCAGTCATAGTCTATTGCCGTGCAACATTACCTATGTGGCATACTCAAATCTTTCTGATGAGGAGAGGGGACAGTATAAAGCATATTGGAAAATGAGAAAGAAACAAACAGAAAGCTGTGAAAAATAAAAATATAAAAACCAGTTATTCTAGGCACTCAAGGTGGACTCTGCGTGATATATCGTTTAGAGTCTCCTGCAGTGCCTTTTATTTTTTAGGATTTAAAGGTTACGTTATTCTCCCTGCCCTAGAGGGGATTTCAAGTTGACAAAAGACGGTATAATCTTTATAATTAGTCATTAGTGTACGTTTAAAAGTTGTTGAATTAACAGCCTTTTGAACGAAAGAAATAGGACTGTGTATCCTAACCGGAATGTTATGAATGGTAACCTGATTCATGACAAGGATGGTAAGTCACAATAAAAGTAGAAATGATTTTAAAAAAGATAGAAACTAGCAGGAGGGCAAACCATGAAAGCATATGGTGTGAATGAGTTAAGAAAGATGTACTTAGACTTCTTTGAGAGCAAAGGACATTTAAAGCTGAATAGTTTTTCTTTGGTGCCACAAAATGATAAGAGCTTATTATTAATTAACTCCGGTATGGCACCGTTAAAGCCTTACTTTACAGGACAGGAGATTCCACCAAGAAATCGTGTAACAACTTGCCAAAAGTGTATCCGTACCGGCGATATTGAAAATATCGGTAAAACAGCAAGACATGGCACTTTCTTTGAGATGCTTGGTAACTTCTCTTTTGGTGATTACTTTAAGCAGGAAGCAATTGCCTGGTCCTGGGAATTCTTAACCGAAGTTGTTGGTCTTAGTGGGGACCGTTTATATCCATCTGTTTATTTAGAAGATGAGGAAGCATTTGATATCTGGAATAAAGAAATTGGAATTGCTCCAGAGAGAATCTTCCGTTTTGGTAAAGCAGATAACTTCTGGGAGCATGGAGCAGGCCCTTGTGGCCCATGTTCAGAAATTTATTATGATCGCGGTGAAAAGTACGGTTGTGGAAGACCTGATTGCACCGTAGGATGTGAATGTGACCGTTTTATCGAAGTTTGGAATAACGTATTTACTCAGTTCAATAACGATGGCAATGGCAATTATGAAGAATTAGAGAATAAAAATATTGATACCGGTATGGGGCTTGAACGTTTAGCTGTAGTTGTACAGGATGTGGATACTTTGTTTGACATCGATACGATGAAAGCAATCCGTGACCAGGTATGTAAGATGTCAAATACAGAGTATAAAGCCGATCCTAAGAAGGATGCTTCCATCCGTTTAATTACAGATCATATTCGTTCTGTAACTTTTATGACCTCTGATGGTATTATTCCATCAAACGAAGGAAGAGGCTATGTATTGCGTCGTTTACTTCGCAGAGCAGCAAGACATGGAAGATTGTTAGGTATCCAAGGCAAGTTCCTTTCTAAGTTAAGCAAGACTGTAATTGCAGAGTCTAAAGATGGATATCCTGAACTAGAAGAGAAGAAGGAATACATTCTTAAAGTCTTAACAATTGAAGAAGAAAAGTTTAATAAGACCATTGATCAGGGGCTTAGTATCTTAACTGAGATGGAAGAAGTCTTAGTTTCTAATAAAACTAAGACCTTAAGTGGTGAGGATGCATTTAAATTATATGATACCTACGGATTCCCATTGGATTTAACAAAGGAAATCCTAGAAGAAAAAGGTTTTCACATTGATGAAGAAGGCTTTAAAAACGCAATGCAGGTTCAGCGTGAAACAGCAAGAAGTGCACGTGCAGTAACAAACTACATGGGAGCCGATGCAAGTGTTTACGATGAAATCGATCCGGCAATTACTTCAAACTTTGTTGGTTATGATAGAATAAGCCATACTTCTACAATTACGGTACTTACTACGGAAACTGATTTAACAGACGAAATAGTAGGAGGACAGACGGCAACAATTATTGTAGAGGATACTCCATTTTATCCAACCATGGGTGGTCAGACTGCGGATATCGGTGTCATTGTGGCGAAAGACGCAGAATTTGAAGTAGAAGATACCATCAAGTTAAAAGGCGGTAAAATTGGGCATGTTGGTACCGTAACTAAGGGTAGCTTTCAGGTTGGAGAGACTGTAACACTTGCCATTGATTCCGAAAGAAGAAAAGCGATTGGTAAGAATCACAGTGCAACACATCTTCTTCAAAAGGCACTTCGTAAGGTACTTGGTTCTCACGTAGAGCAGGCGGGTTCTTTTGTAACGAGTGATAGACTTCGTTTTGACTTCACTCATTTCTCAGCATTAACCAAGGAAGAAATTACGAAAGTAGAAGCTATGGTAAATGAAGAAATCGCGAAAAACGTGCCGGTTGTTACAGAAGTAATGAGCGTTGAAGAGGCAAAGAAAAGTGGTGCAATGGCATTATTCGGTGAGAAGTATGGTGATAGTGTCCGCGTAGTATCGATGGGTGATTTCAGCAAGGAATTATGTGGTGGTACCCATGTAGAGAACACAAGCTCCATCACTGTATTTAAGATTTTATCGGAAGCAGGTATTGCAGCAGGAGTACGCCGTATAGAAGCCATAACATCAAACGCAGTATTTGAATACTATAAAACAATGGAAGAAGAGCTTCATGAGGCTGCGAAAGCAGCTAAGACAGAGCCGGCTTCTTTGGGAAAGAGAATAGAAAGCTTACAAGAGGAGCTAAAAGCTGCTTTATCTGAAAATGAAAAGCTAAAGGCTAAGCTTGCTAACAATTCTTTAGGCGATGTCATGGATCAGGTTGTTGAGGTAAAGGGTATAAAGCTGTTAGCTTCTAAGGTAACGGATGCGGATATGAACGGACTTCGTAACCTTGGGGATCAGTTAAAAGAAAAACTAGGTGAGTGCGTTATTCTTTTAGCCTCTGCCAATGCAGATAAAGTTAATTTAATTGCGATGGCAACGGAGGGAGCTATGGAAAAAGGTGCCCACGCTGGTAACTTAATAAAAGAAGTCGCTGTTTTAGTTGGCGGCGGCGGCGGCGGACGTCCGAATATGGCTCAGGCAGGTGGAAAGAATCCCTCTGGAATAGAAGCAGCAATTGCTAAGGCAGCGTCTGTTGTAGAAAGTCAGATGAAATAAGATATCCTAAAAGTAAGAAATATTGGTAATGTTTTATTTCTTAACATGCATAACTACCATAAAGTGGTTTGTTTTAAGGCTGTCGGCAGCAGTTTTAAATGAACCGCGAAATGGAACAAAATTCGTAAAAAGTGCTTATTTTAACAACGAAAACGTAATGCTGCAAGGTATTAATGATTGAAAAACTTGCGGAATAATAGCAAAAAGGTATTGACATTTAAGCTCTCTACCTTTATAATCTTTGTAGTGCTATTCAAAAAATACCCAAACAGTTGTAAAAGCACAATTCACAACTGGAGGGAGGTTAGGTGTGAGTCTATGTCAAATGTAATCGTAAAAGAGAACGAATCCTTAGACAGCGCTCTCCGCAGATTCAAAAGAAACTGTGCGAAGGCCGGAATCCAGCAGGAGATTCGTAAGAGAGAACATTACGAGAAACCAAGCGTAAAGCGTAAGAAAAAGTCTGAAGCTGCTCGTAAGCGTAAGTTTAAATAATATGTGCAAGAATCCCCAGTCATCCGACTGGGGTATTTTTTTACTTAAGAGAAGAGAAGTGAATTACAGCCGCATTAATACGAATGCTGGAGTTTTTAGTTACTTACTATCGAATTTTAAGGATAATTTCTTTTCTTAATAAAAATTTAATAAGAATATGCTATATTTTTCTTTTGAAATGTACTGAGTTATGATAGAATTAATAGGAGAGCTCATATAGTTTAATTATAAGCTTAAAAAAGCATAAATTGCCTTTTATAGTATAATACTAAGCCCCCTTGCAGTCTTAATCGGATTGTAAGGAGGCTTACAAGTTATTTAAGAGCTCAAAATTTTCGGAAGGAAGTGAAAAACTATTGAATGCACTAGTTGAAAAAATGAGGGAGGCATTATTCTCAGTTTTACCTATTACATTAATTGTAGTAATCTTAAACTTTACATTAACACCTCTTGAACCAATGGTATTAGGTAGATTTTTATTAGGGGGACTGCTTATTATAATTGGACTGGCAGTACTATTGGTGGGGGTGGATATCGGTATAACGCCGATTGGCTCTTTAATGGGAACAACAATCGTAAAAAGCAAAAAGATTTGGATCGTTGCATTAGCTGGATTACTTCTTGGATTTTTTGTATCAGTAGCAGAACCGGACCTACATATTTTGGCGGGGCAGGTTGAATTTGTAACTTCAGGACTGATATCAAAATCAATAATTCTTATTGTTGTTTCTATCGGAATTGCTATCATGCTTGCTCTTGGTTTGATACGTATTGTATTTAACATTCCGTTATATAAGATTTTATTAACAATATATTTGGTTATATTAGGTTTATCGTTCTTTATTTCTGCTGAATTCTTAGCAATTTCTTTTGATGCATCAGGTGCAACTACCGGCGCATTAACAGTTCCTTTTATACTGGCGTTAGCCATTGGTGTTTCAGCCTTAAAAAAAGATAGTAAAGCATCAGAAAAAGATAGTTTCGGTCTGGTTGCCATTGCATCTACCGGAGCAATTTTATCTGTAATGCTTATGAGTATTTTATCGAAAACTGATAAAATAACTGCGAGTCTTGAAAGCGAAGAAGTTATAAATAACAGCTTTTTAGGTCCATTTTTAGAAGTTTTTCCAACGCTTTCTAAGGAAGTGATAATAGCGCTTCTGCCAATTATCATTATTTTTATAATTTTTCAATATATATCATTTAAGTTACCGAAAAGATCCCTGCATAAGATTTTTAAAGGAATCTTTTATACCTTTTTAGGATTAGTTTTATTCTTGGTTGGTGTAAATGCAGGCTTTATGGATGTTGGTACGGTGGTAGGATTCAAACTTGCGTCTTTAGAAAATAAGAGTATTATTGTGATTATTGGATTCGTATTAGGTCTTGTAACTATTCTGGCAGAACCTGCGGTATATGTATTAAACCGTCAGATTGAAAATGTTACCAGTGGTTTCGTTAAGAGAAAAACAGTATTATTGTTTTTATGCATCGGTGTCGGAGGTGCAGTTGCGCTTTCTGTAATTCGAATCTTGACACCCGAAATAAAGTTGTGGCATTATTTACTTCCAGGCTATATAATAGCATGTGGTATGATGTTTTTTACACCAAAATTATTTGTTGGTATTGCATTTGATTCTGGCGGTGTTGCGTCTGGCCCGATGACGGCTACGTTTATATTGGCATTTACGCAAGGTGCAGCAGATGCGATTGATCAAGCAGATGTATTAATTGACGGATTTGGTGTAATTGCAATGGTCGCTTTAACACCTTTAATAGCATTGCAAGTCTTAGGTATTTTATATAGGATTTATTCGAAAAAGAAAGGAATCAATGCAGATGGATGATGTAAATAGAAACAAACATTACGAACTCCTATGTGTGATTGTAAATCATGGTCAAGCAGGCAAGGTTATGAAAGTTGCAAAACAGCATGGGATAACAGGGTGTACCGTCCTTCTTGGAAATGGAACAATAAAGAGTCGAATTCTGGAATTTTTAGAGATTAATGATATTCGTAAGGAAATTATTCTTACGGTGGCAGAGCAATCAGTAATCCGAAATGCTGCAGAAATTATCAGCACAGAATTTGAATTTCATAAGCCGCGTCATGGTATTGCTTTTATTATTGATGTTGCAAATTTTTTGGGTACAAGAGGCTGTATCTATAAGAAAGCTGGAGAAAGAGCAGGTGTAGAAAAAATAATGTATAATTCTATTTTCACAGTAGTTGAAAAAGGCAAAGCAGAAGAAGTAATTGAAGCAGCACAAAAGGCTGGTTCAAAGGGTGGAACCGTTATCAATGCTAGAGGATCAGGAATACATGAAACGCAAAAATTATTCCATATGGATATTGAGCCTGAGAAGGAAATTGTACTGATTCTTTCAGAAGAAAGTATAACAGATGCAATTGTGAAATCAATCAGTGAGTGTTTACACATAGAAGAACCAGGAAAGGGAGTATTATTTGTATTAAATGTTTCAAAAACCTTTGGATTATATTAAAAGAGGGCATGGAATACTGAAATATATCCTTAAAAAATCCTATTTTAAATAACAAACAAAGGTAATTTATGAATTTAAAGAAGGCTTATGTATGGAAAATAGAACCTGCATAAGCCTTTTTTATTTGCATAAAATTATACCAGGCACAATTTAGTGGATTCTCCTTTCGGCATACGATCACCTTTTGTATAAGCGCTAAAGAGTCTTTAACTCTTAGGATAGTGTCTATCATTGTGCCCCAATATCGTCCCAAACGTAACGAATACTAACAAGCAGCATATTCATATCTTATAATGAAAGAAGGTAATGTATTATGGAGGTATGGCATGTTTTTTAAGGAAAAACCCGTGAAATCCAATCATGATAAATATAAAGGTAAAGCAAATAAAGAACTCTATGATTTATGTAAGCAAAGAGAAAAAGAACGAAAAGCAGAACGTATTAGTTATCTGGAAATCATATCACAGAACTTGATGCTTCCTCCGGATATCATTGCAGGAGCACCGATTGTAACAATCAACGGAAGAAACTCGATTAGTATTGAGAATCATAAAAAGATTATGGAGTATACCGGAGAAAAGATAAAAATTTCTACCAAGCTATGCAACCTGTGTATTGAAGGAAAAAATCTAAAGATTACATATTATACTAAGGAAGAATTAAAGGTAACCGGCATCATTCATAGCGTATATTATCAGCAAGGTGCATAAACTTAAGTAATACGGTAGGAAAGGTTTGGTGATATAGTTGCTGAAACGATTGATTCGATGGCTAAGAGGATATTTATATGTTATGATAACGGGGGGCTCCCCGGAGCATTTAATAAATCTATGCAGCGGCAAGGGCATAACACTATGGGATTTAAGCTATGGGGTAGACAAAAATAAAAAGCAATTGGGTGAAGAAGATGCCATCTATGGATATATACTATTAAAGGACTATCGTCAGTTAAGGCCTCTGGCACGAAAGGCAAAAGCGCTGCCCTACATAAAGGAACGGCATGGTTTTCCTTTCTTTTTAAGACATGTTATACGACGCAAAGTATATTATATTGGTATATTACTTTTTTGCGCTTTGGTATATAACATGTCTCTTTATATTTGGGATATTAGTATTGAAGGCGGATATAAGCATACCGAAGAGCAATTGATGGAGTATTTGCAAGCAACAGGGGTATACAGTGGTGTTAAGATTAAGTCCATTGACTGCCCCGAAATTGAAGAAAATATCCGTAGGGATTTTTCTGATATTGGTTGGGTGTCGGCAGAGATTAAAGGTACCAGATTGATTGTGCGAATCGTTGAGACAGTAATACCGAAATTAAATTCTGAGACAAAAGAAACGTCGTTAAGTACAGCTCATTTGATTGCTACAAAAGATGGAATCGTGAATTATATTATTGTACGAAGCGGAACTCCTAAAGTGGAACTTGGCAGTGTTGTAAAAAAAGGTGATGTCCTAATTTCCGGGGTGGTGCCGGTGGTAGCGGATGGAGAAACCTTGGTAGAGAATAAAACAGTGTTAGCGGATGGAGATGTTACGCTGCGTACTTATTTTGAATATGAGGATTCCTTTCCGTTAAAATATCAATATCCGGTGTATACGAATCGTAAAAAAAGCGGTTATTCACTTTCTTTGTTTGGTAAGAAAATTTTTTCCCATATGCCTAGAAATTCCTATACCAACTATGATATAATTACGGAAGCCAGTACCTTAAAATTAGTACGGAATTTTTATCTTCCAATTAGTTTTATGAAAACCACAGTTTCTGAGTACAATATAGAAGAAGCAACTTATACGGAAACAGAAGCGACTACATTAGCAAATGCACGTCTGCTTCGTTACCTAGAAAAGTTAACCAGCCAAGGTGTAACTATTCTAGAACAGAGAGTAGAGGTAAAAGTGGAAAACGGTACATGCAAAAGTGCGGGTAAAATTATTGTAGAAGAGCCTGCATGGGATTATAGCCCAATCAATGACAGCGAGTGGAGGGTGTTAGAAACGGATGAGCATAGTGGAGACAATAATTAATATACCAATGGAGCATACACAAAATATCTTTGGTCAATTTGATGCATATGCTAAAATCATTGAGAAAACATTGAACGTGACCATAATCACCAGGAACAGCGAGCTAAAAGTCATTGGTGATAATGATAGTGTGAATAAAGCAAAAAGTGTGTTTTTAAAATTATTAGAGCTTTCCAAAAGGGGCAATACCATTACAGAACAGAACGTTAATTACGCACTCTCTCTGGGATTTGAAAATAAAGAGAATGCGTTGGTTGAAATTGATAAAGACTTGATTTGCCATACGATTAATGGCAAACCAATCAAACCCAAAACACTAGGACAAAAAGCATATGTAGATCAGATTCGCAAGAAGATGATAGTTTTTGGTATCGGTCCGGCAGGTACCGGTAAGACTTATCTTGCGATGGCTATGGGAATTAATGCGTTTAAAAATGATGAAGTGAGCAAGATTATCCTTACCAGGCCGGCGATTGAAGCAGGAGAAAAATTAGGTTTTTTGCCAGGTGATCTGCAAAGTAAAGTGGATCCTTATCTTAGACCTTTGTATGATGCGTTGTATCAGATTATGGGCCCGGAAAGCTATCTGAGAAATTTTGAAAAAGGCTTGATAGAAGTAGCACCGTTAGCGTATATGAGGGGGCGGACCTTAGATAATGCTTTTATTATCTTGGATGAGGCTCAGAATACAACTCCGGCTCAGATGAAAATGTTCTTAACGAGAATTGGGTTTGGATCAAAGGTTATTATTACCGGTGACCTGACACAAAAGGATTTGCCATCGGGGCAGGCGTCTGGTCTTGACGTTGCGATGAAAGTTCTAAGCAGGATTGATGATATCGGATTTTCCTACTTAACTAGCGAGGATGTTGTGCGTCACCCACTGGTGCAAAAGATTGTAAAGGCATACGATGAATTTGAAAAAAGAAATGAGAGCCGGGGTATCTTGAAAACAACTGAGGTGGGAAAGAAAAAACGTACAAGAAAAGTAGTGATCAAGAAAAAATAATAAGATACGAAGCGCAGAAGGGGAGGATAGTATGGAGAGGAAAGAATTTGAATTAGCAAAGGAGGAGATTTCCTCCCTCCGACTGGTTTTGGCAGCGATTACTTTATTTCTAACCTCCCTTGCTTTAACGCTTTCCTTTGGCATATTAAATGAAAGCGGTTTTTTAGAACTGATAAAGTATTCGGTTTATACTATCCTTGGGAACCTTGCTGTTTTGTTCTACCTTTATCAAAATCAAAAGAAGGTACTAAAAAAAAGATATTCCTGGTGGTTTATCAGCTTTTGTTATCTGATGACGGCAGGCAGTGTATTCCTGCTGCAAATACCAAGGTTTTTAGTGTTTGATGTTTCGATAGAGATGAAAAAATTACCCGTATGGATTTTGGGAGTTGCGTTACTGGCAAGGTTTATAGATGCAAATCTTGCAGTGCTGTTATCATTTGGCATGGTTATGTTTACTTATTATGGAAGTGCTACATATGAGGTACCAATGATACCTCTGGTACTATCAATCATGATTTGTTTCCTTGTAAAATACTTAACTGGATGGATATCCTTTCTTTATGTACTTTTAGTTACTGTATCATTATTTATAACCATGTTAGTGACTCAAGGTGATTTTTCTTTGGACGAGCTGCTGACGAACGAAAATATCAGCTATTATGCTTGTGTTTTTTTGATTCTTTTGATAAGCTTTTTATCTGGCAGTATATCAAAATTAATCTCTGACAGAAAGCAGGTTAATACATTTTCGCAGGCGAAAGATAAGGAAGTGCTTATTTCCGGAATAGAACGAAAAAACGAGGGTTCTTTAAAAGAAGAAAACAATGACTTTACTACTGTAACCTTAGAAGAGGGATTCTTACAACAGGAAGGCTTGCAGGATGGAAACAAGTTATGCTTTTCGGTACAAGAGGTAGCGAACCTGCGGTTTTCGTTAATGAAGCGATTGGAGGAAGAGTCTCCTAAATTATATCTTCATTCCAAATCAATTGCTTATCTATCACAGAAAGCGGCAGAATGCGTTGGAGCTAGGAAAGAGGTTGCCTTTGCAGGAGGGTTGTATCATGAGATAGGGCGGCTTCTTGGATCAGATTATGTGAAAAATGGAGAAGAGCTTGCAACTCAGTATAAATTACCAAAAGAAGTTGGTGATATGATTCGCCAGCATAATTTTAAAGTGGAACTGCCAAAAACGAAAGAGGCAGCTATTGTAATGCTGTCAGATAACATTCTATCAACTATTTTATATTTGCAAAATTCCGGTGAGACAAACATCACAGCGGAAAAGGTGATTGAAAATACATTTTCCATTCGATTGAATAAAGGTACCTTAGATGAATGTGGTCTCTCACTTAAAGAATTTCATAAATTAAAGGAATTCTACCTAAGTAATATTGGTAATATAGCTTTACAGAAGTTTGAGGTTTAACTGATAAGCGTTGTATAATTATGTGCGGAAGCACGCGGATGGGAGTTAATATGACAATTCATATAGAGAAAGAAACGGAAGTTAATTTTGACTTTGACGAGGAAGCCTTGATAAAAGAAGTAATTGAGGCAGCACTTGACTTTGAACAATGTCCTTATGAGACTGAAATCAATGTGGTTTTAACAGATAATGAGGAAATGAAGGAGATTAATAGGGAATACAGAGAGGTCGATGCGCCAACGGACGTCTTATCCTTTCCTATGGTAGAGTTTAACGAACCCTCTGATTTTACTTCTGTCGAAGAAGAGCAGGAGGATTGTTTTCATCCTGATACCGGAGAGCTGATGTTAGGCGATATTATTGTATCTGTGGACAAGGTTTGCAGCCAGGCAATCGAATTTGGGCACAGTGAAAAAAGAGAATTGGGTTTTTTAGTTGCGCATAGCGTACTCCATCTTTGTGGATATGACCATATGGAAGCTATGGAGCGCCAGGTTATGGAAGAGAGACAAAGAGCTATCCTTGCAAGTATTCATCTTAGCCGCTAAAAAAGCTGAGGAAAGCACTGTCTGTTTTAGTAAAAAGTGTTTGAAGTGTAAATAGATAGGTGGAAAGGCAAGAATTTCAGTCTCAAATTTGTATCGGCATGGACAATGCCTCATATATTAAAAAGGCGTAAAGGCGTCGGAATTGAGGATAGATAATATGACAAAACAAACGGATTGGAATATCGGAAGAGAGCGGAAAAAGGTTGGTTATCTGCTTGTTCTTCTTTTTCTGTGTGCTTTTGCAGCAGGGTGTAAAAAGAATTCTCAAAAAGACAATACACGAATTACGCTGCCAAGTGTTACACCAACGGAATCTTTCGCACCGACGGCAACACCCATAATAACCCCGGAGGTTAGCACAGAAGGGCAGGCAATCAGCAAATTAACCGGACTTTGGGTGGAAGAAGAAATTGCGAACCAAAGACCATTTGCGGTTATGTTTAATAATATCAAGGCGGCAAATCCGCAAAGCGGGATTGGTGATGCGGATATTTTGTATGAAGCGTTAGTTGAAGGCGGGATTACAAGGTTAATGGGTATATTGGAAGGGATTGATGAGTCCGCAATGACTGCTAAGAGGATTGGAAGTATAAGAAGTGCAAGGCATTATTATGTAAGTTTTGCAGATGAATATGATGCAATCTTTGTTCACTATGGGCAGACTTCCTATGCAGTAAAGAAGATAAAAAAACTTGGAATTGATACCATCAATGGGATGGAAGGAATCGGAGCAAATTCTTTTTATCGTGATAAGAGCATAAAAGCACCTCATAATGCATTTCTATCGTTAGAAGGTATTCAAAAAGCGGTAGAGAAAGGCAAGCTTCGGACAACGTATGAGGAGGGGTATCAAGGACATTTTAAATTTTATGACAGTGATACAAAGTTAACCGGCGGAAGTGCAGCGGATAATGTCACCCTTAAATTTTCCTCGCTGGCAAAACCATATTTTACGTATGAATCGAGCACAGGCGAATACCTTAGGTTTCAGTATGATGAGAAACACATCGATGCAAATACAAGCGAACAGTTATCTTATAAAAATCTGATTGTTCAATTTGTGAGAGAGTGGAATATTGATAAAAATGGATATCAGACGATGGATATTGAGGATGCAAGTGGTGAAGGATATTATTTCACCAATGGAAATTATATTCCAATCACATGGAAAAAGAACGAAAGTACCCGTTATATGAGATATTTTAATCAAAGTGGAGAAGAACTTACCATAAATTCAGGTGCTACCTATATTGGCGTATTCCCAGATAACCGTATCTCTGACGTTGTTATAGAATAGGGTTTGTCAGAAAATATGCGGCAGGATGATTTATCACGAATAGAATAACTGATACACAAAAGCATCACAGGAAAGCGTATGACATTACGAATAAATTTAGAGAAAATCATGGGAGGATAGTTTCATGAGTAATAAACAAAATAAATATTTAGTACAAGGCTCCATTCTGGCGGTATCCTCCATATTGGCCAGACTGATTGGCATGCTATACCGGATACCTCTAAACCGTATTGTTGGGGATACCGGAATGGGATACTATTCGATGTCCTTTGAATTGTATAATTTAGCTCTGTTATTGTCTTCCTACAGTATTCCGCTGGCAGTGTCTAAGCTGATTTCTGTCAGAGATCAGAAGAAGGAATATAAGAACTCTTATCGTATTTTCTTATCTGCGATGGCGTTATCTGCTTCGGTAGGACTATTTGCAAGTGCAGTTTTGTTTTTTGGAGCAACGTTCTGGGCGGGCCTAATCGGCGGAGAAAATGCTTCTGATATTGCAATACCGCTTCGTGTTCTTGCACCAACGATTTTTATATTCTCTATTATGGGAGTACTCCGTGGTTTGTACCAGGGAAAACGAACTATGGTACCTACCGCAATTTCTCAGCTCTTAGAACAGATTATCAATGCGATTGTTAGTATTGCAGCCGCTTATTATTTAATGCGCGAGCACAACGCTTCTATTCAAATTGATGCCTATGGTGCCGCCGGCGGAACGGCAGGAACATTAGCAGGAGCGATATTTGGCTTACTATTTTTAGCCTTCATTTATCAGGCGTATCATCCGGTATTAAAGAAAAAATGCAAGAAAGATAAAGCAGAGCATCAAGAGAGCTACAAGGAAGCTATAACAGCGATTGTTTATACCGCACTGCCGGTTATCATAAGTCAAACGGTATTTAATTTAAGCGGTATTATTGATGCGAAGTTATGGTCTTGGTTAGCGGGAGAACGTGGTATCTTAAAAGAACAAAGTGCTGCCATCTTTGGCATTTATTCCACAAAGTATAAATTACTTACCACAGTGCCGATTGCGATTTCAACTGCATTAGGTACTGCGATTGTTCCCACTCTTGCGATAGCACATCAAAAGGGAGATCAAAAGGAACTGCACAAAAAAATTGCCATGTCGGTAAAGTTTAACATGCTGATTGCCTTTCCATCGGCAATTGGATTGACTGTATTAGCAAAACCTATTGTATTACTATTATTTGGTGACAATGGCAATGTAGAGCTTAGTGCGCAATTAATTCGTTTAGGTTCGATAGCAGTTGTGTTTTTTGCACTATCTACAATCACCAACGGTGTACTTCAAGGGATTGACCGTATGATGGTACCGGTAAAGCATGCCGCTATTTCATTGGTTGTTCATATTCCGATTGTTTATTTATTAATTATAGCAGGCAAGTTAGATGCTTACGGGCTTGTCATAGGTAATATCTCTTTCGCTTTGGTGGTGTGTATTTTAAACTGGATTTCAGTAGCGAAGGTATTGCACTATAAGCAAGAGGTGATGAAAACGTTCGGATTGCCGTTTGCAGCTTCCGTTACAATGGGATTTGTTGCTTATTTCTCCTATAAATTCTTCCATCGTATCTTGCATTCTAATGCAGTTAGTGTGGTGCTTTCCATTACTATTGCGGTAATTGTTTATGGTATTGGTATTATCTTACTTCGTACCATGGATGAAGAAGAATTATTGGAAATGCCGGCTGGAAGAAGCCTTCTTAAAATATGTAAAAAACTGCATATGATGTAAAAACCCAGTATATTTCATAAAAATCAGTCAATACTTCATAGACAAAGGAGTGTGAACAGTCTATGAAGCGAGTGGTTGGATATTTGTTATGTTTTGTTGGATTATGTGCGGTTTTTACAGCATGTTATTATATTAGTTTCCAGCGTGCATTGAATCATTATAACGAAAAAGCAGTGGAGAGAGATCATCAGATACTGAAATCGCTCGAGGAATATAAAAAGCAGGAACAATTATTATACTCAAATCAGCAGCAGGTGCAGGTGACTCCGGAGCCGGAAGCTTCAACAACGAGTAAGGAACAAGATATCGTTTTGCCCAATACAAAGTATATATTGGAAACCTATCAACTAAAGGATAATTCTCTTGTTAGGGAAGAATTGGCACCAACGGCAGACTTGATAGGTCTGACAAGAAATGAGCTTATCTTAAAATTGCGTGATTATATGAGAGAAATACCGATATCGGAAGAAATGGATGGTTTATACGGATATGAACTTCTTTCTTTCTCACCCAAAGAGATTGTAATACGTAAAAGCTATAATGCAGATATGCATAAATTTCAGTATTATGTTGCGGTCAGAGACGGTAAAGTAATCGTATATTATAGTGATCGCAAGACAGTCTATGACCAGACGGAGATCGATGCGATAAGCTTGCCGGAAAAGGACCGTAATGAATTAATGAAGGGGATTGAAGTTAGAACCAGAGATGAACTATATTCTTTATTAGAAAGTTATTCAAGCTAGGAAGACAGGGAGGTAAGGATGAGATACGATTGCATTGTGATCGGTGGAGGGGCTTCCGGGATGGTGGCTGCAATTTTTGCGGCACGAAGAGGCCTAAAAACCGCCATAATAGAGCATAGAGAACGACTGGGCAAGAAAATTCTCGCTACAGGAAATGGAAAATGTAATTACACAAATCAGGTACAAAGACCAGATTGTTATCGTGGAACTCATCCTGAATTTGCAATGGCGGTACTGCGTCGGTTTGACGTGGAGAAAACCATTGCTTTTTTTCAGTCCTTGGGTATTTATCCAAAGGTAAGAAATGGTTATGTGTACCCAAATTCGGAGCAAGCCGCCGCCGTTGCCGATGTTTTGGCGATGGAGCTTAAGCGATTGAAGGTGGAAGTATTTTTAAAAGAACATGTATTGAATATAGAAAGAGAAGGGCATGAGTTTTTACTTCGAACAGAAGAGAAGAAGGATTATTGCTGTAGTAAGGTAATTGTTGCAGCCGGCGGTTTAGCTGCTCCAAAGCAGGGCTCGGATGGCAGTGGTCTTAAGATGCTAAGAAGACTTGGACATACAATTGTTGAGCCATTTCCAGCCTTAGTTCAATTAAGAGCAGAAGGAAGGTTTTTAAAACAGGTGTCTGGAGTCAGAATAGATGCAAAAGGGGAACTTTTTTCTGAGGGAAGAAAAGTGACGGGAGAGATTGGTGAATTTTTGTTTACGGACTATGGAGTTTCTGGTATCCCGGTATTTCAAATGAGCAGGTATGCAGTGGAGTCGGTAATGCAAGGGAGAAAAACGCAATTACTGCTTGACTTTTTCCCTCATATGTCTGAAAATGAATTGCAAATCTTGTGGTATGAAAGAATCAGGTACGGGGAAGGCAAAACCGCAGTGGAACTATTCACCGGGCTTCTTAATAATAAATTAAGCAATGCATTGATTACAGAAATGAAACTTAGTCCGCAGATTCCCGCCAAGAAACTATCGAATCAGGAGAATTCAAAAATTTTGAAACGATTAAAGTGCTTTCCGATTACAATTACAGGAAGTAACGGCTTTGAGAATGCACAGGTAAGCGCAGGAGGCATATGTACGGAGGAAGTGAATCCGGATACTATGGAATCAAAGCTTGTAAAAGGGTTGTATTTAACTGGTGAAATTCTTGATATTGATGGTACCTGCGGCGGATATAATTTACAGTGGGCCTGGACAACTGGGGCAGTTGCAGGAGGGCAGGTTGTAAAAGAAAGAAGAGATAGGTAATGTAGTCAGATATCTAAAATAAAAATAAAAAGGTAGAGATAGATAAGTAAAAAGCGCAGACATGGAGGAAGCATATGATACGAATTAACCAATTAAAACTCTCCATACATCATACAGAACAGGAATTAAAGGAGGCAGTTTACAGAAAGCTGAGGGTTTCGCCTGAGGCGGTTCACTCTATTTCCATACGAAAACAATCAATCGATGCACGAAAGAAGGCGGAAATCAAATACATATATACGATTGACGTTTTTGCTAAAGAGGAAGGTAACATAATAAAGCGCGCAAAGGATATGAATATTGCTTTGGTTACTGAGACTGAGTATTCGTTTTCGATTCAGGGGAACGCTACCTTAAGAGAACGGCCGATTGTTGTCGGAAGCGGACCAGCGGGATTATTTTGCACCTATTTTCTTGCCAAGAATGGATATCGTCCGATCTTAATAGAACGTGGTCAGGCAGTAGAAGATAGAATAAAGGAAGTGGAGCGGTTCTGGCTAACGGATTGTCTTGATACTGAATCCAACGTTCAATTTGGCGAAGGCGGAGCCGGTACTTTTTCAGACGGTAAGCTAAACACTATGGTAAAGGATACAACAGGACGGATCAGACAGGTTTTGAGAGTACTTGTGGAACATGGTGCACCGGAAGAAATCTTATATAAAAATAAACCGCATATCGGTACCGATGTGTTAAGTACAGTGGTAAAAAATATTAGAGAAGACATCAAAGCCTGTGGAGGAGAAATCTGTTTTGATACAAAACTTACCGATGTTTTGATAGAAAATGGCGCTGTTACCGGAATTGAGATTGCAAAACGAGACCGAAGTAGATTAGGTGCCGGTGAAGCAAAATCGGAAGGTACACGATGCAATAAGGAACGGCATTGTATCCCGCTATCTTATCCTATAGAAAAGATTCCATGTTCTGCTTTAATACTTGCGCTTGGACACAGCGCGAGAGATACGTTTGAGATGCTATACCGCCGTGGACTTAGGATGGAGAAGAAAGCATTTGCCGTGGGTGTACGAATGGAACATAAACAAGAGTTAATCAGCAAAAACCAATATGGCACCGAGTATGTACATCTTTCCGCAGCAGATTATAAGGTAACACACCAATGCGAGAATGGAAGAGGGGTATACTCCTTTTGTATGTGTCCCGGCGGATATGTAGTGAATGCTTCTTCTGAAGAAGGAAGACTGGTAGTAAATGGAATGAGTTATCATGACCGAGCAGGGGAAAATGCAAACTCTGCAATAATCGTAACAGTCGGACCGGAGGATTTTATGAAAATCCCCGGAGCAGTCGATACACCGCTTGCCGGAATGGAATTTCAAAGGTATTATGAAGGGTTGGCATATCAAACCGGAAAGGGAAAAGTTCCCGTTCAACGATATGGAGACTTGTTAAGAAACCAAGAGAGTGATAAAATAGGTCATATTAAGCCCAATATTCGTGGAAATTATAATTTGGCTAATCTAAGGGATTGCTTACCGGAATATCTGATAGAATCAATCCTTGAAGGAGTTTGGGCATTTGATAAGAATATTCCTGGTTTTGCAGACGAAGATGCGATACTCTCCGGAGTAGAAATGAGGACTTCTTCCCCACTGCGAATTATACGAGATGAGACGTTAGAAAGCAATAGAAAAGGAATCTATCCTTGCGGGGAGGGCGCTGGATATGCAGGCGGAATTGTTTCAGCGGCAGTGGATGGGATCAAGGTGTTTGAAGCTTTGGCAGTGAAGTATCAGCCGTAGCAGATAGAAAGATAAGTTATTTGCTTCTTGTCGGAAAGGGAATAAGATGCCGGCAATTTGTGCCGGAACACAAGTTGCTATCGTTATTAAATGGTGCTAAGGCACCGGAATCGGGGTAAGTTTAACATGAGAGAGATGCTAACGCACAAGCAGAGAATTGTTATTAAAATAGGGTCTTCCTCTTTAACACATCAGGAGACTGGTAACCTTAATTTATCTAAGATGGAAAAACTGGTACGAATCCTAACGGATCTTTCTAATCAGGGAAAAGAAGTGATTCTTGTTTCTTCCGGAGCAATAGCGGTCGGCAGAAAATCCATCGGATTGGTGGAAAAACCAAATGATTTAGCGCTTAAGCAAGCCTGTGCTGCAGTAGGTCAGGCACGCCTTATGATGGTATATCAGAAGTTATTTGCAGAATATAATCAGCTTACGGCACAAATACTGATGACAAAGTATACCATGCTCAATGATACCAGCCGTGAGAATGCACAGCGTACCTTTCATCAGCTTCTAAAGCTTGGAATTGTTCCCATCGTGAATGAAAATGATACCGTTACAACAGATGAAGTAGAATTTGGTGATAATGACACGCTTTCCGCCATTGTTGCGGCTTTAGTGGATGCCGATCTTTTGATTCTGCTTTCGGATATCGATGGGCTTTATAGTGATGATCCTAGAAGTAATCCGGATGCGGCTTTTATTGACACCGTTGAGGTGATTGATGAAAGTATCTTAAAGATGGGAAAAGGTGCCGGCTCTAATGTCGGAACCGGTGGTATGAGTACTAAGATATCAGCAGCCCGGATTGCGACAGACGCCGGTGCAGATATGGTAGTAGCGAATGGAGAGGATTTAAGTGTCATTCGCCGTATCTTGGAGGGAAAGAACGTCGGAACCTTATTTAAAGCACATAAAAACCAAGATTTTCATATGATGGACTATCTTTCTACCAAGCAATATTCCTCTGCGGAATAAAATAATTAGGATAGAGAATTTAAAGGGAATTAAAAAGCAAACTAAAGAAGAGAATTATAAACAAAATTAGTAATAGGAGTTAAATGAATGGATGAATTAAAAATTGCCAGAATTAATGAGTTGTATCACAAATCAAAAGCGGAAGGTCTGACAGAAGAAGAAAAAGCAGAACAGCAGAAACTTCGTCAGGAATATATCGCAGCGATTCGTCAGAATATGCGTGGAACACTCAGCAACATCTCCATATTAAATCCGGACGGGTCAGTAACGGATTTGGCAAAGAAGGATAAACACTAAAAATGATGGATAAAAGCATGCTGAGAAAACGAAATAAAGCCAGAAGAGATCAGATGACAGAGGAAGAAGTTCAAATGAAATCTTCGGTTATTTTAGACCAATTATTAAGACATCCTGATTATACGATATCGGAGGACTTATTTACTTATGTTTCCTTTGGCAACGAAGTCGATACCTATGGGCTGATAACCGGTGCACTCTTATCCGGAAAGCGTGTGTATGTACCAAGAGTCTTAGATAAAAAATGCATGGAATTTTATCAGATAAAGAATCTGGATGAACTCTCCCCCGGTACTTTAGGGATTTTAGAACCTCCGCCTAAAATCCTTGGGCAAGTGGAGGAAGAACGGAAACAAATTATGGTTGTACCGGGATTAGCGTTTGATTTTTCAGGGAATCGGGTTGGTTATGGCGGAGGGTTTTATGATAGATATTTCATGAGTCATCCGAATCCAAATTTAAAAAGAGTTGCCATTGCTTATGATTTTCAAATTGAAGAAGTACTGCCGGCAAAACAGTCCGATGTTCCGGTGCATAGAATTGTTACAGAACAACGGATGGTGGAGTGCAAGTCTTACATTTAAACTGCACGAAGCTACCACAAAGATGATTTTTTTGTTGGGTATCACGATTTGCTTCAAGTATTCTGAAAGAATTTATTAAAATAAAAGGAGGTAACAGTATGGAAGCTTTATTCACAATTGGTGCCAAGGCAAAGGCAGCAGCAAGTGAGCTAAGTCACCTTGGACAGACGAAGAAGAATGAAGGATTGCTGGCATGTGCGAAAGCGTTGATTGCACATCAAAAGGAAATTCTGACGGCAAACCAGCTTGATATAGAAAATGCGGAAAAGAATCAGATGAAAGAATCTTTGATTGACCGCTTACGCTTAACTTCCAATCGATTGGAGCAGATGGCAGATGGATTACGACAAATTGTTTCCTTAAAAGATCCTATCGGTGAAGTTCTTTCCTCTGAAATTCGTCCAAATGGTCTTCAGATATTAAAACGCCGTGTGCCAATCGGTGTTATCGGTATTATTTATGAATCCAGACCTAATGTAACCTCAGACGCTTTTGGACTTTGCTTTAAGGCAGGAAATGCAGTGATATTAAGGGGTGGCAGTGATGCAATCAATTCCAACTTAAGCATCGTTAAGGTGCTGAAAGAAGCACTTAAGGGGACTGGAATTAATGAAAATTCCGTACAGTTGCTAGAGGATACCAGTAGAGAAACCGCAGCAAGTCTCATGAAATTAAATGAGTACATCGATGTACTTATTCCTAGAGGCGGAGCGGGACTGATCAAGACAGTTGTTGAACATAGTACTGTTCCGGTAATTGAGACCGGCACCGGTAATTGTCACATCTATGTAGATGAATCCGCAGATTTTGCTATGGCACTTGATATTATAGATAATGCAAAAACACAGCGCTTGGGAGTTTGCAATGCCTGTGAATCTCTCGTTATCCATGAAACTGTGTCGGAAGAATTTTTACCACAGGTATATCAAAGGCTGACTAAGAAACAAATCGTATTTCGTGCAGATTCCAGAGCTAGGGCTATCTGCCCGCAGATGGAGGAAGCAACAGAAGAAGATTTTGCTATGGAATATTTAGACCGTCTGATCTCTGTTAAGATTGTAAGTGGAATAGAGGCGGCAATTGCTCACATTAACTGTTATAATACCGGTCATTCTGAGTGCATTATTACGTCTGACTATCAGAATGCGATGAAATTTTTAGAGGAAGTCGACGCAGCCGCGGTATATGTGAACGCATCTACCAGATTTACGGATGGAGAAGTCTTTGGACTTGGTGCAGAAATAGGAATCAGTACACAAAAGCTTCATGCCAGAGGACCTATGGGATTAGAGGCGTTAACCTCTACAAAATATGTTGTATTTGGCAATGGGCAGATAAGACCATAAGGGATATTGTGATGTTAAATAAGACTTTGTTATTGTGAAAAGAAACTGGATATTCCTAGTAGCTTCGGTGAGGATGAAAGGGATATCTGGTTTTTTATGTCTATTGATAGTATTTTTTTATGTTTAGTTTAGACAATTGTTCTGTTTTGTATTTCCACTTGCAAACAAGAAGCATTTCCCGTAAAATACTATGGTACATGAGTATAGCGTTATATGAGATTGATAAGAAAACCTTTAAAAATTGGGAACTTTGATTTGTGTGCTGTATCGTAAACTTTAGCACAGCAAGATATGCTGAGAGGAACAAATCAATAGGGAGAATAAGAGTGAAAGATTTATCTTTCACTCTGCAAATTTGTGTCTGCGCTGTATACAAACTTAGGATGTGCAGAAATCACACGCAGGAAATGTGAGTAGAAATGAGGAGAATTATGAGTGAATTGGATAACTTAATGAGTAATATAGATTTAATTGATCTTTCTGGTTTAGTACCCGAAAAAGAGCCGGAACGCCAATATTATTACATGGCATTATGTAAGGCGGAAGCGAAAAAGGCAGCAGACGAATTAGGCCGTCCGCTTACTTTTAATGTCCAGACTTTTGGATGCCAAATGAATGCCAAAGATTCGGAAAAGCTATCTGGTATCCTCGAAACCATTGGATATGTGGAAACAGATTCGGAAGAGGCTGACTTTGTAGTTTATAATACTTGTACCGTGCGTGAAAATGCAAACACCAGAGTATATGGCCGTATCGGTTTTCTTGGCAACTTAAAGAAAAAGAATCCTCACATGAGAATTGCACTTTGCGGATGTATGATGCAGGAGTCCCATGTGGTGGATAAAATTAAGAAAAGCTATCGCTTTATTGATATAGTATTCGGTACTCATAATATCTTTAAATTGGCAGAACTTATTTATGAGAGGCAAACAACAAAGAAGATGGTAATCGACATTTGGAAGGAAACAGATAAGATTGTCGAAGAACTTCCCAGCGAGCAAAAGTATAAGTTTAAAGCGGGTGTCAATATTATGTATGGGTGCAATAATTTCTGTAGTTATTGTATCGTTCCTTATGTGCGCGGCAGAGAACGCAGCAGAAATCCGGAAGACATTATCAAAGAGATCAAGCAGCTTGTATCAAAGGGTGTTGTTGAAGTCATGCTTCTTGGTCAGAATGTCAATTCCTATGGCAAGACACTTGAAGAACCGATTTCCTTTGCAGAGCTGCTTAAGATGGTAGAACAGGTGGAAGGGCTAAAGCGTATTCGTTTTATGACACCGCATCCAAAAGATTTATCAAATGACGTAATCGACGTAATGAAAAACAGTAAGAAAATCTGTAATCATCTTCACTTGCCGGTACAATCGGGAAGTACGGAATTATTAAAGAAGATGAATCGGAAGTATACGAAAGAGGATTATCTTGCCTTAGTTGACCGTATAAAGAGGGCAATGCCGAACATCTCCTTAACTACGGATATTATTGTAGGATTTCCCGGAGAAACCGAAGAAGATTTTAGCGATACATTAGATGTAGTACGTAAAGTTGGTTATGACAGTGCATATACCTTTATCTATAGCAAACGAAGCGGAACCCCGGCAGCGGCAATGGAAGACCAGATTCCGGAGCAAGTAGCAAAAGAGCGGTTTCAACGTCTTTTAACAACAATTCAAGAAACTTCTTCTAAACTTGCAAAAGAGGATGAAGGTAAAATTGCGGAAATTCTTGTAGAAGAAGTTAATGAGCAGGATAATAGTTTAATGACTGGCAGATTGAGTAATAATATGCTGGTGCATTTTAAAGGAACAAAAGAATTAATTGGACAGCTTATTTCTGTGAGATTAGCAGAGTGTAAGGGATTTTATTATATGGGCGAAATGTTAGAAAGTGAAAAAGTGTCTTAATTCATTCAAATCAATATAATGTGCTTTATATATGAACAATTTCAACATTTTGCGAAAATATTCAACAAAATGCATAAAATTTTCCAATGTGTACTTGACATAAATATAAAAACAGTATAAAATTTATATGTTGTATACATGTACAATGAAAACTAAATAAAGGAGGTGCTCCTGTGCCAGAGGTTTTTAAAATAGTAATTGCATGTGTGATTACTGCGGTCATAGTTGCTCTGATTGCTTGGAAATCTGCTATAAGCTACTATAAAAAAGTCGTAGAAGGCAAAATTGGTAGTGCAGACGAAAAAGCAAGAGAAATCATAGATGAAGCGTTAAAAACAGCGGAAACTAAGAAAAGAGAGGCCTTACTCGAAGCAAAAGAAGAGTCTTTAAAGACGAAGAATGAGCTTGAGAGAGAGACGAAGGAACGTAGAGCTGAGTTACAGCGTTATGAAAAACGTGTGTTAACGAAGGAAGAAACACTTGACAGAAAAACGGAAGCACTGGAAAAGAAGGAAGCGAAACTCGTAACGAAGGAGCAGGAACTTGATAGACTCCGTGTTGAGGTGGAAGAATCCCATCAGAAACAAGTTGCTGAGTTAGAGAAAATTTCCGGTTTGACCTCCGAACAAGCGAAGGAATATCTTATTAAAACTGTCGAAGATGAAGTAAAACATGAAACTGCGGTACTAATTAAAGAATTAGAAAGCAGGGCAAAAGAAGAAGCTGAGAAAAAGGCAAAGGATTATGTTGTTACTGCAATTCAGAAGTGTGCTGCAGACCATGTGGCTGAGACAACGATATCAGTTGTACAGCTTCCAAATGATGAGATGAAGGGTAGAATCATTGGTAGAGAGGGACGTAATATTCGTACTTTAGAAACCTTAACTGGTGTCGATTTAATCATTGACGATACTCCGGAAGCAGTCATTCTTTCTGGCTTTGATCCAATTCGCAGAGAGGTTGCTAGAATAGCCCTTGAGAAATTGATTGTAGATGGACGTATTCATCCAGCAAGAATCGAAGAGATGGTAGAAAAAGCTCAAAAAGAAGTGGAAACGATGATTCGTGAAGAAGGTGAAGCAGCAACTTTAGAGGTTGGTGTTCATGGCATTCATCCGGAACTTGTTAGACTATTAGGTAAGATGAAATTTAGAACAAGCTATGGTCAGAATGCATTGAAGCATTCCATCGAAGTGGCTATTTTGTCCGGTTTATTAGCCGGAGAAATCGGTGTTGATGTACGTATAGCAAAGCGTGCAGGTTTATTGCACGATATTGGAAAATCAGTGGATCATGAAATGGAAGGAACACATGTTCAGATTGGTGTTGATTTATGTAGAAAGTACAAAGAATCTCCAATTGTAATTAATGCCGTGGAAGCACATCACGGCGATGTGGAATTCCAATCCTTAATTGCCTGTATCGTTCAAGCTGCTGATACAATTTCGGCTGCCAGACCTGGTGCTCGTAGGGAGACATTGGAAACATATACTAACCGTTTGAAACAGTTAGAAGATATTACCAACGGCTTTAAAGGGGTCGATAAGTCATTTGCAATTCAAGCAGGACGAGAAGTACGCGTTATGGTGGTGCCTGATCAGGTTACCGATGACGATATGGTATTGCTCGCTCGTGACTTATCCAAGAAGATTGAGTCCGAATTAGAATATCCGGGCATGATCAAAGTAAATGTAATTCGTGAGTCAAGGGTTACAGATTACGCTAAATAAAAAATGAATGAAATAAACATGAGGTTGTGAAAAGTGTTATAAATACTGCATTTATAATACTTTTGCAACCTCATGTTTTTGGAAGTTCTTATAACTTGTTACAAATTGGTATAATGTGTATTAAGATTATGAGGTTACTATGCGTGATGATATTTTCAAATTAAATGTTCTTATTAATAAATGGTGGATTTCTCATAAAAATGACACATATAGTAATGGCTATATTGAAATAAAGACTTTTGAAAATGAGCCAGATATGATCGTATACAGTAAAGATTTAGTTTCTGAAATATCTATGGACAAAAAATATTTAGAAGATGATAATATTATTATTGATTATGATTTTTTAATTGAAGCATTATACAATACAATATTAGGAATTTATAATGATTTTAAAATATTAAGTCAAGGTATGCTAGATGTGGAAATGAATGAGATACTTGCATTGATAAATAGGATATATGGCTATATAAAAAAGTAATTTGATGAGCGATGGAGAAAAATATTACGAATATATAAAACCGAACGCATGCGGCATATGAAAGAAATATATTTATTACTATCACAGCAAAAATGCTTACATAATCTATTATTAAGACAAAAAATTGTTTCCGTAGATCATTTTATTTCGGAATTAGATATTCGAAATTATGTTTACAAATCTAAAAGCAAGTTTTTTAGCAAACAAGCATATCAACTCAAGGGTTACAGATTAATTATGAGGTTGCTTAAATACTTAAATGCAGTATATTTAAGCACTTAAGCACCTTATTTTTTCCTTATGTTTTGGTTTCATCTTTGTTTGTGTTTCCTCAATCATAGTATCTTATTATGAAAAGCATACGGAAGTGATAAAACACTTGCAAACAGGAAATTTCTACATTATAATGTATAAAATAATTCGTGTATACAATAAAGCAATGTATCTTAGTATAGCGAAAATTACGATCTGCAGGAGAGAAATATATGTCACTAACATTATCAAGAAAAGCGCAGGCAGTGAAACCATCCTCAACGCTTTCAATAACCGCAAAGGTAAAGGAATTAAAGGCAAAGGGAATTGATGTGGTGGGATTCGGGGCAGGGGAGCCTGATTTTAACACACCGGATAATATAAATGAAGCAGCGGTGAAAGCCATACACGACGGCTTTACAAAATATACGGATGCATCCGGAATTCCTGAGCTTAAAAAGGTGATTTGTGATAAATTACAACGGTTTAATCATATCTTATATGAACCATCACAGATTGTAGTCAGTAATGGAGGAAAACACTCTCTTACGAATATTTTTGAAGCAATTCTTAATCCGGGAGATGAAGTTATTATTCCCGCACCATATTGGCTCAGTTATCCTGAAATCGTTCGGCTTAGTGACGGTATTCCGGTATACATAAGGGGAGGAAGAAATCAAGGCTATAAAGTTACCGCAAAGCAAATTGAAGCTGCCTGTACGGATAAGACCAAAGCACTGATTCTTAACTCACCAAACAACCCTACCGGTATGATTTATACAAGGGAGGAATTAGAAGAGATTGCTAGAGTAGTTGTTGAAAAAGATATCTATGTAATTTCAGATGAGATGTATGAAAATCTAGTGTATGGCGATGATGAAGTTGTCAGTATTGCGAGTTTGGGAGAGAAGATTTATCAAAGGACGATTACCTGCAGTGGTGTAGCTAAAAGTTATTCGATGACCGGTTGGAGAATTGGTTATACAGCTTCTAACAAAGAAATTGCCAAGCTTATGAGTAACATTCAATCCCATCAGACATCGAATCCAAATTCTATTGCACAAAAAGCAGCGTTAGAGGCTATAAAAGGCCCACAGGATACTGTAGAACGTATGAGACAGGAGTTTGACCGCCGGCGTATCTATATGTATGAGAGAATTCAGAAAATGCCGTACCTTCATGCAGATTTGCCACAGGGAGCATTTTACCTGTTTATTGATGTGAATGATGTTTTAGCCTTATCTTATCAAGGTGAAAAAATAGAAGCTGTGGCAAAACTTGCATCAATCTTAATAGAGGATTATAATGTAGCGGTAATACCTTGTGCAGATTTTGGATTTGATGATCATATCCGTTTGTCCTATGCAATCTCTTTAGAAACCATAGAAAAGGGGTTGGACCGTTTGGAATCCTTTATTCATGCCTTGGTATAAAGAAAGCTTAAGATGGAGGCCTTTATGGATTATCAGAGAATTAATCGTAAATTAGAGCATGAGGGAAGAATTGTTGATGTTTATACCGATACGATTAAGTTACCGGACGGAAGAGAAGCAGAATGGGATTATATTGACCATAAAGGAGCTTCTGCTATTGTTCCGGTGGACTCAGACGGTAAAATTATTATGGTTCGACAATACCGAAATGCTCCGGAACGCTATACCTTGGAAATACCTGCAGGTGGATTAAATCGTGAGGAGGATAGAAAGCTGGCTGCGATGAGAGAGCTTGAGGAAGAGACAGGATATTGTACCGAAAATTGCGAGCATCTTATTGATTTGTATACAACCGTAGCATTCTGTAATGAGTTGATTAGTATTTATTATACGGAGGATTTAACGCCTTCTAGGCAGCATCTGGATGAAGATGAGTTTGTTGAGGTAGAGGCATATACTTTAGAGGAATTGGTTGCTATGATTTTAAATGGTACCATACAGGATGCTAAAACGATTTCAGCAATCCTGGCATATAAGGCAAAGAAAAATTTATAGTCTGTTTCTAATAGTCCAAGCATATAGTTCATAGTGAGAACTAGAAATCTATGTCTTGGAGGTCGGCATGAAACGATGGAGTTTAAGATTAAGGAAAAGAGAACCGTTGACAATAGCCATGGTTCTCTTTTTTGCAAGTGTTATCCTTGGATGCATTTTTTCTAAGGTAAGCTCAGGACTATTACTAAATAGTGTTGATAGCTTAAATAGCAGGTATTTTAGTACGATTAAGTCCATGGAAATCGATTATGGAGATTTCTTTCGCTATATTTTCACTGCGAAACTAAAACCATTTTTCCTGTTCTGGACTCTTAGCCTGACTTTTTTAGGGCTTCCGTACATGGGATGGTATCTGTTAAGCAGAGGATTTCAAGTGGGATATCTTTTGATGACCCTATGGATGCACTATGGAGTGAAGGGCGGATTACTTTACTTTGCTTACCTATTTCCTCAGGAGTTGATTTTCGTACCGGTAGTTTTAATCAGCATTAAAAATTGTTATGCTCTTTACCTGGAAGCCAATCATGGTACTACAACCGGATTACAGAATACACTATTATTGAAAAAATACATAAAGTTAATTATAATATTAATCGGATGTATTTTAATCGGAACTTGTATGGAGGCTTTTGTTGGAAGCTATCTTGTGAAAAAGACTCTACAATTGTTTTAAGCGGCAGCAAAGCGTGTTATGCCAGATTCTAATTCGTAGCAGCAATAGATTCTGGACTCAGACTAATGGAAATCAAGGAACTTAGCGTAAGGTGTCACGTAGATTGAACGTAGAGGTATCCTTTGGAGGAAATGGTGGAAAAAGAAATTGAAGATTTTTTAATGTATCAAAAAAACGTAAAGAATGCCACAGACAACACACTAAGTGCTTATCGTTTGGATTTGAAAAAATGGGATTTATTCTTGAAGAAAAATGGTGTAAACCAGCCAAAGAAAATAACAGAAACCATGATAAACTCATATTTGCTGCTCCAGGAAAAAGAGGGTAAGGCAAAGTCTACAGTGAATCGAAGCCTTGTTTCAATCCGTAGTTTCTTACTTTATCTGATGAAACACGGAAAGCTTATCGGTGACCCTGCCGAGAGGGTAAAACCACCGAAAGTCGAAGTCACTCCGCCAAGGTCCTTGACCAAGGAACAAGTACTTTCCTTGCTCTCTGCCCCGGACTGTAAAACAGCGCGGGGGCTTCGTGATAAAGCAATGTTAGAATTAATGTATGCGACAGGGATGCAGGTATCCGAAATCGGTGGGTTAAAAAAAGCAGATATTAATTTGAAATTTGGATGTGTTACTGTTCGGGAGAGGGGAAAGAATCGGGTAATTCCATTTGGACAAGCTGCAAGAGCTTCCCTTGAGTCGTATCTGGAGGCAGATAAATATGTTAAGGCTAACAGCACTTACTTATTTGTTGGCAGGCAAGGGGAACCTATGACAAGGCAGGGTGTGTGGAAAATTATGAAATCCTACGGAAAGCAAATAGGATTAGAAGAAGATTTGACACCACAGGTCATACGTAATTCTTTTGCAATTCATATGATAGAAAATGGTGCTGATTTAAACAGTATGAAGGAATTGATGGGACATAGCAATATTACCGCCACGCAGTACTATGCAAAACAGCGTATTGGAGAAACTTTCGGAACTTATCAAAAAACACATCCACGCGCATGATTCGCTGCCAAATCCATAATCCGGAATAAATGAAATGACAGGAATCCATGAAAAAAACAGCGGAAACATCTCTAAAGTACATTAGGAAACGAATGTTTTCGCTGTTTGATTCATGGCTCTATCATGTTTGGAACAATCGTTTGGAAGAATTCCATTTCCGGAGATAGAGCATTAATTTTATAAGTTCAGGACCGTATCTTTATATTCTTATTATTTTAAATGTTATCTGCAATAGTGTAGATTAGTTTTTCTGTAGTATCCCAGCCAATGCAAGCATCCGTGATGGACTTTCCATAGACGTGTTCCCCAACTTTTTGGTTGCCCTCTTCTAAGTAGCTTTCCACCATAACACCCTTTACTAACTTGGCAATTTGATCATTTACTTTACGGGAGTGCAGTACTTCTTTTACAATTCTAGGCTGCTCATAATACTGCTTGCTTGAGTTTGCATGGTTTGCATCCACTATAGCGGCTTGATTTAAAAGATTTGGTAATTCGTTATACATCAGGAGCAAACGATTTAAGTCTTCGTAATGGTAATTAGGAATGCATTGGCCATGTTTGTTTACCGCACCGCGCAGAATGGTATGCGCCAATGGATTACCATCCGTCTGAACTTCCCATGTACGATAGAGGAAAGTATGGGAAGCTTGCGCCGCTATACAGGAATTTAACATTACGGATAAATCTCCGGAGGTGGGATTTTTCATACCTGCGGGAACATCCATACCACTGATTGTCAAGCGGTGTTGCTGATCCTCAACAGAACGTGCACCAACAGCAACATAGGATAACATATCGTCAACATATGGCCAGTTTTCTGAATATAACATCTCATCCGCAGCGGTTAATCCGGTTTCATTGATTGCACGCAGATGCATTTTACGCATTGCAATCAAGCCCTCCTGAAGATTTGGTTCTTCCTCTGGATTTGGCTGATGGCTGATACCTTTATAACCTTCTCCGGTAGTACGAGGTTTATTGGTATAGATTCTTGGGATGATAATGACTTTATCAGACACCTTGTCTGCTAATTTTGTTAAGCGGTATAGATAGTCAAGTACTGCATCCTCATTGTCTGCGGAACACGGTCCAATAATGACAAGGAACTTATCAGAAGCTCCGGTAAAGACATCTTTGATTTGTGAATCGCGATCCTTCTTTATTCTTGTTGCGTATTCCGACATAGGAAATGCACTTTTTAACTCTTCCGGGGTCATAACTTTTCTTACATAATTAAAACTCATGCTTTGTACCTTGCCTTTCTTTACAGTCACGCAAATACAAATTAATGTATTAACGTGTTACTATTCTAATGCTTTTTCCTCTGTTCGTCAATGATATTCTGCCCAAGCACAATTATAAAAGAATTATGAGAATTCTTAGTTTATTATAAAATCTCTAAATTGCTATTGAGTAAGTAAATATAATTGGTTATACTGATAATAGAAAAAACTTCAAAATAATAACGTAAAGTAATTATACCACATATCATAAAATAGTTAAGCAGAGAATATTGAATGAGAATATAATACAAGAATAGTAAAGCCTGCAAAGGAAAACTTACTTGGAAAGATAGGTATGAATTATGAGAGTGTATGATTTAATTAATAAAAAAAAGAACGGAGAGGTCTTAACGAAACAAGAGATCGAATATATTGTTACGGGTTACACCAATGGAACAATCCCGGACTACCAAATGTCAGCTTTTTTAATGGCAGTCTGCTTAAAAGAAATGAACGATGAGGAAACGGCAGCATTGACGATGGCAATGGCTCATAGCGGTGACATGCTTGACTTGTCTGCGATAGAAGGAATTAAAGTGGATAAGCACAGTACCGGAGGGGTCGGAGATAAGACTTCACTTGTCATTGGACCTATGGTAGCCGCATTATCGGTACCGGTAGCAAAGATGTCAGGCAGAGGACTCGGACATACCGGGGGAACTATTGATAAATTAGAGAGTTTTCAAGGCTTTTCTACTTCCCTGTCGGAAGAGAAGTTTTTTGAAAATGTGAACCGTATGAAATTGGCAATCATCGGACAGACTGCAAATTTAGCACCGGCAGATAAAAAAATATATGCACTGCGGGATGTAACAGCTACGGTAGATAATATCTCCTTAATATCAAGCTCCATCATGAGTAAAAAGATAGCAGCAGGTGCCGATGTTATTGTGCTAGATGTCAAAACGGGCAGCGGTGCTTTTATGAAAACAATGGAGGGTTCTTTTGCTTTAGCACAAACTATGGTAAATATCGGGAATCGTGTTGGACGTACTACCTATGCTGTTATTTCTGATATGAATCAGCCCTTAGGCATTGCTGTTGGGAATAATCTTGAAGTGATAGAGGCTATTGACACGCTATCGGGACATGGGCCGGAAGATTTATTGGAGGCTAGTTTGACACTGGCTTCTTATATGCTATTAGGAGCAAAAAGAGCATCGACCATAGGAGAGGCAAGGGAATTACTGTTAAGTACAATTAAGGACGGCAGTGCCCTAAAGAAATTTGCGGAATTTGTAACCGCGCAAGGTGGAGATGCCAGTCCGGTCTATGATACGAAGTTATTCCCGAGAGCATCTTTTATGGAACCTGTTTATGCGGCGAAAGACGGTTATGTGTCGGATATCCATACAGATGAAATTGGTATGGCTTCCTTGATTTTAGGCGGCGGACGTGAGACAAAAGAGAGCAAAATCGATTTAACGGTAGGAATGAAGATACATGCAAAAATCGGTGATAAGGTAACGAAAGATACACCAATCGCTACTTTATATGCGAATGACCCAGGGAAATTAAGCGCAGCAAAGGAACGCTTCTTAAAAGCTTATACGATTTCTAGTGAAAACGTGAAGGTACCAAATCATATTCATGGAATAGTAACAAAGGACGGAGCAATAAAGTTCTAAAAAACTGCGGCGATTATCTTACTGTAAGGTACGCCGCATTTTCTTTGTGATATGATAGGTAATTGTGAGGTATGATATTTTATTTTGACCTATGTAATATGCAAAGAGAGAAGGCTTTATGCTTAGGTTAAGAGTTTTTATGCTGGTTTGTAACGATAATGTAACGAGCCAAAACAGCAAAAGTAAGGGTTGTTTGGTAATGAAACATAGCAATAGTTAGTAGGTAGAGGATAAGAAAAGGATAGGAGAATTAAGAATGTCAGCTTACGTTGAATTAAAGGATGTGAAGAAAACATATCAGATGGGAGATGTCACGATAAAGGCATCCGATGGAATCTCGTTTGAAATTGAAAAAGGAGAGTTTGTTGTTATCGTCGGACCAAGTGGTGCCGGTAAAACCACAGTACTTAATATCTTAGGAGGAATGGATAGACTTACAAGCGGTGATATTATTGTGGATGGTCAAAACATAAGTAAGTTTAATAAGAAAAAGCTAACTACCTATCGCCGTGACGATATCGGTTTTGTTTTTCAGTTCTACAATTTAGTACCAAATTTAACCGCCAAGGAAAATGTCGAACTAGCACTTCAGATTTGTAAGGACCCGTTAAAAGCAGAGGAAGTATTAGCAGATGTTGGGCTTTCTAATCGACTTAACAACTTTCCTGCACAGCTCTCGGGAGGAGAACAGCAGAGAGTATCGATTGCCAGAGCCCTTGCTAAAAACCCAAAATTGTTACTATGCGATGAACCAACAGGAGCACTGGATTATAGTACAGGAAAAGCCATACTAAAATTATTACAGGATATGTGCAGAAAGCGTGGTATGACAGTGATTGTTATCACGCATAATACAGCGATTGCACCAATGGCAGACCGCCTTATAAGCATACGTAATGGTAAGGTGAAGGAAATGAAGAAGATAGAAAATCCCGTAGATGTTGAAACAATAGAGTGGTAATAAAGAGAATAATACAAAATGTAATGGATTACTAGTGAACTCATGTAAAGTTAATGTGAGTAATACGTTACTTTAGTTGTTTGATATGGACAGTTTTAGTATAAAAGAAATGTGATATGACCAAAAGCTGGAAGATTAAATAATGTCTAACTTTTGTTGTAAAATATAAGTGCACAGGAATGGGGGTACTATGAAAAAGAAGGCACTGCATAAAGATTTTCGGATCGAATTAAAGAAAACCTGGACTAGATTTCTGTCGATTCTGCTGATCGTTGCACTAGGAGTAGCTATATTTGCCGGCTTACGGGCTTGTAAGGAGGATATGTTACAATCGGCAGACGAATATTATGATTCGACGAATTTAATGGATCTGCGTGTGATATCCACCCTTGGATTAACGCAGGAGGATGTAGAAGCAATTGGTAAATTAGATGGAGTATCTATGGTAGAAGGAGCGTATTCAAGCGATGTATTGGTTCGTTTCGAGGACTCCGACATCGTGGTGAAAACATTTTCCCTAAACAATAACGTAAACCAGGCAAAATTAATCGAAGGGCGTTTGCCGGAAAGAAATAACGAATGTTTAGTAGACACCTTATTATTAGATAATACGGGTTATAAAGTTGGAGACACAATCTCATTATCTTTACCAGAAGGGGATTTAAGTGAGGACCTGGAAGAAACTGAGCTAACTATAGTAGGAAGTTGCACGGATTCCCGTTACATGTCGTTTGGCAGAGGCAATGGAACAATTGGCAATGGAGAGATTAGCAGCTTTCTTATACTGCCGAAGGAAAACTTTAAGCAAGAGGTATATACGGAGATTTATGTAACCGCAGAAGATGTGAAAGAGCTAAACTCTTATAGTAAGGAATACACAGAGCGTGTGAAGGTAGTTCAGGAAGCTATTAAAGCAATCACCGGGGAACGTGGAGCTATCCGTTATGAAGAGGTGACGAGAGATCCTGCCGAAGAATTAGAAAGAGGGGAACTGGAACTAGCAAAAGCGAAAGAAGACCTGAAACGAAAAGAAGAAGATACCTTTGCCGAGATAGGAAAAGGAGATTCCTCCTTAAAGGCAGCGCAAGCAACGCTTGCAGAGCTGAAAAAAGAGCTGTCTGATAAGAAAGCCTTACTAAGCAGTACTTATGGGGAAGAAGAAATTGAGAAACTTTTTGCTCCGGAGGAAGCAAAATTAAAGGCTTCCGAGGAAGAATTACAGAAGCAGAAATCTGCATTAGAGAAGCAAAGTACCTCTGCGAAAGAACAGTTTGCAAAAGCGAAAGAAGAGATAGCAGCGAAGGAAAAAACATTGCAGGAGGGAAGGAAAGAACTTGAAAAAATCGAACTGCCTATCTGGTATATCCTAAATCGTGAGACGATAGAGTCTTTTGTTTCTTTTGAGATGGATGCAGACCGGATGGATGCGATTGCAAGAGTTTTCCCGTCGATATTTTTCTTTGTTGCAGCACTTGTTTGTCTTACCACAATGACCAGAATGGTGGATGAACAGCGTACCCAAATCGGTATTCTAAAGGCACTTGGCTACGGAAAAATGGCGATAGCAGGTAAGTTTATTAAATATGCGCTATTTGCTACCGTAAGTGGTAGTATTATCGGTGTCCTCATCGGACAGCAAATATTCCCTTATGTCGTTATCAATGCATATCGGATTATCTATGCCTCCTTACCGGTAATCGTGACACCTTACCGCCTTTATTATGCAATAATGGCAGGGTCTCTGGCAGTATTTTGCACAATGCTTGCAACCTTCATGGCATGTATGAAGGATTTAAAAACGGAACCGGCTCAGTTAATGCGGCCGATTGCTCCCAAAGCTGGAAGAAGGATTTTACTGGAGCGAATCAGTTTCCTATGGAATCGCTTGAATTTTACCAAAAAGTCAACACTGCGTAATCTATTCCGCTATAAAAAACGTTTCTATATGACTGCTATCGGTATTGCAGGATGTATGGCATTATTAATTGTAGGATTTGGTATAAGAGATTCCATCAGGGTTATGTCGGAATTACAGTACACGGAGCTCTTCCACCAAGATGCTTCGATTTCGTTAACAGAGAAGACTACGAAAGAGGAAAGAAATTCGTTAATTCCAAAGCTGTTAGAGGAGGATAGAATTCTTAATGCTACCATGGTTTTGGATAAATCGATGAAGTTTTCTGGTGGCAGTTTAAATCGTTCCGCTTCCCTCCTGGTTGTTGAAAGTGGGAGTAACTATAATGATTTTTATACCTTCCGAAATCGTGCGGCAAAAACCACATATCAACTGAAAGAGGATGGGGTAATAGTTACAGAAAAGCTTGCAAAACTGCTTAAGTTATCGGTTGGTGATACGATAACGGTCGAGATGGATAATTTTAATAAGTGTGATGTGATTGTTACAGCGATATCCGAAAATTATATGGGTCACTATGTGTTTATGACTTCAGACTTTTATCAGTCCTTATATCAGGAAGAACCATCCTATAATCAGATTTTATTATTAAATCAAAGCAGTGCGCCGGAATTTGAAGAAGGGCTATTCCGAGATCTTTTAGCAAATAACAAAGAGATCATGGCAATCTCATCGACAAATTCCTTTAACAATCGAATTCATGATATGCTTTCCAGTTTAAATATTATTGTCTATGTATTAATTATCTGTGCCGGTATGTTAGCATTTATTGTCTTGTATAACTTAAGCAATATAAACATCAACGAACGGAAACGAGAACTTGCATCCTTAAAAGTTCTTGGTTTCTATGACGGTGAAGTGAATTCCTATGTAATGAAAGAAAATAATCTGCTAACGCTTATTGGAATGGTAATTGGTGTATTTTTAGGTATTGTTCTTCACAGGTACATCATTATTACCTGCGAGGTGGATATGGTGATGTTCGGTCGTTTAGTGAAACCCATCAGTTTGATTTTCAGTGCCGGAATCACAATGATTTTTACCTTAATCATCAGTCTTTTTATGTACTTTAAGCTTAAAAAAATTGATATGATTGAATCGTTAAAGAGCATAGAGTAAAGGAAAATGAAAGATATCAGTTCATCTCTTAGCGGATGCCGAATATGATAGAATAAACAAAAAGGCGGAACATAAGATTATGATTGTTCCGCTTTTTATAAGGGGTGTTTGTTTGAAATCATCAGGAAATCCTTGGCCGATTATTATGCAATTATTAATTGTTTTCGTAATATTCTCTATTTTCTATAAATTTATCCTGCCTAGAACCTCAATATATTACCGGTATGTGCTTTATGAACCAAGAATTGGAGTTTACTTAACAGAAAGAGATGTGGTAATGGTAAGCGGAGAAAGTTTTCGCTTAGGGGTAAAGACTGTGAATAAACGTCTGACCTTTTCTTCCACAGATTTTAAAGTTGCCTTTGTAAATAAACTAGGGAAAGTAACTGCGTATCAGCCCGGCTTAGCTTTTATTGAAGTTAAAGTGGATGGAAAAGTCTTGCGGTGCCGGGTTAGGGTTATAAAATTGAATCATACCTCATTAGATTTAATAGCAGGGGAATCGAAGAGGTTGAATATAAAAGGGGTATTATTTTGGGAATCGTATGAGAGCAATAACCCCTCAGTGGCAGACGTATCGTTTCGCGGAAAAGTTACTGCCAAGTCTCCCGGCACCGCTGTTATCACAGCAAAGGCAAAGGGAAGAAGCATAGAGTGTAAAGTTACGGTATCTGATCCTACAGATTAACAGCAGTAGTTTTCCGAATTTGTAATTGTTACGCTTAACTTGCTCATACTTGTCATAAAAATCTAAGATTTGTACTAAAATAGTAGTAATTAATTGGAATGGAATAAACTACTATGAGAGGAATTAAGTATCATTGGTATAAGAAAGCAATTGCCCTTTTTATTATTTTTACATTCTTTTTTCAAAGTGGTATGGGAGCATTTGCATCGGATACAGATAAGGAAAATTCAGTAACGGCAAATAAGGAAGAAACAAACGATACGGAGGAGGGAAAGGTAAAAGATACGGTAAATGATGCGAATGTTGTTACGGAAACCATCGAGTTTACAGGACCATTAGCAGAGCAGATTAAGCATGATTTAGATAAGGCTGCTGAAATAGCAGGAGACCTTAGTTTAACCAGTGAAGCCGTAATATTAATGGAGGGTTCTACAGGGCATATTATTTATTCAAAAAATGAAACGAAGGAATTACGTCCCGCGAGTATCACAAAGATAATGACTTTATTGCTAATCTTTGATGCACTAGATAGCGGTCAGATTAAGATGACAGATCAAGTTTCTGTAAGTGAGCATGCTGCTTCCATGGGAGGCTCCCAAGTATTTCTCGAACCGTTTGAAACTCAGGATGTTAATACGATGATAAAATGTATTACAATCGCAAGTGCTAATGATGCTTCTGTTGCAATGGCTGAGTTTATTGCTGGATCTGAGGAAGCATTTGTTGCGAAAATGAATGAAAAAGCAAAAGAGCTTGGGATGAATCATACGAACTTTGTAAATTGTTATGGGCTTGATACCGATAACCACTATACGAGTGCTCTTGACGTTGCGTTAATGAGCAGAGAGCTTATTATGAAACATCCGGAGATAAGTAATTATACCACGGTATGGATGGATACGTTTGTCCATACAACAAAGCGAGGGCAGATTGAGTTCGGTTTAAATAATACCAATAAACTTATTAAATCCTATCAAGGAATTACAGGGCTCAAGACAGGTTCCACCGGCCTGGCGAAATATTGTCTCTCAGCAACTGCAAGAAGAGAAGGGATGGATTTAATTGCAGTTATTATGGCAGCACCGGATACGAAAACTCGTTTTGCAGAAGCTGCAAAATTATTAAATTATGGTTTTGCAAATTGCAGTATCTTTACAGATAACGGAGAAGGCCTTGAGATACCGGAAGTGGCGGTTAAAAAAGGTATTCAAGAAACGGTTGGAGGTAAGTTTGATAACAAATTCTCTTATCTTTGTATGAAAGGAACGAATCCGGCAAATATTACAAAAGAGGTAAAGATGCAAGAATCCTTAGAAGCACCGGTTGAGCTTACCGATGTAATTGGTGAAATTACATATTATTACGAAGGAAAAGAAATTGGTAAATTGTCAATTACAGCAGCTACTGCTGTAGATAAGGCGGGATATGGGGATTACTTTAAGAGATTAGTAAAGAAATATTTTTAGGGGGATTGCCCTAGTCGAAGGCTTTGGTTCATGATATAATAAAACTGCCAGACCGAAGGTCTGTGTAGAACACGATCAGGAATTTTGCACTTTAAATTCATGATATAATAAAACTGCCAGACCGAAGGTCTGTGTCAATCCTGATTAAAATTTAGTTTTCTAAATCCATGATCTAAGGAATAATAGAATAAGATCTTATGCAAAATAGCTTTGCCGGAACAATGGCAAATCTATTTTGCATAAGTGCAAGAGTCGGAAAAGGAGTTAATTTATGCAATATATCTTTGCAGCGGTTGTTATTGCTGCTCTTATGATAGTATACTTATGGATAGAAAACAAAAATATGGTGGTAACCAATTATTTGTTAGAGCAAAAAAAAGTACCAGACAATTTTCATAACATGAGATTTGTTTGTATTACGGATTTGCACTATAATCAATATGGAAAAGATAATGCGAAGCTGTTAAAAGCAATTCACGAATGCAAGCCGGATGCTGTTTTAATTGCGGGCGATTTGGTAGTTACAGCAAAACCGAATAAGAGCCCAATTGCATATCATTTCTTAAGTGAGCTTACTAAGAGATATTCAGTTTATTATGCTCCGGGAAATCATGAGCTGAAATGGCAGCATGGGATTGGCTGCAGCAAAGAGTTTTATCAGACATTTCTGGAAAAGTTAAAAGAATTAGGGGTATGTTATTTAAATAATGAATCCATCACTTTAAAAAAGGGTTCGGATACGCTTATCATTCGAGGGTTATCCCTTCCACTGAGATTTTTTGCAAAGGGAAGACATAAAACTGAAATAAAAGCAAATGAGATAGAGGCACTGATAGGCAAAACCAAAGAGGATGCCTATGAGATTTTACTTGCACATATACCAGATTATTTTGAAGCATATGCCGAATACGGTGCTGATTTTATTCTATCCGGACATGTGCATGGCGGCATTATGAAACTACCGTATCTGGGAGGAGTGATTTCTCCCCGTTATGAGCTGTTTCCAAAATACGATTCAGGAATCTTTAAGAAAGGACGCACGGTGATGTTTTTATCCAGAGGTCTTGGCACACACACGATACCGGTTCGAGTGTTCAACCGTCCAGAACTTCTTTGTGTGGAAATTAGAAAATGTTAAAAGGAAAATTAATGTTACTTGCAGCCTCGTTATGTGCCGGTATTCTTGTTATGATACTGCATGAATTACCAAAGGCGCTTTTATATCGGCGATTAAAGCATCGTTATGGAAAGGAAGAAGATAAAAAATTTGAGAATCGAATCAATCCGGTTCACTTTGTGGACCCGATTGGTTTGATTTTTTGTGCTATCTATGGAATCGGATTTTCAAAACCTTATTATTATCGCATGAAGGAAAAGAAGTGGAACCAATGGCTTGGAATGGCGGGATTACTCTCTTTAATCACGCAATTTTTCATAGCCATTGCGGTTTTAAGATTTGGATTCCAGATGGATTCCAGTCTTACCATATATGGAAGTTCTAGTATATTATATGAATTTTTAATGTACTTCCTCTCGAGCTATGCTATAATAAGTATTGGCATGCTGATAACGAATCTGTTTCCTTTGATTTCATCGGATATGGCGTTATTAGTTGCTGCAAATCAACCAATTAAATTTGTAACATTGCTTCGCAGTGATTATATTATTAAAATGGTTTGGATGTTTTTGCTGCTAATCGGTATCATGACATCAATGTGCAGCGCTGTATTTGAGATTTTTATGAGGTGAGTTTATGAGTATTCCGGTGAAACTGGAAGCGTTTGAAGGTCCCTTGGATCTTCTTTTACATTTAATTGATAAAAACAAGGTGAATATCTATGATATCCCGATTGTAACAATTACAGAGCAATATATGGAATATATCAAAGCTATGGAAGAAAAAAACTTAGAGCTAATGAGCGAATTTCTGGTTATGGCTGCAACGTTATTAAGAATTAAATCACAGATGCTTCTTCCGGTAGAAGTAAAAGAAGAGGAAGCAATTGACCCTAGACAAGAATTAGTAGAACGCTTACTAGAATATAAGATGTATAAGTATGTTTCCTATGAACTAAAGGACAAGCAGATGGATGCGCAGCTCTTAATGTTTAAACCAAGCACGATACCGCTTGAGATATCGGATTATAAGGAAGAAATTAATATTTCAGAATTATTATCAGATCTTACCTTAGCAAAATTACACACGATTTTTCAATCGGTTATGAAGAAACAAGTTGATAAAGTTGATCCGATTCGAAGTAAGTTTGGTAAGATTGAAAAGGAAGAAATTAATCTTTCTCAAAAAATTCTAGAGATCCAGCAATATGGTTTAGAACACAGAACTTTTAGCTTTAAAAAACTTCTGGAACGCCAGCGCGGAAAGATGGAAGTTATCGTAACTTTCCTTGGAATACTGGAATTAATGAAGATGCAGCGAATTGAGATATGTCAAAATGACTTATTTGAAGACATAATGATTCATTATCTGGCTAACGATATTGCACCAGTAGATGATTTTTCAATAGAATAAACAGAAAGGCCGGATACATATGGAAATTAAGAAGTTGGAAGCCATGATAGAGGCAATCTTATTTACAATGGGAGAGGCAGTTGAAATAGACCGCCTTGCGGGGGCTTTAGAACATGATGTGGAGACCATTCGTAAAATCCTTCATAATATGATGGACCGTTATGAAGAGGAAGAAAGAGGTATTAAAATCATTGAACTTGATAACTCGTTTCAGATGTGTACAAAAGCACAGATGTATGAGGCAATAGTAAAGATAGCGCACGTACCAAAGAAACATATTCTTACTGATGTACTGCTTGAAACCCTGTCCATTATTGCTTACAAGCAGCCGATTACAAAACAGCAGATTGAAAGTATACGTGGGGTTAAAAGTGATCATGCGGTGAATAAGTTAGTGGAATACAGTTTGGTATGTGAAGTTGGCAGAATGGATGCCCCGGGAAGACCAATTTTATTTGGTACAACAGAGGACTTTTTAAGAAACTTTGGTATTGCTTCGTTAGAAGATTTACCGATGATAACTCCGGAGAAGGTTGCTGATTTTAAGCTGGAGGCGGAGGAAGAAGTTCAGCTGCAGTTAGAGATTTAATTGTTTTGGATGTTTATGAAATTGTAGTGGTTTCATAGGCATCTTTTTTATAATTCGGCACCAAACTTTGTGTTAATCCACTCCCTGATTTATGTTAGCCAGAAAAACTCTTTGAAAAATGCATAATCTTCTTGTTCGAAAATAAACTTAAAGTAAGAGCGTACATAAGGGTTGATTATGAAGAGTTACTACGAGAAATTTAAAAAGAATAAATCGGTACAAATATTTTTTATTTGTACTGCCTTAGTATTCAGCAGCTTTAATTTAATAAAGGAGAACCTGATAGAATCCAGGGAGTTATCTTGGTGCCGGATGACGGATGCCGTACCTGAGGAGGAACTTAGGTTACCGGAAGCAGAGGATATTCCGCCTGCAGCGGAGGATAACAGTACGAACTTACAACTAAACGCCCTTTCTGCATGTCTTATGGATGCTTCGAACGGGCGTGTTTTGTATAGTAAGGATGCCTACAAGGAAATGTCTATGGCAAGCACCACAAAAATTATGACATTGCTTGTTGTTCTTGAAAATGCGAATTTAGATGATGTAGTCACGGTATCCAGCAATGCAGCAAGACAACCGGATGTTCAGTTAAATATAAATACAGGAGAACAATATATGCTTCGCGATCTATTGTACTCTTTAATGCTGGAAAGTCATAATGATACTGCGGTGGCAATTGCTGAACATGTGGGGGGAAGTGTAGAAGGATTTTGCAATATGATGACAGAGAAGGCAAAGGAACTGGGTGCTAATCACACTTCATTTAAGACACCAAATGGCTTGGATGCCGACGGCCATTATACTACGGCAAGAGACTTATCTCTCATTGCAAGTTATGCAATTAAGAATCCTGATTTTTGTAAAATCGTAGGTACAACAACCTATCAATTTAATGAAGTACATAACAAACGCTCATTTTCAGTGAATAATCGCAACCGTTTCTTGTACATGATGAGGGGAGCAATTGGAATTAAAACGGGCTTTACCGGTAAAGCCGGATATTGCTTTGTAGGTGCTGTGGACATTGATGGGAAAACATTAGTGAGCACTGTTTTAGGTTCCGGATGGCCGCCTCACAAAAGTTATAAATGGGCTGATACCACGAAATTAATGGAATACGGGCTGAAAAATTTCTCTGTTTACTCACTTTATGAAAGATTAACGCCGGATTCTGAGTCTATTCAGCTGCCACATGAAATCTCAGTTCGAAATGGGAAGGTAACATCGGTTAAACTCCTCTCTTCCGACAAGCTTTTATCCGAAAAGTTATTGCTTCGGGAAGGGGAAGAAGTCACTGTTAAAATTATCATAAGAGATTATATCACCGCACCGACAAAAGCAGGAGTTAAAGTAGGTGATATCTGCTATTATATCAATCAAAATTTATTCCGAAAGATTCCAATTACAACGGCTGAAGCGACGGAAAAAATAGATTTACCTTACATGATACGGGAGATTTTTAAATTCTGGTAAATCAAAAATTGGCTGTGCAGAAGTAGGCATATAATCTTTAAATGGGCTATGGCATATAAAATTATAGAAAAGACCGACTATTATAAAAGCGATTATGGAACTGCTCCCTAAACGTTAGACCTAAAAATCTAACTTTTAGGAGTCGCCTCATATTTTAGCATAGCTGGTCTTTTTTATATTTGTTGTTATATGATATAAAAGACAAAAAAACATGAGTATTATTCCAATATCCACTTGAAATCTTGCAATAATAGGTCTACACTTAATAGGTTGATATAATATAGCACTCTGAGTAAGAAGTTTGGTATGCAGTTTGTGTTAGACAAATACAAAAGAAAGAGAAGGATGTAATGATTCATGGAAAAAATGAGACCAAAGATTTTTTCAGTTGGAAAGAACTATTCAAAGCAGCAATTGATAAACGATATGAGGGCAGGGATTCTTGTTGCTGTTATAGCATTACCGCTCTCCATTGCATTCGCAATTAGCAGCGGTGTTTCTGCAGAGAAAGGAATTTATTCTTCCATTATTTCCAGCATTGTAGTAGCTCTTCTTGGCGGAAGCAGGGTACAAATAACCGGGCCAACAGGGGCATTTATCATAATAACTCAAAGTATTTTAACCGGATATGGCAGGAATGGGTTAATGATAGCCACCATAATGGCTGGTGTTATGCTGCTTCTTATGGGGATATTTAAACTTGGTAAACTGATCCGTTTTATTCCGGCTCCGATTACCATAGGTTTTACCGGAGGAATTGCGATTACTATATTTACTTTAGAAATCAAAGACTTTCTTGGAATTACGGTGGATAAGATGCCTGCCAATTTTTTTGCAAAATGGGGAACCTATATCAAGCACATTTCTACCATTAATCTTAGTGCTGTTTTTTTAGGGGTAATCTGCATCGTTATCTTGATTGTATGGCCTAAAGTCAATAAGCTGATACCGAATTCCTTAATTGCATTGACCGTTGGTACAACAATTGCCTATGTGGCTAAGTTGGATGTGAAGACACTTGGCATGATTCCAAGGACACTAACCGTACCAAGTTTATCAAGATTATCTTTGGATGAATTTTTTGAATTGGTATCCCCTGCATTTACAATTGCTATTTTAGTAGCTATGCAGGCATTGCTCTCTGCAGTTGTTACCGATGGTATCATTAATAGTAAGCACCGGGCAAATATGGAGTTAGCAGCCCAAGGAATTGCAAATACTATCTTAGGTTTGCTTGGATGCATACCTGCTACAGGTGGAGTAGCACGTTCCATAGCGAATGCCAAAAATGGAGGTAGAACACCGATAGCAGCAATTTTTCACGGTATAACATTATTTTTCTTATTTGTGGTTTGTATGCCGCTCCTACAATATGTACCGCTTTGTGTTTTAGCCTCTATTTTAATTGTAGTAGCCTGCAATATGTTTCAGGTAAAGGCATTCCTAAGCTATCGCAAAGCACCCAGAAGTGATGTTGCAGTTTTGATTGCCTCTTGTGTGCTTACTTTTGCTTTTGACTTGGTATTAGCGATTGAAGTAGGAATGGTGATGTCTTGTATCCTATTTATGAAACGAATGTCTGATGTAACAGAAGTGAAGGGCTGGACCTACCTTAGAGATATGGACAACTTAGACGAAGATAATGATCCGGACGCACTGAATCTAAAGGCAGTTCCTAAGCATACACTGGTATTTGAAGTTTCGGGTCCTATGTTTTTTGGAGCGGCAGATAAATTAATTCAACTAACCGGTCAGGTGACAGAGGATATCAAAGTGGTTGTTGTACGAATGCGCAGCGTTCCGGCAATCGATATTACAGCAATAAATTCATTAAAAAAGGTGCATCAGCACTTAGCGAAGAATAATGTAACCATGGTATTTTCCCATGTGTTAGAACAGCCCGTAAAAGCAATGCGAAAAGCTGGTTTTGTTGATACGGTGGGAGATGAAAATATCTGTGAGAGCTTAGATGCCGCTTTAGATAGAGCAGAAAAACTGAGCGCAATATAAAATTTACTTGGAAGTCTTCGAAAAATTTATAAAAACCGGCATAAAAGAAAAGAATACACATTACTTTCAACATTATTTCACAAAAAGAGGTACAATTCTATTAAAAATGTGGTATAATAATAAGATACCAAATTGCTTAGGAGGAAGGAAATATGCTGCGATTATCTAGAACAGGGATACGTAATCTTGCAACGAGCGACCTCGTATATTCCCGTGGGCTGCAGTATTATAAAAGCAACCGAGTGACAAATGCGACTTTCTCAAAATCTACAAACCAATATAAATTTCTTGTGAAAGGAAGTTTCACATATCAAGTTAGTATTACAGAGAAGGAAGATGGGGCATTTGATTATACTTGCAATTGTCCATCTCATTTGAAAGAAAAAGGAGCCTGCAAACATGTGATAGCAGGATTGTTGTTTTTATTAAAGTATCAGGAGAAGTCCTCGATGGAAGAGCCGGGAACGCCGGAGGAGAAACGGGCTTTTCAAGTACTTGATTATTTTGCAAATCAAGATGACACTTATGCAGAGGGTGAAATCTTTAAAATAGTACCAACCATATCTTTACCAGCCATGTTACGTCAGGATTCTCAAAATGCACTTCTTATGCTGCATGCCGGCAACAACCATATGTATAAGGTACAGTCTATTAAGAAATTTTTGACGGACTATCATACGCACCAAAATATTATTCTTGGGAAAGATTTTAAATTCATTGCCGGAGAAAGTGAATTTGATAGAACGTCTAAAAAGGTGATAGAATTTCTGATTGAAATTTTAGAAATTCAAGAATTAATTGATAAAGCTTCTTATGCGAAACTTTTTGCAAAGCATCAGATGATGCTGACGAAAAGTATGCTGTTAAAATTACTTTCTTTACTTGGCACAAGCTCTTTTCGCTTGGAGCTGAATCAAAAAATCTATGAAGATGTGAAGTATATCAATAGAAACCCCAATATAGCATATGAATTAGACGTTTATGAAGACAGTATTCTACTTGACTATAAAGAAAAAGAACCGGTAATTCCGTTGTCTGAAGGCGGGGAGTTGATTCTTTACAATGGATTTTTATTTACTCCGAATAAACGATTTATAAAAAACTATGTTCCATTTTATAATACTTTGGGGCGTGAGAAGAAACCATTGGTATTTCGTGGTGATAATAAACAGAGATTTTTAGAAGAAGTTCTGCCAAAACTGCATGAAACCATGGAGATTGAGATTCCGGAAAGCTTAAAGAGCAGATATCTTACGTTACCAATGCAGGCATGTGTCTATCTTGACCGATATCATGGTGGCATTAAGGCGGAGCTTAAGTTCCGTTATGGAGCTTATGAATTTAACTGTTTTGAAAGCCCGAGAAGTGATGAATTTATTATAGTTCGCAGTAAGGAAGAGGAGTATGAAGTGATGCGGCTCTTGGAGCAGCTTGATTTTGAACCGCATAGTACGTTTTATCATTTGAAAAATGATAATAGTATCTATGAGTTTTTAACCGGACGAATAAAGGATTTGCAAGCAGTTGCCGAGCTTTATTATTCGGAATCCTTTAAAAAGTTAGGAATTAAAAACAATGGCACCTTTAAGGTTGGCCTTAGAATTAGCAATGATATTGATTTACTGGAGATGGATCTGGAATCCGAAGAGATCCCTAAGGATGAGCTAAAGGCATTGTTCCGTTCCTTTCAGCTAAAGAAAAAATATTATCGCTTAAAAGACGGCAGCTTTATAAATCTGGAAGATGAATATATTGCCAAGATGTCTAATATACTGGAGAATTTAAATGTCTCTGCGAAAACTCTAACCGGCGAATCGATTAAATTATCAAAAAATAAAGCCTTTTACTTAGAAGATGCATTAAATGGCAGTAATTTATATGTGGAAAAGAATGAGGACTTTACAAAACTTATTGATACTATACTGCATCCTGCCGAGCGGGAATATGTGGTTCCTGCAAGCATAGAGGCTACTTTAAGACCGTATCAGAAGGTAGGCTACCGGTGGCTGCGTTCTCTGGCAGATAATAATCTTGGCGGCATCTTAGCGGATGACATGGGTCTTGGAAAGACCTTGCAATCCATAATCTATATTGCTTCCATAGTAGAAGAAGATAAGAAAAAAAATAAAAAGTTCCTTATCGTTTGCCCAACCTCTTTGGTTTATAACTGGTTAGATGAATTTGAATCCTTTGCCCCGCATTTAAGGGCAGGAGTTGTATCAGGAACACCGGGGGAGAGACAAGAGAGAATCGAACAGATCAAAGATTATGATGTATTAGTAACCTCTTATCCGCTGATTAGAAGAGATATTAAGCATTACCAGGCAATTACGTTTCATACTGTATTTATTGATGAAGCGCAGTTTATTAAAAATGCTGCTTCCATTAACGCGCAATCGGTAAAGTTGTTAGATGCCTCCCACCGCTTCGCGCTTACCGGTACCCCAATAGAAAATAGCCTATCTGAGCTATGGTCGATTTTTGACTTTATTATGCCTGGTTATCTTATGACGCACTCAAAGTTTGTTAATCAGTACGAAAAACAAATTTTAAAGAAAGATACGGAAGCCCTGGAGAACTTAAATCGAAGAATTCATCCTTTTGTACTGCGCCGTATGAAAAAAGATGTTCTGAATGATTTACCGGATAAATTAGAAGAGAAGATAGTTACGGAGATGACCGAGGAACAAAAGAAGGTCTATGTCTCATATCTTGCTGAAATTCGAAACGATATCTATAGTGAAATCGCCACAAAAGGCATTGAAAAGAGTCAGATGAAGATTTTAGCCGCACTTACGAGACTGCGTCAAATCTGTTGCCATCCCTCTACGTTTTTAGAGCAGTATGATGGTGGAAGCGGTAAACTTGATTTATTGCTGGAGTTAATCGAGGAAGCCTTAGCAAATGATCATCGAATCCTTATATTTTCTCAGTTTACTTCAATGCTAAAGATTATGGAGGAAGATTTAAAAAAACTTGCTGTGCCGTACTTTTATCTGGAGGGCAGCACTCCTATATCGGATAGAAATGAATATGTAAAACGATTTAATTCCGGTGAAGGCTCTATCTTCTTAATTTCACTGAAGGCTGGCGGTACCGGACTTAACTTAGTAGGAGCTGATACAGTGATTCACTATGATCCCTGGTGGAATCCGGCAGTGGAAGAGCAGGCAACCGACCGTGTCTATAGAATCGGACAGAAAAACAATGTACATGTTATAAAGCTGCTCACTAAGAATACCATCGAGGAGAAAATCTTTAAGCTGCAGAAAAAGAAAAAAGAATTATCAGATGCTATTATTCAGTCAAAAGAAGTGTTTATCAATACATTGACGAAAGAAGAGCTGGAAGAAATTTTTTCCTAATGCTGTTCCAAAATTAAAATAATTTGCTTTTTTCAGAGAACTATATTTTGAGATACAAGTATTAAGGAGCATTGCTCCATAGCTTAGATCGCTGTGGAATAATGCTCCTATTTTTCTGAATACACCTGATATTTAATTTTGAAGCATATTTAAATATTCTGTTTGAATCATTCTTATTTGAATTATTCTTATTTAAATACTCTTGTTTGAATCATTCTTATTTGAATCATTCTTATTTGAATCATTCTTGTTTGAATCATTCTTATTTGAATCATTCTTATTTGAATCATTTTATTTCAATTATTTTATTCGAATTATCCTTATAATAAAAGAATAAGGAATTCCTACTCTTCAAAATGATTGTTATAAAATTCTTCAACAACGTAGTCAAGAAAAGCAGGATCTATAGAACCAAACTCACTCGTAACCATAGACTTAATACCATCCATTATCTTAATAAAGTTTGCTTCGTCACTTAACTTCTCCTCCTTCATTGAGAGAATTACTTGCTCTGTTACATTTTCTTTGAGGTAGTGATTGATTTTGGTTATCTTTTCTTCTTCTTCAATTGCTTCTTTGGCGGTTTTTTTCGCTCTGGTTACAGAGTTTGCTCCGATTGCTAAAAAGGCTAAGAATAAACCAGTCATGACAATATAAGCAAGTGTTCCATTGATAATACTTACAAAACCAGCTGCGTTTAGAATAACCAAAAGGAGGCCGCCAATGCCAAATACGAAGAAAGTAATAGCAGTGGAGCGAAGCTCTTTACTTTTCTCTGCTCTCTTTTCATAAGCTCCGCCATCATACATCATAGAGGTGATATTATCTTTTTCTTCTTCTTCAAGTTGGGCTCTGGAAGGAGAAGAAGTAATATTCTCTTCCTCTAAATTTAATAGGTTTTCAAGGTCATGGATTTCAGAAGCATCTTCGCTATCCAAGGAGGAATCGGAGTCTATAGTGTCAGTGAAGACATCTTTAGCTTCTAATTCTACGGCATAAAAAGCATTGAAAGCTTTCTTTGCCTTTTCTAGTTCCGGTTCCTGTACATAAACCGGATAGCAAAGTTCCTTCTCCAAATATTCGTAATAGCTCTCGATATTAGAATAGGTTAAGTACTTTACTAGTTTTTGTGCCACTTCTTCTTTTTCTAACGGGGAAAGGACAACGTAGTCGGATACTTCCTCTAAATTTTCTACAAGATCTGTATTGCAGTCACTGCATAAGGTAATTCCTTCGCGATACTCTGTCTTACAATTTGGACACCAAGGCATTTAAGACCCCTCCTATTTTTAGACTATATGCTTATTCCGCCTGGAATAAGTGATATGCTTTCTTACCTTTCTTTACAAGCAATGCTCCGTCAGCATTAAAATCGTGAGAAGTAAATTTGCGTGCAAAGTCTGTTACTTTCACATCATTTACAGACACACCACCCTGTTCGATGTTTCTTCTGGCATCGGACCGGGAAGCAGCAAGTTTTGCATCCATCATCATAGTAATTAAATCAATGCCTTCTTCAAATACTGCAGCAGGATAAGCAGTAGTTGGCATATGCTCGCTGGTGGCACCGCCTGCAAACAGGCTTTTAGCGGCTTCCTGTGCTTTCTTAGCTTCTTCCTCTCCATGTACAATCTTTGTGATTTCATAAGCAAGTACCTCTTTGGCATGATTGATTTCGGCACCTTCTAATGCACCTAAGCGACGAACCTCATCCATTGGTAAGAAGGTCAGTAAACCAAGACATTCTTCTACTTTCACATCTTCAATGTTTCTCCAGTATTGATAGAATTCATAAGGAGAAGTCTTCTCAGGATTTAGCCACACAGCCCCCTTCATTGTCTTACCCATTTTTAGTCCTTCGCTTGTAGTTAAGAGCTTGAAGGTTAACCCAAAAGCAGGAGCCTGTTCCTTACGGCGGATTAAATCGGCACCGCCAAGGATGTTAGACCATTGGTCATTGCCGCCTAGCTGTAATTTGCAGCCATATTTCTTATATAGAACCCAGAAATCATAGGACTGCATTAACATATAGTTAAATTCGAAGAAGGTCAATCCCTTTTCCATTCTTTGCTTATAGCATTCTGCAGTAAGCATTTTGTTTACGGAGAAATGAACTCCAATTTCACGCAAGAATTCTACATAGTTTAAATTTAATAACCAATCAGCATTGTTTACAATAATCGCATTATCGTTATTAAAATCGATGAACTTAGATAACTGTTCTTTAAAGCACTGCGCATTGTGATCGATGATTTCGCGTGTCATCATACTACGCATATCGGACTTTCCGGTAGGGTCACCGATCATAGTAGTACCACCGCCAAGCAATGCAATCGGTCTGTGACCGGCACGCTGCATATGCATCATTGCCATAACTGTTAGGAAATGACCTGCTGTTAAACTGTCTGCTGTTGCATCAAAACCAATATAAAAAGTAACTTTTTCCTTTCCAAGTAACTCTTTAATTTCTGCTTCGTGAGTCGCTTGTTCAATAAACCCGCGCTCTAAGAGTACGTCATAAATATTTTCTGACATAATCTTTCCTCCTATTTAAGTAATTTGCATTGATTCACACGATTAAAAGTTTAGATACAAGAAAACTATGGTTTACAACCATTTTCTTGCCGAAAATAAAATTAGGATTGTTAATCCTTAACTTTTAGTGCAATCTAGTGACATTCTGCCACAAACTACCTAACATTATAAATGATTTGTACTTATTTTTCAATGAAATTTGAAGAAGAGTGAGGTTTTGACTTGAAGGAATCGATTATGTTATTAAAAATTGATAGGGTGTCAAACTAATTTTGTTACCGTTATTATTGCTTGGTAAATTGTATTTCTATTATTTGGTAGCAGAGTTTGTTTATGTTATAATAGAATTGTCGGATAAAAGGTCTGTGTAGATTAAGAGCATAAATTTTGTACTGTGAATTCATGGTATACGAAATCAATCAAATAGAATTAGGTGTGCAGACGATAGTTATGAATTTAGTTTTTTAAATTCAGGAATATACTTATATAAGTTCTTTGTAGATTGCAGACTTTTATTTTATATATAAAAGATTGATTAGCCGGAATTCTCGGGAGAAATTATTATGAAAGATCAGCTATAAAATATCAAGAGGTAGAACGAAAAAAATCATACTTTATCAGCGACTATAAGATTGGAAAAATCAGTCTTAAAGACATTAGACACTATCAAGTCGGATTCAGTTAACAAATTCAAGGTTCGTTCAAGATTATCGGGATAAAGCAATACGTTTTTCGTTCCAAAACTGATATACGATTCCTCATTAATCGGGATTGATAAAGCAAACCGACCATTAATATCAAGCAGCGAAGATATTTTCTCAACGGTTGTCTTTTTATCTTTGAAATGAAAAAAGATAAGCGAGCAATAAATAGTACTAAATTTTTGATTGAACGAATGAGCAAGAAAATCATCATGAATAAGCGTTATGTTTTTCCAAACGGCTAAATTAGTTTTTGTCCGCTCAATTGCTGCGGTGGAAATATCTATTCCGGTAAGGTGACTACACCCATTTTGAAATACTTTTTTCGCAAGTCTTTCTGTGCCTATGCCAATTTCTAAAACACGGCTGGAAGATGTAAGAGAAAGTGCATCAATGAATAACTTGCCATCCCACTTATCCATATAGTTTTGTAAAATAGGAGGCCCATTAACAGGGGCATTATCTTCTTGAATGAGCAGATCGTAATGGTCTTTGGTTGGTGTATACTTCATAGCAGACTCCTTTTTCGGTGGAATTGATTCATAGAGACGATTATCTCTAAGGATAATAAAGATGATATTATACAGTTTTCAAGCAACGACACCACAGCCGTTAAATGATTGCTTCTTGCTCTGATTGATAATGTTTTGAAAGAATTGGATCACAGAAAGCTGCTTTCTGCGAAATGCTATCCAGCTCATTCGTAACAGTCCGTAAGGCAGAGATGCCATTCTTTCATAGGGAGCTAAACCTCAAAGAGAATTACTGCATCCTCTGTTTGCATTGACCTATTATCTCACAAAGTCCTTGAGATAACAAGTTTCTTATACGGTATTCTTGGAAAAACACCGTAACTATATTATATGAGGAGATAGAGTCGTGTTAAAATTAAAGAAGGGTTCTTTAAAATGGAATGATATTATTGTAATAGTGTTTATCCTCTTTGTATTATTTATCATTATATTTTGGAAACCATTAAGGCTTGATCGATATTCTATATTACCTAGTAGTATAGATTGGGTCGATTGTATTATGGTGAGTGATCGGATGTATTATAACAACACATTTCCAAAAGAAGAAGTTGCAGCCTCAGAGATTTTAGAGGAGCATGGAAAAGTGAAGTTTGTTGTTTCTAAACAGGTAAGCAATCCAAGCTATAAATTCAGAAATTTTGATGCTTCCTATTTAGAAAAAGGAACTAAATTATATCGGATTTTAAATGAAGAAGATTCGATTGCCGCTTTGATTGATGGAACATATTATCGGTATCAAAGTATGCGGGATTAATTAGTAGAATTAGGCTTTAGGGGGAGAAAGAACGAATAAAATTGGGAAATTATAAATGATAGAAATGTAAAATGACAGAGGAAAGAAGAGAGTGGTGTTGAATAGCAGGAAGCAGCAATCAATATTGAATATAATCGGATTTTAGGTAACATTTAAACAAAATAATTTAAATGAAAGGAATAAGATAGTATATATTTGATGAAACAATTGACAAAGTTCTACAATATAGTATCATGTTATTATAATGTAACCAAAGGTTTGAAACTTTGCATATATCATAATGCTATTTTATTTTGTAAGAACTACAGTGATTACTTGTATAGTTCAGGCAAGTATTAAATCAAAGTGTTTTGTGAGGAGTTGTTCTATGTTTATTTAAAGAAAAAATTCTTGATTATAAGGGTTATGTTATTTCACAAACGCCGAAATGTAAAATAATTATGGAGGTGAAATATTGAAAATAATTTTAGAAATGGAGTTAAAAGAAGCAGTTATTAATCTTGATTATAGGCCAATAATAGTTTCTTTCATAAAATCAGCACTATCAAAAAACAATCCAATTTTATTTGAGGAATTATACAGTGAAGGAAAGACTGTTCAAAAATCATTCACTTTTGATGTTCTATTAAATAAACCTAAATTTGATAATGATATCATTCATTTAAATTCTAATAAGTTTCAATTGACTATCAGTACTTGTGATCCATTTCTTGCTATTGAATTTTATAATGCTTTTTTATGGTTAAGATTCATAGAATATCCATTGAAAGATCACAATCATATGCGATTATTAAATATTAAGATTTTAAATCATACTTTAGTTGATAAAGAAGAAGTGTATGTACAAATGTACTCCCCAATTATTGTTAGAGAACATAATGTAGATAAAAAGGACAAATATTATTTTTTTGATGAAGAAGAATTTAATTATACATTATTGAAAAATTTACAAGGACAGCTCGAAAATAGTGGCAATGAAGAGTTGATAAATAAATTTGTTTCATTTGAGCCAATAAAACCGAAGCGTGTTGTTGTTAAATCATTTGGTTCGTCTTTACCTGCTTCTATTGGAGTATTTAGGATAAAATCAAGTGCAGAATTAATCAATTATTTATATCAGGCAGGGCTTGGCAGCAGAAGATCCCAAGGATTTGGAATGTTTGAAGTAATTACCATAATCTAAGAAGGGAGGGTGTGATTTGGGGGATTATATAACAATAGAACTTGGCAGCTCATTTTTATTGAATGCCGGTATTCATGGTTTATTAAAAATGTTGTATTATACAAAAGCCAAACAGGGTTTGGATTATATAGTAGACCATCAGACATTGAAGTTATCAAAAGACTATATATTAAATCATGATTTTGCAGACTTGTATATTAAGACTTTAGTAGACCAATATAAAAAAGATACGAAGTTTTTTCATGTATTAAGTAAACAAAGTTATCTAGAATATTTATACCGGAAAGAAACAAAAGGAAAGGACGATATTGAACGAATAAATGGTATTTATAAAGAACTGTCAGCTATGTTAGAGAAAAATAGTTTTGTAGCTGGATATAATATTTTAGAGGGGAAAGGAATTGATAAACCCATTACTTTATCTTTAGTACAAGAATTTAAAAAGGAAAAAGAGGAAGAAGAAAAGTATCAGAAATACATAAATCTATGTGAAATTTTATCACAACCTGAGGTAGAAGAGGTTCTGGTAATGAAGGAATTAATGTACTCAAAGATTAATCTGTTTTTTGAGAATACATCATTTTTTTTACCTCCGAATCTAAAAAAAGACATTAAAGAATGCTATGATAAAGATTTTGTACAACCGTTAATCAAAGAAATCACCTCTAAAAAACAAGGGAAAAAAAGATGCATTGAATGCAGCAGTTTAGCAGAGGAAACACGGTCAATATCCTTTATGATAGACACAACAGATGATACTGCAAGAAAGAAGAGCCACTATTGGAATCAAAAGGTGGATGCATTTGTATGTCCAATCTGTGCATTTTTATATACTTTGGTTCCTCTTGGATTTCAGTTCTGTGGTTCGGATGCGGTTTTTATTAATGATAATTCCAGTATTACCAATATGGAAATGATAATGAGTTCTTATAAAAGTAAACTATTGTATATCAATACGGATATGGAAGATGGAGATTCCAAGAAAAGGGCTTCTTCTAAGAGTAAACTGTATCGTATATTTACATCTGATGGAATTGAAATGACTATGGAATGTTCCTCGAATTTACAAGTAATAGTCCGCTTACAAGAAAAAAAATCATATGAGATGAATATCATTAGCAAAAATACAGTTGCAGGTTTTAAACGTTGTTTAAAATATTTAAGGAGCTTGGAAGGAAAGTTTATTTTACAGGACAAAAAGTTTATCAGTGTTTACGATGAAGTAATGGATAATCTGTTATTAAAACGTAAGCAGTATCCTTTGATTCATAAATTAATAATGCATGAGCTGAAAGGGAATACAAGTACCAACTATATTAAAAATATTCTTATGATACAGTTAAATTTTAGGGGAGGAGATTCTATGGAACAGCTTATAAAATATACGAATGTAGCCTGGAGTGCAGGCAGAGCAATGAGAGAAGAATTGACAAAAGGTGTTCAAATGAAAGATAAGGACAATCATCTAAGAGGACTTGTTTATAAACTTTCGAATACGCTTTCTGTAAAAGACAGAGCACAATTTTTGGATACAATTATAAGAGCTTATTCTGGAAAAGGTGTACCGATTCCAGGGATTTTTAAAGAATGTTATCAGTCTGATGACATTTTAGAGGCTGTTGGTAACGGTTTTATATTAGGTTTAAAATATGTGAAATATGAGGGAAATAATAAGGAGGGAGAAGGTAATGAGTAGAAATGGATTAACACTTACAATGATTTTTGAAGCACAGAGTGCTAATTATGGTGAGGGCATAGCGAATATATCACAGTTAAAGAAGATGACGAAAGGAAATGGTGAAGTCTATACTTATATTTCAAGACAGGCGATACGTTATAATATTGTAAATCAAATGCAGTGTGATAATACTCCGGTAGAGGATGCAGGGGTTGTACAGTTTGCACCGATGGCTACCATTACAGACTATCCTGAAATAGATTTGTTTGGCTACATGAAGACAAGTGCAAAAGGCGAAAAGGATAAAGGAACACAGAGTATTCGCTCGGCAGTGGTTCGTTTAAGCAATGCCGTTTCTTTAGAACCATATAAATCAGATTTAGATTTTTTAACAAACATGGGACTTGCCAAACGTGGAAAAGATTTGAGTAATGCGATTGCGCAAAGTGAGATACACCATTCTTTATATGTCTATACCATTACCATTGATTTGGATAGAGTAGGAATTGATGCAAATGATGAGATTAATTTAGATGGTGCAGAAAAAATACGTAGAATTCATTTACTATTAGACACAATTCAATATTTATACCGCGATATTAAAGGAAGACGCGAAAATCTGGGACCAATTTTTGCAGTAGGCGGTGTTTATAAAAGAAAGAATCCTTATTTTGAAGGTAGAGTGGAATTGAATAAAAAAGGTTTAAATATAGCATTGATTAAAGATATTATAGAATCATGTGAAGATACAAAACTACATACGATTATAGGAAGTTTAGATGGAAAATTTAAAAATCAAGATGAGATTAATGAATTAGCACCTGTTTCTGTCAGTCAATTATTTCAGACGTTAAAGAAAGAAGTTGAGGATTATTATGCTTAAGGCAATTCGAATCAGCCTTTCCCAGCAACTGCCAAACTATAGAAAGCCAGCGAGTTTTTTAGTAAAAGAAAGCTATCCGCTGCCACCCTATTCCAGTGTTATTGGTATGATTCATTTCGCTTGCGGATTCGAAACATCACATTCCATGCAGATTTCTATTCAAGGAAGTTATATCAGCGATGTTTCTGATTTAGCAACATTATATAACTTTGGAATAAAGTATGATCCTAGTCGTCATCAAAGTAAGGTATTAAATGCAAAAGGAGAATATGATGGAATAAATAGGGGGGTTAGGAGTATTCATCTCTTATCGGATATTGAGCTTGTTATACATGTAATACCAGATGATGAGGATTTTGATACCATATACAATAGCCTTATAAGTCCAAAATATTATTTAAGTCTAGGCAGACATGAAGATATTGTACGAATTAATGAGGTAGAAGTTGTGGAATTAAAGGAATTAGACCCCTATAATGACAATTTATTAGTACATGATATGTATATTCCTTTGAAAAATATAGATGGTGAGGGGACTGCTGGAACAATATACACTTTGAACAAAATGTATCACATTGATCAGAAAACAAATCAAAGAGTTTGGGATGAAGTTGTTAAAGTACATTACGCCGCTAAGGGAAGCCAGCTAAACTTAAAAGACACTTTCTTAGATTGGGATGAGAGGAAACAGCTAAATTATTTTGTTTGTCTTGCATAACTGAGAGAGGAATAATAGCATAACTATAGTTATATTTTATAGAAAGAATTGAAGTTCTATATAAAGAAAATTAGGCACATACACTGGTATCATGTAAAGTTAAATTAAAGCATAGTAGACGAGACTACCGTCAAATACACATTTGGAATAATTATTCCCCAAGGTTATTTGACGGTAGTCTCATTTCTTATATGGAAAAGAGGAGAATGAGTGGATTTTTTAGTAAAGAGTAAAACCAAAGAAACCTTGCAAGAGCATAATTCTAATTTGTTTGCTGCATTACATCTTCTTAAAGAATTGTATGGTGATCATTTTACGGAAAAAGAATGGAAATTAATTTATCTGACGGCAAAGTATCATGATTATGGTAAGGGAAGTTATTATTTTCAGTGTCTTATGGACAAAAGATATATGCTATCGATAGATATGGATGAAAAAAAGTTAAAAAAATTATACAGTAAGAAAGATAGTAAAAATGTTCCTCATGGATACTTAAGTCCTGCATTTTTAGATTTTAGAGAATTGGATAAAGTATTCAATGAAATGGAACTGAGAATATTAGTGAATGCTATTGCATTCCACCATACTAGGGAGTATCCCTTTGATAATAATGAACTGCGTTCTTATATTTACGAAGATTTAAAGCCTAGATTCAATAATAGCCCACAGGCAGGATATTTTAGATATATCTATAAACTAGGTGATAAAAATTCTTTCCGGCAGTTGGAAGACAAAGAATGGGTTTCATATGCAATTATTAAGGGAATGCTAAATAAATTAGATTACTGGGCTAGTTCTGAAAGGATAAGACCAATTGAGGTTTCAAATGACATTTCCAAATTAGGTATTGGCACATTAGTAAACAATGAAATAATCTTGAAATATGGTTCTTTGCGTGAAGCGCAGGGATATATGAAAGAGAATAAAGATAAAAATATAGTTATCGTTGCACCTACCGGGGCAGGGAAAACAGAAGCAGCGCTTTTATGGATAGACAATGGGAAGGCATTTTATACCCTACCTTTACGGGTATCCATTAATGCAATTTATGAAAGAATTAAGCAAGATTATCAATATCCGGAAGAATGCATTGGTTTGCTGCATTCGGATGCTATAGCGTATTTAATAGAGAATGAAGAGGAAAGCTCAATACAAAAGTATGAGGCAGCAAGAAATTTTTCGTATCCGTTAACAATTAGTACCATAGATCAGCTATTTTCTTTTGTTTATAAATATAAAGGCAGTGAATTAATATTAGCTACTCTCAAATATTCAAAATTGATTATTGATGAAATACAAGCTTATGCGCCTGATATCATAGGGAAATTAATTTATGGTTTGAAATTAATTTCAGAAGCAGGAGGAAAGTTTGCTATTATTACAGCAACATTGCCACCGGTTTTTGTTCATTTTATGGAGCAGGAGGGAATTCAGTTTGAGAAACCAAAAGTATTTCTTTCTGAGCAAATCAGGCATGTTTGTAATTACATCCAAGGGGAATTTGATTATGACGAAATTTCAAAGGAGGAAAGGAGTAAAAAAATCCTTATAATTTGTAATACTGTTGGAAAATCCCAAAAGGTATATGAAGAACTAAACAATAGAGGTATGGATGTTCATCTGCTTCATTCTCATTTTAAACAAAGCGATAAAAGATACCTGGAACAAAAGATTATTGAATTTTCAAAAAGCAATAAGTACGGAATCTGGATATCCACTCAAATAGTGGAAGCAAGTCTAAATATTGATTTTGATATTTTATATACTGAAATGTGTACTGCGGACAGTTTACTGCAAAGAATGGGTCGGTGTTTCAGACTTAGGGATTATACTGCTGCTATAGCTAATGTATATATTTATGATACCGGGAATGGTGTAAAAAAGAAGGAAGATGATAAAGGAGTATATGATAAGGAGTTGTACCTTCGTTCTGTGGAATATTTAAAGCAATACATAGAAGTTCCATTTGACGAATGCAAAAAACAAGAATATATTCAGAAGGTTTACAATACACAAGAACTGGAAGGGACTCCATTTTATAATGCAATCAGAGATACGATTAATTCCTGTAATAATTTAATCCCAGGTATTTTTGAAAGAGATGAGGCGAAAAAGAATTTTCGGAATATTTCCTCATATTCTTATATACCGTATGAGGTTTATAATAAATCAAACGAAAATGGACGGATGGATGACTTAGTAGAGATACTAAATGGTGAAAAATCAGTAGAGTCTGCATTTTTTCGTTTATCAAAGGAGAATATCAGTGCAGAAGAACAGAGGGCAATGGCAAGAAAGGAGCTACAAGATAATGTAATTACAACGTCATATCCGCTGAAATCAAGCTATAACCATCCAATGAAAGGAACTAAGATTTTTAAGACGGATTCTGCCTATGATTTTAATAGAGAAGAGTGTAAGGGGCAGGGACTATTAAAAAATGAACTGGGAGATAATTTTTTTTAGAAAGGGGTTGAATAAATGAAAACCAGAATATCTGGCATGATGATTTATTATCATGAAGTATGTGATCGAAAATTATGGTATTTCTTACATGAAGTTAGAATGGAACAGGAAAATGAACATGTACAGATTGGTAAAATTTTAGATGAATCTTCTTATCCCAAAGATGATAAACACATAAACATTGATAATGTAATTAATATTGATTTTATCCGCCAAGAAAGAGTTTTACACGAAGTTAAGAAAAGCAAAAAAGTAGAAAGTGCTTCTATATGGCAATTAAAATATTATTTGCATTATTTAAAGCATCGAGGAGTAGATGGTATACATGGAAAAATTGATTACCCATTGTTAAAACAGACTTTGGAAATTGAATTATCAGAAGAGGATTGCAAGGAACTAGATAAAAAAATTATGGAAATACAAGAAGTTAGTATACTTGAAATTCCACCACAAACAATCAATTGTCGTGTATGTAAATCCTGTGCTTACAATGATTTATGTTACATTTAGGGAGGAATAGAACGAATGAAACGGAGCTTTTATATTTACAGTAATGGAGAACTAATGCGCAGGGATAATACCTTGAGATTTACAAATGAAGAAGGAGTTAGACGTGATTTACCAATTGAATCTATATCTGACGTATATGTAATGTCTGAAATGACACTTAATACAAGTCTATTAAATCTTATATCACAAAATGGTATTATGCTTCATTTTTTTAATTATTATGATTTTTATATTGGCAGCTTTTATCCAAGAGAGTCCTTGCTTGCAGGAAGTTTGGTGGTAAAACAATCAGAAATATATTTAGACAATGAAAAGAGATTGGATTTAGCAAAACGTTTTATAATTTCAGCAGCCGCAAATATTTATAGAAATCTTAGGTATTATGATGGGCGCGGTAAAGATGTAAAAACTAGTATGGATTTAATTCAAGATTATAGGAAAATGATACACAAAAGTAAATCAATACAAGAGCTGATGGGATACGAAGGAAATATACGGAAAGTATATTATGAAGCTTGGAATACAATTGTTAATCAGGAAATTAATTTTGATAAGAGAGTTATGCATCCACCAGATAATATGATTAATAGTTTAATCTCTTTTGTAAATTCACTTATTTATACAAAGGTATTATGTCAGGTGTATCAAACTCAACTAGACCCTACCATAAGTTTTTTACATGAGCCTGGATATCGTAGATTTTCATTATGCCTTGATTTGGCAGAGATATTTAAACCGTTGATTGGTGACAGATTAATTTTTTCTCTACTAAATCGAAATCAAATAACAGAAAAGAGTTTTACAAAAGAGCTTAATTATTTGCATTTGACGAAAGAGGCTTCTCGCATTATTACATCTGAACTAGATGAAAGATTGAAAAAAACAATTCGCCATAAAGATTTAGAGAAAGATGTTTCCTATGAGTATTTGATTAGGCTTGAGGCTTATAAGTTGATAAAACATATTTTAGGGGAAAAGGAGTATGAAGGTTTTCAAATTTGGTGGTAATGGGAGGGCGAAATGTATATTATTTTAGTATATGATATTAGGCTAGATGATACTGGACCAAGAGTTTGGCGAAATGTTTTTAAAATCTGTAAAAAGTATTTACACCATGTCCAAAATTCCGTATTTGAAGGTGAATTAACAAAGGCTCAAATTATTCAGCTCAATGTGGATTTACAAAAATATATTCGTAGAGATAGAGATTCCGTTATAATTTTTAAAAGCAGACATGAACGTTGGTTGGAAAAAGAGATGTGGGGAACACAAGAAGATAAAACTTCTAACTTTCTATAATGATTGTCGACCTGCAATAAGGTAAAATTACTGGGGGGTTGACAAAGCTTTGAATCATAAGTAAAAAGGTAATTTTATGGTTTATAATATAATTTTTTTATGCTAAAATATAATGGAAGTTTATAGGTCGACAAAAAAGGTGGAATTTATAGAGTAATCGTATGGAGTTTAGAGAGAAAGCTTAGAATAGAACCATACTGGAATGTAAATATGTTATATCGTAGTTTAGTAGTTTTGCTATTTTTCTTAGAATAGAACCATACTGGAATGTAAATAACTTTCGCAATTACGCAATTTAAATTTAATAGTACTTAGAATAGAACCATACTGGAATGTAAATTTGGATCAAGCAATACTCAACCGTCAAAACTCTCACTTAGAATAGAACCATACTGGAATGTAAATTACATATGTACTTTCTATTTGTGTTAATGGCGGCTACTTAGAATAGAACCATACTGGAATGTAAATACAAGATTATAACCTTTTAATATAAGCAGCTCACCCTTAGAATAGAACCATACTGGAATGTAAATTTATATGCCACTCAGGATGTCCACCTGAACAATCTACTTAGAATAGAACCATACTGGAATGTAAATACTGCACAATACTATACTATTATACAGTATTATATCTTAGAATAGAACCATACTGTAATGTAAATATTTCCTTGCCTACTCAATACACCGAAACTTTTTGCTTAGAATAGAACCATACTGGAATGTAAATGAGATTATTGATCCACCAGTAGGAAGCCGAATTTACCTTAGAATAGAACCATACTGGAATGTAAATAGATATAAACCGACATGACCGTCAAACCAAATAACTTAGAATAGAACCATACTGGAATGTAAATACATTTCCTGGAATTGCAAAAGCAATTGCTGAACAACTTAGAATAGAACCATACTGGAATGTAAATACGCAAGAGTAATATACAACATATCTAGATTTCTCCTTAGAATAGAACCATACTGGAATGTAAATTGAGTAGCGAAAACTTCATTAACCCATTGCTCTCCTGCTTAGAATAGAACCATACTGGAATGTAAATTAACATAATCAGACTTAAGTCCACCGTCTTTCTTCTTAGAATAGAACCATACTGGAATGTAAATATTTAAACAGGCTAATTTGCTCAAATTCGGGTTTTTCCTTAGAATAGAACCATACTGGAATGTAAATAGAGAAGCGCCAATACATATACCTAGTGTGAAATGCTTAGAATAGAACCATACTGGAATGTAAATTAGTTCGATACACCTTTGAATAACATCGAGCTGCCTTAGAATAGAACCATACTGGAATGTAAATAAAGATTTCTTTATCTCATTAATATCCCTAACTGCTTAGAATAGAACCATACTGGAATGTAAATTATTTTAGAATCGTCTCTTGTGTCGGTGTCTTTTGCTTAGAATAGAACCATACTGGAATGTAAATAACAATAATTATGAAGACTACTCCAAAGGGTTTCTTCTTAGAATAGAACCATACTGGAATGTAAATACATATTAAATGGTAGAACACCAGTGGATACTATGCTTAGAATAGAACCATACTGGAATGTAAATTCTAGTTTGGCTGAGGCAATAAGTGCTGCTACTGGCTTAGAATAGAACCATACTGGAATGTAAATCGATAACAAATAGAATAAGAGCTGACATAAAGCCGTCTTAGAATAGAACCATACTGGAATGTAAATTCAATCAAGATTATCTGTAATCCGTTAGGCTTTTGCTTAGAATAGAACCATACTGGAATGTAAATCCATCAAAATCGGCGAATAACCTCAATCTTAAAATCTTAGAATAGAACCATACTGGAATGTAAATTGTCATTAAATCGATTGATATACCTCGCTGTAAACTCTTAGAATAGAACCATACTGGAATGTAAATTAAGTCCTGTGCATTGACCTACTGTTTCAGGCTCACTTAGAATAGAACCATACTGGAATGTAAATTACTATTAAATACATTATTATTGATAATTGCATATCCCTTAGAATAGAACCATACTGGAATGTAAATTTACTCTTTAGCATTTCATAGCACTTATCAAAGTCACTTAGAATAGAACCATACTGGAATGTAAATGTTGATGTCTATGTTGATTCTGATAGAGAGTTGACACTTAGAATAGAACCATACTGGAATGTAAATAAACGATATAAATATAACCTAGGCGAAAGTAATCGCTTAGAATAGAACCATACTGGAATGTAAATTCGTTTATGATAGTAACTAGCCCTTTGAGTTCGTACTTAGAATAGAACCATACTGGAATGTAAATGACATATATAACAAATAGTACCGACCCACAGACCTCTTAGAATAGAACCATACTGGAATGTAAATTTCGGTACTGGCTCGATGAATTTAGGTAGCACAACTTAGAATAGAACCATACTGGAATGTAAATTCATATAAACTATTAGAAATGTCAATTTGCTCTTTGCTTAGAATAGAACCATACTGGAATGTAAATTTAATCTCTGCGCTTCCTTTATGCTAATGCCTGAACTTAGAATAGAACCATACTGGAATGTAAATACGGATCAGAGAAGTTTTGGTAAAGTGCTTTGGGCTTAGAATAGAACCATACTGGAATGTAAATTTTGATATTGCCCAGTTATAAAATGACATAAAATCCTTAGAATAGAACCATACTGGAATGTAAATTTCATATTCAGTGTTATTCCTACTACTGTAGTGATACTTAGAATAGAACCATACTGGAATGTAAATTGTTTAATCCTCCCTATAAAATTCAATGAAACGACTTAGAATAGAACCATACTGGAATGTAAATGGTGTAAAGCTAAGCTAATAAGAAAAAACGCTAAGCCTTAGAATAGAACCATACTGGAATGTAAATCGCATTAGTTAGTAATGCATATGGATTGCGATTTGCTTAGAATAGAACCATACTGGAATGTAAATAATTTGAGCAAATTAGCCTGTTCAAGGAGGTGGTTTCTTAGAATAGAACCATACTGGAATGTAAATGATGCAGCTAGACTACTTAGCAAGCTACTTCCTGCTTAGAATAGAACCATACTGGAATGTAAATAAAAATGCCTTTGTTACGGGTGATTATAGTATAGATCTTAGAATAGAACCATACTGGAATGTAAATATTCTAGATATACAGACAGTTAGTTTAAATCCAGGCTTAGAATAGAACCATACTGGAATGTAAATGCAGAAGATAAGATGCTCTCGACTGCACCGGTATAGACTTAGAATAGAACCATACTGGAATGTAAATTAGCGAAAAAAGACACAGAGCCTTGATTGAGAGAACTTAGAATAGAACCATACTGGAATGTAAATATGTAGGGCGGTAAAGGATGGATACCGCCCATATCCTTAGAATAGAACCATACTGGAATGTAAATCAATTTTTTCTGTGTTCTTGTTGAACTGATTTAACCTTAGAATAGAACCATACTAGAATGTAAATTGAGTCTTACTCTTTCTCGGGCAACTAGGTGAACCACTTAGAATAGAACCATACAGGAATGTAAAGGAAACTTCCTTTGGTATATTGCTCTTATCAAGAAATGCTTACTGATGTGCGTTTTTCTGTATAAGATATATCTTCTCTTGTTAGTTGCCAACCAAAGCTGGCTAACAAATCAGAAGATAATATTTTTTATTGTCCTTTTTATTTCTCTTAGCTGTACCAAAATCATTCATAAGGAACTTCCAGCTTTAAAATAAATGATTGACAAGATTATTTTTATTTGTTAAGATGAAAAAAATTTAAATAGACAAAGGTTATGAAAAGAGGAGTAAGTATTGTTTGGCTGTTACAGAGAATCTCAGTTAGGTGGAATGAGATACAGGAATAATAACGAAAAAAGACTTGGAACTGCGTACCGACTGCATAAGTATTTATGTTGAGATTACGATGGGAGTGCCCATTACAGCACCAGAGTATCGATGAAAATCTGTACTTGTAGAGGCTTATTCTATATGGAATAAGCGAATAAAGGTGGTAACACGTGATAGTAATCTCGTCCTTTGGTAAGGACGGGATTTTTTTATTTTGTACCGGTTCTACCCAAGTCAATCATTGCGGAGTGTTAACTAGCGTATATTTTTCCTTAAACACTCTTATAACTCTCACGGATAACCCTTGTATGAAATAGCCAATGTGCTATAGAATGGAGGCTTTCTATGGGGATTCAAGAATTAGAAGAAATTAGGAGACAGAAGTTAGAAGTTGTGAGGAAGCATCAAAATCCTTATCCGGAACGGTTTGAGGTAACTCATGAACTAATTGAAGCAATTAAGCTTTTCAATGGAACAAAGGAGGTATCAATTGCCGGAAGGATATTATCCATTCGAAAGATGGGTAAGCTTTGCTTTGTAACAATTGGTGACATATATGGAAAATTACAAGTTGCTATACGCAGGGATGATGTAGGGGAAGAAGCATATGAATTTTTTCGACAGGGATTTGATATTGGTGATTTTCTTGGAGTATTTGGTGAAATATTTACTACGCAGACAGGAGAAAAGACGATCCGAGCACAAAATATTAAATTTCTTGGGAAGGCTTTCAAACCGCTTCCGGAAAAATTTCATGGAATCACGGACAAAGATAGCTGCTATCGTCAGAGGTATCTTGATTTAATTATGAATGAGGATACGAGAAAGCGCTTCTTATTAAAATTTCAAATGATAAAGGAAATTAGAAGATACTTAGAAGATTCCGGATATCTTGAGGTTGAGACACCGGTATTAATAGAGAAACCGGCAGGAGCAACAGCACGTCCCTTTATTTCTCATCATAATGCACTCGATATGGACGTTTATCTTAGAATTGCGCCGGAGACCTATCTAAAGCGTTGTATTGTAGGTGGCATTTCTAAGGTATTTGAATTTGCCAGGTGTTTTCGTAATGAGGGTATGGATGCAACGCATCTTCAAGATTTTACGATGCTGGAAGGTTACTGTGCATATTATAACTATATTGATAATATGAAATTCTTACAGTCTATGTTAGCTATTGTAATAATGAAGGTATTTGGAACCTCTGTTATTAAGGTGGGTAATCAAAGTATTGATTTTTCAGGTGAATGGAAGATTGTTACGTTTCGCGAGTTATTAATAAAAGACTGTGGAATTGATATCAATTCATATAAAAGCACAGAAAGTTTATTAAGTAAGATAAAGGAAGAAGGAATCGAATTACATTCAGAAACTCCGGCAGAGCAGCTTAGTAAGGGAAACCTAATTGATTTATTATACAAGAAGGTCAGTCGCCCTAAAATTATTTCTCCTACTTTTTTAACGGAACACCCGACATCACTATCTCCATTAGCACGTGCAAATGATGACAATAATGAAATTGTAGATCGTTTTCAATTGATAATCAATGGAGCAGAGGTTATCAATGCATATTCAGAGTTGGTAGACCCGATAGAACAAAAGAAGCGTCTGTTAGATCAAGCAATGGCAAAGGCAAATGGTGATGAGGAAGCCATGACGATGGATAATGATTATATCACCGCGATGGAGTATGGTATGCCGCCAATCTCCGGATGGGGTATGGGAATAGATCGTTTTCTGCAAGTAATAACCGGACAGGATAACCTAAGAGATACTGTATTATTTCCAATCATGAGACCGCTAAATAGCGAAGGAATAAATTCGAGGGATTTGTGATAAAAAGCTAGACTGTAAGTAATAGAAAGAGGAAAATTAACAGGAAGATAAATAAATGCCGTAAGAAACCGGATGATAAATTAAAAGGAATAAGTAATTAGTATTTTCAGATGTTCTCCCTTTATGACAAGGAAAAGTTCGCAAGACGTACTTTTTCTTGTTAAAAGGAGATATAATGATGACATAATCGTAAATCCGATGATATATTAGGAAAACCCAGAGATTACTTTATAGAAATTATTAACGAAGTGTGTTGAATTATATACTATTTAAATTTACAGAGAGGAAAAATGTGAAGGAAGGTTACTTCACATCGAAGATAGTTTATGAAAGATATGATTTACCGATATCATTACCGCGGACATATTTCCTATGAGGAAGAGGTTAATTTAGAGGCAAGGTTAGGGGAAACAAAAGAATACATTAAGAACCTAATAAAGGAACAAAGAGTTATGACTGCTTGCCTTTATCGCCATGAAAATATGCTATTTGCCTATTATGAAGCGATAGGAGAAGAACTTTTACCGGAGGAAGTGTTTGAAAATTTACATAACTGTTTAGCAAAATGGCCTGGGGAAGACAAACCAAGGGAATGGGTAAGGATGCATCACATCTATTGGCACTGTATTCCGGAAGGAGTAGAGGATTGGAAAAGGGCGGCAATACCTGAGTTAAGAAGAGGCAGGATAGCATATTTAAAACCGGAGACTATGTTTGAATATGTGTATCATCATGTTGCAATCACGGACGAAGGGTTACTTATTGGAGATAAGTATCAATCGATAGGGTTACATGAGAATATCTTATTCTCTTATTTCGAAGAGCCCAAAACGGAGATAAACATAAAAAGAGATAAATCAAAATCATCAGAAGCAATTGAGGATTGGCTTAGGGTTGATCCCGGCGCTCATTTTATCTTATGGGAAAAAGAACAGCATTTTACCTTTATCGATACGTTGATTGCGATGGGGGGAGGGGGATGAATTATAATTCCAGAGAATAAAAGCGTCTATGGAAGATACAGGATACTAGTCAAAAAATCAGTAATTTGCTTTGATAATTGTGAGAAATCTCCTAGAATTATAGAGAAATTTAAAGTATACTATTACTAATCCAGTTTTTTGACTGCTTGTATCTTGTATTGAAGCGGAACTGGTTCGAAAAATTAGTCATAGCCTATCGCAGTATCAATCTATAAAATTAGATATAGTCTGCGATAGGTTTTTAATAAATTACAAAAGGAGAATATACATGCAAACGTTTACTGTTGAATTACCGGTTTTTCCAGATAGACAGGTTAGTATTACAGACTATCAGGCGGTATCTGGAGGTATTGTATCGAATACGGCAGCAATCAATCGAGCGATTACCGAATTATCAGAGCTTGGTGGCGGTACTGTTAAGGTTCCGGAAGGAATTTGGCTCACGGGCCCAATTACTCTTAAATCCAATATTAATCTTCATTTAGAAAAAGGGGCATTGATCACCTTTGATAAGAATCCGGAGGAATATCCTGTTATCCTTACTGATTATGAAGGGCAGCCAAGACTTCGTACAATCTCTCCCATCCATGCGTTTGATGAAGAAAATATTGCGATTACCGGGGAAGGAATAATTGATGGCAATGGTCATGAATGGCGCCCATTAAAAGAATTTAAGATAACAAAAAGGCAATGGGAGGCTCGTTTAAAGAAAAGCCCTTATGTGATTGATACTAAGGAAGGTGGTATTTGGTATCCAAGTAAAACATCTTATGAAGGCTGTTTAGCAGGAGAAGTAAGTGTGGAAGAAGAGGATGCACTGAAAAAGGCTGCTCCGCACTATGATCTTTATCGCCCGGTTATGGCTAACTTAGTACGTTGTAATAAAGTATTAATAGAAGGCGTTACGCTTCAAAATTCACCTGCTTGGAACCTTCATCCATTACTTTGTACGAATGTAACTCTTCGGGATGCGTTTATTCGTAACGATAGTTTTGCTCAAAATGGAGATGGGCTTGACTTAGAATCTTGTCGTTTTGTTGAGATCTACGGCGTTAAGTTCGATGTAGGTGATGATGCCATTTGCTTAAAATCCGGTAAGAACGCAATTGGTAGAAAAATAACCGTACCAACAGAGCATGTTCGTATCAGAGACTGCGTTGTATATCATGGGCACGGAGGATTTGTAGTCGGTAGTGAGATGTCTCGGGGAATTCGGGATGTTGTGATAGAAAATTGCTTGTTTCTTGGTACTGATACCGGAATACGCTTTAAGAGTGCAATTGGACGTGGTGGAGTTGTGGAGGATATTACAATCCGAAATATTCAGATGACAGATATTGATACAGAGGCAATTATATTTACTATGGGGTATACCCTGTTCCGTCTGGACCATGAGGCTTCGGATGAACCTGATACCATTGCAAAAGAAGATATACCGGAATTTAAGAATATCACCATCCGTGATGTAAACTGTCTTCGTGCAGGGCAGGCAATTAAAATTGATGGGTTAGAACAGCTGCCAATTCATGATATTACATTAGAGAATGTTGTCATTCAGGCGAAGAAGGGGATTGAGATTAAGAATGCGAATCAGATTTTCTTTAAGAATGTTTCGGTAACCAATCAGGATAATTTAGACCAATCCTATGTATTTGAGGATGAAGTCTTAACGGATGGTAGTCATAATTTCTAAAGATTCGCATAAAATTAACCAAAGTATAGTACGAGCATACAATAAGGATGATGTGAAAAGAAGTGTTTTTCTAATTGAGATTATGTGATATCTAATCTTGATTGAAACTCTTCTTTCCCTATAAGTGTAATCATATAGATGTTTCTCTATAAATGGAATCAGATAGCTATGGTTACATAAAATGTGCTCGGAGATGAGGGTTAATTATGGAACAAGTAGAAGAAATGAAAGATGCGTTGCGGGATAAAAGAAAAGAAGAACAACCGGAGGGAAGATGGGAGCAAAGCCACAACGAAGATAGCGAGAGTGAACTTAGCAACAGAGCGGGAACATTACCTGGATTTGGGGAAGCAAAAGCACTTCATCAAACTTCTGATAGTAAATCTAAGAGTATACGTTACTTTAAAGGATTATTCGGAAGAATAATTATGGCATGCCTTCTCTTTCTATTATTATTTCTTGGACGGATGTTTTCTGCTAATGTGTTTGGCCAAAGTGCAGAAAGTGTAGTAAAAGAGATTAGAAATAATGAATTTGTGGAAGCCTTAGAGCAGAAACTAACGGATATATTTCAATCGGATAAAGATGCTTCACAAATAGAGAAGTAAATACGTTTTAATGAAAGGGTGGATATCTCCACTCTTTTTTGTTATAATGAATACCGGACTAAAAATTAGGTCAGGTTGCAGCAGATCGGTTTGCTGTAATCTACATGCGAATATTGTGCTGGTGCCTGAATTCATAGGTGACAGCAATGGAGGATTTTAATGAAAAAGCTAGCATTATCTGATGAAATATTATTAACGATAGACAAACCCGCTCGTTATATCGGTAACGAGGTAAATATGGTGGTTAAGGATAAAAATAAGGTAGATATCCGTTTTTGTATGTGTTTTCCTGATGTATATGAAGTAGGTATGTCCCATCTTGGAATTCAGATTCTTTATGATATGTTCAACCAAAGAAGAGATACCTATTGCGAACGAGTATATTCTCCATGGATGGATTTGGACAAGATTATGAGAGAGAACAACATACCGTTGTTTGCTCTTGAATCTCAGGATCCGGTAAAGGAGTTTGACTTCTTAGGTATTACTCTGCAATATGAGATGTGCTATACCAATATCCTGCAAATCTTAGATTTATCAGGAATCCCAATCTATGCAAAAGACAGAACAGAAGAGGACCCAATTATCATTGGCGGTGGGCCATGTTCCTATAATCCGGAGCCTATTGCAGAATTTTTTGATTTCTTTTATATCGGAGAAGGAGAGACTGTCTATAATCAGGTACTTGATGCATATAAGGAGAACAAGGCTGCTTTTGGCAGTAGAACAGATTACTTAAAGCGTGTTGCGCAAATTGAAGGTATCTACGTTCCGGCTTTTTATGAGGTGACATATAAAGAAGATGGAACCATTGCTTCTATGATGCCAAATAATGAGTTTGCAAAAAATAAGGTAATGAAACAGGTAGTGATGAAGGTTAGTGATACTTACTATCCCAGAAAACCATTAGTACCATACATTAAGTCCATTCAAGACCGTGTCGTCCTTGAAATCCAACGCGGATGTATCCGCGGATGCCGTTTCTGTCAGGCTGGTATGTTATATCGTCCAACAAGGCAAAGAGACGTTGATTATTTGAAAGACTTAGCAAAAGATATGATAGAATCCACCGGACATGAGGAGATATCTCTTAGTTCCCTTAGTTCCAGTGATTATGATAAGCTTCAGGAGCTCGTTTACTTCTTAATTGAGGAGTTTAAGAAAAATGGCGTGAATATCTCCCTCCCTTCCCTTCGTATTGATGCGTTCGCACTTGATGTTATGAGCAAGGTACAAGATATTAAAAAGAGCAGTCTTACTTTTGCTCCGGAAGCGGGTTCTCAGCGCCTTCGTGATGTAATTAATAAGGGACTTACGGAAGAAGTGATATTAAAGGGTGCGATGGATGCGTTCCTTGCCGGCTGGAATAAAGTAAAACTTTATTTCATGTTAGGTCTTCCAACGGAAAATCAAGATGATATTGAGGGAATTGCTGCTATTTCGGATAAGATTGCCAGAGAGTATTATACAATACCTAAGGACGAGAGAAATGGTAAGGTACAGATTACGGCGAGTACTTCCTTTTTTGTACCAAAACCATTTACACCGTTCCAGTGGTCAAGAATGGCAACAAGGGAGGAATTTAGAGAGAAGCAGCGTTTTTTAAATGGTAAGATGAAGGAACAATTAAATTATAAGAGCATTCGTTATAACTGGCATGATGCAGAGGTTACTATCCTTGAGGGACTTTTTGCGCGAGGTGACCGTAAAATTGCAAAATCTATTTATGATGCCTACCAAAAAGGTTGTATCTATGATGCTTGGTCTGAATATTTTAACTATAATACCTGGATGGAAGTATTGAAAGAAAATGGTGTAGATGTCGGCTTCTATACAAGCAGAGAGCGAAGTGAGGATGAAATTTTCCCATGGGACTTCATTGATATCGGTGTGACTAAGAAATTCCTTCGTAAAGAATATGAGCGTGCAGTAGACGAAACCGTAACTCCAAACTGTAAGATGTCTTGTACCGGCTGTGGTGCTGCGGCTTTTCAAGGCGGAATATGCTTTGAGGCACATACGGGAAACTAATTTATTGACAGGAAGGGATTTATGATATGAAGGTAAGAATAAAATTTTCAAAATATGGTGTGGTAAAATTCATTGGTCACTTAGACGTAATGCGCTATTTTCAAAAGGCCAACAGACGGGCAGGGATTGATGTGGCTTACAGCCAAGGCTTTAATCCACATCAGATTATGTCCTTTGCAGCTCCGCTTGGTGTTGGATTAACCAGTGATGGTGAGTATGTGGACGTTGATTTTAATGTGGTTCAATCGGAGGAGGCTATCGTAGAGAGCTTAAATGCGGTTATGAATGAAGGTTTTGCAGTTATAGAGGCAAAAATTTTAAGAGACCCTTTGCCGAATCAAAAGAGAGAAACAGCAATGTCTTTGGTTGCGGCAGCGGATTATTTAGTTTCCTTAAAAGATGGGTATGAGTTAAAGACAGAAAGTGGTCAAATACTAGATAAGGATGAATTTCATAAACTATTTACTGAGTTTTATCATCAGAGTCAGATAGTGATAAATAAGAAGACAAAAAAGAGTGAAAAGGAAATGGATATCCGTCCTTATATCTTCCTTTATGGAAGAACCGAAGAAGAATTTCTTTTTGCAGGCAAAGACCTTAAGATTACGAATACAGTAAATGGGATAGAGCATGCAGATACTTATGAAAACGGCATTCGTTTGCTTTTATGCTTGGCAACCGGAAGTGTTATTAATATTAAGCCTGAGCTTGTTATGGAAGCATTTTGCGAAAAGTATGATATTAAGTTTGAAGCATTTGCATTTCAATATCACCGTATAGAGACTTATGCAAATGTTGCCGACCATGGAAAAACAATTGAAGAAATGATTCAAGCTGTGGAACAAAAAGAAACTTATGCCTTAAAGCTTGATCCGTTAGGGAAAGTAGGAGTAATAAAAGGATAAACTATGGAAGTAAAGGAAGGCTTATGATGAGTGGAAAACTGATTGTTACGAAGATGGATGATAATATTGTGACTGCATTATATGAAGGCAATCAGATGATCCAGGTAAATGTCGATCGTGAGGAAGAGGTATCATCTCTTGGAAATATCTATGTTGGTAAGGTGAAAAATATAGTAAAAAACATCAATGCCGCATTTGTAGAAATAGCAGAAAAAAAGATGTGCTACCTTCCCTTAGCGGACGTTTCTAACCCGATTTTTACCCAGGGTAAGTCCGGAAACAAAGTAAACATCGGGGATGAATTAGTTGTACAAGTGATTAAAGAAGATATAAAGACAAAAGCTCCGGTTGTAACTACAAGCATTTCTTTCACTGGAAAATATATAGTATTGATGCATGGAACTAAAACGATTGGAATTTCTGCAAAGATAGGTTCGGAGCAGAAAAGAAAGCGTTTAAGAAGTTTGGTTTCACCTTTTCTTGGAGATCAATATGGTTTTGTGTTAAGAACCAATGCGGTGGAAGCAGAGGATGGTTTGATTGTGGAGGAGATAGAGCAGTTAAAGAAGCAATATGACCGCATCTTAACCTATGGAGTCTATAGAAACCGATTTTCACTTCTTTATAAGACGTTACAGCCATTTTTATGTGCAATTCGAGACGGTTTTGCAAAAGATTTGGAGGCAATTATTACCGACGATTTCTCTTTATATGAGGAAATCAAAGAATATCTGAAGGAGCATCAGAGAGAAGATCTGGAAAAACTATCTTTCTATGAAGACAAATTATTAGCACTCTCAAAACTTTATAGCATAGAAACAAAACTATCACGTGCACTAAGAGAAAAAGTTTGGCTTCCATGCGGCGGTTCTTTAGTTATTCAGCCAACGGAAGCTTTGACAGTAATCGATGTGAATACCGGGAAAGCAGTATCAAAGAAAAAGGATGTTCAGGAAACCTTTTTAAAGGTTAACCTAGAGGCAGCACAAGAAATCGCTGCACAGATTCGTCTGCGTAATCTTTCCGGAATTATTATTGTTGATTTTATAGATATGATATCTGAGGCTGCAAAGCAGCAGTTATTAAGAGTGTTTGATGAGTATTTAAGAAAAGACCCAATAAAAACGACCTTGGTGGATATGACTGCCCTAAACCTTGTTGAGATTACAAGAAAGAAGGTTAGAAAGCCTCTCCATGAACAGATGAAGCATACTGATGTTGGGTCATTGAAAGAAGAATAAACTTAAGTGGTGACAGATATGAAGATTACAAATGCCATGCGTATGTTAACGCAAGCCGGAATAGAATTTAAAGCAATGGAATATGAAGTGGAGGAGAACAATCTTGCTGGAATTCATGTAGCTATGCAAATAGGGATGCCGGTGGAACAGGTATTTAAAACTTTAATAGCACATGGAGAAAAAAAAGGATATCTCGTCTTTTGTATTCCGGTAGCAGAAGAACTTGACTTAAAAAAGGCTGCGAATCTGATTGGAGATAAGAAGATTGAGCTTGTACCTGTGAAAGAACTTCTTAGTCTTACCGGATATATTCGCGGTGGCTGCTCGCCGATTGGTATGAAGAAAAAATTTCCGACTTATGTAGATGAGACAGCGATTCTTTTTGATGAAATTACGGTAAGCGCTGGGGTACGGGGCTGCCAGCTATTAGTACCAAGAGAGGAACTTTTAAATTATTTGCAGGCATATCTTTGCGATTTAACGGTGGAATAGATTATTTGGCAGGTCTGTCGTTAAATGATGTTTTATCGTGTGCGATTGTGCAGGGTTTAACTGATATGGCCTATAAAAAGTAGGCTGTGCCGGATAATAAATCTGAAATAGTGTGTGTAAGCATTTGTTTTAGTACAACATGCGTCTTAATTTGAAGTTCCTGGTTCAAATAAGACGCATGTTTGCGAATCAGTTTTTCTTGGACTAGATTGCGTTCATATTTTATCGTTATTAAGGATGTTAATTCATCAAGTGCAGCCCCAGATTCATCGTTATATTCCCTGTAACTTCCTTCTTCCTGATAGTTAGAATGGAAGGTAAATTCACGTAAGAGTTTTTCCGGCATTGCAAATTGGATGAGTAAAAAGCAGTGTCAAAAGTGAGATACACTATGTTAGGCCAGCTATATAGGAATCGTTCCAGAGTTGAACTTCTATATAACGATTTTTTTGGTTAAGTTCGTTTAAAAATGCAAAAATATCTTTTGATCTCTCTAGTAAAAAATCATATAACATATCTTTTGTGAGTGGTTCCATTCTGTTATCGGAATCGATAATTCCCATACTATCCCCAATAGTAAAACTAACTTCCGTTTGTGAAATATCATCTAACAGTAGTCTGGTTTGTCTTCCGTTTTTATACCATGCATCTAAAAATGTACTTTCGCCTAAAACAAAATACAAAGGGCTTTTGATTATAGGTTTCCCTCCAAGCTTTAGAAAACTATCGTACAGCCATTTTTCTGTACGCAGTCTTTTCTCGTAATAACCGGGAAAATCCTTTTTTTGAAATCTACAAAAGGAAGTAAAAGCAGGCTCCACATATTGTGATAGGTTATCAGCAAGCAGAAATGCTTCACTTTCAGTTAGCTGCGTAATGTTATGAAAAGGTTTACACCTCTCATCACAATAATTTGTTATGTAAATATTCGGATACATATATTCTCTCCTTCCATACATAATCTAGCGTTTTACTTGATAATAGGGGTATTAAGATATAAATTATGTTTTAATAGACTTACTTATGATAAATTTTTGATACCAGGTAAGGTAAAGTTAATTCTATTTATAATTATAATATTTTATCTGCTAAAATGCTATAAAACAGATATTAATGATTGATTAACCTTGTATTTTACAAATAATATAACGTTCCGCTAATTATTGATAGAGTATTATTTCGGCTTATATAACCCCTTCAAGATATCTATCATTTTCCACTCAAGGAAGTCTCAATTGAATAACGGCTGATTGCATAATAAAAATAAGTTCATAGCAAAGCTCGCGAAGATTATAAATTACCATAGACTCAGAGAATTTTTAGGTGACTTACTTATAAAAAGAATAATAGATTGCAAACAGAATCATTTGTTTCAGAAAAAAATTGTAGAAATATATGCTTACCAATATGCAATTATTATGATTAAGATTCCATGAATACGCATATCAACAAAAGTGATGCACAATAATTAGAGTATAGATATCTTATTTGTTATAAAAAAAACAAAGTTAATGAACTTAAGTTATAAAATTGCATAACATAATAAAAAAAGGGTTTCTAACAATGGTGCAAACCGAAAGGTATGAAATAATATTTGCTTCACTTAAAAACATAACATTTAATTTAGATTTTGCAGTGCATAGCTGGATATTGGCAGCCAATAAATTGTATAAGGAAACTGGAATTTTTGTTAGTGCTCAGATGACAGAAAAAATGCTGGTTTCTAAAGAGAGTAGTTCCTTAGAGCGCTGTATCGTAGCAACCTCTACCAGGAATCCGATGTTAATCCCGAATAAGGATATCTTTTATAAGGTCTTGCTGTTAGTTGCCGCAGAAGTAAAAAATGACTTGAATAATCCCTATACTACAATATCAGAGTTTTTTATCAACGTTTCTCTTTTTTTGCGTGAACTTTAAATAATGGGCTACAGTTTTAATAGAATGCTTTAGCCTGGCACAGCCTCTCTGAATCTGTTGAGAGTTATGAGTATACAGGATAGGACGAGCTTTCAGAAAATAATGTAAGATGATATGGTAACCTTAAAGTTATGAAGGATTCATGAGATAGGTCTATAGGGGCTATTCGTAAGTTCCATTGTTTATTGACAAAGGAATCAGCCGGAATAGTCCATTTTTCTATTTTAAAATTACTTTGAACTTCAAAATATATTGACGAATATTAAAACTGCTGTTATAATCGAGATAGTTTGAAGTTCAAAGTAAATGGAGGTAACCAAGTGAATGCCTATGAAGCGCAGTTAAATCATTTTTTTGTTACCATATTTAATGACATCTTAAGACTGGAAGAAGGTTCCTTAGCGAAAGGAAACCATAGTATATTATCTGTAAACGAGATGCATGTCATAGAGGCGGTATATAGCAGCGAAACAGAAGAAAAAAATACGATGAAGGAGTTATCCGAACGGCTGATGATAACAGCGAGCAGTTTAACAATTGCGGTAAAAACATTGGAGCAAAAAGGATATCTTATAAGAAATAGGGCACAAAGTGATAAGCGAAAGGTATATGTATGTACTACAGAGATAGCAAAAGATGCTTACCAAGAACATCTGGCATTCCATGAGAAGTTGATAGCAAGCGTATCAGAGCAGTTAAATGAAGCGGAAATCGCTGCACTTACGTTGGCACTAGGTACCTTACATCGATTCTTTCAAAAACTTAAATAGTGTGGAATTCATTATAAAGACGAAAGTCCCAGTACGGATTTATTTAATTTATGGAATATGACATTAACAGGAGGAGTTCCTATGATACACATAATAACTGATTCAACATCTGATATAACGCAAGCGCAGGCAGCAAAAGAGGATTTTATTGTTGTTCCTCTTCATAATTTATTTGGTGAGGAGGAATACCTTGATGGTGTTACAATTTCAACAGAGGAGTTCTACCAAAGACTTGTGACAACAGAAGATTTGCCGACAACCAGCCAGCCCTCACCGGAGGAATTCCTGACACATTTTAACCGGTGTAAAGAAGAGGGGAGCAGTGCAGTTGTTATTACAATCTCTAGCAAATTAAGCGGAACCTTTCAAAGTGCCGGTATAGCAAAGGAGATGTGTGAATATGATGAAATCTATCTTGTGGACAGTCTTACAGCAACACTGGGGTTAAACTGTCTTGTTCAATATGCAAAAATACTCAGAGAGAGAGGATTATCCGCGAGGGAAATTGCAAAAGAATTAGAAGAAAAGAAGCATAAAATAAGAGTATTTGCTCTTGTGGATACCTTAAAGTATTTAAAAAAAGGCGGCCGTTTATCTGCATCAGCAGCTCTTGCAGGAACTTTGCTTCATATAAAACCGATTATTGAAGTAAAGGATGGCATTGTTGAGGTTGCTGCTAAGTCCCGGGGATTACAAGGAGCATATAAGAAAATGATGGAGTTAACAGAAGAGGCAAATGGGATCGATAGGGAGTTTCCATATACGATCGGATATACCGGCGATGTTAACTCGACACTGAATTTTGAAACATATACAAAAGAGTGTCTAAAAATACAAGATATCACAAAGATTGCAATCGGAAGCACAATAGGTGTTCATGCAGGACCTGGTGCGTGTGGCATTGCATTCTTTAGCAGATAATATAGACGGAACGTTCTAGTCTTAGAGAAATCCCAAAGCAGATAGATTACAAAAATGTAAGGTTTCGATGTTTCTTTGTAAGCCATATCGATGGTTTGAGTTATGATTATGCCTTATACTATATTGGCAGGCAGCATAAGGTATTCATTGAAGAGGAGTGAGTTTATGAAGAACAAAAAGCGAAAATTGTTTGTAACTATTGTTATTGTCTTAATAGGATTTATATTATATAAAAATGCGATATTCAAGAAAGGTTCTAAGAGAAAACAAAGATAGAAAATGGTGACATAATAAATAAGGCCCCTGCTAAGACAATGTAAAATGCAATACATCTGTCTTAGCAGGGGCTTTTGGCAAGTTCGATGGTACTAAGCAATGTTCAATCCGATTGGCAGGGGATAATTAAATTGTCATAAAGGCCCCAAACCGTGCTAAATATTCCTGATGCAGTTTAAAGTCCTTATCATACGTGCCAACCTTTCTCCAAAAAGACCGGTCATGATTTAAATGTATGATATGGCATAGTTCGTGAATTACAACATAATCAATGGCACTTAGCCTGGCCATCGATAATTTATAGTTAAAGGTTAACTGCTTCTTTGAGTTACAGGTCCCCCAGGTAGACGGAGAATCTACAATAGTGAAGCCTTTCGCTTTTACTTGTATGAGGGGCTCATAGAGAGTCAGCCGTTCTGTAATAATCTCTTTTGTTTTCAACGTATAGAACTTTTTTAGGGATTCTTGTACACCCTCCTCTGTCATAGGAACCTCAGATAAAAGGTCGGAGAGCTTATGAACTTTCCCCAGGAATAGAAAGTTTTCATTACTTTCGTATGTTTTAACATTGGAAAGATAAGTGCGATTACTCATTCTATCCTCAAATTTTAATATAGCCTTTGAGTTTGATTTCATAAAGGCATTAATCTCTTCCTGAGTTGATTTTTTAGGTGCTTTTAATGTGATAAGACCTTCTGGTGAAAAATCGAGACTAAACTTACTAGTTTTTGTGTATTGAATGTGAAAATGAATGGTCTTATCATTCAGTATAATTTCCATATGGCAGCCTTTCTATGGTAATCTATATTATTTTAATGAGGTCGGCAGAGGAAGCTTTCCTTACATTTCTATAAGTATTCCTGTCTGATATGTATTGTAAGCGATAGTGTTTATTTTGTCCATGAAATCTAAAAAGGTTATGATGAATAAAGGTTAGTAAAATTGCAAATTGTAAGAAAAGAAATGGTTCATTTCCAGTGATTCGAGGTAAGTGGCTAATCCTGTAGAAAGATGCATTTTCTTATTGACAATCTCTGTTAGTTATGTTAAAATTCTTTAGTGTGCCGCACAACGAGGTTCAAGTTCTGCTTATTTTTAAGCAGGCACCATAGTTGGCGAGTAATGATAATGGGAGGTGCCATATGTACGCAATTATAGCAACAGGTGGTAAACAGTACAAAGTAGCCGAAGGCGATATCATTAAAGTAGAAAAGCTTGGTGTAGAAGCTGGTGCAAATGTATCTTTTGACCAAGTTCTTGTTGTAAACAATGGACAGGTTGTAGTAGGAAATCCTACTGTAGCTGGTGCTAGTGTTTCTGCAACAGTTGTAGAAGAAGGCAAGAATAAGAAAGTCATCGTTTACAGATATAAGAGAAAGTCCGGATACCACAAGAAGAATGGTCATAGACAGGCTTATACTAAGGTTAAGATTGACAAGATCAACGCTTAATCATTGGTGAGAGGTTGATATGGTTAAAGTATCAATTCATCAGAATAAAGATGGTAAAGTTAATGGGTTTCGGTGTATAGGGCATGCAGGTTATGCAGAATCCGGGCAGGATATTGTTTGTTCTGCCGTATCGATCCTTGTGATTAATACCATTAATTCTATTGAACATTTTACTTCGGATACTTTTGATTATAAAGAAGATGAGAAAAAGGGTTTGATAGAATTTAAAGTTGTCTCAAATCTATCCGATCGTTCAGAGGTGTTGTTATCTGCTTTATTGCTCGGACTTCAAGGAATTGAAGATGAATTTGGACGGAATTATATTAAAATCGATAAACGGATACAGTAGCAGATGTGATGGTATCCCAACCTATCATATAAGGAGGTGTAGGTCATGTTAAAGATGAACCTTCAATTTTTCGCTCATAAAAAGGGTGTTGGTTCTACTAAGAACGGTAGAGATTCTGAGTCTAAGAGACTTGGTGCGAAGAGAGCTGACGGTCAGTTCGTATTAGCTGGAAACATTCTTTACAGACAGCGTGGTA
>JAEWMB010000046.1 GCA_023457255.1 Bacillota bacterium | reverse complement strand
CCGACGATGAAGAGCTTAAGCTAATAACAAATTGGATATGATCCGAAAAGAACCACGATTAAGAGGTTGCTACACAGTATAATGCGAAGGGGCATAGGAGATAGTATGCTGCTTCACTGTGTAGCAGCCTTTTTCTAGTGTAAAAGGGGAATTTTTTAAAAAGTCGTACGCAGTCGAATAGGAGAAAGAGATTTTCCCCTATTTCAAGTTTGACAACTTGATGACTTACTTAGTTTGTAGTAACATAAGAGGAAGAACAAAATGAAGATTTAAGAATGCAAAGACTTTAAAAGCTTCACTTTGTGCAGAGTTAAGTACTGGAATGAGGTTTTAGATGAGAAGAAGCAAGAAGATAAGCATACTTTCCATGCTATTACTTATTATAATATTAGTAATCGGGCAGTATGTATATACGGTGAACCAGAAAAAGCAGGCAGAAGGAAACGAGGAAACCTCTGCAGGAGTTACGGACGATCCGGTAATGAAGGTACACTTCCTTGATGTAGGTCAAGCGGATTGTATTCTGGTCGAACATAATAAAAAATACATGATGGTGGATGGAGGCAATAATGCCGATAAAGATGTTATACTGGATTATCTGAATAGCCTTGGCGTAACAGAGTTTGAGGCTATCATTATGACACATCCGCATGAAGATCATATTGGAAGTATTGATTCTGTTATACTTAATTACAAGGTAAAGAAAATTTATGCACCGAAAAAAGAACATACTTCGAAAACCTATGAAGATGTACTAAATGCAGTGATGGAAACCGGAAATACTCTCCATGCACCAAAACCTGGGGAGAGTTTTAGTTTTGGTGCTGTTACTGTAATGTTTTTAGCACCGGTAAGTGATTATGATAATAATCTTAATAACTGGTCGATAGGCATTAAAGTTAGTAATGGGAAACACTCCTTTGTAATGTGCGGTGATGCGGAGAAGGAAGCGGAGGAGGATATGCTGGCTGCTAAGCTTGATTTAAGCGCAGATGTGTTAAAGCTGTCTCACCATGGAAGTAATACTTCCTCAACGAAAGAATTTGTAAAAGCAGTGAATCCGAAGTATGCTGTTATAACAGTAGGGAAGAACAATTCCTACGGTCATCCAAGTAAAAGCACAATTAAGATGCTAAAGGATTATAAGATTCCATATTTTCGTACCGATGAACAAGGTACTATTGTAATGACATCGGATGGGGAAAAATTAACATGCAATGTAACGCCGATAAAATAACATCGGAGAGGGTAAAATTAATTAGGTAAGTGTCACCGATGAGCGAACATCATATGGAGAAGATTAACTCGTAAGGCATCTCCGATATAATAATACTTGAAAGCAGGGAGCTAGTTTATGAAATATATAATTGACAGATTTGAAGGAACTTATGCAGTTTGTGAGGATGAAACAAAGAATATGGTAAATATTCCAAAATATAAGCTTCCTATGGAGGTCAAGGAGGGAGATGCCCTCATTGAGGTTGACGGTATCATTCGAATCGATGACAAAGAAGCGGATGAGCGTCGTAAAAAGGTAAATCAGAGGATGAGTAAGTTATTTAAATAAGATGGAAATGTATTACAGAATATTTAATTTTTTTAAAAACTATCGATATTCGAAAATCATTGTGATATAATACTTACGTTATACTGCCTGTATTATGCGGTAATTGCTTTTTTGCGAAGATGGAATATATCAGTTAAATTAGGTGAAAAATAAAAGTAACTATTCCATTTCATTTGAATTGGGCAGTTACTTTGATACATATCTTCGCAAGGGTTAATTTTATTAACCAAGAAGTTTGTGATACTTTTTAGCGCAAGCTTCACTGCGTATGTATGCGCAGAGGGTAAGAATGTAAGGAGGCGTGAAATGCTAAATAACAGGAAAATTAGGTTGATGACGAAACTTGCTGCCTATGAAAATGAGGAAGGCAAAGAAGACATCCGACTTAGTAAGTATTATAAAACAGATTATGTCAGACTTCAGGTGCTAAAATCAATCACGGCAACCACCTTTGGCTATTTAATGTTGTTACTTATGATTTTTATTTATAAATCTGAGTATTTGATTGAGAATGCAGTATCATTGGATTATCGCTCCATTGGAATGACAATGTTTGGGTACTTTATAGTACTGCAAACTATGTCAATCATAGGAACCATGATTGGGCACTCAATAAAGTATGATCGTTCCAGAAAGAAATTATCCAAGTATTTCAATTTATTAAAAAGGCTTCGTATCATCTACAAAGAAGAAGACGGCAGCCTGGCGAATGAGTCACAAAGGGAGGATACTTCAATATGATGCAAATTCTTGAATTTCGTGAGAAACTTCGCGAAATCTATCAAAAATATCAGAACTATTTGAATCCGGTGATAAAATTTATCGTGGGTTTCATCGTATTTCTGGTAATTAATAAGGCGATTGGATATCACGATAAGCTGAATAAGGTAACCCTTGCCGTGATATTATCAGCAGTAAGTGCCTTTACGCCGTCTGCTGTCTTAGTATTGCTGGCGATGGTATTATCCTTAGCGCATGTTTATTCGGTGGCACCGTTACTTGCAATACTATTGGTGTTTATTTATATCATTCTTTACTGCTTTTTTGTAAGATATACTCCAAAGTTTGGGTATGTAGTGCTGGGGATTCCGATTCTGTATGCACTTCATATACCGTATGCGGTACCGCTGTTACTTGGGCTGATTGCCGGTCCGATCACGATACTGCCTGCTTCCTGCGGTGTGGCAATCTATTATATTATCCATGTCATTCAGGAAGAGGTTGCTACCGCTACGGAAATTACCAGCATGGATGATGTTTTCCCTGTATTTATTAATATAATCGATAAAATCATTGCTAATAAGCAAATGATTATGTCAATTATAGTATTTGCTGTAGTAATAGCAATGGTTTATGTAATACGTCGTTTAAAAATTGAGTATGCATTCGAAATTGCAATCGGTGCCGGAACTATAGCCACGATTGTTGGATTCTTAATCGTAGACCTTCGGCTTGGTATGGCGAAACAGATAGGCACAATGATTTTAGGAACCTTAATATCTGCTGTGATTGTAGTTGCCGTACAATTTTTCCGCAGAGTGCTTGACTATACTGCGGTAGAAAATGTTCAGTTTGAGGATGATGATTATTATTATTATGTAAAGGCAGTTCCTAAAATTAAAGTAAGTATGACAAATGTAAAGGTTAAAAGAATAAATGCACAGCATGGTTCCAAAGAGGAGAATGACGATTCGTTTGAGGATGATGACGTAGAGGATACAAGAGAAGCAGAGCGTCGCATTCGTGATAATAGAGCAAGAATACAGGACAATATGAATCGAAGACGATAGAAAGATACGATTGGTGGGGATGTAAGCATGGAATCAATTAAGACGTTTATACAAGACTATTTGGTACGCCTTTCTTTACCGAAATTAAAGATAACGGATATCATTGAGATATTCTTACTGGCATTCTTAATCTATAATGTGATTAAGTGGGTAAAGACAACACGTGCATGGTCCTTAATGAAAGGATTAGTGATCTTGTTTGTCCTTTGGGTCATTGCCTACCTCTTTAACTTTAATGTAATTATTTGGATATTTGTGAATACGATAAATGTTGGTATCATAGCATTGATTATCGTCTTCCAGCCGGAGTTTCGAAAGGCACTGGAGCAATTGGGACAAAAAAGTATTGTTTCTCCATTGTTCTATCTTAGTGATGCCAAGGAAAAACCAGAACGATTTTCCGATGAAACATTGAATGAACTAGTTAGGGCAACATTTGAATTAGCGAAAACCAAAACCGGTGCTTTAATGGTGATTGAGCAGGAAGTATCTTTAGGTGAATTTGAACGAACCGGTATTTCACTTGATGCGGTATTAAGCAGTCAGTTGCTAATCAATATCTTTGAACACAATACACCACTTCATGATGGTGCTATTACCATCCGCGGCAATAGAATTACAGCAGCAACCTGTTATCTGCCTCTTTCTGATAATATGAGGCTTTCGAAGGATTTAGGAACAAGACATAGAGCTGCGGTTGGCATTAGTGAGGTGACAGATAGTTTTACAATTATTGTTTCGGAGGAAACAGGTAAGGTATCGATTGCAAAGGGCGGGCAGCTAATAAGAAGTGTTGATGGAGATTACTTGAGAGCCAAACTTTCGGAGATACAAAAAAAGGCGCCGGGCGAGGTAAAGAAGATAAAGCTATGGAGGGGAAAGAGAAAGGATGAAAAAGGTAATAACTAGAAATATACCGCTTAAAATCATATCTTTCCTTATCGCTGCATTATGTTGGGTAATGATTATGAATATCTCAGACCCCTACATAACCAGTACGATTGATGATATTGAAGTCCAAACTATCAATACGGAGACTATGGAGCAGCATAACAAGCGTTATGATGTTGAGTCTGGCGATATTATCTCAATAAAGATTCGAGGAAAACGAACGATTATCGACGGATTAAAGAATACTGATTTTATAGCGGTCGCAGATTTTAAAGAGATGTCTATGGTGAATGCAGTGCCGATCCATGTAACACCTAAGGAATCCTATAAATACAATGCGGAGGAAATAGAGATTCTTGAACAGACCCAGATGATGACTTTGGCACTGGAAGAACTAGATACACAAACCTTTCGTGTTAATGTAAGACAGACTGGTGAAGCGAAGGAAGGCTATTATGTTACGGAATTAATTGCAAATCCAAATATTATTGAGATTTCCGGTTCAAAGAAAAAGATTGCTAAAATTAAAGATGTTGTTGTAGAGGTTAATGTCGATCAGGCGAGTGATTCTTATCAATTAATGGAAAATCTGGTTGTTTATGATGAGAATGGGTATATTGTAGATACCGAAAAACTTGATTTTGAAACCAAAGAAGTTACGGTAGATGTGACGGTATTGCCGACAAAGACAATACCGATTCAAGTATCACCGGTTGGAACTCCTGCATATGGTTATCAATGCACCGATGTTGTTTGGGAACCAAAAACCATTACAATTGCCGGGAAGCAAAAAGATTTGGATAAGATTTATTGGTTAAAGCAGCAGATAGACATTAATGGCAAGAAAGAAACCTTTCCGGAGAAAAGAAATATCGAAACAATTCTGGAAGATGCCTATTCCGGAGTATATACCCTGGTAGATGAAATCAATACCTTTGATATTACAGTTAAAATCGACCAATTGGGCAGTAAGGATTTGTCGGTACGAATGTCAGATATTCAGGTTAAAAATCTGGATAGCGATTATGAGGTTATTTTTAAAACTCTTGGTAATATTAATGTACGTGTTATGGGTGTTTCGGAAACTTTAAAGGAAGTATCAGCGTTAACGATTCGGCCATATATTGATTTATTAAATTATGGGCTGGGAACCCATTCGGTTACGGTACAATATAAAGCAAACGCTCAGCTTACCATTCAGCCGGTCACTATTAGCGTTGAGGTAGTTGAGAGAGAAGAGTGAAAGATAACTCTTTCACTTAGCAAGTTTGTGGCTGTGACTTGTACACAAACTTAGGAAGCGCAAAAAAGTCAGCACAGGAATGGAGGTAAAAATGGTAAGCGGTAAGGTTGTAATCAAAAGCGAAACAGGTCTTCATCTTAGGCCGGCCGGGGATCTCTGTAAATTAGCAATGGAATTTCCATGCAAGGTAGAATTGAAACTAGGCAATCGTACCGTAAATGCAAAAAGTGTATTAGGTGTTTTATCGGCATGTATTAAGTTCGGTGATGAAGTTGAGCTAATCTGCGAGGGGGAGAATGAGGAGGAAGCATTTGACAAGCTGTTAGATGCTCTTGAATCAGAGTTCGTAGAATATCACGAAAAATAACATAAAATATAAAACAATTTGTACTAAATTCTGAATGACTTATAAAGCAAGTGTTGATATAATTATCGAAAGGTATTCGGAAGCAATACTAATTTCTCAATAAAATCTTTCTAAAACTATTCGCTTATAATCAAACACCAAGAGCCTGTGAAGTACTTTGCGTTATTGCTCGGTGTATTTAGAAGTTATTATTTGAGATTGACATGAGCAGAGGGTGGTATTCGCGCTGCAAAGCGATAAATTCGCTCACACAACACCAGATAAGCAAAAAAGCGGTGAGAAATGAGGTTAAGCATGATTAATTATAAGAGGTATCAAAAAAATCCTGTCATTATATTTCCAGAGCGTGAATGGCCTGACAAAGAGATAACCAAAGCACCGGCATGGTGTAGTGTTGATTTAAGAGATGGCAATCAAGCATTGATTGAACCGATGGTTGTGGAAGAGAAAATAGAATTTTTCAACCTTTTAGTTAAGTTGGGCTTTAAGGAAATTGAGGTTGGTTTTCCAAGCGCATCCCAAATTGAATATGATTTTCTAAGACAGTTAGTTGACCGCAAATTAATACCGGATGATGTTATCATTCAGGTTTTGGTACAGTGCAGAGAACATTTAATTCAAAGAACATTTGAAGCACTGCAAGGAGTAAAGCAAGCGGTAGTACATATTTACAACTCAACCTCTACACTGCAAAGAGATGTTGTATTTCACATGAATCGTGAAGAAATCATTCAGATTGCAGTGCAGGCAACAAGGTTAGTTAAGGAATATGCAAAGGGTTTTGAGGGTAAAATCATATTAGAATATTCCCCGGAAAGTTTTACCGGAACGGAATTGGATTTTGCATTAGAAATCTGTACGGCGGTTCAGGATATTTGGGAACCGTCAATAGAGAATAAGATAATATTTAACCTGCCTGCTACAGTAGAAATGAATACACCGAATGTATATGCAGACCAGATTGAATGGATGTCAAAGCATTTGAAAAACAGAGAAAGCATTATTTTAAGTGTACATCCTCATAATGATAGAGGAACGGGAGTTGCCGGAACAGAACTAGCGATTCTGGCCGGTGCGGACCGAGTAGAAGGTACCTTGTTCGGTAACGGGGAACGAACCGGTAATGTTGATATTTTAAATATTGCATATAATATGTTCTCTCAGGGAATTGACCCTGGACTAAACATTGAAAATATCAATGAAATCATAGAAATTTATGAACGCTGTTGTAAAATGCAAGTACATTCAAGACATCCATATGCAGGAAAATTAGTATTTACTGCATTTTCCGGCTCCCATCAGGATGCAATTAATAAGGGAACAAAAGCCATGAAGGATAGAAAACGGGAATTTTGGCAAGTGCCTTATTTACCGGTGGATCCTGCAGACATTGGCAGATGCTATGAACCGATTGTCCGTATTAACAGTCAATCAGGAAAAGGCGGTGTTGCCTTTATTATGGAAACCTATTTTGGATATAAGCTGCCAAAGGCAATGCATAAGGAATTCGCAGATGTAATCCAGCAAATTTCTGAAAAGCAGGGAGAAGTAGCTCCGGACCAAATTATGCAGGAGTTTAAAAACTGTTACCTGGAGCGAAAGGAACCACTTCATTTTGTACGCTGCAAGATGGAGGATGTGTCTGATTCTCATGATACCTATGATACCATTGTTACAGTAACTTACCAAAACAATGGAGAAGAGAAAGAGTTTAAAGCTGCCGGCAATGGTCCGATTGATGCAGTACATCATGGATTACAAGAAGTTGTCGGAAAGAAAATAAAGATTCTTGACTATAGTGAGCATTCTCTTGGTGAGGGTGCCAATGCTAGGGCAGCAGCCTATCTTCATGTAATGGATACGGAATCTGGAAAAGCCGTATTTGGTGTCGGCACCAGTTCCAATATTACAAGAGCTTCTTTAAGAGCTTTATTCAGCGCAATTAACAGGTTGTATTACTTATAGTTTACTATCGGAAGATTGTTTTATGACCTACCGGTAACAGGTGTATTTTTTTACACCGCAGATCCGATGCTTGGATACTATTCTAGTTTCAAGCGTATATCGTAGTAACTAATGCTGCTACATAATCTTATCTATTGACATATCCGTACTTGAATGAGATACTGTCTCCGATAGATTATGTAGCAAATTTTTTAGCGGCGTGTTTACGAAGTTTGTGCCTAACACATCCTCGGCACATGCTTCCTATGCGTAAAACAATGTCCGCAGAAATGGAGGATAATTTGAAAAGAGTATTCAACAATTTTAATAGGTATAGATACTTACTGGGAGAACTGGTAAAAAAGGATATTAAATTAAAATATCGAAATTCGGTGCTGGGCTTACTATGGACTTTATTGGAACCACTATTGACAATGATTGTATTAACTATCGTATTTACTACATTAATGGGGCGTGACACTCCTAATTTTCCGGTATACGTATTATGTGGCCGTTTGTTATATTCTTATTTTTCAAACGGTACAAAGTTGGCTCTAAAGTCGATTCGTAGAAATAGTGCGATGATAAGAAAGGTTTATGTACCAAAGTACATCTATCCGCTTGCCTCCACACTATCAGGTTTTGTTACATTTATGATTTCTTTAAGTGTTTTAGTTGTCGTGGCAATAGTGCAGAACATAAAACCTACGTGGCATATTTTTGAGGCGATTATACCGATGCTGACCTTGCTTGTGTTAACGGTAGGGACCGGATTTATCTTAGCAACCTTAGACGTATTCTTTAGAGATACGGAATATCTATGGGGTGTTATCCTTATGCTGGTTATGTATGCTTCAGCCATTTTCTATAATCCGGTTAAGATACTTGCAAGCAAGAATGCATGGATTTTAAAATACAATCCATTGTTCGGTATTATTCAAAATTTCCGTAATGCCATATTAGGAGAACCGATGAACACAAAGTATTTTCTGTATTCGGCCACATTTAGTGTTGTTGTACTTCTTGTGGGTGTGTTCATGTTTTATAAGAAGCAGGATAAGTTCGTATTATATATTTAGTCCTGATATGACCTTGGATGTAAAACTAAGTTTTTAATTAGAAGTTTATAATTGTGTTTAATCTGCATAAGCTTTCATGGCAAGACTGCGCAGGAATGAGTGTTGATATACAGTACAGGCCGCCAGAGTACCCAGGGATGATTGTGATCCTAGCGGTAACCTAAAATAGCAGCGGAATGGAGGAACAATGGATAATAATATAGCATTAAAAGTAAGTAACGTTGGTGTCAGATTTAATATGAATGCTGAAAAAGTTGATAGTATGAAAGAATATGCGATAAAGCTATTTCGCAGAGAGTTAGGATATAATGAATTCTGGGCTTTAAAAGAGGTATCATTTCAGATAAAAAAAGGTCAGCGAGTTGGTATCTTAGGCTTAAATGGTGCTGGTAAAAGTACTTTATTAAAAGTAATCGCGGGAGTTTTGAAAGCAACAGAAGGAACAGTAACTAAGAATGGTAATATTGTGCCGTTACTTGAGCTTGGAGCCGGATTTGATAAAGAATATACCGGTGCCGAAAATATTTATTTATATGGAGCAGTACTTGGATATCCAAGAAGCTTTATTAAGGAAAAGTATGACGAAATTGTTGAATTTTCTGAGCTGGGAGATTTTATTAATGTACCGTTAAAAAATTACTCCTCCGGTATGAAAGCCAGACTTGGTTTTTCCATCGCAACCATTGTAGAGCCGGAGATATTAATTTTGGATGAGGTCTTATCGGTTGGCGATGCTAAATTCAGAAAGAAAAGTGAAAAGAAAATAAAGGATATGTTTGACAAGAAGATTACTGTTTTGTTTGTATCTCATAGCCTTGCGCAGGTACGTTCTCTATGTGACCGTGCTATCATTATTGAGAAGGGGAGGCTTGTTGCACAGGGAGATTCGGAGACTATTTGTAACCTATATGAGCAGAGGCTGAATAAATAAGGAGAGACTATTCCGTCACAATGGTTCATTTTATAGGCGCAAATGTTGTGAAAGCATAGTTGAGGGTTAATGACTAAGAGTACTAAATTATTACAATAAACAATGGAGGACTCATATGGAAGCCTTAATTCGAGAGGGAAAACGAACATTACTCAGTTTAATTCATAGTGTACAGGCAAGAGTAGATGCTTATCGTGTCAATGCATTGTTAGAAAGCTACGATCCTTCTGTCGTGGAAAATGTTCCGCCTAAGAAAGTAAAAACTATCTGTTTCTTATTAACCCGTATGGTGCGTTTTGTTGGCGGGCAGACATCGGTGTTACGTTTAGGTACGGAGTTGGCAAAGCAGGGATATCACGTATATTATGCGGTTTATAAGGCACAAAGCAAGAAAGAGATGGAGTACGTTGCTAAATGCAATCTGCCGGGAGTTCAGGGAACTTTCTTAACAGCGGCTTCTTTTCGTAAATTCAATGAGAAGAAATGTCCGGACGTTGTGGTTGCAACCGGTTGGGATACTATTTCTCATATTAAGAGGTTAGGCAGTTACAAGATGTATTACGTTCAGGATTATGAGCCATATTTCTATACCTTTGGAGAAATGTTTTTAATGGCGAAAAAAACATACGAACAGGGCTTGCATATGGTAAGTTTGGGTGCTTGGAATAAAGAGATGATTGAGCGGGAGTGTAAGCCTGTTTCTCCAATTGATATTATTGATTTTCCATATGAAAGAGCAGAATATCCATTGAAAGAACGGGATTTTGACAGTTATCCGGAAAAAAAAGAGATTGTGATTGCTGTCTATCTTAAATATTATGGAAAACGACTGCCGTGTGTAGTTCAATATATGATTGAGAAAGTCGGTAAGATGCTGTTAAACGATGGAATTAAACTTACCGCTAAATATTACGGAGAAGCAAAAACCTTTCAGGTTCGAGGCGGAGAAAATATTGGTATGCTGAACAAGCAGGAACTGCGTTCACTTTATGAAGAAGTGGATTTTGGTTTGGCAGCATCCATGACCAATATCTGTACCGTACCCTATGAGATGCTAGCCACCGGCTTACCGCTGATTGAGTTTAGTGAAGGAACATTTGAGTATTTCTTTCCAAAGAATTGTGCTACTTTAGTTGAGATGTCAGCGGATGATTTGTATAAAAAATTAAAAAGTGTGCTTTCTGCTCCGGAAGTTTTAAAGGAACAACAAAAAAATGCACAAGAATATTTAAATACACTAAGCTGGCAAAAGACAGGAAAGCAGTTTGGTGAGATTCTGGAGCGCTTATGAGAGAACGAATTAAGAGGCTGATGCCCAAACCTCTCCTTGAATTATATAAAGGAATACGGTATGGATTTATTGCCGTATTCTTTTATCTGTTTCGGCTCTTCCCGATAAGGAAGAATCGAATCGTATTGATGAATGTATGGGGATTTGGCGATAATGTGAAGTATGTGACAGAAGAACTTATTCGCAGAAGGAAGCCTTATGAGCTTATTTTTATCTGTAACCGTCCGGATGAGGTAACCAGATCCGGCTTAATTAAAGTAAAAAAAACAAATACCCTGTCTGCCATCTATTTTCTTGCTACAGCTAAAGTTTGGGTTGAATGTAACCGAAAGGAAGGTTATATCAAAAAACGCAAAAACCAATATTATATACAGTTGTGGCATGGAGGGTTTGCCCTTAAAAAAATAGAAGGCGATTGTAGAGATTACTTGGGCGAAACTTACATTAAGCGTGCAAAAAAAGATTCTTCCATGACTGATTTGTACGTATCAAACAGTACTTATTGCACCAGGCTGTACCGAAGGGCATTTTGGTTTTCCGGTGAAATTGCAGAGTGGGGAAGCCCTCGCATGGATCTTTTACTTTCTATTAATAAGGAGAAGTTGAAGAACCATATCAAATCTAGTTTGGGTATAGAGAAGACAAAGAAACTTGTATTGTATGCGCCAACTTATCGAAGTTCAGAAGATTTATCGGTGTACCGGCTTGATTATGATGTTCTTTGTATGGAATTATCGAAAAGATTTGGTGGAGAGTTCGCTGCGATAGAGCGTCTTCATCCCTTGGTGAGAGAGCAAAGCGCACGTTTAAAGAAACAGGAAAGGTATATTGATGCAAGTACTTATAAAGACATGTATGAACTGATGATGATTTCAGATGTATTAATTACGGATTACTCGAATACTATGTTTGAGTTTGCCTTGATGAATCGTCCTGTCTTTTTATATGCCAAGGATTATAGGAACTATAATACGGAAAGAGGCTTCTATTTCGATTTTCCTGCACTTCCGTTTCCAATTGCTTATAAGCAGAGCGAATTAATAGAAAAGATTCGAAGTTACAAAGATTCGGAACGGGATAGGGCGCGGCTGTTTTTAGAGGAACTTGAAGTGAAAGAAACAGGTACAGCCTCAATAAAAGTTGCTGATCGTATCGAGCAGGTAATTAAAAAAACTGATAGGCAAAAATAAATGATATCACGGATACTGTGAAATACTTTCGGCAGCAGTTGTAAAATGAAAGAAGACCAAAGTTTTTAAGTCTTGAGGCAACCCCTGTAAGTTAGGTCTAACATCTAACTTACAGGGGTTGCCTCACCTTTGGTCTTTTCTCATTTTGAGTACTCTTTTTTACTCTTCTTAATTTATTTTCAAGTGGATCATTTTGTCAGGTACTCTTTCTTTATTAGATTTTTATTGTGTAATTTATGGCTGTGCTTCTCTTGTGATTTCAGGAATTCTTTCATTCTCTTCCTTCGGAGTCTCTGCAGGAGCGGTAGTTTGGCTTTCTGTTGTATTTGCCTGCAGGACTACATCCACCTTCATTTCCTTGTATTCTCCGCTTATCAGACGCATTAGTGTTATCTTAACCGCTGTACCATAGCGATAGGAGGTTACCGCTTCTCTTAATTCGTCACCGGTTTTTACCGTTGTTCCATTTACAGCAGTAATGATGTCGCCTTGATAGATGCCTGCATTTTCGGCAGCACCACCTTTCACTAATTTGTAAACATATGCACCAACCGGCCAATTATAGGCATTAGCATATTCTTCATTTACATCCTGAGGGTAAACGCCAAGGTAACCTTTTTCATTCTCGGTAAGGAATTCCCGATTCATTAACTCATCTACAATTGGGTAAGCTTTTGAAATCGGAATTGCATAACCCATTCCTTCGACATTTGTACTGGCTAACTTAGCGGAGTTAATACCAATAACCTCGCCCTTTATGTTAATTAAAGCACCGCCGCTGTTACCAGGGTTAATTGCCGCATCAGTTTGAAGTACCTCTAATTTGCTGCCGGTATCAACAGTAATTTCACGTTCTTTAGCACTGATATAACCAACGGTTACCGTTTGACCATAACCAAGTGCATTACCGATAGCAATTGCCATCTGTCCTACCTTTACATCGTCAGAATTGCCGAGTTTTGCAACCTTAATCTTATCCAGAGTTTCTTTTTCCAGCTTACTTGCATCGATGGAGATGACAGCAAGGTCTGAGGAGGAATTGCGTCCCTTTATCGTTGCCTCTGCGGTGGAGTCATCTATAAAAGTAACAAGAATTTTAGTTGTATCAGCAACTACATGGTTATTCGTTGCGATTAATAGTTCCTTGTCGGTTTTACCAATGATAATACCGGAACCGCCGCCGTCTAACTGCTGACCATATTGCTGTCCCCAGATGTTATAGGTTGGGCTCATCGTACTGGTAATTGCTACGGTAGCCGGCATAGTTTGTTCAACGATATCGGACACATCAGTACTTTGTATATTGACGTTCTCCGAAACTGTTGTGGAGGCAAGTTTATTCTCCTTACTGACAGGATCGAGGTTTAATCCGTTACTATTGATTGAGGTTTTATTGCTCTTAGAATCGTCTCCTCTATAGTAATCATAGAATGCGTTGCATCCAAGGAATGCCAGAGAAGCGATAACACCAAAGGATATCGCCGTTAGAAGGAAACTGACAGCTTTGCCTGCTTTTGATTTCTTTTTCGGAGGATTATCATTTACAGGAGGTAGCTCATCATAAAAGGCAGACCCTCCTTGTGTAACATTTACCTTGTAGGGGTAGGAGGTTTGCCCGTTGATAGTGTTATTGCTTTCTTCTCTGTTTTGCAGGGTGAAATTGGAGTCACCTTGATTTTGCCCAATTTGTTCGGCCCAGAAACTGTATGAATTTTGTGTTTTTTGATGACTATCACTTAAATTACCTGAATTGGAATTATTCTCTGCCATATCACATTACTCCTTTCTACATAAAATAATACTTGCATATTTAGCAAAAGTGTCTATAATTGAAATCTGACATATCAACAGGTGTTGTTTTTGATTTCTTGGTTCCATAGTAACAATAGTTTGTGAATATAATGTGAAGAAATGTTTAAGAATCTATATATTTGTAAACTATCTGATATAATCAGTAGAGTACTTATCCGTTGTATACCTTTTTACGTGGTAAGAAATACTTAAGCCTGCTGCAATAGTTTTGCCATAAATTTCAGTTACCTTTAAACATGACATATATGGCAGTATTCTTTTCTTGTAGACTATGTGATAATCAGACTCATCAAAAGGAGTAATGAATGATAAAGGACAATCAAAAAACATTAAATCAATTTCATATCATTATTGATGGCATCTTAATTATGTTAGCTTATATATCCGCCTATCATCTACGATTCAAAGTTTTAAGTGAAATTACGTTATTTAAATTGGATGATGGAGAGCAGTTCTATAAGTTATCTTATTTGGTACGCTATTTGTATGTATTGGTACCCGGTTATTTAATTATATATTCTATTAGCAATATGTACAAGCCTCAGCGAAGCCATAGCAAACGTATTATGGTATGGAACTTGGTGAAGGCAAATATCCTGGGTTTCTTACTATTTACAACTGTACTTTATTTAGCGAAGGATATGGACGTATCCCGTAAATTCTCCGGTGCATTTTCAGTGGTGAATGTTTCGTTTGGTATCTTTTTTCGATTGATTCTGATGAAAATTCTAAGGAAGATACGAAAGAAAGGCTTTAATCAAAAACATATCCTTATTGTCGGGTATAGCCGCGCAGCAGAAGGCTATATTGATCGAGTTGCCGGAAATCCGGATTGGGGTTATCATATCTATGGAATTCTTGATGACACCATGGAGGCCGGTACTACCTATAAAAAGGTAAAAGTAATCGGAAATACAGAGGAATTACAGTCAATCCTCACTCAGAATGATTTAGATGAAATTGTAATAACACTAAGTATTAATGAATATTCAAAACTGGAGTACTTGGTAGGAATCTGCGAAAAAGCGGGAGCACATACGAAGTTTGTACCGGATTATCATAATATTATACCTACAATACCAGTAATGGAAGATTTAAATGGTCTGCCGGTGATTAATATACGTAATGTTCCTTTAAGTAATGCATTTAACCGTATAATAAAGCGGCTGGTAGATATCTTTGGAGCTATCATCGCACTTCTTATATTTTCCATACCAATGGCTGTCATTGCTCTTATCATTAAGTGTACTTCACCGGGTCCTGTAATATTCTCCCAAGTCCGTGTAGGACTTCACAATAAGGAATTTAAGATGTACAAGTTCCGTTCTATGGTGGTTCAATCGGAAAAGAAAGAGAAAAAGGCATGGACAACAGCAAATGATAGCAGAGTGACACCGATTGGCCGGTTTATTCGTAAAACGAGTATGGATGAATTACCGCAGCTTTTTAATATCTTATTTGGCGATATGAGTATGGTCGGTCCAAGACCGGAACGTCCCTACTTTGTAGAGAAATTTAAGGAGGAAGTGCCTCGTTATATGATAAAGCATCAGGTACGTCCGGGGCTGACCGGATGGGCTCAAATCAATGGATATCGCGGAGATACTTCCATAAGGAAACGTATCGAATGTGACTTATATTATATAGAGAACTGGACACTTGGCCTTGACTTTAAGATATTATTCCTAACCATATTCAAAGGATTTATTAATAAAAATGCCTATTAGGTATCAGAAGTATAAGCATAGTACGTGATACCTATATAGGGTAAAAGAAGGATATCGTAGCATTGAAGGTTACGATATCCTTTTATTAATATCGATTTAAGGAAAATTTAATTTGAATGTTTGTGTCTTAAGGTCTACAATAAAAAACATCATATCAAACAAACAGAGCTAGGAGGAACTAAGGAGAAACTTTAGGTTCCTTTATTTTAAAAATTGGAGGTAAGGTTATGAGATGGAGAGAGGCAATCGCCAGATTTATGGTGGGAAGATACGGTCCAGACGCATTTTCACGAGCAATGTCAGTGATAGCCATGTTTTTTTTACTATTATCCTGGTTTGTACTACCTCAGGTATTTTATACGCTGGCATTAATTTTAATTGCCTATAGTATATTTCGAATGTTTTCAAGAAACCATCAGCAAAGACAGAAGGAAAATCTATTTTATACAAAACAAGTAGTTAATAAATTAAAATATCGAAGCAGTCGGAGTAAGACTCACCGTATTTACTCTTGTCCCCAGTGTAAGCAAAAAATCCGTGTACCAAAAGGAAAAGGTAACATTATGATTCGATGTCCGAAGTGTCAGACCGAATTTATGAAAAAGAGTTAAGTGCTGCCGAGAGTGCATGGGTTCAAGCGTGAAACTAAAAGACAATTTTCATACAGCGTACTGCTAAGCAGGTATGTTTTTAATCGGGTTTTCGGTACCTATTGTCTAATACTAAGGGTTACGTTATAATGACCATATCAGGTATTTATTCTTGTTGATACTATGATATCCTAAGTTGTAAGATTGGAAGGAGAACTATCCATGAGTGATGAAAATAAAAATAATAGCAACCTCGAGCACAACGGGGAAGATGATAAACAAAATAAATATGAAGAGATTTGTTATATCTGCAGGAGGCCGGAAAGTAAGGCAGGGAAGATGATCCATGTTCCGGGAAATATCTGTATCTGCCAAAGCTGTATGCAAAAGACCTTTGATACGATGAATAATGGAAACAATCCTTATATGGATATTTCAGCGCTAAATCCGGCAATGATGGGATATATGATGCAGCAGGATATCCCAAACCGGCAGAAGATTAAGAAAAGAGCAGAAGAACCCGCGAAAAAAACAGAAGAAACGGTAAATGAGAAGGGGATTGATATTAAGAAGCTTCCGGCACCCCATATTATAAAGGCCTCCTTGGATGAATTTGTCATTGGACAAAATCATGCGAAAAAAGTAATCTCTGTTGCTGTGTATAACCATTATAAGCGTGTGGTGAAGCGAAAGGATACGGAGCATTCTTTTATGGAGGATGTAGAAATAGAAAAGTCCAATATGTTAATGATTGGACCAACCGGAAGCGGTAAAACTTATTTAGTTAAGACACTCGCTAAATTACTGAATGTATCGTTAGCGATAACGGATGCTACCTCCTTAACGGAAGCCGGTTATATCGGTGACGATGTGGAGAGTGTTCTTAGTAAACTGTTAGCCGCCGCAGATAATGATGTGGAACGGGCAGAGCAAGGCATCGTATTTATTGATGAAATTGATAAGATAGCGAAGAAGAAAAGTACGAATAATCGAGATGTAAGCGGGGAGTCCGTACAACAAGGATTATTAAAGCTTTTAGAAGGCAGTGAAGTAGAGGTTCCGGTAGGAGCTACCAGTAAAAATGCAATGGTCCCGCTTACTACAATTAATACAAAGAATATTCTGTTTATCTGCGGGGGAGCTTTCCCGGAGTTGGATAAAATTATAAAAGCTCGCTTGAATAAACAATCCTCCATTGGTTTTTCTGCAGATTTAAAAGATAAATATGATGAGGATCCAAATTTGTTACAAAAGGTAGCGGTAGACGACTTACGTGAGTTTGGAATGATTCCGGAATTTCTAGGAAGACTTCCGGTAGTATACTCTTTAGAATCGTTGACCAAGGATATGTTAACTAAGATATTGATTGAGCCAAAGAATGCAATATTAAAACAATATAAGAAATTACTTGCACTCGACGAGGTTGATTTGAATTTTGATCAAAGCGCACTGGAAGCGATAGCTGAAATGGCAATGGAGAAAAAAACAGGTGCACGAGCACTTCGCGCCATTATAGAAGAATTTATGTTAGATATCATGTATGAGATACCAAAGGACGATAGTATCGGCCGTGTTACAATCACAAGGGATTATATTGAGAAAAAGGGAGCTCCGGTGATTGAAATGCGTGGAAGTGTTAAGACACCTATGCTGACGCAAAAGGGATAAGACACTAGGAGAGGGAGTCAGTGATGCAAGGAAAGAAGATTAGGAAAGGAACAAGGCTTAACCGTATAATAGCGGTTGAGCTTTTGTGCCTGATAATTCTCATTGGAGTATATGCAGGAATTAAGATTGCGGGAAAAGGAAGTGAAGAGGCAGGAAGCGGGTCAAAAATAGAAAATAGGGTAACAATCACTCCGGAAGCAACGCCTGAGGTAACAATTACTCCGGAGGTGACTCCTGAGATAACAAGTACACCGGAAGGAACCGGTGCGGGAAATTCCGCCGGGTCTGAAGGCTTAGAGGCAGAGGATATATCCAACGAGTTAAGTCAGGAAGCCTTTTTGGCGAACTTATCCAAAGCACAGTCGGGGGAACCCTTAGGCACCGGCAGTGCAGTCGATTTCATTTATTATATGCAGAATGATCCTAGATGGGGTCAAAAGTTCTACGGTGGTACCGATACCATAGGTGAATTTGGCTGTGGGCCTACCTCACTTGCAATGGTGATTTCTGCCTTTACGAATGTTAAAGTTGATCCGGAGCAAATGTGTAAATGGGCTTATGACCGTGGTTATTGGTTTTCCGGCAGTGGCTCGATTCATGGGTTGATTCCGGATGCAGCAAAAGCATTCGGGCTTAATGCAGAAGGAATTGAAAATACTCCCGAAGCTGCAGATAGGATAAAGAGTGCCTTATCTGAGGGAAATTTAATTATTGCTTTGATGGGAAAAGGTACCTTTACAAATAGCGGTCACTTTATTGTTCTCCGTGGTATCACAGAGGAGGGAAAAATTTTAGTCGCAGATCCAAATAGTAAAGAACTTACGAATCAATCCTATGAGCCGTCGCTTATCGTGAATGAGGCAAAAACGTGGGCAGCAGAGAACGGACCATTTTGGGTAATAGGCAAATAACTTATAATACTTGCGAAGAATTTATTTCAGTACTATAATTGTGCTAGATGAAGGAAAAGGATGCGAGTATATGACGTTAATGAATAAGCTGCTTCGTGTATTCCCTAAAAAGAAGGTAGATATTGCTGAGTTAGAACGTAAGAATATAGTGCCAAGGGAAATTAAAACAGTTACTGTTCCAAAGGGAACCTCCATAAATAGCAATCCGTCGGTTTCCCAAGGGAATACGAAGGATTGTGAATATGAGATACTTGAGATGGAGATTATGCCGGAAAAAATTATCTGCCCGGATTGTGGCGGAATGACACTAGAGGGACTGGAATTTTGTGATAAATGCGGTGGGGACTTGACAAACATTTAGCCCGATAGTATTATAATGACATAAAAAGGCGTCCAGAGAGGGATTTTCTCTTTTTTGACGTCTTCTTTTTAAACCATAATGCTTTAGCATAGTGACGTTTATAAGCATTAAAGTGGTGCAGGGGAGAATTTAAGATACAACCTTTGCAGGAAAAGTAATTCTTGCAAGAAACAATCGGCTGTCTTATATTGAGATAACGGGTTGCTACTATATGGAAGGGAAAGAGGAGAATGCGATGAAAAAAAGTTTAAAAAAGTTAGTAAGTTTAGGTCTTGCAGCAGCTATGATGATATCCTTGGCCGGATGTGGAACTAAGGATACACCAGGAAGTGACGGTAATGAAAACGGAGCGGCAAATGGAGGCGGGGCAGCCACTTTTAGAATTGGTGCCATTGGACCATTAACCGGTGAAGCTGCTTCTTATGGTATTTCTGTAAAGAATGGTGCAGAGATAGCAATAAAAGAAATTAATGATGCAGGTGGTGTAACCGTAGGTGACAAGAAATACATGCTGGAGATGAATTTCGCAGACGATCAAGCGAGCGAGGATATCGCGGTTTCCGCATTTAATACGGTAATGGACTGGGGTGCACAGGCAATTCTTGGTTCGGTAACGTCCGGTTCTTGCCTTGCTATAAAAAAGGCTACTTTTGAAGCCGGAATCCTTCAGATTACTCCTTCCGGTTCTGCCCTTGGCTGTATCGAATATGAGAATGCGTTCCGTTTATGCTTTACAGATCCGTTACAAGGTGTCACCATGGCTAACCTTGCAAAAGAGTTAGGTTATGAAAAGATAGCTATCATTTATAATAACTCCGATGAATATAGTACGGGTATCATGACTGCTTTTACCGAACAGGTAGCTGCAAATGGCGGTACCATTGTTGCTACGGAAGCATTTGGTAAGGGTGCAATTGATTTTAATACCCAATTAACCAAAATTAAGGCAACCGATACAGAGGTAATATTTGTTCCTGCCTATTACAATGATGCAGCGTATATTACACAGCAGGCAAGTGAACTGGGCATGAAGCTTCCTTTCCTTGGAAGCGACGGCTGGGATGGTGTGTTGGCACAGGTTAAGGACCCGGCAGTACTGGAAGGCGCAATTTTCTTAAGTCCATTCTTTGCGAATGACGAAGCTCCTGCTATTAAGAAGTTTGTTGAAACGTATCAGACTAAGTATGATGCGGTTCCGGACCAGTTCGCAGCGGATGGCTATGATACCGTATATGTAATGAAAGCAGCGATGGAGAAGGCTTCTTCTGTGGAAAGCAAAGATTTGATTCCTGCAATGACACAGATTACTGTTGACGGCCTTACCGGTAGTGTATCTTTTACTGCAGATGGTGAGCCAAATAAAGGTGCAAAATATATCGAGATTAAGGATGGAAATTATACGGCAAGACAGTAATAATAATCAAATGACTTAAGGCAGTGATGTGGCAGAGTTACATTTCCGAATCAGCGAAAGTTAATGCTGTTTCGGAAATGTTTTGCTTATATTCTAAAAATTGAGTAAGAAGCCAAAGCGTATTTACCGAATTCTATGGTCTTCTTACGAAGACTTTTTAAGAAAGGTTTGATGCGGGGTTAGTATTACGGCGAAATTCTTCGCTTGGCACAGAAAAAGTGGTTAAAGTAGTATGGAATTAAAGGGGAATGTGCCTGAATTTCTGAGGCAAGCGAAGCATTTCGGGGGGAAGTTACCGGAATTAAAACTTAAATGAGGTGATGGTATGGAGTTTATTGAGCAGTTGATTAATGGATTAAGAGCCGGCAGTATATTTGCTTTGGTAGCAATCGGCTATACCATGGTATATGGTATTGCAAAGATGATAAATTTTGCCCATGGTGATATTATCATGGTAGGAGCATATTCTTTATATATATTTATAGCGAAAGTAAATCTGCCTCCGGTGGCAGCAGTTATATTAACGATGTTAGTATGCACTATTCTCGGTATTACAATTGAGAAAGTAGCATATAAGCCGTTGCGTAAGGCACCATCCCTGGCAGTCTTAATTACTGCTATTGGCGTTAGTTATTTATTACAGAGTTTAGCCCTTTTAATATTTAAAGCTACCCCTATTCCTTTTTCTTCTTTTATTGAGGTACCGGCCTTACATATAGGGAGAATAACTATTTCAGGAATTACGATAGTTACTTTTTTGGTAACTACGGCTTGTATGATTTTATTAACATTATTTATCAAGCGTACAAAAATCGGCAGTGCAATGAGAGCAGTATCGGAGGATAAACAAGCTGCGCAGCTTATGGGGATTAACGTGAATCGAACGATATCTATTACATTTGCAATTGGCTCCATGCTTGCGGCGATAGCGGGTATCCTTTTCATCAGCCAGTATCCATCCTTAAGACCAACACTTGGTACCTTGCCGGGAATTAAGGCTTTCGTAGCGGCAGTATTTGGCGGTATCGGCAGTATTCCGGGAGCAATGCTTGGAGGACTTTTATTAGGTGTGATTGAAAGCTTAAGTAAAGCTTATATCTCAACAGAACTTGCAGATGCCATCGTTTTTGGTGTTCTTGTACTTGTCTTATTAGTAAAACCATCCGGATTACTTGGCAAGAATAGAATAGAGAAGGTGTAGGTGAACGGTATGGAGAAGAAGAGAAGCAGAAAAGTTCTTATAAAAGCAGCAGTAGCTTTAGCCGCTATTATACTAGGCTATATCGCTGTTCATTATATGATGGAAGGGGGCATCTTAAGCCGTCAGATGACATCTTTAATCCCTCGTATCGGAATTAATATTATTTTGGCGGTATCCTTAAGTATTACAGTAGGATTTTTAGGAGAATTATCTCTCGGTCATGCTGGATTTATGGCAATCGGTGCTTACTCAAGTGCCATCTTTACTACACAGGCAGCAGGATTACCGGGATTTTTATCGTTTGTGTCGGCACTTATGATTGGTGGTGTTATGGCAGCATTATTCGGTGTGATTACCGGAATTCCGGTACTCCGTTTACGTGGTGACTATCTTGCTATCGTTACGTTGGCATTTACTGAAATTATAAGATCCGTCATCAACACTATGTCCATTACCGGAGGAGCGATGGGCTTATCCAATATACCGGACTATGCGAACTATACTTGGATTTATATCCTTGGTATCTTAACAATACTCGTGGCGGTTAACCTAAGGAAATCAAGACATGGCAGAGCCATTCTATCGGTTCGTGAAAATTATGTAGCAGCGGAAGCAATGGGAATACCGGTAACTAAGTTTAAGATTCTTGCGTTTGCCGTTGCGGCATTTTTTGCAGGGATTGCCGGTGCTTTATATGCACATACCTACAGCGTATTACGCCCGGGTAATTTTGATTATAACAAATCCATTGATATCTTAATATTTGTTGTACTTGGTGGTATGGGAAATATTCCGGGAGCCATTGCAGCAACGATTCTATTAACCTACCTTCCGGAAAAATTCCGTGAGTTTGGTGATTACCGGATGCTAATCTATGCACTTGCGCTGATTATTATTATGATTCTTAATTCCGGAGAAATGAAAAAAAAGCTAAAAGGTTTCGTTCAAAAAGTAATACCGTATGGGAGAGTAAAACGGAAAAAATCACAGGAAACGGAAGGAGAACACTAAGATGGCATTATTGGAAGTAAAGAATTTAGGGATCTCCTTTGGTGGTTTAAGAGCGGTAGATCAGGTTAACTTCTCCATCAAGGAAGGGCAATTATTCGGCTTAATCGGGCCAAATGGTGCCGGTAAAACAACACTTTTTAATTTGTTGACAGGGGTATATCAACCAACGGATGGCAGCATTATGTTGGAAGGTAAGCTGCTAAATGGAAAGAAGCCGACTCAGATTAATAAGTCCGGAATTGCCAGAACGTTTCAGAATATTCGACTATTTAAGAAAATGACAGTACTGGATAATGTAAAAGTAGCTTTGCACAATCAAGTGCATTATTCGTTGTTTGCAGCATTATTCAAACTGCCTTCCTATTGGAAAAAAGAAAAAGAAATGGATCGGATGGCACTTGATATCCTTAAGGTATTCGACCTTGATGGGCAAGCTTCTGTCTTAGCCTCTAACCTTCCTTATGGTAAACAGCGTAAATTAGAAATTGCAAGAGCTCTTGCTACGAATCCTAAGCTGCTTTTACTGGATGAGCCGGCAGCCGGGATGAATCCAAATGAGACGGAAGAGCTGATGCAAACAATTCGTTTCGTAAGAGACCGCTATCACATAACTATTCTTTTAATTGAACATGATATGAAACTTGTTACAGGTATCTGTGAGGAGATACTGGTACTAAACTTTGGTATGGAGCTGGCAAAGGGAACACCCTCTGAAGTTTTAAATAATCCGGAGGTTATTACCGCATATCTTGGCGAATGATAGAAAGGAATAGGTGTTAATATGGCGATGTTAACAATAAAGGATTTAGATGTATACTATGGAGTAATTCAAGCAATCAAGGGTATCTCTTTCACAGTCGAGGAAGGGGAAGTTATCGCTTTGATTGGTGCCAACGGAGCCGGTAAGACCACAATCCTGCACACCATTACCGGCTTAGTGGCCTCAGGACATGGCAGTATAGATTTTGAAGGTCACAATTTATTAAAAACACCGGCTCATAAGATTGTTTCACTTGGTATGGCCCATGTTCCGGAGGGACGTAGGATCTTTTCCGAACTTACGGTATTTGAAAATCTGATGCTGGGTGCTTATAGCAGAAAAGATAATGCAGAAATTACAGCAACCTTAACAGAGGTGTATCAGCGTTTTCCAAGACTTGAGGAGCGTAAAAAGCAAATTGCCGGAACCTTATCCGGAGGGGAACAGCAGATGCTTGCCATGGGGCGTGCACTTATGTCAAAGCCAAAGATTATGTTATTAGATGAACCGTCCATGGGTTTATCGCCGTTATTTGTTTCAGAAATATTTAATATCATACAGGAGATAAGTAAGAATGGAACTACCGTGTTATTGGTAGAGCAGAATGCAAAAAAAGCACTCTCCATCGCAGATAGGGCCTATGTACTGGAAACCGGTAAAATTGTTTTGTCCGGTGATGCGAATGAAATGATGAATAATGACTCTGTAAAAAAAGCATATCTAGGAGAATAAGAGTATCCATGCAGAGGGAGGAAAATATATCATGAGTGAAAAATTTGTAATCACTATTGCCCGCGGTTACGGAAGTGGCGGCAGAACGGTCGGAAAAATGCTAGCGGAACGTCTTCATGTTCATTATTATGACAGGGAGCTTATGAGACTGGCTTCGGATAAGAGCGGTATCAACGAAGAGCTGTTTGTGAGGGCAGATGAGACGGTAAAGAAAAGCCTGTTATTTCGAATTGCAAGGAAAGAGTATCGAGGAGAATTAATTCCACCAGATTCTGATGATTTTGTATCCAATGATAATTTGTTTAATTATCAGGCGAAGGTAATTAAAGAATTGGCAAATGAATCCTCCTGTGTCATGGTAGGACGCTGTGCAGATTATGTACTAAAGGATGCGGAACATGTTGTAAAGGTATTCGTGCACGCCCCATTTGAGGATTGTGTAAAAACGGTAATGGGACTCGATGGCCTTACGAGGGAGGAAGCTGCCAGAAAAATAACTTCGATTGACAAACATCGTGCAGAGTATTATAAATATTACACAGGAAGAGATTGGAAAAGTGCTGAAAATTATGATTTGTGTTTAAATAGCAGCAAATTAGGATTTGAAAAGTGTGTTGAGATGGTGATTGACTATATGGACATACGTTTGAAGCAATAAATGCAGTGAGAGGTTGAAGGAAATATGATTTCTTTCAACCTTCAAGTATATCATAATTCGACATAGGAGATATGGTCTCCGTACCATGTGATTAATTTACAATTCTTAACACAAAGGCTGCCTTTGTATGATAGGATTGGGGTAATTTGGTTTGAATCGATATTTATGCAGAAATGGATGCAAGAGTGTGAATTGGAATGGAGGATAAGAGATGATATCAAGCAAAATGGTGGATTTGGTGAAAAACAGTTCGGTTATTCGTGCGATGTTTGAAGAAGGTAAAAAGATGGCTGCGAAATATGGAGCTGAAAATGTTTATGATTTTAGTTTAGGAAATCCGAGTGTAGAGCCACCGCAAAGGGTGAAAGAAGCAATCATAGAAGTGCTTAAGGAAGAGAACCAGAACCTTGTCCACGGGTACCCAAATAACTCCGGTTATGAGGATGTCCGTGAGAAGGTTGCTAATCATATTAATCAAAAGTTTGATACCAAGTTCCACCATAATAATATTGTGATGACCGTAGGTGCGGCAGGTGGGCTGAATGTTATCTTTAAGACACTTTTGAACCCATCCGATGAAGTAATGGTATTCGCTCCATTTTTTGGTGAGTATCGTAACTATACCAGTAATTTTGATGCGAGCCTTGTGGTGGTATCTCCGAATACAAAGGATTTTCAGCCTAATTTAGAAGAATTTAAGAATAAAATAACTGCCAGGACAAAAGCAGTAATTGTAAATACCCCAAACAATCCCACCGGTGTTGTATATTCCGAAGAGACCATCCAAAAGCTAGCCCTTATCTTAGAAGAAAAACAGGAGGAATACAAGACCTCGATTTACCTGATTTCAGATGAGCCATATCGGGAACTTGCTTATGATGGGGTTAAGGTTCCTTATCTTACGAAATATTATAAGAATACGATTGTTGGGTATTCGTTTAGTAAATCCTTGTCTCTTCCTGGTGATAGAATCGGTTATCTGGTTCTTCCGGATGAACTAGATGAGGCAGAAGATATTAAGGCGGCAGCGAACGTAGCCACCAGAATTCTTGGTTTTGTTAATGCACCATCTCTCATTCAGCGTGCGGTATCACGTTGTCTGGATGCGGAAGTGGATGTCGAAATCTACAATAGAAACAGAGAACTTTTGTATCAAAGCTTATTATCCTATGGCTATGAGTGCATTAAACCGGAAGGAGCATTTTATTTATTTGTCAAAGCCTTAGAAGAGGATGATAAGGCTTTTGTAGAAAAAGCAAAGGTACATAATATATTAATTGTACCTGGATTTTCTTTTGGATGCCCGGGGTATTTCCGTTTGGCATATTGTGTGGATTATGATATGATAAAACGCGCATTACCTCATTTTGAGCAACTGGCGAAGGAATACAGAATTTAGGATAGACGTAAGGGCTAAAAGATATGTGCATGGGATAATAAATACACGCATTCATACGTGTACAGAAATGAGGAAACTATATGAGAGCATGGGAAAAGAATTTAAGGCAGGTTACACCTTATGTAGCTGGTGAGCAGCCGAAGGATGTGAATAAAATCAAGTTAAATACCAATGAAAATCCGTATCCGCCAACTAAGAATATTGAGGATGCCTTAAAACATCAGTCTGAAATGTTACGGCTCTATCCAGATACAGAAGCAACAGAGCTTGTAGAAGCGCTGGCTGAATTTTATAGCCTGGAGAAAGATCAAATTTTTGTAGGAGTAGGCTCCGATGATGTTCTTGCTATGTCGTTTCTGACTTTTTTTAACTCTGAAAAGCCGATACTTTTTCCTGATATCACCTATTCCTTTTATGATGTTTGGGCAAATTTATATAAAATTCCTTATGATAGGCCGGCCTTGGATGAGAACTATCGCATAAGAAGAGAAGATTATTATAAAGAAAATGGAGGTATTGTGATTGCTAATCCCAATGCGCCAACCTCTATTTTTGAAGAGTTAGATACGATAGAAGATATCATAGTCCATAATCAAGATGTGATCGTAATCATAGATGAAGCATATGTGGATTTTGGCGGTCAAAGTGCATTGCCATTACTAAAAAAGTACGATAATTTGGTTGTAGTGCAGACCTTTTCTAAATCCAGGTCGATGGCGGGCATGCGTATTGGCTTTGCAATGGCAAATCCTAAATTAATTACGGCACTTAAGAATGTGAAAGAATCTTATAACTCCTATACGATGAATTATCCTTCCATCGTATGCGGTGCAGAGGCAGTAAAAGATAAGGGATATTTTTATGAGACACTGGATAAGATTATAGCAACCAGAGAGCGGATGAAAAGGGAATTATGTAATTTAGGCTTTCAGATGCCGGATTCCAAAACAAATTTTTTATTTATTACCCATGGGAAAATAGCAGCGAAAGATTTATTCGATGTATTAAGAAAAGAACATATCTATGTCAGACACTTTAACAAACCAAGAATTTCCGATTATCTTAGGGTTAGCATTGGAACAGATGCTGAGATGGATGAATTTCTTAGGGTATTGAAGACATATATGAAAGAAATAGGAATCACAGTCTAATTTTCTCATATTTTAAGAAATTTTGGAAAGTGACTAGATTATTAGCAAAAAACGGTGTATAATGACTTTATACTACAAGGAAAAATACGGATATCTTATCCATATAGGCTGATGAAAAAAGGCATATGCTTAAGAAGAACTGCTTTTATGTGATTTTTCGTTCCTGCAATGTAGTATATTGTATACAGTATATTGTGTACGATGAATAATATGTTGTATACAATAAGTAGCACTGTATACAATTGTGAGCCTTGGGATAGGTAATAATTTTGAGGAGAGGATTCAGTGAAGATACTAATAGCGGAAGATGATTTTGCAAGTAGAAAGTTTATGCTTCGATTTTTATCGCAATACGGAGAATGTGATATTACCGTAGACGGAATGGAAGCAGTAGATGCCTTTACGATGGCGCTTGAATCAAATGAACCATATGATTTAGTTTGCCTTGATATTATGATGCCGGCATTGGATGGATATCAAGCATTAAAGGGAATTCGTGATTTGGAAAAGGAAAAAGGAATTCCTGAAGAAAAACAAGCAAAGATTATTATGACTACTGCTTTAAGTGAAGGAAGAAATGTTACCAAAGCCTTTGAACTTGGTTGTGTTGCTTATGCGGGCAAACCAATTGATCAAACAAAATTTGAAAATGTATTAAAGAAATTAGAATTAATTTAGTGTAAAGATACAGCTGTTCTAAACAGAGGGGAAATTGTGACTATTAGTTGCATAGAATCTGTTTAGAACAGCTTTTTTCAAACCAGGATCTGACAATTTCATCCTTTTTTCATTAGGAGATAAGAGATTGATTAGAAATAGAAAAGTGCCGCATTAGAATTCTCCGGATTCATTGCAGGATGATTTTAAGTATGATAAACTCTGCCTATAAATTCTATATAGGTTTATACTTTTCGTTTGGGAGGATGTAGCTATGAGGTGTCCAAATTGTGGGGATGATCGTTGCGTTATTGTAGAAGAATCGGAAACCAATCAAAAAGGATACGGTTTCGGGAAAGGCTGCTGTGGCTATCTTATTCTAGGGCCAATTGGCTGGGCATGTGGCTTGTGTGGAATGGGCAAATCACATACGGTAAGAAGAACATTCTGGATTTGCCAGCGTTGTGGCAGAAAATTTAGGACATAAGAGTTGCAAGGAATCGTGTTGTTATGAAGATAGAATAAGGAGGGGAGTATGCAGATTACGATACGTAAAAAACATGATGATATGTGGAAAAAGCTGATGGGAATTGGAGAGTACACCGGCTGCCATCAAAAACCGGGGAGAAGCTTTTTTTATCATGGGTATCAATTTCCGGTATGTGCACGTTGTACCGGCGTGATTCTAGGTTATGTGATTGCAATACCATGCTATTTGCTATTTGGGTTTCGTAAAAAGCTTTCTGCTGCCGGGGCATTGGTAATGTTTTCGGATTGGGCGATACAGCAGGCAAAAATAAAAGAATCAAATAACAAGAGAAGATTCTTGACTGGAATTGCAGGTGGATTTTCTATTATGTCAATCCAAATTAAGGTATTCTCGATAATAAAAGATAAGTTATTTTTCTAATTTATAGAAATAAATGATAGTTATTACCACCCAAGAGACTGTCGCAAAAAGAAGAGCAAGTACCGGATATTTTATGTAACGAATGTGTTATATACGATATTTTGTATGGATTTTTCTTTTTTGCGGCAGTCTTTTTAACAGTCTGTCAGTGCAGTTGCTTTTCGGTCTGCTTCATTTGGGCAGTGCCTGCGCCCATGTGGACGGTAGGTATCTGCTCCGTGTCCTGCCTTTATGTTACTTCAGCATTTCAGTTTAGAATTCTGCACAATAGATTGAATTAAGCGGCTTTCCATGTGGTTTTTTATGTCTCGTCTGCACAAGCCCCCACTCGTCATATACCGTCTTGATGCACTGCTGCGGAGATAGGTTAACAAAAAAATAGCATAACTTAAAAAACAGCATTGACAGATCTGAAAATTCTACATATAATAAACCTGTAAATGATAATTATTCTCAATAAATAAAGGAATCAAGGAAGAGGGCGTGAAAAGCATGACACTAGTGGATGGGAAGGCAAACAAAACCTATACGGTGCATAATATTCAGTTAACCAAGGAAGCGGAGATTCGTTTAAAAGCACTTGGATTAACAGATGGTACAAAGATTGAGGTTTTAAATAATAAGCGCGGAGGCTCTGTTATTTTCAGTGTACGTGGAACGAGACTTGCAGTGGGAAGAAAGATTGCAGAAGCAATTCATATAGAGGAAACTTAAAGTGCATTTAATAAAGGAATAATTTTACTTAGGCAGCTTCTATTAAAAAACAAAATCAAAATAATTTAGAAATTGAAGCAGTGTGATAAGAAGAGCCGAATGAAAGGATGTAAACCATGATTCAAGAAGAGGACCACAGACAAGAGCAGGAATTAAAAGTTGGATTTGTTGGAAATCCAAACTGCGGAAAAACAACATTATTTAATGCCTATACCGGTGCAAAATTAAAGGTGGCTAATTGGCCGGGAGTCACAGTTGAAAAAAAGGAAGGAGCGATGAAATATCATGATCATCGCTTTAAGTTAGTCGATCTTCCAGGGATATATAGTTTAACTTCCTATACCATGGAAGAGAAGCTGACAAGACAATTTATCCTAGATTCTGAGGTGGATGTTATTGTTGACGTTGCAGATGCTTCTGCGCTGGAGAGAAATTTATATCTCACGTTACAATTAATAGAGCTTGGAAAACCAGTTATCTTAGCGCTAAATATGATGGATATTGTAGAAGAACGTGGTATGGAAATAGATATGCACCGGTTACCGGAGATGCTTGGGATACCTTGTATCCCAGTATCCGCGAGAAGACGTACTGGTCTGGATATTTTAATGCATACTGTAGCACATCATAAGGAAAAGTGCCGCCATAATAGTATTGTACATCAGCATCCCAAGAAGGGAGAGAGAAAAAGCAGCCATGCCCATGAGCACCATCATGAATTAACGATGGTATATAGTGATGAAATAGAGGATAAAATCGATGTGCTCATCGAACGAATGATAGAAATAGGATTTGAAACGGATAACTATCGTTGGTATGCTCTTAAACTATTAGAGCACGATGAAGAGGTAATGAATCTTGTACCAATCGATTTAACTGGGATTGCCGGCGAAAGTTACGAAGCTGAGATTATCCATCAGAAATACGATTTTATTGAGGAAATTATAGAGGAGTGTTTAGTAAATAAGAGCAAAAAAGCAGCATTAACCGATCGAGTGGACCGGGTGGTAACTCATCGGATTTTTGGTCTGCCGGTATTCTTAGGTATTATGGCAGTTGTATTTTTCTTAACCTTTACGGTTGGTGATTTTCTAAAAGGGTATTTTGAAGTTGGCTTAGAAAGCTTTTCCGACATGGTGCTAAATGGACTGGAATCACTTGGAACAAACGAAATACTGATTTCGTTATTAGTCGAGGGTGTGATTGCCGGTGTTGGTGGAATTCTCACTTTCTTGCCAAATATCTTTATCCTATTTCTTGCGTTAGCCTTCTTAGAGGATAGTGGATATATGGCAAGAGTGGCATACGTGATGGATGGTCTGATGGGAAAACTAGGGCTTTCTGGAAGAGCCTTTATCCCGATGATACTTGGATTTGGATGTACGGTTCCGGCAGTTATGGCTTCAAGAGCCTTAGAGGATATGAGGGATAGAAGAAGAACGGTTTTAGTCACCCCGTTTATGTCTTGCAGTGCCAGGCTTCCAATCTATGTATTATTTTCTCAAATGTTCTTCGGACGGTACGCAATGCTTGCAGCCTTTTCTATGTATGTGATTGGCTTAGTTATCGCAGTGATTTCTGCCTTTGTAATGAGCAAATTTGGGAATAAGGGAAGTATGAATCCTCTTCTTATTGAGTTGCCGGAGTATAAAACACCAAACAAAAGAACAATTATTATCTATGTTTGGGATAAAGTGAAGGATTACCTAACGAAGGCAGGTACTACGATATTTCTTGCATCGATTGTAATCTGGGTTATCCTAAATTTCGGACCACAAGGAATGACAGAGGATATGTCGCAGAGCTTTGGAGCAATCTTCGGTAAGTTCATCAGTCCGATGTTAGTCCCGGCAGGACTTTCTCTATGGCAGGTTGTGGTGGCACTAATCTCCGGATTAGCTGCCAAGGAGGTAGTAGTATCCAGCTTTAGTGTTCTATATGGAATTGCCAATATCAGTTCCGGTGAGGGAATGGATAACCTGATTGGCTTATTGTCAAGTCAGAATTTTACTGCGGTCAACGCGTATTCGTTTATGCTATTTTGTCTGCTCTATACTCCATGTGTTGCGACGATTGCTGTGGTAAAGAGAGAATTAAAATCTACGAAATGGACTATATTTTCGATACTGTTTCAATTAAGTGTTGCTTATCTGATCTCTGTGCTGTTTTTTCAGATTGCAAGCTTTATTACTAGCCTTTAAAATTTATTCTAATAATAGACAGAGATCAGTGATAAGGTAAACGGTGATTAGGAAACCTTATATCTGAGTATCATCTCCGGCAGAGGTGGTACTGTAATAGATGTTAATACAAAGTTCAAAGAAAGGGGAATTCGTATGTGGCCGACATTAATTATAGTGTTATTGTTAGGGATATATGTCTTCTATGTTGTCAGAAAAAGAGTGAGAGAAATAAAAGCGGGGAAGTTTTGCAGCTGTGGATGCTCCGATTGTCCAAGCCAATGCGGCAGTATGAAAGAGAAAGATAGCAAATATCTGAAAAAAGAGAAGGTAAGAACATTCCGGTAAAGTAAATAATCTAGAGGTACAATGGAGATATCAATCTGTGGTACCTCATTTTAGCAATAAGGAAGTTCTTATAATTTTCTAGCTTTATATTTTATTTGTTTTTCTCAATTCCTTTGTTTAAAATAACAGAGAGCAGGAAAGGCTGTATTTATCTAGTTTGCAACCAATGGTTGCGGATTTTCCGTACATACATGGTAGAATGCAACTGCATAAAATGCTAGACTATGGACAGAAAAGGAGGTAAGTTATGAGCTTTGGAAACAAACTTCAGCAGCTAAGAAAGACGAATGGGATGTCACAAGAACAATTGGCATCACAGATTCCGGTATCAAGACAGGCAATCTCAAAATGGGAGCTTGGAGAATCCACTCCAGATATAGAAAATATTATTCAAATCAGTAAAATATTTGGTGTGTCTACAGATTATCTTTTGAAAGAGGAAGAGGAAGCAGAGGGCGCGGTAACTCTGAAAGTGGAGGGCAAGAAGGAAGAGGAAACAGTAAAGATTTTATATATTGCTTCGGTTGCTGCTTTTGCAATCGGATTGCTGTTAGCGTTCGGAGGCTGGGATAAAGATAAGCCTATGGAGGCTATCTTTGGTGGGATGATAGTACAGGTAGTCGGGATAGTAGCATACTTTATTGGAAAATCAATGGGGAAAGCAAAACCGCAGGTAAGTATCCCTATAATTACGATAGCACTTGGAGGCTTTATGCCGGTTTCAATACTAATTTCATTAATCTTAGGCCGAACGATAGCCCCGTATCCGACCGATGTGTTAAGCTGTGCTGTTTTTCTCATTGTGTATGTCATTTTTGTTGCTCTCTTCAGTCTCATTATGAAGAAAGTGCGAATTAAGAGATAAGTAATAAATGACTTATATCCTTGTTGTTTGGATTAAAACTTAAATACTAAAACTGAGGTTTAAGAAAAGAATCGGTTATTCAATTTATGAACGATCATCCTGAATATAAAGAACAAGTTACTCGGAAGTAAGAAACAATTAAATTTCAGAAATTTAAAAGGTGGGTATCCGTTGGATACCCGCTTCAGGCTTCTGTAGACAAAGTCCCTGGTCTCCCAAAGGAGTCCGGGGATATTTTTTTGTGTAAAATGTAGTCCAAAACACGTAAAATAAGGATTTCCAAGCACTTTTGTGATATAATTATAGTAATAAATAAGGGCGGTGAAAGTACTTATGATGAGTAAAAATACCGATAAGAAAAGAGAACAAATACAATTCTTTTAATGCTAATAAAAATACCTCTCATTCAGCACGAACCTATGTTTTTCGGTAAGATTACTCTCTGCCAAGATTTTGTATAGGCAGCACGTGATTTGATATATGGATTTAGAAGGTTTAGGTTTTACGGATAATTTTTAAATAAAAAGAGGAATTCGAATTATTTTGTAGAATAGTATAGTAGACAGTATTATAGAGTTACAACAATATCCTATAGAATACCGCTTGAGATAGTTTGGGACAAGGTTCGCCCCCTTTCACCATTGAATAGGATAATAAGGATTTCGATTGGATGCATTTATTCAGGAATGGAGTTCTTGATTTGCAGGCGTGCCGGGGCACGCGGACGGGAGTTAGGATGGAACAGTTAAAACTGAACATAAGAAAACTTCAGGAACAAAGAGAGCATGAGTATTTGAGTCCCTATGCAGCATTCAGTGATTGTTCCCTTGGAAGAGATGCGGAAGAAGCTGCTTGTGATATTCGTCCGGTATATCAAAGAGACCGGGACCGAATTTTGCATTCCAAAGCATTCCGTCGGCTTAAAGGGAAAACACAGGTGTTTTTGGCACCGGAGGGAGACCATTATCGAACCAGAATGACTCATACGTTAGAAGTATCGCAAAATGCGCGAACAATTGCTAAGGCACTTCAGCTAAATGAAGATTTAACTGAGGCGATTGCTTTAGGGCATGATTTAGGCCATACCCCATTCGGCCATGCAGGAGAACGGGCACTAAACCGTGTATGTGAAGGTGGTTTTGAACACCACCTGCAAAGCATTCGAGTAGTGGAGTTATTGGAAAAGCATGGGAGGGGGCTAAACCTTACGAGAGAAGTAAGGGACGGAATAAAAAATCATCAGACAGCCGGCAGTCCGTCAACTCTAGAAGGCAGGGTGGTAAGGCTATCGGATAAAATTGCTTATATTAATCATGATATAGATGATGCCATCCGCGGGCAAATTATAAAAGAGGAAGAGATCCCCAGAAAGTTCACGGATGTTCTTGGGCATAGCTCCGTGGAGAGGTTAAATACCTTAATTCACGATATTATTATTCATAGCTATGGAACAGCCGATATTATTATGTCGGAACGAGTACAAGAGGCTATGTTAGAGCTTAGAAAATATATGTTCCGCAACGTGTATACGAATCCTGTTGCCAAAGGACAGGAGGAAAAAGCAGAGAAGATGATAGAGCAGCTTTACCTTTATTATAATTCACATGTTGATTGCCTGCCCGAAGAGTATATCTTTATGATAGAAGAGAAAAAGGAATCGGCCGGAAGAGTTGTATGCGACTACATAGCCGGTATGACTGATCGATATGCAGTTGCAAAGTATAGGGAAATCATGATTCCCACAGCGTGGGAGGTATATTAGAGCGTGCTTAAATTATAGATTGTACATGAATGAAACTAAGAAATGGAGCTTACTATGTATTATCCAGAGGAACTTGTGGAAGAAGTTAGAGAACGCAATGATGTCGTTGATGTGATTGGTTCTTATGTTAAATTACAAAAACGTGGCGCCAACCATATGGGCCTGTGTCCATTTCATAATGAGAAATCTCCGTCATTTTCCGTAAGCGGCTCAAAACAGATGTATCACTGTTTTGGATGTGGTGTAGGGGGAAATGTATTTACCTTCCTGATGGAATACGAAAACTACACCTTTGTAGAAGCTTTACGAGTTTTAGCCGACCGCGCTGGAGTTAAGCTGCCGGAACTAGAGTATTCGGAAGAAGCAAAAAGGGCAGCAGACTTAAAGACAAGGGTGTTAGAGCTTTATAAGGAGGCTGGTAAATACTATTTTTACCAGTTAAGAAGTAAGCCTGGAGAAGAAGCACTGGGTTATTTAAGAAATCGGGGGCTTAGCGAGGAAATCATTACAAAGTTTGGGCTTGGGTATTCCACAAAATACTCCGATGATTTATATCAATACATGAAAAAAGCAGGGTACGAAGATACTCTATTAAAACAATCCGGCTTATTTACTATGGAAGAGAGCAAAGGGGCTTATGATAAGTTTTGGAACCGGGTCATGTTTCCTATTATGGATGGGAACAATAAAGTGATAGCCTTTGGCGGCCGGGTAATGGGGGATGGAGTACCAAAGTATTTAAATTCTCCGGAAACCATTATATTTGATAAAAGCAGAAATTTATTTGGATTAAACTTTGCCAGAACCTCAAGGAAGAATTATTTCCTTATCTGCGAAGGTTATATAGACGTAATAGCACTGCATCAGGCTGGATTTCAGAATGCGGTGGCATCTTTAGGAACTGCATTTACACCGCAGCAGGCACGATTAATATCCCGTTATACGAAGGAAGTTTACCTTACCTATGATAGCGACGGTGCCGGAGTAGCAGCAGCAGTCAGAGCAATACCAATTCTTAAGGAAGCGGGACTTACGGCTAAAGTAGTCGATATGAAGCCTTACAAGGACCCCGATGAGTTTATCAAGGCACTTGGTGCGGAGGAATATCAGAAGAGAATTGATCAGGCACTGAATAGCTTTTTCTTTGAGATTTCAGTACTGGAAAGAGATTATAAGCTGGAGGATCCGGAACAAAAGACAAAATTCTTTAATGAAATGGCAAAGAAACTGTTAGTATTTACAGAAGAAATTGAGCGTAACAATTACATTGAGGCATTGTCAAAAAAGTACAATGTTTCCTATGATAATTTAAGAAAACTGGTAAACCGTTATGGTGCCCAAATGGCAGTAGTAAATGTAGCGAAGGAAACGAGAGAGCGGGAGAAAGAGCAAAATACGAAAAAAAGCAAGCCGGAAGAGGGGATGCAGAGGTCACAAAAGATATTGCTAACCTGGCTGCTTGATGATTCAAAGGCGTTTGAGCGGATTCATGGAATTATCACCGCAGAGGATTTCACAGAGGAATTATATCGTGAGGTTGCGAAGATGGTCTTTGAGCAGTATGAAAGAGAGCATAAGGTTACTCCGGCTAAGATTATCAATCGTTTTGAAAGCAAGGAAATGCAAACTGAAGTAGCCGGTCTATTCTCGACCTTCATTCAGCTTGAGATGACAGAGGCAGAGAGAAGAAAGCTCTTTGCAGACACGGTGATACGTGTGAAGAGAGCAAGTCTTGATATTGCTTATAAGAAGGCGATTGAAGAGAATGACATCATGGCACTTCAGAATGTCATGAAAGAGCAGCATGGCTTGGAAAAACTGCATAGTTCTTTAAATCATGGTTAAACTGTGAAAATATAGGGTATCGAATAATACAACATTCAGACGAAGAAAGAAGGAAGCTATTTATGGATGAAACCATGGCAAAATTTCACGAGAAGCTGAAAGAATTGTTGGAGTATGCAAAAAAGAAGAAAAATGTACTGGAATACGAAGAGATTAATGACTTCTTTTCTGATATGGAGATGGATCCGGATCGTATTGAGAAAATCTATGAGTATTTAGAAGGACATAATATTGATGTTTTGCGTGCGCCGGAATTAGAGGAAGCAGATGAGGTGGATGAAGGCGATTTAGCCTTGATTGAAGCAGAAGAAGAGGATCTGTCTAAAATTGATCTCACTGTACCGGAGGGAATTAGCACGGAAGATCCAGTGAGAATGTATCTAAAGGAAATTGGTAAAGTACCGCTCTTAAGTGCGGATGAAGAAATTGGTCTGGCACAGCGTATGGAGCAAGGGGATAAAAGTGCAAGAAAAAGACTTGCGGAAGCAAATCTAAGACTGGTAGTTAGCATAGCAAAACGCTATGTTGGCCGTGGCATGCAATTTTTAGATTTAATTCAGGAAGGAAATCTTGGATTAATTAAGGCAGTAGAAAAGTTTGATTATCGAAAGGGATATAAATTCAGTACGTATGCAACCTGGTGGATTCGTCAGGCAATTACCAGAGCGATTGCAGATCAGGCAAGAACCATCCGTATTCCGGTTCATATGGTTGAGACAATAAATAAATTAATCCGTGTACAGCGTCAGCTTTTGCAAGAACTTGGCAGAGAGCCATTTCCGGAAGAAGTTGCAAAAGAAATGAATATTCCGGTAGAACGTGTACGTGAAATTCAGAAGATATCTCAAGAACCGGTTTCTCTCGAGACACCAATTGGTGAGGAGGAGGACAGTCACTTAGGTGATTTTATTCAGGATGACAATGTACCGGTTCCTGCAGAGGCAGCAGCATTTACTTTGCTGAAAGAACAGCTTATGGAGGTACTTGGCACATTAACAGACCGTGAGCAAAAGGTACTACGATTACGCTTTGGGTTAGATGATGGCCGTGCCAGAACACTGGAGGAAGTAGGAAAAGAGTTTAATGTCACCAGAGAGCGAATCCGTCAGATTGAGGCAAAAGCACTTCGTAAATTGAGACATCCAAGCCGTTCTCGTAAGTTAAAGGATTATTTAGAGTAAAGGCAGGAAATAGAGGAAGGAAATTAGTTTTACATGAACTTATCAAAACGATTGCGTATGGTGGCGGATTGTGTCACCAAAGGAAATGTGGTTGCAGATGTAGGCTGTGATCATGCCTACATTTCCATATATCTTGTAGAAGGAAAGGTTGCACCGGGGACAATAGCACTTGATGTGAACGAAGGCCCGTTACTTCGGGCACAGGAAAACATCGTTAGCTATGGGTTCGAAAGTTTGATATCGACAAGATTATCCGATGGATTACACAAGTTAGAGCCAAAGGAGGCAGATTCTATTGTCATCGCCGGCATGGGTGGTGCCCTTATGATTAGAATATTAGAAGAAGGCAGCGAGTGTGTCAAGGCGGCAAAGGAACTTATCTTACAGCCACAGTCAGAAATCTGGAGGGTACGAGAGTATCTACATAATCTGAACTTCGAAATTACCAAAGAGGATATGTGTATTGACGAAGGTAAGTATTATACGGTACTTCATGCACAGCCCCAGCCTTTATGGGGCTGTGCTGCATTGCCCCAGCCTTTATGGGGCTGTGGTGCTGCATTGTCCCGTGAAGACCTGGGCAGTTTCTGTGAAGAGAAGGAAGCTGTCACGAAGGATACCAAGAGGTTATATAATAGGTATGGGAGATATCTTTTAGAGAAAAAACATCCTGTTTTACTGCAGTTTCTTGAGAAAGAAAGGGCGAAAGCTTACCAGATAAAGCAGGATTTAGAACACAACAGTACTCTAAAGAGCCGAGAAAGATATACAGAGCTGATAAAGGAAATAAAAATTTTAGAGGATGCATTGCAATACTACAAACCTTAGAGGGAACAAGAAATCGGAAGAAGTAAGTTCGCACCCTCTTATTTGTACGCACGCAGAAGGGAGTTGGGTGAAAGATAATTTTCACCCGGTAAGTCCGTATCTGTGATGTAACCACAAACTTGATGATGCGCTTTGTCTTTTAGGCAAGATAAGGTGTAGCGAAGAAATGAGGTAATAAGTATATGGGAATGTTTAAAGTAACGATTGATGGCGTGGTAAAAGAATACAAACAGGGAACGACTTATTTAGAAATCAGCAAGGAATATCAGTCTCAGTTTAAGCATGAGATTATACTTGTTTTAATGAACGGAAGGCTGCGCGAACTGTTTAAAACATTAAAGCAGGATTGCACGATAGAATTTGTTACAATATCGGAAGATGCCGGCCGTAAGACTTATGCCAGAGGGCTTATCTTTGTGATGATACGAGCTATCTATCGTGTGTTAGGCCATGAGAATATTGATAAGGTAAGAGTGGAGCATTCGATAGGTTCCGGTCTGTACTGTGAATTGGATGGAAAAGTTAAGGTAGATGCTGTGTTAATGGATCAGGTTAAGGAAGAGATGAAAGCTATAATAAAACGTGACATACCATTTATGAAACGTTCCATAGCTACTGCGGATGCGGCGGAGTTATTCCATAAATACCAGATGTATGATAAGGAAAGGCTGTTTCGCTATCGCCGTGTTTCCAGCACAAACCTTTATAATTTAGATGGATTTGAGGATTACTATTATGGCTATATGCCTGCAAGCACCGGGATTTTAAAGTATTTTGATCTATTTCCATACGAGGATGGATTTATCATAATGCTGCCAACCAAAGAGGAGCCAGAACAGGTTCCCGGGTTTAAACCTAGAAAACGCCTGTTTGAAACTCTTCAGCAAGCCAATCAGTGGGGAAGAACTATGGAGATATCTACGGTGGGCTCCTTAAATGAGGAGATAACGAAAGGAAATATGAACGACATCATCCTGATTCAGGAGGCGCTGCAGGAGAAGAGAATAGCCGAGATAGCAGAAAAAATTAAGAGTGCGGGAAGTAAGAAATTTATTATGATTGCAGGACCTTCTTCCTCCGGTAAGACTACTTTCTCTCACCGTTTGTCAATTCAGTTACGTACTCTTGGATATAAGCCGCATCCGATTGCTGTCGATGATTATTTTGTAAACCGGGAAAATACGCCTAAAGATGAATTTGGTAACTTTAATTTTGAATCGATTCATGCTATTGATATCGAACAGTTTAACAAGGATATGGCGGCATTACTGAAGGGAGAAGCGGTAGAGCTGCCAAACTTTAATTTTAAATCCGGTAAGCGGGAATATAAAGGAAATTATAAGAAGTTGGGGTCGGAGGATATCCTTGTTATTGAAGGGATCCATGGTTTGAATGATGAATTATCCCATTCTCTGCCGAAAGAGAGTAAATACAAAATCTATATCAGTGCTTTAACCCAGCTTAATATTGATGAACATAACCGTATCCCGACAACCGACGGAAGATTAATCCGCCGCATGGTAAGGGATGCCAGAACGAGGGGAACTAATGCCCGTGAGACGATAGCAATGTGGCCATCGGTACGCAGGGGAGAAGAAGAAAATATCTTCCCGTTCCAAGAAGAAGCAGATTGTATGTTTAATTCTGCTCTAATATATGAATTATCTGTTTTAAAGCAATATGCAGAGCCAATTTTGTTTGGAATTGACAAAGATTGTAAAGAATACTTGGAAGCAAAACGCTTATTAAAATTCTTAGACTATTTTCTTGGGGTCAGCTCAGAAGATATTCCGAAGAATTCTATTATTCGGGAGTTTATTGGCGGAAGCTGTTTTAAAGTTTGATTCCTTAATTCTGCTTTTATGAAACACTTGTTATATTACCAGTAATTATTATGTTTTCCTACTATTGTTTATTCTTTGTAACTGGAAGGATAAACTTCTTTACAAATGAAATAATTCATGTTAGCATACTAAAGTTGAGTAGTACAGATGATCGCGCCGATTTTATCGGTGAGGAAAGTCCGGGCTTCATAGGGCAGAGTGCCGGATAACGTCCGGTGGAGGCGACTCTAAGGCCAGTGCAACAGAAAATAAACCGCCTAATATTTGATTAGGTAAGGGTGGAATGGCGGTGTAAGAGACCACCGCTTCTCTGGTAACAGAGAAGGCAGTGTAAACCCCACTCGAAGCAAGACCAAACAAATACTTTAGGGTATGAGAGCGATACGGCGGCCCGTCGTGCTCTTAGGTAGGTCGCGTTTTGTCCGGCAACGGGCAAAGGAGCTGTATGGTAACATACGGTCAAGATAGATGATCATCAAATACAGAACCCGGCTTATAGTACTACTCAATCTCTATGAAACTTCAGATGAGCCAGTAAGCTTCTGGCTTGTCATGATTATGGGACTGGTTCCGGTTCGGCAGATATGCAGAACTTGGGAGCAGTCTTTTTTCTCGTATAGGAAAATTCGTCCTATACGGGAAAATGCTCCGCAGGATACACATGCCGCGCATAAGGCAGAGGTTGCCGGAAGGCAACTGCGTGGCAGCGCAAGAGTCCGTAAGCCGACTCTTTATCTTGAAAACAGTATAAGAAATACTAGGGTTTTGTAAGAAAAAAGTAAAGATTTTGGGACTATGGTATGATAAGATAGGACTAGCAAGGGAGGTTATTCAGAAATGGCAGAGGAGATAAATATTTTAGTAATCGATGATGATAAAGAGATAGCAGAATTGGTTGAAATCCATTTGGTAAGTGACGGATATCAGGTGTTTAAAGCATACAATGCCATGGAAGGGTTCGACATCCTCCAAAAAGAGAACATTAAACTTGTCATTCTGGATATCATGATGCCGGGAATTGATGGACTGAGCATGTGCAAAAAGATCAGGGAAACCAGTACTGTACCAATTATTATGCTAAGTGCCAAGTCAGCGGATATCGATAAAATTATCGGTCTTAGCACCGGAGCAGATGATTATGTGATTAAGCCATTTAACCCACTGGAATTAATGGCACGTGTGAAGTCGCAGTTAAGGCGGTTTACAAAATTTAATCCTAATACCTATGAGGATAAAAATGAAAAAGAAATCACAGTGACTCATTTGCAGATCAATAAAGAAACCCATGTTGTTATGGCATATGGGAAAGAAGTAAGACTAACGCCAATTGAGTTTGATATTTTATATTTGCTTGCCTCCAATGCCGGCAGAGTATTTAGTACCGATGAAATATTCGAGCGTGTCTGGAACGAGAAGATGTATGAAGCGAATAATACGGTTATGGTACATATTCGAAGGCTCCGGGAGAAAATCGAAATGGACTCAAGAAATGCGGAGATCATTAAGACTGTCTGGGGTGTCGGATATAAGATAGAGAAGTAAGTCAGGTTTCATTGACCATATTTTTTTGTATATAATGATCATAGACAAAATTGGGAGGTTGTGAAGTTTTTTCATCCAAGTATGGAGGACCGCGATGGAAGATAAATTTATTCATAGTTTTCGCTATCGGAACTTATGGTACAGTATCGTAAGTGCTATCTTAGCCTTAATTACCGTACTGTTTTTTCTTGGAGTTGTTAGTTTCATCTCTTATGCCTTGCAATCAAATCAAGAAGTGAGCCAGGCAGTCGAGACAGCGAATTCAAACTATAAGAACTCAATCTCAAATAGTATCAATAACTCGGTCAATGAAGACATTTACCGAGATTCTATAAACTCGAAAAACTCACAGGCAGACATCAAACCAACGAGAAAGAGTCAAAGTAATCAGAAGTTTGACCTGATCATTTATGTAATTGCCATATTCATAGGGTTTCTATCTTTTATCACTTACTTTTTGATTTTTACTAAGAAGATGAGTTCTTATCTAAAGGAAATATCGAGTGGTATTGCTGAATTATCCACAGGTAATTTTGATGTGAGGATACCGCTTCGAAATGATGATGAATTTACAAGAATCGCTCAGAATTTAAATCGCATGGCAGTAGAAATTAAAGCGATTATAGAAGAAGAGCGTACTACGGAAAATAAGAAGAATGAGTTAATTACTAATGTTGCTCATGATTTGCGTACACCACTGACTTCCATCATAGGTTATTTGGATTTGGTATCCAAGAAAGACCTTCCTGTGGAAATGAAGGAGAAATATATAGGCATTGCCTACAATAAGTCAATTCGCCTGGAAAAGCTAATTGAAGATTTATTCTCCTATACCAAATTCGAATTTGGTGAAGTGAAAATAAATAAAGAAGAGGTTGATATTGTAAAGATGCTTTATCAATTAGTGGATGAATTTTATCCTAGCTTTAAAGAAAATGGCTTAGAATATAGCTTTGATTCGGCGGTGGCATCTGCGATTGTAGCTGCAGACGGAGATTATTTGGCTAGAGGATTTGCAAATTTAATAGGAAATGCAATCAAATACGGTGCAGATGGAAAAAATATAAATCTGCGTTTAGAGATAAAGGATAGAGAAGTAATCGTAACAATTACGAATTTTGGTGAGGTTATACCCAAGAAAGATATTGCACATATTTTTGAAAAATTCTATCGGGTCGAATATTCCAGAAATGAAGAGCACGGCGGTACGGGACTTGGTCTTGCGATTGCTAGAAATATTTTTGAGATGCACGGTGGCCAGGTGACCGCACGAAGTGGATTAGATGGAACGGTTTTTGAAGTGGTACTGCCAATTGCCTTATAAAAGAAAGGAGGAGCTCTATGAAACATTTACGTGTACATTGTTTATTGCAAGCAGTATTTTTGCGGACAATGATACTGTTTGCAATGATTTCATTGTCTGCTGTCATGCTGTTGTATTGTGAAGAAAATGCAGTGGCTGCAAGAGCTCCGCAAACCAAGATAGGAAATACCAATCAAAGTGATAATCCGATAATTTTAGTGAATGACCGAATTGTAGTGACGTTACAATACGGGTTGGAACAACAAGCCAGGTATGGAAGAACCCTGCAGGTGACTGCAAAAATTTATAATAAGGGGGAGAGTTTTACCGGTGAAGTGTCTGTCACTTTAATGAATGAAGAACAAGATAATATCCGCTATGCTGCATCAGCAACAATTCTAGGATTGGAAAAGAACGTTATAACATTAAATATTCCGATTAACAGAGCTAGCAAAGGTATGAAATTTGAGGTTATATCTTCTGGTAAGGATACAATTGTAGAAAATGTCATTCCTCTTAATGTCGTTAACCTGGGAGCCTATTATTACGTAGGAATTTTAAGTGAGATGTCGGCTCCGCTGTCGTATTTTGAGTATTTTGGGAATAAGTGTGTTTCCTTGGATAAAAGTAACTTCCCAAGTGACTATCTTGGGCTTGATATAATAGATGTGTTAGTGGTTGATAACTTTACAATTTCTAGTTTAACAAAAGAGCAGCAGCAAGCAATACTAGGATTTGTGAAACGTGGTGGTACGCTGGTTCTTGGAAGTGAAGCTTACTATGAGGAAGGGACCTCAGCAGTAGAATGGCTTAGCAATCAAAACATAGTAAGCCTGGAAGATAAAGCTTCCGATACTTCCGTACAACAGGCAAAGATAGCTATGAAAGAGCCTTCTGAATTTTCAGATCTCTTATTAAAGGTGAAGGGATATGAAACGTCCAGAGCTTCAAATTTAAGATATAAAGAGGATGTTAGAAATGAGAACTCTCAAAAAGAATGCATCTTATATGTTGGTAAACCAATATTAGGAACCAAGCTAATCAGTGATTTAAAGTATACTGTACTAGAAAAACCTGTTACTGTGTTTTCAGCGACAAATGCAGTAAAGAAGAAGGAATCCAAAGATCTGACTATTTATGAGAAGGTCCCCTATGGAGATGGCAACGTCTTGTTATTTCATTTTCCGCTCGGTATGGAAGGTTTGACGGAGGCAGCGCTTATGATGAATGAAGGAGTAAGCGGAGAACTTTTAAATACCTTTTATCTTTCTGTGGTTGCACAGGTACATGAGGACATTCCAACTATTGTAAAGAATAAGATGGAAGCGGAACAGTATTCCAACTTTGATAATTATAGAGTTCAAGCAATTTTAGAGACCTTGGATCGTATCGAGGTACCGAAAGTATTTCCGTATAGTATTCTGTTGGGAAGCTATATTGTTATTATTGGGCCGCTCCTTTATTTTATTCTTCATAAAAGGAAGAAAAATATCCTTGTATGGGTGATAGTCCCTGGTCTTTCGATTGTTTTTTCTTGCATTGTATATGTAATGGGAACAAATACAAGAATTACGGAGCCGTATATTTCTTATTTTAATATAGAAACCTATGATCCGAATACAAAAATGCTTGAGGGTGAATCGAATATCAATGTTTATTTATCTTCGAATCAAAAGACAGAATTAAGTCTCGGGAATGCAAGCCAAGTCATTTCAGGAAAGTATCAATATCCGGCCTTTTACGAAGTGATTGATAAAGAAAAATCAGAAGCTTTGCCTTATAGCGATGATGTAACAACCTCCGTGTTAAAGACGGAGGAGGATTACATCTTGATGTTTGAACGTATACCAGCGTTTACTTCGCAGTATTTTTCTGTCGGATACTCCAGAGAATTTAAGAATGAAATAACTGGTCGGGTTTTAATTACAGAAAATTCTATGAGTGGAAGCATATCAAATGCTTCCACGGAGAGTTTTGACGAAGCATATGTCTATTATAACGGTCGATTCGCTCTGCTTGGTGAGCTGGAGAGCGGAGAGAGCGCTTTGCTTGAGGATAGTATCCAGGAGTATAATAGTAACGTGGATAGTATTTTATATCATAGCGGTGAGATTAGTTTAGAGCTTGGTAATCAGGAAATGAAATTATCTCCTGAGAGATTAAGAAAAAATAACGCACTTAGCATGGTTGTTGAAGATGGACTTTATGCAAAGGAGGGGGCGTATCTCATCGGCTTTGCAGAGAGTTTGCCTAAGGAACATCCATTTTCCTCTCTTTCTAAAAATCGAATAAGCTATGGGATTTCTATGATAGTGGTTCCATTGGAGGTAAATACAACATCAGGAAATGAAACGTTAGTGCCAAACCTTGATTGCTATCTAAAGACCAATGGGAACAATTATTATGACAGTGTTCTTCGTTATGTGTATACCAACAGCATTGAATTAGAATATCAGCTTCCAAGAGAAGAGGAGATTATAAAGTTAGTGTTGGCGGATATTTTTCAAATCAGTCCGGGTCAAAATGCAAATTATAATCTAATGGCAAAGAAAATCTACTTTTACAATAGAACTACCAGTCAGTATGATTTAGTATTCCGGTCTGATTTATTACAGGATGGAAGATACCGAAAAGTGAATGCTGAGGATAGCAATTTAGGAGGAGACGTTTCTTTAGATGCATCAGAGCTTAAGGATTATCTTAGTGAGAAGCAGGAATTGAAGATTAAGTATGAAGGAGATGAAGTTGAAATGAGCAGTATATTCACCATCCCGGCTATCTCCTATATAAAAGCTGCAAAATAAGCAGATTCTCATTAATTCTTGTATCATGATATAACAAGAAATTTTGGAGAATTCCTCTTTTTTAAGGAGTAGACAGATTTTTAATAAGAAAAGCTTTAAAGGTTAAGAAATTATAATTATAGCTTGAAAGGAGGAGCTATGTTAGAAGTTAAGGATTTAGTCAAAAAATTCGGTAAATCCTATGCGCTTGATGGGCTTAATATGGAACTTCACAAGGGGGAGTTATATGGCTTTGTAGGTCCCAATGGTGCAGGGAAGACTACCACGATGAAAATTATAGCTTCTCTTTTATCAGCGGATTCCGGTGAAGTTTGGGTGGATGGCATTGATGCCCTTCGTTATCCTAGACATGCAAAAGAACGGATTGGATATATGCCGGATTTCTTCGGAGTCTATGATAACCTGGATACCCAAGAATATTTAAACTTTTATGCTTCGATTTATGGAATTACCGGTGTGGCAGCGGAAAAAAGAGTTGATGAGCTTCTTGAACTGGTCGAGCTGAAAGATAAAAAACATGACAATGTGGATGCGCTTTCCAGGGGGATGAAGCAGAGGCTATGTCTGGCAAGGACATTATTGCATCAACCCAAATTATTGTTACTGGATGAACCGGCCTCCGGTCTTGAACCAAGGGCGAGGTTAGAACTTCAAGGAATATTAAAGAATCTTTGTGCACAGAAAGTGACAATCCTGTTAAGTTCCCATGTCTTGAAAGATCTCTCGGAGATGTGTACGAATCTTGGTATCATCGAGAGCGGTAAGCTTGTAATCCAAGGATCAATGAAAGAAATTATGGCAAAACAAAAGGCGGAAAATCCACTTATGATGAAGATAATAAGTGGTCATGAGCTTGCAATTAAATTACTAAAAGAAATTCCTGAGGTAACGAATATTGCCAGCAAAGAAGGCAGCATCTCATTCCATTTCGATGGAGAAGAGAGTAAAGAAGCGGAGCTGCTGTCAAGACTGATAGCGTCAGGAGTAGCTATAGCCTCTTATAGGAGAGAGGAAGGGACCTTGGAGGAGATATTTCTTAGACTGACCAAGTAGAAAGGAGAAAAAGTATGTGGCAAATAAACTCTGTCTACCTTAGAGAACTATATCAAAACGCAAGAATGAAAAAAACTGCGGTTTTGTTGTCGGTATTTAATGGAATCCTATCTTTATTTGGTCTGTTGGCTTTCTATCTGACATTTGAAGGTTCACAAAAGCTTGGAAATTCAGTAAATTACTCTGATATACTTACTATTTATGGAATAATAACCGGTTCTCAGTTTTTACTGATATTGTTTTTAATTCCAGGGATTTCGTCCGGAGTTATTTCCAGTGAGAGGGAAAAACAGACACTGGATATTTTACTGTCTACTCGTTTGACGCCATTTCAGATTATGAAAGGAAAACTTCTTGCTTCCTTAAGTTTAATGCTTTTACTGGGTATCTCCTCATTACCGATTACTGCTCTGGTTTTTGCGGTAGGAGGAATCACCTTCCTTCAATTGCTGCAATTTCAGTTATTCTTGTTGATTACTTCAATTTATCTTGGCAGCATTGGTATTTTCTTTTCTAGCTTGTGCAAGCGGACGACACTCTCAACCGTCTGTTCTTATACAACGGTATTGATTATTACGGTAGGACTTGCTATGCTTTTGCTTGGCGGTCATGTGCTGGAGTCATTGGGAAGTATGCGGCAAGAGGTTGTTTATGGTATCAGAAAAATGAGTGGCAGGGCTGAGGTGAATATTACGATTTCTACTCTTTTATTTGATCCTGTCTTTACTTTCTTTTCTATGCTAAAGGAACAAATAGGAATTGAGGCGGGTGCATTTACTGAGTGGAGAACTTACAGCAGAGTGACAAAGTATTTTATTAAGCATTGGTTGACAATAAGTCTTCTTGTGCAGAGTGCAGTATCATTAGTGCTTATTGTTGTTTCCTCGTGGCTTATAACTCCGGTGAAAAAAAGAAAACGCACGCGGTAGCGTGCGGTTCTTATAGAACTATGAAAATGGAAGAAGAAAAATATATTTATATTATATCATAAAATATAGAAAAAAGGTACCCCTTTTTTAAAAAGTTTTCAGACAATATATTTCTGGGAAAAGGTTACAGAATCTGTCAATCAAAATTCGGTAAATCACGAAGTTTTTTACTGATTCTAAGGCCGTTATATAGCTTTGCATAAGTGATATGGTCAACACCGTCGATATAATTTTCCGGGAAGTCCTTTTTCAGACCCTTCTTTCTTAATAGGAATGCAGCTTTATTATAAGCAATCGCAGCTTCAACTTCGCTTTCATATTTTCCTACGATGTAATTGCCGTTGATATGGATTCTTGTTGTATATACTTCTTGTCCTTTCGCTATTGATTTCTGTACTCCATGATAGCGGTTTATAATCTTTATATTACCATAACGAAAATCGGTAGGGTCACCGTTCGCAAAACGATAGTCCCGCCCGGCAACTGCAAAGTTCTTAATTCCATAACGAGATAGAATATTCACCTGCATTCCATAGTCCGATACAAATAAGTGACCGCCTCTTCTCATAATCCGATGGTTCATATAATAAAACAAGTCCTCTGCGTCAAACTTAAGCGGGGTATGTTCCTCTATATAATATAAGAAATATTTGTGCTGCAAATAGATTGGGTTGCGGCAGTAAATTCCGTTATCCCTAAAATTTAACAGCATAATCCATTTGTCAAAAGAAATTGGAGAACGCAGGGCATGAAAAGCATCCGCAGTGGGAATGCTTTTTTTTATGCCTTTTTTCTTATATAAGATCTTTATAGCAGACTGGTATGCCATATGAGCGGCTTTTTCGGTATTAAAACTTCCAAGACTGATATGTTTGTTATTATATGTAATGGAAGAACGATAATAGATCTCTCCATTTTTTTTGTTTGCGGTATAAACGCCCGGTAACGGCATGCTGTACCCCTTTCTGATGTGAGTTTCTTCTATATATAATGCATTTGATGAAAGTACTTTCAGATTAGATAAGAACGACGGTATCTTACTTTTACTATACCCAAGAATAAGAAGGAATGCAAGAAGACATTCAGAAAGCTATTGCTAGCCTGTTCGATGTTAATTATGAGTATATTGCTTGGAATATCCAGGCAACAAAAATTTGTCGAAGAGTACGACAGTAATACCTTATTATGACTAATTGTTACATAATTATTACGCTATCATGGATAAAAATTGACACCCTAAATACTATAAATATAGCAAACACAGGTGTTCTACAGTTATAGAACTAAATGATATTAGGCATGAATGTATAAAAATTAATTTTAATGTATATAATTCTTAACAAAAGCGTAATAATTTGATTTTCCGAGTATAGTAAATCTATCTAGTTTTAGAGGGGCTAATGGGATAAAAACTTGTGCAGTTTCAACATAAGTGGAAAAGGGAGGTAATTTTCTTCTCTCCGTATGTGACGAAATTATGGCAACCTTATTGACAGCAAAATGCCCCATGCTATAATACAACTCATGCGAAAACACCAGTCATTTTGGGGATGATTGGAAACGCTTTATTATAGATGTCGAATTGGCGAAGTCGGCTGACATGCGATTTAACGCAGCGGTCTTTGCCATAAAAGTTAAAGAAAGAGGAAATCACATGTTAAAAATACATTCATTTCTTCGGACGATGAAAGACAAGGAAAAGCACTTTGAGAAAGGTATTCAATATAAACACAGCAAGCGAATTGCAATTGTTGCATATGTTTTGGCTGCCATACTTCTTGTCTCATCCTTCGGAGATTTCCATGGATTACGCCTGTACTCCTTAGAGTATATGGTAAACGCAGCAACGCAGGAAACCATGGAACAAGAAACTGACGCACAAGGTTTAGTGAATCAGAAAAACAATGCGAAGCTGCTAGAAACATCACTTCTTGCGTATCCGCTCGGACAATTGTATCAAGGGGAGTTAACGAAAGAAGACATAGAAACAGGTACAGACGATAAAACCAATACAAAAGTAGCGATAGCAGACCAGGAAGAACAAATAAGACAAATGATTTACGACATTACGGTGGACCCGGAAGATGGAGATATAGTGTTGTTTGGTCTGGATACTTCTGAAAAAGAAGTAACTGATTTAATCGGCTCTATACAATTTGATGCGGTAGCTGCATTAGCAAGCGTATCTGCGGAAAAGGAAAGAGCGGAAGCTATCAAGGAACAGCAAAAAGGAAAGGAAAACGAAAAGAAAAGTTCTGAAAGCAAGAAGGAGAAAGCAACTGCGACTTCTTCAAAATCGGACGTTCTTGCAAAGACCTTGAACAAAAAGATGATTAAAACTTTATCAAAGGACGAGCTTGATATTTTATACCGCATCGTGGAAGCAGAAGCAACTGGGGAAGATATCTACGGAAAGATACTGGTAGCAAATGTTGTGTTAAATCGTGTCAGCAGCAAAAAGTTTCCGAATACGGTAGAAAAGGTTGTATTTCAAAAGAGCGGAAATACTTATCAGTTCTCCCCAACAAAAGACGGCCGCTTTTGGTCGGTAAAGATAACCGATGAGACAATGGAAGCAGTAAGCCGTGCACTTGAGGGAGAGGATTACAGTAATGGTGCGCTATATTTCTTTGCAAGGAAGTTAACAAGTAATAAAAAAGCTTCTTGGTTTGATAACAGCCTTCGTAAAGTATTAAAGTATGGGTGTCATGAATTTTATAAGGACAAGTAGTTGCAGGTCGGCCTTATCACTCAGAAGTATAGGGATATTTCACATGTTTTTTTCACATTCCTGACTTGTCACGTCTATCATATCATGATATAATACTTTGAACTTACATTAACAAAGTAAAGTGTTAAATATATTACGATAGAATAGAACCGAAGGCAAAGGAGAGAAGATCATGAATTTACTGTATCAAAGTACCCGTGATAATCGTGAACAGGTTACAGCATCCCAGGCTATTTTAAAAGGACTTGCTTCCGATGGTGGACTGTTTGTGCCAACCGAACTGCCAAAGCTTAATATAAGTCTGGAAGTATTAGCCGGCATGAGTTATCAGCAAATAGCTTATGAAGTTATGAGACTATTCTTAACAGATTTTTCTGAGGAGGAATTAAAGCACTGTATCAATGCGGCTTATGATGATAAGTTTGATACAAAAGAGATTGCTCCGATTAAAAAAGCCGATGGGGCATATTATCTGGAGCTGTTTCATGGGGCGACGATTGCGTTTAAAGATATGGCTCTCTCTATATTACCTCATTTGTTAACGACGGCTGCGAAGAAAAATGATGTAAAAGAAGAGATTGTAATCTTAACGGCTACTTCCGGCGATACAGGTAAGGCAGCACTCGCTGGTTTTGCGGACGTACCTGGTACAAAAATTATTGTTTTCTATCCTAAGGATGGTGTCAGTCAAGTTCAGGAAATGCAGATGGTAACACAAAAGGGTGAAAATACCTATGTTATTGGTATTCAGGGTAACTTTGATGACGCACAGACCGGTGTGAAAGAGATCTTTAACAATAAGGAGCTGGCAAGGAGTTTACAGGAGAAAGGTTATTTATTCTCCTCCGCAAACTCTATTAATATAGGCCGTTTGGTTCCTCAGGTTGTGTATTATGTCTATTCTTATTGCCGCCTGCTTCATAATGGGGAATTAATGAAAGGCGAACCGTTGAATGTAGTGGTGCCAACCGGAAACTTTGGAAATATACTGGCTGCTTATTTTGCAAAAGAACTTGGAGTTCCAATCAGTAAATTAATCTGTGCTTCCAATGAGAATAAGGTATTGTACGATTTCTTTACAACCGGAGAGTATGATAGAAACCGTGAATTTATCTTAACAAGTTCACCTTCTATGGATATCTTGATTTCAAGCAACCTGGAACGTTTGATTTATCTGGTATCCGGAGAAAATTCCGAAGACCGTGCAAGTAAAAATGCAGAATTTATGAGCAGGCTCTCCCAAGAAGGAAAATATGAAATCACACCATTGATGAGGCACAAGCTATCTGACTTTGTGGGTGGTTATGCAAAGGAAAAAGAAACAAAGGCTGCAATTAAACGTGTCTATGAGAATGCAGATTATGTTATTGATACACATACAGCCGTAGCAGCAAGCGTATATTATAATTACAAAGCTGCCAGTGGTGATGCAACAAAAACATTAATCGTATCTACAGCTAGTCCATATAAGTTCACCCGCAGTGTAATGGAAGCATTGGAAGCTGAGACGGAAAACAACTCAGATTTTGAACTAATAGATCAGCTTACTGGAATAAGCAAGACTAGGATACCTCAGGCAATCGAAGAACTCCGTACCGCACCTGTACTTCATAAGATGGTTTGTGAGACAGCAAAGATGCAGGAAAAGGTAGAGGAGATATTAGGGTTAAGGTAGTTAGTGTTGCAGGAATAAGAGTGAAAGAACTTTAATAGTTCATTAACTTATCAATTAGCTGTTCCTAAAAGATAACTGCAGCATGGAGAATATAAGGGAAAGAAAAGAAGTAATGATTATAATAAGGGCTCTGCCGGGTAAATCGGCGGGGCTCTTTTCAAAGCATAGCTCTTGTTTATTCCAAAATAAAAATAGCTAAAAGAAACCTGGCTTTCTTGTACAAAGTCACAAAATTCAAAATAGTCTAAATGTGACAAAAGCATGACATATCTTTGACACAAAGAAAGAGCATTATAGAGGTAAGTCAAAACCAAATGCCCGGGACTTCTGCGAGCATGACTATAGACGATTACAGTCACATCCAGACAAATGTCCTATAGGGATGTAGTAGGGGTTTGGAGAATTGCCCGGCGAGGCAGGTTATTTGGCTAGATATAATCAATCCAGTTACAGGATAGTAGGAAGTAACCCCGTTGTTTCATCCGGTTTGTACAAGAATTTTAATTTGTCGAAATATTGTGGCAAATCAAAAGAAGTTCTTTATCGAATTGTATAGAAACAAGACTTAGAATGGGGGACAAAAAGTGAATTTGTAAGCAAAAAGACTTGACCTTTCCTACGATAGTTGTTATAATCATCTTGTTATTGGAACGATTATATTTACTTATGCACATTTTGAAGTTTTTCGAATTGTTAATACATCATTAACAA
>JAEWMB010000045.1 GCA_023457255.1 Bacillota bacterium | reverse complement strand
ACGTTTCGCGATTGGAACGAATCCTGAAAGGCACTTGGAAAGCATTTTGAATCTGTAATTTGTTATGTTTTCAAAAAATGACACTTCGAGTGCTTGCTAATGGAACACGTTCATGCGTTTGTCGTGTATGAGAAATACTCATGCCTTGACAAACGAAAATACAAACGATATACTACAAGAAAAGGCAAACCGATGACCAAGAAGAGTAGATAAGTTAGGAGTTTTCAGAGAGCTGTTGTAGGTGGGAATACAGTAACAGAAAACTTATTGAATGGGCTTGTGAGGGCAACTTGAAACCAAAAGGGAGTAGACGTTGACGGAACCCCGACCGTTATTTACGGGACTGTAATGGATAGTGTTGCAGATAGAGTGGGTGCTTTGCACCAATCTGGGTGGTACCGCAGAAGTTTTGGCTTTTGTCCCTGTAAGAGCAGGGGCAGAAGCTTTTTTAATTTTACAGCAAGAAAGCTTATGAAATATAGTTTTTCTTGTTATTTGCTCCGATGTGATACGCTCGCTTAACATTAAGAAAAGTTGTCACAAATCTAAACTATTTGTATTTATTTGAGAGGATGGAAAATCATGAGTGAAGCAAAGAAAAGAATTTTAACTGGAGACCGTACTACCGGTAAACTTCATCTTGGACATTATGTAGGAAGTCTTTCCCAGCGTGTTGAATTACAGGAGGAATACGATACTTTTATTTTATTAGCAGATATTCAAGCGTTAACCACGCATTTTGAAAGACCGGAACTAATTAATTCCAGTATTTACGATGTTGCGATGGATAATTTATCTGTCGGACTTGATCCAAATAAGGTGACGATATTTCAACAGTCCCAGATCAAAGCGATAGCAGAGTTGACGGTTTTTTATTCTATGTTTGTATCTGTGAATGTACTTCGTCATAACCCAACGATAAAAACAGAAGCTGCTCAATATGGCTACGAAGATTTAACTTATGGTTTCCTTGGATATCCGGTGAGCCAGTCGGCAGATATTACGTTCTGCAATGCAGATTTAGTTCCGGTCGGAGAAGATCAGCTCCCACATATGGAGATGACAAGAAAGATCGTTCGTCGTTTTAATGATTTATACGGTGAAACATTGCATGAGCCCAAAGCGAAGCTTAGTTCCTGTTCAAGATTAGTCGGATTAGACGGAAATGCAAAGATGGGTAAGAGTCTTGGTAATGCAATTTATCTTTCCGATGATACGAAAACTGTAAATGAGAAAGTAAGAAATGCTGTTACGGACCCAAACCGAATTACATTAAAAGATCCTGGAACTCCGGAAATCTGTGTTGTCCAAGCATATCATAAGGTATTTAATCCTTCTGAGCATGAGGATGTCTGCAATCGATGCCGTACAGCCACGATTGGTTGTGTTGCTTGTAAGAAGCGCCTGGCTGAAAAGATTAATGAACTGCTGGACCCATTTCGTGAAAGACGTGCTTATTATGAGGCACGCAGACCAGAAGTGAAAGAGATTATAATGGCTGGCAGTGAAAAGGCGAATAAAATCGGTGAGGAGACTGTTGCTAAAGTGAAAAAGGCAATGTGTATATCCATCGATTAATTTGATAGGGAATGCCTGGGCGTTTTTGGTGGAGGATTTAAACTCTTCACCTCTGTGAAGGTTGTGAGACAAGGAGCTGTTGAAGTAGTATTTATTGGATTTAGAGTAGATACCGTGGCAACAGCTCTTTTCTTGTAAAAGACATTATGTGACAGAGCATAGCATATTGGATTTACAGAAAGGAAGCGGTACAAGAAACTTTGATGTATATTCTAATTCTGTTCCTAATATATAATATTAATATCCGATTTTTTGAATATTAATATTTGCTTAGAAGGTAATACAAGCTATAGGAAAAAATACTCAAACAAGCTATCATAGGCGAGAGCAGACAAGCAAGACAACTCCTGACTTATGCCGCATATACCGTATTGGCAAAGACTTCATATGGGTATAAAGCTTGTGCCGGAATGGGGGATAGAATGAAGAAGAAGGAATGGATAAAAAAGCTGATACTAGCCGGAATTTGTATTGTCATATTTATTATCCTATTATTTCGCAATATTTTAGGAGGAATAGGAGATACGGATGGCGGAGAACATTCAAAATCACTGTACGGGGAGCGTATTACCCGTGCGGAAGCGATTCGTCTCTTTAGCTACCTCTTCTATGACTCTGAGGGAAGGAAGGGTCTTTCTTTCCTTAGTGAATATTCCGACGTATCATCAAAAGATGAGTATAGCGAGTATCTCAATGCTGCAATAAATGCAGGGTTTGTCAGCAATGCAACAAAAGAGGAGAAGAAGGCAAGACTGTCTGAGAACATAACTTGCGGAGAATTTCGAGACATGCTGTTTGTAATAACCGATCTTTATGAAATTAACTACAATAAATTAAAGAAAAACTTTCCTGAGAGGTTTTCTACAGTGAAAGAAAATGAGGAACTGTTACTGTCGGAATTTCTTTCTATCTTTGAATCGATGGTATCGGTACTAAAAGGCAAGACGAAACTGACCTATCAAGAACTATATTTTCTAGGCAGCTTAACAGAGACAGGAGATAATTTATTAGCACAGGATGGTAATCGGTATCAGACGAATTATTTTCGTAACTATGAGGATTTATTTGGTTTAGAGCAGGAGACATCGAAAAAGGCAATTCCATTTCGAGGGAAAGAAGATGCGGAGAACTATGTGGGGAAATATCTCTCGGTGCTAATCTGCTCCGACGAACTGGTCTATGTGAAAGCACAGATAGACAAGCCGGTTGTGTTAAAGAATGTTTATATGATTGAGGGAAAGGATAGGGAAATTAAGACCTTTATCTCAGGAATAACAAGAACTTTTAAAACTAGTCTTACGCTATCAGATAGTTTTACGGAAAAGGTCGGGGACTTGACCTTAACGGACGGGCTTATTACTAAGGTAACAATCAAGCCTGATATTATTCGGGGGAAGGTGTTAGTTACTGGCAAGAAGGAAATTGAGGTGGAGGGTTACGGAATTCTCCCGCTGGATGATAACTATCGAATATACAAACTTTTTGGCGAGATGGAGATGGAAAAAACCAATAACATCTTAGTAGGATATAGTGTTACGGATTTTGTAGTATCAGAAGGGAAAATATGTGCAGCTTTAATCAGGGATCAAATTAAGGCAGAAAATATCCGTGTTTTAATTAATTCGAGTAATTATCAAAGTCTCTATCATGAGTCACTTACCTTTACCGTTGATTGTGCTTATACCATTGACGATGGAGAAGAATCGGTCCGACTTGAAAAAGATGAGGAGTTTACAGTAACAAAAGATAGTAAGCTGATGAGTAAGGGGCGCATTAAGATTACACCATTAGAAGAGCACGGAAAAATTGCACTTTTAAATGTAAAGCGTAATCTAGGAGTACCAAAATATCGGGGAATCATGGAAATCTCTGCGAGTCAAAAAGGTCTCATAGTGGTGAACGAACTTAGTATCGAAGAATATTTGTATGCAGTAGTACCAAGTGAAATGCCGGTAAGCTATGGTAACGAGGCACTAAAAGTACAGGCGGTATGTGCCAGAAGTTATGCCTTTAATCAGCTTTATGCGAATAAATATAGCTCCTATGGGGCTCATGTTGATGATAGTGTGAGCTGCCAGGTATACAATAATGTGGCTGAGAATGAAGCCTCCATCATGGCGGTAAAGGATACCTATGGGAAGGTGCTGACACAAGCGGGCAAAGTGCTAACTGCTTATTATTTTTCGACTTCTTGCGGGCATACTGCAAGCATTGAAGATGTGTGGCAGGATGCGAAACCAACGAAATATTTAACTGGGAATCTTCAGACAGAGGAAAATATAACCGTTGATTTCTCAAAGGAGGAAGTATTTCGGAACTTCTTGGAAAAGGAAACTGTTTCTGTGATGACGGAGGGCAAAACATCGGATAATCCGGACAGGGAACAGCCTATAGCAACATATGACAGTGGATTCCTAATGTATCGCTGGAATGTAACTATGGATGCGGCAACCTTAAGCAAGCAGATTAATACTTATGTAGCAGATAGTTATAACAGTAATAAAACATCAATTTTGACTTATGTAAAATCGCAGGAATTAAATGATGCCACAGAGATTCCAGGAGCTACCATTGTGGAAGGAAAAGTTTTTAAAAGTATACCGGTATCTAATATTGGCACCGTGACAGATATCAAGGTTATTACACGAGGAAGCAGCGGAATTATCAAGGAGTTGTTGATTAAGGGCAGCGAGAATACGATATTAGTCAGGTATCAAACAAATATACGTAAATTACTAGCTCCGGTTGCAACCGAAGTAGTCAGATTAGATGGCAGTACAGTAAATGGAATGTCTTTATTGCCAAGCGCATTCTTTGTCATTGATAAGGGGAGCCGGGACTCTAAGACGGTATTTACCTTAACCGGCGGTGGTTTTGGCCATGGAACAGGAATGTCTCAAAATGGCGTGAAGACGATGGTTAGTAAAGGAAAGAGCTATGAAGAAATCTTAAAACACTACTATACGGATGCCAATATGGAAGTGATTTACGACTAGATATACTTTGTGATTTAAGCAAAAACAGAAAGTGGAGATAAACTGGAAAAACGGATGGAGATTTCTGTTTTCCACCGAGGTCCAGTTTGTATCCACGTTCTTAAAACAACATTGGTGTAAGGAATATCCTGTGTGAATCGTTATTATAACGGCCAAGCGGCAGGATAGATTAATTTTCTTCTTTGGCCGGCTTTTTGCTGAATAGTTTTTTGAGTGCGGTAAGAACCGTAGGGTTAGACAATACTGAATTAACTTCTGCACCGATAAACATCATGTACATACAGGCATACAGCCACACCATGCATAAAACGATTGCAGTCAGGCTGCCATAAGTATAAGAGTAATTACTCATATTATCAATGTAGAAAGAAAACAGATAAGAAAAAATCATCCATCCGCAGGAAGAGAGTATCGCACCGGGAAGTTCTCTGAATAATTTTGTTTTACGGTTAGGCACCACCATAAAAATAAATAGAAAGAAGGCAATTAATAAACAAAGACCTACTATGGTACGTAAACTAATGATAACAAGGGCGAACTCTGTTAATACAGGGATACGCCGGACAATCCAAAGATATAGTTGATTACCAAATACAAAAATTACAAGAAATAAAATAATCATCAAGGCAAAAAGAATGGTATAAATAGCTGATTTAATCCGAATAATGATGTAATTTCTTGTTTCAGTATTGGCATAAACACCATTCATTCCGCGAATAATACTTAAGAACCCCTTGGAGGAGGACCATAACGCAGCGAATAAGGTTACGGATAATATCGTAGTAGTTGCGGTAGCCTTATTGTATAATTCGGCAATAATTGATAGGATAAAGCCTTGAATTGCTGCGGGAAAGACACTTTCGCAAGCATTCATAACCTCTGCCTCCGTAAATGGAAGGTGCTGCATAATAGACAATAAAAACATAACAAACGGGAAAAAAGAAATGAAGATAAAGAATGCTGCCTGCGCGGAAAAGGCACTGATATAATCATCTCTTAGTTTATGACTAAATACCCGAATGACTCTTGCGATTGAAATAAACAGCATTGCACAAACTCCGATCTTATTTTTTAAAAACTTTTGATTATTATATTATATCCATAGTAAATCAAAATTGAACACTTGACAATAGAAAAATATATGATAGAATTACCCCTATAAGAAAAAGGCTATGAAGGTGTTGCCGCAGGCAAACAGATTAAACTTTTCTGCCAGAGAGAGGAAGTCACCGGCTGAAAGCTTCCTTAAGTTCAGAGTTTAATTGATTTTCTCACCGGAGCTGCATATTTGAATGTGTTAATCCACCTCCAAAAAATAAGTCACAGGTTAACATTAGTAGGATATGACGTATATGCACGTTACGCATGACTTAAGTGCCTATGATAGAATAAGGTTTTGTTATTTACCTTGTTTTTATGATAGGAATTAGGGTGGTACCGCGGGTAGCTTTTATACTCCGTCCCTTTTTGGGACGGAGTTTTTTGTGCTTTAATATCTTAAATGTCCCAATGACAGGAAAAGGAAAAACTTATTATTTTTATCCAGGGAAAGAAATTTAGTAAGCGAAAAGAAAGGAGTATTACTATGAAAGAGACATTGATGGAAATCAAGGGAAGAGCATTAAGTCAAATTAATGCAAGTGAGACCTTGGATGTGTTAAATGAAATCAGAGTGAATTTCTTAGGGAAGAAGGGAGAATTGACTTCTGTTTTGAAATCCCTAAAGGATGTGGCACCGGAAGACCGTCCAAAGGTTGGTCAGTTGGTGAATGAGGCAAGAGAAAGTTTAGAGGAAGCATTAGAGAGTAAGAAAGCAGCATTTGAAAAAATGCTTCGTGAAGCTAAGATGAAGGCTGAGACAATCGATGTTACACTTCCGGCAAAGAAACCAATGCTTGGTCATCGTCACCCAAATACAATTGCCTTAGAAGAAGCAGAGCGTATTTTCGTTGGTATGGGGTATGAAGTAGTTGAAGGCCCGGAAGTTGAGTACGATTACTATAACTTTGAAGCCCTGAACATCCCGGCGAATCACCCGGCGAAAGATGAACAGGATACCTTCTATGTTACCAGTAATATCTTACTCCGTACACAGACTTCTCCAGTTCAAGTACATGTAATGGAGCAGGGAAAACTTCCAATTCGTATGATTGCACCAGGCCGAGTATTTCGTTCTGATGAAGTAGATGCGACACATTCTCCAAGTTTCCATCAGATTGAAGGCTTAGTAATCGATAAAAATATTACATTTGCTGATTTAAAAGGGACCTTAGCTGAGTTTGCAAAACAGTTATTTGGGGAAGAGACAAAGGTTAAATTCAGGCCTCATCATTTCCCGTTCACAGAACCTAGTGCGGAGGTGGATGTATCCTGCTTTAAATGCGGAGGAAAGGGATGCCGTTTCTGTAAAGGTTCCGGTTGGATTGAAATCTTAGGATGTGGTATGGTTCACCCTCGAGTGTTAGAAATGAGCGGCATTGATCCGGAAGAATATACAGGATTTGCATTTGGTGTAGGTCTTGAGCGTATCGCATTACTCAAGTATGAAATCGATGACATGAGGCTTCTTTATGAGAACGATATGAGATTCTTGAAACAGTTCTAGGTGTGCGGTAAGATTCTTAAACGTTTCTCGATGAAATGATAATTTTTAGATGTTTTAGCTATGAAGTTTCGTGCTTATATTTACAAAGCTCTAGCTTTAGGTGCGCAAGATACATGTGCAGGAAAGGAGATAATTATGAATACACCACTTTCATGGATTAAAGCTTATGTTCCGGAATTAGAGGTGACAGCTCAGGAGTATACGGATGCAATGACCTTATCCGGAACTAAGGTAGAAGGATTTGAAAGACTCGACGCTGATTTAGAGAAAATCATCGTTGGTAAGATTCTTAAAATAGAGAAACACCCGGATGCGGATAAATTAATTGTATGCCAGGTTCAGATTTCGGAAGCAGGAGAGGCGGTACAAATCGTAACCGGAGCAAAGAATGTAAAAGAAGGAGATATTATTCCGGTTGTATTAGATGGCGGACGTGTTGCCGGAGGACATGACGGAAATAAAACGCCTGGTGGAATAAAGATTAAAAAAGGAAAATTAAGAGGTGTTGAGTCAAACGGTATGATGTGCTCCATCGAAGAATTAGGTTCTTCGAAAGAGATGTACCCGGAGGCACCGGAGGATGGAATCTATATCTTTAGCGATATAAAAGATTACGAAAACATAACGCTTGGCTCTAGTGCAATGGAAGCCTTGGGATTAAATGATGTTACCTTTGAATATGAAATTACTTCTAATCGTGTAGATTGCTTTGGGGTTCTTGGTATTGCAAGGGAAGCTGCTGCGACATTTCGTAAGCCGTTTGTTCCGCCTGTTGTAAAAGAAACAGGGAATAATGAAAAGGTTGCCGAGTATGTAGAAGTAAAAATAAAAGATGCCGAGCTTTGCAGCAGATATGTTGCAAGAGTGGTTAAGAATGTAAAGATTGGTCCTTCTCCGTTATGGATGCAGAGAAGATTATCTGCTTGTGGTGTACGTCCTATTAATAACATAGTAGATATTACTAACTATGTTATGGAGGAGTTTGCACAGCCAATGCATGCTTTCGATTTAGACCTGATTGCAGGAAACAAGATTATTGTGGAACGTGCAGAAGACGGAGATGAATTTATAACATTAGATGGGCAAGTGAGAAAACTTGATTCCAGTATGCTGATGATTTGTGATGCGGAAAAACCTGTTGCTATCGCCGGTATAATGGGTGGTGAAAACTCAAAGATAACAGAGGAAGTAAAGACTTTATTATTTGAGGCGGCTTGCTTTGATGGTACTAACATTCGTTTATCCAGTAAGAAGTTAGGATTACGTACGGATGCATCATCAAAATTTGAAAAAGGATTAGATCCAAACACAGCAATGGCAGCGATTAACCGTGCATGTCAGTTAATTGAAGAACTTGGTGCAGGTGAAGTTGTTGGCGGGGCGGTGGATGTTTATCCAAGAGTACGCGGAGAAAAGAGAGTAAAATTTAACTGGCAGCGTACCAATAAAGTACTTGGTACTTCTCTGGACAAAGAAACAATGCTTGCTTATTTTAAGATGGTAGACTTAGGTTTTGATCCTGCTGCAGACGAAGTTATTGTCCCAAGCTGGAGACAAGACATAGAATGCCAGGCTGACCTTGATGAGGAAGTAGCTCGTTTTTATGGCTATGATAATATTCCGACCACACTGCCAACCGGAGAGGCTACCACCGGTAAGATTTCCTTTAAGCTTCGAATTGAAAATGAAGCAAGAGCGATGGCGGAGCAGTTTGGATTTTCCGAAGCTCAGACGTATTCTTTTGAAAGTCCGAAGGTATTTGATAAGCTATTATTACCTGCAGAAGATAAACTTCGTGAGACGGTAACCATATCAAACCCTCTTGGTGAAGATTATAGTGTAATGAGAACTTTACCTTTAAATGGTATGTTAAGCTCACTTTCTACGAACTATAATCGTCGTAATAAAAATGTTCGTTTATATGAGCTTGCGAATATTTATCTGCCTAAGGCACTTCCAATTACAGAGTTACCTGATGAGAGAATGCAGTTTACTTTAGGTTTTTATGGTACTGGAGACTTCTTTGACCTTAAGGGTGTTGCAGAGGAATTTATTGAGAAGGTTGGCATGAAAGGTATCTTAACTTATGATCCAAATTCAGGGAAAACCTTCCTTCATCCGGGGCGGCAAGCGAATATTTACTATGAGGGAACTTTGATTGGTTATCTAGGTGAAGTTCACCCAGAAGTACTTGATAACTATGATATTGGTGAAAAGGCATATGTTGCAGTACTTGATATGCCGGAAATCGTTGCTAGAGCAAGCTATGATGTGAAATATACCGGTATTGCAAAATATCCGGCAGTAACCAGAGATATCAGTATGGTCATGAAGAAAGAAATTTTAGCCGGGCAGGTAGAAGAGGTAATCCGCAAGAATGGCGGAAAGCTATTAGAGCATTATAGTTTATTTGATATTTATGAAGGTACTCAGATTAAAGAGGGCCATAAGTCAATGGCTTACTCTATTAGTTTCAGAGCACTTGACCGTACACTAGAGGATAAGGATGTTACAGAAGTAATGAATAAGATTCTAAAGGGGCTGTCCGCTCTTGGAATTGAATTAAGACAGTAATTTATTTTGAGAATCACCTATGAGGTAAATGGTGAGGAATTAACCTGATATCTTCGTAACAAGGATAACCAAACTTACTGAGTTTTACTTTGTGAGAAATAAAAAGGGGCATTGGCAAAAATAGAGGAGTAATATCTATGATGCGAAAGCCCTTTTTTATTTGTTACAAATTTCTTAATTTGCCAATAAATAAGTGTTTTAACATAGTTTTGACAAAACTAATCTCTAGGATTAGAATATAAAGGGTAAACGTCCTAAATTTGACACCAGGAGGAGAAAAAATGAAAAAAAGAAACGCGGGATTCATAGCTTTTGCGGTGATGCTTGCAGTAATGTTCAGTACAATAGCAGTAAGCCGGACAGAGAATGCTTATGCTGCGGCGATTGCACTGAATGCTACCAGTAAGACAGTGGTAGCCGGTACTACATATACCCTGTCGGTAAAGAATGGTACGGATGTGTCCAAAACCTCGTGGAAATCTTCGAATACAAAGGTTGCCACTGTAAACGGAAAGGGGCTTGTAACACCGATTGCAGCCGGAACAGCAACAATAACAGCAACGGTTTATTTTAAAGATGGTACTCAGAAGCAGCTAAGCAGTAAGGTAACAGTAAAGAACCGTATTCCTGCTACCGGAGTTACGCTTAACGTAGTCCATGATGAAATTAATGCCCATATTATTGAAGTTGGAAGCAAATATGATTTCAATACAAAGTTAACACCATCTAATTCTACAGATTCTACTTACTATACTATTTCTGATACTACTTATGCAACCGTGAATTCGGCAGGTATTGTTACCGGTATAAAACCTGGTATTACTGTATTGGAAGCAAGAATTGGAGCAAATAAGACAGAAGCGGTAAAGTCTGCCAATAAGGTTGTTGCGAGAACTTATATCTTAATTAAACCAAAGGCAACAGCGACGGTAACACCGACCCCGACTCCAACGCTGGTTGCGGAACCTAAGGCTACCGGAGTTTCCTTAGTAAGTTCGAATGAAATTAAGATTACGTTTAATGCACCAATTAAAAAGTCCAGCGTAATCGACGGAAATGGTAATTTATTAAATGGTGCGATTACTATTACGCCTGGTAACAAAGCCACAGCACTGGGGAATTTAAGTGCGAAGTTATCCGGTGATTTGATGGAGTTAAATATTACTGCAAGTGGTGAATTTGCAGGAGTTTATGTTACTACCATTTTTAATAAGACCGAGACTGTTGATGGTACCCCTGTGCAATCTGCTAATTTTCAAAATGATTTTGCGGATACCAAAGGCCCTGCTTATAAAGAGACAACGATAAGCGACAGCGGCTACAAAGCGCAAATTCATTTTAGTGAAGCAATTGATATTTCTAAACTTAACATATTACAAGTTTATGGTGAAACCAATACTTATGTTAGAACTTACATCGGTAATCCAAACAATTATATTTTAAGTAGTGATAAAAAGACATTGACGATTGATTTAATGACAACCGGTCAAAAGGTTGTGAATGCAATGGTCGAGATGACAGGAATCAAAGATTTAAAGGGAAATGAGGCAGAGCCTTACGTACTATCTGTTATAGTTCGATGTGATGCTACGGAAAAACCGCTCGCAAACATTGTCAAGGTAGAAAGATTGAATAAAACGCAGTTAACCGCTACCTTTGATGCACCAATTGAAACTGCCGGTTATGCTAAGATTGACGGAGTAGTTTCTTCTGGTACGGTAGATCCGGATAATAATAAAAAGGTGAATTACACAATTCTTAATACCAGCCTCACAGGAAGTCAGGTAGTTACCTTTTCAGGATGGAGAAACTATAATGCCAGTTATAGTGCAAATGCTAGTCAGACAAGAGCAGTTGACTTTACGCTGGATACAACCCCGCCGATACTAATAGGTTATGAGCTGACAAGTAGTATGCAAAATGGGGTACTAGTTAATAAGCTAATACTGAATTATAGCAAAACGGTTAGCCTGACGAATATCAGCGGCTTCTTATCGGTTCTGGTATATAGTAATAATGGAAATATCTTACCAAGGAATTTCACATATACCGGTACGGTAGAAGACAAGACGGTAACACTTACATTAGATAGCCAGACACTAGAAGGCGGTACTTACAATTTTACTATACCAAAGGATTTTGTATTAGATAATTTAAGTAATGCCTCTCTTTCCACAACAATACAGGTTCAAAAGTCCACAGGTAGTTCATCGAACTTACCGGCTCCTTCCTCTGTAGTACAAGACGCTACCAATCCGAGCAGGATTATTGTGACCTTTAATTATAAGTTAGATTTAGCGAGTGTTGCCAATGTAGGAAACTATACCTTAGGTTCGTATACAAATCCGATTAGTGCGGTGATAGAACAGCAGGATAATAATAAAGCCGTAGTTGTTCTAACCTTTGCCAATGGTGCAATTACCAATACAGGAACGCATGCATTAACAATCAGGGGGCTTAAAGGATATAATAGTTCTTATGGCGAGATGAAGGTTTATAACACAACACTTACCTTGGTAGAAAATACAAGCGCTGCGGTGGTTAGCTGTAAGCAAGTATCACCCTATGGTATTGAAATCGAATTGTCCAAACCAGTAACCGGAACCGGAACATTCCAGGCCTATACCGGCAGCAGCTATGTATCACCTTCCAGCAGCTATGTTGGCGGAAAAGTGATTTACCTAAGCTTTAACCAAGCGATAAGTAATGTTTCCTATCTGATATTAACAAACAATTACTTTGTAGACTACCAAAATAATGCAGCAATAATTAGTTCACCACTGTCCGTTCAGAGAACATACTAAAAAAGAAAAGGCGTATTTTTCAGCGCTTTCATTATCAAGAATAAAAGAGTGCATAGAATGACATTTGTTGTTTTATGCATTCTTTTTTTGGGTCTATGTCAAGATTTGGAACAAGTACACTGCGGTTTAACCGCTGATATAGAAATTCGGGCTAAAAACACAGAAATTGGTTATTTTATTAAGTATGACAATTTTGTTATTCTTGAATATGTGGAAATGCTAGTGTATAATGAGAGAGATTCTAGTATGACAAGATAGGAGTAAGTGTTTTGAAGTATAATTTAACCGCAGGAAAACGAGTAATGGTATGGGTACTTTTTCTTGGCTATTTGGCCTGTTTGTCATACTTTCTTTTTTTTAGTGAGCGATATGGCAGGACAGATACAAGTAACGGATACCGGTATAATTTAGTATTATTTCGTGAAATAAAGCGTTTTTTTATCTACCGAAAGGAAGTCGGACTGGAAGGGTTTCTAGTAAATATGGTGGGGAATGTGGCTGCATTTATGCCATTTGGGTTTTGTCTGCCGATGATTAGCTTAAAGCGGAGAGGATTCTTCTCTGTACTTTTTTGGAGTTTTGGACTTACCTTAACAATTGAGACAATACAACTTCTCTATCAGATTGGAAGTTTTGATGTAGATGATTTGCTGCTAAATACCATTGGAGGAGTACTTGGATATATAAGTTATAGGATTATGCTTGCAATTTATATGGTATTTAGGGAAAAAAGGAGCAGTCACCATAAATATCGCATGGAATAATCAAAGAACCAAGGAGCAGGAGGAATTCATGATATTAAAAAAAGCAAAGTATAAATTTAAAGGAAGAGTGCATTCAAAAAATGGAATCTTATCATTATTGCTCGGACTTGCTGTGATCATTTCCTTCTTTACCATTTCAATTATCTCCGGTGTTAATAAAGGTCAAGGCGATATCGTCCTTGGTGCGATTGGTATCCTGGCCTTTCTCGTATCCGTTTATGGTTTTATGGCGGGCTACAAAAGTTTTCAGGAGAAAGACATCTATCTGGTAGCACCTATTTTAGGTATTGGTATCAATGGCATTATGCTGATAAGCTTATTTTGCTTATATATATTAGGAATTGTACTGTAGGGTTAATATAGCAGCTTATTAGCAGCTTATTAAATGGAATACATTTTTGAGTATAATACGTCTTAAATAAACTGCCGTTTTAGAGATAAAGACATTTTAAAAGTTTTAGCTATTCGCTTTAAACAGGTAATAACAAGACAAAATTTTAAAAATTAATTGAGCTTGTAATAAGAGGTAAATAAAAGAATTTTACAATCATAACTAGGAAGCATCATACGAAAGTGAAGTAAAAAGTGTAGAAAGCAGGAAGGGTGAAATATGAGAACGATTCAACGTTTACAAGAAGAAAATGAAGCAATATCAGAGAGGTTGTCTTTATCTATGGAACGCTTACAGGTAATGCTAACTGAGGATACTGTAAGTGAGAAGTACCGTGACTTTTTTAAGAAAAATGCTTCTTTTTTATTAAAGCTATATCATATAGCATTAGCAGTAAAAAGCGGGGAGCAGTCAAAATTAACACTGGAGCAGCTTAAACAACAAAATATGGAGCTTTATGAAGACATATTAGATAATAATTATAATGAAAGCTATACAAATCCTGCTTATTCCGTATCTGTATTTGGGGAGGAGTATGGAAAGATTATAACCTTTTTAGCGGCAGAAGTTCGTTCTTTAATTCCATGTGTGTTTGAGTATAAATTATTACCATTTATTATGTCTGTGGAACTCTTTATTGAAGTTTATAATTACTTTGAGGAAGAGGATGAATACACTTATAAGGATGTAAAGCGTGCTATTTACTACTTCGCCAGTGATTATGCAGAAGATTTTATGGACATGCGTGTTCGCGAGATGTATGATCCGACCTATACCTTCGCTTATGATATTATCATGGATTCCGATTTAATAGACCTTAGATATCTCTATCGATACGGTGAATACATTACCGAAAATGAATTAAAAATCGCCGAGTTTTTAAATGAATGTTCCTCAGAGGAAGTAAAAGCCATGGCCAATACTTATACCGAAGGTTATGTCCGCGGTTTTGTTATGATGGGTGCGGACTTATCGAAGAAAAGCATTGTAGGAATTCGTACTTGCATCGGTTTTGAACGTATGATGCGTTATGCGTTTCAAAACTTCGAGAATTTGGGAAAGAAAGTAACGGTATACCGTGTTGCCGCGGATGTTATTAATCGCAGAGGCGGTAGAAAAGTAGGGTACTATGCAACAAGTCCTAATCCGCAATACGAGTATGACCATCGATTTGATAAAGGACTATTTTTTGATAAAAACTATGCGGAGCGTCATTTGGCGGCTGCCAAAGCGGCGATGGAAAAATACCGTGTAGAGTGTGCTTCTTACGCCGGTCCGGCTGTATTGGAAACTTTTGGAGAACCGGATTTTGAGCCTGTAAACAAACCAGAAGCAATTTATTTGGATAAAAAACAACAGGAATTAAATACCCAATCTCAGGGGCAGATCAGTCAGATGATGCAGGAGTTTATTAAATCAGAAGAAATTTCCTTTACTATTATTGCTTATCCACTGCCTTCCATCGGAGATAAGTTTCATGATATATTTGCTGAGACTGTGAAGGTAAATAATCTTGATAATGAAGAGTATAAAACAATTCAGCAGCACATCATTGATGCACTTGATCAAGGTGTTTACTGTCATATCTTAGGTGCGAACGGAAATGCAACAGATTTAAAAGTAATGTTGTACGAGCTAAAGAATCCTGAGAAAGAAACAATTTTTGAGAACTGTACGGCGGATGTTAATATTCCAGTTGGAGAAGTATTTACTTCACCAAAGCTGACGGGAACCAAAGGCTGTTTAAATGTGAGCAAGGTTTTTTTAAATGGTTTGGAATATAAAGATTTAAAGATTTCTTTTGATGATGGTATGATAACCGGCTATAGCTGCGCTAATTTTGCTGATCAGGAACAAAATGCAAACTATGTCAAAGAAAACATTTTGATGAACAGAGATACGCTTCCGCTTGGTGAGTTTGCAATAGGAACCAATACAACTGCCTATGTAATGGGCCGTAAGTTTGATATTCAACGTAAGCTCCCAATTCTAATTGCGGAAAAAACAGGACCGCATTTTGCTGTGGGAGATACCTGCTATAGTAGAAGTGAGGATCATAAGGTATATAATCCGGATGGAAAAGAGATTGTTGCGAGGGAAAATGAGGTATCTGCCCTTCGTCATACCGACATGGCAAAAGCCTATGTAAATTGCCATACCGATATTACGATTCCTTATGACGAGATTAAAGAGATTTCAGTTCATACCAGGGATAATCAAAAGATTATGATTATAGAGGCTGGACGCTTTGTCCTGCCTGGAACCGAGCGTTTAAATGAAGCATTAAAAGAGCTTCAGTGAAGCAGGAAGTAATCAATCCCCCCTTTTTAAAAGTTACTTCTCCATCAAGCGGGAAGTTACCTAAAGATAGAAAGCAAAAGGAAAGGATGTATTTAACATGGCTAAGGTAGGAATTGTAATGGGAAGTGACTCAGATCTTCCTGTAATGAGTAAGGCAGCAGAAATATTAGAGAAGTTTGGAATTGATTATGAAATTACAGTAATCAGTGCCCACAGAATGCCTGACATTTTCTTTGATTATGCTACAAAAGCAGAAGAAAAAGGATTTAAAGTAATTATTGCGGGGGCAGGCGGCGCAGCACATCTTCCGGGAATGTCAGCAGCTATTTTTACTATGCCGGTAATCGGTGTGCCAATCCATTCAAAAGCATTAAGCGGTGTAGACTCTCTATACTCCATCGTTCAGATGCCGGCCGGCATTCCGGTTGCAACAGTAGCTATTGACGGAGCAGCCAATGCAGGTATTTTGGCAGCTAAGATATTGGCAACTTCCGATTCGGAAATTCTTGAGAAATTGAAAGCATATAAAGAAGAGTTAAAAGCTTCCGTTGTAGTGAAAAAAGAGAAACTTGAGCAGGCAGGCTACAAGGAATACATGAAGTAATCCCCAGAAATATGCTTTGTCAACATTAGTACGAAACAATAAATCATCCTAAGGAAAAGGGACTGTCGTAAAAAGAAGAACAAGTACCGGATATTGTATGTAAACGAAGGTGTTATATACAGTATCTAGTATAAAATTTCTTCTTTGCGATAGTCCCTTTTTTCTATGGGCCGCTGTAAGACCGGAAGTTCTATTTGAACTTGATATTTACCTTTTTATGTTTCATACAGTTTTATGCTTAGGTAGGTGTGTGATTTAATCACTGACGGGGATATTTTACAGGGGTATACTAAGCTAAAAGAAGAGGAAATGAATCTAGTATTATTAGAAGTTTTCTTGTTAAAAAATATGCAAACAAAATGAAAAAACTTTTAGTCAGACGGTCACGGTGCCGGTTTTACAATTCAAAACGATGCAATGGAAGAACAAAAGGGGTAAGCAAGAGCTTAATTAAGAATGGAATAGTTCATAAGACTTAGATGGAGGGATTGGGATGAGTAAAAAGACAGTGATTATTGGCGGAGTAGCAGGAGGAGCAACTGCGGCAGCGCGCCTTAGAAGACGTGATGAAGAGATGGAAATCATAGTATTGGAAAAGGGAGGAGAAATCTCCTATGCGAATTGCGGACTGCCATATTTTATTGGAGATGTAATTAAAAGCCGGGACGCATTATTGCTGCAAACACCTGCCGGAATGAAAGCAAAATTTAATATCGATGTCAGAGTTCATAGTGAGGTTGTAAAAATCAGTCCGAAGGAGAAAAAAGTAACGGTCAGAAGAGTTGGAGAACCGGATACTTATGAGGAGAGTTATGACACACTGCTCATTGCCACAGGTTCTGCTCCAATCCGCCCATCCATAGAAGGTATCGATGCCCCTAATGTCTTTGTGTTATGGAATGTTCCGGACACAGATGCTATTAAAGAATATTTGAACAAGGAAAAGCCAAAGAGCGCCGCAGTAATTGGCGGTGGCTTTATTGGACTTGAAATGGCTGAAAATCTTTATGCTGCCGGTCTTTCCGTTACGATGATAGAGATGCAAAATCAAGTGATGCCGACACTGGATTACGAGATGGCACAGCTTCTTCATGAACAGATTCGAAGTCAAGGAGTAGAGCTAATCTTATCTGATGGCGTGAAGGCTTTAGAGCATGGTGATAGAACGAAGATTGTCTTAAACAGTGGTAATTCCTGTACCGTAGATATGGTCATTCTATCCATTGGTATCCGTCCTAATAGTAAACTAGCAAAGGAGGCAAATCTTTTGCTTAATGAGAGAGGTGGAATTATTGTTGATGAATATCTTCAAACCTCAGAGCCTTCTATCTATGCCGTCGGTGATGTAATCGAAGTAGCAAATCCTATTTTATCTAATAAAACGATGATACCATTGGCAGGACCAGCAAATAAGCAGGCAAGAATAGCTGCGGATAATATTGCCGGAGATAAGCTTAAGTATACCGGAACAATGGGAACTTCCGTTGCAAAGGTATTTGATCTAACGAGTGCCAACGTCGGGGTAAATGAGAGAATGCTGATGCAGCTTGGAAAAAAGAAAGAGATCGACTATCATACCGCACTTATTTATCAAAAATCTCATGCAGGCTATTACCCTGGTGCGGCTACCTTGGCCCTAAAACTTATTTTTGATCCGCTGGGAAAAATTTATGGAGGTCAGATTATTGGAGCCGAAGGTGCCGATAAGCGGATTGATACGTTAGCAACGGTAATGAAGTTGGGCGGTAATGTGTATGATTTGACAGAACTTGAGCTTGCTTATGCACCACCATTTTCCTCAGCAAAAGATCCTGTTAATATGCTTGGATTCACCGCAGAGAACATCTTGAAAGGTTATGTAAGCTTTATCGAACCAGAGGAACTGGATAAGATCTTTGAGGAGGGAGAGCAGGTGAGGGATTATATCCTACTGGATGTAACAGAGGAAGTAGAACGAATGGTATATCAGATACCAAATTCTTATCACATCCCTCTTGGACAGCTTCGCCAAAGACTTCCGGAGTTAGATAAAAATAAAACCATTGTTCCCTATTGTGCGGTTGGAGTACGTTCTTATAATGCAGCTCGAATATTAAAGCAAAATGGATTTGATAAAGTAAGAGTATTATCAGGTGGAACCTCATTGTATCAGTCTATTCACCATGAAGAATATCTCAGAAGAGAAAAGGCTGAAGAAAGCGCATGGCAAGATTCCGGTACTGCAAATCGTACCGGCACCCAAAACCCGGAAGAAATGAGGAAAGAGATGAAATCGGAAGCAGGCATAACGAAAGAAAATGAAAAAGTAGCGGTGGCAGAAACACCTATAGAAGAGATTACAATTTTGGATTGCTGCGGATTACAGTGTCCGGGTCCGATTTTAAAGGTAAGTGAAGCGCTTTCTAAATGTAAGGACAAAGATGTAGTGAAGGTGACAGCCACTGACATGGGTTTTGCAAGAGATGCCAAAGCCTGGTGTAAACGGACCGGTAATACCTTAGTAAAGGTGGAGTGCGGGCCAAAAGAAAGTACCGCATACATCAAAAAGGGAAATGAGTCATGTTCGATTTTAAATACCGTGGTTCCTCCTGCACTTCCTCAAGGAAAAACAATCATTGTCTTTAGCGGAGACCTGGATAAAGTATTAGCCTCCTTTATCATCGCAAATGGTGCAAGAGCGCTGGGAAGACCTGTTACCATGTTTTTTACTTTCTGGGGTTTAAATGCATTAAGAAAACCGGAAAAGGTGAAGGTCAGGAAATCATTTATGGATAAAATGTTTAGTATTATGATGCCAAGAGGAAGTAGGAAGTTAAAACTTTCCAAGCTTAACATGGGTGGTATGGGAACGAAGATGATGCAAAAGGTAATGAAAGATAAGCATGTAAATTCTGTAGAAGAATTGATGATGCAAGCGAGGAAAAGCGGTATTAAGTTAGTGGCCTGTACAATGTCGATGGATGTTATGGGAATAACGAAAGAAGAGTTAATCGATGGAGTAGAGTTTGCCGGAGTTGCAACTTATCTTGGAGATGCGGAAGAATCCAATGTAAATTTATTTATATAAGGTCACTCCTCCCACCTAATATCGAAAAGGCCTAAATCACATAACGGTTTAGGTCTTTTGCACGCTTATGTGCTGCTAATATATTCTTTAACATTAGATTTTTGTAACAGTAGAATTATCTAATTCGAGGGTAGTAATAAATAACCGTCTGGGATATATTTTATAGTACAGCTTATAGACTTATAAGTTAAAGTAATAAATCAGATAAGAAATTAAGAATGGAAAATTAACGACAAAGAATAGAACATATGATAGAATGATACTCATAAATAGAGATATGAATAGGGAGAAGATAAGCGATATATCAATTCTTATCCGGGATAAAAGAACAATAAGGAAATTAAAAATAACATGTTTAGGAGGGTACCCATGGATTACAAGAAAGCAGGAGTAGACATTGAAGCAGGCTATAAGGCTGTAGAGCTGATGAAAAAACATATTCAGGGAACGATGAGAAGCGAGGTGTTAACGGGAATCGGTGGTTTCTCGGGAGCATTTTCCTTAGCCTCCTTTAAGGACATGGAGGAACCTACCTTAGTCTCGGGTACGGATGGCGTTGGTACAAAGCTAAAACTTGCATTTATACTAGACAAGCATGATACGATAGGGATTGATTGTGTCGCCATGTGTGTGAATGATATTGCTTGTGCGGGTGGCGAACCACTATTTTTCTTAGATTATATTGCTTGCGGTAAGAATGAACCGGAGAAGATTGCCACGATTGTCAGTGGTGTTGCGAAAGGCTGTAAACAATCGAATGCTGCGTTAATTGGCGGAGAAACTGCCGAGATGCCGGGCTTTTATCCGGAAGACGAATACGACCTTGCAGGCTTTGCGGTTGGTATTGTTGATAGAAAAAAGTTAATTACGGGTGACACGTTAAAACATGGGGATGTACTGATTGGTATTTCCTCTTCCGGTATTCATAGCAATGGCTATTCTTTGGTCCGCAAGGTCTTTAATATGAAGAAAGAGGCACTTGATACGTATTATGAAAGTCTTTCCGGCACACTTGGTGAAGTTCTTCTTACACCAACTAAAATCTACGTAAAAGCACTGAGCAGTTTGAAGGCTGGCAATGTGGAAATAAAAGCTTGCTCCCATATCACGGGCGGAGGTTTCTATGAGAATATTCCAAGAATGTTACGGGAAGGTGTTACTGCGGTTGTGAAAAAAACTTCTTATGAAATTCCGCCAATTTTTCATATGCTTCAGAAAGATGGCAGCATTGAAGAGCATGTCATGTATAATACCTATAATATGGGTATCGGTATGTTGGTTGCGGTGGATAAAGCAGAGGCAGACAAGGCAGTGAGATTAATCAATGCAGCAGGAGAGTCCGCATATATTGTCGGTGAGATCCAGGACGGAGAGAAAGGAATCTGTCTATGCTAAAAATTGTGGTTTTAGTATCCGGTGGTGGAACAAATCTTCAAGCTATTATAGATAGTATTCGAATAGGACGTATCAGCAATACACAAATTGTATCGGTCATCAGCAATAAGAAAGATGCTTATGCCTTAACAAGAGCAAGGAATTATGGCATAGATGCTTGCAGCGTAGTTCCAAAAGACTTTAAGACAAAAGAAGAGTTTCAAGAGGCACTTTTAAAAACTATTGATGGTTATTGTCCGGACTTAATCGTACTTGCAGGGTTTTTAGTAATATTGCCAAAAGAGTTAGTCTCTAATTATCCGAACCGAATTATCAATGTTCACCCTTCCTTAATTCCGTCTTTTTGCGGTGCAGGTTACTATGGTCTTCATGTACATGAGGCGGTGTTAAAAAGGGGAAATAAAATAACAGGAGCAACTGTTCATTTTGTAGATGAGGGAACAGATTCCGGTCCGATACTGCTGCAGAAGGCTGTTTGTGTAAAGGCTGATGATACACCGGAAAGCCTTCAAAAGCGTGTAATGGAGGAAGCGGAGTGGATTATACTTCCTCAAGCCATCGATGCAATTGCCAATGGCAGAGTAGAAATTAAGGATAACATGGCTATTGTGAGATAGCAGATTGAAAATCTTTGAGCAGTGTCGCAAGCATGCTTGCGATATGCGTGGGGATTAGATTAAAAGTTACTGCAAATAAAGAGAGTAGCCGAAGAAATGAGGGTAGATTATGAAGGTACTTATCGTAGGCGGCGGCGGAAGAGAGCATGCCATTGCCAGAAAGATTTCAGAAAGCAGACGGGTATCTAAAATTTATTGTGCACCTGGAAATGCCGGAATTGAAGAGATTGCGGAGTGTGTTTTGATTGGTGCAATGGAATTTGATAAATTAGCAGCATTTGCAAAGGAAAAGGAAATTGACTTAACTATCATCGGTATGGATGATCCTCTTGTTAACGGAATCGTAGATATATTTGAAAAGCAAGGGCTTAGAGTGTTTGGCCCACGAAAGAATGCTGCAATAATTGAAGGTTCCAAAGCATTTTCAAAAGATTTAATGAAAAAATACCAAATTCCTACGGCGGCTTATGAAACTTTTGATTCCGCAGAGGAGGCAGTCCACTATTTAGAAACTTCTTCCTACCCCATTGTGTTAAAAGCGGACGGTCTTGCTCTTGGAAAAGGAGTATTGATTTGTAATACGTATGAGGAAGCTTTAGCCGGAGTAAAGAGTATTATGCTTGATAAGCAGTTCGGTTCAGCAGGGGACCGCCTGGTGGTAGAGGAGTTTATGACTGGCCGTGAAGTGTCGGTATTGGCATTTTGTGATGGAAAGACAATTAAGCCTATGACAAGTGCACAGGATCATAAGCGAGCTAATGACGGTGACCAGGGGTTAAACACAGGAGGAATGGGAACGTTCTCTCCTAGTCCATTCTATACGGAAGAAGTCGATGAATTTTGTAAGCAGTATATTTATCAGCCTACGATTGATGCTATGAAAAAGGAAGGCAGAGATTTTACTGGTATCCTATTTTGTGGTTTAATGTTAACGAAGAATGGACCAAAAGTACTGGAGTACAATGCTAGATTCGGAGATCCGGAAGCTCAGGTAGTGCTGCCGCGAATGAAAAATGATATCATTGATGTCATGGAGGCTTGTATCGAGGGAAGACTACAAGAAGTTCCTTTGGAATTTTACGATAACGCTGCTGTTTGTGTTGTGTTAGCTTCCAGGGGGTATCCTGAGCAATATGAAAAAGGATTTATAATCGAGGGTCTTTCTTCCTTTGAAGGAAAATCAGATTTTTATGCTTTTCATGCAGGTACCCGGAGAACACACGAAGGTATCGTAACCAACGGTGGAAGAGTGTTAGGGATAACTGCGACCGGAAAAGATTTGAAAGAGGCCCGTACAAAAGCTTATGAAGCAACAGAGTGGATACAGTTTGCAAATAAGTATAAAAGAAATGATATTGGAAAAGCGATAGAAGAAGCATAATTAACCAAATGCTCTTTATTGCAGTTCATATTACAATATTTTATATTGATATATTAAGAAGCCGTTTCCTGCCAAATGGGTAGTGGAACGGTCTTTTTTCTTCAATTTCAGCTAAGGTGCCACAATACTGCCATATATCCCATTTAGTATGATAACGAATGAATAAAACGGAGAAAAATAGGTAATAAAGTCGGATTAATAAGATTATCATATTATAATAGAGGGAAGATAGGCTTCTATTTGTGCTGGTGCACGATTTGCAAATGTTATAAAAGGTGCTGGAGTGCCGGAATTGAGGTTAGGATGAGACTAGAAATAAAACACAAGCGTTTAATTATATGGATCGTATGTATCAGCATGCTGATACCAAATTTGCTATGGAGAAAACCGGATGCAGCATATGCAGCAGCGAAAGGAATATGTACGGCATCTACGCTCTATGTCAGAAAAGGGCCCGGAACTTCATATGATAAGGTGACCTTAGGAGGAGCAGAAGTTTATCTTGTAAAAGATCAAGGAGTAACTATTTTATCAGAAAAAGGCGGATGGTATGAGATTGAAGCTGCATTTGGTGGTAAGAAGATTACAGGTTATTCGTTGGGAACCTACATAAAAAAATCAGAGGATAACGAGAATAAGCCCACAGTAACCGTAACCCCTGCGCCATCAGATTCTTCGGCAGCTTATCAGTTAAAACAGCCGGCTGCGGTGAATGCATCACAATTAAATATAAGGAAAGATAACAATACCTCAAGCACAGTCTTAGGTACTTTGCTAAACGGTGATTCTGTGACAGTAATAGGAACGAAATGGAATGGCGGGGATTGCTGGTATCAGATTCAAACAAAAGTAAACGGTAAAGTTGTAACTGGATATGTTTTAGCTATTTATGTCGAAATGAATTATAAAAATGGGCTTTACGGAAAGATTCGCACCAATAAAACTGCGATGCAGCTTGACGCAGGAGAAGGTAGCAAGACGGTATCGGCTGCGGATGGAACAAAGCTTATGTTAGATAAAAATCGTGCGGTATATTTGACCGGAGAAAAACGGCTCGGGAATGAAAAATGGTTTTATGTCCGCATTACGTACGATGGTGCAAAATATTATGGATATGTGCCGGCAAGTCTTGTAGAGTTAGATGGAACAAAAGTGACGGCCGGGGACAATAGCACTCCTGATGATGGGGCGAATAATTCAACCTCTGGCGGCGGTGAGGAAGAAAAAACAACCGAAACTCCGGCGACGCCTGCCGACCATAAGATAAATCTTACAGGAATCGTAAACGGTGAGGCTGTTAATGTAAGAAAAGAGGCAACAACGAATAGTACCAAGGTTACTTCTTTAAATAAAAATACCAAAGTGACCATCTTAAAAGAAAAATACGATGGCGGTGATAAATGGTATCAGATTTCCTTTGTACAAAACAAGAAAACAGTGAATGGATATATGCTCAGTAAATATGTTAGTGCAACCGTAGGAAGTGGGTTTTATGCAAAGCCTGTCAGAGAAATCATCTATAAAAAGACCGCTTCTGCAGCAGCAGAGGATTTATATACCGAGGAAGGAAATTTAATTACAGCCGAAAAGGATTCTTATGTATGGGTATCTGAGGAGAAAACAATAGCCGGTACGAAGTGGTTCCGCATTAGCTACAAAGAGCCTGCAATTACTTATTTTGGGTTTGTGACTGAGAATGAGCTGGAGTTGATTGGTAAGAAAAAGGATATAGCAAATTCCCCGGCTCCAACCAAAACCCCAGGGGATACGGTTACTCCTGCACCCACAGAAGCGGCTAAACCAACAATCACCCAAGCACCAAAGCCAATCGATAAGGACGAAGCTTTTCAAATACCTGGAGTTATCACCGCATCAACACTTAATCTTAGACAAGAGGCAACGACAAAAAGTAAGGTGCTGGGGACATTATCAAAAAATACAAAGCTTACTGTACTTAATCAGGTTAAGGCAGGTAGTGATATTTGGTACCGGGTAGCTGTTACTGTAAATAAAAAACAAACGATTGGACATGTTCTTAGCAATTATGTGAAATTAACATTAACAGATAAAGCGGCCGCCTCTATCTTAGAGAGTGGTACAAAGCTAAGAACATCAGCGAAAACAACAGCCGGTTACACAAAATATAAAAATGGAACGATAGTAAATCTGGCTAAAAATACAAAAGTAACAATAGTATCGGAAGAAACATCGGATGCTAAGTGGTTTCAGGTTTCCTATACAAAATCAGGGGAGACAGTAACCGGTTATCTGAAAGCAAGTTCAGTAACACTAATTTCGAATGGGCCGGTGCCGACGGAAGCTCCGAAACCAACAGCAACGCCTACGCCAAAGCCGACAGAGGCACCGACAGCGACCCCAAAACCGACAGCATCGTTAACACCTACTGTTACGCCAAAACCATCGGTTACCCCAACTCCGACAGTTCAGATTTTTACAGCGGATGGTGTGATTATCAATGCAACTGCGCTAGTTGTGAAACAAGCTCCCGGCTATAGCAGTTCCTTTGTTAAAAACAGTGCAGGATATGCAGTAACGCTATATAATAATGATACGGTAGAGGTAAACGGAAGGTATTATGCAGATAATATTTACTGGCATAATATAAAATTTTTTCAAAGCGGTACGGAATATTCCGGTTATGTTAACGAATATTATGTTAAAATCGATGAGTCAACCATTGTGAACGGTGATTCCGGTTCCAGTGTTCCGACCCCAACTCCGACAGTGCCTGTAAATCAAGATTTTGAACAGCAGTTAGCGATACAGGGATTTCCGGAGAGTTATAAACCGTACTTACGTGTACTTCACGAAGCTTATCCGGACTGGACATTTGAGGCATATCACACGGGGCTCGAGTGGAATACGGTAATCAATAATCAGAGTATTCCTGGAAAGAACTTAATTTCAAATGGCAAAGGAATAGAGTGGAAGTCCTTAGAAGATAAGGCATATAACTGGAAGACAGATAGCTTCATCGTATATGACGGTTCTACCTGGGTTACAGCTTCAAGAGATGCTATTGCATACTATATGGATCCAAGAAATTTCCTGGATGAAAAGTCAATATACCAATTTGAGGTACTAACTTATAAAACCTCCTATCAAAACCTTAGCGGTGTTGAAAGTATCCTAAAGTTTACTCCAATGTATAATGCAAGTTATACTTATACGGATGACTTTGGAGTAACACAAAGTATTACCTATGGGGAGACTTTTATGGCGGCAGCAGACTACTCCGGTGTAAGTCCATATCACTTGGCTTCCCGTGTAAAGCAGGAGGTGGTAACTGGAACTTCCTCCTTAAGTAATAGTGTATCCGGTGTCGTGAGTGGCTGGGAAGGTTTATATAACTTCTACAATATTGGTGCTTATCATTCCACGGTAGCGGGAGGAGCAATTGCAAATGGTTTAAAATATGCGAAGAATGGAAGTACGAATGCAGCTTTAAATCTGAAGTCTTTAATTCCTTGGAACAATCGTTATCGTTCCATCGTAGGTGGTGCATTTATTATCGGTGATTCTTATATCAATCGAGGTCAGGATACCATCTATCTTCAGAAGTTTAATGTAACACCGACTTCGACTCATTCCCACCAGTACATGGCAAATGTGGAAGCACCGTTTTCGGAAGGAAAGAAAGTAGGAACCGCCTATGCTCAGATTGGTAATCTGCCCTTGGTATTCTCTATTCCGGTTTATTTAAATATGCCTGAAATTCCATGTGCCGCACCAACAACAAAGTATAATCCGAACAATTATCTTAAGACACTGAGCGTGAAAGATTTAGACGGAAATAATTTGACATTGACACCAACATTTGACATACTTAATACAAAGGATTTTTCTATGGTTGTGCCAAGTAGCTGTGAAGGAATTAATATATCTGCTGCAACGGTAAGCAGCAAGGCAGTTCTTAGCGGAACAGGTGTTGTTCAATTAAATCCGGGACTTAACGAGATTACGATTGTGGTGATTGCTCAGAGCGGAGATTTACGTGAGTATACAATTTTGGTCGTACGAGAATCACAATAATTAAAATTGCCAAAGTTACTAAAAGCGGGTTTATACGCTCGCAGATTAAAGGATTCTTGTGAAACACAAGCGAAATCCCATAGAATTAACCTTATGGAAACGAATGGTTAATTTTATGGGATTTTCTGAAACAAGAACAATAAAAATCAATTTCTAGTTCAAGTTTGTGATTGCGTACCACAAGCTTGTTAATACACATTGTATTCAGCAAGAAAAAGAATGTGCGCAGGATTGGGGATTACTTATGAAACATCAGAATAAGAAGAGTGTAATGTCTATTGTCTGGTTACTTCTCATACTATTATTTATTAATATTCCAGGCATAGATAGCGTAGCAGCGAGTGCGACAATTAAAATTGAGATACCCAAGGAAGAGGTTAGTAAGGAGGAGGAGTTTAAAATCTCTATTGTAATAGCATCAGATAGTACTCTTGGAGATTTTGAAGGGTATCTTTCTTATAATGCAGAGATTATAGAATTCATATCTGGTCCGGCTTGTGTTACCGGCGGGAATGGAATGCTCCGATTTATGGATACCAACGCCTCTGCTTCACAGGGGGAGAGAAGATATGTCCTCCGTTTTAAAGCTTTAGAGGTAGGTAACTGTCAGCTATTAATGACTGGAAACCCAATTGCATATGAGTTTGAGTCGGGAGATCCGATGTCAGTATCGGCCTATTCCGGGAACATTATCATTCGTGCCAGGGAAGCTGCTTCAGTGAATACGAATCTGGGAATCTTAAAGGTGAGCCCTGGTACCCTGACTCCATCCTTTCAGCCCGGTGTAAAAGAATATGGCTTAATTGTCGGACCTGATGCAGAACGAATCGTAATTAGTGCAATACCTGAGGATACTGCGGCAACAGTTGGGGTGACGGGTAATGACTCCTTAAAGATTGGGAATAATACAATTGTGATAACTGTTACAGCGCAGAGTGGCAATACGGACGAATATCGAATACAAGTAGTAAAAGAAGAGAGCCATCAATCGTCAGAGGAAGAAGAAAATGAGGCTGCAGATGCTCCAAGCTTCAAAGCGGTGAGGGAAGCAGGTAAGATAACAATATCGGGTCAATATAGCTATACGGTAGCTTCTGATGATAACAATATTATGATACCCAAAGGATATGTAAAGAGTAGTATTCTTGTTGATGGCTGCACGATTCCGGTTTATCAAAAGAAGGACAGCCTAAAAGAGGATTATCTGCTGATGATTTTGGAAAATCCATTTGGGAATACTTCTCTTTATCGATATGACCGGACAGAGAAGACCATCCAGCTATATACAGAACAGACGAGTACGGAACGAGGGGAAAGTTTACCGGTTACTAATGATAACCTGGAGCTAAAAGTACAGAAAAAGGAGTTTGAAGAGAAAATAAGTCAATTAACTATTGTTATTATCGTACTGTGCGGCATATGTGCCATACTTTTGATTGGCATCATTCGATTCATGCTTCGTATGAAAACAAATCAAGAGGATGATTTATTTTAGGGAAGAATCCTTGCCATAACTTTGCAAATGTGGTTGATAGTCCAGATTAACTCCAAATAGTATCAGTTGACAAATGAATCATAGTGTTATAGTATGAATATAACAGATATAACTTCAAGAACATGTTGTAATAGAGCAAGGAGGTGAAGAATGTGATTGTAACCATTGACTTTAACAGTGAGGAAGCAATTTACATTCAGTTAAGGAATCAGATAATCCTGGGAATTGCAACCTCGGAAATCAGAGAAGGAGATAATCTTCCTTCGGTGAGAGAATTAGCGGATAATATTGGAATTAATATGCATACGGTGAATAAAGCCTATACTATCTTAAAGCAGGAGGGCTTTGTAAAACTTGACCGAAGACGAGGGGCTGTAATTGCACTTGATTACGATAAAATTAGAGCCATTGCCGAACTTAAGAATCAGATGAGAGTGATTTTAGCACAGGCCATCTGTAAGGATATTAGTTGCGAGGAGATTCATGAATTGATGGACAGTATCATGAGGGAATTCTCCTGTGATTCCAGATAGGGAGGTGTAACCATATGTTATGTGATATTTGCGGAAAGAAAGAAGCGAAAATCTACTATACGGAAATCATCAGCGGAAAGAAGAAGGAACAACATCTGTGTTCTGAATGTGCTGCCAAAAACAGTTCATTTCTAAATTTTCCACAAGGGGATGGGAGTGACTTTTCCTTAGGCGGGATGTTATTTGGATTATTAGATAGTATTGGAAAACAGCAAAATGAGGACGAGATACCGATTACGAAATGTAAGAGCTGTGGTTTAAGTTACGAGGAATTTCTTAAACAAGGAAAATTTGGTTGTGCAGATTGTTACAGCAGTTTTGGCAAAGTATTAAATAAGAACTTTAGAAGTATACATGGTGCCGATACCCATACCGGTAAAAAGCCAAAGGGTTACGAAAGTGAAATGAATCGTCTTGTAAATGAGCTTTCAGAAGAAGATAAACTAACAATTCAATTACAGCAGGCAATTGAACAGGAAGAATATGAAGAAGCTGCACGAATAAGAGATCGAATTCGGGAACTGAAACAGGTTTAAAGGGAGGTAGGCTATGAAAAAATGGTATGAAGAGCAGACGGCGGATAGCGACGTTGTAATTTCTAGCCGTATCCGCCTTGCAAGAAACATCAAAGGTTTTTATTTTCAAGAACGGATGAATAGAGAGTCGGCCATACAGCTTGTAGACAAAGTTACCGGACTGACCAAAGACTTAGAACTGAAAGAAAATCAGAAATTCTACCACTGCAGTGTTAATAAGCTTAGAGATATCGATAAAGCATCTATGGTGGAATGGCATATTATCAGCCCTCTTTTGGCAGAAAAAGAGCTGGAAACCGGACTTATTGTTTCGGAAGATGAGGGGATTAGTATTATGGTGAATGAAGAAGATCATCTTCGAATACAAGCAGTTGCCAGCGGTATGAATATGGAAAAGGCATTGTTAGATGCGGACAGAATCGACGATTTTTTTTCCGGGCAGTTAGGCTATGCATATGATGATCGGTATGGGTATTTAACCAGTTGTCCAACTAATGTTGGAACCGGACTTCGAGCATCCTATATGGTATTCTTACCTGCATTAAACATTGCAGGTAAAATAGAAAAACTTGCAGAAGAAATAGGCCGGTATGGAGCACAGATTCGCGGTATCTATGGTGAGGGTACCAAAGGATTAGGACATATCTTCCAGATATCCAATAAAACGACACTTGGAAGATCAGAGAAAGAAATTATTGATAACTTAGAAAAAATTGTGGATCAGGCAGTACTGCAGGAAAGAAAGCGCAGGGAATATCTGCTGAATATGAATGGCGATGAGATTGAAGATAAGGTATATCGTTCCTACGGTGTATTAAAGTATGCAAAGAAGATTAATACGATTGATGCATTTATGATGTTGTCTCAGTTAAAACTGGGAGTAGATGCGGAGCTTATTAAATTAAAGGAACCCATTAATATCCATAAGCTGATGATGGAGATTACACCGGCTAATTTGCAAAAGAGCCTGGGAAAGAGTATCGGACGTGGAGAAAGAGACCGCTACCGTGCGGAATACATTAATAAAAAGCTGCCACAGCTTTAAAAGAAGTAAAAAACTGGTAGAAAGAAAATAAACGCAGAAATGAGGGAATATATGAGAGATAGATTTACGGAAAATGCGAAGGAGTCAATCAATCTGGCAACCGATGTTGCCTTTCGCTTAATGCATAATTATATCGGAACAGAACATCTGCTGATCGGGTTATTAAAAGCTGACGGGGTAGCTTCTAAAGTTCTGGAAACAAACGGTGTAGAGGAAGACAAAGTATTAGAATTGGTAAATCAATTAATTGCACCAAGCACACCGGTAAAGATGACAGGCAGCAATAATTTTACGAGCAGAGCCAGAGGAATTTTAGAGCAAAGCGACAGGGAAGCAAAAAGAATGAATGCGGAACAAATCGGTACGGAACACATATTAATTGCTTTAATGAAAGAGACCGACTGCATTGCAGTTCGATTATTAAATACACTAGGCATTAATATTCAAAAGCTTTACGTAGATACGTTAGCGGCTGCCGGAGTTGATATGAATGCAGCGAAAAATGAGTTTAGTGCCACTAAGGGGAAGGGAAAGGGAAAATCCTCTACACCTACGCTGGATCAATATAGCAGAAATCTTACGGAGTATGCAAAAGAAGGAAAACTGGACCCGGTCATCGGAAGAGAAAATGAGATTAATCGTGTCATTCAGATTTTAAGCAGAAGAACTAAGAACAATCCTTGCCTGGTAGGAGAACCCGGTGTTGGCAAGACCGCTATTGCGGAAGGGCTGGCACTTAAAATTGTGGAGGGTGATGTACCGGATACGATAAAGGATAAACGTGTAGTAACGTTAGACTTATCGGGTATGGTAGCCGGCTCTAAATACCGAGGTGAATTTGAAGAACGTATTAAGAAGGTAATATCAGAAGTTATCTATGATGGAAATGTTTTGTTATTCTTGGATGAGCTGCACACCATCATAGGTGCCGGCGGGGCAGAAGGTGCAATTGATGCGTCAAATATCTTAAAGCCATCCTTGGCTCGCGGAGAACTTCAATTAATCGGAGCTACTACAAGAGAAGAGTATCGTAAGTATATTGAAAAAGATGCTGCTTTAGAGCGTCGTTTTCAGCCGGTGGTGGTGGAAGAACCATCCGAAGAAGAAACAATTAAAATTTTAATGGGGCTTCGTGCCAGCTATGAAAGTCATCATAATGTAGTGATAACGGATGACGCTGTAATTGCGGCGGTAAAATTATCTAAAAGATATTTAAATGACCGGTATCTGCCGGACAAAGCAATTGATCTTATGGATGAAGCTGCCTCTAAAGTTCGCTTAAGTACGTATGCGGTATCGCCAAAGATGAAGCAGTTAGAAGAAAAGATTGCTGAAATGGAAGCTGGGAAAGAAGCTGCAATTAAAGCAGAGGCCTTTGAAAAAGCTAGTGAAATTAAGAAAAAACAGGATAGAGCAAGAGAAACACTAAATCGTCAGAAGATTGAGCATGAAAAGGCTAGGGAAGAGAATAAACTAATGGTAACAGAAGGCGAAATTGCGGAGGTGATTTCGAACTGGACCAAGATTCCGGTAAAGAAATTGGAAGAGGAAGAAAGCGAACGTCTCATGAAGCTCGAAGGAATACTGCATGAACGTGTTGTGGGGCAGTCGGAAGCAGTTTCTGCAGTTGCTAAGGCAATCCGCCGGGGCAGAGTGGGGCTGAAAGATCCGAACAGACCAATTGGTTCTTTCTTATTCCTTGGACCAACAGGTGTTGGAAAAACAGAGCTTAGCAAGGCACTTGCAGAAGCGATGTTTGGAAGTGAGAATTCTATGATTCGAGTTGATATGTCTGAATATATGGAAAAGCATAGTGTGTCAAAGATGATAGGTTCTCCTCCAGGATATGTCGGATACGATGAAGGCGGACAATTAAGTGAAAAAGTACGCAGAAACCCGTATTCTGTTATATTATTTGATGAAATTGAGAAAGCACATCCGGATGTATTTAACATTTTACTTCAGGTGCTGGATGATGGTCATATCACGGACGCACAAGGAAGAAAAGTTAGCTTTAAGAATACAATTATCATCATGACTTCAAATGCCGGTGCGGGAAGCATTATTTCACCGAAGAAGCTGGGCTTTACTTCGATGGTTGATGAGAAGGCAGATTACAACCGAATGAAGGAAGGTGTAATGGAGGAGGTAAAACGAATCTTTAAGCCGGAGTTTATCAATCGAATTGATGAAATTATTGTATTCCACTCCTTAACGAGAGAAGATATCAAGAACATTGTTCGGATTATGTTGGCAGCCATTGAAAAACGCTGTGAGCAACAAATGGATTTAAAGCTTGCGATAGAAGAAAATGTGATAGATTTTATATCGGAGAAAGGCTTTGATGACAAGTACGGTGCAAGACCAATCCGCCGGGCAATCCAAAGTTATGTGGAAGATAAAATGGCGGAAGAAATTCTGGAAGGCAAGATAAGCTCGGGGGACTTTGTAACGGTCGAATATAAAGAAAATCAGATTGTGATGACAGCCAAAAAGAAACGAACAAGAAAAGCTAAGACAGAGTAATATTTGCTTGAATGAAATTAGAAGCAAGCTTAACAATACTACCAATAGAGCATATTGTTTATTGTGAGTCAAGACTGTAATTAGTTTCTTTGGAAGGAAATATCTAACTCATTTTCTATACAAATTCGTCGGATTGCAGAAGATTTAGTAGCATTATGTCGGCGATTATATTATAATGCATATATAGATAGAAAATGAATCTTAATGTATTCGCTACAAAAAGAAGTTCTAAAAACAAATGGTTGTGAACAATACCGGGAGGATAAGAAAATGGCATTATATGAGAATCTGATTCGTGAAGAAAAGGATGGCACAATTAGCTTTGGTGATTATACCTTAGAGACAAAACAGAAGGTTTCGGATTTCCAGCACAACGGAGATTTATATAAAGTAAAGACATTTTATGAGATTACAAAATTAGAGAAAAACGGTTTATTTGTTTATGAGTCTGTGCCGGGAACAGCAGTATCCCATTTGAATATTTCAGAAAAAGAAGTCAGCTTCTATGTAAAAGGCGATGAAGATGCTCAGATTACATTAGAGTTAGAACCAGAGAAAGAATACAAAATCTTTATTGACGGGACCAATGTTGGTAAGATGAAGACAAATTTAGGCGGAAAGCTGGTAATTAGTACTGAGCTTAATTGTGAGAGAGAAGTTTTAGTACGTGTTATCAAGTTATAAATACCGGAAAGCATAAATTCAAAAACTATTGCATCGCCCACTAAGGAATCAGTTTGGTTAATTTGCGGGCGGTGCAATTGCATTGGCTGTCAGGTAATCGGTCTGAAGTAAATTCCTGGACGATGCAATTGTATGGGAGAATAAAGCATGGCAAAGAAAAGTACCGTATTCTTTTGTAAAGAGTGTGGGTTTGAATCTGCAAAATGGGTAGGCCAATGTCCTGGATGTAAGAATTGGAATAGTTTTACAGAAGAGCCTGTTGTCAAAAAGACACCGGTGAATAAAGGAAGCGGCAGAAAAGTGGAAACACCCAAGTACCTCTCGGAGGTACGGACAGAAGAAGAAAATCGTACCGTAACAGGAATCGGTGAACTTGACCGTGTTCTAGGCGGCGGTATCGTAAAAGGGTCCTTGGTTTTAGTAGGCGGAGATCCTGGTATCGGAAAATCTACACTTCTTCTTCAGATGTGCAGACAGCTAACTTTAGCTAAAAAGAAAGTACTATATGTTTCCGGAGAAGAATCCTTACAACAAATTAAAATGAGAGCGGAGCGCCTTGGAACTTTCCAAGGCGAACTGCTGTTGCTTTCTGAAACAAACCTTGATCAGATTGAAGAAGTTGTATCAAAAGATACTCCTGAGATAATGATCATTGACTCTATCCAGACAATGTTTAAAGAAGAAATCAGTGCATCACCCGGAAGTGTAAGTCAGGTAAGAGAATCTACAGGGGCCTTAATGCATTTGGCAAAGGGTATGGGGATATCGATATTTATTGTTGGACATGTGACGAAAGAAGGTGTTGTTGCCGGTCCGCGTGTCTTAGAACATATGGTAGATACCGTGCTTTATTTTGAAGGCGATAATACAGCCGCTTATCGAATCTTACGAGCGGTAAAAAATCGATTTGGTTCTACGAATGAAATCGGTGTTTTTGAAATGAAAAACATCGGTTTGGCAGAAGTGATGAATCCTTCGGAGTATATGCTGCAAGGAAAACCGGAGGATGAACCAGGGTCTGTTGTAGCTGCTTCCATGGAAGGAACAAGAACCATGCTTGTTGAGGTACAAGCGTTGGTATGCCAATCTAATTTAAATATGCCCCGCAGGACAGCAGCAGGAACAGATTATAATCGTGTGAATTTATTAATGGCGGTTATTGAGAAACGTCTGGGGATACAGTTATCCTTTTGTGATGCTTATGTAAATGTAGCGGGTGGTATGAAAATAAATGAACCTGCACTTGATTTGGCTATTGTTATGGCGTTGATATCCAGCTATAAAAATAAGGCGCTGAACAGTAAAACCTTGGTGTTTGGAGAAGTAGGCCTTACCGGGGAAGTCCGTGCTGTAAATATGGCAGAACAAAGGGTAAATGATGCTAAGAAGATGGGCTATGAAATCTGTATTTTACCGCAAGTGAATCGACAGCATTTAAAGAATCAGGGAATCCATCTCATTGGAGTGAACAATGTCAGAGAATTATTTAAATTACTGCAAGAGTAAATGTAAGATAAAAGATGGGGGTAATAATGCAAAACGAATCGTTGCAAGGGATTATAGAAAAGCTGTACAGTTCTCAGGAGCAAGTAGAGAAAACAGCATTTGATGTACTCAACGAACAAGATAGACTATGCTGCCTTGTTTCGGAAACTGCCCTTGAGGTGGAGAAACTGATATCCAAGGCGGAAGCAATTAATTACTGTGTAGCAAATCATTTAAAGGATCATCTGTCGAGAGTACAAGGGGAAAAGTTAAAAGAGTTAGAGCATGTGATGTCGATGGTGGAAGAACAGGAATCGATTAGTATCTTAGTATCACAGTATATCAATACATTGGCTACACAGGCCGCCTATGCCTGTGAGTTAGTACATATCATGGAAAATGAAGTTGCAGTTCATCGTGAAGACATAGAAGTAATCGGAGATTGTATCCATTGCAGCCCGGAGTAGGCTGAAGCAATATTAGATCTGAGGATAGATCTAAGTAACAGTGTCAGGATACAGTTGACTTGGTAAAAATATAAGGGAATGTAAGCGTACCGACAACGATTGATGTTTGTACCGGCTTACATTCTCTTTTCTATATTCTTACTATTTGATGGATATTGTTATAAGTGTTGACAAAGGGGGTAATATTCTATATGATAACTGTGAATCTGTGGAAAACTTTCTCATTATTAAGCTAGACCAGGGGCTTATTGAAAAGTTAAGAGAACTCATGGATAGGACAATTGCTTGGAAGTTTTTCGGTTTGACTATGATATGCTGCTAAGCGGTGCCGGCACAATGTTTGATAAAAATTATTATAGAATAGCATTATGGTGCCGATATTAAGGCATCTTGATTTATATGCGTGAGATGGGAGTTAGGAGGAACATGGATAAAAAGAGGAGATTTACAAAATCTATCACAGTTCGGATTCTGCTGGGAGTATTCGTTCTGATGATGTTAGGAGCAGGTTTTTACGGTTTTAAACTCTTGGTAAAAGTAAAAGGAAGCATTAGTTATCTATATAATTATACTGTGAATACAAGAGGAAGCCTACCGGCTGTGCAATACCCTGATAATGCAAAGGGCGCGGACGAGGAGGTACCAAGGGCAACAAAAAATACAAGCCCTGGTGTGCTATCGATGTCTACCCGCATTCAGGTGAATGGCGTTGATGTAAAGACGTATCAACGTCCGTATGACCTAACATTTCCGGAAGAGGCATTAACGGAAATGGATCAATTAGAAGGCATCTATACCTTTCGTGGAAACTATTATAGAAATCATCAAGCCTTTGGGTACGCAAATCTTATTGAGAAGAAATTTGATTCTGATATTTGGTCTTTTACAACAGGAAAAGTATTAAAAAGCAATGGAGTTGATTATTGGTCAGGCAATGGATGGACTGGACAGCCCTTGGTAGTTAAGTGGGATGCTGAGACGAAAAGAATCATGAATTTATATGATGCCGCTAAGAAAAAAGAAGGACTTGTAGAAGTAATTTATCCGGGAATGGATGGGTATGTACACTTTTTGGATATGGACACCGGAGAACCGACAAGAGATGCAATTAACGTTGGTATGACTTTTAAAGGAACCGCGTCCCTTCATCCGGGTGGTATCCCGATGCTTGTTATGGGTTCAGGCGATGCGCAAACTGGTGTTTATGGGGAATGTATCAGCCCTAGAATATATATCTATAGTCTGCTGGATGGTTCTAAGCTCCATGAGTTTGCTATGAATGATCCTATCGCACCGCGTGTTTGGCATGCATTTGACAGCTCCGCTATCTTCCATGTGGAATCGGATACTATTATTTGTCCTGGGGAAAATGGCGTATTGTACACTTTAAAATTGAATACAAAATATGATAAGGTAAAAGGGGCGTTATCCATATCTCCGTCTGAGGAAGTTCGTGTTGTCTATAGTGCTGCTCGTGCCTCGGAAGAATTTCATGTATGGGGCAGTGAATGCAGTGGCAGCGTGTGGGAAAATTATCTCTACCTTGGTGATAATGGCGGCATTGTAAATTGTATTAATTTAAATACCATGGAACTGGTATGGACAATGGATGTTGGGGACGATGTCAATTCCTCTATTATCTTTGATAAAGAGGAGGATGGGAAAAAGTATATTTATGCCTCGACAACGCTTAAGTATGGGAAGGACAACCATAATATGGGAGAGGCAAATGTCTATAAGCTGAATGCGATTACCGGTGAGATAGTATGGAGAAAGCCATATGAAGTTCATAGTGTTGCCGGCCTTGCCGGTGGTTTTTTAGCAACAGGTATTGCAGGAAAAGGAATTGTTTCTAATTCCGTATTTTACTTTGTCTCAAAGACTCCTGACATAGAGGGAGGATATCTTGTAGCGCTTGATAAGAAGACCGGGGAGGAAACCTGGAGAACAGATTTGGGTACAGATTCCTGGAGCTCTGCTAATATTATTTATACAGCAAACGGGGACGCTTATCTGCTGCAGGGAGCGTATAATAATAAGCTTATGCTAATTGATGCAACTACTGGACAAGTCGCTGACAGTATTGATGTAGGCGGCGGAATCGAGGCAACTGCAGCAGTATTCGAAAATAAAATTGTTGTCGGAACTCGAAATGAGAAGATAATCGGGGTGACTTTAAGATGATGAGAACGAGATCAAAATGGATAACGGTTGCAGTTCTTGCAATCCTTTGTCTAATATGTGCCGGTGCAGGAATGTATAATGATGGAGCTAAAGTAACCTCTGAAAAATTAGAAGCTGTGGTGGAATTAAACGGAAAGACAATGGGTGGTGTATCTTCTAAGATGCCGGATAATAGTGCAAGGATATTATTTGATAGTATACTGGGAGTTAAGCTAAGCGGATATCGCTCTTATAAAGATGTTACAGAGACACTCTTGGCACTGAAAACCAATGAGATACAGGCAGCTTGGTTTGCTGACGTAACAGCAGATTATTTAGCGCGAACAGAAACGGGTCTTCGAAAGCTTGAGATACCAAAAGCCTCCGAAGACAGACTTGAGTTTGGTATGGCACTCTCAGTCAAAAATCAAGCACTAAAGGATGATATTAATAATGCATTAAAAATGGTAAAAGAGAATGGAACGTTAGATTCCCTCGTATCCACTTATATTGAGGCAGAAGAAATCAAGCCGGTGTATGCTAAAGATTTTGATAAAATTTCAGGGATTAATGGTACAATTTATGTGGGCGTTACAGGAGCACTACCTCCGATTGATATGGTAGACTTTGAGCAGAAGCCTTATGGATTTAGTGTGGCCTTGATGCAGGAAGTGGGAAAAGTTTTAGAAAAAGAGATACGACTTGTATATCTTCAGAATGATACGAGCTTTTCCATGCTAATGGCCGGTAAGGTAGACGTGCTTTTTAGTTATGGCACTAGTAAAAATACCGTGGACACGAAAAAAACATATTGTATGACTGACGGTTACTATACAATGAATCAATATGCTTATTTGGTTTTAGAGTAATAGGAGGAAAGAGTATGAATTTTATCAGAAATATCTTTGATGCGATAAATAACAATCTGATCTCAGGTGGAGCATATTATCTAATCGCAAAAAGTGTCATTACGACAATTATTTTAGTAATAATTGCAGGGGCAGTTACAGTAGTAATCGGTTCAGTGTTAAGTTATTTTATGTCATACCACAAGAGAGGAATTTCGGGATTAGCACATGCGGTTAGCTTTGTGCTTCGTAGTACACCGGTAGTATTATTACTTCTTTTATTTTATTATGTAGTTTTTAAACGTTTCCATTTCAGCATTACTCTAATTTCAGGACTTGCAATTGGATTATATGGAGCAGGACATTTTGCACAAATCATTGCAAGACAGGTGCGGGAAGCAAAAAAGCATCAGGATACGGCTGTGATTCGGCGATTGAAGCAGGTCTATTTTACCGTAACGTTGCCACAGACGGTAGAAGATACTTTATTCATGGTAAAGCGGCTGGCAATCTTACTTTTACAATGGACTACCATTGTTTCCTATATTTCAGTAAATGATTTAACGGAGGTAATGCTTAGGATAGGGCAAAGAACGATGTATCCGTTCTTCTCCATTTTCGTATGTATAATTTTCTATCTTATTATAACGATTCTCATTGAGGGAATCTTTGCTGCAATTAAAAAGAAACTGACCGGAGCAGAAGATAATTTTGAGGAGGAGGCCGAAAGCCTTAAGCGGGCACGCAGCAAGAGGAAAGAGACAGAGGATTATATAGGGATGCCGGAGGAATTACCATATAATCGCGATGGGTACGAGTATGACTCCATGTTACCGGAGGAGGAAGATACATCAAGTCAAGGGGAGATGGATAAGGAGTCAGAAAATGAAGAGTATCTTCTGTTTACCAAAGATTTAGCAAAACAAGTGGAAGAAGAATTTTCAGAGGAGATGATTTTAGCAGAAGGAATTACCAGCCTTGAAAAGAAAGAATTTGATAAGGAAGAGTAGGCTTATGAAAGCTGCTGCGTTTTATTCTTAATGCAGCAGCTTTTGCTATGGCAAAAGCTGCGGAAGGGTTAGAAGTTACTTCATAATGCCTATTTCTTTGTAATATTTTATTGCACCTTCGTGCAAAGGCAAACCGGCCAGGTCTGTGACAGCCCTCTCTAGACTGACAGAGCGTAACGTGCTGTTGTTCTCCTTTAATGAATCCATATGCTCCCATAAGGTTTTTGTTAAATCATAGACCGTTTCTTCATCTAAGTCGGCAGTCGTGCATAATGCTAACTTAACTGCAGAAGTAGTTATATCGGTATCTTGATTTTCATAGGTGCCCGCGGGAATTATGTACTTAGTATACCAGGGATGGTCCTGCTGGAGCTGATGGATTATTAAATCGCTGATACTGATTAGACGGGCTTCGGCTTTACTCATTATTTCACTTACTGCTTGGTTTGGAATACCAGACATAATCCATGCACCCTTTATAGTATTGTTTTGCAATAATTCAACGGATTCTGTCGGTCCGGCATAAACTAAATTACAGTATTCGGATAAATTAAAACCCAAAGCTTTAAAATGATGAGTAGCTTCTTTAACAGTGGTGCTTCCAATTACGCCGGGGGAAAAAGTAAGTTCTTTTAAGTCAGTGAGAAATTTTGCATTTGTATCATTTGAGACAATAATCTGGTTTGGGTTATAGTATAAACCTGCGATAATGCGTAATTTATCGTTTGGTTTCTCATCAAAGTCTCCAATCCCATGATAAGATTCATATAAGATGCTTGTTACAGCAAATGTAACATTAGCATCTCCTTGTTTTAGTAAAGCTAAATTCTCTATCCCACCATTGCTTTCATAGGAATTTGCAGTAATATAAGATAGCTCATTAGTCCAAAGGGTTGAAAATAGGTCCCCAAGTTGATAAAGTGGTCCGGATGAGGATGCGGTTGATATATATAAAGTCTGTGGGGGATGAGGGGAGCTGATCTTATTGCATCCGGTTAGCAGCAACATGAGGAGAACAAGAGAGAACAAGCTAGGATGCTTGTTTAAAATACACTTACTCATAAATACTCCTTCTTAATTTAGACGGTCGATAAAGTAACGTAGACAACGTAACTTGCTGTGAAGAGTTACGATATTAAGTATGCTTTTCCTGTATATAAGGTTTTTGAATCACCTCGACTAATATATCAGCTTTACCAATATTAGTCAATTACAATTTTACTTTTTGTGAAATATGTGATAAAATCCAACAAATATTTACATTTTTTTATGCATGAAGCTATTCGAATAATTGGAACAATTTTGAAATAAAAGTTAAGAATCTAAAATTATAAACTTATGTCTGGAATTAGCCGATAAATACATGAAATATGTAGAGTGCAATATTATATATTCTAAATGGTGAATAATGTGGTAAAATAAAAGTAGAAAATGACAGAACAAGGGAACAAATGGATAATAAAATGGAGGTAATGCGATATGAAAGTAGAATTAAAAGAAAAAGAGATGACAAAAGAAGTTAAAAAAACAGTAAAAACAAGTATGTTTCGTACCATGAAGGTTAAAGTGATTGGAGTTGTACTTCTAATTACAGCCATTGCATCAGTATTTAACCTTCTAACAGCCTTACCAAATTTCGAAAAAGTAATCGATGAGAAAACAAAGGTAGGTATGATGGATGTTACCAATGCTTATGGACATTTGCTGGAGAATGAGACGAATGCGAAAAGTCAGGCTTTAACCTACGAGGATTTTACTTCCCTTCTTCATGGGATTTCTCTGGAAGGAATTCCATCCAGTTATGCGTATGTAGTTGACCAAAATGGCGTTATGTTATACCATCCTACCGAAAGTAAAGTTGGTGCAGAGGTTGAGAATTCGGTTGTGAAGGGAATTGTAGAGCAGTTGAATCAGGGGGTTATCCCTGAGAATAACACGATAACTTATGAATTTCAGGGAGTTATGAAATATGCGGGATATTATATATCGGAAGCGGATAACTCCATTCTTGTGCTAACTGCGGATGAGTCAGATATTATGTTGCCAAGAGAACAGTTTAATAGGAAAATGCTCTATGGTAATATCTTTGTATTAATATTGGCAACTCTCATAGGAACAGTGATTGCTTACATATTAGCAAAACCTACAATTATTATAACAGAGGCGGTAAATCGTATCTCAAACCTTAATTTTTCTGAAGACGACAGGCAGAAGAGACTGAATACTCATCGGGATGAATTCGGTGAAATGAGCCGTTCTATTGATAAAATGCGTGATAATGTTATGATTATGATTGAGAGTTTGGCGAATGCCTCAAAAAGTATTGGTAGCAATGCGGAAGAATTAAGTCGTTATGCCGGTGAGGTAAATGAAAATTCGAGTGATAATTCAGCGACAGCAGAGGAGCTAGCTGCCGGTATGGAAGAAACATCTGCAACAACGGAAGCAATTAATGCAAATATTGTTCATATTGAAGACAATACAAAAGAAATTAATCAGCTTACACAAGAAGGAAGGTCAATGGCTCAGGAAATTATGCAAAGAGCCAAAGAACTTCATATTAGTACAGAACATGCCAGTGAGCTTACAAAACAAATGTATGAAGATGTGAAGGAGAGGACAACAACTGCAATTGAAAAATCAAAATCAGTGGAAAGAATTCAAACCCTCTCAAAGGCAATTATGGATATTGCCTCCCAGACAAGTTTACTGTCCTTGAATGCATCGATTGAGGCGGCAAGGGCCGGCGAGTCAGGAAGGGGATTCGCGGTTGTAGCAACTGAGATTGGCAACTTGGCAAATCAGTCTGCAAAAACAGTGAAAGATATTACAGATATAGTAGAAGAAGTACAAGATTCGGTCAACAATATGGCAGATTGTTTATCTAAGACATTGTATTTCTTAGAAACTACAGTATTGAATGATTATACTGGATTTCGCAATGTAAGCACACAGTATTCCGATGATGCGCTTAAATTTAATGATAGTATGTCAATAATCAATAATTCCATAGGCGGACTGCAGGCAACAATTAAAGACATAGCGGAAGCAATCAAGGGAATTAATGATACAATATCGGAGGCAGCAAGCGGAGTAACAGACATTGCTCAAAAGACTTCGAATACAGTTGAGCTTACCGGAAAAACATCAGAGAAAGTATCTGAATCGATGCAGCATGCAAAGGACCTGCAAAAGATAGTGGAACGATTTAAGATTTAAGGCTTGAACATAAAAATTGTAAGCAGCATTTACAGGTGCCAGGTGAGATAGTTTCATCGGGCGCCTTTTGCTATGAGTGATGTATTGTTTTATAAAATTTCCAAGAGATATATTTTACTAAGGGTATGGTTGGTATCTCAGCTCTTGCTTGACACAAGTTTTAAGGTCATCTATAATAAATGAGGTTAAGAAACTATTGTAAGCATATCAGCAATGAAAATAAGGGGATATGGACGCAATTGATTTTTCACCGCTTTATCGTAACAGAATAAAGTTTCGAATCAGTAAATTGATGTAGGAATTACCGAAAGGAAGATGCAGATGAAACACTATGATGTCGTGATTATTGGTGCTGGACCAGCAGGTATCTTTACTGCGCTTGAGATGATCAAAAAGGGAAGCATGAAAAAGATTGCTATTGTTGAAAAAGGACGTTCCGTAGAAAAAAGAAGCTGTCCAAAAACAAAAACTAAGCAATGTGTGAATTGTAAACCTTTTTGCCATATTACAACAGGATTTTCCGGTGCTGGAGCTTTTTCAGATGGGAAATTGTCTTTAAGCTATGAAGTGGGTGGAGATTTACCAACTCTTACTGGTGAAGATCTTGCTCAAGAAACAATTCATTATACCGACGGAATTTACTTGGAGTTTGGTGCGGATGACAAGATTGAGGGGATTAGCCAGCCGGAAAAAACTAAGGAAATTCGTAAAAGAGCGATTCAGGCTGGTTTAAAATTGGTAGACTGCCCAATTCGTCACCTTGGAACAGAGAAGGCTCAAATGATTTATCAAAGCATTGAAGAATATCTGTTAGAAAACGGTGTGGACATTTATTTTAATTATATATGTAAAAATATTATTATTGAAGATAGTACCTGTACCGGTGCAATCATTGAAAATGTTGTAAAACATGATGATTGTATTCAGTTAATGGGAGATAGCATTGTTGTTGCAACAGGACGCAAAGGTGCGGACTGGCTTGAAAAAATATGTGAAGAACATGATATTGCCCACCAGCCGGGAACTGTAGATATTGGTGTTCGTGTGGAAGTACGTAACGAGATTATGGAGGATGTAAATAAGGTACTATATGAATCTAAGTTAATTGGGTATCCGGCTCCGTTTAAGAATAAGGTACGTACCTTCTGCCAAAATCCAGGAGGATTTGTCAGTCAAGAAAATTATGATAATGACTTGGCAGTAGTAAATGGTCATTCTTACAAGGAAATGAAGTCAGACAATACCAACCTTGCTATTCTTGTTTCTCATAATTTTAGTGTTCCATTTAATCAGCCAATTGCTTATGCGCAAAAGGTTGGTGAATTGACCAATATGTTAAGCTGCGGACACATCTTAGTACAGCGATATGGAGATATTCTTTCCGGAAAAAGAACCTGGCCTAAAGAATTAAGTCAATCCAATGTAAAACCAACACTGCCGGATGCTGTTGCGGGAGATATTACAGCAGCAATGCCATATCGTGCAATGACTAATATTATAAACTTTATTCAGGCAGTAGATAATGTAGTTCCTGGATTTGCAAGTTCAGAAACTTTATTATATTCACCGGAATTAAAGTTTTATAGCAACCGCATTAAGATGACTCCGGAATTTGATACAAACATTAAGGGACTTTATTGTTTAGGTGATTCTTCCGGATGGACAAGAGGTCTTATGATGGCATCCGTTATGGGTGTTTTAATGGGCAGAAAATTAATATAATTTATAGCAGAGGATAGCTTTTTTAAAGAATTCTTATGAAAATCAGAGCGCTGTCACAATTGCTTAAAATCCAGGAGGTGTATCAAATGTGTATGTATACATTTGATACACCTCTTTTGCAGTTAAGTTCTTTATCATGGAATCTCTTGAGTATTAAGCCCCTTGTCATAATTATCCGGAGTGACAAGCTTATTTGAGTCTTTACTAGAATTAAGATAAAGTTTTGCATATGGATTATTGGCACAGATAGGTGCCTTATCATAAAAACAAAAGTCATTTGCAGCTTGATTCCATGCCTTTGAATCTGCATGTTTGGGATTATTGGATGAATTTAACATCATAGCTCCTATTCCTGCACGGAAATCGTGCATAACATTATGGTTATAGGTGGTCTGGATCAGATTAAACTATTTGAGTATGTCGGTTATTATCTATTGTCTGTATAATGTGCAATAAATATGATCGATTTGTATCGTTTGGCAGATGAAATAAACTGCTGTTTAACTTATTGTTAAAATAAGGAGTATGTTATTAATGTATTCTGAGTTGTAATAAAGGTGAGAATATGGGGGAAAGGAACGATTTATCAGCGTTTCAGTCGTTTCAGTTTAAAAAGATTATAAAAAAGATTATATGAAAAAGATTATATTCATATTTCTCTTGACAATTGTGACAATTCATAGTATTATGATATAGCACAGTGAGTGGCATGTAAAAATCATAAATATAGGGGTATAGTTCAGTTGGTAGAATAACGGTCTCCAAAACCGCAGGTCGTGGGTTCAAGTCCTACTGCCCCTGTTAAAAGCTAGTAAAGTCAAGGGTTTGAGTAATCTGATTCCCTTGACTTTTTTATTTTCCCGCGGGTTTCCTACCAAATAAAATCTCTTTAAAAATATCTACTGTTTGCTTCCTATCAGACATCCTAGAAGATATGACGGACGGAAAATACCATTTATCGGAGGAAGTTTACTTCGATAGTTAATAGTTGGGCTTGGAAACAGAGAATTTGTTAAGAAGTAATTCATATAATTTTTCATTGTTTGTTTATGGTTATAGAAGAGACATTTTTATATTTATTTCAAATAGATACCTAAGATACTAAAGATTAGAAATAAACAGTTCGTATGTATAAAAAGATTAATCAATCTTATAATAAGGTTATAATGATGTTAAAGGAGATTATAACCATGATATTAAATCAGAAAGAATCAGCAGCAATCAAAGATTTACAGACTCAAGAGGAAATGTGCATTAAGAAATATGAAAAATATCACAATGAAGCAAAAGATCCTGTATTAAAAGACTTGTTTAAAAATTTGCAGGAAAGGGAGCAGCAGCACTATGATTCTCTTGAACAAGTCCTTACAGGACAAGTACCAAGCTGTGATTGTAATGATAGCAGCGGCAGAGAATATAATCCGGCTGCAACATATAACACAGAGAGTCAGTTGCAGAATAAAGATTCCGATTGCTATTTAGCCACGGATTGTATCGCTACTGAAAAGCTGGTTTCCTCTGAATATAATTCGGATGTTTTTGTGTTTGGTGATCCAAGTATCCGGAAATTACTGGCTGATATCCAAGTGGAAGAACAAAATCATGCGGAAATGCTTTATAAATATAAGACGGTAAATGGGATGTCATGACTATTGTAAAGATATGACTTAAAGTATAATTAAACATGCTATAAGGGGCTGTCCAAAAGGAAAATTCATACTGCATATTGTATATAACATGGTTATCTAAAGACAATATCCGGTACTTGTGCTTTCTTTTGGGACAGTCCTTATTATTTATGATAGGCTTATGATTCTTATGTTATGATTGCAAAGTATTCAAAACTCTGTATAATAGTAGCTAATAATAAAATGTAAAACTATGTGATGCTCATTTTAAGTAATAGTTGCATAGAAAATGATAGCATCTACATTTTATAGCATTGATAATTAGAGGTTTTAAATATGGAAGGGCAAGGTTAAGATGTCACACTAAATTTCGTTAAGGCAATTAGAAAATGAATTAAAAATTTTTCATAAATTATATGATGTTGTTAGGCTGGTTGATCCAATAGATAAAAGAGTGGTGGAACATAGAGCCTCTTTCGGTTATACAAATAACCTTTGTTTTAATTATTGGGAAAAAGGTAAAATATGTGATAACTGTATATCGGTACGAGCGCATATGGAAAACAAAAGCTTTGTGAAATTAGAAGAAAAGGAAAATAATGTGCTAATGGTTATGAGAAGGGATGTGCTATCACCTAAGAGGTTGGTATAGGGAATTTATAAGGATACATATTTTTGATAACTATAAAAATAAATTGATTGACTAACGATTCATGTAAGGATATGATATAGAAAGTGAGATTTTTTTAGGAGGTAGAGGAATGTTAGAATTATTACTACCGAAGGACTATCACTCCACTCTAGATATTAAGGAAACGCAGGGAGCAATCAAGCATGTGAAGGATCATTTTGAAAGACAGCTTGCAAAACAGTTAAATCTAACACGTGTCTCTGCGCCTTTATTCGTTCGTCCGGAAACTGGATTAAACGATAATCTAAACGGAGTAGAAAGACCGGTTAGTTTTGGAATTAAAGAGCAAGAGGATGCGGAAGTGGAAATTGTCCATTCTTTAGCAAAATGGAAGAGGATGGCGTTAAAACAATACGGCTTTGCTTATGGAGAAGGCCTTTATACTGATATGAATGCAATTCGTCGTGATGAAGACACGGACAATATTCATTCTATTTTTGTTGACCAATGGGATTGGGAGAAGATTATTCTACATGATGAAAGAAATGTGGAGACTTTAAAATCAATCGTTCGCAGTGTTTATCAGGCACTCAGAGATACGGAACATTATATTTCGGATAAATATGAATACATAGGAAAAATCCTGCCAAGAGAAATCGCATTTGTCACAGCACAGGAATTAGAGAATATGTATCCAAATGATACCCCAAAAGAAAGAGAGTATAAGATAGCAAAGCTAAAAGGAGCAGTATTTCTTATGCAGATTGGTGGCGTTCTGGCGAGTGGCGAAAAACATGATGGAAGAGCGCCTGATTATGATGATTGGTCGTTGAATGGTGACATTATTGTTTATTATCCTGTTCTTGATATTGCGCTTGAATTGTCATCAATGGGGATTCGTGTGGATGAAACATCACTGGCAAACCAACTGAATATTGCAGGTTGTATGGATCGTGCCGAACTTCCGTTCCAAAAGGCAATTTTAAATCGGGAACTTCCATATACCGTAGGCGGTGGTATTGGACAAAGCAGAATTTGTATGTTTTTCTTACGGAAAGCCCACATTGGGGAAGTTCAGTCATCGCTATGGAAGGAAGAAGATATAGAGAAATTAAGCAAGAATGGAATTACATTATTATAATTTATTGATGAAATCGGATTTAATAAATAAGCAGAATAATGTATAAGAATAGTACGAAAAAATAGGAAGAAATAAGAAAGAAGGACTGTCTCAAAAAGGAGAACAAGTACCGGATATCGTATCTTAACGAATGTGTTGTATACGGTATTTCGTATGAATTTTCTTTTTTGTGACAGCCTTTTTTGTTTTATTAATATAACCTGAGGGAATATAAAAAATGATAATAAAAACGCCGAGAGAAATAGAATAAACAATATATTTTTGTTATATATGCATAAGATATTTTATTTATTATTGGATTTATTAGAGCTATTTTACTATTTTTTAAAAAGAGTAGATAGTTTGCACTTTTTCATATATAATATAAATATAGGTTATATTAAGAAGAGAGATATAAGAAAAAAATTAATACTTTTAGAATATGCATGATATTTCGACTCCATTATAGAATACTATTCCTATTAATGTCAGATATAATTAGAAAATCAAGGTATACTAAACGTAAAAAATTGGCCAAGCAGCCGTTAAGTTTTTGTTAAGGAAAGAAAAAAGGATTGATTTTGTAGTAGAAAAGAGTATTATGAATACGATTTTCTTACTCATCCAACGTATCACTAAATTTTGGATATGCCTCCATAAAAAAGATAACCCACTGGCGGCATAATTTTATTCTAAGGTGCGGGGAACTTGGATTTGTTTGAAGGTTGAAATAAAATGAGATTTAGGAGGTGTGGCATGGAGCAGATACTTAGTTTAATGGTAGAGGTTGAAGAAAAGGCATCCAATATTTTAAAGCTAGCCGAAGAAGAAAAACAACGAATCTATCAGAAGAGCAGAGTAGACCTTGAGCAGTATGATAATCAGATTAATAAAGAGATTGAGGAAAAGGTTGATCTTTTGCGTAAGAAAAATGAAAGTGAAGTAGAAGCAGCCAGAGCAACCATGATGCAGGAGTATGAACAAAATCTCGAGAGACTAAATCAAGAATATAGTAATAAACAAGATGATTTGGTGAAGCAAATAATGAAGCAATTGATAGGAGAGTGATTGTGTGTCAGGTAAATTACTATCGTACAGTGGTATCACTACGAAATCAAAGGCGATGGAGAGCAAACTCATCGAAGACGATGATTACAGAAAACTTTCCGAGATGACCTCAGTCAATGAATTTGTCCTATATTTTAAATCTCATGAAGCATATCAGCCATTCTTTGCAGGGCTCAATGAAAACGCCGTGCATAGGGGGCAGATAGAAATAGTTCTAAAGAACTCTCTGTATGACAGTTTTGCAAAACTATATCGGTTTGCCAATAAAAAGCAAAGAGAAATATTAAAGTTAGTATTTTTCCATTATGAAGTATTGATGCTAAAAAGTTGTTTGCAAAAGTTATTTAGCCCGGAAATTAAATTAAACTTAGGCGTATATCGAGAGATTTTTAAGGAGCATTCTTCTCTGCGGCTGGTAGAATTAGAAAATGCAAGGAATTTAGAGGAGTTTACAAACATATTGCTGGGTACCGAATATTATCCGTTATTTGTACGAATGTTAAATTCCAATCATAAATCCCTGTTTGATTTAGAGATGCAGTTGGATGTTTATTACTATAAGGCATTATGGAAAAGAAAGAATAAAGTACTCAGAGGGAAGGAACAAGAAATCCTCACAAGAGCAATCGGTACTAGAATCGATGTTGCGAATATCATGATGATATATCGAAGTAAAAAATACTATGCGATAGAACCAGCAGATATTTTGGCGGTTATCATTCCAATTTCCTATAAATTAAAACAGCATGAATTAGTGAACATGATTCATGCTGCTTCAATATCGGAATTTACGAATATTTTACAAGCCTCAAATTATCGGATTGAAAAAGAAAATCTAACTCAGGATGACATGGAGAGCGCTTACTTTGAAGCTATTTTTCTCGCATACCGGTACAGTAAGATTAAGTTTCCGGTAAGTATAGCACCAATTTTAAATTATCTTTATCTAAAAGAGTTAGAGCTTGATAATTTGACGACCGTACTCGAGTGTATCCGCTATGGATTGGATTCCGACCATATTTTAGAATTGATTATTAAGATTTAGTTTATGTAGTGTGGAAATAGAAGTAATTTTCACACTGAATTTAACCATATGGAGGTGAATAACGGTGATTGAGAAAATGAAGTTTTTACGCATTACAGGTCCTAAAGAAGATATTAATCGTGTGATTACCCAGTATTTAAGCAAATATGAATTACACGTTGAGAATGCGCTGTCGGAACTGAGCGATATACACAATCTTACTCCTTACGTGGACACGAATACGTACCGGGAAAGTGTGTTAAAAGCAGAAGATACCATGAAACAGCTTCGTTCGGAGATAAAGTCTTCCGGATGCGAAATCACCTATAAAGAGGCGGAAGATTTACTTGAGAAAATGCACCTGATGCTAGATGATTTGGAAGTGCAGAAGAAAGATATCAAAGAAAAGTTAGAAAACATTGCTGAAAGGCAAGAGGAAATCAAACCTTACCTTTCCTTTGATTTAGAGCTTTCTAAGGTGAATAGCTTTCAATTTATACGCTGTCAATTCGGTCGTATTGCAATTGACTACTATGAGAAGTTAACAAAATATATCTATGAAGATATGAATACGATCTTCATAGAATGCAAATCGGATAAAAACTATGTTTATGGTGCCTATTTTGTACCAACGATTCATGCAACAAAGGTAGACGCTATTTTATCTTCCCTGCATTTTGAGGATATGGATTTCCCGGAAGGATATTCCGATACCTTAAATGACATCAATCAGGGCTTAAAACAAGAACGCCGTGCTTTGTTAAAACAACAGGATGAATTATTACTGACAATGAAAGATGTACTTAAAAAGCATGCAGCAGATTTTGTTGCCGCCTATGAAAAACTAAAAGAATATTGTGATAACCAACAGATTAGAAAGCTTGCTGCTTGTACCAGGCAGAAAGAAGAGGTTTATTATATTCTTTGCGGATGGATGTCTGAGAAGGATACGGAACAATTCCTTAGGGAGATTGGAGGGGATCATGAGGTGACTTGTTTCGTGGATGACCATGCGAGTAGTACTACCTCAAAACCCCCCACGAAGCTCAAAAATCCGAGAATTTTTAAGCCTTTTGAAACATTCATAAAGATGTATGGCTTACCGGCATATAAGGAAGTCGATCCTACGATATTTGTAGCGTTATCTTATTCTATTATGTTTGGCATGATGTTTGGCGATGTTGGCCAGGGCCTATGTCTTGTAGTTGGCGGCTTTATATTGTACAAAGTAAAAAAATTAAACCTTGCAGCAATATTATCTTGTGCAGGAATATTTTCCACAATATTTGGTTTCCTATATGGCAGTGTATTTGGATTTGAAGAATGGTTAGAACCTATTTGGACAAATCCGATGAAAAATCCTATGACGGTATTAATAACTGCGGTTGGTTTTGGTGTTTTTCTTATCCTCATTGCGATGATATTAAATATTGTGAATGGTATTCGTGAAAAGAACATTGAAAAGATATTTTTTGATACCAATGGTATCGCAGGTCTTGTATTTTACGCATCTGTGGTAGGAATCGTTGTATTACTATTTACAGGTCATACCTTTCCGGGAATTTTATTATTAGTAGTAACAATTGTAATTCCTTTGATTCTCATTTTTATAAAAGAACCACTTACAAGATTTTTAGAAAAGAAGAATGATTTGATTCCTGGAAGCAAGGGAATGTTTTTCCTTGAAACCTTCTTTGAGATGTTTGAAGTTATTCTAAGCTATATAACCAATACCGTATCCTTCGTGCGTGTAGGTGCTTTTGCATTGAGCCATGCAGGTATGATGTCGGTAGTATTATTACTTGCACATGCAGAAGGATCAAATCCCAATATAGTTGTTATTATTCTTGGAAATGCATTGGTTGCCGGCTTAGAAGGCTTGATTGTAGGGATTCAGGTATTGCGACTGGAGTTTTATGAGATGTTCAGCCGCTTCTATTCAGGAACAGGAAAAGAGTTTAAAGCAAGACGTGGTGGCGAATAGGCCAATCAACTCATAAAAAAGGAGTGTTAGCATATGTATACAAATTATATTATAGCAGGTATTTTAGTATTAAATTTCTTTTTACCAATTGGATATATAATGTTTAAGAAACAAAAACAACAAAAAGCAACCAAATGGATATTGGGTTCTCAAATATTTGTGTTTTTTGCTACTGTAGTTGTAGGGTCCTTACTTATGTTTCATAACGCAGCCGGTACAGTTGCATTGGCAGCGGCAGAAGCCGCAGCAGAAGCGGCTCCGGCAGCAGGAGAAGGCTTACGTTTTATAGCGGCAGCATTATCTACCGGTATGTCAACCATTGGTGCTGGTATTGCCGTAGCTAGTGCAGCTAGTGCAGCGCTGGGTGCTTTAAGTGAAGATTCCAAGATTATGGGTAAAGCATTAATCTTTGTTGCTCTTGCAGAAGGTGTAGCGCTTTACGGTATGTTAATTTCCTTTATGATTTTAAATGCTTAATCAACAGACAGACCGGTAAAAAGGTGGATAATCTTGAATTCAGTGCGTGCTAAGGCACGCAGATAGGAGTTAGGTTGAAAAATAGGGAAATTTTTCAACATCTTCATTTCAATGCGTGCTGAGGCACGCAGATAGGAGTTTGAATGAAAATGTTTCTTATCAGTGATAATGTGGATACCTATACTGGTATGCGTTTGGCTGGGGTAGAAGGTGTTATAATTCACTCGAAAGACCATTTGGAGGAGCAATTAAAGGCAGCGGTTGCAGACAAATCAATCGGGATCATCTTAATAACAGAGAAGCTTGAAAAAGACTTTTCTGATATTATTAATGATGTCAAGTTACGTCGCCGTTTGCCGTTAATTGTTGAAATTCCGGACCGCCATGGTACAGGTAGAAATCCTAACTTTATCACGGACTATGTAAGTCAGGCAATCGGATTGAAATTATAAGGAGGTTAGTCTGTTATGAACATCAAAGAAAAAGCAGAACACTTCTATAACATGGCAGTTGACAATGCTACTGCCCAGAATACTGCTATGGTAGAAGAATATAGGCTACTCCTTGATAAAGAATTGGAGCAGCATAAAAAAGAGGCGAGAAGAAAGGCAGATGCTTATCTAAAAGAGGAAATGGAGCGCTTAATGCGTGAAAAAAATACTGCCCTCGCACTAAAGACATTAGAGATTCGTCATTTATATAAAGACAGAGCCACTGAAATAACCGAAGACTTATTTTCGAAAGTAAAGATAAATCTTACTGAGTTTATGAAAACGGATAATTATGTGGAATTGTTAAAAAAACAAATCAAGGAAGCGAAGGAATTTGCCAAGAATCGTCCTGTTACAATATATTTAAATAGTACAGACGCGGATAAGGCCGCCCTGCTATGTGAGGAACTAAATATTACAATTGAAATCAGCGAAACAGACTTTTGGGGGGGAACCAGAGCTGTGATACCGGATAAAAATGTGGTAATTAATGAATCCTTCTTAAGTAAGTGGGAAGAGGCAAAAAAGTGCTTTGCTCTGAAGGGAGGCAGCCTTCATGAATGAAACAGCAAAAATTACAGGAATTAATGGGCCTGTTGTTTATGTAAAAGGAAAGCAGCCATTTCGTATTGCAGAAATGGTGTTAGTAGGAAAACAAAATCTTGTCGGTGAAGTAATCAGCTTAGAAAAAGGGATGACAACCATTCAGGTTTTTGAAGAAACAACAGGATTACGTCCGGGAGATGAGGTTACTTCAACAGGAAGTGCTATCTCCGTAACGTTAGCCCCCGGTATTATCAGTAATATCTTTGATGGAATTGAACGTCCGTTAAGTGAGGTTGCAAAGCAATCCGGAGCATTTATTGCCAGAGGTGTTAATATTCCGTCCCTTGATGAAAAGAGATTGTTTCAGGCACACATTACGGTAACGCCTGGGGAACTTGTGTATGGTGGCAAGGTAATTGCTGAAGTCCCGGAAACACCTGCAATTGTTCATAAAGTTATGGTACCGCCAAAAGTAGAGGGTAAAGTAATCTCTGTAGTATCTGATGGAGAATATACGATTAAAGATACCATCGTTGTAATTAAGGATAGAGAAGGGAAAGAAGTAAATCTTACGATGACACAGGAGTGGCCGATTCGTATTCCAAGACCGATTGGAAAGAGATTTCCGGCTAGTAAGCCTTTAATTACAGGTCAAAGAATTCTTGATTCTTTGTTCCCGCTAGCTAAAGGCGGTACCGCTGCGATTCCGGGAGGGTTTGGCACCGGGAAGACCATGACCCAGCATCAGCTGGCAAAATGGTCCGATGCGGATATTATCGTCTACATCGGCTGTGGGGAGCGTGGTAATGAGATGACGGAAGTTTTGGAAGACTTCTCTAAATTGGTGGATCCAAAGTCAGGAAAGCTTCTCTTAGACCGTACCGTACTGATTGCCAATACGTCAAATATGCCGGTTGCAGCCCGTGAAGCCAGTATATATACCGGTATAACATTAGCAGAATATTACCGCGATATGGGATATCATGTGGCAATTATGGCGGATTCGACCTCTCGTTGGGCGGAAGCTCTTCGTGAGTTATCAGGCCGTTTGGAAGAAATGCCTGCAGAAGAGGGATTCCCTGCCTATTTGGCATCCAGACTGTCTTCCTTCTACGAAAGAGCAGGCTATGTGCAAAATTTAAACGGTTCCGAAGGCAGTGTATCCATTATTGGCGCAGTATCTCCACAGGGTGGTGACTTCTCAGAACCAGTTACTCAAAATACCAAGCGATTTGTTCGCTGCTTCTTTGCTCTTGATAAGTCACTTGCCTATGCAAGACATTTCCCGGCTATTCAGTGGCTAACAAGCTATAGCGAGTATTTAAATGATTTAGCACCTTGGTATTCAAAGAATGTTGGAAGCAATTTCATGAATTATCGTAACGAAGTATTACGTATCTTAACAGAGGAAAGTAAGTTAAATGAAATCGTTAAGTTAATAGGCAGCGATGTTCTTCCGGATGATCAGAAACTAACCTTAGAGATTGCCAGGGTAATAAGACTTGGATTTATACAGCAGAATGCATATCATGCTTCGGATACGTATGTGCCACTTGCAAAGCAGATGAAGATGATGGAAACAATTCTTTACCTATATGAAAAGGCAAAGTCACTGGTGGAGATGAATATGCCTATGTCATTATTAAGAGAGAATCCAATTTTTGACCATATCATTTCCATGAAATACGATATAGGAAATGAAGAACTCGCAAAATTTGATACGTATAAATCTGAGATTGATAAATTCTATCAGCATTTTATAGAGACAAACGCATAAAGGAGGGATAGAGATGTCAGTTGAATATATTGGCTTAAGTCAGATCAATGGACCATTGATTGTACTTGAAGGAGTAAATGACGCCTCCTATGAAGAAATTGTAGAAATTACGATAGATGAGCATACAAAAAAAATTGGCCGTATTGTTGAGAGTTATGAGGACAAAGTGGTTATCCAGGTTTTTGAAGGTACAGAGGATATGGCACTTGATAATACAAGAACTAAATTAACCGGCCATCCTATGGAACTTAATTTATCTGAAGAAATTCTCGGCCGTGTGTTTAACGGAGTTGGTGAACCCATCGACGGACTTGGCAGTATTATTCCGGAGATGAAGCATAATGTGAATGGAGAGCCGCTAAACCCATGTCAGCGAGAATATCCAAGAAACTATATTCGCACCGGTATTTCCGCCATTGATGGATTAACAACTTTAATTCGTGGACAGAAGCTTCCGATATTTTCTGGAAATGGTTTGCCACATGATGAGCTGGCAGCCCAGATTGTTACACAAGCTTCTCTTGGTGGGGAGGAAGACGAGCAATTTGTTATTGTTTTTGCAGCAATGGGTGTTAAATATGACGTTGCTGATTTCTTCCGACGTACTTTTGAGGAAAGCGGTGCAAACTCTCATGTGGTTATGTATCTTAACTTAGCAAGCGACCCTGTAATTGAGCGTTTGATTACCCCAAAGGTTGCCTTGACAGCAGCAGAGTATCTGGCTTTTGAAAAAGGAATGCATGTATTGGTGATTTTAACCGATATGACCTCCTTTGCAGAGGCTCTTCGTGAGGTGTCTTCTGCAAAAGGTGAAATTCCAAGCCGTAAAGGATATCCGGGTTATTTATATAGTGAGTTTGCAACTATTTATGAAAGAGCAGGGATTGTGAAGGGTTGTAAGGGATCTGTAACACAGGTGCCGATTTTAACCATGCCAAATGATGATATTACGCATCCAATACCGGACTTAACCGGGTATATTACAGAAGGTCAAATTGTTCTTGAGCGTTCTTTATATCAAAAGAATATTTATCCGCCAATCAATGTACTTCCGTCGCTTTCTCGTCTTATGAAGGATGGTATTGGTGAAGGTTTTACGAGAGAAGACCATCAGGATGTGGCAAACCAATTATTCTCTTGTTACGCTCATGTTGGAGAAGCAAGAGCACTTGCAAGCGTTATTGGTGAGGATGAGTTATCAGACCTTGATAAAAAATATCTTGCCTTTGGCAGGGCTTTTGAACAAGAGTTTGTCACTCAGACAAAGGAAGATAACCGCTCGATTGAAGATACCTTAAATATTGGATGGAGGTTGCTTGCAATTCTGCCAAAAGAGGAGTTAGACCGTATCGATACGAAGATTTTAGCAAAGTATTACGGAAAGAAAACAAGGGAGTGAGCATATGGATCAAAATTCATTTCCAACCAAGGGTAATTATATCCTTGCAAAAAACTCCTTAGCATTGTCAAAACAAGGCTATGAGCTAATGGATAAGAAACGTAACATTCTTATCCGTGAGCTGTTGGAGCTTATCAATTCCTCGAGGAACATTCAAAAGGAACTGGATGCAACGTTTTCTGCTGCTTACCTGGCGTTACAGGAAGCCAACATAGAGATGGGGATCCATCATGTGGATGCGTTAAGCCATGCAATTCCAATCGAGGATTCTATAAAGATAAAAACAAGAAGTATTATGGGTACAGAGATACCGTTGGTGGATTACGATAGAAAGAAGGATAACGTACCAAGTTATGCATTTTATGATACCAGATTATCCCTGGATGAAGCATGCAAGCACTTTAACAAAGTAAAAGAACTGACCATTCGTCTTTCTATGGTGGAGAATGCAGCCTATCGATTAGCAGCGAGTATTAAGAAAACCCAGAAAAGAGCGAATGCCTTAAAGAATATTACGATCCCTTATTATACCGGACTTACGAAGGAAATTGCAAATGCCCTCGAAGAAAAGGAAAGGGAGGAGTTTACAAGATTAAAGGTTATAAAAAGAGTAAAGCTCACCAAGAAGGAAAAATCCTTGTAAGAAAAATACTCATAAGAATAAGTCTAGCCAAGATTTTCTTCGGGAAAAACTTGATTAGACTTATTTTTCATGACAAAGTAAATTCATAAGGCATAATATTTTAAATTGATCTGTAATTGAATCACTCTTGTTGATTTGTATCGACGATTGTGGATTTGTTATGAACTTTACTGATCAGTCTGTGGATAAAAAGCCCAAGACCGCTGATAGCAACAGCGATGGCAAATGCAATAATCGCGTATTTATAATCCTTCAGCCCAAGTGCATTTCCGCCTATTGTTGAAGTAACTACCGAGGGGATTCTGGCGGTACAGGTGATTAGTATCCAGGTAGATAGTTTCATAGGAGTTAGTCCAATAAAATAGGTTAGTACATCTTTTGGAGTACCCGGTATTAAAAATAAGATAAACGTGACAAGATTCAGTTTCTTTTTATTCTGTAAAAACTTATATTTCATAAGTTTTTCTTTAGGATAAATAGCTTCTACAAATTTTGCACCAAAAAATCTAGTGAATAAGAAAACCAAGGTACTGCCGATAAGAATACCTAGCATACATAGTAAAGTACCTTCGAGTACACCAAAAGCATAACCAGCACCTATTTCCAAAGGTTCTCCAGGAATTATGGCAATGACGATTTGAAATGCTACCATACCGATAAAGATGAGTCTGCTTTTAAAGCCCATATCATCCACCCATTGGCGGAATTTATCAGGCTCAGACACAAATTCAAGCATTCTTAGGCCGATAAGGCAAAAAACTGCAATCGAAAATAAAAAGAATAATAGAATTGATATGATACTAGTTATTCTTCTTCTCTTCTTTTGTTTTTCATCTAGATTTCGTTCTGCTTCCGGATTCGTCATAGTAGCTCCTTTTTAAATAGTCCAACAGTATAATATCCAATAATTATATATTTTTCAACAATTTTCTACCAATGTAATAAAATCTTAAGAGAATGGCAGGAGTAATAACTCCTATAATAAGAGTATGCTGCATAAAGAAACATATTATTAGGTAACATGGAAAACATAGATTGGTAAATATTTGAGGTATTTCATGAGATGTGCTTGAACATATGAGAAAATAGAAAATTCTGTTTTAGGTATTGAATTCTTGATTTGAATGTACGATAATTTAGAGAAGGCTTAATAATATTACAAAATAATAATACTAAGAGAGAAAGAGATTTCATATATGTTTGATTAGGAGGTTATAAATCAAATAAAATTATTTTTTCTCTCCATATATAAGAAAGTTATTCGTAGGAGGCAGAATATGAAAATAGGTAGAAACGATATGTGCTGGTGCAATAGCGGCAAAAAATATAAAAGTTGTCATATGGCAATTGATGAGCGGATGGAAGAATTTGCAAGAAGGGGAGCAATGGTTCCGTCCAGAGATATGATCAAGACACCGGAACAAATAGAAGGTATGAAAAAAGCGGGGCACATTAATACACTTGTACTTGATTATGTTGAGCCATTTGTGAAAGCAGGAGTGTCCACAGAAGAATTGAATAGATTAGTGGAAGAACAGACGAAAAAATTAGGTGGAATTCCGGCTTGCTTAAATTATCACGGATATCCTAAAAGTGTATGTACCTCAATTAATGAAGTGGTTTGCCACGGTATTCCTGATTCGGACAGAATCCTTGCGGACGGAGACATTATCAATGTCGACTGTACAACAATCGTTGATGGTTTCTATGGCGATGCGTCTCGTATGTACTGTATCGGAGCGGTAGGAGAAGAGAAGGAGAAGCTTGTTAAGGTGGCTAAGGAATGTTTAGAGCTTGGTCTTTCGGAAGCAAAACCATGGAGATTTCTTGGAGACATCGGTTTTGTAATTAACCAACATGCAAAAAAGAACGGTTATACGGTAGTTAAAAATATTGGTGGACATGGAATTGGAACCGACTTTCATGAGGAACCTTGGGTAAGCCATATCGGAAGAAGGAACACTGACATTTTATTAGTTCCGGGAATGACCTTTACGATTGAACCTATGATAAATATGGGGAAGGCAGGGGTTACAGAGGATCAAATGGATGGATGGACTATCAGAACAGAAGACGGGAAACCTTCTGCACAGTGGGAGTACACTATCTTGATTACAGAACAGGGAGCAGAGGTATTGTCCAGATAAGTAAATAATTATATGTCATTGATACCACATATTAGCTTGCCAAGAGTTATGCTTGCCAAGGGTATAGTACTATAACTAAAACCGGAATTATGTATTTATGGGAGAGGTATTTATGAAATCTATAATTAAGGTAGTCATAATCACTGTAAGTAGTATAGTATTACTTTATTTGGTTGCATGGCGTATTACTGCTACATCACCCAAAGGACCTCGTGAAAATATTCCATATGATGTTTTAGCTCTGGAATATCAGGCAAAGGGAATAGATTACGATAATAATTGTGTAAAATTTAACCAGATTAGTGAGGCTGATTTTAACGCAATTGTTAAGCAGTTTTTCTTTTTTGAGCCGTTGTATGTGATTGAAGACACTATATATAATCATGTACTAAACTATTCCAAGGAAGAAGGTGCTAATTATTTTATTACTGATATTGCTGAACTTGATAAAAGTGAATATGGATATAATAAATTGCAATCTGAAGTATTCAAAGAATTATTACATTACTTTTCGGACGGGAGCCGAATAGACTTGTCCTATACGAAAGACGATAAGATAGAAGTATGTGGGCTAAGGCATGAAGGGAATAGAGGATTCAGCTGGGTATTTAGCAACCACATGAAAGAAATTAGCCAAACAATGAATACGTTTATTGTTTATTTGGATGATTTATACAGGAAAAATAATCCCTCTTATATAAACAATGTACCTGTTCAGATTGTATATCTGTATCAAACAGATAAGAATATGTATGAAAAATATATTTATTTTGGATATTTTATAGAAGGTGATAAGGCACATATTGTTCAATATTCATCTAATTGGACACCGCCAGAATTCAATTCAAGTGATAAAAGGATAGAAGTAAGTCATTTGATATCTCAAGAGGAGTGTAGAGATGAGTTTATAGAGATTTTAGGTATTCTTATAGGATATTTATCCTGAGATTTGCTATAATCAGATTTTAAATTTTTGCTGTGAATAATGATAATCTGGAATATAGTATAGAATCAAATTTGTTTGTGGGAAGTAATTCGACAACTGAACCAAACAGAAGACGGGAAACCTTCTGCACAGTGGGAGTACACTATCTTGATTACAGAACAGGGAGCAGAGGTATTGTCCAGATAACAATGAGCTGCCGGGGATAACAAAATCCTTCGGCAGCTCATTCTTTATTCTATACACCAAGTTAAAATAAAAATATAGTTAAGTATAAAGATAGTCGGAATAATAATCAATTAACCAAAGAAAGAGAAGGCAAGGAATATAGCCGCAGTTAAGGAAGCTACTAGGGAAACTACGGTAATCTGTGTATTAATAGATGGCCCGGCAGTATCCTTAAATGGGTCACCTACGGTATCACCCACAACCGCAGCTTTATGGGTTGCGGAATTTTTACCGCCATGATGTCCTGATTCCACATATTTTTTTGTATTATCCCATAAACCACCGGAGTTTGACATAAAGAGTGCAAAAAGCAGACCGCTAAGAATATTTCCGGTAATAAATCCGCCAATTGCATAAACACCACCGATGAGACCTACCAGCAGCGTAGACAGGATTGTCATAAGCCCGGCAGGAATAAGTTCTCTTATTGCACCTTTTGTTGCTATTTCAATACACCTGTCATATTCAGGGGAAACACCTTCACGCCCTTCCTTTAAGCCCTCAATTTCATCAAATTGGCGGTGTATCTCAGATACCATACGCTGGGCATTCCGGTTAACTCCAAGCATTAACATCGATGAGAATAATGCAGGAATAGCAGCACCAACTAATAGTCCAAAGAAAACAAGAGGATTAATGACATCAAATCCTTCGATTAAGGGTTTGCCAAGTTCGACAGCAGCTTCATTTACTTCACTGATAAATGCTCCAAGGAGCGAGATAACCGTAAGGCCTGCAGCACCAATAGCAAAACCTTTTGTTACAGCTTTTACTGTATTACCGGCACTATCCAAAGCATCGGTAATTTCCAATGCATCTTCGCCCAGATTTCCCATTTCTACCAAGCCACGAGCATTGTCTACGATTGGTCCATAGGCATCATTTGAAATTATCATACCAACAATCGATAACATACCTACGGCAGCCATAGAGATACCGAACATCGCATATCCATTGCCTAAAGGCTCACATATCTTATAGGCGGCAATAGCAGAGATACCAATACCTACCATGGAGGGAAGGGTACTCATAAGACCATAGGAGATACCGGACAAAATGGTGAAAGCAGGACCGGATTCACTGGCTTTTGCAACCTGATGTACCGGTTTTCTTCGATCATCGGTAAAGTAGTCACTTGCAACGCCGATGACAACCCCGACAATCAGGCCTATGGTACTTGCAAACCATATTTCCCATTTGAAATTAAATACTAAGGTTGCTATTGCAGTCAGAACACCGAAGATAACGGTAGTAACATAGGTATTACTATTAAGGGCTCTGGTGGGGTTACCCCTTTTATCCATTTTTGCAGTCAGAACACCAATGATGGAGGCGAATAAACCGATAGAAGCATAGCAAAAAACCATACTTGCATTTAGATTTCCGCCGGAAGCTTTATCGAGTGCGGAAGCCATAACAAGAGAAGCTGACATAGAGGCTACGTTAGAATCGAAAAGGTCAGCCCCCATTCCCGCTACGTCCCCAACGTTATCCCCGACATTGTCGGCGATAACGGCTGGGTTTCTAGGGTCATCCTCCGGGATGCCAAGCTCAACTTTACCAACCAAGTCTGCACTGATATCTGCGGTTTTTGTAAAGATGCCGCCACCGGCTTTTGCAAATAATGCCATGGAGCTTGCTCCAAAGGAAAATCCCAGTAAAGCGGTAGTATTATCAGTTAATAGCAATACAAGTGTAACACCGAGAAGGCTGGCACCTACGACTGCCATACCCATAACGGCACCGCCACGAAAACCGGACATAAAAGACGGCTTAATTCCTTTCGTACTTGCTTCTGCTGATTTTATGTTTGCAATCGTTGCAATACTAATACCTACATAACCCGCAATGCCGGAAAAAACAGTACCAAAGAGATAAGAAACAGCCATTAATAAATTGGATAAGACCTTTCCTTCCCAAATTGGTGAAGGAAGAAATAGAAAGATTACGATTGCGGCAACTGCGCAAAAACGAGATAAGGTTTTATACTCCTTACGTAAAAATGTAAAAGCCCCATTCCGTATCAATTTACCAATGGCAGCAATTTTTTGATTGGAGGAAGGTTGTTGCTTTACCCATCGATAAAGAAAGAACGCAGCCCCAAAGGCTATTGCGGCAGTAATAATTGATACGATTTGAAAAAACAGTACATCAAAATCCACAAGACACCTCTCCTTTTCCGTGATATTTTAGATTTCATTTGTGAATCTTTCTGCATCGTCGATAAGGAATTGAGAATGCATCACCTCATTCGTATTTCATTTCGAATATGTGGAACTGAAGTGATTGGAGTAGGACACGGCAAGAGTTCTACATATCTATTCCATCCTATGTAATATAAGTCTAATATACTACAAAAATCGTTGACAAAATGCACAAAAAAGATAGGGTGTATTATTGAGATTTGCCTAGTGATGATTGAAAAAATACACAAACATTCGGCTAATAATGGTGTAATATGCCAATAGACAGAGAAAAATATTTGTATGACTATAAGTGGAAATAATGTTAACAATATGAAAGAAGTAAAGAATAGCGTTTAGAAAAAATTTAGTTGAAAAACCATTGCAATGAAGGTATACTTGTACTACGGTACGCAGTACGGTTAAAATAGGAAAAAAGTGCTGTAAGTGGCAAAAGTCCTTTCAGCATGAAGCGTAAAACATGTGCAGAATGGAGTAAAAATGTACAAATTAATCTGTAAAGATGGAAATGCGAAGCGTGGCGAATTTACTACGGTACACGGAAAGATACAAACTCCTGTATTTATGAATGTAGGTACGGCGGCAGCCATTAAGGGAGCAGTATCCACAATGGACCTGCAAGCGATAGGAACACAAGTTGAGCTAAGTAACACCTACCATCTTCATGTAAGACCAGGCGATGAAGTTGTGAAGAAGATGGGCGGGCTTCATAAATTTATGGTATGGGATAAGCCTATATTAACAGACTCAGGTGGTTTTCAGGTATTTTCCTTAGCCGGTCTTAGAAAAATAAAAGAGGAAGGTGTCTACTTTAACTCCCATGTAGATGGCCGTAAAATCTTTATGGGACCGGAAGAGAGTATGAAAATTCAATCCAATTTAGCATCTACCATTGCTATGGCATTTGATGAATGTCCTCCGCATCCGGCTGCAAGAGAATATATGGAGGATTCCGTTGCTAGAACTACACGCTGGTTAATACGCTGTCAGAAGGAAATGAGGCGATTAAATTCTTTAGAAGAGACAATCAACAAACATCAGATGTTATTTGGAATCAATCAAGGGGGAACCTATGCTGACATCCGTATTGAACATGCGAAGCGGATTTCGGAGCTTGACTTGGATGGTTATGCATTAGGCGGACTCGCTGTTGGAGAATCTCATAGTGAGATGTATCGGATAATTGAAGAAACTGTGCCATATCTTCCGGAGGCGAAACCAATCTATTTGATGGGAGTGGGAACTCCGGCAAATATCTTGGAAGCAGTGGAGCGCGGGGTAGATTTCTTTGACTGTGTTTATCCGGCACGCAATGGGAGACATGGGCATGCATATACAAACCATGGGAAAATGAATTTACTGAACGCAAAGTATGAACTAGATGACCGTCCAGTTGAAGAAGGATGTGGTTGCCCGGTTTGTAAGACCTACAGCCGCGGTTATATCCGTCACCTGTTAAAAGCAAAAGAAATGTTAGGGTTACGTTTCTTAGTAACACATAATCTTTATTTTTATAACAAGATGATGGAAGAAATTAGAGAGGCAATAGAAAATCAAGACTTTGCAAGTTATAAAAAGAAGAAATTAGAAGGATTTGCTGCAGAACAGGGTAATTAATGGAATCAGCGGCATTGAATTATAATGAGAACCTATAGGAGGATTACTATGAATCAATTAGTATTTTTAGCAGACGGTGCAGCAACGGGAGGAACAATGTCATGGACTTGGATGATAGGATATATCATTATCATCGGTGGTTTGTTCTACTTTATGGCAATTCGTCCGCAGAAGAAACAGCAAAAACAGATGAATGCATTAATATCTTCTCTTGAAATTGGCGATAGTGTTTTAACCACAAGCGGTTTTTACGGTGTTGTAATCGATGTGATGGATGAGGTTATTATTGTAGAGTTTGGTAACAATAAGAACTGTAGGATTCCTATGAAGAAGTCGGCAGTAGTTGAAGTAGAAAAACCGGCTTCTGAAGAAAATAAATAAAATAGGAAAATTATAATAGAATAAGATTATTCCATTGTAGAAAAAACCATTGTTAACAATAATAAATTGTTTTCAATGGTTTTTTTGTATATAGCAATAAACCATCGGTTATACCGATGTGTCCTTACATAATATTTAGATAATTCTTTAGCCTCTTTACAAGCTGATAAGGTATTTTTAAGTTTCCCAGACCACTGCCAAGATCAATCTGAGGTTTATTGCTGCCGTGAAAATCACTGCCGCCTGTCATTAAAAGTTCATATTTATTGACGTACCGTCTTAGAATTCCTTCATCAAATCCGGTATTCATAGAATAAATAGTTTCTAATCCTACAAGACCATAGCCTTTTAGCTCTGCAATCAACACACCTAGTTCTTCTAAGGAGAGATGATATAGGAGAGGGTGTGCTAAGGCTGGAATACCACCGGCTTGCAAGATTAAAGAAATTGCATCTTTTGGGGTAAGGTAATTCCTTGGAACATAGTATTTGGTATCGTATCCCAGATAGTTTGAGAAGGCATCGTTATTGCTTTTCGCATACCCTTGTTCCACTAGAAACCGTGCAAAATGTGCTCTTGTTATTACGGTATTCGGTTCATCAAATAAAAGGGCATCGAGAGTAAGGTCGATACCATCAGCTCTTAGGTTATCCACCATTTTTTGATTACGCGCATCCCGTTCTTTTAATGCATTCGAGAGAACATTCTGTAACTGTGTATCTTCTTCATTCACAAATAAGCCAAGGATATGAATATCTTTTTTCTTATATTCCGCAGAAATTTCTACGCCCGGTATCAATTCCAGATCATAACCATTTCTTTTTTGTATTGCAGCAGCAGCTTGCTTTGCCTCTTTTATTCCATAGATGGTGTCATGATCAGTGATTGCTATGGCGGCTAATTTCTTTTGTACTGCTAAATTAACCACTTCTGCTGGGGTAAGGGTTCCATCTGATACATTCGTATGTACATGGAGGTCAACATACTTCATGATTCATCCGTCCTTTCTTTTGCCTAAGGTCAGTATAGCATGTATAAAGGGTCTATGCAAACTAAGGTTATAATAGCCTGTTTCCACTCATATAATACACTAGAATTTGTACATGTAGAAAGGAAAGAAGATGGAGAGGATGTCTGCAACTAAATCTCGGGCGGTCTATTTATTAAAAGCTTTGGTTACCTCCTATGTTATCACCTTGTTTTTACTGCTTATCGTTTCGTTTTTAATGCTCCAAACAGGGATAGGGGGTACAGCAGTTAGCGTAGCGGTAATTGTGATTACTGTCATATCGGTCTTTATTGGAAGTTTTTATCTCGGAAAACATGTGGAACAAAAGAGATTTCTATGGGGGCTGATTGCGGCTATGATCTACTTTATTGTGTACATATTAATATCTCTGCTAGTGAAAGGTGATAATCCGGTTGATTTCCTGGAATATGGAAAAAAGCTATTGATGATTGCAGCAAGCGGTATGTTAGGCGGTATGCTAAGCTGATATTTGTGTGAAGATTGTACCATAACCGTCATGAATTGTTTAATCTTTTGACTTATCTTTGCCTTATTTTTTCACTAATCTTGAAACGGCAGTATCGTTAACTAAAGGCAAAAGGTAGGATGATAAAATGGCATATAAGAAAATGAAGATGTACGTGAAGAAAACAATTACAACCTTGCTGGCAGTTGCTATGACAGCAGGGTGTGTGGCTGCAGGGCTGCCAGGTAAACAGACACTGGCTGCCTCTACAGAGAAGGTGGAACAGGAAAAAAGTACGGTCCTATCCCAGGGAGATACGAAAACGGCTGCGGATACGCCTGCTTCTGATAAAGAGAAGGCTGACGCAAAGAAAACAGATGCAAAAGACAGGTTAAATTTTAGATTCATTTTAACAACAGACTTGCATGGTACAGTCAGCAGCACTGACTATATTGGAGGAACCAGCTTTCCTAATTCCGGCTTATCCAGGGCTTATCAATTAATTGAAAAAGCAAGAGAAGAGGCCGGTAGAAATAATGCAGTTACCTTAGATGCGGGAGATGTTTTGTTTGATGCCGCTATGGAATACATTATGGATCAGGATTCGGACGCTATTCAGCCAATTTACCAAGCTATGGCTTTGATAGGGTATGATGCGATTACCTTAGGAAATCATGATTTTGACTATGGAAAAGACTATATCTTACAGCAGCTGGCAGGTTCCGGGTTAATGGATAAGGTAGTTGTATCGAACTTAAAAAACTCAAAAGATGATTCCTACCCATTTTTACAAAACATGATGATAACCCGGGAAGCGGTAACGGAATCAGGGAAAAAGGTTACTGTTAATATTGGTATCATCGGAGAAACAATACCGACATTATCGACAAAGACGGATAACTATACCGGTATCTGGAAAGGGGAAGACATAGTAGAAAATGTTCGTAAGGAATCGAAATTACTAAAAGAGCAGGGCGCAGATATCGTCGTAGCTTTAGTGCACTCTGGCTTTGGTGAGGAAGAACCGGAATATATGGCTACGAATACGGCGTATGCGCTGACTAGGATTGACGAAGTAGATGTCGTACTTTGCGGACATGAGCACAATGCCTTCCCGGATCCGAAATCAAATCTTTACTATAATTCTATGCCAGGAGTGGACCCTGTGAATGGAATTGTGAATGGAAAAGTTATGGTTATGGCAAAGAACTTAGGGCGCTCCATTGGTATTGCCGATTTGACTCTTGAGTATGACAAGACCACAGATAAGTTTGAAATTGTATCACAGAAAGGTTCAAATCGCCTAGTATCTGATTATAAAACAACAGAGAATAAGGCAATCGTTGATACTTTATCGGAATGGAAAGAAGAGATGGAGAGCTATCGCTCTCATGTCGTTGCTACCTTAAAAGAGGGAGCAGTCATTCAAAACTTCTTTAGTCTGTTAGAGGATAGTAATGCACTACAGCTACAAAATGATGCACGAATTGCCTATGCCAGAAGATATATTGAACGATTTGATAAAGCATACGCAAATTATCCGGTAATTGCTGCTGCTTCCAATTATAGTTATGGTGCAAACTCTGCAGACGATTACGTTCAAATCAGTGGACAAGTAAAGCAATCGGATTTGTTTGCCCTGCAATCGTATCGTCAGTATACTTGTATTTATAAAGTAACTGGTGCACAATTGCGTGAGTGGATGGAATGGTGTGCGGGCATGTATAATACGATGGACCCGAATAACCAAGATGGTATGATGTTAATAGCGGATGAATGGGCGGACCAATGGCAAAACTATTTCGTATTTGACGGAATTTACTATACGATTGATCCCTATGCAGCGCCAAGATATAATATCGATGGTATTAAAATTAATAATACAAGAAGAATCACAGAACTAACTTATAATGGAAAAGCTGTAACAGACGATATGGAATTTGTTATTGCAGCGAACTCCCTTTCCTCTTTGGCGAATACAAATCCATTATTTAAGTGGGCAAAGACACAAATGATACGTAATTTATATCGTACTCAAGTATTAATTACAGAATTTTTACAAAATGAAGCGAAAGCTGGTGCTTATGAGCCGGTAGTTGATCATAATTGGAATTTATCTTTAAAGAAGGAACAGAAATTTATTTTAAGACTTCCAGCAATGGCGGATGATTTAACGAAAGCAAGAGTGTGGTATGAAAAAACACTGGTAAAAACCGAGGAATATAACTATTATTTATGCAGTAAGAAAGTAAATTACGAAATTGATGAACCTCAAATTGTTGTTGCCCCAGGGGTTTTAGACCCTATTGCTACAGGCTATGAGATTTACGTCGATGCTTTTTCAAGTGCGGGTATTAAGAGTGTGAAGTATATTTTAGGTAATCAAACTTTGGTAGATGGGGATTGGATACTTGCAAGAACCGTAGATAATCATAGATTTAAGATTACGAACAATGTGAAAGCTTCCATTCTCGTTGAAGATAATAACGGTGCGAAAAAGTTATATACATTGATTGTTGATAATATTGGTGTAAAGGAAATGGCAGCGCCCAAGGTATGGTCCTATAGCAATAAAAAGGCGTCGGTGACCGGTAGAGCAGAGGGTAATGTAACGGTTATTGTTGAAACTTCGGATGGTAAAAGTTATCAGAGCAAATCCTTAACGGACGGTTCCTATAGTGTAGCGGTTCCGGCTCAGAAGGCAGGAACCTACCTTAATGTTTATCAAAAAGACGAAGTTAATGATAGAGTGAGTTCCAAGGTTAAAGTGAAAGTAAAGAGAAGCGGCCCTGATGTATTATCGGTTGATAAATATTATAATAATGCAGAAGCATTAACAGGTACCACAAACGAGGATGGGGCGGTAGTAATTGCTATTGTTGACAGTATACGCAGAGTGTATATTCCAAAGTCAGGCGGGAAAGAAAGAGTTGAATTATGTACTGATTTGGTTTTAGATGGCTTTAGTATTATTGAAGTTGATGAGGTGCTGGATCAGGAGGGGAATTTTAAACTGTATCTTCCTGATATTGATATTGGGTTTAGCATTAAACTATATAACATTGATCATGTTGGCAGAATTAGCAGGGTAACGTCGACAACAGTTTTAAAAGGTGGTCCTTATACTCCTGAAGTCCTCCCATTAACCAACATTGATTCGGTGATATATGGTAATGTGAAATCATCCTCCGATAATAAAGAGTTATTAATTACGGTTATGTATGACGATGTGACAATAAAAGAAACAACGGATGAAGATGGGTACTTTGCTGTCGACCTTGGTGCTGCGCTGCCTCTTGGCAAAAAAATTATGATTTATGCAGAAGATACGAAAAATACTGATTACCGCTATAGTAAGCGAACTGCTATTACAGTAGAGGATATATCAAACCATACCCGCTTTGGGAACCTAACAATAGCTGATGTAGAATATAATACAAAAGAGATTAAAGTTAACTACTTACCGGACAGGGAAATTACACTTGTAATACCGACCGAGACCGGTCAGGTTATTGTAAATGGTGAGTGTAATTCAAATGGCATATTTACTTATAAGTTAAAAGAAAAACCACAAGCCGGAGAACTAGTTTATGCGTACCAGAGGAATAACCTCGGAAAATTATTGGCTCTTGATTCCACTATTGCGAAGTATGAAAAGCCAGGCGTACCAAAGCTCCTATCGAAACTGACCAATACGAACAAGACATTAAAGGTTGTAACGAATCAAGATTGTATGCTTTACGCATTGGTTGGAAATACGCTTTATGAGTCAAAGCAAGGCAAATATAGTGAAAAACAGAAAGGGTATGTTCATACCATTTCGATAGACAAGGTTAATTCAGGTACCATAGTAACCTTGAATGCGATTAATTTAACTACGATGAGTGACCCGCTTGTAGTAAAAGTAGAAAAGTATGCGCCTGACATACCGAATGTCAAATCACTTTTAAGAGGTACTGAAATGGTGGAAGGTAAGATTGAGATATTTTCATTAGAGGCTATCGAGAATATTACCGCCAAAAATACAAAGACGAAGGTATTTGCTAAAGTCAATAATGTAAACTATCAAGGCAGTATTTCAGAGGATGGTACCTTTACGATTAAAGTTCCAAAACTTGCAGCAGGGGATACCATTAAGATATATGGTTATAACAAAAATGGATATGGACCTATTCAAACTGTTGTAATCCCATAGGCTCGCGAATGAATTAAAAGTTAAAAAGAGGTTAGGTTAAATGCTCTGATAAGGTTTGGGAATATCAGTAAGCTTTATCTGCATCACATCGAGCATTGATTTATTAAGAGAAAGGTCTGCCGCAGAAAAGAGAACAAGTACCGGATTTTGTATATGAACAAAAGTATTATATACGATATCTAGCATGGATTTTCTTTTCTGCGACAGACTCTTTTTTTATGACTTATTAATGAAAAACTGCTCTTGACCTTCTAAATCTTATAAAAGCAAGAATTCCAATTTCTTGATTTAAATTATTTTTACTATTCATAATCATAGAAACGAAATTGCCTATAATAAGTGGAACGCTTTAATGCAGAGGGGTTATATAAAATTATAACGTAATCATAAGGAATAGTTTCCTCTTTTATAAAGTCCATTAAATAATTTGCTGTAAAGTACCGTAAGTCAATGATGTCGACTTCATGAAAGTTTAGTGCCATGAAAGAAGCTATCGGTTTGCCATAAGAATCCTGAACAAATAAAACCTTACCTTTGTGCACCTTATGATTTATAATTCGTCCAAGGTAAGGATTACCGCCAAGATAGCAGTTATCCCGATAAGCAAGAGGTGTATCGGGATTCTCCATACGTTCGGGATAGAATACGGACTCTTCAAAGGTACCGTTTCGAACCAGATAAAGAGACCCTTTTGCATCATATTTCATATAAGTTAGCTCTGTCTTGAATTTTGGATAAATAAAAGTAAAGTCATCTATGCCTGCATACCACTTACCTACACGATTGGCTAAAGAACCTATGAAGGATTGTTTTAAGGTGACCTGATTATAATTTGCTTCGTTATAGGTTTGTTTGCTGTATTGGAAACCATAGTTTTTTTCCATGTAATCCAGGAGATACTGGTAAGCAAAAAAAGCAGTTTCCGTTGTCCAATGATGATCGGTATTATAAAAGTGACTCGAATAATCCAAAAAGTTCTTAGAAAGGACTTCGCGAAAATCGATGTAATCTATATTAAGTTTTAAAAGGCCCTCCAACAATTTATCAGCATTTTTGTTTGGATAATCTTCTAAGCCATAAGGCAATGTATTCTTTTCATAATTAACTTTATATGGTGCTTGTATATATAAAAATTCTGTTCCGACGGATTTAAGATACTTATTTAGTACGGTAAAATTTTTATGAGCAATTCGGACTCCGATATCGGGATAAGTATAGGTCAACTGACCATTATTCATTTTGTACACTGTATTGTTATCGTTTGGCTCCGGAATCATTCGTTTCTGTAAAAGCCTCTGGGCCAATCCGTTCCAGTCAATCAAGGATAGCCTGCCGGGAATCGAATCATTGATAACAGTTTCCGTCTTTGAAAAGACGATTTCCAGCTTATCTGAAATAGAACTCTTGGAAGGGATTAAAGCTTGTTCCATTTCCTCCTCAATAATCTCTTCATTCTCAATATCCGGTGCAGCCTTTGCCGCCAGGGAATTCCTTACGGAACTCTTAATATCTTTCATTATTTTGGGAGAGTCTGCCCATAAGCTGAAAAAATAAATCATAATAATTGCAATAAAAATGATTGCGGTAATCAGGTTTCCAATGTGCAAAGGATTTTTTTCATGATCCATGTTTCACTCCCATCTGCGTACTCCGGACGCATATAAATCAATGTTTTTCACTCCCATCTGCGTGCCCAAGCACGCAGATAAATCAGGAGGTTCCTGCTTCCATTCCATTAAACATTTCGGAGATGAGCTTGATTTGTGATAAATTAAGTAACAAAGAGGGACAATGGTTCTTCTGATAATAAGGAATCTCAGCATGTTACAACAATGAGCTCATACTCATAAACCTAAAAGTTAAAGTAAATAAAAGGATTATATGCTCCCTTTATGATATAAGTGAGTGATACAAAAAAGAGGAGAATATAAAAAACAGGAGTAAGGATATAGCTTATTTTTAAGTCATGATATTTTAAACGTTTCTTCCAGTATGGCAGAAGCGGCATGGAACAAAGGATTGCAAGGATTATAAAGATAATATTATCTGAAAAATAAAATCTTGCTAAGGAATCTGAGGAAAAGCCATTCACACCAAACATGGAGCCAAGGTAGGAAAATGCGGCTGATAAATCAATAGAGCGAAAGAATACCCAGCCAATACAGACAAACAATAATGTATAAACGTGTCTTAAGACTCGAAAGCCAGAGGTTCTTTCAAAACGGGTTAACTTTTCGAAGGTTATTAAAATAAAATATAAAAATCCCCATACTATAAAGGTCCAGTTTGCTCCATGCCAAACACCGGTCAAAACCCAAACAATTAATAGGTTGCGTATCAGTTTCAGTTTGGTATCCACCCGGCTTCCACCTAGTGGAAAATAGACATAGTCACGAAACCAACTGCCAAGTGAGATGTGCCATCTTCTCCAAAATTCCGAAATGGAAGCGGAGATATAAGGATAATTAAAGTTCTCATCAAAATGGAACCCAAACATTTTTCCAAGTCCAATTGCCATGTCCGAATATCCGGAAAAATCAAAAAGGATTTGAAAGGAGTAGGAAATAGCCCCTAGCCATGCAAATGCGGCGGACAATTGATTGTTTGGCAGTGTAAAGGCCTTATCAGCTATAATAGCGAAATTATTTGATAATAGCACTTTTTTAGAAAGACCGATGATAAAACGTACACATCCTTCCGAAAAGTCTGCCAGATTTGTTTTCCTATGATTGATTTGCTCTGCAATCGTTTCATAGCGAACGATAGGGCCGGCAACTAGTTGTGGGAATAAGGCAATATACAGGCCAACATTTAAGGGGTTTGTTTGAACCTCTCCTTGCCCCCGGTATACATCGATGACATAAGAAATCGCTTGAAAGGTGAAGAATGATATACCAATTGGCAGTACTATGTTGGGTACAGGAATCTGCAGGGTAAACATATTATTTATATTAGTAACGGTAAATGTCAGGTATTTGTAGATAAAAATTATGCTAAGATTATATAGTACCGTAATTGTGAGCAGAATTTTGCTGATTACCATATTACTGCGGTGTAAATCAATATTAAGGCCGATTGCATAGTTAACCAGGATGGAGAGAAGCATAATGATAACAAACCTTGGCTCGCCCCAGGCATAGAAAAGAAGGCTTGCTAAAAATAAAAAAATATTCTGTGCCAGCCGCCTCGAAGAAAGGGTGTAATATATAATCAATACAAGTGGTAAAAATACGAGAAGAAAAATGCTTGAGGAAAATATCATAAAGACCTCCGAAATTTTATTCATGGCAAGAAGAAGATTGTGCTTTGTACTTTTTCTTGTTGAGTTCCTTTCCGATAGTATTCTCAAAAAAGTAAAAATTATTGAAAAAAAAAGACCATCGTAAGATGGTCTTTTCTATTATTTTGTTGAACCGGATGACATAGTAGAAGTTTTTGCTGTTGGGCTTATTGTTGCTTCCGGAGATTTGCCTGGTTCTGTATACTCATCCCCGTCTTCTAATTGAATAGAGTCATCTTTTTCTACCACTGTAATGGTACATTTTGTTATTCCATTATCAACAATTGCATAAACAGTAGTGACTCCAATTCCTTTTGCAGTTGCTCTGCCGCCGCTGCTGATTGATACGATGGAAGAATCTATGGAGGAAAATCTTGCGGTTTCTACTGTATTATACGGAGCAATGATATACTTCAATGTAGTTTTCTGTCCTAGAGCGAGTTTTAGTTCGGTTTTGGTAAAGCGAATACTAATTGCCGGTACACCAACATTGATATCACATTGTAAGGTTCCAGTTGTCTTATTACCTTCTTTTACAGTAACGGTTACTGCTGCGGTTCCAATCTCTACGCCAGTAATTTCGCCCTTATCATCTACAGTGACGATGTTGGTATCACTGGATTTATAAGTAACGGTTTGAGTTTCTGTAACATTGTATACTTTTAATGAATAGGTCTTACCTTTCACTAAATCTTTGCTTTTTACATTCAATTTGATTTCGGCTTGGATTTCCTTTGAGGCAGAAGCATCATCTGTACTAGTCTTTGCAAAAGCTTCCAATCCTTTCCCTGTAAAAGGCAAAAATAATACAAAGATAAGCAGGAAACTAAGGACAAATATGCACTTTTTAAGTTTGCTATAGGTCATAACATAGTCCTCCTTACTATTTTTCTTTGCGTCACATCCAAGATTAGTATAAATGGATATTTTGTCAGAATAATGGCAGAACGTTAAAAAATCTTAAGAATCTGTGTTAAAATATTAAGATTTTATTTCAAAAAAACTCTTGTCTTATGTGACTTTATTCAATATAATGTAGATATACTTGGGTTATTATGTAATAAAATACAATATAGGGTGATGCTCTTATATAATTTTTATTTTGCCCTTAGTATTTGTATCATTTAATACAATTATTCATAAGATAAAGTTGTGATGTTGAGATGGAGGTGGCTTAAGTGCAACATATTCTAATTGCAGACGATAATCCAGATATTACAGATGTACTGGCAGCTTATGCGAAAAAGGAAGATTTAATTCCGGTGGTTGCTGCCGATGGGGAAGAAGCAATCCGAATGTTTCGACAATACAACCCAGCCGTTGTATTATTAGATGTTATGATGCCAAAAGAAGATGGTTATGAGGTCTGCCGAAAAATCAGAGCGAAATCGGATGTACCCGTTATATTAATTACAGCACGGGGAGAAGATTTTGAAAAAATTATGGGACTGGACATTGGTGCGGATGATTATATTGTGAAACCTTTTAGCCCCAGTGAAGTCATGGCCCGTATCAGGGCTGTATTAAGGCGTATGACCAAGAAGGATAAAGAACATAATTCTGAAAATGTATTATCCATTGAAAACTTAGAGATTAATTTGGAGGAATATACGTTACATATCGGTGGCACTAAGGTTTCCCTCACAAAAAAGGAAATCGAAACCATGTGGACTTTGGCTAGTAATCCAAATAAAGTTTTTACGAGAGATAATCTTCTTGACAGTCTGTGGGGCTTTGACTATTTTGGTGACAGCCGTACGGTAGATTCCCATATAAAGCGCTTGCGGGCAAAACTTGATGCGATAGATCATCCGAATTGGTCTATCAAAACTATATGGGGTGTTGGATATAAATTTGAGGTTGATGAAGATGTGCGATGAATGAGAAAAATTTAGATTTGATTCATAAGGGAATAGAAGAATCAGCAGAAGGTGTTCAGGATAAAATAAAAAAAAAGAGTAGATTATATAATCGGCTCTTTTTTAAAGTATACGTAAATTATGCTCTTATGGTTTTGTTATTTGCGCTCGTACTGGGTGGTGTATTTCTACAGCTAAGTGAAAAAGCAACGATAAATAATACAAGGCAGCAATTATTTAGTCAGGCGAAGGCTGTTGCAAAGCGGTATAACGAATTTATAATTGACGAAGACTATGAAAATAGTTTATCTTATATTGAAGTGCTTCTTGAAGTTGGTATTGTTGCGGAAGACGTTTGGGTTGTTTCGAACCCTAATGCCGGCGCACCTATGAGCAGCAGAATTACTACGATGGATTTACAGGCTGTATCAAAAGAATATCAAGAAGTTTACCTTGGTGCATTTGCAGGAGAAGATACGTATCGGTCCAGTTATAGTAAGACACATGGTTTTGATATGATTTCCGTTGGAGTTCCCGTAAGAGGAGCAAATGGTGAGGTATGCGGGGCAATTTTATTGAATGCAAGAGTGGAAAGACAGACAGAAGCGATCCGCGATACCAAATCCATGGTTTATTTAAGTACGATTGTTGCTTTAATTGTATCTTTTATTTTTGCAATCGTTTTTGCAAGGCAGCTTGTAAGACCAATTACTAAGATGCGTCAAACGGCTTTACTGCTGGCGGAGAAAAAATATGAATCTAAAACGGACATAGACCGGAAAGATGAAATTGGTGATTTGGCTAGAACTATTGATTTTCTAACGGATAAGTTAATGGAGAATGAGGTAATACGAAAGAACCTTGATCAAATGCGGATGGACTTTTTTGCTAATGTTTCACATGAGCTTAGAACACCAATAACTGTTGTTCGTGCATATACGGAGAGCTTAGTTGACGGAGTTATTGAAGAGGAATCCACGAAGCAGCAATATTATGAGAAGATGTTGTTAGAATGCAAAAGCATGGAACGCTTGGTTGGAGATCTGTTAATCTTAGCAAAAATGCAAAATCCTGATTTTGTAATTGAGAAGGAACCCGTAAATCTAACTCAAGTATTTGAGGATATCTTAAAAACAGTTCGAACCATGGGTACGGAAAAACGGATCAGTGTTTGCTTAGAAAATGATCATAACATACAATTGATGTATGGAGATTATGACCGTTTGCGGCAGATGTTTTTAGTGATCTGTGATAATGCAATAAAATTCTCGAGAGAAGACTCAACTATCTATATCTCGATTACCAGAGGAGAAAAACTTCGTATTTCGATTCAAGATGAAGGAGTTGGTATTGCCGAGGAGGAATTGTCTAGTATATTTGATAAATTCTACAAATCGAAACTACGGCAAAATGCAAAAGGCTCTGGTCTTGGTCTTGCTATTGCACGCCAAATTGCTTTGAAACATGGCGGAACAATTGAAGTATTCAGTACCTTCTCAGTTGGTACAGAATTTGTATTCTCATTTGATTATATAACAGAAGAAGAATTGGAACAAAAGTGAAAATTCGACATATAATGTAATAAATACTGGAAACCAATAATTACATTCTTATAATACTTGAAAAAGTCAAAAGATTGGGATATAATAATACCAAGTTAACTACCTGGGGTGCTCGATACTCTTGCTATTTTGAACCTACAATACTTTAAACGGGATTCCTATATTGGTAAGCCGATGTCAAGCCTCCGTTTGCAGTGGAAGACAGAAACTTACTTGCGGTTACCCACCTAGCTTCGCTAGGAGTCAAAATACAAGAACCGGCATTTTGGGAGTTACTAAATGGGATTTTTTAAGACAGCACACGCTGTCTTTTTTTATAATATGGTGAAGTTTACAAAATGCACTTTTTTGTATTTTATATCCCTTCAAGAGTAAACTCAGGAATAAAACTTTCACTTGCAGTATGGCCTTCTTGAATATATGCCTTTGTTATTCCAAGCTCAATAGCAAAGTCAACCACATCATTGTATTCTCTTTTGGTTACTTTGCGGTTAATCTCCGGATAATTTGTTAAACCCGCAAGTGGTGTAAATTGATTCATTATACTAACATAAATGCTATCATGGTAAGTTTCATAAAGAAACTTTAGTATGTTTTTGGAATCTGTGCGGTGCCCCGGAAGTACTAAATGTCTGAGGATGACACCCCGCTTTATCCTATCCTGTTCAAAAACAGGCGTACCTACCTGGCGTATCATTTCTTTGATTGCCTCCTTTGCAATGCCGGGATAGTCTTTTGCATTCGAGTAGCGAAGCCCCAGGTTTTCCTCCATATATTTAAAATCAGGAAGGTAGACATCAACGAGTCCATCCAATAACTTAAGAGTGGAAACTTTTTCATATCCGCTGGTATTATAAACGACGGGAATAGTAAGACCATTTTTCTTTGCAAGCGTCAGGGCATAGATAATCTGGGGTACATAGTGAGTCGGAGTAACAAGGTTAATATTAGCAGCTCCTTTTTCTTGCAGGGATAAAAGTATCTCCGAAAGATGCTCGGTCGTAATTTCTTTTCCGATAGAACCATTTGCAATGTTATGGTTTTGGCAAAAAACGCAGCGCAGCGTACAGCCGGTAAAAAATACAGTACCAGAACCTTTAGCACCTGTAATACACGGTTCTTCCCAAAGGTGAAGTGCGGCTCTTGCAACATAGACGGCTGCCGGCATTCCGCAGTAACCGGTTTTATGGAAGCGATTTACCTTACATTCTCTTGGACATAAGGTACAAGCAGTTAAGAGTTCAGTTAAAATATTATTGAATTCATTGTGATTATCATTCTTTATTAAGTCCGGCATAGGCAATCCTCCAGTTTGTATCAGATAAATCTAACATTGATTTCTTAAAAGAACATTGACCTAAAAAAATTATTGATAGATGATGACTGTATTATAATAGCACCTTGCCCTTTTGTAAATCTTAGTTATAGGTTTCTTCTTAATAAGATATGCCATTTCACATTACTGCCGGTAAACGGTTAAGCTATCCTTCCTTTATTCTAAAATTATTATAGCTGGATTTGTATGGAGGAAATGGGGTTTTGCGTAAAATAAATAGATAAACAAAAGTGAATGTGGTATAATAACACTTAAGTTTTTACATAAGACTATGGGAAACGTAATGTAGCTTTGGATTAAGAAAGGACAGAGACAATGAGGCATGGATTCGTAAAAGTAGCGGCTATAACACCAAATATTAAGGTTGCTGATTGTGAATATAACGTAAATGAAATAATTCATCGTATAGAAGAAGCGAGGCAAAAGGAAGCAAACGTAATTGTATGCCCGGAGCTTTGTATTACCGGATATACCTGCCAGGATCTGTTTTTACAAAATACCTTGCTGAAAGGTGCTTTGGAGGGATTATCGAAACTAACTGATTATAGCAGGAGTATCGATGCACTAATCGCTGTTGGTTTACCTTTTTTAAAGGATGGTAATTTATTTAATACTGCAGCAGTACTCTATCAAGGGGAATTGCTTGGTATGGTACCAAAAAGAAATATTCCAAACTATTCTGAATTTTATGAAGCACGTCATTTTAGAAAAGGGAATGATATTGTAGAGTATGTCACCATTCATAATAAAAAAGTACCGTTTGGCAGTAATCTAATCTTTTGTCATAGAGAGATTCCTTATCTAAAAGTTGGAATTGAAATTTGTGAAGATTTATGGGTGCCGCAGCCACCAAGCGGCGGATTATGTGAGGCCGGTGCGACTGTTATTTTAAATCTTTCCGCTGGCAATGAAACTACCGGAAAAGATATTTATCGAAAAACATTGGTAAGTAACCAATCTGCACGTTTGGTATGCGGTTATCTTTACGCAAGTGCCGGAGAAGGAGAATCTACAACAGATTTGGTATTCTCAGGGCATAATATGATAGCAGAAAATGGAACCGTAATTGCGGAGTCAGAGCGTTTTGTAAATGGAGTTATCGTTTCGGAAGTTGATCTTGAAAAACTAATCTCGGAGCGTAGGAGAATCTCAACCTATCTTGTGGAAGAGAAGAAAGAGTATACTTATTTAGAGTATGGTGAGATCCCTGCTGAGAATAATGCTGCTTATGATACCGAGCTGCATTTGACACGCTTTATTGATAAAGCACCATTTGTCCCATCCAATCAGGAAGAGCGGGAAAAACGTTGTAATGAAATTATTCATATACAAGCATTAGGGCTAAAAAAGCGTATCCAGCATATTGGAGCTAAATCGGTTGTGCTTGGTATTTCCGGTGGTCTTGATTCGACCTTGGCACTTTTGGTGACGAAAAAGGCTTTTGATATGTTAGGGCTTGATCCTAAAGGAATCGTAGCGGTTACGATGCCTTGTTTTGGAACAACAGACCGAACTTATCAAAATGCCATACTGCTGGTAAAGGAGTTGTCTGTTACATTACGTGAAATAAGAATTAATGAGGCGGTAGAACTTCATTTTAGAGATATCGGGCATGACATGAAAAATCATGATTTAACGTTTGAGAATGGACAAGCAAGAGAGCGTACTCAAATTTTAATGGACATTGCAAATCAAGTAAATGGTTTCGTTGTTGGAACCGGAGATATGTCGGAACTTGCCTTAGGCTGGGCAACCTACAATGGGGATCATATGTCGATGTACGGTGTTAATGCATCCGTTCCGAAGACGCTGGTACGTTATCTTGTAGCATATTTTGCAGCAGAAGCAAAGAGTGATACCCTTAAAAAGGTATTGGCGGATGTTTTAGATACTCCGGTAAGCCCTGAGCTTCTTCCGCCCAAAGATGGAGAGATTGCTCAGAAAACTGAGGATGTGGTGGGACCATACGAGTTACATGATTTTTTCCTGTATTATGTATTAAGATTTGGATTTTCTCCATCAAAAATATACCGTCTTGCCGTTTATGCATTTGGGGGAGACTATTCAAAGGAGACAATTTATCGTTGGCTTACGGTATTCTACCGAAGATATTTTCAGCAGCAGTATAAACGTTCTTGCCTGCCGGACGGACCGAAGGTTGGTTCTGTCGCAGTTTCTCCTCGCGGAGATCTTCGTATGCCAAGTGATGCATCGGTTTCCTTGTGGATGAAAGATTTAGAGGGAATTTCAAGATAATTATCACAAGAGAGGATAAGTGAAAGAAATAAAGTAATACGGAAGTACCGTAATAAAGCAAAATAGAATAAATAAGGAACGGAAATCGGGTTGCTGCAAATATTTGCAACAACCCGATTTTGGGGAAAGAAAGTCAGGATAAGTACTCACATATGTATTTATGCACGATAAGGAAGCTATTTCGTTTCCGCTTGTTGATTTACTGGTGTGATAAGCGCCTTTTCCAGAGTTTGCTCTATAGCATCTAATAGGAGAGTCTGTGTGTATTTGCTATCCTCGGAGATTTGAATAGAGGCAATATCGACATCATTACATAGCTGTTCAGCAATAGAAATGATGGACGGCTCTACTAATGGGTACAGGGTTGTAACTGCTTCATCCAGGTTAATTAACTGAACCGAGTTGATGTGGTTTTTATCGACAACGACTTCCAGATTGAGTATATTGTCATTTAGGGCAACTACTGAGGTATAAACACCAGGTTTATACTTTGCGGTATCATCGTTCGTCCCGGAATTCTTCTTGCCGGATTTAAACAAAGTCAGAAGCAATACGAGTAAAATAACGCCTAAGACTGCAAAAATTACTCCATATATAATCTGTTTCAGTTTAATTACAACTATTTTTGTATTTGACATCTGTTTTTCCTCCCAATTATGCTTTATACAGTTTATTAATCGAACCATAAAAATATGATAAGATAAAATAGAGAATCCAAGGGAGAATGTTATGCAAAATTTTAATACATTAATTATAAGAGGAAGGGAGAAGATGGAATGTCATTGCAATTCGTAATAGGGGGCTCCGGAGCCGGAAAGTCGTATCAACTATATCAAAGAGTCATTGAGAGTTCACTAAATGAGCCTAAGGGTAAGTTTCTAATTTTAGTGCCGGAACAATTCACGCTTCAAACTCAAAGAGATTTGGTAACCATGCATCCCAAGAAAGGAATTCATAACATTGATATTCTTAGCTTCCTTCGTTTGGCATATCGTGTTTTTGAGGAAACCGGCGGGAATGACCGTCTCGTTCTTGAAGATACCGGGAAGAGTATGATTGTTAAGAAAGTGATGATAGAGAAACGAAAGGATTTGATTTTATTCGGTTCTAATGTAAAGAAGCAGGGCTTTATAGAAGAAATGAAATCTATTATCTCAGAACTGGCTCAGTATAGTATTCATACGCAAGAGTTACAAAAGATGAAGGAGCTAGCCAAAGGAAAGCCACTTCTTAATCATAAGTTAACGGATATTATGACAATCTATCAGGCATATGAAGAATTTCTGCAGGACAAGTATATTAACTCTGAAGAAATCTTAGACCTGCTTTGTGATGTTATTGAAGAATCCTCTTTTGTAAATGACAGCCATATTTGTTTGGATGGCTTTACCGGCTTTACTCCGTCCCAATATAAATTGCTTTCCCACTTAATGAAAAAGGCTAAGTCGATCACAATCACAATAACAATGGAAGAAAGTCAGATTCATCGAAGACAGGAGGAGCATCAGTTATTCTACCTTAGCGGTAAGATGATGGAAAAGCTTACAAACCTTGCAATTGCGGAAAGGACCACGATAAAACCTCCGATTCTGGTTGTGTCGGAAAATGGTGGATTTTCTTATCGTTTTCATAACAGCAGGGCACTTTCGGCATTGGAAAAAAGTATCTTTCGGTATCCTTATAAGCCATTTACCGAGGAACAAGGGGATATTTCAATAACAGCAGCAAACGACCCCATTGCAGAGGCACGCCACGCAGTAATAGAGATTATAAGATTACTCAGAGAGGAACAGTACCGTTATAAAGATATTGCTATTGTCTCAGGTGCAATGGAGGTTTACGGTGATATTGTGAAAAGAGAGTTAGAGCTGGCTGGGATTCCGTGTTTTGTGGATCATAAGAAGAATATTCTTGCAAATCCTGTCGTGGAGTTTTTACGTTCCGCACTTGATGTGGTGGCTCACAATTTTGACTATGAAGCAATTTTTCGTTTTTTAAAATGTGGTTTAACAGATTTTACGATGGAAGAGCTCGATCTTTTTGAAAACTATGTGATTGCATTTGGGATTCGAGGAAAGTACCGCTATGAACATGAGTGGCAGAGGAAGTATCGAACCGATTATGAAGTTGATTTAGAGAAAATCAACTATGTTAGGGACAGCATATTAAAGGAGTTTGCACCGCTTCACGAGACTTTAACGAAAAAGAGTTCCTCGGTGAGGGAATGTATCCTCTCTCTTTATAACTTATTATGTGCTTATCATATCGAAGAAAAAATAAATAAGTTTGTTACAAGATTTAAAGAGCATGGGGAGAAGGAAGATAAGTTAAGAGCAAAAGAGTATGAGCAAATCTATCGTATGGTTCTTGAAATTTTTGACCGCATGGTAGAACTGCTTGGAGAGGATATATTACCATTAAAGGAATTTAGAGATATTCTGGATACGGGGTTTCGTGAGGCGAAAGTTGGCCTAATACCGCCAAGCATTGATCAAATCCTTGTTGGTGATATCGAACGCACCAGATTAAAGGATATTAAAGCGTTATTTTTCTTAGGGGTGAATGATGGAATCGTGCCAAAAGTAAATCCTGGCGGAGGCATTCTATCCGATGCGGAACGGCAGTTATTTGCAGATCACGAAATAGAATTATCGCCTACAAAACGTCAGACTGCTTATCTTACTGAGTTTTATCTCTATCTTAACTTAACAAAACCGCAGAATAAGCTGTATCTTTATTACAGTAAATTAGATGTTTCCGGGAAATCAATTCGTGCTTCTTATTTGCTTGGAAAGATAAATAAGATATTTCCAATGCTTAAAATTTATGATGCAGATAGAAAGTCAAGGGAAGATGAGCTGCTTTCTACAGACCGGGGATTAAGTTATCTGATTTCTGTTCTCCGTGATTATGAAGGAGAACAACCGAAACTTTGGAAGGAAGTATATTATCTGTATGCCAGTGGACAAATCAAAGGCAGGATTTCCTTAGATAGAGTGCTGCAGGGAGTATTTTATCAAAACTATGAGCAGGGTTTAACCAAAGAAGTAGCAAGAAAGCTCTACGGGGAGACTTTACTTGGCAGCGTAACCCGCATGGAAAAATATGCAGCCTGTGCTTTTGCACATTTTCTTCAGTATGGATTAAGTCTAGAGGAGCGTCAGGAATATAAGATTTCGATGCCGGATATTGGAAGCTTGTTTCATGAAGCATTGGAGCGGTTTGGGGAGGCATTGCATGAGTTAGGCATCGCATGGCATGAACTGCCGGAGGATACTAGAATTCAGCTTGGAAAGCGCTGTGTAAGAGAGGCAGTAGAGGATTTCGGTAATGGAATACTGGAAAGCTCGAAACGAAGTGCTTATTTAGCAACCAGAGTCGAGAGAATATTACAAAGGACAACAAAAACCTTAACGCAGCAGTTAAAACAGGGAGTATTTGAACCCGGAAGATATGAACAATATTTCTCCCATGCGGATCGATATCTCAATTTAAGAGGGCGTATTGACCGTGTAGATTTATATGAACAAAATGGCAAGCTTTATGTAAAGGTTATTGACTATAAGTCGGGCAGTACCTCTTTTGATCTGATGAGTTTATATTACGGGTTACAATTACAGTTAGGTGTCTATTTAAGTGCGGCAATGGAACTTATGAAGGAGCAATATCCAAATCACGAGATACATCCTGCGGGAGTATTTTATTATAATTTGGATGATCCGATTGTTACAAAATCAAACTCCGTGGAAAAGGATATTGAGAAAAAGCTATCGATGAATGGTCTTGTGAATGCTTCTAAGGCTGTGGTACCACTTCTTGATATTAACTTTAGGGGGGAGGAGGGGGAACTGGCACCTTCGATAAAGTCATCCGTAATCCCGGTAGAGACCGGAAAAGATGGAACCTTTACGAAAAGATCCTCCGTAGCAAAAGAAGAAGATCTGATTGCGTTGATGGACTATACAAAAGAGTTGATGCATCAATTCAGTGAGCAGATCATGGAGGGAAAAGTAAGACATAACCCTTATAAATTAAAGAATCGAAATGCTTGTGCGTATTGCTCTTTCCAGTCTGTTTGCGGATTTGACTGTAAAGTAGATGGCTTTATGTACCGTAATTTGAGAACTTTAAATAAAGATGAAGTTTGGAACCTAATCAAAGAGGAGGATGAGTTTTTTGGTAAAGACGAGTTGGACACCACAGCAACAGAAGGTAATTGATATCAGAGACTGTAATCTCTTAGTTTCTGCAGCCGCAGGTTCAGGAAAAACCGCTGTGCTGGTAGAGAGAATTATCAATCGGATTACGTCTGAAAACTCTCCGCTTAATATCGACCGGCTGCTTATTGTTACCTTTACCAAGGCAGCAGCCGGAGAGATGAGGGAACGTATCGGTGCTGCAATTGAAAAGAAGGTATTGGAGCAGCCGGATAACGTTCATCTGCAAAAGCAGCTGACGCTTCTATATAATGCTCAAATTACAACGATTGATAGTTTTTGCTTATCGGTAATTCGAAATCATTTTCATACCATTGACCTGGACCCTTCGTTTCGTATTGCAGACGAAGCAGAATTAACTTTATTAAAAGCAGATGTCCTGTCTGCTCTATTAGAGGATAAGTATGAGGAAGGCGCGGAGGATTTCCTTGAATTTGTCGAATGTTATTCTGCTTCGAAATCCGATGAACCGATTGAGAACTTTATATTAAAGCTGTATCAGTTCTCTCAGAGTTATCCTTATCCACGGGAATGGCTGGAGGAGAGAGAGAAAGATTTTATAGTTGAGACAGCAGAGGATATCAATCAAACAAATTGGATGAAACAACTCTTACAATATGCTAGGGCGTTACTTCAAGAAGCTTCTGATTTGTGTGCAAGAGCAATCGAGATTGCAAACCTCCCCGATGGACCAAAGCCTTATCTGGACGCCTTATTATCAGACAAGGAAATGATAGAGAGCCTTCTTATCACTAAACCGGGGGCACTTTATTCCTATGAAGCGTATTGGGAGAAATTTGTTAAAGTTACATTTGTAAGGTTATCTACGAAGAAATGTCCGGAGACAACGGAAGATAGAAAAGAAGAAGTGAAAGCCCTCCGGCAGAGCTATAAGAAGGTAATTTCAGATTTGTCTGAGGATTTCTTTTTTCAACCAATGGAAGACATGCTTTCTGATATGAAAAAAGTCCGCAGGCCTATGCTGGTATTATTATCACTTACTCATGAATTTCTAAAGCGTCTTGAAGACTTAAAGGAAGAAAATAATCTTGTGGACTTTTCCGATATTGAGCATTTTGCTCTTAACATTCTGGCTGCAAAAGAGGATGGGAAACTGGTTCCAACCAAGGTTGCCAGAGAGATGAGCGAACAATTTGAAGAGATCATGATTGATGAATACCAGGATAGTAATTATGTACAGGAGTATATCTTAAGCAGCATCTCTAGGATTTCTATGGGGCGTCCGAATGTTTTCATGGTGGGTGATGTGAAGCAGAGTATTTATAAATTCCGTATGGCAAGGCCGGAGCTGTTTATGCAGAAATACGAGGAATACTCTGTAGAAGAAGGACTATATCGCCGTATTGATTTAAGTAAAAACTTTCGAAGCAGGGCAGAGGTTCTTGATAGCATTAATGGCGTCTTTGAAAAGATTATGACAAAGGCGATGGGAGGAATTGAATATACCAAGGAGGTAGCTCTTTATCCAGGCGCTGAGTTCCCAAAGATAGAAATGGATGCCGGGAATACTTCCCTAATATCCTCAGATACAAAGACGGAGCTAATCATTTTGAATCAAAAGGAAGAAGAGGAAGCGATACCGGACAGTATGCTATATCATGGCCGGGACAGGTTTGATGTAATGTCACTGGAAGAGGATGCGGCAGAACTTAGCAAACGAGAATTAGAAGCGAAAGCAGTTGCTATGCGCATCAAGCAATTGGTACATGAGGAGAGAGGCTTTTTAGTAACGAAAAGAGACGGAGAGGAACAGGTATTAAAACCTTGTAATTACCGTGATATTGTAATTTTATTGCGTACGATGGCCGGCTGGTCGGAGACCTTTACTGAAGTTTTAAAACAGGAAGGGATACCGGCTTATTCCGATACTCAGACAGGATATTTTCAGACCCTGGAAGTAAAAACGGTTTTAAACTATCTAAGAATACTGGATAATCCAAGACAGGATATTCCGCTAACTGCAATTCTTTATTCCCCGATTGTAGGCCTAAGTGCAGAACAATTGTCACTTCTTAGAGTGAAGCCGGTCAAGGGAGCAAAGAAGCTGTCTATTTACGATGCTGCAAGAGAATGCGCTTTTGACTATTCGGTAACACAAGAAGACTCTATCAATCAAGACTTTGCAGAAGCCGGGGGGAAGTTAGAGAAATTTTTTGCTGGTTTTGATAAATTAAGAGAAAAGGCGGTATACCTTCCGGTACATGAGATTATCTTAGAATTATTTAAAGAGACGGGATATGATCTTTTTGTCTATGCTATGCCGGGAGGAGAGCAGCGAAGAAATAACCTAAACCTGCTGGTTCAGCATGCGCTATCCTTTGAAAAAAGCAGTTACCACGGGTTGTTTCAATTTATCCGCTATATTGAAAGACTATTGAAATTTGAAATTGATTATGGTGAAGCCGGAGGACTGTCTGAACATGACAATGCGGTACGCATCATGAGCATCCACAAAAGCAAAGGCTTGGAGTTTCCAATAGTAATCCTTGCGGGAATGGGGAAACAGTTTAATACAATGGATGCCAGAGAGAAAATTGTACTTCATGCCGACTATGGAATTGGACCGGAATGCATCGATTATGAGCTTAGGACCAAATGCCCGACACTGTTAAAGCAGGTAATTAAAAAGAATATTATGCTGGATAATCTAGGGGAAGAATTAAGGGTCTTATATGTTGCGCTAACGAGAGCAAAAGAAAAATTAATCATGGTCGGCAGTACCAATCATGCGAATGATTTGTTTGAGAGATGGAGACAGGATTCCACATCTGGTATAACTCCATTGCGGTTTCAAACATTGGCGATGGCAAAAGATTATTTTTCGTTTGTTGGTCCTGCAGCACTTTATGATTCCAGAATTCGTGTCATCACACTCACACCGGGGGACCTACTGGCGGAGGAATATGAAAAACAGACGGATCTTATAATGAAGCGAGTGGAATTAGATCCATATAATTTCCTGCAAGGTTTCGAAGAGGAATCAGATGGCGAACAGCCTGGAAAAAACCTTTTACCAAAGCTATCTTTCGGATATCCGTATGAAAAAGAGGCAATGTTACCGATAAAAACAACGGTAAGTGAGTTAAAGAAACTAAGCCAGCAAATCGATGAAGAATTGACGGAGACATTCTCTCAGAAGAAAGGGGAACGTGAATTGTTAACGGAGCCTGCTAGCCCTAAGTTTTTAACAGGAGAAAAAGAACTAAAGGGTATCGAGCGGGGGAATCTGTTTCATAAAATTCTGGAACTAGTTGATTTTTCGGAGAGTAAAACAAAAACGGAATTAATAGAATTTGCTGGAGCACTAGCTAATCGCGGACTTATACCGAAGGAAGCTATCACAAATTTAGCAGGTATTCACTTTGAGCAGCTTTCTGTTTTTTTTCAATCCAATCTTTTTTTGCGTATGCAGAATGCCTCAAGGAAAGGAAGCTTATACCGGGAGCAACCTTTTGTAATCGGTATTCCGGCAAGAGAGATTAAGGCGAATGTTGAAGGTAAAGCACTTTTAAGCGATGATTTTGAGGCCGTTAAAGAGGATAAGGCGTATAAGGTTGAAAGAGAAGTGCTTTCAACGATTGATTTCGAGTGCGGCAGAGCCGCAGGCGGGTGTGAATATGAAAGCAGTGATTTCGTTTTAATACAAGGTATTATTGATGTTTATTTTGAAGAAGAGGATGGAATTGTTTTAGTTGATTATAAAACAGATTCCGTAGGAACTTTGGATGAGGAAGGGCTTATAAGGAGGTATCAGGAACAAATAAACTATTATGAGAGGGCACTGAACCAATTGCTTAATAAAACAGTAAAGGAAAAGATAATCTATTCCTTTTCTCTGGGGAAGGAGATCAAAGTGCTATAGCAGCAGTCACATAAGAAAAAGCGATTAATGTGTTTATGACAAGGTAAAATGGATATACTCCAAAAGAATAATTATAAATGAAAAATAATTAGTGATAGGAGGAAAGTGAAACCATTTAGGGATTGACATTTTTCACTTATTGCAACACAATAAGGAGTATATCATATGGGAAAAACAAGAAAGCCGATTGATCTGTCAAAAGTTAAGCCGGAAGATATGATGAAGTACGAGATTGCAAAAGAACTAGGTCTTTTTGAGAAAGTACTGCGTGAGGGTTGGGGTTCTTTATCTGCAAAGGAAACAGGTCGTATCGGTGGTATCATGACAAGAAAAAGAAAAGCCATGGAAAAACAAATGATTGATTCAAATCATGATTGATTTAATCCAGGAAGAGTAGAGAGGTTGACGTTTATAATGCGAAGAAAGATGTTATTTATCTATAATCCCAATGCAGGTAGAGGTAGAATACGTACGAAGCTTTCGCAGATTCTGGAAATATTTTTAAAAACCAATTGCGAAATTGTGATATACCCTACCAGACAGAAGCTGGATGCCAGAGAGATAGCAAAAGAATATGCGGTCAAAAACGAATGTGATGCCATTGTATGCTCTGGTGGTGACGGAACCTTGAATGAGGTAGTAGGAGGGCTTATGGAAGTTGGTTGTTCGATGCCGGTTGGCTACATACCTTCCGGTACTACAAATGACTTCGGTTATAGTCTTAATATTCCAAAGGATATGGAAAAAGCAGCCGAAATTATAGTGAAGGGTGCTACCATGTTATGCGATGTCGGTTCTATAAATAATTCGTATTTTACTTACACAGCAGCATTTGGACTGTTTACGGATGTTTCCTATGATACTCCGCAGAATTTTAAAAATATCCTTGGCCGTATGGCATATATTTTAAGTGGTATCAGCAAACTTCACAGTGTTAAGGTTTACCATCTTCGTATCGAACATGAGGATGAAGTGGTGGAAGATGATTTTATCTATGGAATGCTGGCAAATTCAAATTCTATCGGGGGGTTCCGAGGGATTACAGGTTCACAAGTACTGTTAAATGACGGACTATTTGAGTTAATCTTGATTCGCAGACCACATAATCTGGTCGAATTAAGTGGTATCGCCAATGATTTAATGCATAATGTGATTACTGGAAAGCACATATATTATCATCGTGTCCATTCGGTTAAGATTATTTCAGAGAGTGATATGCCTTGGTCCTTGGATGGGGAATACGGAGGCACTACAACGGAAGCAAATATTGTAATACATAAACAAGCCATTCCTTATATTTGTGACCGCGCCGAATTGTTCGAATCAAAAGCAGCCTTAGAAGGCAGCCTATCATAGTATAAGCTGATAAATAATAAAATAAGACGTATAGGAAATAAAACATGAAGGGATGGAACTCTACATTATTATTTCTTATGCGTCTTATTGCTATAGAATAAGATTTACCGAATTTCCTAAGCCGTACAAAAGGAGGGTGAGGCTAACGTAATAAAGAAGAATCTTCGGAATTAAGGCATGTTCCGATAATCGGATTGACAGTGCAAAAACACCTTTATCAGAATCTGCTCTGCAATCTCTATAAATTGTATTTTAAGAAGGATTGTTGGGTCCTAAATTAAGATTTTTAATACCGAGAAAATTTTTGACCAATACTGTAATACCACCAAGCAGTATGGAATGATCTTTTAAGGTGGAAGCGATTAATGGAATCTTATCCACCAGCTTATTACTGACCTTTTTAGTAATCATCTCGGTTAATTCCGGATACGCATTGGTAAAGGCACTATTGATAATGATAATCTCCGGGCTGATTGTATTTTGCAGATTATTTACACAAACGGCCATATAATTAATAAAATGCTCCATTACTTCAACAGCCTTTGGCTCTTTTTTCTCATAGGCTGTCAATAACTCATCTAAATTAGCTTCTTCCTTGTATTCTTTTAATAAAGCGCGTTCAGAAGCATACTGTTCGAGACATCCCTGATTTCCACAAGGGCAGGTACGGCCATTCATTACTACGATGGTGTGACCAAATTCGCCAGCGTTTCCACGATACCCTGTGTATAATTGTTTATTTAAAATGATACCCAGACCAACACCGGAGTGAATGCTTAGGTTTGCAAGAGAAGTATAAGTATCTGGAAGATATGCTTTCTCTCCGAGTGCGGAAAGATTTGCTTCATTTTCTAAAAGCACAGGAACACCAAAGTAACTGCCTAATTGTTCAGAGAGGTTAATGTTATGAAGATTATAATAAGGGGCAAATAATACTTCGTTTTGATGAACAACACCGTGAATACCAATGGCAATACCAATGAGACCATATGGTGTTTTTTCGTATTCAGATTCCATAGATTGTATGAGATCAATTAAGACCGGAACTAGTTTTGATTCGGAAGGTGTTTTGATTTGTTTGACACTGCGCTGTTCTCCCTTTAGGTCTGAAATCATGCAGGAGATTCTGGAAACCTCAATATCAACACAAATGGCATAGCCTGCTTTTTTATGAAAACTTAACAGAATTGGTTTACGGCCAAGCCCTGTATCATCACTGCCTATTTCAACTACTAATTTATCATTTATAAAATTACTAACGATAGCGGAGATAGTGGCTTTGGTAAGTCCTAATTTTTTTGAGATGGCTGCACGGGAGATAGGCTCATTTTGTAAAATTGTTTCAAGCACAAGTTTACTATTAATATCTCGTATAAGTTCTTTGCTACCTAAAACCATGATAGATTTTCGTCCTTTCTTTAACGTGTCGGATCTTTTCAATTTCTACAAGGGAAACCATAAGAATCTCTCTTGACACTCGTTTTGTATATTGATATGATTATACCATAATTACATTGTTTAGTAAATAAACAATATAAAGAGCTAAAAATGAGAGAGTAAGTAAAGATAAATCTTTCATACATAACGTTTGCGTTATGTATTGCAAAGTGAACAAGTTCGTTTGCACAATACTCCATGATGAACAAATGAGGTACGTGTGAAGAGAATTTCTAAGGTAAAATAAAACAGAGTGATATGGGAGGTAGCGGATGTATTATATTGGTGTGGATTTGGGAACTTCTTCTGTGAAGCTTGTGCTGATGAAGGAAAATGGTGAAATTGCTAAAATAGTATCAAAGGAATATGATTTATTCTTCCCAAAAACCGGATGGTCGGAACAAAATCCGGAAGATTGGTATCGTCAGTGTGTTGCCGGTATGAAGGAATTAATCAGCGATGTGAAGAAAGAAGAAGTTGCGGGAATCAGTTTTGGTGGACAGATGCATGGACTTGTCATCCTGGATAACCAGGATAAAGTACTTAGACCTGCAATTCTATGGAATGATGGCAGAACAGGAGAAGAGTGTGATTACTTAAATAATAGAATTGGTAGAGAAAAAATCTCCAGCTATACAGCTAATATGGCATTAACGGGATTCACCGCACCGAAATTATTGTGGGTTAAAAAACATGAACCTGAGATTTTTAATCGCATATCAAAAATTATGCTGCCAAAGGATTATCTTGCATATCGTTTTACCGGAGTTCACTGCACAGATGTTTCGGATGCATCCGGAATGCTGTTATTTGATGTGGAACATAAATGCTGGAGCGAGGAGATGATTGAAATTGTTGGAATACAGAAAAATCAACTTGCCGGCATCTATGAGAGTTACGAAGTGGTTGGAACACTTACTGAAACCGCTGCAAAAGAATTAGGTCTTACGACAAATGCAAAGGTTATTGCAGGAGCCGGTGATAATGCTGCAGGAGCGATTGGAACGGGAACAATAGAACATGGTATGTGCAGTGTATCTCTTGGAACTTCCGGCACGGTGTTTGTTGCTGCGGATAATTTTGCAGTGGATGAAAATAATGCACTTCATTCCTTTGCTCATGCAAACGGTAAATTTCATTTTCTTGGCTGTATGCTTTGTGCAGCATCCGCAAATAAGTGGTGGATGGAAGATATCTTAAGAACCAGGGAGTTTGTAAAGGAACAGCAAGAAACGAAAGGCTTAGGAGAAAATGAGGTTTACTTTCTCCCATACCTTATGGGTGAGAGAACTCCTCACAATGATCCATCGGCACGTGGTGCATTTATCGGTATGTCAATGAACACAACAAGAGGAGATATGACACTTGCGGTTTTAGAGGGTGTTACTTTTGCACTTCGTGATGCGGTTGAAATCGCCCGTTCCTTTGGTGTTACAGTAGAACGCGTCAGATTAATCGGCGGTGGTGCAAAGAGTGATCTTTGGTGTAAGTTAGTCGCCAATATCTTAGATGTAACCGTAGAAAAGTTAGCTTGCGAGGAAGGTCCCGGATATGGTGCGGCAATGCTTGCGGCAGTTGGCTGCGGTGCATATCGGACCGTGTCTGAGGCAGCAGAGAAATTAATCCGTGTAACAGATACCGTTCCTCAGGAGCCGGCTTTGGTAGGGAAGTATAATAAGAAATATGAGGTATTTCGTGAATTATATCCGGCGCTTAAACCGGTCTATCGTACCCTGTAAGATTGTACACATATAAGATGGTAAAAAATATCCTCGTATTGCTGCAGCTATCTTTTGTTAAAGAGGTTGATTGTGTCAGGAAGTTTATATAAGATATTTGATTAAATACCGTGTAAAACTATAGTTGATGGATTTCATTTTAGAATACGTTGAAGCAATAAAGGAATAATGATATAATAGGGGCTGTCGTAAAGTCTGGTATCAATGATCGATATCACTTTACTTCAGTCCTTTTTAGACAAATCAATTGCTATTTTAAGATGTTTGTATGGATTGGGTCAGAATTAAAATTTCTGCTTTTATATTATGTAGTGTTTATAGGAGTAGGAAAAGCGTTGATGAGAACTTAGAAAACCCTTTCCGAAAGGAGAATTAGAATGCAAGCATACACAGGTTTTGCCTATGTTTATGATACATTTATGGATAATGTTCCTTATAAGGAATGGTCGGAATATCTTGCTGGTTTATTAAGAGAGTATGGAGTAAAGGATGGATTAGTACTGGAGCTTGGTTGTGGCACCGGAAGTATAACCAGAAGGTTATTTGAGCTCGGGTATGACATGATTGGAATCGATTTATCAGAAGAGATGTTAGAAATTGCCAGAGAAAAAGATATGGATACAGGATATTCCTTTGATGATATTTTATATTTGAATCAGGATATGAGAAATTTTGAGTTATACGGAACTGTTGCCGCAGTGGTTAGTATTTGTGACAGTATGAATTATATTACAAAGCCGGAAGAGCTTAAGCAAGTATTTCGCTTAGTAAATAACTACTTGGACCCACAAGGAATATTTATTTTTGATATGAACACTGTTCATAAATACAGGAATATTCTCGGAGAAACAACAATTGCGGAAAATAGAGAGGATTGCAGCTTTATCTGGGAAAACTACTACCATGAAAAAGAAGCAATCAATCAATATGATATTACAATTTATAAAAAAACCGAGATTGAGATTGAAGCCGAAGAGGACGAGACTGCCTCCTCCTATGAACGAAATCTCTATGAACGATGGGAAGAAACTCATTATCAAAGGGCCTATGAACTTGAGGAGATCAAATCATTGCTAAGAGAAGCAGGAATGGAATATGTAACTGCTTATGATGCATTGACTAAGCATACACCAACCAAAGAAAGTGAACGTATTTATATCATTGCACGGGAGAAAAAGCAAGAGAATAAATTATACTTATAGAAGTTTGTGTGAGCGCTGAATTCGCAAACCGATGAAATAATAAAGGCAGCGCAGAAAAGAGGAATTAATTTGAGAAACGATTATATAATACGTGCAACTGCAGCAAATAGTCAGATACGGGCATTTGCTTGTGTATCAACAGAAATTGTTGAAACAGCAAGAAGGGCTCATAATACAAGTCCAGTCGTAACCGCAGCACTTGGAAGATTGTTAACCGCCGGGGCTATGATGGGTAGTATGATGAAAGGAGAAAAGGATTTATTAACATTAAAGATTGCATGCAATGGGCCGGTGAAAGGGTTAACTGTTACTGCAGATTCTAATGCGAAGGTTAAAGGATATGCCTATCAAAGTGTTGTAAATCTCCCTCCCAGCCCAAAAGGAAAATTGGACGTCGGTAAGGCACTTGATATCGGAGTTCTTAGTGTAATTAAGGATATGGGGCTTAAGGAACCGTATGTTGGACAAACCGACTTAGTAACGGGAGAAATAGCAGAAGACTTGACCTATTATTTTGCAACCTCTGAGCAGGTTCCATCCTCTGTAGCTCTCGGAGTATTGATGAACCGCGATAACACGGTATGCTGTGCAGGCGGTTTTATCCTTCAGCTTTTACCTTTTGCCGACGAGGAAGTAATTGTAAAGTTAGAAAAAAAGATCAGTGAAATTACATCAGTTACTTCAATGTTGGATAAGGGTATGACACCGGAAGAGATTTTAGAGGAGCTGCTAGGAGAATTTGACCTTACTATTTTGGATAAGATACCGGCTGAATTTTCTTGTAACTGTACCAAAGAGCGTGTGGAGAAGGCTATTGTAAGTATCGGAAGGAAGGACTTACAAGAGATGATTGATGATGGCAAGCCAATTGAAGTGAACTGTCATTTTTGTAATACAAATTATGAATTTTCAATAGAGGAGCTAAAGGATATTATAGTCAGAAGCAAGCATTAGGAGAATTCTGTTGCACCTACTTTAAACAGCTATTATGGAATCTCATAGGGAACACCATACCAAATCCGGACGAATTGAGTCCACTTTTATAGTTCAGGCTATATGGGGATTCACAAGGAAGTATAGGATTTTTAAGAGAAGGATTAAGAGGATTGTCCATATGGGATTACCATAAGACCATATAGGATTGAGAATAAGAAAAAACGAAGCGGAGTTGGTTTTATCAAAATCCGCTTCGTTTTTCTTATTAGCAAAGCGATTCTTTCCTGCTATAATAAAAAACGGAACAACTGAAATACAACCGAGGAAATGTTATAAAGCATCTTTTTGCCGGTTGAAATTTGCAGTGGAACTACCTCCCCGTTGCTTCCATAGGTTCCATCCGAAAGGACAGGCAGAGATTTATCTTGCATTGCATACATATAAGTTTCTAACTGCTTATTAAATTCGGTTCCATGAACCACAATCATAACTTCGGTATCCAGATATGCACTTCGCATATCTACATTAAAGGAGCCTATAATTGAGATGTCATCATCAATTAAAATGGATTTATCATGCATGGAGTGTTCCCCTTGGAACTCATAAATTTGTACACCTGTTTTGATTACCTTAGACTTATTGAAGGTGTAATCAGAGGATGCCATGACGTTATCTCCTCCGGCGGTAGAATTAATTAACATGCGAAAATTGGGAACATTGTTACTGATTTCTTTCATATCTTGATACATTGTCTTGTCTAGAACTGCATATGGAGTTTGGATATAAACACGCTTCTTTGCATTTTTCATAAGTTCCGCCATCTGATACCAGACATGAGGTTCCTTTGCCATGATATGGATTGGATTTGTGATCAAGCTGACTTTATTTGTAGGAACGGTCAAGGGAATATAGTCAATCTTGGTAAAAAGCTGTGGCTGGGAGATTTTTAAGTCCTGATAAATGGCATCAAGGGCTTGCTGTGCTGCTGCAACCTTATTTTTCTTATATATTGGTACACGGTCAAATACCGGTTCACTTACCTCTGCATTCCAAACCGTTTCAAAATAACTCCAAACCTGAGACAGCACACTTTCATGACGGCCGGATTCCGCCGCAGTATTATATACAAAGATATCTCTGTCGTAGCTTAAGACATTGGTATTATACCCGCCAAGAAAATAGTTCGAGATGTTTCTGCCACCAAGGAGCAGCAAGGAATCGTCAATAATAAGATATTTATCATGGAGCCTGCCGTTTGCTGTCCATGGCTTTAATAAATTAAGCATATTATAATAGCGAATTTCAACATTTTCATGTGTTCCAAGAACATAATAGATTGGGTCGGCCTTCATATCGATAAAACCTGTGAAACCATCTACCAGAATTTGAACTTTAACACCACGATTTGCAGCAGCTAAGGCTACGCTGGCAATTTCCTTGCAGCTACGGTCATTTTTTATGGAAAAAGAAGAAATTGCAATCTTTTCTTTTGCTTGATCTAGCATATGTATCCGTATATCAAGCGCATCTTGGCTAGTTTCTACTACGGCAGCACGGTCTATTGATATGGTATCGCTATAAAAATCATTTAAATTAAGACTATTTTTAAAGGCTTCACTTACTTTTGGCGGATTTGCAAAGGGGATGGTAACACTGAGGATGACATAAACCAGATAGATAAGTAAGGCAGACAAGATGCTGTATCGTATTTTCTTTTTCCGGGATAGATTTTTAAATTTTTGCATAATAACCTCTATTCTGACGCTTTGATGAAATCTATGTTGCTTCAAGGTGACAAATAATTTAGAGCATAAATTTAAGCTGGCATAATAGTTACTATTATAAAGAGGTGTATAAAAAAATACAATTAAAATTCGATTAAGAATCCTGCATGGTATAACCGGTCAAGAAGTATCCTGTGTATTCGTATTCTTTTATAAAATAGTTAATTTTTAGGAGAAGATGACGATATGTATGGTAGAGTTTATGTAAGACTGGCAGAAAATAATACATAGAAAAAGAGGTGTTTCCTATGAACATAGGTGCTGCGCAAGGCTATTCTTATTCTTCACCGCTTTCTTTTGGACAGAATCAATATACCGGAGGAAAAGTATTACAAGAAGATCATGAGATAAAGGAGGAAGAAAGGGACAGCATCCATGCGGCTGATTTAAAGCTTAATAGACAAAGGGATTCTTTTTTAGAGTCACTAAGAGAACAATATAGAGGGTATCAGGAAGAATTAAATTCCTTGAGTGCAAAGGAAGAATTGACACCTGAAGAAAAATTGGCACGAAGAAAAGAATTGCAAGAGCAGATTAGTGGTATAAAAGATCAAATAATTACCAGACAGCAGCAATTACAACAGTTAGAAAAAGAAAATACCCAAGAAGAGCTTGAAAAGAGGCAGAGAGAATCCGCTTCTAATAATAGTGATATGACGGAAACAAAATATCAAAATAAGCTGCATCAGAGTTTTCTTACCGAAGCATCCATGGTTATGTCGGAGGTTGGCACGCTGCACCGTTTAAAAATGAAAACAGAGGGTGAGGTGGGGGTAGCTTCAATAGAATTAAAGTTATCTATGGCAAGATCGGGTGGTGTTAGCGAGAGTCTCTCTAATAATGTATCCGAAGCAAACCAAAGATTATCTCAAATTGATTTGAAGTTTAGTGAGAAGTTAGGAAAACTGAATAAGCTTGTGAAAGAGCAGAAGGATGAGTTAAAGAGTCAGGATAAGGACTTAAAAAATAAGATTAGTTCGGAAACGAGATCAGGTGGATTAGAAACAGCAAAAGTACATACTGAGGATAAAAGTTATGAGAATGCAGGAAAAGAAGAGAAAGAAAAAACTGCAGAGAATCGGTATCATAAGCATGTAGATGTTCTTGTATGATAGAATATCAAGGAAGAAAAAGGATGGGAATAGAAGCTCCCATCCTCTTTCCTTTTAGGTGTGCCTCTTAGGAGCCATGCTTTTATTCTACGGTGACAGACTTTGCTAGATTACGTGGCTGATCCACGTCTAAACCTCTAGACGCAGAAGTATAATAAGCAATCATCTGTAAAGCTACGGCTGCGGCATATGGGGCAAAGATATCTTCCGTTGCCGGAAGGTTAATACGAAAATCATAGAGAGAGCTTTCAATTACAGCCTCCGCTGTAGTTATGCAGATAACCATAGCACCTCTTGCACATACTTCTTTCATATTAGAAACCATCTTTGATAATACGTTAGTCTGGGTAGCTAATGCAATCACAGGAATACCTTCTGTAATTAAGGAAAGGGTTCCATGCTTTAATTCTCCGGCAGCATAGGCTTCGGAATGAATATAGGTAATTTCTTTTAGTTTAATAGAACCTTCGCAGGCAAGAGCGGCATCCATACCACGGCCGATAAAGAATAGATTTTCTGTATAGATAAGCTCTTTACTGATTTTCTTAAAGCTGTCAGCTTGTTTTAAGACTTCTTCAATTGCCGGTATTACCTTATACAAGTTTTGAAGATAATTTGATACTTCAAGCTTCGTAAGGCAGCCTTTTGCATAGGCAAAACGAAATGCTAAGAGATAGAAGGCAGAGAGTTGAGCAGTGTAAGCCTTTGTACTTGCGACTGCAATTTCCGGACCTGCATGAGTATAGAAGACGTAATCACTTTCTCTTGCTATAGCGGAGCCTTTCACATTTACTATGGATAGAGTCTTTGCGCCTAGTTCATGGGCAAGCCTTAAGGCTGCTAAGGTATCTGCAGTTTCCCCGGATTGAGAAACCGTTATTACTAAAGTATTTTCATCTATAATTGGGTCCTGATAACGAAATTCTGATGCAATATCAACCGTGACAGGAATACGAAGAAGGCGTTCTAAGAGTACCTTGCCCATCAGTCCTGCATGCATAGCGGTACCGCATGCTGTAATAATGATACGATTAATCTTAGAGAATAAAGAATCCGGTATATTATCGCAAGTTAAGTCTGGAAGGAGATATTCTATATTAGAATTTTCGTCCGCATTATCCTTTTTGATTCTAGGAGAGATGGTGCGTGTAATTGCTTCCGGCTGTTCGTAGATTTCTTTTAGCATGTAATGCTTAAAGCCATTCTTTTGAGCAGCAGACGTATCCCAGGTAACACTTAACATTTCCGGTTCGATAAGGGTTTCATTTAGATCGGTAAGCGTAATCGAGGTTTTGGTTAGCTTGGCGATATGAAATTCAGGCAATATGAAATAATCCTTCGAATAACGAAGCAGTGCCACCATATCCGAAGCGACTACGGAGCCTTGCTCTGTGCTGCAGGCAACAAGCGGGCTGCCTTTTCTAATGCAGTAGATTACGTCCGGCTGATCGGAAAATAAAATACAGAAGGCGTAAGCACCTTCCAATCTATCGACGACCGCTTTAATTGTTTGATGAGCATCACCGTGATATAAGCTATCGATAAGCATTGCAGCTATTTCGGTATCTGTTTGTGAGCTTGGATGGCGTCCATCAAGCTTAAGTTCTTGTTCGAGCTCATGATAATTTTCAATAATACCATTGTGAATTAAAGTAACCTTTCCACAGGAGTGTGGATGAGCATTCACTTCGGATACGCCACCATGAGTAGCCCATCTCGTATGCCCTATACCACAAGAAGAGGTAAAGGCAGCCGGAACTTTCTCTCTTAATGCGGCTACCTTTCCCACGGATTTGATTACATGAATGCTGCCGTTCATAAAACATGCAAGCCCTGCACTGTCATAACCGCGATACTCTAATTCTCCGAGTCCCTTAAGCAGTACCTCGGCCGAATTTAAGTGCCCGGTAAATCCAATAATACCACACATAAAAATTCTCCTTTTTGTTTTTAGTTGTCAAAGTACAATTATGCTGCTGTTTGATAGTACTGCTGTTGTGCTGCAGTTACCTGCCATTTTTTCAGTACCTTACGCACTCAAACCGTACGAGAGAGCATCCGCCGAAGATTCGCTGACTCCCTACCTCGTTAACCTCTAAATTTCCCGTCCAATAGAGGTGCATGGCGCTAATTTTATCCCCTGTTTTACTGGGGAAGACATTTCTGTCAGATTATTGTCCTGGACTGACATCAACATTCTACAAGAAAGTAACCGGAAAGTCAACAAATGTGCATAGAATTCGGGGTATTCATAAGGAATACTCCAATATCATCATATGAAATCCCGGCTATGCGTGTGCAGGTTTATTCAAATTGATTTCTCCTGCGTAGTTTTCCTGAAACATTTTACGAACTTCTTCCTCATCACTTGACTGCCCCAGTGCCCAGATCAGCTTTGTTACAGCCGCTTCTGTCGTCATATCGTAGGCAGGGATAACACCCTGCTTTAATGCTAACTGCCCTGCCTGATAGATGGACAAGTCACTGCGCTCATAAAGACACTGACTTGAAACGACAATAGGGATTCCAGCATCTACAAGTTTTTTTAGTTTTTCCATAAGGTTTCTGTTAACAAAATGTAAACCGCCGGAGCCAAATGCTTCAATTACGATGCCCTTATAGTTCATTTTTACCAACATATCAAAAATTTCAGGATTTAATCCCGGGGTTAACTTTATTAAGAAAACATCATTGCAAAGTTTATCTTTATAAACAACTTTCCCGGTTATTGGCTGTATGGCATTCGTATTAATGTTAAAACCATTTGCATCAATGGTTGCAACTAAGGGATAATTAACGCTTTCAAAAGCATCAAAGCCCGTTGTTCGAACTTTAACAGCTCGACACCCTAAGATCACTTTACGATGAAAGGCGAGATAAATTCCTGGAATTCCTGTTGCAGCCATAGCAAGCGCATACCGAAGATTATCCATTGCGTCTGTAAGGGGATGTGTGAGTGGAAGCTGAGAACCGGTAAATACCACTGGAATCGGCAAGTTTTTTAACATAAATGAGAGCACCGAAGTGGTATACGCCATTGTGTCTGTCCCATGGGTTACAACAATCCCATCATAGGAGCTATGGTTATCGTAAATATTTTTTGCAATAAACATCCATTCTTCGGGCTGGATATTGGAACTATCCAAGTTTAAAATGTCTTTCGTTGTAATAAGATAATTTTCTGAAATGCCGGCAAGAAATCCCCCAAGGTCTGAGCCGCTTAAGCCTGGTGCAAGACCTTCGCTGCTGTTAAGAGAGGCTATCGTACCGCCGGTTGTTAATAGTAATATACTTTTCTTTGTATCCATAATTATCCTCAATATTGATCAATAGCCTTAGGTTTATTTAGGATAGAACCCATTATCACGATTACTATCATAACTACTATAGAAGATTTAAGCGAAATATGCAATGGATTTCGATACCATAAGCATAGGAAAGCAGGAACCTATTAATTTACAATTTTGTCAAAAGATTAAAAAACTAAATTTGAATAATTTTGCAGGATCTTCTCACTAGCAGTGCTTTATAGAATAAAATCCTTCCATGCGTTTGTCCTGATACAAAAGGGCAGGACAAAAGTAAAGTAAAAATATTGGGTGGTAAATATTGACAATATAATGATGAGCCGTTAGTATTAACATGTGTTTATGTTAAGTTTTGGAGGGATATGAAGGTGCATCTACGATATATTGGGATTACTGCAGCATTAATGACACTTATTCTATTTTTGCTGGGATGTGGAGTAAGTGCAAGTCAAACAGGAATGCTTACTCTTACTATAGATCCGATAACTGCTTCTAAAAAAGAACAGCAAAAAGGAAAGGAACAGATAGAACAAAGGGAGATAGAACAAAGGGAGATAGAACAAGAAGGAAAACAAGGTGAAATTGAGCAAAAAAACAGTATAGAACAAGAAGGAGATAAAAAACAAGACAATAATAGGAAACAGGAAGAGAGTAAGGAGCAAAACAGTAATAAAGAACTAAAAGAAGAAAGTAAAGAGCCAAACAGTAATCGGCGACAGGAAGAAAGTAAGCCCCCGATTCAATTAGAGGAGAAGGAATTAGATCGGCAAAGTATAGTGACTTTGCTGGCGGTAGGTGACAATCTACTTCATCAGAAAGTAATCGACAGCGGTAAACTGGAAGATGGAAAGTATAATTTCGACCATTTATTTGACCGATTGACTGAAGATTTTAAAGCGGCAGATATTGCAGTAATAAATCAAGAGACGATTTTTGGTACGAAAAAGATGGGGTATAGTGGGTATCCAAGGTTTTGTTCTCCGACAGCGGTAGGACATGCTATTATGAAGGCCGGTTTCGACATCGTTCTTCATGCTAATAATCATACTATGGATAAGGGAGTTGAAGGAATTCTTACCACCTTAAGTTATTGGGATCGATATCAAAAGATCACGCCAATCGGCATTCATAGTACGAAAGAAGGGGCAGATCAGATAACTTATGTTAAAAAAAATGGCATCACTTTTGCATTTTTTAATTATTCATATGGGCTTAATGAGAACTCCCTGCCGGCTTCAAAATCCTACCTTGTCAATATTATAGATCAGAGCAGGCTTAAGGCCCAATTGAAAGAGGCTAGGAAGAAAGCAGATTTTATTGTTGTATTTCCTCATTGGGGTTCGGAATATGTTTATGAAGCAAATAAATATCAGAAGGAATATGCTAAATTTTTTAATGAACAAGGTGTGGGCCTCATAATAGGTACACACCCGCATGTATTGCAGCCAATTGAATGGATAGAGGGAGAGAATGGTAATAAAACGCTAGTATATTATTCTCTTGGTAATTATATTTCAAGCATGGATTATACGGACCGGATGCTTGGTGGTATAGCAAATGTTACTATTGTTAAAGAAAATAATAAAACTTATATCAAAAAGGCTTCGATTACTCCTATTGTGACACACTATGAACGTGGCGGTGATTATAATTTTTCAGTATATAAATTATCGGACTATACCCAAAAACTTGCTTCAAAACACTATATTTTGAAGGGAAAATGGGGAAAGGACTTTTCGTTAAAGGCATTAAAGCGATTAGCAAATGATATCGTTGGAGATTTCATAGAATAACGCTCAGAAAATGTCAATTTATTAACGATTCTTGCTATTTGACGATTTTCGTATATAATTAAATTCCAACGGATATTGTAATTAACTGACCGTAATAAGGAGGGCTTTTTTATGGCAGATCATGTAGTATATGAGGCGAAAAGATGTTTAAATTGTAAGAAACCACTCTGTATAACTGGTTGTCCAATCAGTACACAGATTCCAACTATGATACAAGAATTTCTTAATGGGGGTATTGCAAAAGCCGGAGAGATGGTTTTTGAAAATAACCCGCTATCTATCGTTTGTTCCTTAGTATGTGACCATGATAAGCAATGTGAAGGGCATTGTATCTTAAACAAAAAAGGTATGCCGGTACACATTAGTAGTATAGAAAACTATATTTCAAGTACTTATTTTGAACATATGAAGTTGGAACGTGAAGAAAAGAAGAATAAACGAGCAGCAGTTATTGGTTCCGGCCCTGCCGGAATTACAATCTCTATCTTTCTGGCAAAGAAAGGTTATGATGTAACGGTATTTGAAACAAGAGAAAAAATTGGTGGAGTTCTTCGTTACGGTATTCCTGAATTCCGTCTTCCAAAGAGAATTCTTGATAATTATAAAAAGAAGATGTTAGAATTAGGTATCAAGTTCCGCCCTAATACTACAATTGGCGGTGCAATTGGAATTGATGACTTATTCCGTGATGGTTATCTGGCGATTTTTGTTGGAACCGGTGTTTGGAGACCAAATGCGTTACACTTAAAGGGAGAGACTCTTGGTAACGTTCATTACGCAATTGATTATCTTGTAAATCCAGATTCCTTTGAACTTGGCGATTCTCTTGCAATCATTGGCGCAGGAAATTCTGCAATGGATGTTGCAAGAACAGCAATCAGAAAAGGAGTTAAGGAAGTTACTGTATATTCTCATCGTGAAGAAATCAAAGCGAGTGTGCATGAAGTAGAATATGCAAAGATTGATGGTGTTCGCTTTGAAACTTGCAAGTCAACGGTTGAATTAACGGAGGATGGTCCTATTATGAATACCGTAACATGGAATGAAGAAGGCAATATGGAACTTGTAGAAGGAAGTGCAAAACTATATCCTGCACAGTCGATGATTATCGCAATTAGTCAAGGGCCAAAGGATAAGATTGTTTCTACTACGAAGGGAATCGATGTAAATAAGAGAGGATTAATTGTTACAAATGAATATGGAGAGACCTCACGCCCAGGCATATTCGCATCCGGAGATGTTGTAAATGGTGCAAAGACCGTAGTAGAGGCGGTACATTATTCAAAGATGGTGGCAGAAGCCATGGATGAATACATGAGTAAATTATAATTCATGGCAGTATGCAAAGGAGGATAAGGGATGTTAAGCGTAAATAGCACAAGTGTTATGAATATGGAAAATGCCATTCGCGGCGCGAGAAATCCAATGAATAGCTGGGCAAAGATGGATAGCTATTATAATGATATGCATGAGTATGTTTTGGGTGAAAATGATTTAAAGCTTGCGAAACGTCTATGTAAGGCAGGCAGTGATCATCGTAAGTTTATCCGGCAGATTCTTGTATCAGTAGACATTGCCGCACCATTATATTGGTGGAAAGAATATGATACCTATAAGGTAGCAACTGTAGCAAACTCTACAAGTACGATGCATAAAATTCACAGTAAGTCATTCGAACTTAATGATTTCAGCCATGACCATATGACGAAAGAGTCAAAAGAAAAATTTCAAATTTTTATTAACTATATGGAAACAATACGTCAAAAATATGTGGAAACCAATGATAAGACATATTGGTATGATTTGATTCAATTATTGCCATCTAGTTATAATCAATTACGTACCTGTACTATGAATTATGAAACTTTAGTAAACATTTATTATGCAAGAAAGAATCATAAGTTAAAGGAATGGCATACTCTTTGTGATTGGATAACAACACTCCCTTATGCTTCAGATTTAATCACATTTATGGATGGTGGAGAATAATCCATTAATCCAATTGAAGATATAGAAACCTTAGACAGTAAAAGTAAAATTGAGAAAGAATTACTTATTTATAGAATTATAGAAGAGATAGTAGTAGAGACAATATAAGGTTAAATTAATTTTAAAAAGCGAAGCTATGCTTAAGACGTAGTTTCGTTTTTTTATTGTATTACAATAAGCCTTAGTTGCCATCATACTATCTGTAGAATGAGATATTCTGAGGATAGTTGCTGCATAGTAAGTACTATTTATAAGAAATACAGGTTTTATTTATAAGAAAAGCTTAAAAGTTAAATTAGGGTGTTGACATTCATTTCATAAGGTGATACACTGAATAGGCTGTCGCTGAGAGATGAATAAATTGTATGAACAATTACACTCTCGAAAAACCTTTCAAAATGGGGATTGACATGCAAATGAAAGCGTGTTAATATAAGCAAGTCGCAAAATTGTTTGAAAAGAATAAATAATTCAAAAAACTTTG
>JAEWMB010000044.1 GCA_023457255.1 Bacillota bacterium | reverse complement strand
CCGTAAAGATGGGTGTGAACCAGTTGCACCGTGGAAACATGAATATGATGAACGGCGAGGAATTATATGATTATTATAAATCTTTCGCTAATCAAGACGCCCTTCCGAGTTATTTTACGGAGGATTTACGCAACCGTAACTTCGACTGGTGGAAAGAGGGTACGCATCTGGGCTTCGCTCAAGATTACAATGTTTCTGTTTCCGGAGGTTCCGAGAAGATCAAGACTTATACTTCCGTTGGCTACTACGATGAGGATGGTGCCGTGAAGGGATATGACTACAAACGTTATAACTTACGTTTCAATGTGGATTACCAAGCGACGGATTGGTTGACCATCAAGCCGAAAGTTTGGGCTACCCGTAGCGACGTGATGGACCAGCAGCAAGATCTAGGCGCTATCATGTACGTTAATTTCCCTTGGGACTCCCCGTATGACGAGAATGGCGACTTGATCCAGCAATACAGACCTTCAAACTGGATTAATAGTGATGCTACCAATTACTTGTATGATCTGCAATGGAATTACGACAAAAGCACCTCTTATGAGTTCATGGGTAACTTTGACTTCGATATCAAGTTTACCGATTGGTTGACTTTCTCATCCGTGAATAACTATAAATATAATAGTATCCTTTTTAAGAGCTATCAGGATCCTCGTTCTAAGGCGGGAGAGGCAGATAACGGATTATTGCAAGATAAAACCACTGCCTCCTATAGAGTATACAGTAACCAATTGCTCCGTTTCAACAAAGTATTCGATAAGCACTCTATCAACGCTATCTTGGCTTATGAGTGGAATACCTATACACAAGAGATCAAGGATCAGACAGCGGCTAGTTTCGCTCCGGGTTTCTCTGTAGCCGATGTCGCTACTACTCCTAAGACGATAAAGGGAGAGCAAAAAGAGTGGGCCGTACAATCTTATTTGTTCAATGCCAACTATGCGTATGATAATCGTTATTTGTTGTCTTTCTCATTCCGTCGGGATGGTGCCTCCAACTTTGGTACGGACGCTAAATATGGTAATTTCTTCTCCGTCAGCGGTGGTTGGAATATCCATCAGGAGGAATTCTTCAAGGCTAAGGATTGGGTACAACAGTTGAAGTTACGTGCAAGTTATGGTTCCGTAGGTAACCGTCCGACCGAATTATATTCTCAATATACGGTGTACGCCATGTCTACGGGATATAACGGCGATCCGGGTGCGGTAATCTCCCAAAAAGAAAACAAGAACCTGACTTGGGAGAAGACTTATACGGCAGGTGTAGGTATCGACGCTATCTTGTTTGATCGTTTGACTATCAACTTGGATTATTATAATAAGAAAACAACCGATTTGCTTTACAAAGTGCCTCTGCCTGGTGTAACGGGTATTGTTGGTATCTATCGTAATGTGGGTGCCGTCAAGAATAATGGTTTCGAGGTCTCGATGAACGTGGATATCTTGAAAGGGGGCGATTGGAGCTGGAGCGTCGCTGCTAACTTAGGCCTGAACCGTAATAAGATCACTGAGTTATATGGTGGCAAGAGCGAGATCATCACTTCTAACGCCGGTTCAAGTTATGCCATTTCGATGGATAAGATATTGACTCCGGGACAAGACGTGGATACTTGGTATGGTACCGAATGGGCAGGCGTAGATCCGGAGACAGGTTCTCCGTTATGGTATACCACCAACGAGAATGGGGAGCGTGTAACGACCTCGAATTATAGCGACGCTTCTAAGCACCAGACTATAATAGGTAAGTTAAGCCCCGATTTCTACGGAGGTTTCTCAACCGACGTATCTTGGAAAAACATTGATCTCTCCGCAGTCTTCGGTTATTCCGTAGGAGGTGATATTTACAACTATGACCGCTCGATGTATGATAGTGACGGCGCTTATGTGAATTATAACCAGATGAATCTGAAAGAGGGTTGGAACCGTTGGGAAAAACCGGGCGATATCGCTACGCACCCCAAGGCGGAATATGGCAATAAGAGCCAATCCAGCAAGGGATCTTCCCGTTATCTGGAGGATGCTAGCTACTTGCGTTTACGTAGCTTGACGTTAGGCTATACATTACCTTGGAAGATTCAGTATGTAGATAATATCCGCCTTTCTTTCTCGGGTGAGAACTTGTTTGTCCTTTCTGGTTTCTCTGGAGTTGACCCGGAACTTCCGGCCGAGGTTGGCAATAAATACAAGGCTGGCTCGGTTGGTGTGGCGATCTCTCCGTACCCACAAGCTCGTAAATTCATGTTTGGTCTAAATGTTACATTTTAATTAAAGGAATAATAATGAAAAAAATCGCTATAGTGGCTCTTGCGGCAGCGGCCACGTTCATAACAAGCTGTGATATCGAACGTCTACCTTATGATAAGTATACGGAAGATAAGATCATGGAGGACAAAGATGCTGCGGTGGATATCTTATTGAATGGTTGTTACGCTAAATTGAAAACAGCATCCGAGCACTTGCATTATTGTGGTGAGTTCCCGGGGGATAACGTTTGTAAGGATAAACCGACAACCAACCCCTTCGGTACCTATTTCACCTATCAGCATACGGTAAATAACGGCGGTCTTACTACGGTTTGGAACAGTGCCTATAATATTATCTCTCAGACCAGTTCTTTGATGAAGATGATTAATGAGGGCGAGTCTGTTGAGTTGGATCAGAAGTTGGGCGAGGCTTATTATATGCGCGGCATGATGTACTTCTATCTTTGCCGTGTGTTTGGCCGTCCTTATTATCAGGAACCGGAGAAGAATCTGGGTGTGCCGATCGTAAACGGTATGCCTGAGGATATGGATAATCTGGATCTTCCGGATCGTTCGTCCGTGAAAGATACGTATGATCAAGCTCTGTCTGACTTGAAAAAGGCGGAAGAGCTGATGACAACGTTTAAATCTACCGCTTATGCCTCAAAATATTCGGCTCAAGCTTTATTGGCGAAGGTCTATATGTATATGAGTGGCACGTTTGAGAATCCGGATAAGGAGTATGCTCAATTATCTTATGACTATGCGAATACGGTGATCGAAAGTGGTCAGTTCTCTATGTTGGACCGTGCTAACTTTATGCGTTATAATGAGTTCGCTCCGGATGCCGCTTCACAGACAGAGACTATTTTCGCCGTGAAGTTTATAGCCTCAGACTGGGAAGATTGGGGTGATCCACTAGGAAGTATGTACGCTGAGATCGAAGGTCAAGGCTGGGGTGAGGTTTACGCCAGCGCTAAGTATATGGATTTGTTGCATGAGACAGGAAAAGGAACCGATGCACGTGAGGCGTTTATCCATCCGCAATATAAGGAAGACGCCAATGGAAATCAGATCCCCGCTTTCCGTTTTGTAGCTAACTTATATACGGACGGCAAGATTTCCGGTTACGTATATCGTCAAGGTGAGACCAAGGAAGTAGGAGGTAAGTTAATCGCTACGGTAGATGGTGAAGAATATACATTAACTCCGGTAGATGTGGACAATAAGCGTTATTCTATTAGCTATAAGGGAGAAACGTATGAGGGAGATTATGACTACTTTATGTTGGAAAGTCAAGGTAACCCGAAATTCTATAGCTATAAGTGCTCTAAGCAAGATGGCTATCCTCACCTTTATTCTCCGGTTATCTCTCGCTTAGGTGAGCTATACCTGATTCGCGCCGAGGCTAGCGCTAAATTAGGAAACTATACAAAAGCATTAGCCGATTTGAATACCGTTCGTACCCGTTCCTTAC
>JAEWMB010000043.1 GCA_023457255.1 Bacillota bacterium | reverse complement strand
GCGTATGCACAGGTATTTTTTGTGTACGAAAAATACGGAACGACCAGGAAACAGTTTCTCAATGGGAAATCATGAATAAAATCAAAAAACAGAAAGGAATGAGAACAATGGCAAAAATACGCATTGACAACGTACGGGATCTGGTGCTGAAGGCAAATGAGATCCGCTCCCATCTGATCGACGAGCTGCACAGGATCGGAGGGATCCACATCGGCGGCGCTTTATCCTCGGTAAACATGGCGGTCGCCCTCTATTACAAATATATGGAGTTCGACCCGGAGGAGCTTTTGTCCGACCCGGCGCGCAACCAGTTCCTGCTAAGCAAAGGGCACGCAGGCATCCTGCTGTATGCAATCTACTGCGATATGGGAATTTATACCTACGAATTCCTTGAAACCAAATATAATACCATCGGCAATCCGTTCGGCGGGCATCCGAACCGTCACTACACCAAGGGCGTAGAAGCCTCCACCGGCTCCCTTGGTCACGGCCTTTCGTGGGCGTGCGGATGGGCGATCGCCAACAAGATGAATGGTATCAACTCCCGTCAGTATATCATCATGGGCGACGGCGAGCAAGAAGAGGGCCAGATTTGGGAGGCTGCCCTTTCAGCAGGCTCCAAAAAGCTCGACAGCATCGTCGGCATCGTGGACTTCAACCACTTCTCCGCTGCGTGGGAGACGGGAGAAAATGTGAAATGGGGCGAAAAAGGCGGCGCCGAGGGCCTTGCAGACTGCTACCGTGCCTTTGGCTGGAATGCGGTCGTGATTGACGGCACTAAAATGGCCGAGATCGACAAAGCCCTGTCCGAGCTCCCGCCGGTCACCTATGAAGGCAAGCCGAACGTTATCATTATGAATACGACAAAGGGCGAGGGCGTCGGCTACATGATGGAAAACGGCGCGGCATGGCACATCGGCGGCGTCGACGCCGAGCTGTATGTCAAGACCAAAAAAGAAATCGAAGAGTACAACGCAAAAAGATTACAGGAGGTAGAATAAGATGGCTGAATTTGATACTCAGGGCGGAAAATTTACATTTTGCTGTATCGATTATGCAAAGGCGATCGACGTTAAGGGCACTATTACTGCGGAAATACTGGACATGATAGAAGATGACGACCGCGTTATCTACGTTATGAACGATAGTGTTGCGCGCGGAACCAAGACGCGGGAAATGATGGAAAAGAAGCCCGGCCGTGTCGTAGACTTCGGTATTCAGGAGATGAACACCATCACAGCTGCGGCGGCTTTGGCTTCCAAGGGCTATCTTCCCTATTTTCAGACATACGGGCCGTTCCTCACGCTGCACGCGCTCGATCAGGTGCACAACGACATCTGCTACAATGATTTCCCGGTGCGCCTTATTTCCACGCACGCGGGCGTGTCGTCCGGCTATGGTCCGACGCACAATACAATCCTCGATTTCGCCATGTTTAACGCGATGCCAAACATGACGATGGTCGCGCCGTGCGACGCTATGATGGCGAAGAAAATGCTACGTGCGTCCCTCGACTATCCGCATCCGCTGATGATCCGCATCCCCCGCGGCGAAGAGCCGGACGTTTATACGGACGACAGCTATCAATACGAATTCGGCAAAGCCATCACCATATCCGAAGGACAGGATATCACGCTGATCGCGACCGGATCGATGGTGTTCCATTCCGTGCAGGCGGCGCGTAAGCTCGAAGCGTTAGGCTTCGACGTAGGTGTGATCGATATGCACACCGTAAGCCCGATCGATACGGCTGCGGTCATACATGCGGCAGAGCATTCGCGGGCGATCCTCACGGTAGAGGATCACTGCATTGACGGCGGCCTCGGCACGATCGTCGGCGAGGTGATCGCACGTGCAGGAATCACGACGCGGTTCAAAAAGGCGGCACTCCCAAGTGAATTCTCGCCCTATGCATATCCGGAAGAACTGTATCCGTATTACAAGCTCGATGCGGACGGTATCGCCGATACCGCGCTGAATCTTATGCGGTAAGCAAAGGCGCGCAAGCGATACCGGAGAAACAAAGGAATATTCCGCCCCTACTTTGGGGCGGAACTATTCTTTCATAAAAATAAGCACCTTTGGTTTTATTATATTTCCATCCCATCCAGCAATCAATTATGAACCGTATTTGCCTTGCTGGCGGTACTGCAATCCAACAGCAAGCACGTAATTTTAAACGAAATCTCAAAATAATAAATTCGCTGAAAGGAGTAGGCTGATTTTTCAGCCGACAGAGGATATGGCAGCTAAAAATACGACCCAACCCGCCGCAGCAGCGGCAGAACCGGTTTCAAAACCGATTTATCACGGAAAGGAAGCCGTATGGCGTAAAATGGCATTCGCCTCCGGCGATATCACCTACAACTTCCCATGGATGCTCGTAAGCTCGTTCCTGATGTTTTTCATGACAGACATCGCCCTGATACCAGCGGCGGTCGTTTCCATCCTGTTTCTCGTATGTCGCGTATTCGACGCGGTCAATGACCCGCTGATCGGCATTCTTGCAGACAGGACGCACACAAGGTTCGGACGTTATCGTCCGTGGCTGCTCGCGAGTGGTATTCCGCTTGTGGTGTCGGTCATCCTGCTGTTCTGGGCACACCCGGAATGGCCGGAAATGTCCCGCACGATTTATGGATGCGTGATGTACTGCATCGCAGTCGTATTTGCAACGATGTGGAACATCCCTTACGGCGGCCTGATGGCTTCGCTCACTCCCGACCCAACGGAACGCGCCTCCTTCGCAAGTTATAAAATATTGTTCTCATCCGTGACCTGTGCGATCGCTTCTTCGATTTTCCTGCCGCTGACCAATATGTTTGGTGCAGCAGACGGCGATCCCGTCAACGGATACCTGATCGGGGCGGTCATCGTCTGCGCATTGGCGGTGCCGTTCATCTTTACCTGCTTTTTCGGGACGAAAGAAGTGGTTCACCCGCCGAAAAACCAGAAAATCAAAGCAAAAGCTCTGTTTCAAGTCATCGGAAAGAATCCGCCTCTGCTTATCGT
>JAEWMB010000042.1 GCA_023457255.1 Bacillota bacterium | reverse complement strand
ATCTCTATCTCTATCTCTATCTCTATCTCTATCTCTATCTCTATCTCTATCTCTATCTCTATCTCTATCTCTATCTCTATCTCTATCTCTATCTCTATCTCTATCTCTATCTCTATCTCTATCTTGTAATATTTGCACTATTATATCGTATTGCTTGTCTTTGTTTTATACATTATAACATATATTTCCAGATAAAGCTAGTGATATTTTCATACTTTTATCTAATTTTTTTAAAATTATCACGATTTACTTGTTATATTTTATATATTATAAAGATTACTTTATTTAATTCTGCTCTTTCACAAATAGATGGCAGTATTCTAATCAAAATCAAATAGAAAGTATTCCAGTGAAACAAAGAAGAGAAGAATATAAGGTAATAAGTTTCAAAACTTAGCTATAACTTAACCAAGAAAAAATAAAAAAGGCAATAAATACATTACAAACTTTTCTTCTTATGAATAAAAGCATCGCATGAGTTAAGAAAAACATCCTAACTACGCAATGCTCTTTTGAGATTATATCCCTAACAAATCTCTTACAACTGCGGAAGCTATAATGAGTCCCGCTGCAGACGGAACAAATGCGATACTGCCGGGAGTGGAGCGTCTTTGTGTCGATTCCTTTGGCTGCATAACCGGGGTAATGGGTAATTCTTTCGAATATACGACCTTTAGCTTCTTAATTCCTCTCTTCTTACATTCATAACGCATCACCTTAGCAAGAGGGCAGATAGAAGTTTTGTAGATATCTTCAATTTCAAATTTCGTAGGGTCTAATTTATTTCCTGCTCCCATACTGCACATAATCGGTGTTTTGGCTGCCTGCGCTTGTTCAACAAGAGAAAGTTTTCCTGCTACTGTATCAATCGCATCTACAACATAGTCATAAGAAGCAAAATCAAACTGATCCGCATTTTCCGGCAGAAAAAAGCAGCGATAAGAATGCACAATCGCTTTAGGATTTATGGAAAATATACGTTTTTTCATAACGTCTACTTTATATTCCCCTACCGTATCATGGGTAGCTATAATCTGGCGGTTTATATTAGAGACACATATGGTATCATTATCTACAATAGTAATTTCTCCAATTCCACTACGAACGAGTGCTTCTGCCACGTATCCTCCGACACCTCCCACGCCAAACACGGCAACATGGGATTTTTGCAGTTTCTCAACACCATTTTCCCCAATGACAAATGCACTTCTTTCAAATTGGTTCTCCATACTTGTCCTCTTTCTATATTAACTCTCTGGTATTATAATATTTCTGTATAAAATCTTTGACTACGCTTCTATATTGCTCGTAGTCCACTACGACAGAATTTGCATGAATGGCACCTTTTGCTAAATACAATTTCTTTGGCGCACTGCACTCTTCAAACATCTGAATTGACATTTGATAAGGTACATAAGTGTCGTGATCACCATGAATAAATAGGATTGGAGTTTTACTTTTTCTTACTCCCTCCACCGGGGAAACTTGTTTTATAGGCAAACCGGCACGAAGTCTTAAACATAGATGAGCCAGCGGCATAAAAATCATAGGAGGAATATGAAATACTGTTTTCATCTGATGACACAGCAAAGTTCTTAAATCCGAATAGCCGCAATCCGCAATTGTCAATGCTACATTATCTTTCCTATTCAGATAATTTAGTACCGTAGCTGCCCCCATTGACTCACCATGCGTTACAATACGAATGTCCCTTCCAAGATTTGCATAACACCAGTCAATCACTGTTTCTAAATCATACGTTTCATAGTATCCCAGGGTGGTGTATTTTTTACCACTCTCTCCGTGATTTCTATGATCATAAATAACTGCTGTAAATCCAAGCTCCATAAGAATCTGTGCATATACAACAGCACCTAATTTCCCATAAGTATACCCATGGCACAGCACCGTAACTCTGTCTTTATTCTTACTACTTTTCGTAAACTCATTCTCTAAAATTACAGCGGAAAGTGTATATCCATAGCGACTAGGTATCTGTACCTTGGTTTTCTCCATACGATCATATCTATCCGGTATGATTCTTCCATACTCCACTTCCCGCCTAAAGATATCTTCCGGTGTTTTTACCCTTGGTTTTAACAAAATGTTAGATAATAGATAGGCTGCAAGAAGCAATATGAGGAGCAGGACACTTATTGCTATTACCATAAGCTTTCCTCCCTATTTAAAGCAGTATGTGTTATAAGGCCCTTCATAATCATAGCCTAAACGCATTGCCAAACGCACGGAAGTTTCATTGGCAGCATCCCAGTGGGGTAATTTTCCTTCTTCCAAACAGGTTAGGATTAATTTTGCACCACAAGCAGTTGCAAGTCCAATATTTCTAAACTCTTTTTTCGTTACGATTTCTATTTCTATTCCTTTTTTATATGCGGTATAAGAAGATGCACCGCCACAGATTTCTTCTCCCTTCATTATAAGGAAGCCTATTCCATATTTAAAAAAGTCATCCCTTGAGTTGAAGTTTCCACAAAAATCTCTCGACCAATCTTCCGACATTACCCTGTCATATAATGTCTCATCGATCCTATGAAAGGAATATTCTATTGGCAATTTCCTGCAAAACTCCCCAAGTTTCACCGGATTGAATTGTTCATAGACAGGACGTTTAAAATGGTATCGGAGAAAACTTTCAAACCGTTCCTCTCTCTTTAAAAACTCTTCCCATTCCTTTGTTTGCGGAATAATCAATATTTGATCCTTCTCCTTGTACGATAGCAAATCATCTATCATGTTCTTTGCGGTATCTTCGTGAAACTCTTTTAAATTTGATGGAAAAACAAAATCTCCCTGTAAAATAACCACATGCCGAATAGACTCTTTGTCATCCACAAAAGCTTTTCCCATATATCCATCCAAGCAGGCGTAAATCGTAGAATCATTCGATTTTTCATAAAATGGTTGGATTAATTTCATTTCTTGTACGTTTAATTGCTGCATCGTATAAAAAAGGAGCCGACTTAGACCTTTCATCTATAGCTCCCTTCCCCTCTCCTATCTTATATTGTTAACAAGTACTAAGTAAATCTTGTTTGCTCTTGTCCTTTCTTAGCTTTACCACTTGTTATGTACTTTCTCTGCAAAGCCTAGAAAATCCGAAACTGTAAGCCTGGTTCCATCCTCTAGGATAGCCTTTCCATTAAATTTACCAAAAACCTGATGCTGGTCACTTAATAAAAATGCAGCACTGGTTCGTGACTTACGATCTAACATCGGTATAAAGTCCATTTCAAATCTTTGATCCGATGATGTAAATTTCCAAGGTTTTAAATAATCCTCCTTGCCAAACTTATCTTTTGGTATTATAAATTTAATATCATCAAATTTGTGTGCTTTTCCCTCATAAAAAATCATATTCTCCGTTGCACTTTTTGTATCACCGAAACCATAACCTAAGTTAAAACCAAATGGTTTCCCTTCAATCTGTCCTTGACCGGCACCCCAATACCATACATTGTCATAAGTCCAGACGCCACGTCCCCAATCTAATAAACCTTGGCTGCTTTTCCCAAAAGAATATGTTTTTTCTCCGATTATAACACATCCGCTCACCTGCATACCAATTATTTTCTGATTATAATAAAATGCTTTTTTCTTCTTAGGAAATGGTGTTGCAATTACCATAGAATCAAACTCTGGTTTTTCTACCAAAGTAACATCTGCAAAAAAATCTTTATCCTTATAAAAATGTTTCATTTTAAGATAGAGATGTCTCTCCTCCCCATTGTTTTGAAAAGAAACCTCAACCCTTTTGTTAGTGTAACTAACATCGCCATATGCAGAACTCTCCGGCATCTTCATACGTCCCATAGGGAATAGGGTTATAATGTTCGTTGTTTTTTCTGCCGCATTTTTAAAATCCAAAAACGATGCACCGGCAATTCCCATATACCCATTGTCCGCTAATGTTAATGCAATTCCAAAATCTTCATTATAAATTAAATAATAATCCCACTCTTTGATTCGAAAAGGATTTGCTTTAATGTCCTTACGCCGATAGTCTCTTACCAATGATGTCGCATAACCTGCTTGCATAAGGAAGCCCTTCTCATCCAATAAATTACCCCGCTGTAATAATTGGCTTCTCATACCCTCTCTCCCTTCATACAGTAAACATACTGCTGGACCTTTCCAAAACTACTATTGATTGTTTTGAATTTTTTCTAAGAGCTGCGGATCAAAAACACTACTTCTTAACATCGCAATTTCATGTCGGTATGGTGGTAAGGATTTTTTCTCATTTGGCAGACTGACATATGGAGTTTCAAGAATTTTTGGCACCTCCATAAAATCTTGATGATGAACAATATAGTTAAGTGCATCAAACCCTAGCGTTCCAAAACCAATGTTTTCGTGTCGATCCTTCGAAGCACCTTTGTCATTTTTACTATCATTGATATGAAACACCGCAATTTGCTCTTTCCCAATCAGCTTATCGAATTGTTCTATCACCCCGTCAAAATCATGGACAACATCATATCCTGCATCGTTGGTATGACAGGTATCAAAGCAAACTCGCAAACGGTCGTTATATTTGACACCATCATATATCTTGGCTAATTCTTCAAAACTTCTACCAATCTCACTGCCTTTTCCCGCCATAGTCTCTAGCGTAATATAGATGTCCGTATCGCTTGTTAAGACTTCATTCAGCCCTTCGGTAATCTGCTTAATCCCTGCCTCTACACCAGCACCAACATGTGCTCCCGGATGAAGAACCAAGTACTTACTGCCAAGTGCCCTGGCTCTCTCCATTTCTTTTGCCAGAAATTCTATTGCCAGAGTATAGGTATCCAAATTCACCGAATTACCAAGATTAATTATATATGGTGCATGAATCACGATATCAGAGATTCCATGCTGCTCCATATATTCAAATCCTTCCTTTAATCGAAGGGCAGATATCTCTTTTCTTCTCGTATTCTGTGGTGCTCCTGTATAAATCATAAATGTATTCGCACCATAGGAATGTGCTTCCCTGGCAGAACCCAAAAACATTTCTTTTCCACTCATTCCGACGTGGGAACCTATCTTTAACATAAAAACCTCAACTTTCCTTTGTCACGATACCTTATGCTTACCTTATCAACTCTAAGATATTTTGCTGATTAAAGCTTGCGTTACGATATACTTCATTGTTCAAGCCAAACTTGCGTTAATGAGGTAAATCTATAATCTGTTAACTCCTGTACTCGAAGAAGGAAACGTATGATATGTTAACCCCTGTTTGTATTATCTGCTAATACGTATTACATATACATAAGTCTTCTCCATCATTGAAATCTCAAACTCCTTCTCAATACGATAAGGCTTCCTATCTGCAAATTTTCTTACATAATCCCGATGATGTGAGTATAGGACAATAATACCCTGATCATTTAAAAGCTCATACGCTCTCTTAAAAAACTTCTGGTATAGAGTGAATAACTCCCCTTCTCCCATGCTTCGCCCAACCGTAGGCATGTTGGTAAAAATTTCATCAAACAAATAGCTATGCTTAAAATCAAAGAAATCTCGATTAATGTAATTAATTACAAGATGTCCGCCATCCTCACTTTTAAGCCCGCACCGGTTTACAAGCTCTGTATTAATTCGTGCTTTCTCTATAGCTTCCCCATAGATATCAAGACCATACATTGTTTTAGCACGAACACATAAATCCCGCTCTATTAACATTGTTCCAACACCGCAAAATGGATCAAGTACCTGCGCCTCTTCCACAAGATATGGCTTTACAAGCTGCGCAGTAAGTGCCGCATTTGCCGGATGAATACTAGGAGCAATTACTTCTTTTCGGTATAGGAAACGTTCCTCCGGCAACGTATAGAGACGTAATAATATATTAAATTTGCCTTCTTTATTTTCAATCAGACGAATCTCTATCTCATAATGATTTACAGAATTAAGAAGTTTACGCTCACTAAGATGTTCTATCTCAACACTGAGTTTTTTAATAAATGATGTACGCTTCTCAGGATCCATCTTTCCTTTCAGCTCAAGGCGGAAATAATATGGTTCATCCCCTTCATGGCGTTCTTTCAAAAACTCATAGATACTGCCATCAGTTAATAACTTGGCCGCTTTCAGCACATCATTCGGAACAGTCCGAACTCCATCAACTGCAAAAAGCAATTCCCGGTAAGTTCGTATCTTCAGCACCTCTCTTAATTCTTTTGTTCTTACCATAACGCCCGCTGTAAAATCCTTCTTTGGAATCTTTCCAAGCTGCTCCATTGTTACATGAATATGGTTTCGATTGCACAATAAAACCATCTCATTCACGTTATTAAAACCAACAAAGATATGTTTTTTCTCTCCTGCCGAGTTAACCAAAAGCTCCTCCAGTAATCGAAGTTCCTCACCTAAATGTTTTTTATTCTCCTCTGTGACAGGAATACCCTTCACAATCTCATAACTTGTCTGAAGCCTTGGCAGAAGCTCGTTATAGTCCATATTCCTTATCGCTGATAAATAAGAGCTTTTCACAAATCGCTGTGTCTCTTTTTCATAAGCTTCGTATAGAATCCCAGTAAATTCCGGAACTGCCAATTCGCCCATGATTAATGCTGTATTTTTTCGAACTTTTGCATCCTCGTTCTGCAATAAGTCACGAAACACCTCATATCTTCCAGCAATTACATAAAGCAAAGCTTCTCTGTTATGGCTTTCTTGCTTTCCATCTTCACGAAGCATCTCTTTTAAAAGAATCAGATTTTTCCTAATGTCTCTGTTCTCCACTATATTTTGAAAGGTTGCCCTAAGCATTCTTTTACCTACCTTGTTCATATTCTGTTATTATTATAGCTTTTTTCTTCACAAAAGTAAATGTGAACTTCCTTCATCAAAATTTCATGAAAATTTCATAGAAGCAATCATAGTATCCACCAATCCCATGTGATATAATAATTTATCAGAGTTATGATTTTACTGGATATACGAGTATGATTACTCAATCAATCCGATGACAGCCGTAAGTTATTAGAATTCTTTTAACCAAAACTGTATCTTAAGTATCAAATGAAAAAATCCTTGTACTCCGATAATATTCCTAACTAAATACTTGCCAAAAGTACCTTCTTATAAACACTACAGCAAAGCTGCGGTTAGGAAACAGGAATATACAAAATCCTTTGCCAAATGGAATGGAAAGTGATGGTTCTTTTGGTGATAATATAACAAACTAGCTAAAATCATTTCAAAGGCGTCTTACACTATACTGCATAAAGGAGAAGAACAAATGAGCAGAACGATTTACGTATCCAAGCACAAAACATCAGAAAATGAATTTACCACAATTACCGAGGCTCTCTTAAGTATTCCGGCTGGGATTACCGAACCGGTTACAATCTTTATTAAAAAAGGAACTTACAAAGAAAAACTTGTAATTAAGCAGCCTAACTTAACCCTACTTGGTGAATCGAAAGAAGAGACCATTGTAACCTTTGATGACTATGCTAACATGAGGATGGAGGACGGCAGCAAAAGGGGAACGTTTCGCACCCCTTCCGTATTCGTTGATGCCAATGATTTCACTGCAAAGAATCTTACTTTTCAAAACGACTCCGGTTACGGTCACCAGGTAGGACAGGCACTCGCTTTATATGTAGATGGAGATCGGATAATATTTGATAATTGTATTTTACTTGGTAGTCAGGATACCTTGTTTACAGCACCACTTCCTCCGACTGCAAACCAGCCCGGCGGGTTTACCGGACCAAAAGAGTTTGAACCACGAATCAATGGCCGTCATTATTATCGAAACTGCTATATTCGAGGCGACGTTGATTTTATTTTTGGAAGTGCAACCGCATTTTTTGACCATTGCGAAATCTTTTCTCAAAAGACAGACAATCTTCCTCCTGCAAAAGAAGGAGAGGAACAGAAGAATTATGGCTATGTAACTGCTGCAAGTACCGCAGAGGGGCAGGAATACGGATATGTATTTTCTCACTGCCGCCTGACGAGTGATTGCCCAAAGCATAGTGTATACCTTGGAAGACCTTGGCGAAACTTTGCTAAGACAGTATTTCTTCACTGTGAGATTGGGGAACATATTCGCGAAGAAGGCTGGCATGACTGGAATAAACCGGAAGCTCATGAAACGATGCTCTATGCAGAATATCAAAGTACTGGTGAAGGTGCCAAAGCTATTACAGAAGGAAAACGTGCTCCTTTTTCTAAACAACTAACCAGCAAAGAAGCACTTAACTATACCAAAGAAAAAGTCTTGGCAGGCAGTGATAACTGGGGTGCTGACCTTAGTTTCGCCGATTAAGATAAAAAATCCTCCGTAAGTTTCACTACTTACGGAGGATTTTTCAATCACCGACGCAACAGCCTTCCCTTATATTATCTTGTATATACTCTAGTCATCCTATGAGTTAGGATCATCCTGCCGTATCAAAGCCCTCAAAATAATCATTTTTATCTGATTCTTTGTTAACAATTGTAGTAGTACCAACTTTCTCCGAGTATATCCATCCTTTTGCTCCTTCTTCGCCAACTACATAAGTCCAGTGTGATCCATCGGTGATTTTCAGAGTAACTATTTGTGGCTTCGCTATAATATAATCACCGTTCAGATCCTTTTTAGAAAAGAGTTTTATTTCTTTTAGTAAAGTTAATGTTTTATTATCGTCAATCCTATAGTCCCCCGGTTGGATGGAAAGCTTTCCATCTGTATCTAGATAGAAGTTAAATTCTAACGTAATATGCTCTAAAATATCAGCACGATATAGAAATGATATTAAATTATTATCATGAAAGGTGGCATCACAAATTCTTTTTTGTGTATTAGCCATAAAACTGCCTATCAATTGAAATGAGTCTATATAATGCCATACATTAATAGAGTCGTCAGTTGTACTTAATGTAAGCAACTCAATCAATCTGTCTTCTTTATCTATATCAATTAGCCAACAACTTTCTAAATCCTTCTCCCAATAAAAAGCGTCAAGCTGAACATCATCGTTTAAAATGCCGTTGAGGTATAGTTTTTCTTTATAGATGTATATCTGTTCTTCGCATCCATCTCCATTTAAATCAATCGATATACCATGATTCTCTTTATATTCCACCGTAACTTTATTCTTTATATAAATTGACTCATATTGAATATCAGGGAAAATTACAGCTTCAGCAGTAGGTGATGGAATGTTTGTAATTTCCATCATAGTTGGAGAAATCGTGACCTCACCATTTTTGGCATCTGGATTCTGTTGATTTACCATTATTGTAGGCGTAATTTGATACTCTACCTTTTCGCTATGTTTCCTGCATGATGTGAAAAAAACTGCAAAAACAAATAATAATAATAATATCCTTGCTTCATTTTTTAATATTTTCATCAATCTACCTCTAGTAAAGAATCCATGGGGTACGCATTTGGTATGAACCACCAATGTATTCATTAATATTAACAATACGAACTACAGTTTTACCGGTATCCACAGTTGAGTTTGCCTCAATAATTAACATATCACCGGTGGATGAATTCATCCATTGGTAGAATAATAACGTATGCCCATTCTTAACAAAAAAGTCCATCGTCTTCAAATATTCTTTACCTAACACAGCATATCCATAGTTAAGCAAAGCACTAGTACCCATTTTTGAAGAAGGTGTATTTCATATCATAACTTAACTATTTAGTTACTCTCCAAAAACTGCTTTTTAATCTGCCTTATTTTTTCAATTCCCTGATCTGTTAATCTAACTTAAATTTCCCTATTCCCTACTCCTTAAATCTGTAAATAAGTATGATACTTTATTATCTAATCGTATTTTGATAAATTCCTTGCGTACGATTACTCTTTCTAATACCCAGTAGTACTAAGATACCTGCGATAGCGGCAAGAAAGAGAAAGGACTGGATAAGAGGTGCATAATCATAGCTCCCTCCCTCCCAAATTTTCACAAAATCCCTGCTAATATAAGACATAGGCAATAGCAGCGCTATACTCTTTAAAGCCTTTGGCAGCTGCTCTACCGTAATTCCCATCATACCGCATAAAATCATGAAGGAAAAATAAAGAATCATAGTAATACCAAATGTTATTCCGAATTTTTTTACTATTGTAGTGATGCCATGTGCCATCATAAAAAATATAATTGCCAGCAAATATAGACAAGAAATCCAAAGAATTATCACATGAGAGGCCGGCATCGGAATATCCAATACGATACAGTCCACTAAAAAGTAAAGAATAAATGCAATTGTAATAAAGATCAAATGTGCCGTTAATTTTGCTGCAAATAATTTTTTGGGTTGAATTCCAAATAAGTCCAACCGAAGCGGTACTTCACTTTCAACTTCCTGCACATAATTTGCAGCGTATCCAATCAGCATAACTGCCATCGGTATCACCATACTCATTGTGACAAATACTGTGATAATTGCTTTGGACTGCTCGCTTTCCGGAATATCTCTCATAATAATGCTCGGCATTAAGATGGAAAATGCGATTGGAAATGCAATACCAAAAAATAAGGTAAAGAAATTTCCTTTTACATTACGTAATTCATAGAGAATCATTCTCTTATTAGGCAACATAGTTTTCAACGAAACTTTCCCCCTTCCATTCCGGCTAATTCTTTCGCCTTTGCATTGATTGATAAAATCTCAATATCATTATTGCTTCGTTTATAATCAATATTTGCATGGATAAGAAGTTCCGTTAAATGTCGTTCCTCTTCCTCCGTATCGCAAGTAAGAGCGATTAAGTGCTCCGGCGCTAAGACAGACTTAAACTGTGTTTTGTATTCTTGATTTTTAACATTATTATCAAGGATATAAAGGGTTTTTCCACAATATTTATAAAATAATTCTTCTCTTCTACCATAAGCGACAACACGCCCTTTTTCGAGGATTAATAACTTATTAGCCAATTGTTCCAATTCTTCATAATAATGTGATACTATACATAATGTTGTATTTCTGCCTTCGTACCACTTGATCAGCCCCTGCATTAGTTTCTGTCTGGTCTCAAAATCAAGACCGGAGGTTACTTCGTCAAAAAACACCAGCGGAGTATCTTTTCGAAGTACTAGAATTATCGTTAACCTTTGCTTCTCGCCACCGGAAAGGTTCGTATATTTTTTGTTAAGACAACCTTCAAAGTTAAAATAAGTAATTAATTCCTGAAGCTTTGTATCTTTCTTAATATTTACAGATAACACCATCTCAATAATATGTTTTACCGGCATCGTATTAACATAATTATTCTGTTGTAAATGTACCGAAATCTCTTGCGGAAGTAAACTTGTAAGGATAGTTCCTTCATACCTTGTGATTCCCAAGATTGACTTAACAAGCGTTGATTTACCTGCTCCATTGCTTCCGATAATTCCAACACGATCACCAGCTTCGATTACTATCGGTTCCTCAATTGATAAAGCAAGCTGTTCACCGTATGTAACCCGTAAGTCCTTAATCGTTAACATAACTTCCTCCCTTTACAATTTTTTGATACCCCTATTCTAGTCCCAATTAATCTCCAAAAAATCAAGCGGAATTCAACGCATGTTTATACGTTTTTCCAGATCGGATTTGCACTGATTTCACAGGAACATATTACTTAAAGCTCAACTTCCTTTGTATAATCGATATTATCATAATGGAATCCAAACATATGGTAAAACTCTTCCCAGTATCCTGTAATATCCGCATATTCCGTAAGATTTTCTGTAGTCACCTTATCCCACGCCTTCGTAACTTCTTCTTGCACCTCCGGAAGCATCTCATAATCGTCCATTCTGATTCGTTGTTGTTCATCTAATTCTTTTGACAGGTGATCTAGTTTCTCATAGAATAAGCGGTCCATTTGTTCAATACACCCCTCATGAAGCTGTTGTTCCTTCATGATTTTATAAAGAATACTGATATATAGCGGTACTACCGGAATTGCTGCACTGGCTTGAGTTACTAACGCTTTATTTACAGAGATATAGGCTTTTCCATTTATCGGTTTTAATGTTTCATTTAATAAAACTGAGGTCTGATATAAATCTTCTTTCGCTTTCCCTATCGTTCCTTCATAATAAATCGGATAAGTAAGCTTTGGTCCGATATAGGAATATGCAATAGTAATTGCGCCTTCCCTTAGCACCCCAGACTCTTTTAATGCGTTAATCCACAGTGCCCAGTCTTCTCCGCCCATCACTTTTATAGTAGCAATTTCCTCTTCCTCAGTGGCAGCCGGAACGGTGACTTCAGAAATCTGATTATTCCTTAAATCCAAAGTCTTATTCGTATAAGGAGTGCTGGTTGTTTTTAATACCGAAGAGTAGGTTACACCGTCCTCATCCGTACGTCTAGGGGCAGCAAGACTATAAATCACCATATCTACTTGGCCGAGATCTTCTTTAATCTTAGCAATGGTCCTTTCTTTCACTTCTCTGGAAAATGCATCACCATTAATGGTTTCCCCATAATAACCATCTTGATGTAAAAACTCCTCCAAAGCTTTTGTGTTATAGTAACCAGGGGTTGCGGTTCTATTTTCTTTCGCAGTTTTTTCAAACATAACACCAAGAGTAGCGGCTCCGAATGTGTAAGCAAGCGAAATTCGGGATGCAAGACCATAACCGGTTGATGCACCGATAATTAGCACTTTCTTAGGTCCCTCTTTTTGTTCATGCCTTTTCACATAGCCTATTTGTCTTTTTACACTTTCCCTACAGCCTTCCGGATGAGCTGTTGTACAGATAAAGCCCCTTACTTTTGGTTCCACTATCATAATTAATTCTTCCTTTCCGTTTTCTTATGAAGTTTAGATGCTTGGATCCTCTTCTTCTGATGTATTCACTTCATCAAAGTTTTTCACTTCTTCTGAGTTCTGCTTTTCATTTTGTCTATCTTTTGTATCAGTTTCATCTAATGTTGCTTCCTTAGAAACTTCTTTATCGGAATTACTCTCATCCTTCCAAGCATCTTCGGTTGTTCCTAGTTTCACCGCGATGCCGCTCATAATACCATCAACTTCAACATAAATAGTTGGTAGTGTCTCATCCAAGTATTTTGGAACAGAATTTTCACAGGCGCCAAGTACCGCTTTACAATTCATCTTTATGTTAATATCTTCCGGGACGCGTATACATACACCGGACATAATTGCTTTGCCGGAAATGAACATATCTTCTTGAATCTTAAGTTTACTAAGATCTAAATCAATTCCTGCCATAACTGCCTGAATATCGATGGAGCGTATTTCTTCATCTTCCAGATGCACCTGCTTCCCATTCATCCAAACGTTATATTTTTTAGTTCCTTCTTCGACTGATTGCTTCTCATTCTTTTTATGTTGATACTTTGCAATCATTTTAAAGACCCCATGAATTGCTGCAGCCGCAACAATTACTTTAACAACTGTTTTCCCTTTTGATTTCTTTTTTTGAATTACCGGCACAATTTCTTTTTTCTTACTCATACTTAGTCTCCTTTCACTAATACCCTTAGATTTCTATTATCTTGCAATACAATCTCCAGAAATAGACTGTATCGGCAAAGTCTTATTTGATATGTCCCCTTAACTTAAGCATCAGGTGTTTTGAGTAGGTGCGGCACCGACAATAGTTCCTACCTTCGCAGTTTCATGTACCCGTAAGGTTCCGGTACAATCCACCTTCTCAACTTCGCAGTATGGCCCGATAACAATATCATGACCATTTACTTCCTTGGCAGAAACACCGGTTAATATTATTTTGGTTGCCTCAATTAATTCAATGTTACTCGCCTTACTATGCTCTGATAAATTAATCTTATGAAGAAATCTCTTGATTGTAGAATAACCTTCTTGTTTGCTTTCAATTTCTATCTGATCTCCATAGATACCTTTTGCATTCACACAACCACGCAGCTTGATCCGGTCAGCATTAATATCAGCCTTTGTATTAATGCATCCTTCTCCGACAATGTCATCCGCTTCTAACTTACTTTCTGCTTTCAGATTTAGCACACCTTCCATTACAACCTTTTTACATCGAAGATTTCCAGAAAAATCAGCCACACCCTCACATTCCATAACTTGTGCATTGACATTTCCCGTACTTTTGAATACTCCCTCAATTGATAAGTATTCCGCAATAATATCTCCATGGTTGGTACCCATACCCTCCACCGTTAATCGGTTAAACTCCCCTCCTGAGATACTTCCTAAGCCTTGAATGGAAAAATCTTTCATATTCATAAACCTCCCTGTTTTTTTGATGGCCGGCCATAAGCGGCTTTTATAAAAAACCATGTACTCCGATTTAAAATTAATTTAAGAATAAAACTTCGTTTTGTACTTTAATTTCAATTGATTTGAGATATTATTTAAACTTACCTTCGAAAGAACTTCCAGACGCTCATCTATAACATATGGCATTTGTTCCTTTACCATTAGGATAAAAAAGTCCGACTGATATGAAAGCAACAATAAAACTACACCATTCATAGAAAAATAAGAATCACGGTTTAGTAGATTACTTAAGAGGAAATCTCTTTGTTCCAAAGAAACCGGATAGTCCTTTTCAAAGCTTGAATATGCAACCAATAGTATAATATCTGCATAAGCATAATGTTCCTTATGGTATTTATTTCGTATCCAATTAATCAGTTCTTCCTCTAGTTCTGCTATTTCCTTTACCTCTGCTTCCTTATAATAGGATACAGCAACCTCCGGAGATAACATTCTTGCCAGTTCTTCTAAAGAATATTGATCCTTTAATTCTAAGATAGAACGTATCCTGCTTAATATCTGTTCTCTAGGAAAAAATGTTTCCTGCCCGGTATAAGAAGGCTGTTTCATAAACCACTCTTCCGGTATGAGCCGTTCTCTTTTCCACCGATACAATTGTCCGTATGAGATACCCGTGATTGCTAATAAATCTTTTTTGGAAATTAACATACGGTCTTCTCCTTTCTTCACCATAAGTATCACGCAAAAAGTCCATTGACTATCCCTTGCCATAGATACCTAATGATTTAGTTATTATCAGCTTAACATACTGTTTTAGTAAAACATTGTTTTATTATATTGAAATTATCATAACATACCAAAATATCCGCTTCAATGATAAATTTGGAAAAAACTGATTAGAATTTCATGAGAGAAAGCGAAGCATTTTTTCTACACACTATAAAAAACGAAGACTTACAGATTTGTTATGTCCACAGGTCTTCGCTAATTATTTGTATTTAAACTATTTTATTTCTTAAGTTTGTTTTCCATCATCTCTTCCATTATTACTCATATAAATAGAGAGAAATCTCTTAAACTTTTGACTTCCATTCTTACATTTCTAATCTTATGATCAGCATCTTAGATACGATGAATAAACAATCCGCTTCTTAATTTTGGTTCAAACCAGGTAGATTTTGGAGGCATTAATTTATTGGCATCTGCTACAGCAAACAATTCCTTGATCGAAGTTGGATACATGGAAAAAGCAACGGTCATATCTTCTGCAACCCGCTTTTCCAACTCACCAAGTCCACGTATTCCTCCGATAAAATCAATTCTATGATCTGTTCTTGGATCTTTAATTCCTAAAATCGGATTTAATATATAATCTTGTAATAAAGATACATCTAGTGCCTCCACAGGGTCCTTTATTTGCAATAAGGAGTCCTTTGCCGTTAGCTCATACCATGTATGGTTAAGATACATGCCAATGGTACCTTTTTTCTCCGGTGACACTCTAATCTCTCCCACCTTTTTTACAGAAAAATTCTCACAAACCGCATCTAAAAATTCTTCTTCCTTAAGACCATTTAAATCGGCCGCTACTCTATTATAAGGCATAATCATAAGCTCATCCTCAGGAAATAATACCGAAAGAAAGGTATTAAACTCCTCGCTGCCATCGTATTGCATAGCTTCCTGTCTTCTCTTTAAACCAACCTTAACTGCAGATGCAGCACGATGATGACCGTCTGCAATATAGATTCTATCAATTCCTCCAAAGGCTGTTTCAACCGTCTCAATCGATATATCCTCTTCTATTTTCCATACATTATGCGTTATCCCATCCTCTGAAGTAAAAGAATATAGTACTTCACCTTTTTTCACGCGCTCCACTAGATTATGAATCGTATCATTGGACCGGTATGCTAAGAAAATCGGGCCAGTCTGAGCACTGCAGGCATCGACATGACGAATCCGGTCCTGTTCTTTTTCTTCTCTTGTATTTTCATGCTTCTTTATGATATTGTTCTGATAATCATCAATAGAAGCACACGCAACAATTCCGGTTTGTGAACGGCCATCCATAATTAATTCATATATGTAATAGCACTTTTTCTCCTCCTCAAGATAGATTCCCTCCTGAATTCGTTTCAATAACAACTCTTTTGCTCTTTGATAAACCCTCTCATCATACATATCTACCGAATCATCAAAACCTGTCTCCGGACGATCGATATTCAAAAAAGATAATTCATCTTTAAGAGCAGCCTCTTTTGCCTCCACTCTGTTATAAACATCATATGGCAAAGCTGCAACACGGCTTGCAAATTCTTTCTCTGGCCTAACACAATGAAACGGTCTTATGATTGCCATTTTGATCCCCTCCTCCTCTTTTTATCGTTATTTTACTATGATAACAGTCAAAATACAACTTACTTCTAGGAATGTTTTCAAATCCGCTGGTTTGTGATATACTAAACGCAATGTTAAATACAGATATGTTAGATTATTATTTTATGTATAATTAACAAACATTCGAAATAAAAAGAGTGTTAGGCTTAAAATGTTTGGAATGAAATTATGTATTAAAAGAAATCATCAGAATAGGGGTTATTATATGAACATAAAAAAACAGAAAGAAAAGTTTGATAATAAGAAACAAAATAAAAAACCAATCGCCCCGGAGAAGAAATCTTCCATTACTGGCGACTGGTTTTATATGAATACAAAAGAAACACCGATACGTAAACTATATGAAGTAATTAAGAATAATAGCAATAATATTGAACTATGGGAAGATGCCGGCGTCATGGAAATCTGTCTTACTCCAAAAAGTTCTTTGGATTTTGAGGAAATGAAACCTTATTTTCGTGATTCCGCCGGTGCAGAATTTCTTTCGCAGCACCAGATACAAAGTATGTATATGGTAACTTTCCCTGGTGAAGAATTTAATCACATAATACCGATTTTTGATTGCATCCTATCGAATTGCGGCGGTTTCTTTTGTGCAGATACCTCTGATTTTTATCCAAGGTATCCAAAATAATTATAATTATACGCTCACCTTTTTATCCAGCATCCATGCGGTGGCAAAGTAAAAGACTGCAATGACAAATGCCATAAAGATTGCATCTATCATAAGCTGCTCAAATATCAGCATGCTCTCTTGCATTAATAATTTTCCAATCTTTCCAACGCTGTAATTTATGATAAAGAATATAATCAAACTGACAATTCCTTTTCCTTTTGTGTTGGATAAGAAGGTGGCACTAAGCGTAATTGCGAGAATACCCATAATAACTTTTGATATCCATTCCAATAAGAATGCAATCAGGCCAATTAACAGGAGGCCGTAATCAATATTTAATCCCATCACGTCTCTTATCGTATTCTGTATTATTTCCATCATCTTCTCGATATCTTGGTAGCGCAGCATAACAGCCGTAATATTTGCAAATATTACACCAGCCATAAAGGCTGCTGTAATTCCAATCTGTGCTACGGAAGTTATCACCTTTGCACCGACAATTTTATAAGTAGAATTCGGTGTAAGGAAAAGCATATAACTTTGCTTTGTTTTCAAATCCTTTGAATAAGTCATGATACATTCAAAAGAAACAAACATGATTGCAGTAAACGCCACCAATACTGAAATTCCTACGGAAATACTTATCGTATCCCTATCATCACTTAACAAGCCAAATAAAAAAGTAACCTCTAATATACCCATAACGATTAATATAAAAAGTTTGGAAAACCATTGTTTCCTTAACTCGTATTTTATTAATTTTAACATAATCTTTTTGTTACTCTCCTCTCTTAAGCATAGATTTCCTTATATAAATCTACAATAGATTTTTGATGTTCCTTTCGGATTGCTTCTGCATCACCATTTAATACAATTGATCCATTCTTCATAAAAATTGCATTATCAATAATCTTTTCCAATTCATCTACCAGATGACTTGATATCACAATTGTAGTCTTCTCATTGGCAACCTCTAAAATCGCATGCATAATATGGTCTCTTGCTATAATGTCAATTCCATTCAAAGGTTCGTCAAGCAAATATACTTCTGACTTTCTGGCTAGTGTTGCTGCTATCTTTAATTTTGCTGCAAGGCCTGAGGAAAGATTTTTTGCCTTATCTTTTAAGCCTAAGTCCATCTTAACGAGTAACTGTTCATATTTTTCTTTATTAAAATCTTCAAAAAAGTCCTCATAATATTTTCCAACATCTTTTACCGTCATGTAATCATAAAAGAAAGGCTCCGTGGACATATACGCAATTTTCTTTTTACTATCTACACCAATAGGAGAGCCATGGTATGTAATAGTCCCCATCGTAGGTTTAATCAAACCTGCAACCATCTTCATCCAAGTTGTTTTACCGCTCCCGTTTGGACCGAGCAGTGCATAGATTTTTCCTTCCTCCATTTGCATGGAGATTCCCGATACCGCCACTTTTGACATATACCGTTTTACAACGTCTTTGCTTACTAACATCTTTGCCTCCATTTCTAACCCTGTTCTTTTCTTATCAAAATTTTTTATCAAGAATTCCCAGATAACAATCTCTTACTCAGCCCAATTGTTGAACTCCTTTTGAATGAGTGAAATTACTTCCTCTTCTTGAAAGCCTAAATCCCTCATGCCAATAAGAAATACACTCATAAACTCCTTTGCCATCTCTTCTCTTACCCGCATAAGTCTTTGTTTATCCTCTGTTACAAAGGTTCCTAGTCCCCGCTTGGTATAGCAAAGCTCTTGAAGTTCCATCTCACGATAAACACGATTCGCAGTATTTGGATTTATTTGATACTGAATTGCTAGATCTCTGGCAGAAGGCAGCTTGCTGCCAAGAGTCAGATTTCCACGAATCAATTCTTTTTTTAACTCATGAATTACCTGCATATAAATAGGCATATTATTATTAAACTCCATTCAGAACCTCCCTTCCACAGAATTTTTTTCTTTTGTATATGGTATATAGTATACTAGTCATATAATACACCAGGGTTATAAAGGTGTCAAGATAAAATTACTGATTTTTACTTTTATTTTGAAATTATTTCATAATCTCATGGTATCAATCCTATCGACTCCCTATTTATTCTTTAAAATCGGCATTGAATATTCCAATATCCCTGAAACATAAGGTCCAAGCTCATACGGATTAAAATAAAAGACAATATTATGGTCTGTCAAATAATATCGATATTCAAACTTAAGTTGTCCAAGATCTTTGACCGCATCAGGAAAAAACTTACTAGGATCTTCTTCGTACTGTTTCATAAAGCCATTTGCAATTAGCCTCTTGACTTCTTCCTCTGTTTCTCCTAATACTTCCGCAGCTGTAATCCGTTTCCCCGTTTCCACATTATAGGTCATAGAAAACTGTTCCGTCATCGGATGCGCTCCGCCATACCAGCGGAATTCGAGAAAGACAATTGATAAGATACCATATTGATTCAAAGTAATCCGGTAAGTAACACTTGCCGTTAACGGAAACCATGAGGGACCTGTGATATCATCTGATTTGCTGAATAAATCCACAATATATAAGGCATTCACCAATGCATCTTCACAATTATTCTGATATCTCTGTTCCATCTCTCTTTTGATATCCCCATTTATCATAGCCTGGGGACCATCTTCTTTTTTTGTCAAAATCTGAGGATATTCATACGAGCACTCTAAAAGATCTAGGGTGCTGCTTTCATTGGTGACTGATTTCTTCCTTGTATGCTTTAACAGAGTAACTCCTTTTTCTTCCTGCAACATATCATACCTCTCTTTGTTTACACTTCTGTTATATTTTATGCATGACAAAGGCTACAGTTCTCTAACAAATTTCTTAAGTTGAGAACTATCCATCTATAAATCAATACCCGTAAAAGATTCATACAACCCTTCTAAAGGCTCTTTGTCTGGCTATATTTGAAGCAGCAAAAAACTGGATTATGCCTTCAAGAAACTGGGGCAAGGTGTATGGTAAACTGTCCATCATGTTCGAAGGAAGGCTTCCGATGTCATTCCCCAAGCAAAAACGGTATGTCGGAAAGCTCTGATTTTTCAGAGTCTTCTGACATACCGCTTACTTTTATCATGTAACATTGATTCTGAGATTCCATAATTATCTTCTGCGCTCGTTCGTTATCTGTAATAACTTCTTATTCACCAATTGCTCTTTATTAAGGAATCTTACATCTCCTCCAAACCGAACCTCAATCAGCTTTACATCCGAGTTATCAAAAACTTCTCCTTTACCAAAATACTTATGAATTACAAGGTCATGCTCACGGAGTGCTTGGATTGCTTTCCGTAATTCATCCTTTTCTCTATTTTCTTTGCCTTGGCTTAAATTTTCTTTTTTCTTCCTAATGTCTTCGGCTGTATGCTCCATAGCGGCAGCAAATTCTTCCGTAATTTCATTTGTATCATCATGCTTCACATATACTTCAGAGGTATGTTGAACTGCAATTGGCTGGCGGGTGGGTTTTCCTTCCTTTGTAAAGCTCCCTGCTGCCTTGCTCTTTGAATTTTCATCCGCAGAATCTTTTTCTTTGATATCTTTCACTATTACCATATTCTTGAGTTTTTCAACCTTTTTAGAAACTTCATTTGCTTCAGCAAACTCTTCTTTTTGTTTCTTTTTTACGTACAGTACTAAAACAGAACCCAAAGCAAGCATAGCAATACCGCCAAATATCCATAAAATAGTACTAACGTTATTATCTCCGGAGCCCTTTGGTGTCTCTGTAGGCATTGTGGTAGGTTCTATCGTGGGAATTGCAGTTGGCTGCGGTGTTGGAGATACCTTCGGTTCGGGGGTAAGGGTTGGCATCAGTGTTGGAGTAATTGTAACATTTGTCTTTTCAATATAGGTACTCGTTGCATAACCGACTACTTCTTCTTTATTAAACTCAAACCGAATTTCATACCAAGGCTTTTTGCCCACCATTACTTCGGATAAAATTGTTACCTCAGTACCTTTTTTTAACTTAACACTCTGATTTCCAACAACTAGCTGGTCTTTATCAGCTCCTGCACCGACTCTGACATTGACACCGCCTGTCACTTTTCCAATATAAAAAATCTCTTCCTTGTCTTTTGCCTGAGTAGTAGTAGAAACTAATGCATTTATCTTCAGTTCCTCTCCATAGGTAACTGAAGTTTCAAAAAGTGCTACTGTCATCGCGAAGCAAGCTCCAAACATTGCACCTTTTAAGATTCGTTTCCCATTTTTATTGATTTTTGTCTCCATGGTTAACCTCACTTTCAATACAATACGTTTCCATTGCGAACAACTAGACCTATAAAAGCAGCAAACACTACCTCTCTATTTACAATAAGAAAAGATTCTTTCTTCCCTTATTAAACGTCTAGTCCTATTTTACCAGTGACGTATCACAATGTCAAAATATTTATCGATCATTTTAGCAAATTATAGTACATTTTTGTATTAATTAAGAAACTTTCCAGCATATTCGACAAAAACCTTTCCGCATCGACTATTCACCCAAATTATATTTTGTGTATTGCAAACTAATATCATAATGAAAAACCTAACTCTTTAACAGATGTTTTTCTGACTTAGCATATAGATAATAAACTGTGCTGCCGTACGCCCTGAGAGCCCCCCTGCTCTAAGTTCCCACATATTAGCTTTTTGCAGCAGCTCTTCCTTAGGCAAGCCAAAGTTATCATACTTCTTTGCCAATTCTTCTACAATATGAAAGTACTCCTTCTGAGTTGGAGCAGAATAATTGATACTGATACCAAACCTTGCAACCAAAGAAAGCTTTTCCTGCATTGTATCAGAACGATGCAACTCGTCTTTTGACATATCCGAACGGTCACTCCAGGTTTCCCGAATCAGATGCCTGCGGTTTGAAGTTGCGTAGATTAGGACATTGTCAGGCTTTGTTTCAAGTCCACCTTCAATCACCGCTTTTAAATACTTATACTCGATTTCAAATTCCTCAAAAGATAGATCATCCATATAAATTATAAACTTATAATTACGATTCTTTATTTTAGTAATAACCGCAGATAACTCTTCAAACTGATGCTTAAAGATTTCAATCATACGAAGCCCCTGTGGGTAATATTCGTTTAGGATAGCCTTAACACTTGTAGATTTTCCTGTTCCGCTATCTCCAAATAGCAATACGTTATTTGCCTTTTTACCTTCAACAAAAGCCTTGGTATTATCCACTAATTTTTTCTTTTGAAGCTCATACCCAATCAAATCAGTCAACACTACTTCTTCGGTATTCGTTATCGGTGATAATATTAACTCCTCTTTGTCTTTTCCAATACGAAAGGCTTTATTTAATCCGAGCATCCCAACACCGTAATCTTTGTAAAAATCCGTAACGATTGAAAGGATTTCATCCTCATTCTTCGCTTTTGAAATCTTGCGGCTTAATTCCTGAACCTTTTCACTGACACTACGGTTGTAGCACTTTCCACTTTTCTCAACCGCCCTATAATTTGTAATTACATGAAAACAATCAATTCCAAGCTCCCTCTCTAATGGAGTAAAATCATAGTCAAACAGTGCTTTAAATATCGCAAAATCCCCTTTCGCAAACTCGTTCACAGTGCCTTCCCTTGCACCAGTCTTCTCACATGACATACTGAAAGGATTCTCAACAGTAGCAAGCAAATAACTTAAATAGTTCTGCCATAAGTTTTCATTAAAACCATATTCCGTTGCGATATTAAGTAAAGTATGCATCTGTGTATAAATGGCTGCAACCGTATCTTCTTTATTTGAATTTCTCCGCTGATACTGTTCCATAATATCAGCCAGGCGTACCAATACGCTGTCTTTTCCAATGTTTCGATATATTACTAGTTTTGATAATAGCTTATACATAAATCAGTTCCTTTCAGACAACTTTTTGTAAAAAGACCGGAAAGCTCATCTCTTTCCGGTCCTGTCGTACATTCTACATAAATTCCTACATTTTTTCTGGTGCGTCAAAACCTAATAAATCAATACAAGTAGTTAATACTCTTAATACAAGTTCAATAAGAGCAATCCATTCTTGCTGTTTTACTTTGTTTTCTTCCGCAATAATTTTATTTTCATGATAGAACGTACTAAATGCATTTGCCAAATCATAAACATAAGCACATAACTTATGCGGTGCATGTTCGTATGCGGCATGTTCAATCACATCATTGAACTTAGCACATTCTAACATTAGATTTACTTCACTTGCGCCGTATTCTCTTACGATATTATCGTATGCATTACCAGACTTGATGCAAAGTTTACTTACCTCTACATCCTTGTTCTCTTCCTGATACTTAGCAAGAATTGATTTAATACGGACGATGGTATAAAGAATATAAGGTCCGGTATTGCCTTCAAAAGAAGTAAAGCGGTCAATATCAAAAATATAATCTTTTGATGCCTGATTTGATAAATCACCGTATTTCAATGCCGCTAAACCTACGATTTTAGCAACTTCACGTGCTTCCGCCTCTTCCATTTCACGATTAGACATAATCTTTTTATATACTTCTTCGTTAATGCCGTCCATTAAATACTCAAGGCGCATCACACCGCCATCTCTGGTCTTAAATGGCTTTCCGTCTTTTCCATTCATTGTACCAAAGCCTAAGAAAGTTAATTTCACATCTTCCGGAACTAATTTTGTTTTCTTTACACAGCGGAATACTAATTCAAAATGGAGTTCCTGACGTTTATCTACGACGTAGATGACAGAGGACGGTTTAAATAATTCCATACGTTCCACTAACGTTGCAAGATCGGTGGTAGCATATAAACTTGCACCATCCGACTTTAAAATCATACAAGGAGGCATCTCTTTCGTATCGGTCTCTTCTTTCACATCTACCACCAAAGCGCCCTCGCTGATCTTAGCATAATCATTGTCTTTTAAGTAAGTAACCATGTCCGGAATATAAGGCTGTGCATCACTTTCCTTCTTCCAAACATCAAAATGAACGTTAAGATTATGATAATTCTTCTTTAAGTCATTGACCGATACCGTCATTATGTGATTCCAAAGTGCGGTGTATCCATGATGACCATTTTGTAATTCAAATACGATTTCCTTTGCTTCCTCACGAAATTCCGGATGTTCTTTTGAATATTCGCTTGCAGCCGGATAGATCTCTTCTAGCTCAGAAATTGTAAATGGTGCTTCGCTTGGATATTCACCGGTAAAGCTTTCCTCAAAATAAGGAAGATTAGGCTGACGTTTTTTAACCTCAGCAATGATAAGCCCCATCTGGGTTCCCCAGTCACCAAGATGTGCATCTCCGATTACGTTATGGCCTAAAAAACGTATCATACGCTTAATGCTCTCACCAATAATTGCAGGGCGAAGATGCCCGACATGAAGAGGCTTTGCAACATTTGGGCCACCGTAATCTACAACTACCGTATCTGGCTTCTTAGTTTCCTCACATCCAAGGCGTTCCTCCATAGACATGTTTTGAAGATAATCCACTAAAAATTCTTCCTTAATAGAAAAATTAATAAATCCTGGCATAATTGCTGCGATTTCTTTTAAAACCGGATTGTCTTTACAGCGCTCCACAATCTCATTTGCAATCATAATAGGTGCTTTTTTGTATTGCTTTGCAGCCGCCAATGCACCATTGCATTGATACTGGCATAAATCCGGACGATTCGATAACGTTACCACTCCGTACTTTTCTTCGTACCCACACTCTGCAAATGCGGTAGTAAAGAGATTGGTTAAATGATCAATAACTTTTATCATAAATGCCTCCATCGATATTTACATTTCATTTTCATCATTCTGTCATACAATAGTAGTATCGTGGTGTATGACAAGGTCGTACACTATAATATCGTATACTTTAACACAATTTATTTCGCTTGTAAAGTAATGCTGCCTGCAAATCAATAAGAAAAAGGATTAAACTTGGTCTTTTGTTTCCCAGATTTAATCCTTCTCTTATTGATTGTTTCATACACCCATTCTTAAAAATGTTTCTATGATTAGTCAGGCATTACAAATGCACATGCAATATAGGCAAGAACACCAATACCACAGGCTGCAAAAATAATCCATAAAATTCGAACCACTGTAGGATCTACGTTAATGTATTCTGCTATTCCTCCGCATACTCCGCATATTTTTCTGTCCGTACGAGACTTTACTAATTTTTTCTGCATAATTTGTCCTTCCTTTCTACTCTTACCTTAACACTGAAATTATCGAATTCTAAGACTAATGGAACCAACACCACAATCTAATTCAAACGTTCCTATGGTATTATCATGATAGATACTTTTATGGGTAGTAAAGTCCCATTTCCTATCATTTATTTTAACACTTCCAATGCCACAGTCAACTATATAATTATAATCCTCTTCCTCACCTTCTAAATCAAGGCTGATTTCACCAACTCCACAATCTATATAACTGTTTCCTAAGATTTCACCTGCAACAGAGATTTGACCTGCACCACATTCGAGTGTAACATCCTTTGCAGAAAGGCGGTTTATCCTAATAGCTCCTGCACCCACAGTAAAACTGGAATGATCCTTAACTGTAATATTTTTTAACGTCATCTCACCGGCTCCCATTGAAACATTCATGGTACCTGCACTGATAGAATCGGCGACCAGTTCTCCTGCACCAAACTCAATATCAAATTCTTCGGCAGCAAATCCTTCCGGTATAGTGACTGTAACGGTAGGATACCAATCCTCGTCCCTTTGAAATCCAAATCCAGGAAAGTTAACCGGTAATCTTAGCCCGAATAGATGAATGGAATATCGGTCGCTATAATTATCTTCAAGATACCATACTCCATTTCTTACCTCACTATAGAAGCCGCCCTCTGCCGTATTCTTAACTTCGACATGAAAGGTATCTCCTGCCACGATTCGAACCCTTGCAAAATCGATATCAAGATCTATTGAAGTGATATCCTTAACTTCATCTTGATAAGAAAAAGTGTTATATCGATTCCTATCTCCGCCTCCGCTAAATAAAGTCCCCAAAATCAGTATTGCTATACCAATCCCTATGGAGGCACAGGCAATTCCTAAAACTACTCTCCCTGTTGATTTCATGCTGGTACACTCCTTCCCCCGAATGGTGCTTTTAACAGACTAACAAGCCCACGAATTAACGCCGGGAACATCCTTGCACAAACGCAAGCTACTAGAAATAGTAACAATCCGATACCAAAACATACCATTCCTCCCCCGACTGATAACATACCAAGTGGTGGAAGTACAAATACTTTCGCTACACCCGCAACAAATAATGAAAAACCTAATATAATGCATCCAATTCCTGCCGCACCAAATCCTACCACCAAAGCAAATACGGTTGCAAAGCAAGCTATCATCAGAGGAATAATGATTGGAAAGCCAAAAATACATATCAAGATTAATGCAACTACATTAATTCCAGTCTTTTTTACTACAGGTCTTTGATTTGGATAGGAAGCATTTTGATATTGCATATTCTGATTATGATATCCTGTGTTTTGATATCCTGCGTTTTGATATCCCGTGTTTTGATATCCTGTATTTTGATTCTGGTAACCATTATCTTGGTAATTTATATTGTGATTGGTAAATTGATTTTGATTTCCATGATTCTGAGAGGACGCATCGGTATTATTCTCTTTATGAAGTAAATGCTCACCATCAATCGTATCATTTTCCGAAGTTGAAACTTCATTCAGTTTCATAATACTATCTTTCGTTTGAGTACTGTCCCTGTAACCTCTTTCGGTATATTCACCGGACTTCTCTTCTTTTATCGTACCAAGATCTATTTTAATACTTTTAGCAACTTTCTCCGGTGAACCTAACTCCCGTAATATAATAGGTTCATTCAGCTCTCCGGCTTCTTCAAAATAACTATTATAAAACGCAAGTGCTTCCATTCTTTCCTCAGCTTCCAAATCCTGGAGCAACTCTTCTAACTCTTTTAAAAATTCAACTCGGTTCAACTACGCCACCCCCTCAAAAATTTTACTTATCTTTGCGGAATAGTTTTTCCACTCCGAGCAATACAGTTGAAGCTGTATTCTTCCTTGTGGCGTTACTTTATAATATCTTCGGTTTCTTCCCGCAATTTCCATATCATATACTTCCAAACAATCATCTTTTTGCAATCTACGAAGAACAGGGTATAGTGTAGATTCCGAAATATCAATTGCCTCTCTGACATCTTGCGTAATTTTATATCCGTAAGTTCCTTCCGGTTCCTTAGAAACCGCAGCCAGAACGATTGCGTCCAATAGTGCGGATCCTGTATTAAAAACCATGTAATCAACTCCTTTTACTATAATCATTCTCCCATATCATTCCCTTGTTTTAAGTATAATATTGTTTCATTGACAATACTATATCTCATATAATATTGTACTGTCAATAGGGTTAATCATTTTCTAATTATTCTCTAAGATTTTATTGCGATAGTGTGCACGTTCCGCAGTTCCTTATAACGAGATTTCTAGTCCTTTATAAAAGCAAAACACTATGTATGTGGGTGTATCGTACAAAATAAGAGTCTAACCAATCGATTAGACTCCAATGCATACAAACAATTTTCATTCAACTACGCTAACTGCTATAATTAGTATTTCAATGGTGCCAAAGTTTCTTCTCTTATTAACAATAAGATAGAATCTCATAATGCCAAAACAGTTGAATTGAATAAAATGACTGCTTAATATCGCAATCATTTTTCTTTTCCCATATGTAATTATCTAGTTTCACACTGTTCTAAAGTCCCGGTAACTTCCGTCCAATCAACAAATAAATTGTAGCGTTCTGTCTTTAAACGCAAAACACAATAATTAGGGTCATCGGGACCGCTGAAATGATTGATAAGACCTCCATACCACATCTCTCTTTTTATTTCTAAATCCGTTAGAATTTCAATTGTACCAACCAAGGTTATGTTATAATCCTCAGAGTTAAAGCATACACTTGCACGGTTACATTTGCTGATACGATTGGATTTTGTCGAAGTTAACCCTGTACAAAAGGTAATCCAGTTCAGCCCTTCTGATTTGGAAGCCGTTATGGTAGATATCGTTGGATATCCATCTTCATCGATTAGCCCTAAGACGCAATAGGTTCCCTCTCCTGAATTTTTCTCTATTAATTTACATGACTTTCCTATAATTCCTTCCCGCATAGCTTGTCTCCCTTCCTTGTTTATTAAAATGAAAAACCGTTTTTTTCCGGTGCATACCCTATGCTCTCACCGCCAAATGCTTTTGAATATAATTCGATTGCTCCTGCTGTCTTTTTCACATATCGCCCAATCATGAATTCCATATCATTTTGCCCTCTCTAAAAATTAGCTCTAAGGTATTACCACTTTCTTCTAAATAATAACATTGCGAACATGACAATAGTATGTCTTGTTCGCAATAAAATATAATTTATTTAATTTATCAAATATAATATAAGTAATTCAAAATTTGTGGCAAAATAATTCTTCCCTATACGCTGCATCTACGATTACTTAAGCTTTTTAACAGCATCTAATAGAAGCGGATAATCAACATAATCATCCTGTACGCTTATCTTCTTAAGCTTTGTTTTATTCGTTAAAACTACGGTAACGGCTGCCTTTGCTGTAAATCCATGTTTATGTACCTTCAGCTCCTCTATCTTGTCAATACGCCATGTGCTCGGATCATTACTCATCTCAGCCATAGTCTTTTCAATATTTGCTCCTGCATTGGCAGCTTCATTTATTGCTTTCTGTACTCCGGATACTGCAAAAGCAGTACGAATTACTCCAGCTGGTAAAATACCGGACATAATCATTAAATTTTGTTTTGTGTAAACCAACCGATATAAATCGCCCTCATAACTAACATAAGTAATAAAACCACTTTTACTCTTTTTTATAGACACCACAAAAAATACAGGAAGCGATAAAATAAATGTCAATGTAATTAGTAATGCGCTATATTCTGCCGATACTGCAATAAATACAAACATTAGAATACATATTGCAATTACATAAAGAAATGAAACTAAAAATAACTTTACAAAGTACGGCATCTTACCCTTTTTCTTTGTCCATACTTTATTCGATACATTAGGCTCCGTGTATCCTGTGTATTCCCCACTGTTTTTCCCGGCCTCCACAATCTTCCTATACTCTTCTACATTCATTTGTATTTCCTCCATACATTACTGACTTTTAAACTTTAGTTTGACTTTTTCAAAAAATGTCCTTATTAATCTTTGTGATTCGATCAACTCATATGATTCAGAAAACTATAGAGAATCCAACGGAAATATTCCGCATGAAAACGACATTTAGCTATAGTTTAATACACATTTTTATATATTGCAATTAAAATTTTTACTTATTGAAATTTCCGGATCATCCTAAAGACACCTGCGAAGATGTTACGATGAATTCCCACAAATAGATTTAGATTTTAATCCTAGGCTTCTGAGGGTTATGTAAATTATATAAAATTGCATAAATTACATTATCTTGGCTATTTTTATAACTCCGCTAATCGTGTAGAAATATGCAATATACTGGTATATAATTATAGTAAGAATTTCTAGTCAGGAGGGCTATTGTGAAGAAGCAAAATAGGAAACAAAGGCGAAATGGAATTCACGGAATTGGAACAAAAATGGTTGTGGCTTTTATGGTACCGATTGCAATGATTATCCTTCTTGGAACAGTATGTTTCATCACGGCAAGGGAAGCTATGATAAAGCAAGCGAAGAACTCTATTACCGATACCATTAATGCAAAAGCCAGCTATTTATCTTTAGGTTTTGATAATATTAACAGCCGTTCCACGGAACTGCTTAGTATGACAGAGATGCAATCGTATTATATGAATCCGAAACTAAATCCCGACAGTCTAACCGAGGATCAGTCAAAAGCAAAACAAGCGATTCAGAAACGAATGCAGAATATGCAAACAATATCCGATTTCATCTATCATATTTACATATTCGGCAATATAGGCAGGGGGATGACAACAACACAAGCTCAGATGAATCTAGATACTTTTGAGAAGTTTAATGAAACCGATGCCGGAAAACATATTTTGGAGTCTGAGGAGACCTTCGGTATTATCGGAACCCACCCATATCTGGAGGAAATCAACAATACCGACAATAAACAGTATAACTGTTCGGATTACGCCGTAAGTATGTGGAGAAAATATAATTTCAACACCAGCGTATACGTATTGATCGATATCAAACAAAGTACGATTGATAGTGCACTAAGGGATATTAACTTCGGTAAGAATAGTTACACTGCCTTTCTGGTACCGGGTGGAAAAGATTCCGTCGTTGCCGGATTTAGCGAGAGCGAAGAGAATATCACAACCAAGGAAGAAATGCCGGTAATTTCGCAGCTTACCTGTGTACAAGATGCCATTGAAAGCGAAGAGCAAAATAGCATAGCTACAATAACACTGAACGGTGAACCCTGCATTTTTGTATCTGCTAAAGTTGGAGCAACAGGAACTTTACTATGCGGAATCGTACCGGAAAGTACCCTGTTAACCGAAACAAATTATATAAAATATGTAACTTTTATCCTTGTTGGCTTTTCAATTGTTATAGCCGGAATAATCTGTGTATTTTTTTCCCGTTCTTTAAGAAAAGGAGTTAGAGATATTATTAAGCCGCTTTCCTTTGCAGCAAAAGGTGATTTTTCTGTTTCTTTTACAAGCAAGCGGAAGGATGAATTCCGTGTCATCTCAGATAGTATCACAGATATGATTACCGGGGTGCGACATCTCCTGCGTAATATGGAAGACGTAAGCAATAAGGTTTCCGTCTCCACCGAGGAGGTACATAATAACACAATACAAATCTTATCCGCAAGTGAAGGTATCGCTGCCGCAATAACCGAAATAGAACACGGAGTAGCAAACCAGGCAAGCGATTCGGAACAATGTGCAATTCAAATGTCCGATCTCGCAGAACAAATACAAACAGTTTATAATTATACCGACGACTTTAATAAGATTACGTTATCGACCAAGCAGCAGGTAACCGATGGAATTCGTCTTATGGATGACCTTAATTCCAAGTCCAAAGCCACTGCTGATATCACAGGTACGATTTCTTCGGATATTAAAGAATTAGATGAATTATCTGGAACCATAGGCAGTATCATCGGCGTGATCAATGAGATTGCGGAACAGACGAACCTGCTCTCCTTAAATGCCTCAATCGAAGCTGCCAGAGCAGGTGAGGCAGGTCTTGGATTCGCAGTTGTTGCTACGGAAATTCGAAAACTTGCAGATGAGTCTGTACGAGCTTCGGAGAGAATTTCAGAAATTATACATAAGATTCAAGAAAAAACCAACCGCACTATTCAGAACGTAAACAGGGCTGACAATATTGTAGCAAATCAAACAAATTCTCTGTCACATACCATTGATTCTTTTGAGACAATTAATCACTCTGTTGACTTACTGGTCAGCAATATGCAAATGGTTTTAAACGGTATGAAAGACATTGAAACAGCAAAAGAAACTACCGTAGCGGCAATTGAAAGCATCTCCGCTATTTCAGAAGAAACCGCATCGGTTTCAGCAGAAGTGGAGGATAATGCAAACCGCCAGATGGAATTGATACAATCCTTAAGTGAAACTGTTACTATATTAAGCAAAAATGCTGCTAATATGCAAGAGGAAATCAGTCACTTTAAGTTATAACGATGTAATTAATGCCTATAAAAATCATCATGTAATACCTTCCATAAAAGTATTGCAAAGGGAAAGACTAGTTAAAGGGAATATGTACCGTGCACAGCTATATTACTCTAATACATCCTATAGGAGTCTGAAACATAACATCTGAATCACAAAACTGTAAGGAAACCAAAGTTAAGCAAAGAAAGCCAGAGAAGATACGGCTTATTATTCTTAAATTATTTATGATAAATTTTCAAGTATAGATGTGAAACTCTTGGTAATCCTGTAACTATATGGGTTGAGGAATCGTTTCAGGTATGATATAATAGCGAAGAACTTTGATTAGACATTATAAAGGAGAATATTATGGCAGAAAAAAATCCTATTGTTACATTCGAAATGGAAAATGGGGATGTGATTAAGGCTGAACTTTATCCTGAAATCGCACCAATATCCGTAAATAATTTTATCTCTTTGATTAAGAAAGGCTATTACGATGGACTTATCTTCCATCGTGTAATTAAAGGCTTTATGATTCAGGGCGGTTGCCCGGAAGGAAGCGGTATGGGCGGCCCTGGTTATTCGATTCATGGTGAGTTCGCACAAAACGGATTTATCAATGATTTAAAGCATACCGAAGGCGTTCTATCCATGGCACGTTCCATGCGTCCAAACTCTGCAGGATCACAATTTTTTATTATGCATAAAACATCTCCACACCTTGATGGTGCGTATGCAGCTTTTGGCAAGGTTACAGAAGGAATGGATGTAGTAAATAAAATTGCTGATGCAAAAACGGATTACAACGATCGTCCTTTGGAGGAGCAAAAATTAAAAAAAGTTTCCGTAGAGACCTTTGGAGTTGAATATGAAGAGCCGGAGAAACTTTAATTTGCAATACTTTAAACAAGAAGGATACTCTTTATAAACTTTTCTTGTCACGAAGTTAAAAGACTGCCCCAAAAAGGAAAACTAACACTAGATATTGTATATAATACGTTTATTTCCAGGCAATATCCGGCACTCATTTTTCTTTTTGCGGCAGACTTTTTTATTAATGCCCTTAGTTGTATCATCGACTGACATATTTCTAATAATCTACCAGCTCATAACCTTCCTAATCTCTTCTGTCAACTGTTTTGCAGCTTTTTGATGCGTTACTTTACTTGGATGCCAATCTGCTCCATAGCCATCCATCTTATCCTGCTCTGTTAACCGAAAAGTAACTATATTATCATCTTTGGCCTCTTTTTTATAAATAGCTGCCGCTTCTTCCAGCATCGGATATAAAGTGGCACCCATCAGTCCTAACGTACATAAAATAGTTGCATCCTTATTCTTTTCTCTCACTACCTTCAAAAACTTTATATATTCGTCTCTGTACTCTTCGTGACGTTCTCTTCTATCCTTACAGTATGTAGCGTCATTCGTACCAAGGTTGATTATAATAAGTTCCGGGACATACTTCGAAAAATCCCATGGAATGTTCTCCATAAACGGCAGGTCTTTATATGTGCCAAAACATCTAGCTACACTTTGGTAGTACTTCGGTACTGTTTGAACAGGTTCCTTTTTATCACTCTCCGTATACCCGCTTACAATTCCATACCCGCTATAGGATACCATACTATAATCGCTATGTAATGCTTTTGCAGTCAGATAAGCATACGCTTTCGTCACATCCTCCGTCGATGTTGTAAAATGAACTAATTCATTTTCTGCATCAACACCATATCCGCAGGTAATGGAGTCCCCTATAAATTCAATTTTATGAGCCAAATTTTTAGTTTTTTTCGGTGGTAAATCACTATGTATAATTATCTTTTCTATTCCAATCATCGAATGAGGTGCTTCTGAGATTTTTAAGATGCGAACTTTAATCTCCTCTTTCTCCGCGCTTTCAAAGATTTTGATACTTTTATGTTCTTCCCTTAACGTATCACAAAAAACAAGATTTTCGTTTAGGTACATAGCAAATCTCGCATTATCCGTTCCCCTCTGCTCAGAAACAGAACTATCAGAAACAAATACAATTTCAACAAAATCCGCCTCACAGATAAACTCAATCCCACTTCCTGATAAAGCAAGCCATCGGATTCCATCTTTTGAATAGGTTCTGCCAATTTGCTTTACCTCACTATAATCTCCGTCCCACTCTTTCCTCTGCAGCATAACATGTCCTCCCCCCATAGTAACAAGGATTTGTTATCAAAACCATACTTTGCAAGTATTCCTTCTTCTCTCTGCAAAAACTTTCCCGTGTCGCAGAGAAGCATGTATTTATAACAAATCCCTGATTCTTATCATAAGCTCTCAAAATTATATCAAAATACTTCATAAAAGTAAATGAAGCAGCTATTTTTTTACAGAAAATATCATACGAAATCTTGTAAACTTCTGTTCTTTCTGCTCGTATCCAACCGTTGCTGCAATCGTAGATTCTACTGCTGCACTTGCCGCTAATATTGATAAATTTCCATTTGGAATGGAAGACATACGTAAATTATTTGTACCAATTCTAAAACTAAGTCCCTGACTGCTTTCTTTGATTGCATTTAATAAAATCTCATTTACCACCTTGGTGTAAGGAGCCTTTTTTTCATCTACTTTTAAATCATCCGATTCTTTGGTTAGAACATCTAACTCTTCCAGCATAGATTCTGTTAGACTGTACGCTTTCATCCTTAGATTTTTATCAACAACTACAACTCCAATTGCATTCAAATACTGATCTGAACTCACAAGTAAAGTACTCTTTTTCGGATTTACATTCTCACATTCTAAGAGAGTGCTATGGCTATGTCCATCAATAAATAAGTCAATACCATCCACCTGTGATAACACATCGATACTATTTAGGGGGCTCTTATCGTTAATTCCCAGATGTCCAAGAGCTATTATTACATCCGCACCGGCAGTCTTTAGGAAACCTACTTCCATGCGTGCGGAATCAACAGGACTCATAATTGTAATTCGTTCTACATTTCTTGCATCATTAATAGTCATAGTTGCTTGTGTACTAAGCCCGAAGACTCCGTAAGTGATACCATTTTTTTCGATGAGAACATGCTCTCTGAATAACAAATGGTTAGTAGTTAAATCAATAACATTGGAACCCAAAACAGGAAACTTTAATTTATTTGCCAATCTTACAAGATGATTGGTTCCATACTCATAATCATGATTACCAGTCACCATAGCATCATAACCAAGGGCATTCATTAGTTTACCAATCGTCTCTCCTTCATTGTAAGTTGCCAGAGTTGTTCCGCGAAAGGTGTCTCCTGCATCGAATAATAATACCTCCGCCCCTGCCGCAAGACAAGCATCTTTTAAAGCGGCTAATGTTGTTAGCCCAACACTATTGTCCTTACCCAATAAAATCCTTCCATGGGTGTCATTCGTATGCAGAATTACCGTTTTCCCAGATAAATCCTCCAGACGAAATGATTCCTCACCTACATCTGCAAATGCTTTCGTATTAGAACATAAAAACACAAAAAAAGCTGCAATTATTAATATTATGACTCTTTTTTTCACTCCGATAACACTCCTAACATCACATATTTCCATGGTATTATGTGATAAAATTAGGTTGCTTATCCTACTTTTAATAAACCTTTCAAAGTAATTTTATAATTTATACGATTTTATATGATATATACCTCTGGAATATGAATACTACCATTAGTAACGTAACTAGACTGAATAAGGTTTAGAAACATTCTACTTAGAAACTGCACTCTCCATCCGTGCATGTTTTTTCCATCCACCGCTTACCATACGGCTAATGAATAAGATTGCACGGAATACCCAATCGATTGTCATTGCCACCCATACACCGAATACACCCAGACCAGCGCTTTGAGCTAATATAAAGCTTAAACCAACACGGAAAATCCACATTGAAGCAATGGAAGTAAACATCGTGTATTTTACATCATTTGCAGCCCGTAATGCATTGGGCAATGTAAAAGCAGAAGGCCAGATGATAATACAGCAGATACAATGATAAATGAGCAGTTTCGTTGCAAGCGCTTTGGTTTCTGCCTGAGCCTCAAATAGATTCACGATTGGATTGATACTTAACAATACAATAATATTGAGTATCAGCATGGAAATACTTGCATATTTTAAAAGTTTCCAGGTGTATTTCTTCGCTTCATCAAGCTTTCCGGCACCAACACATTGACCAACTACAGTAATCATTGCCAGTCCGATTGCACTACCGGGAATACAGTTAAATGATGCCACCGAGTTACCAATTGCATTCGCTGTCATTCCGACCTCACCATACCTTGCGATCAGACTCCCCACCAAAAGCTTGCCAAATTGAAATATACTATTCTCAAGACCATTTGGAATACCGATATTTAGAATTCGTCGAATCATCTTTGGCTGGTAACCCAATCGAAAGTTATACTCGATACAGATAGCATTCTCTTGATTTCGTAAGCGCAGCATAACAATAATTGCTGCTATCATACGTGCCAGTAACGTTGAAATCCCCGCTCCTGCCACTCCGATATCAAATACGAAGATAAGAATTGCATTGCCGGCAATGTTAATGATATTCATCCAAAAGGAGGTCATCATGGATATCTTAGAATTCCCCATCGCTCGAAACAAGGCAGCACCAGAGTTATATATTGCGATAAATGGGAAGGATACCGCTACGATATAAAAATATATTTTTGCATTTTGCATTGTCTCCGGACTTAATTTTCCATAAATCAAATGCAAAATCGCTTCATTTCCAATTAGAGAAATAATCATTAGAATAACGGACAAAAATGCTACGGACAATACCAACTGATTGGCCGCCGTCCTGGCTTTTTCCCTGTCTTTTTGGCCTATATACTGTGCTGCTACGACAGCACCGCCTGTTGCCAAGGCTGAAAATAGTCCTATTAAAAGTACACAGATTGTATCCACCGCGGAAATACCTGAAACAGCCTCCTCTCCTTTTTTTGCAATCATAATGGTATCTGCCATACCAACCGTAACTGCAAGTAGCTGCTCAATAATAAGTGGAACCAATAACTTAATAAGATTCTTTCTAGTAAACATGGCTAACCTCTCCGCTTTCTCTTCCGAAAATTATAAACACTGAATTTTATTATGATGTATTCCTATCAAATATACAATAGTAGAAACACTGAAATTCCTTGTATGTTTGTATCAACTTTTGTTCATTTCTTTATAAGAAAATATTATTCAACTTTCAAAAATGTTATAAATTAAATTTCATACTCTAATTACAATTTTTATAACTACACATATGATTTTTTAATTATCTGCTTTTTCCTATGTTATTAATTTTATTCTTTTTCCTTATACATTACTCTTTTTTACATTGCTCTTTTTCTTTCACATTGCTCTTTTCTCTTCACATTACTCTTGTTCTCCTTATGCTAATGAATCTTCTAACCTTATTCTGCTCTCGAAGTCAATTATCATACTGCTTCTACCAACGGCAGGGAGTTTCGACATCACAATATACAGAAGCTTTTCTAACTTCCTAGCTTGTTTCTATGAAAGTAACCTGTTATAATAGGGAAAAAATTTCATTGGAGGGCTTATGATAAAAATAATTGCCAGCGATATGGATGGAACTCTGCTGCTAGACGGATGTCAGCAAGTAAGTAACCGTGCTATCTCCATTATAAAAAAACTACATGAGAAAGATATTCTATTTGTAGCAGCCAGTGGCCGCCAATATCCAAACCTATACCGTAATTTTAAAGATGTTGCCAAACATATGGCGTTTATCTGCGAAAATGGTTCCCTTGTCATGTATCAAGATGAGGTTTTATATAAAAGTGTAATGGAACATAAGATAGCAAGAGAACTATGTCAAGCTATTTATGAACGGGAAGCCTGCGAAGTCCTTATCTCTGGCCAAAACACCTCTTACTTAATACCAAAAACCGATAGTTATGTGCATCGTATGAAACACATCGTTAAAAACAACGTAGTTTTAGTAAATAGTATTCAGGAAATACCGGAAGATATTATAAAAATATCAGTATATGAAAAAGAAGGTATTTCTCATTCTGCTTCGTATTTTACCTCACTGTTTGGTGATAGGCTAAAAGCAACTATATCCGGAGAGAGTTGGCTGGACTTCGTTAACCCATTCGTAAATAAAGGAGCTGCTCTAAGCCATTTATTAGATTATCTGTCCCTTAGCCCTGATGAGGCAATGGCTTTTGGGGATAATTATAATGACCTGGAGATGCTCTCACTTGTCTCCTATGGTTATGTCATGGAAAATGCAGTGCCTGAGATCAAAAATCGTTATTCTTACCAAACCTCCTTAGTAGAAGACACTTTAGAGAAATTACTATAGTCTACCAATTCCTGCGTAATAGGCTGCTATTTGCCTCAAGATGAGCAAAATCATTAAAGCGTTCCAAATAAAACCGTTGATAATTCCGATCAAACCGAAGCTGCGTAATACTGGTATTTTCGAGAGATACCGCAAAGAGCAGCTTCTTTGACTGCTGCATGCCTAGTATGTCCGTAACGATAGAACGGATGACTCCTCCATGGGTTACTACCGCTATTCTTTGTTTACCAGAATGCAGCATCTCTTCCAGCACGTCTCTGACACGGTTGACTACATCTTGCCCACATTCTCCGCCGGGGAATGGTAAATCTTCGGATAATTCCATTCGTTTCCTCTTAAAATCAGCAAATGCCATATTATTATATTCATCACTATTTCCTGTCATACGGCCAAAATCAATTTCCCGCAGTTCCGTTCTGATTCGATAATCAACATCTCCCAAATATATCTTCGCTATTTCGGCAGTTTCTTTTGCTCTAAGTAAATCACTGGAGTAAAGGCAATCAATTCCATACTCGCTAAGCCGTTTCCCAAGCAGCTTTGCCTGTTCTCTTCCTTCGAGCGCCAGATTTACATCCACATTACATAACTGGCTGTTTTGCCTGCCATGTCTTATCAAAAATATGTTCATACTAACCTCCATTCCTGCAGATGATTTGTCAAGATAGCATAAGCATAATACTTTAGACTGTAAATTTGACGGCTGATCCCACAAACCATCTTTCTACTACTATATTATTATATGGTGTAGTACTAAAGCTTCCTATCATTTCATTCCAGCTTCTGCTAACGCCAATCACATATTCCCATATTCCGGCTGCCAAATCTTTTTATCTGTAATAACCCAAACCTTATAAAGCATATAATTATTACCGGAATATGAAGGTAAACGTCTTTCGCATAGTGTTTGTATAACTCTTACTTGGTATCCCAAGTCTTTCTAGCTTAATGTTACCGAATCCCAGTGTATTTGTCTACATAAGAATATAGCTTTTTAAGAAAGAGGAACCGATTGAATGACCATTCATATATTATAGAAGAAGGAGGTAGCTCTATGTCACAGTTAAGTAAAATTGTCTTTCTGGGCGGAGATTTAAGACAGTATTATATGATAAAACAACTTATGGAAGCCGGTTTTCCTGTGGCGGTCTATGGTCTGGACCGTGGAGAATTCGGTGATACCATATATGAAGCGGCCACATTAAAAGAAGCATTATCATTTGGTAATATCGTGATATGTCCTATTCCAGTGTCCAAAAATCAGGTTGATATTTTCTCAAAACAAGCAATCCCTGATTTAACACTTGATAAGCTTAAGGAAAATATAACGGAGAGTCATACTCTCTTTGGGGGTTGTTTTCATAAATCCATGTCCGAACATTGCAGAAAAAAAAATATTCGTCTCTACGACTTTATGGAAATGGAATCGGTAAGCATCGCAAATGCCATTGCAACCGCTGAGGGAACTTTAGCAGAAGCCATCCTGCGCAGCCCTATCAACTTGCATAAAAATGAGTGCCTTGTCCTGGGCTTTGGTCGTTGTGCCAAAATTCTGGCAGACAAATTAAAAGGTATTGGTGCGAAAGTTAGCGTCAGCGCACGGAATGAAGAGGCATTATCTTATGCAGATGCTTATGGATATGAAAATATTCCTCTCTCCGAGCTTAGCAAACATTTGCATCGTTTTCCATTTATATTTAATACCATTCCTGCTATGGTATTGGATTCCGCACTGATAAGCTATATACGCAAGGATGCTGTAATTATCGATATATCCTCAAAACCTGGCGGTGTCAATTTTGATTATTGTAACCAATTAGGAATCAACGCTTCGTTATGCCTTGGACTTCCCGGAATCTATTCTCCCAAAACATCAGCAGGGATATTAGTGACAGCTTTACTGGATTGTATTAGCAGCAGTATCTCCTCAAAAGATTAAGAAGGAATGTAAAACAATGAAACTCTCAGGTAAAAATATTGGTGTAGCACTAACCGGCTCATTTTGTACCTTCGAAAAAGTAATACAACAAATCCAAAACCTGGTAAATGAACAAGCAAATGTTCTGCCTATCTTTTCTTTTAATGCTCAGACCATTGACAGCCGTTTTGGTAAAGCGGCTGATTTTATAGAGCAGATTACAACGATTACCGGAAATAAACCAGTATTAACCATCAGCGAAGCTGAGCCTCTAGGACCAAAAGGAATGATTGATATCTTAATTATTGCACCCTGTACCGGAAATACCTTGGCAAAATTGTGCAATGGAATCACAGACACTCCTGTCCTAATGGCTGCAAAAGGTCATTTGCGTAATCAAAAACCTCTCGCTATCTCCTTAGCCACCAATGATGCACTCGGTATCAATTTTAAAAATGTTGGCTCCATGTTAAACTGTAAAAATGTATACTTTGTGCCATTTGGGCAGGATGATTTTAATAAAAAACCAAACTCTATGATTTCTAATACCTCATTCATCATTCCAACTCTTGAGTTAGCGCTTGAGGGAAAGCAGCTTCAACCTATCATTGAGAATCCTGCTTAATAGGGCGTAAAGATTAAAATGAAAAAACGGACAGTAAGCTGCCGGCTGCCTGTCCGTTTTTTCTGTAGGAAGATCAACCAATTATTATTTACAGTTAACTGCTTTACCTAGCTACTTGATATAACTGCCTTCCATTGTTTTATGGAGCAATATCTTCTTATCAATTCTTTCCTTTAGTTCTGTTACATGCGATATAATACCCACCAGCCTGTTTCCGGAGGTTAAAGAAATTAATGTTTCAATTGCTTGTTCAAGGGATTCAGAATCCAAAGATCCAAAACCTTCATCAATGAACATAGAATCAAGTTCGATCCCTCCTGCATAGCTTTGAATTACGTCGGATAGCCCAAGTGCAAGTGACAAAGCAGCTTTAAAGGATTCTCCCCCAGAAAGTGATTTTACTGACCTCTGCTTTCCGGTGTAATGATCCATTACAAAGATTTCTAAGCCGCCCTGACTTCTTAGATTCACACTATCTGCACGGTGCAGCGTATACTGGCTAAATGTCATTTTACGAAGTCTTTTATTTGCTTCTTCAATAACAGAGTCAAAATAAAAGGCTTGTACATACTGTTCAAAAGCTATTTTAACTTTCCCGGTAAGCTCGCCGTTTGCTGTTTTCGATAACTCATTCACACTAAGATATCTTCTTTGTATTTCTCCCTTTGCTTCCAACTGCTTCTTAGCATCGTGATAAATCTTTTCATTATTGCGGACTCTTCGATTCACTTCCTCTTTCTGACGTTCGCAGACCGTCTTTTTCAAAAGAATCTCTTCTCGCTTTCCTTCTAGAATCGGAAGTTCCAAAGCATTTGAACCTTTTGTCTCACTTTCTAACTTATCTACCATGAACCGATGCTCCGATACCTGCTTCTCATAATCTTCTATTAAACTCTGCACTTTCTCTATGTTATCTTCTGCCCATAAACAGCTAAGATAATCCTCTTCCGAAGCAAAGGAGGTTTCTGATAATTTTCTTTGATAAGCCTGGAACTCGCTCTCTAATGTAATCTTTATCTTTTCTTCTTTTCGCTCATTTTCTTCTATCACAGCTTTTAATGCAGACCACTGGGAGCGCAGTTCACGAAATTCCCTCTCCAGCCGTTCCAGATTGCCGCGAATTTGATTGCCTTCCTCCAAAAGGGAGGTAAGTTTATTTTCACATTCTTCTTTTGCAGCATACTTTCTTCGCTCTAACATCTGCTCTCTGCTTCCTTCCATCTGTCCAAGAACAGTAGCAATTGTTATTTTTTCTTTATTAAGATTGTGCATGCTCTGCGTGATTTCATCAAGCGTAACTGTAATCTCTTCCGTACGTCTATTGCACCAGTCTCTTCTCTCTTGATTTTTCTTAAGTACTTTATATTCCTCGTTCTTCTGGAGAAATGCTTCTTCACTGTGAGATAATTCTTCAGCAATGCGATCTTTTATCCTTTCTTTTTCAACCGATTCTTCCAAGAGCTCTTCACAAACCACACTTAAGTTATCCCACATGAAAGAAACCTTTGTACTTTGATTACTAACAGAAAGGCTCTGCTGATTTAACAATGCCATTTCGCTTTCAAGTTTTGACTTCGCTTGATTTAGCATAGTTTCCGTAGGAGCTTCTTTCCTGCCTTCTGCTTTCTTGGGATGATTGGTAGACCCACAGACCGGACATGGCTCCTCTTCCTTAAGATTCCTCGCAAGCAACCCCGCTTGTTCACGAAAATACGCCAGTTCCAAGACTTGATACACTTTATTCGCAGTTTGATAAGAGTTTTCTCTCTTAAAATACTCTTGCTGTAACTCTATTAAGTTTTTTGTCTCTAATTCGATACGATTTCGTTCTTCAATCAGACTCTTTAGCTTTGTTATTCTTGACTTGAACTCTTTTCCGGTCTGAATGCATTCGGCTATCTCTTGGTCCGTATGGCGATATCCTCGCAACTCCTTCACAAGTTCCGTATACTCTGCCCTTAACTGCTTTCCTTTATCATCAAACTCTTTTTCCTTCGATACAATGACCTCCTGTTTTTTTCGATCATTTTGTATCCTTAATTCCAATTGCTTAAGAGTTTCAAACTGGGCAAGCTCTTCCCTGCACTGATTGACCGCAATAGCGAGTTCTTCTAATCTAGCCTTATCTTTCTCATGCGCCTGGTATTCCGCCTGCTTTTTCTTTGCATCTTCTTCCACAATAGTAAATCTTTTTTTCTGCTCTTTAATTTCTCCTGCTAAATTCTCAGCCTCCGCTTTACTCCTATGATAGGCATCCGCAACCGGTTTTACTTGGTATAATGCTTTCTTGGCCTTTTGTAAAGCTATTTGGTATCGTTTTATCTGATCTGATTGCCTTCTTAATTCCTCCAGTACTAACTTTCTTTGTTCCAATTCTTGCTTCTTTTTTTCTTGTTCTTCCATTAGAGTAATCTTTGTAGTCAGCTCCACCAGGCTGTTTGCTAACTCTTTATTCTCGGACTCTAATGTTTTATATTGTACTTTGTCTTCCTCTAAGGTAAGCTCTAACATCTCCAGTAAGGCATCGATTTTGTGAATATCCGGTTTACACTTCCACTCCTCTAATATTTCATTTTCTTTTGAAAGCAATATCCCTGATAGGTACTGAACCATACTGTGTTCTAGCTGGTCACATTCTCCCTTTAATTCGGAAGCCATGGACTTCAATTTCTTTTGCATTGCTTCATAATGTCCTGTTTGAAATACCTTACGGAAAATGATACCTCGTTCCTCACTACTTGCCGTAAGAAGTTTCATAAACTCACCCTGAGCAATCATCGCAATTTGCTTAAACTGCTTATAATCAACGGATAAAATCTCAATAATCTCATTTGTTACCGGTTGATATCCTGCTATCACAGTTCCGTCCCACTTCGTAAGCGTTGCATTTGGCTTTTCCTCCGTAACTCCATCTCCACGCTTTTTAGCCCTTTGGTATAATGGATTTCTCTCTACCTCATAACGCCTCCCTTTATGTGAAAATACAAGTTTAACATAGGTCTTATCCTCGCTGGTGGCATAATCACTTCGCATAGAATCTGTGGTTCTATTTTCACCGCTTGCACAGCCAAATAGAGCAAATGCAATTGCATCAAAGATTGTCGTTTTACCAGCCCCAGTATCACCACTAATTAAAAAAAGCCCTGATTCGCCAATCTTTTCAAACGGTACAATAACTTCACTTTTAAATGGTCCAAAACCACTAATCGCTAACTCGAGCGGTTTCATAAATCCCCCTCCCCTTCCTTACGCCGATACAAACAATGCAAGAAACCGGTGTGAAGTTTTAGAATCCTTCACACTTACTCAAACAGTAGTTTTCTCATGATATCCTTCTGCTCGCCGGACATAGGAACATTATTCTGATTCTGAAAAAACTCTGCAAATAAACTAAGAGGGTCTTTTCTAACAACATCCTCAGCGGCCAATTTCGCTGTTTCACTTGGCTTTGTCTTACTATTATCAAAATCTATTCGCATTACATTTGGATAAATACTTCGAATTCGTCCTATTGCATCATAGATTTCCTCTTCGTCGGTCAAAGTCGCATGAATATAGTCCCTCGTATTTCCATTTTTATAATTCTTAGGATTTAATAATTCATCAATCGGCCCTTTTAACTGCCGCAGATCTCTCAAAGGAATTAGAGGAATATACTCTTGATTTATCTCCTTCTTGGTATCAATCGTTACCATCGTTACGGATTTTTTCTGATTTGTTTCCGAGAAGGAGTACTTTAGAGGAGAACCGGCATAGCGAACCGTATCTCTGCCAATTCGCTGCGGCCCATGAAGATGTCCCAGTGCAACATAGTCAAAATCCTCAAAAACACTGACATCAACATTATCAAGCCCTCCAACCGAGATGTTTTCAGAATCACAGCATTCCGGTGAAATATTTCCTGCAGTCACAAATTGATGCGCCACAAGAATATTTCTCTGGGCCTTATCTACTTTCGCATTTGATAAAATCACCTTCACCGCATCGTGATAAGTATCGATTCCACCGTGATAGACTGATGCAATAGCCGGCTTTACAAATGGCATCAGGTAAATGTTTACCGGTCCATACCTGTCTTTTAATGTAAAATGTGTGATTTCCCCTTGATAAGTACCTGCTATATACACCTCATTATTTCTTAAAATACGGCTTGCAAAATTGAGCCGCTCCGCAGAATCATGATTCCCACTTATCATAAATACCGGAATCCTGCGTTCATGTAATCCCGACAAAAAATCATCCAATAAATTAACGCCTTCTATCGTCGGCAAATTTTTATCGTACACATCACCGGCAATCAATAAGGCATCCGGTTTTTCTTTCTCTGCTAGTTCTAAAATCTTCTGTAAGATATAAGTCTGGTCTTCTATCATGGAAAACTCATTTACTCTTTTTCCTATATGCAAGTCCGATAAATGCATAAATTTCATACCGCACCTCCTCTAATCTTCTATTGTATCATATCATAAAGGACATGAAATGATAAGAACAAATATTCTGGAAGGTAAAAACCAATAAAAAACAGGTGTCCACTTTATTCATTGCTCCCCTGCTTTTACATTGTATTAGAATTTACACATTGTTCCTGTTTTTTGTGTTTTTCCCATATTAGACTGCAAACTCTGGAGGGCCCTCTGCATGTTATCCGGCAGCAAATACATTCACTGTATCTGCTTATAATAAAAGATTGCTGCCTGTGTCCGATCTCTAACATCAAGCTTTAGCAGCAAATTACTTAGATAATTTCTAACCGTACCCTCACTTAAATACATGGCATCTGCAATTTCTTTGTTGCTCAGTCCTTCCGCGACCATAGTAAGAAGTTCATATTCCTTCTTCGTAAGCTGATACTTCTCATAAGAAAATTCTTTTTTATGTTGCATCAAGTCCGGTAATTTTGTAATGATATCGGAACCAAAGACGCTTTGACCGATGGAAACCGCTTTTAGAGCAGGAAGTATGCTATCATAGTCTTGCTTTAATAGATAACCTTTGGCACCAATCTTTAATGCTTTTACGATGTACTCATCATCAGAAAATGTAGTTAAAAATAGTATCTTAGCATTTTTATGCTTTGCTAAAATCTGTTCAGCCGCCTCAATACCGTTCATTGTTCCCATACGAATATCCATTAAGAGTACGTCTGGAGCATACTGCTCATATAGCGTGACAGCTTCACCTCCATCATTACCAATGGCATCAACTTTAATCTCAGAATCCATTTCTAAGATAACTTTTAACGACGAACATACCAAACGGTCATCATCTACAATTACAATTCTCAACCTTCTCCCTCCTGTTTCCTTGGTATCATAACAAATATCCGAAATCCTTTTTCTGAAGTAATCGTAATATTTCCCCCTAACGCATGCACTCTATCCTGCATGTTCGTTAATCCGATCCCTTCTCCTTGTGACTTCTTTTCTCCAGTTCCATTATCCTTTATCAGTAACTGATACATCCCCGGATGTTCTCTTAATACTACTTCCACCGTTGTGGCATTGCTATGCTTTATAATATTGGAAAATGCCTCTTTTAATATCGCCAGAAAACAATACTTAACATTCCGATTTACCACAGTTCCCATATCATAATCTAGTTCCACCTTGCAAAAGGACACTTCCTTTACCAACTGCTCGACACTGGTTTTTAAATCAATCGCACCGTCATGCAAATCATGAACACTCAATCTTATGGAATTCATAGCTTCTGATAATGTTTCTTTTAAACCACACAGTAACTCATCACTTTCCTTATTTTTATTTACAGCAATGGCTGCACCAACCATTAGAATCGAGCGAGATAACATATGGCCGACGTTATCATGAATTTCTCTGGCAATTCGATTTCTCTCTTTTAATGTGGCTAGATAGATTTCGGTATCCTGCTGCCTTATGAGCTCCAAATTTCTTTCTTCTAACTCCATCTTCGATTCTTTCGTAGTGTCTTGCAGCTTAATTAGCTGCTCCTTGGAGTGGTTTAACTTCATCGTTCGTATCGTAAAGGTTACAGAAATTATGTGTAACATAATATAAAATAGACACAAAAAAAGCGAATCAAATTGAGTGAGCTGATATCCCGCAGTTAATACGACGGCAATACCTAGCACCCTCTTATGAAACCAAACAGAATCATAAAAAAGTAACGGCAGAAAAGCGAAAAATTGGGGCATAAATAAACAAAGGAGAAAATAACAAATATAACTCACATAAAAAAACAGATTTTTTTCCATTACATAATTAAATTCACTGATAGCCATAGCAACCAGTAAGGCTATCACCGCATACTTTATATTGGTATTTAGATCCAGAAAAAAGCTGCAGCATATTAAGATAAGTAGCCGATCATAGATAGAATTCAAACAAGTTTTCTCCTTTCAGGAAACGTGAATCCTTTTGTCTTTGCAAATTACCGTTTTCATAGATTTCCTTTATTGTACTTTGGTTTCCATTACCACTAGTTTACCATACCCATATACTCTTGTTAAACACTTTTCTTCGTTTTCCCATGAAAAAAAGGCCGCTTGCACCAAAAGCAAGCGGCCTGTCATAACTCATTTTAAGTAACCTCTAAATTCTTATTCCAACTCAAAAGCACCGGTATACAACTGATAATATTTCCCTTTTTGAGCAATCAATTGATTATGACTGCCGCGCTCGACGATACGCCCCTGTTCTAAAACCATAATCACATCGGAATTCTTAACCGTGGAAAGTCGGTGAGCTATAACAAATACCGTACGTCCCTTCATTAATGCATCCATACCACGCTGTACAATCGCTTCGGTACGGGTGTCAATAGAAGAAGTAGCTTCATCGAGTATCATTACCGGTGGATCGGCAACTGCTGCACGTGCAATAGCCAATAATTGCCTCTGTCCTTGGGATAAATTCGCTCCATTGCTTGTTAGTGGTGTCTCATAACCATTTGGTAAACGCGTGATAAAATCATGTGCGCCAGCCAGCTTCGCAGCCTCAATACACTCCTTATCGGCGGCATCTAATTTACCATATCTAATATTCTCCATAACCGTTCCGGTAAATAGATTCGTATCCTGTAAAACTACACCAAGGGAACGGCGGAGATCTGCCTTTTTGATTTTATTTATATTAATACCATCATAGCGAATCTTACCATCTGCAATATCATAAAAACGGTTAATCAGGTTCGTAATTGTTGTCTTACCCGCGCCGGTTGCACCAACAAATGCTATTTTCTGCCCCCGTTCCGCATACAGGGTAATGCTGTGTAATATGGTCTTGTTCTCCACATAGGAAAAATCCACATCTAACATTCTAACATCACCCGTTAGCTTTGTATAAGATATTGTCCCATCGCTATGTGGGTGCTTCCAAGCCCAAATTCCCGTGCGTTCTTTGCATTCTATGACTTTTCCATTTTCTTCTCTTGCGTTCACCAGCGTAACATAACCTTCATCTTCCTCTGGTTTTTCATCGATAAGCTCAAAAATTCGAGAGGCTCCTGCAAGTCCCATTACGACTGCATTAATCTGATGTGATACCTGATTGATATTTCCGGCAAACTGCTTCGTCATATTTAAGAATGGAACTACGATACTGATGCTGATAGCAAATCCTGATAAACTGACATTCGAAGCATCCGTAAGAAGTAAAAACCCACCAAACAATGCAACGATTACATACAGGATGTTTCCTATATTATTTAAAATTGGCCCAAGTGTATTGGCATATTTGTTCGCACGTTCCGAATCGGAGAATAATGCATCGTTAATTTCATCAAAATCAGCCTTGCATTCTTCTTCGTGACAAAATACTTTTACAACCTTCTGCCCATTCATCATCTCTTCGGCAAACCCCTCTACTTTACCCAGTGCTGCCTGCTGACGAATAAAATACTTAGCAGACCCGCCGCCAACTTTTTTAGTGATTTTATACATAAAGAATACACCAACTAATACCACAAATGTCATCCAGAAACTAAAATACAGCATAATACAAAATACGGTAGTTACAATGATACCGGAAGTCATTAACTGAGGTATGCTTTGAGAAATCATCTGCCGGAGGGTATCAATATCATTCGTATAATAGCTCATGATATCACCATGATTATGCGTATCAAAAAAACGGATTGGGAGATTCTGCATTCCATAAAACATTTTTACACGCAGTTTCTTTAAAAAACCTTGTGTTATCGTTGCCATCATTCGGTTAAAGGCGAAGGAGGCAGCTAAGGATAGGACATAGCAGGTGGCTAACAATCCGACAAGACCGGCAATTTGTCCGGATACTGCCTTCCAATCCCCGCTTTGCCAAGTGCTTTCCACCGCCGATATGATATTCTGCATAAAAATAGAAGGGATAGAGGATGCCACTGCATTAAAGATGATGCAAACTACTACAATCGGCAGCATAACCGGATAAAATTCAAATAATGTTTTTATCAGGCGCTTTAGTATACCTTTCCGCTTGATTACTGGCTTATTCTGCATCCTGTTCACCTGCCTTATTCTGTGATAAATAAACTTCTTGATAGATTTTGTTACTCTTAATTAGTTCCGCATGAGTTCCAACGGCATTTATCGTACCGCCCTCCATCACAAGAATGCGGTCGGCATCTTCTACGGAGGCTGTTCTCTGTGCAATAATAATTTTTGTTGTCTCAGGGATAAACTCTTTCATCGATTTTCTAATCAGAGCGTCTGTCTTCATATCGACTGCACTCGTAGAATCATCCATAATAAGAATCTTTGGTTTTTTAAGCAGTGCTCTCGCTATACATAGACGCTGTTTTTGCCCGCCGGATACATTCGCACCGCCCTGCTCAATATAGGTATCATATCCATCTGGGAATCTTGATATAAATTCATCAGCCTGGGCTAATTTACATGCCTCTACAAGCTCCTCATCTGTTGCTTCTTTATTTCCCCAACGAAGATTTTCTTTAATAGTCCCGGAAAATAAAACATTTTTTTGTAACACCACTGCTACTTGATTACGAAGGGAATCCAGGTCATATTTTTTAACATCCACACCGCCAACCTTTACAACTCCTTCCGTAGCATCGTAAAGTCGTGGAATTAATTGAATCAAGGAAGATTTTGAAGAACCGGTACCACCAATAATTCCAATCGTTTCACCTGATTGAATATGAAGATTGATTTCTTCCAGAGACATACGCTCTGCTTTCTTTGAATATTTAAAACTTACCTGTTCAAAATCTATCGAGCCATTCTTTAATTCCTTAAGACTAAGTTCCGGACTCGTTAGAGTACTTTCCTCCTGTAAAACTTCTACGATACGGTTTGCTGACTCACTGGCAATTGTAATCATAACAAATACCATCGATAACATCATTAAACTGCTTAAAATCTGGAAGCTATAAGTTAGTAAGGCCGAAAACTGTCCTACATCTAAGTCAAGACCTCTTGAAGTTATAATCGTATAAGATCCAAAGTATAATACAAAAACCATAACTGTATAAAGGCAAAACTGCATCAAGGGATTATTAAAAGCCAAAATCTTTTCGGCTCTTGTAAAATCAGCACATACATCCCCCGCCGCCACTTCAAATTTTCTTTTTTCGTAATCTTCCCTGACATAAGATTTTACGACACGCATCCCTTTTACATTTTCCTGAATGGAATTGTTTAGTATATCGTACTTATGAAATACCTTTTTAAATAACGGCATTACTTTTCGAATAATAAAAAATAAGCCAAGTCCAAGAACCGGTACAACGAATAAAAAGATAAATGCCATTTTACCACCCATGACAAATGCCATGGTAAAAGAAAATACAAGCATCAAAGGACATCGGATTGCCGTACGTATGATCATCATATAAGCATTCTGAACATTAGATACATCGGTAGTAAGCCTGGTTACCAATGACGATGTTGAAAAACGGTCAATATTTTCAAAAGAATAGGTTTGAATCCTATAAAATAAGTCTTTTCTTAGATTACGTGCAAAGCCGGTGGAAGCAGTAGCACAGGCAGTACCGGCAATTGTTCCGAATGTTAATGACAAAAAAGCCATTACAACCAAGAGAAGACCATATCTTGCAATCACGCCAAATTCACAGCCTGCCTTGATTTGATTTACGAGTTTGGCAATAATAAAAGGTATGGTACATTCCATCATAACCTCAAATGAAACGAATACGGGAGCTTTGATAGAATATTTTTTAAATTCCCGTATACTTTTAGCAAGTACTTTATACATTGACATTACTCATCTCCTTTACGTATTTCTTATAGATTAACAGCTTTCCAGGGTAAGAGGAGGGTTCGGATTTTTTGTATCTTTCTTTCAATTTGACACTTTTATCGGAAACCAAAAAAAAAGCGCAGCCAGACCCTTAGAATCTGGACTTACGCAAGAAAGCTGCTCGATATATCTTATTTTATAAAAATATAATGCATTTGTCAATTTGTCTCTAATATAACCTGCTTACTGGTTCTACATCAGATATTTTTGTACATAAAGGATATATTTATACTGATTTTTATTATAATTTAAACAATTATTCTTCCAATTACCTTATAACAATTCTAAATATCTTGTTATTATGAACAAGATAATCCATTCAAAATTTATCTTTTTATAATAGTAGATTTCTTACTATATTTTATAATGGTAGATTTTTTACTACATTGACTTTATACTCTATATCCTATCATTCGCAAACCGATAGTCATCATATCGATTCAGTTAATAGTTTCTGTTACTGCCGGCCTTTTTTCTTAAATCGGAGAGCCGGTCCAATGCTTTCCTTAACGTTTCATCCTTCTTTGCAAAGTGAAGTCTGATAAGGTGATTCACCTCTTCTTTAAAAAAACTGGACCCCGGTACGGCTCCTACACCGACTTCTCTTGCGAGCCACTCGCAAAATTTTACATCATCTCTTACATCAAATTCGGAAACATCAATTAAAACATAGTAAGCACCCTGCGGATCGGTATAACTTATCTTTAGATCAGCCAGTCCGCCTACGAACAGCTCTTTCTTTTGTGCATAGTGCGTTTGAAGTTCTTTGTAATAGTCTTCTCCAAAATTAAGCCCCGTAACTGCTGCTTCCATTAATGGTGCCGCAGCTCCCACCGTTAAAAAGTCATGAACCTTTTTTACTCTTTCTATCACAACAGGGCTTGCGATCACATAGCCTAAACGCCATCCGGTAATCGAATAGGTTTTGGACAGCGAACTGCATACGATCGTTCTTTCCCTCATTCCCGGCAAGGCAGCCATATAAATATGCTGATTCGGCTTATATACGATATGCTCATATACTTCATCCGTAATAACATAAGCATCATATTTTATGGAAAGGTCTGAGATGATTTTTAATTCCTCATAAGTAAACACTTTGCCGCAAGGATTCGATGGATTACATAATATCAGCGCTTTTACTCCTTTCTTAAAGGCTTCTTCTAATTCGTTCGCATCAAACGAAAAAGCAGGCGGCTTAAGTGGTACATAAATCGGCTCGGCACCGGAAAGTATGGCATCTGCACCGTAATTTTCATAGAAAGGAGAGAATATAATTACATTATCTCCTGGGTTCGTTACCGCCAGCATTGCTGCCATCATTGCTTCTGTACTTCCGCAGGTAACTACAATCTCAGTGTCCGGATCAACCTTTATTCCGGAAAACCGTTCCTGTTTTCTTGCCAAAGCATATCTGAAATTCTCTGCTCCCCATGTCAGGGCATATTGATGAGGACCTTCACCTGCCAGGTTCGCAAGTCTGTCCGTTATCTCTTTTGGCGGATTAAAATCCGGAAAGCCCTGAGATAAATTAATAGCATCGTATTGACTCGAAATTCTGGTCATTCTGCGGATAACAGAATCCGTAAAATTTGCCGTTCGTTCGCTTAATGGTTTCATAAAATCTTCCTTTCCTGTGCACCTTCTTCGCCCTGACATACAAAGCATGTGTATTAAATTTACTCCTCCCATGCAGCTAAATAAGATCCCTTAAAGATATCTGCATAAACTTCCTTTACTGCATCGGATTGATACACTTCTACAACCCTCTTACATACTTCGTTCTCTAAATCTTCACTTCTTGCAGCTATCAGGTTCACATAATTCTTTCCTGCGTAGATGCTTACACTATCTTGGAATAATGCATCTTTTCCTGGATTTAAACCATTATCTAAAGCATAATTGCAATTAATAACTGCAATTGCTACGTCCGGAAGTAAGGCATAAACATTTGCTGCATCTACTTCTACTAATTCAAGATTGAAAGGATTTAAAGTGATATCTTTTACTTCCGGACTATCACCTGCATCTGGGTTTAACTCGATAAGAGCTGCTGCTTCAAGAACCTTTAGTGCTCTCCCTTCGTTTGTTGCATCATTAGGAACTGCTACCTTATCCCCTTCTTTGATTTCACTTAAGCTCGTTATCTTCTTGGAATAAATGTTCATTGCAGAGATAAAGGTATCACCGATGGAGTCAATCTTATATCTATAGTTTTCTTTTTCTTTATTTAGATAAGCATAATGCTGGAAAGCATTTAAATCAACCTCCCCCCCATTAAGAGCAGCATTTGGAGTATTATAATCGGTAAATGTCACCAACTGAACCTCTATTCCTTCTTTTTTAAGTTCTTCAATGACTGGAGTCCACATTTCATTCGATTCTCCAACGACACCAACCTTAACTACCGAACTCTCTTTTTTATCCTCCTTTTTTGCACATCCTGCTACTGCAAAAGCCAAAGTTAATCCTAACGCTAACACACCTAATTTTTTAAATTTTCTCATAAATATCCTCCAATCTTTCGCTTCCTGCGAATTTGGGTAACAGTACAATAATTGCCTAGATATTGTATCTTAGTTCCCTTTCCTTCCTTTTTTCTTCCTTATTTATTGACCTTTCCTAATCATGTATCTTCATCCATTCAGGTAATATTTACTCATCTTATCTTAGCAAGTATTAACCTTGAACGGGTATTTCCTTTCAAAGGTACCTCTAGGATAACGTCAGCGCATACTCAAAATTTTCTTTCATTGCCCTGCAAGAAGCATCAAATTTTTCCTTCTCCTCAAGTGTCAGATTAAGTTCCATAATTTCTTCCACTCCATGAATTCCAAGTACTGCAGGAACCGAGGCATATACCTCCTTTTGACCATATTCCCCGCTTAAGAGTACGGATACCGGAAGTACCTTCTTCTCATCTGAGAAAATTGCTCTGGTAACCTCCGCCAGTGCTGCACCAATTCCAAATTCCGTCGAGCCTTTCCCGTTTAAAATGTGCCATCCCCCCAATCTGGCTTCTTCTGCCAGTTTTGTTAGATCAAGCTGCCCATATTTTTCAGGTTTCTCATGGATCAGTTCTAACATTGGTTTACCAGCGATTGATACTGTAGACCACGCTACCATCTGGCTTTCCCCATGTTCTCCAAGAACATATCCGTAGATTGATTTTTGGTCGATACCAACAGCATCGGCAATTGCTCTTCTAAGTCTGGCAGAATCTAATACCGTACTGGTTGAGATAATTTTGTTCGCTGGGTATTGCAGTAAATACTGCAAATAATGTGCAATGACATCCGCTGGGTTTGAAATACTAACAATGATACCAGCAAACCCCGAATTTTTAATATGCCCGGCTACCTCTTTGACAATAACTGCTGTATCGGTAAGGGTGCTCATTCTTGTTTCACCCTTATCCTTATCCGGATTGGTTCCTACGGAAAGAACAATGAGATCTGCATCTGTGGCATCCGTATAGTCACCGGCTTTTACCTTAACTCGGTGCGGAAGGTATACTGTTGCATCATAGATATCAAGTGCTTGTGCTTTTGCTTTCTCATGATCAATATCAATCAATACAATTTCTTCTGCCAGCCCCTGTTCTGCCAGTGCATACCCGGCATGAGAACCTACATGCCCTGCTCCGATTATAATGACTTTTCTTGGCTTCATCATAACTTTCATCTCCTAATGTGTACTCCTTCTTGATATTGCATTACCCACAATCTGGATTAGACTTACTAACAGTACTAAAACAATCACCGATGCATAGGTTACATCCGTTTGATTCCGCTGATAACCAAAACGGATTGCAAAATCACCAAGTCCCCCTGCACCAATCGCACCCGCCATTGCGGTTAAGCTAATCAGGTTTATCGCAGTTATCGTAGTTGCCCTCACTAATCCAGGAATGCATTCCTTTAACAATACCCGAAAAATGATTTCAATCGGGCCACTTCCCATTGCCTGTGCTGCTTCTACCAGACCTGAATTCATTTCTGCAAGAGCTGTTTCCACTTGTCTTGAGAAGAAGGGTGCCGTACCAAAAATCAAGGGAACGATTGCCCCTTTCACTCCGATTGCTGTTCCTGATATCACTCTTGTAAGAGGAATCAAACCGGCAAGTAAGATAATAAATGGAATAGATCGAAAGAAATTCACCAATTTATCAAGAATCTGATAAACTACCAGATTTTGAAGTATTCCATCCTTTTTTGTTACGGTTAGGACAATCCCTAAGAACAATCCGATGATAAAGATTATGATTCCCGCTTTTAAGAACATCTCTAAGGTTTCCAGAATGCTTTCATAAAAGTCAGGCAGCTTTGACATGACATTGGGCAAATATTCTTTAAGAAGCTCTTGCATCAAGTATCACCTCCACTCCAACATTTTTTTCTTGCAAATACTTTATTGCACCGTCAATATCTTCCCTCCTGCCACTTACGATAGAAACCAATCCGCCGATTGGATTTTCACCAATAAGTTCAATGTTTCCAAAAATAATATTAATGTTCAATGCAAACTCTCTGGATAACTGTGATACCAGAGCTTCCGAGGTGCTTCTCTCCAGGTACTTAAATCGTAAAATACACTCCCCTTGTTTCAGTGTTGTAATCTTTGCTTTCTCATCTAGGTAATGATAGATTTTTGAAAGATTTGAAGTACTATCGACGAAATCCCTTGTTATCCTCTGCTGCGGATTGGCAAATATCTCAAATACATCCCCTTCTTCTACTACTTCGCCTTGTTCCATTACCGCAACCCTATCACAAATTTCTTTCACCACCTGCATCTCATGGGTAATCATAACGATTGTGATGCCTAGCTTTTGATTTACTTCCTTCAACAGTTTTAATATGGAAACTGTAGTTTGCGGGTCTAGCGCGCTGGTTGATTCATCACTAAGCAGAATATCCGGGTCATTTGCCAGTGCTCTTGCGATTGCCACCCTCTGTTTTTGTCCTCCGGAAAGTTTGGAGGGATATTCCTTTGCCTTTTCTTCCAGCCCAACCAGCTTTAACAGCTCGTTGACTTTCTCTCTAATTTGTTTTTTGGATAAGCCTTGGTACTTTAGTGAGTACGCAACATTCTGAAATACCGTTCTGGACGCAAATAAATTAAAGTGCTGAAATATCATTCCTATCTTTCTTCGTTGCTTTCTAAGTTCTTTTCCTTTTCGTGCGGTGAGTTCAACATCACCGATATAAACTTTTCCCTGTGTTGGCCTTTCTAATAAATTAATGCACCGTACAAGGGTTGACTTTCCCGCCCCGGAAAAACCAATGATGCCGTAAATCTTACCCTTCTCCACGGTTAAATTAACATTCTTTACCGCATCCACAGTCCTATCACCGGAAGCAAACGTCTTACTAAGATTTTCAAATCGAATCATTTATTTCCTCATTTCTGCGCTGCTTTTGGCGCATTCTAAGTATTGTGTATGCAAACTTCTTCGCTTTGCAGCACAGACACAACTTGCTTCACTTCTAGCTACGCGCCATATATGACGCATCAAAAAAAACAGGGTGCCTCATCTCATGCACCCTGTTTTCCTTGTTCTTATATCAGATTTAGCTTACACTAATCTTACAAAAAACCGGATTTTGAGCGCACCGTATCAGGCATGCCTTTACACATACATCCATCCTTGCAGCACATCATCATAGTCATGGTATTAATTGTATTTACAGTACGCATTGTATTTCTCCCTTCCCGTTTTTTATATCTCATGATACTTTTTATATCTCATCATGTTTTTTATATCTTATCCTGTTTTTTACTTTTATAATTAAGCACTAATTTTCATTTTGTATTCTTTTCAAACTTTAGACACTTACTAAATGATTCCTGCTTATCTGTGCCTTAGGAACTTTACTCTTCCGTATCAGATTTTACCTCGTATGTTTCTTGCCTTCATTTCTTATGTTAGTTATTATATCAGTCAAAAAAAGAAAGTGTTAATACTCAAATCTAATAATCTGTTATAAGTTAAACCTATAGCACCTTATCTCGGTAATTAATTAATTCCTGAATATATAATTCGCCATTATTACTGATAATCGAACCTTTTCGCTTAATATATCCTATTCTCATCGTTTCACTTTCAGCCAAAGGCACTGTCTTATAGTCATCTCCATTTAATTCCTGACAAATAATCCCGGAGCATAACGTATACCCATGAAGACCAACCATAAGATTTAGTATTGTAGCTCTATCATTTGCTTTAATGATACGCTTATAATCATACGTGCTCTTAACCTCTTCTGCCAAGTAGAACGAATTGTTTTTCCCTTGATCAAAAGCCAGGCATGGATACTCTTCTAACTCCTTTATGGAAATTACCTCCTTATTCGCTAACGGATGTCCTGACCATAAATACACATAGGTATCACATTGGAACAATTCCACAAACTCTAAACTATTTTCTCTGAGAACCTTTGTCATAACCTGTTCATTAAAATCATTGAGATATAATACACCTAGCTCACTTTTAAAATTCTTTACATTTTCGATTACCTCAGAAGTCTTAGTTTCGTGTACTGCAAATTCATACTGCTCCATTCCAACCTTTTTTACCATCTCAACAAAGGCTTTTACTGCAAAAGTATAGTGCTGCATGGATACACTGAATTTCTTCTTTGATTTTTTTTCAATGTACTTATCCTCCAATAACCGATACTGCTCAGATACTTGTTTTGCATAAGACAAAAATTCTTCCCCTTCCGGAGTTATTACGATTCCCCGATTCGAACGAAGAAAGATATCAAAGCCTATTTCTAATTCCAGTTCCTTAATCGTTCCTGAAAGGCTAGGTTGTGAGATAAAAAGCTGTTTTGCCGCCTCATTCATGGAACCGCAGTCCGCTATCATGATTACATATCTTAATTGCTGTAGTGTCATATATCCTCCTAATAAGTTTCTAATTTTATCTTTTTCACTGCTTTTAGACTTAGCCGCCTATCATTTGTATTTTTTATTCCATATACCGCTAAAATTTCACCGCAGCTTAATCGGCATACTATGTTTTTATATATGGCATATCATATGTTAACGTATAATTCTAATTTCTGCACCTATTTTTAGAATAATTTAAATTTGCCCCTATTCTCCCATTTCTGTACCACATGCATACGTATGCTTTTTCTTTATATTCTAAGTAAAAGCAGCAATTTTATTAAGTATTATTCTAAATCAAAATGACCTGTTTTTTAATTATAAAATGTGATAAATGTCATATCAATACTTGACGGAAAACACTACCAAAAGTATAGGACTATTTTTATAATTATCTCATAAATAAAATTGATTTGGAGGGTGTTATATGATCGTTAAAGTTGAAAATCTAGTAAAAAGATATAAAGACCTGCTAGCTCTTGACCATTTGAATCTAAGTATAGAGAAAGGCGAAATTTTTGGACTATTAGGCCCGAATGGTTCTGGTAAATCAACTGCCATCGGATGCATCTTAGCGTTGCTAAACTTTGATAAAGGGAATATTGAGGTTTTTGGTAAGCCTATGAGACCGGATAGCTATGATTTGAAACGTAAAATAGGAGTTGTTCTTCAAAATGTGGCTGTTTTTAATGAGTTAACTGTTTATGATAATATCGATTATTTTTGTGGTTTATATGTAAAAGAGAAAGGCGAAAGAAAAAAGCTTGTCATGGAAGCCATTGAATTTGTTGGACTAGAGGATTTTACGAAATTCTATCCAAAGAAATTATCCGGTGGTTTGCTGCGTCGATTAAATATTGCCTGCGGCATAGCCCATAAGCCAGAGTTAATTATTCTGGATGAACCCACAGTAGCAGTAGACCCGCAGAGTAGAAATCGTATATTAGAAGGAATCATTGAATTAAATAAGAAGGGTGCAACCATTATTTATACCACCCATTATATGGAGGAAGTGGAGCAAATTTGCAGCCGCGTAGCTATTATTGATAAAGGAAAAACAATAGCAATAGGAACAAAAGAACAATTAAAAGCAATGATAAAGACGGGTGAGACCATCTGCATCGAGGTATTAGACTTAGAAGAAAAACATCTTGAGAACATCAAAGAGCTTCCTCATGTCTATAAAGTTGATTATGATAATCAGCGGCTCCTTATTAGCTGCACCGGCGGAAAGCATAACTTAATTCGAGTGCTGAACTACCTGCAGTCAAGTGAAGTAGCATTTGGTCGTGTCTATACGGAACTGCCAACCCTGAATGACGTTTTCCTTGAAATAACCGGTAAAGAGCTTAGAGATTAAAGATGCAGCAGGAAGACAAAAATTTTTTACGGTAAATTTAGGCTGTCACCCAAATTCACAGGGCGGCGGCAGATTGGAGATTATTATGTTTTTTCATCAGTACAAATATCGTATCAAATACTTTTTAAAGACTCCTACCATTCTATTCTGGGCATTTTTCTTTCCTCTTATTTTAGGCACACTGTTCCGTGCCGCCTTTGGAGAGGCTATGTTAAATCTCGGTGTAATGGATAGTATCCCAGTAGCTCTCGTAATTCCGGAAGAATCCGCAGAAAATCAAACACTTGTTTCTACTCTTTCCTCTATCACCTATAGCAATAAAACACCAATGTTTAAAATAACGAAGACAAACAGAGAAGAAGCAGACCAAATGCTTAGTGAAGCAGTTGTGAATGGGATTATAACTTTGTCGGATACCGTAGAGCTCTATGTTTCAGACAGCAGCTTACAGACAAATATATTAAAACAGTTTCTAGACCAATACAGCCGAATGAGTAAAGCAATCGAAGATATAGCAAAAAACAATCCTGAGGATCTTCCGGGAGCAATCTCCTTGCTGCAATCGGAAGCACAAAATATTGTAAAAGTTTCACTAAACGGAAAGAACACCAATGGCCTTATCCAGTATTTTTATTCCCTAATCGCAATGGCCTGTATGTTTGGAAGTTATTTGGGACTTAGCAATAGTATGGATATTCAGGGTAATCAAACTGCAGTAGCTGCAAGAAGATGTATTACACCGACCAATAAGTTAATTTTAATCCTTGCCGACTCCTCCGCCGCAATCACCATTCATTTTCTTGAACTCACGGTTGTATGGCTCTACCTAAGATTTGCTCTAGGCATACCAATTGGTGATCAGCCACTGCTCTTTTTACTTACGGTATTCCTAGGCAGCGTGATTGGAATTGCTTATGGCCAATTTATTGGATCCATCAGCAAAGGCCATGAGGCACTTCGTATCTCTATTGTTACCGGTGTCAGCTTAGTATTTAGTTTCTTGAGCGGTTTAATGGTTGATAAAATTAAATACATTGTAGAAGCAAATGTTCCGATATTAAATCGAATCAATCCTGCCGCATTGATAACAGACGCCTTCTATAGCCTTACTGTATTTAGTGATTATTCCAGATTTATAAGTGACTTAATATCACTATTCGTTATTGCAGCAGTCTTTATCTTCGGAAGCTTTTTGATACTCAGGAGGGAACGATATGATAGTATTTAGAACATTTTTTAAATTATTACAAAAGAATAAATGGAGTATTGTCATTAATCTGGTTATCTTTTTGGGTATTGCCTCTATTGCTGTGCGAAGTGGTTCTCCGGAAGAGCAGATTAACTTTAAAGACATAAAACTAAAACTTGCGGTTATCGACCGTGATCATTCAGCCACCAGTGAAGAACTAAAAGACTATATCGCTGAACTTCATCAATTGACCGAATTAGAGGATGATACGGCTGTTTTTCAAGATGAACTCTACTTTAATAATGTTCATGAAATTCTTATTATCCCAGCCGGTTTTGAAGAAGGTCTTCTTGCCGGAAAAGAAATTCCACTGGAAACTTTAGAAGCACCCGATGCTGGAGTTACAGCATTATCCAGTATACAATTCGACCAAGTTATGCGGTTTTTAAAAACTTATCTTGCCCTTGGGTATGAACCATCAAAAGCAATGACAAAAACGAAAGAAATTATGCAGGTCAACGCATCCGTTAACATTCAACTTGATAGCAATAGTTTAGAGCAGGCACCAAACTATAATTATTATTTTCAATACCTGCCCTATCCTATGGTTGCAATCTTGATATCCTGCATTAGCTTAATACTCATTATCTTTAATGAAAAGGATTTAAAAAACAGAACGGTTTGTGCTGCCTTCTCGTTAAAAAAGCGTAATTTTGAATTATCTTTTGCTAATATCCTCGTAGCATTTGTCATTTGGATTATACTTATGATTTTTCCTTTTATTATATATGGAACTGATATGATACACTCCGGAGTATATGGATATTATCTGCTGAACAGTTTCACCTTTCTAATTGTTAGTTTTAGCATATCTTATCTCGTAGGTATATTTAGCAATTCTGAGGAAGCAGTCTCGGTTTTTAGTACTTCGGTATCGCTTGGTCTCTGTTTTTTAGGCGGTGTTTTTGTTCCTCTCTCGGTTATGAGTAAGCAAGTACTTTACTTTTCAAAATTTATACCTTCTTACTGGTATGTTATGACAAATGAAATTATAGGTAAAAATACAAAACTTGTTGGAAGTGATTTAAAGGATGTTATCTATGGTATTCTTATTCAAATATGTTTTGCTATTGCCATCTTTGGTGTCTCATTAGTAATTACAAAGAGGAAAACCCAGGCCTGTTAAATCAGACTCTTCAAGAACATTTTAAGCAAGAAAAACACACTTCATAAACTTTTCTTTCCAAAAAGGCGGGAATGAATTCATATTTCCTTACAAGCTTAGTGCTAACTTGAAATATGAATTCATTCCCGCTTTCTATTTTTCACCGCGTTGTTTTCACATTATTTTTGTGTACGCAGTTCAGCTACAAGATTTCTAAGTAAATAACTGTGCCCTATCCCGTTTCTTTCCAAAGTATACAGGTATATTTTAATGCTTGACTTTTACAAGCACAACTTATTGGTATAAACTATGTGCTATTTTAATGCTTGACTTTACAGGCCTTGTATATCTACTTCTTATAAAATACTAAGACAACTGTTTTAACTCATCGATTTCTTTTAATAACTCTTGTTTAGTTTCAGAAAACATCAGGCTTTGATTATGCTTTATATAATGCTTACTTCCATGTTCTCCGATAAAATGCATACTATAAAAATTACCGGTAAGCTCCGTCAAGAAAACGACTAATTCCTGACTTTCACCAAAGGTATCCTCCAGAAAAACAAAGGAAGTTTCCAGATAATTGGAGGTTTCTGCAATTTTATTTTGATAATCTTGTACCATCGAATCAAATTCCTTTTTGATATAGGAAAAGGCATGCTCATTCTCTTTGATTCGGTTTAAAAGTATCTGTTCTTTGAAAAAATACAACTTTAAGATTATTTGATTCCATAGCTTATTTTGTGTACGATCAAGTAATCCTGCTGATTTCTTATCCTCAAATTCTTTCTCTTTCTGAGTAAGCATATCAATCATAATTACTTCCGGCTCCAGGTATATGTTTGAAAAGTACTCCTTTGCATCCTTTAGAATTGTATGAAGCCTCTTAAGATATTCACCCATCTGATATGTTTCATAAAAATCAAAGGAAAGCCGATCAAGCAATAAGGAAAGAACACTTAATCTTTCATCAAAACCAGCAGCTCGTAATTGCCTTTTTAACTGTTCTTCCGCTCTGCCCTCTAAGATATCCTGTACTTGATAATCCTTTCGATATTTTAAATACAATTCGTAATAATTTGCAAAATCTTTTGCAATCTTAGGATGTTGAAGATATCCCCTCACCACTTCTTCTGTTACAGGCAAGTGAAGTTCCTCATAAGCATATAAAATTTGTGATAAATCTTCCCAGCCTCTTGCTGTCACAAACTGCTTTCCATCCACTGACATCTCAATCACATAGAAATTATTTTTCTTAATCTCTAAATAAGATAAGATGGAGCCATGAAGCTTTTGTATATAAGCATATTCTTTCCATGCACTATAATCTTCTTTAAGCTCAATTCGTTTCACCCGATCCAGTGTTACAATATCAAATTCACGAACGGAACGGTTATATTCCGGTGGATTACCTGCTCCAACAACAATCCAGCCTTCCGGAATACTATGATTTCCAAAAGTCTTATTCTGAAGGAACTGTAACATCGTTGGTGCCAGAGTTTCTGAAACACAGTTTATCTCGTCCAAAAATAAAATTCCTTCTTTAAAATTTGTGTGTTTCATCTTCTCAAATACAGATGCTATAATTTCACTCATCGTATATTCTGTCACAGAATATTCCATTCCCTGAAAGCTTCTTTGCTCAATTTTGGGGAGCCCGATTGCACTTTGTCTGGTGTGATGAGTAATGGTATAGGATACCAGACCAAGCTCACATTCTCTGGAGATTTGCTCCATTATCGCTGTCTTTCCAATCCCCGGGGGACCCATAAGTAAGATAGGACGTTGATGTTTTACCGGTATCCTATATGCTCCGAACTCATCCTTCTTTAAATATGCCTGTATGGTATTCTTTATTTCAATTTTACACTCTTTTATATTCATTGCAGCTCCTATTCACCCATCTTTTCAATCTGTTCTTCTTCTAGTACAACCTTCATCGCCCAGGCGGGAACTTTGTCTTCCTCATACTGATTCCGAACAAATATAAAAGCTGTCTCGTATTCCGGTTGTTTATTAGGAAAAGTACCATATCCGTCTGTAAAATATAGCAATCCTTTTAAACTTCTTAATTCCCCCATTTGCTTTAATTCGCTGATATATTCAAACACAGGCCTAAAATCTGTATTTCCAAATCCTTTCACCTGAAAATGTTCCATGTAGTGATTTAATTCCATCAGATTCGTTAAAATCTTATGTTCTTTAATCTCTTCATCACATTGAATCAAGTGAATCCGAAATTTATCGTGAAAGGTCTCCGTGCTTTGTAAAATCTTCATGGTTTCTTTCAGAAAACGATAGATTAAACTACTTGCACAGGAGCCTGATGTATCAATAGCTATGACAATCTCCTCAACACGCTGTTCCTCCTTATATTCTAATGGCTCTAAGAACGGTATATTCCCATAGTTCTCTATACCAAAGGTATAAAAACCATAATCAAAAGAATCTTCATCTACTTGAAGACGTTCCCTATATACTGCAAATTTTCGAAGAAAGGTTTGATACTCATAAATTTCACGATTCGCCGCACCAATACCTTTTAATAAGCTCTCTGTGGCTCTGGGGTTATCTGCCTGATAAGTTTCAAGATTAGTCTTTAGTTTATCACTAATATCCTTCCAGCGATTTTCCTGTGCTTTTCTGTTATTATCTTTCCACTCTGGAAGTTCCTTGTTCTCCATTGCTCTATCATCATAGGATTGATACTCCTCTTTTGCATTGTCTGTTCCGGTTCTATTTTCCTTGATTTTATTTTCTTTTAAGCCTTCCGGCCTCTTGTCTGCTTTAGTTTCGTCCTCTCCCTTCTCACTTGATTGTTCCTCCGAGTTTCGCTTATTACCAATTTGGTTGTTTTTTTCAGTGGAATTTGTATTCTCTTTTGAATTTAATTCAGCACTATCCTTGACCTTATTTGATGAGATACCAAAATTCCAAAACTGATGGTCACACACTAAAAACTCGGCACTATATTGCACAATCTCTCTCTCTGTAAACCAATTCATCTGCAGTAAATGATAGATTCCTTCTGCTGTAAATACCTTAAGTTCCTTGGATAAACGTTCATAGAATTCCTCTCTCACTAAGGAAACAAGTCGTTTTGTTACCTTATTCTCCAAACCATCTATAATGTATTCCACTGCAATATCACATGCTAAGTTCCATTTTTCTTCCTCTCGCTCTTCTCTAAGGTACATGTGACGAAAAATACTATGAAGTAACATGTGCAGATAGGATCGGTTTACATACACACTGTCATAAGTATATTTTTCTATTAAAAACCTTGGATTATAATAAATAGTGCTTCCGTCCGTTCCCATATAAAAGGAGGACATCCGCAGCTCATAACTTAATTCACTGAGTGGAACATCTAAAAAACGCATTGACAGGTACAACTCGTTCGAACTGTTTTTTAAGATACGTTCTCCAAGTTGTCTTAGTTTCTGTCTTACCTCATGCTCCATCCTAACCTCCCTTTCTTGTTCGTGATTCCTTTCATTCCAGCACCATTGCATACTTTACTAATGGTGCAGTAATTCCTTTCGTTTCAACCTATTCTCTTACAGTACCACATTTATTTACAGATGTGGTACTGTATCTAAGAAAAAGGTGCTTAGCCAACTTTTTCTTGTAAAATCACTTCCATTTTTTCTTATAATTCAAATGTGATGCTTATCTTATGGTGATTTCGTTGTTTATAACTTAAAAAATAGCTTACAAGTTCTAATTTCTGCCGCCTTCTTGCATATTCCATTAAGGTATCCAGATGCTCCAAAGATACGATGCCGTCCTTTAATAAACAAATAATTTCCTCTCTCATCTCATCTTTCACTAATAACTTCATCAGTACTTCCCAATGCCCCCGGATGAAGTTTTTGTAATTTTCTTTCGCTGTTTGCATCAATTGATACGGATACATGATACGATAGAGTGCAATAAGTAAGGTTGTTTCTAGCATATCCACCGCCATACCGACATGAAAAATTGAATCATACTTCTTATAATCAATATCACTTCCTGTCATACACTCACGGTAATGTACTCCTGAACCATAGGTTTCCTGCCGAATAATCCTTGCAGAGTTATTCTCCACATAGTCATATAAAAACCCAGGAAAAATTATCTTAGCAGTTTTCCCTATCTCATAAGCATTTCGTCCATAGTGAAGTGTAACCGTAAGCTCTGCACTAAATTCAGACAGAATATTTCTTACTACCGATATCCTGCCATTTCTATGAAATAGTTCGATTGATTTTAATAGGTAACAGTTCTTAAACGCGCCATCACCAATACTTTCGATTGCATCGGAAATAACCATGCTTTCCAAACTCCTGCAATCATAAAAAGCGTGGTTTCCTATTGTAGTTATACTATCCGGAAGAATTACCTGTTGTAAGCTTCTACAGTTATGAAAGGCATAATCCGCAATTTCTGTGACCGGATATCCATCCTCCACGCTTGGGATTTCAATCCGGTTCGATATTCCATTGTATTTCTGAACGATCATCTCATTATTTTCTACTTTATATCCAAGATCCTGTTTCATAATTACCCTCATGCCCGAGCCATTTTTAAACTTTTGAGTTCTGAAATGTGATTATCTCGCCATTTCGGGCAACTGCTTTACCAAAATCATAATCTTTGGGCTTGCCGCTGAAATAATAGTTTATTATCCGTGCATTTGCAGCGTGAGTAACAATTAAGATATTCTTTCCCTTATATTCATTCCTAATTATATCGCAAAGATCACAATTCCGTTTTATGAAATCTTTGAAACTTTCCGTACCCTTATCGCCACTCATTACTGCTTGCCAAAACAATTTCATCGCTTCCGCAGTTTCCTCTGTACCCTCAAACTCCCCGCAGTTTATTTCGGCAAGTCTTTTATCAAATATAATTTTGTCCTCACAGATAATTTCACAGGTTTGGCGTGCCCTTTTTTGAGGACTACAAAAACACGCATCAAAACCAACATCTTTTAAGCTCTCAGCTTGCTGTTTTGCCTGTGCTATACCTGTTTGATTTAACTCAGTTTCTGTACAGCCGTTAAACTTTTTCAATAAGTTCCAGTCAGTTTGCCCCTGACGCACAAGGTATATCATAATTAGCTCTCCTCCGTTAAGATAGATTATATTCGTTCATTCGTCATCACCGTGCAAGCTTCTATTAACTTAACGTATACATTTTACCACATAAATCCTGTACTGTCATTTCCGTTGCTTCTTGCCCCAGATTTTCAAATGCTTGGACTTTTGAAGCACCCACCATCACTTCAAATTCAACCCCGGTCGGCTTGGTATAATCAATCCCCAGCCGCCGGCAATACAGGGGTAACCTGTTTCTTCTCAATGAGTTTGAAACAAACGGCAAAACGGCATAGTCAAAATTGACCATGCCGTATGCTGCACAAATACTTCTTTATTGGGCGCGCGCCTTATGTGATCGCCCTTTTCGTAATCTTATCTTTCTAAAAAACATTAGTTTTGTTTACGCTCTTCCTATCGAAATAAAATATGATTCACAATAGTTTCAAGAACTTCCTGGCGGCCACTCTGCATCACAGGTTCCTCATGTGTTAAAACATATTGCTCTAATTCTTCAAGAGATGTAGTTCCATCCACGATTGCCTTACCGATTCCTGTCTTATAGCTTGCATAACGATCTTCCACAAACTTGGCAATTCTGCCATCCTCGATAATCTCGGCCGCCTTAATTAGGCCAAGAGCGAAGGTATCCATTCCTGCGATATAACCATACGCAATATCGTCAAATTCGAAGGAACCACGTCTTACCTTCGCATCGAAGTTAAGTCCGCCATTGGTGAATCCGCCGGCCTTTAATACTTCAAGCATTGCAAGAGTTGCACTGTGAACATCGGTTGGGAACTGATCGGTATCCCATCCAAGATTTGGATCTCCCTGATTTGCATCTACGGAACCAAATACACCATTTACTCTTGCCATAGCAAGTTCATGCTCAAAAGTATGACCTGCAAGTGTAGCATGATTTGCCTCGATGTTCATCTTGAAATCTTTATCTAAACCATACTTGCGAAGGAACCCAAGTACTGTGGCCGTATCAAAATCATATTGATGTTTGGTTGGCTCCTTTGGCTTTGGCTCAATGTAGAAATCACCATCAAAACCATTTGCACGGCCATATTCTACAGCCATTTTCATAAGTCTTGCCATATTATCTAGCTCAAGTCCCAAATCTGTATTAAGAAGAGTTTCATAACCTTCACGGCCCCCCCAGAAGACATAACCTTTACCGCCTAATTTAATCGTAGCATCTAATGCATTCTTAATCTTTGCAGCAGCGTATGCAAATACATCCGCATTACAGGAAGTAGAAGCACCATGCATAAATCTTGGGTGTCCAAAGTTATTTGCAGTTCCCCATAATAACTTAATACCGGTCTGATCCATTTTTTCTTTGATGTAATCAACGATTTCAAAAAGATTTTTCCTTGATTCTTCAAAAGTGTCACCTTCCGGAGCGATATCCGCATCATGGAAACAGAAGAATTCAATTCCTAACTTTGTCATTAATTCGAAACCTGCGTCAACTTTTGCTTTAGCAAGCTCCATAGGCTCTGTAATATTACCATAGCTTCTGTCCATAGTGGTTACACCGAATGGATCAGCGCCACCCGCACAAAGCGTATGCCACCAGGATAGTGCAAAACGGCAATGCTCTTTCATTGTTTTACCCGCTACGATTCTCTCTGCGTCATAATATTTAAAAGCGAATGGGTTGGTTGAATTTGATCCTTCGTATTTTACTTCTGGAACATTTGGAAAGTAATTTTTCATTGGATTACCCCTTTCTTAACCTATTTGTTTATTCACTGAACTAACTTCAATTATATGATAACATTTGTTTTAAAAATAGTCAATAAGCTTTCCAAGGATTATCAAAATTTTCTTGCTTATTTTTCTAGGATCAAACCGCAGCTTACTCGTATCGAATCTCCATTCCTTCTTGATGACCCTTTTCCATTTTGTGTCTGGCTTTTCGATTTGCTACCGTATCAAATACGATTGAAAAATCATAATCCGCCGGATACATCTGAGTAGCTGCAACATGAAGCTTAATTCGTTTATAATTGACTAATTTTTTCTTTTTCGCTATTTGAATCCCAATTTCTCCTTTTTCATTGCACACCTGATACACGATACCTATTTTCTTCTCCGGATATACCATCACACAGTCTCCAAGATGATAGCTGGCAGCCTTCGCCGGAAGCTCTCTTTTTCTGCTTTCCAGCCTTTTTTCAATGCGTGGCTTATTTAACGAATTTTCCGAGTGCAGCTCCTCCATGACGCTTAGATTACTATCAGTAAAAAGTTCCGGCTCATTTGGATACTTACCTTTCTCTTTTTCTTCCATACTGTAAGCATTTTGGTAAGCCAGCAAGAGCATATGCTTTGGTAAACCCAATCGTTTTGCAATATACAAAGCACAGCTTTCACCGGCCTCACCGACTTCCAAGCGATAGAGTGGTCTTAGGCTTTCACGGTCAAAGGCCATTTTAGCATTCATAATTCCTTCTGACTGTGCAGCATATTCTTTTACTTGCGGATAGTGGGTCGTAGCAAGGAATAGACACTGCTTCTTTTTAAGTTCTTCTAATATTGAAATCGCAATTCCCATTCCCTCTGCCGGATCGGTTCCGGAACCTAGCTCATCCAATAGCACTAAGCTATCCTTGGTGATTTTCTGTAAGATACCTATGATGTTCGTAATATGAGCAGAGAATGTCGACAAGTTCTCAGTGATACTCTGGCCGTCACCAATATCGCAAAGAATCGCATCGTTCATACATAAAATTGCTTCTTCACATGGTACATGCAGACCACTTTGCGCCATCATAGATAATAGTCCAACTGTTTTTAAGGCAACTGTTTTACCGCCTGTATTTGGCCCGGTAATGATTACTCCTCGAATTCCCTTAGCAAACTCAAAATTAAGCGGAACACATTCCTCTCTTTTTAACAGCGGATGTCTGCCATTGGTTATCTTAATCCTGCGTTCTGTATTAAGGCTTGCCGGAACCGCCTTCATAAAGGCAGAAAGCTTTGCTTTTGCAAAAATCTCGTCAAGAATACCCATAATTTCATAGTTTCTCATAAGCTCCGGCTCATTCTCCGCCACAAGAGAAGTCAACGTATATAAAATCACTGCCTCCTCTTTTGTTTCTGCTGATTTTAAAGCGGATAGTTCTTCACTATAGCGAACTGCTGTGACTGGCTCAATAAAATAAGTCGCACCGCTGGAGGATACATCATGTACAGTACCCGAAATCTGGTGTTTATACTCTTTTTTCACCGGAAGCACAAAATGTCCATTTCTTAACGACACAAACCCTTCGCTAAAACATTCTTTTCTGCTTCTAAGCAGCGCCTCCAATTTTGATTTCATAGTTCCATTTACCGATTCTATCTTTCGCCTGAGATCCTTTAACTCTTTAGATGCAGAACTATCAATCTGATTGTTTCTGATTGCACCATCAAGTATTCCCTGTAAATCCTCTAACGATGCGAAAGAATCTGCATAAAATGAAAGGTCGGCCTTTAGGCACTTCGCTTTGGTCAGATAACTTTTTAATCGTCTGCTGGCAGCGATAAATTGTGAAACCAAGGTCAGTTGTTCCGTCGACAACATTCCTCCTTTACCGGCAAGTGCTAGGAGCATCTCAATTTCTTTCCGTTCCGACATCGGAGGATTCCCCTGCACATCATAAATAAGCCTTGCTTCCGTAGTATCTTTGGTTCGGTTACCTACTTCTGCCTCACTAAGACTAGGTTCTAACTTAAGCAAATTCTTCTTTGCTTCTTCCGATACTGCATATTCACATAGCATATCTAGTATTTTATTAAATTCTAATATCTGTCTTGTACTCATATTTTACCTCATTTCCGCACTGTTTCCTTATGAAATCCAAGTTCATGTCAAGCGAGCATGTTCGCTTTGCAGTGCAGGTACTATTTTTTATCTCTTTTTTTAATCTCTTTTTAATACTATGAACATATTTTCCCTTATGAATTCCTAACTAACATCATAAAATTCCCCTTATACCACAGCCATTTAACGGCTTAACACGAATGAAAGCACAAAAAAAGCCGCGGCATCCTGTTTTAAAGATACTCACGACTATAATCAAGCTTCCTTATCATTTGCTTTCAGCGATACGATACAATTGTCAAGTGATATACCAACAATAATACCTATTACAATAAAGCTTCTTTAAAGAAACTGTTAGTTCAACGATTTAGAAATAGTATAGAATAAAAGATGTATCCTACGATATACCACGTCTAAATGGCATTTAAGTAAAAACAGGCTTTTGGGTACAAAAAAGAGAGCTGAGAATACTTAGTTTTCAGCGATTACTTTTTTGCATCTTAAATTTTCGTGCTAGTTAGCACAAACCTCACTTTTACTTAATACACGTAACAAAAAACATCTTCCTTTCCAGTTTAAATTTTATTTCCTTTTTAAAATAACATATATTCTGATTTCTGTCAACGAAAGCCCACAATGCTTCCTGCTCTTATTATCATGGACTAGACCACGAAGTTTCCATGGACTACAAAACCGGCTTATCGGTACTTGTGATGAGGATGGCAATGTTGATTTTGCTCCAATTCATGGACTATTTTGGAAGTAACTCCGGTAACAATGGGATAAAGGACAAGAAGTCATATAGCTATAGTTATGGGGAAATATTACACGTACCTACACTTGACTTAAAGTTAAGTTAGTCCAACATTATTCATAATCAGGGAGCAAAGGAGGGCGTTAAAATCCTCCTTCATTATTATGTCAAATCATCTGCCTCTATAAACTCCACTGCATGATATGATTCATAATCGTATGATTGTGTATTTTAAAAATTCGAGTTATAATAGTTTTGGCACAAATATCCGTGTTAATGGGAGGTCCGCAATGAAACGAAAAAACTATTGGTATCCGGTAGACAATGCCGGTAAGATTTTTCCTGCCGTATCAAAGGACAGTAGAAGCAGTGTTTTCCGCCTATCCTTTTTTCTAATACAAAACATTCAGCCGGAACTTTTGGAACAGGCAGTAAACGAAGTGTTACCTCGTTTTGAAACATTTGCCGTAGAATTAAAGAGCGGTCTTTTCTGGAATTATTTATCTCCGAACAAGCATCACTTTCGCGTGAAACCAGAGCCTTCCATTCTATGCAAATATGTACCTGCATCCAAAAATTACGGTTATCTGTTTAATGTTTACTATTACAAAAATAAAATAACATTGGAAACCTTTCATAGCTTAAGCGATGGAACCGGAGCAATGGAATTCCTAAAATCCATTACTTATCATTACTGCCGTTTATGTGGCTATCAGCTTGAGCATGAAGGTATTATTCGCAGCAATATTCCTTTTTCTCCGAAAGAAACCAGGGATATGTTTTGTGATGAGTATGACAAATCTAAGAAAAAAAACTTAAAGGAAGAACCTGCCTATCATTTGACAGGGGAAAAATTCGCGGATCACTTTTCCCTTTGTATCCGGGCACAAGTGGAAACAGAGAAACTCCTGGCACTCACAAGAGGCCTTAATGTTACAATCGGGGAATATGTAACTGCCTTACTTGCATACAGTATCTACACTCAAAATGTTGATTGCAGAAAAAGTAAAAAACCAATTAAGTTGTTTGTCCCGGTAAACTTGCGAAAATTTTTTCCATCGAATACCTTACGTAATTTTTCACTTTATATCAAGGCAGTCTATGACCCAAAACTGGATTGGACTCTGGAATCCATGTTATCAGAGACAAAGCGGCAGTTTTCAGAACAGTTGAATAAGGAAGACCTTCATGGAAGAATTAATTCCAATGTCTGGATTGAAAAGAACTTTTTCATCAAAATCTTACCCTTGCCACTTAAGAATTTAGGGTTTAAGCTTGGATATTATTATTTTGCAGAAAATATAAGCACGTATGCAATCTCTAATCTGGGCTCTGTTTCTATACCGGAAGATATGAAAGCGCTCATAAAAGATATGGAATTCTCCATCGGAGGAACAAATATGGCTATCTCCTCCATTCATAGTCATACAAATATCATGTTAAACACCGAGCGGAAAGATCTCGGATATATCTCTCATTTTATTAAATGTTTGGTAGATTCCGGCCTTAAAGTGAGTATTGATACAAATTATCAGGAGGGATTGGATGAAATATTGTAAATGCTGTAACCTTCATTATAATACACCCTTAAAACACTGTTTATTTTGTAATAATGAATTAGAATTCACTAAGGAAGAACAAACGTTAGAGCAAGCTTATCATTATCCTGAATTTAAGAAAAAAAAGAATTCAAAATGTTTTCTATTTCGATTTATTGCCTTTCTTGGTTTGCTTGCAATGATAACCTGCGTTTATCTTGATCTTACAACTCATAGCAGCCAAGGCCTTAGTTGGTCTCGTTATGTGATTAGTCCCATCGCTTATGTACTACTCTTACTTATAATATTAGCAAGTGCCAGAAAACCAATACAGAAAATCACCTATGGTTCTTATCTGACATTGTCATTTTTGATATCCCTGGGTTTTATAGGGAATAGCTCTGCTTGGGCTGTGGACTTTGTTATGCCGCTTGGATTTATTGCCATTAACATTACCATATTATTTTTTTTATTAATCAAGAAAAGGCGTCATCAGGACTATGCCATCTATAGTATGATAACCTCATTTATCGGTATCCTGCCAATAATTTTGTTATTTCACCATAGACTTACCTATACATGGCCAACGATAACTTGCTTTTTATATAGTTTGGCAACCTTCCTTGGAATTCTGGTCTTTTCTCCGGAAGCAACCAGAGAGGAATTAAAGAGAAGACTACATTTGTAAAGCTATATTTTTCCTGGATCATAGCTGTTTATAGTAAGCTGCCCATATTTCATGGGCGGCTCACTTTTTTATTGATAAAAACCCTCTTATTTCCAACTCTCATACGTGAAACCCTCCTCCTATAAAATATCCAAATCCAAACAAGGCTCCATTCCAAATGATAATTCCAAGCGTAGAGGCGGCAACATACTGCGTAAAATTCATACGAAATGCTCCCGCCGGTATTCCAATTAAAGTTCGAACAACCGGAAGCAGTTTGCTTATAAACACTGCATATGCCCCCTTGCTTTCTATTTTTTTATTAAGCTGTTCCAGCTTAGTCTTTAGTTTGGGGCTTTTGCCTGTAAAAAATCGAATCAGTCTGTCTCCTCCAAATCTTCCAAGGTAATAAAGTACGATACTTCCTAATATGCCAGCAAGTACAGTCACTAAAAATGCCAATAGAAAGCCGCTGTGTCTAGCGGACCACGCACCTGCAAATGGTAATATTACCCCTGCCGGAAACCCCGGAAAATTTAAATATTCCAATAATACTACGAGAAAAACAACAAACAATCCGTAGTTCTCAGTTGCATGAAATAATGCCTGTATTTGCATAAGTTCTTTCTCCTTTTCTACGCTAGACTCACATATTCTTTGCAATTGCACAGTAATACACTTGACCTACTATCCCATCATACAGAAGAATACGAAATTACATCGTTAGAAAAGTCAAAAGAATTTCTTAAGAATCAATATGGAAACATAAAATATGTTATAAAGTATCTCTTATAAATCGATTTGTAGCTATTTATCTGACCTCTTGCCGTCTATAGGTTAAAAACGCCAGACAAGACGGTAAGCCTTGTCTGGCGTAACATACGTTAACTAATTTTTAAAATACATAACCCATATAATGTGTTACATTGATTAATTTTTCCCAAGTCGAATAATTTACTACTCCGGTTTCTTTTAACTTATTATTTTTTTGAAACTTCTTTATTGCTTCTTCTGTATTCTTTGCATATTTTCCATCTGCAGTAACCTTATATCCAAGACGATTTAATCGTTGCTGTAGATTCTTAATATCATTACCGCTCATAATCGAACCATTTTTATATTTTAACTCTCGAAATGGACTCTTTCCTTGATATGATAAGAACTCCAGACCAAGATATTGAAAATGCATGGTATCGGCACAAATTTCAAAATCTCCTCCCCAGAACCAACCATAACTTGCAAATATCTCAATTACTTCATCCGGAATGCAATATGGATTTGACTTGTCTCTTAAATCATTCCCCTTTCCAAGAAAATAATCATTGTCATAGTCTCCCGGATTAATGTCGATTGCAGCTCCAAAGGAATGAATTGATAGTAAGGTAGAATTGCTAAGCCCTACTCCTCCAACCTTACGGTAGCTATATCCTAATAAAGTCTTTATCGGAAACTTCATCGGCAAATCATAAATTTCTTTAAAAATGCTAGCTACTCCATCGGCAAGTTTTTTATGGATAGTCAATTTCATTGTCGAAGAATACTTTTTCCCGGCAGAATTTATTTTCCATACCGGAACAGTGATTACTGTCATGTTTTTAGCCGCTTCTGTTGCAGAACGATATCCAGCCGGAGCATCATAGATGGTATATGCCTTATAGTTCGTATTCATTAAGAACTGATAACGAGCATCATTACTTTCTGTAGGAATTTTAGCTTTGTATGCAATTGGTGTTGGTGTTGGTGTGACTGTTGGCGTTGGTGTAGCTGTTGGCGTTGGTTTTGGTTTCTTCGCTGGAGTTGGAGTCGGTGTAGCGGATGGAATCGGTGTCGGCGTAATTAAGATATCCTCATCGAAATACTCTTTTCCATTTACTATTTCAAGAATTCTGCCGGATTCTTTTCCAATGTCCCTTCTCTCATCTACTTCCATTAAGATAGAAAGATAATAGTGCCCATTTTCACCCTCTGCTAATACGATTTGTCCATTCCCAAGCACTTTGCAGTTTCTTAAGAATACTGTTACAATTTGCATGTTCTCGGGCATGACCACACTTTTAGCATCTATCATACTCTGATTGACACAAGCTTTTCTAATAGTTTTCCCTTTACTATTCTGATATGTAATAAAAAGCTTGTTTTCAGATAGAACCTCTTGCATAAAATTTTCATTTAGCAATTCATAAACAATGGAATAAATATCATATAGCATGGTGTTATGACTTTTTTCGTACTCACCATTTAGGTTGGAATAATTCGTATTAATTAATCCAATGCTCCGTGCGACAGAATTCATCTTTGCAATGAATTTGGTGTCTTTTCCGGCAACATGATCTACAATAGCCAGCCTCGCATCTTCACTTCCTGTAAAATAAAAACATAGAAGTAAATCATAGAGAGAAATCTTATCGCCTTCTTTGAAGCCGTAGATATTTTCCTCTTGAAGTGATGCCGCATACTTACTTACCGTTACGATATCGGTAAGCGATGCCTCTCTTAAGGTGGTCAGAATAAACATTAAGTCGGTAAATTCACTAAAATAAGAACGGCTTGATAAATAAGAACCTCCTAATACCTCACTCGCCGTCATATCCACCAGCATAGCTTTATTTTCCGTTGAGACTGTAGCTTTCTTTGACATTTTTAAGTAGTCAATTTTTTCTCCAAAATACCCCTTTGGTGTATCTTCGTCTATATTAGTATCTCCTTGTGTATTTGCCTCGTCTTGTACGGACTTCTCGAAAGATTCGATTATAGTGCTTTCCGTAGTCCTAGCTGCTACTACACCCGGAACTAAATTGCTCCCAAGAAGCGCTGCAATGAATAAGAGACTTAACCCTCTGATGAATCTAATCCTTGTATTTTGCGTGTTCTCCCTCTTAGTAATAACTTCTCTTGTACATTTTTTGTTCATTGGATACTTACTTCCTTCCTACTCCGAGCAAATAGCATAAAGCTCGTCTTATTCTTCTTAAGTCTAGGTTCAACCTTTGTTAAAAATATGGCAGTTTCCTAACGATTCTGTAACATGAAATTTTGTGTCGACATGGTTCTTTGATATATTGCTTTCTTTTTAATATATTGATTTCATTTTACATACCGGTATGGTACGGTCATTAGTCATACTCTTACTTGTACCAAAATATACTATACTAGGAATTATAACAACACAAATTTTCCTTTTGTGGGAGGTAAGGTCATGGGATTATTTAAAAAAGCAAAAAAGGTGGATACCGTTAGCAAATCAGACGAGACAAAAGTACTGGAAACGGAAGATAAAAAAGTAGATTTTTGGATTTGTCCTAAATGTGCAACTCGTAATGTAACATCAAGTCGCAGCTGTAAAGACTGCGGTTATTATCGGTAAAGCAAATACTAGAAATCCAAAAACAAGAATTTTTTGAAAAAGGCAGAATAGAAACAAATTAAGGTTCATAAACTTAATTCGTTACCTATTCTGCCTTATATTTTAGCAAGTGATACCACTTAATTATGATAACATACTATGGTTTACTCCCCTGCCATCTGCTCCTCAAGAATTCCAATCAGAGCATTTCCACTGCTGGTATGAGAACGGACTACGGCAACTTGGTTCTTTTCTGCCTCTGAGAGTGCACATCGAATCATCTTATGGGATACCGTATTGGTAAATAATACAATAAGATCCGGTGAACCTATCTGGTCCTTTAACTTATTCGGCATCTGGGTGAATATCTTTGCCTTGCATTGATATGCTTCACAAATCTTTTTATACTGGCAAACCATACGATCATGACCACCAATAATTACTACACTCATACCTTGCCTCCTTTTCTCATTAACACAGTAGCTATACTCTTATGCATAGGGAATCCACACGCGCTAAGTCCTGTTTCCAATACTTTTTTCCACTCAGATTCCGAGAGATGGTAAGTGGTATGATCCTCTAATACAATTGACAATTCACTGTTGGCAGCTATTAATATAACCTGTTGGTGTTTTTCTTTTTTGGATTGTTTTATTTCTTTTCGAACCTCATATAAAGGTGCATTTGTGAATTCCGGAAGCATAGTTTGAATATTCTTACGTTTAAGAATCCCGATTTCTTCCAGGGTATTAACAAATCGATAAATTGTTGCTAATCCTATCTCAAGATCACATTGCCTGGCTTTAAAATACAATTCTTTACAACTGGTACACTCCTCATTTAAAACAATATCAAGCAGCACAACCCTTTGTTTCGTAATCCTGCATCCGGTATCCTTAAGTTTTCTCAGTATTTGATCTTTCAAGCTCTCAGTCACAACAAAACTCCTATCACTTACCTGCAATCCTATTAAGTTTCATTCTTTTAGTGGCAGCTGCCACCACACTTTTTGCAATCACAGCCACAGGATCCAATTTTTCCTTTTTTTCTATCGTGATACATACTTCGGCATACCATCGCAATAACCGCAACAACTACCAGTAAAACAAGTAATGTTCCCATATTCAGCCTCCATGCTGCGACTACTTTTTAGGAGCAGCCAATGGCTCAAGTTTGGCGCAGCACAAACTTGGTGAGTGAAAGATTAAAAATCTTTTTTCACTCCTATCTCCGTTCTGGCACTTTCACACTATTTACAACAAGGAAATTCTGTGTACTAGCATGAACTACCAGGTTGCTCAAGCTTTATTTTCCGCTCACAACCTGTTTTCATGCTATATGCGATAAACTATTCTATTTTACAAATATTTTCTTGCTTGGCCGAACCAATAAGTAGAGGAAAATTGCGGATATAACGAATGCAACTACTGTCAGCAGACCAAAGGTTCCCAAACTAATCCAGGATCCAAATTGGAAAATTACAAATGCTGCTATATACGCAAATCCTGTCTGATAAAGAACTGCAAACCAAAACCATCTCGCATTATTCATCTCTCTTTTAATTGCACCCATCGCTGCAAAACATGGGGCACATAGAAGATTAAATACTAAGAAGGCATATGCAGCAATTGATGTCATACTGCCTGCAAGTGTTCCCCAAATTTCTGCACCATCTTCTGCAACTTCACCAAAGCCATACAATACACCAAAGGTACCAACTACGTTTTCCTTTGCGATAAGTCCGGTAATGGTGGCAACTGTCGCTTTCCACTCACCAAATCCAAGCGGCGCAAAGATTGGAGCTATAATTTTTCCGAGTGCAGCCAAGATACTTTCATTCATATCTTCAACCATTCCGAAGGAGCCGTCTGTAAAACCGAAACTTTGCGCAAACCAAATTACAGTAGTGGAAAGTAAAATAATTGTACCTGCTTTCTTAATAAAGGAAGATCCTCTCTCCCACATACTGCGAAGAATATTGCTAACTGTCGGCATATGGTATGGAGGTAATTCCATAACAAACGGGGAAGGATCCCCTGCAAACAGCTTTGTCTTCTTTAAAATAATTCCCGAGGTAACAATCGCTGCTATCCCGATAAAATAAGCACTTGGAGCTACCCACCAGGCTCCATCAAATAAAGCACCGGCAATCAAAGCGATAATCGGTAATTTCGCACCACACGGAATAAAAGTAGTCGTAATAATTGTCATCTTTCGGTCTCTGTCATTTTCAATCGTACGGGAAGCCATGATTCCAGGAACTCCACATCCGCTGCCAATCAGCATTGGAATAAAGGATTTACCGGATAATCCAAACTTACGGAAAATTCGGTCCATAAGGAAGGCAACTCGAGCCATATAACCACAACTCTCAAGAAATGCAAGGAATAGGAACAATAATAACATCTGTGGTACAAAACCAAGTACCGCTCCTACACCGCCAATCATACCGTCAAGAATCAAACCTTGCAGCCAATCCGCACATCCAATTGCAGTCAATCCCTGCTCGGCTAATACCGGAATTCCAGGTACAGACATACCAAAGAAATCAAAACCTTCTCCAAATATTCCGTCATTCACTAAATCCGTAACCATACCACCTATGGTTGTAACAGACACATAATAAACTAAAAACATTACTGCTGCAAAAATTGGCAGTGCTAAGATACGGTTGGTTACAATACGGTCAATCTTATCTGAGGTTGTAAGTTTTTCTTTTGCCTTCTTTTGATAACATTTTTTCGTAATATTTGTAAGGAACACATAACGTTCATTCGTAATAATGCTTTCCGTATCCTCATCATATAATTCTTCAAGACGTGCAATTTCAGCTTTTACAACCGGTAAGTTCTTAAATTGATTTTCAATCTTATCGTCTTTCTCCAGTAATTTAATAGCAACAAAGCGTTTTTGCTCGATTGGAACCTCCATTGGCATTCTCTCTTCAATGCTTTCAATTGCCTCTTCCACCTCAGTAGAAAAATGAGGAGCTTTTTCGACTAATTGTTTGCTTTCTGCTAATTCTACGGCTTTTTTCGCTAAGTCAGAGATTCCTTTCCCTTTTAATGCCGATATCTCAACAATATCACAGCCTAATTCTTCTTTCAGTTTATCTATATGTATCTTATCCCCGCTCTTTTCAACCATATCCATCATGTTGATTGCCATAATTACAGGAATCGATAATTCGAGAAGCTGGGTTGTTAGGTATAGATTACGCTCTAGGTTCGTTCCGTCAATGATATTAATAATCGCATCCGGCTTTTCTCCCATCAAATAGTTTCTCGCAACAACTTCTTCCAAAGTATATGGAGACAATGAGTAAATCCCCGGTAGATCGGTAAGGATTACCTCCTTAAAGCCTTTTAATTTACCTTCTTTTTTTTCTACGGTAACACCCGGCCAGTTTCCAACAAATTGATTGGACCCAGTCAAAGCATTAAATAACGTTGTTTTTCCACAGTTTGGATTTCCTGTTAATGCTATCTTTATTGACATGTTTCAGCCTCCCTATTTATTTCCATTCCTATTCTTTTCTTTCTATATATCCTTGTGATTACTCCCAAACTTTAATTCAACTCAAATGTAATTCTGTTAAGGGTATATAGTTGAATGTTTCATGCCGCTTATCATAGTTAGTTTTTTCTAACCCCTGAGGAAAAAAAATTATTCAACCTCTATCATTTCAGCATCTGCCTTACGTATAGATAAAGAATATCCCCTAACGGTTAACTCCAACGGGTCGCCAAGCGGCGCTACCTTATTTACAGAAATTTCTGTTCCCTTGGTAATCCCCATATCCATAATACGTCGTTTCACAGGACCAGTACCATTGATTTTAACAACTGTTATTGTTTGCCCACATGGAACTTCTCTAAGTGTCTTCATGCTCTTACCCTTCTTTCTTTTCAATTCCATTGATATAGCTTTCTTCCTTTAAGCCTGAACTTGAATCATTATTTTACTTGCCAAGTCTTTATTTAATGCAATTCTTGATTCCTTAATATTGACGATAATATTGCCGCCAAGTTCAGAAACAATCGTTACAAAACTTCCGGTAACAAAACCTAGACTCTCTAAAAATCTCTTTGTTTCTTCTTTACCGCAAACATTCTTTATAACACTTACCTCACCCTTTTTCGCCATGGATAACGGCATGACTCCCACGTCCTTTCTTACTATGTACTTTAATCTTTCTGCGGTTAGTATATACTAACTTATCTTCTATGTCAATAATGTAATTGAGAATTTTTCTCATTTATTTAATTTTATTGAGAATTTTATTATTAAGGATTTTTCATTTAATCGCATTTTATGCTTTTATTCCAGCTAAATGCTCACATTGCCTCCTAAAGTGAAGTATTTTAATTCCTTCAGGTAATTGTAAACCATTTATTCTGCTACGGCAGTTGTAATTGCTAATTACTATCAGAACAAAAATAATGCCGACCGCAAAGTATTCCTTCCTGATTTGATATTATATTTATATTATGTTATACTAGATGATATAATTTTATAAACAGACACTTAGTACTTAAATTGGAAAACATCTTTATTTATATGCGTGTTAAACCACGAAGATTGGAGTTTCTTATGAATATAAATGAATCTGCCGAAAATTATTTAGAAACAATATTAATCCTAAGCAAATCCTTACCGGTCGTGCGTTCCATTGATGTTGCGAATGAATTAAATTTTAAAAAGTCCAGTGTGAGTGTTGCTATGAAGCATTTAAGAGAGAACAGATATATTACTGTTACGGATGCCGGTTTTATTTACCTTACGGATTCCGGGAAAGAAATTGCAGAGATGATCTATGAACGGCATAATCTTTTGACATCCTGGCTTGTAAACCTTGGGGTCGATAAGGAAACTGCTGCCGAAGATGCCTGTAAGATGGAGCATGTTATTAGTAAGACAAGCTTTGAAGCAATAAAAAAATACCTTCAAAAATAGACAAAGATAAAAATGGGCATCTAAATAGCCTTTCAAATAATACCCCTTGTTTAGACGGTAATAGGTCAAATAAGGGGTATTATCTTATCGATTTTCATTAGATGAACGTTCTTAAATTAACCTTTATATAAACTATAATAATCACTATCCATATCTTCCATAGTCCGTCTATAAAATTTCTTAGCATCATCAAGAGCCGTGTTATATACCTTATCTCCAACCAGGTCCAGAAAGAAATCCAATAAATTTTCTGAGCCAATGATACCTAATTTTTCATCACGTTCTTCATTAAAATATTGGATAATTGCTTCCTGCATCCTGTTTTTTTCTTCTTGGCTAATGCGAAATTTAGAATACGTTTTGTCCATGAATTCTCTCCTATCGTGATTCAGACAACCCTTAAAAAAGTACAGAGTTTTTCCATCATATCAAATATTTTCGGGTTCACCTTACTATTATCAGATTCTTTTTTCTATTTACATAGAAAAATCTATTTTGTAAACATTAAGGTAACACGTGAAACTGTGCTGCTGCATATCATATCTTTAGTAAGATATGAATCGATATCATAGAATTATAACGTATCAATCAAAAATGCTCCATAAGGAGCATTTTTGATTGATACCACATTAGTATCTTATTTTTTTTCTTTCTGAATCTGAATACTATAATTTCCGGACGTACCATAAGTACCTTTATACACTTTTATGTAGTAAGTTCCTTTTGGCAATGCTTTGGTTAAGGTACCCGTATCTTCTTTCCTAACATTTGTTATTTTTAGATTGTTCCATAAAAATTTTACCGAATCACTTTCAATTTCAAATCGAATTGTGTTATTGGTATTTCCGCTAATTTTTATTGCAATCTTGGTGCTTTCTTTCAATGTAAACTTAAACCAATCCGCTGTAGTTTCCTTGCTGTCCGCTAAGATTATTCCTGTACTTTCTTTACCACCCACCTTTAGTACCGTCGCTTTGTCTTTCTTCGCAGCACCGTTGTCTTTTACTTTATGAAAAGAGTAGGAGATAGAATAGACACCCATACTGGATCTCACCTTAATATAATAAGTTCCCTTTTTAACACCATAGTACATGGTATCTCCCTTTGAAACATTAACATATTCTTCTTTTTGTATTTCTTTCTTTTTCGAATCTAAGAAGGCTACATATCCGCTTGCATATTCATTCGCTGATTTCATGTTAACACTTATGTAACCGGTTTCTTCAATTGTTACTTTAAATAATGATTCTTTTAGATTATAACTAAGATAACCTGTGGCTGCTTTTCCATTCTTTAATGTTTGCTGCTTATTTAGCACCTCAAAATAAGTCACATCAAAGGAGATTTCCTGTGGGTCACTTTTACTGCGTGATAATTCATACGTAACTGTATAAGCACCATCTTTTGTGATATCAATTGTCTTCTCAGTCACATCTTTCTCATCCCCATAAAAGCGGGTTACAGAACCAACCCTCGTTTTTTTCTGTGCATCAGAATAAACAGTAACTGTCAGCATACTATATTTTACATCCTGTTTCTCTGCAATATTGATAATAAGTGCACCTTGGGATAGTTTTAATTCCTCGGTATATGCTGTTTCACCTTCCGGAAATGTTATGGTATTTACTACTGCTTCCTCCTTTGAAGTAGCATAGGCATTTATTACTGAATCTTCCGCATATGCAATGCCTGTAGGTACGATTAGAACCATACACAAAATAATTAGTAGCAATTTTTTCATGTTATCTCCTCCATATTCCTATATTTTACTTACTTCGTATCGGACGTACTTTATAATTTCATATATTTTATCATAAGTTTTCTATATGCAATTATTTCTTTTGTATCATGCAAACAAAAATTACAACATCTTCTTTTCTATTACATTCTGTAATATTTTATCATTTTTTGATATTATTAACAAGAGATATGTCCTATATTTTTATGAAAAATAAGATAAACTTCAAAGATTCTAATTAACCTTTTATCTTCTGTTTGTGCTTCCGCCTTTAAACTTTTTATAACACCGAATCATCTGCATTAAAAAGGGAAGCTACGGATCTATCTCTCCATAACTTCCGCTTCGCTTACAGACTCTCTTTCCCAGGATACAAATATTCTACCTTAGCAGAATCGAATACCTTCTTCCAGCGGTCACTTGGCTCACAATCTGTTACAACTGTAGTCAAGTCTGATATTACTCCGATTTTTTTAAACGATATCCTATCAAATTTAGAGGAATCTACCACTAAGATTTTCTTAAATGCGCAGTCTAACATCTTCTTCTTTATTTCGGAATGTGTTTCGCTGGAATCTGAAAAGCCCTCTATGGAATCAATTCCTTTTGAGGAAACGATTGCAATGTCTACATGATAGGAACTTAGCATCTTCTCTGCTTGATTGCCAATCAAAGCCAGGGAACCTTCTTTTACCGTACCACCGGTTGATAAGATATTCCACCCGGACACCTCTGCTAATTCAACCAAAATTTCAATGGAATTTGTAATAAGCGTGATATTTTTTTTATGCTTTATATTTCTGGCAACAAATAATGCTGTAGAGCTTGCATCCAGCATTATTGTTGAATCATCTTTGATTAGCCCCGCTACTATCTCTGCTATCTTCTGTTTTTGCGCCACATTCGTATTTTCTCGAACAGTAAATGGTAATTCTGTATTATTATTTTCATTTAATACTGCTCCGCCATAGGTCTTAATAGCAAGCCCCTCTCTATCCAGTTTCTCTAAATCCCTTCGGATGGTTTCTTCCGATACTTCAAATAATTGGCTAAGTTCACTAACCACAACCTTATTTTCTTTTTGCAGCTTTGCTAATATTAAGTTTTTTCGTTCTATTGCTAACATTTACATCCCCCCATAACTCTTACAGCAATTATGCCATATATCCTGAAAATAAAATCTATTGAACATAAAATTTATGTAAACCTTATCATAACTAGACTTTCTAATTCAATTAACCGATTTCAATTATTGAAGCAGCAAACTACATATTAACTCCCTTCTGTGTACGTAAAGTACGTAGAGAAATCAAGAGGTTGAAGAATTGCTTTCTATCGTTTACCTGCATGATTCGAAAACTATCAACTCTATGCATAGTATAATGATTTTTTTAACTAAAATCAATCCCAATAACAGTGTTATCTTTTTAGTGAGAATACTTTAAGTGCTCCAAAAGAAAAGTAAAATAGGTGGCGTGCAGGCACAAACCTGCTAAGTAAGTTTACAATATATAAAAGGTACGCAATCCTATCCATCGTGCGCACCTGTTTATGCAATATATTTTAAAACTCAAGTCCTTCTTCTCTATCTCACCAGCTACATCAATTTGTTTCGTAACTTCTCATCCGGATGCGCAAGTACGGCGCTGTCTAAGTACATACCATTTTCTTCAATGGCTTTCTTTGCAGCCTCAATTGAAGCAGTTACGGAGGCGATTTCACCGGTTAACATAAGATAAGACTTTCCACACATACCACGTGCGACTCTAACCTCGATTAGTTCAACCGCTGCTGTTTTAGCCGCAGCATCTGCCGCAACAATAATGGATGCTGCGGAATAAGTCTCTAATACACCAAGAGCTTCGATATCTTCCACTACAGTTGCACCATAAATTGCAGGTAAGATACCATCATGAGGATTACCAAGAATGAAACTATCGATGAGATGTGTTTCAAACTGAATTCTGGCCGCCTCTACCGAAGCATTTACCGCACTTAAATCACCCGTGATTAAAATAATATATTTACCCGGACAAACAGTTTGTGCTTCCACGATGTCAATATCTGCTGTCTTAACCATCAAATCTGCCGCCATAATACCTGCTGATACGGTTTTATATTCTACCATTCCAATTGCTTTACTCATGGATTATCCTTTCTGTACGATACTATAGTGAAGGCATTGCCGCATGCCAATATAATATCGTATGCTGCCAAATAACATACTCATTACACTGCATCTATCATAATAAATTGACTATTTACTTCTAATACGGTTCCATTGATGGAAGCATGTACCGGTAAGCTAAGACCAGCTCCGCTTTTTGCAAGCAATTGCCCGGTTACCACCTTATCTCCAACAGAGACTACAGAAACTGCAGGTGCTCCCACATGCTGACTTAGCTTTAGCTTCACTCTCTTTGCGGTTTGCAGCTCCTCACATAGCGGAGCCGGTACGTTATAGGGAGTAAGACAAAGCCGTCTCATCAAGCGCTCTACCGGAATTTGCTGATATTGCCTGGACAGTTTTGCTGATGTTTCCTCTAGTACCTCCGGCTTCACGCCGCTTTGACGCAGCCCCTGTTTATATAAAGTGATAAGACTTGCAGGTGATAATCCTTGACCACAAGAATACATGGAACAAAGTCCGCAGCCACAGCAATACATGGTGTCTAAAAATATCTGAGGATTCTGGATATCCTTACAAGTCGCTGCCCTCATAAATAGATGCGGATTACTTGGGTGACCTAATAAATGTCTGGGACAAAGATCCGTGCACATCTCACACTGGCAGCAAGCTGCGGCGGCTCTTTTTAAATCAAGGGAGGGGTTGCTTTCCTTACGAATGATCACATAATGATCCTTGGGTAATACGATAATGGCATTTGATGTTTTGGTTATCAATTGCTGTTCGCTTACAATGGAACCCATCATTGGTCCACCCATCAGATAAACCGGCTCCTTTGTCGTGATACCGCCAGTCAGTTCTACAACTTCTTTTACTGTCATACCAAGAGGCACTCTTACTGTTTTAGGCTCTTTTACTTCGCCTGCTAGGGAGACTAATTTACTGGTCACCGCCCGATGATTTATTACGGCTTCATAAATGTTATATACTGTTTCTACATTAAATACGGCTACGCCAATATCAACCGGTAATCCTCCCGGCTTTACAACCCTTCCTGTGGCTTCATAAATCAATACCACTTCATCACCGGCCGGGTATATTTCTCTGCAAAGTTTTAGGCTCATGTTTTTGTATGTACTAATTTCCGCCTCTACCGCTGCAATTGTGTGTTTATAAGAAGGTTTTAACACTATAATTGCCTCTTTTGCACCAATACTTTCTGCTATGATAGAAAATGCTTTCAGTACCTCATATGCTCTGTCTCGTAACAACTGTTTATGTAACTCTAGTAAAGGCTCACATTCCGCACAATTTAGAAGAATAGTATCCACCTTATTAGAAAACTTCACATAAGTAGGAAAACCGGCTCCGCCGGCTCCACAGATTCCATATTCTTTCACAATTTGGCTAAGTTCTTCAATCACCATTCTGTTTTACTCCAGTCCTGTTGCATCGTCAATAATTCCAACAATTGCCGAATCTATCGGTGAGCTTTCAGCACCACATCCTATTCTGGCGGCACACCCTTGAGCAACCAGCACATATTCACCAATTCCGGCTCCTACATTATCAATCGCTACTATCCTATTCTCTTGAAAGCTTTTTAATGGTTCAACAATCATAAATTTATTTCCTATTAAATTCTCATTTTTCCTGGTTGAAACGACACTACCAATCACTTTGCCGATTAACATATTTCCCCTCATTCCTGCACACGTTGTTTGTGCTTGACAAATTCGTGGTACGCAAACACAAGCTTGCGTGTGAAAATTGATTTTTATTCTGATACTTTCTCCAATTAGGAGACTCAAATTTATAAAATCGTTACTATCTGCCCGCATGTAATCTTTGCGGCATTTGCCTCATCTGTATCAATATGCATCTCCAGCGTAAAACTATTGTCTACTCTGATTTGAACCTGACGGAACACCGTCTCTCTTTCATTCTCTACTTTAACAGATACCATATCCCCATCCTTAACACCAGCCGCCAATGCGTCCATGGGTGACATATGGATATGACGTTTTGCAATAATACATCCTTCTTCTAAGTAAATCGCTCCCTTTGGTCCAACGACTGCTATCGGAGCAGAAGCTTTTATATTACCGGATTCTCTTATCGGAATCTTAACTCCCAGTTTAATAGCATCGGTTGCAGAAACCTCAACCTGAGATACCTTCCTCACCGGTCCTAATATTCTTACATTCTCTATCGCTCTAAGCTTTAATCCTACAATGGTTACCGTTTCATTTGCTGCAAACTGGCCACCCATGAGGTCTTTTTTCTTAGTTAGTTCATAACCCTTTCCAAACAATTGCTCTACATGATCCTGTGTCAGATGAATATGTCTTGCAGACACACCGACCGGAACAGCAAAGCCTGTTTTGCCGCTTTGTTTTTCTTTTAGTACATTTAATACCATTTGGGTTATGAGTTCAATTTGATTATCTTCCAAGCCGTCCACCTGCCTTACATTTTTAGTTAATCCTTCTATGCTGCTTCTGTTCTATCTCGTTTTCTGTATTTCATTTTTTATTCAATATCCTACATTCCAATCCTATCTTTTACTATTCCTTAATGCTATTTCTTTTGTATCCCTTCGTTTTATCTTCTATTAGTTCCGTTTTCTATCGTTTGCTGTTCTGGCTCTGCTCAATTCTAGTTCTACCAGTAGCTTATACTTTCTAGTAGAGTTATGTATCTCTTTATAGATATGGATAAAGCAACTAATGTCACTTTATCCATATCTATAAAGATTTCTAAGTATATCCTCTAATAATAAATATACATTATTAGATTAATCACTAGTTAACTTACGAATTACCCTACTTAATCGCCGGTAAAATCTTTTCAACATCTGCATGTGGTCTTGGGATTACATGGGTAGCCACTAACTCACCAAGTCTTCCAGCGCTAGCTGCCCCAGACTCAACGGCCGCTTTCACTGCTCCTACATCTCCTCTAACCATAACACTTACTAATCCGGAACCTATCTTCTCTGTTCCTACCAATGTTACATTAGCTGCCTTTAACATTGCATCTGCTGCCTCAATAGCTGCTACTAAACCTCTTGTTTCAATCATTCCTAATGCTTCCTGTGCCATAACTTTTTCCTCCTTTAGAACTGTTGTATCAACAGTAACCTCTTCTTTTATATTTTTATTAGTTTTTATAACTTCCATGGAAATGTTACTACCGCTTACCGCATCAATATTTTGCCCGGTAAGTGATACTTTGGATGTACTGCGGGGCTTTTTTGCCTCCCCGGTAATCTCAGCTTTTCCCGCCGATTTCGGCTTTTTATCTAACTTATCATCCATATGTTGTCACCCTGCCTTCTTTTGCATTACAATTCTTCATCTTGTGGTTTCATTCTGCTTGCACTGATATCAACCATACGAAGAACCTCTTCATGAGGGTTTGCAATGACGGCATGAGCTGCCGGCTTTTTAATAGCTTGATTTACCGCTGATTCTACTGCCTGTGTCACTTCGGAAACAGATCCCGATACGATGATGGTAACCAACCTTCCACCCATCTTTCTCTCCCAAGTAACGAACTCGACACCTGCTGTTTTACACATGATATCGAGGGCATCTACCGCAGCGGTTACACCGCTGATTTCGATAAATCCTAACGATTTTCCCATATTGTCAAGCTCCTTTCTTCGTACCTTAAACCCATTCAACTGCCCGAATTAATTCTTATCAAAGCCGCTTAAGTGAAGCATCTTATTCACATCACCTTCAGGCGCCGCAATTGTATGAAAGGATACGACATCGGTAACTTTCCCTGCTGCTGATTTCGCCGCATCTAAGGCTGCATTGACATCCTCGATGGAGCCTCTGAATTTTATCGTAACCAATAATGGAACGGGAAGTTTATCTGCATTTGCCGGCTTATTTCGGTCAAATGGTTCCAAAGTTACATCAGCGGCCTTACACCCGGCGTCGGCTGCCACAAATGCTGCCGTCAAACCATATACCTCTAAAAATCCAACTGCTAAACCCATATCCGGTACCTCTTATCGTTATTTATACTTAAGAAAAGTTCGCGAAACGAGCTTTTTCTTATTTGTTTACGATAGCAATCTTAAGACCTGTCATTGCCAGATTTGTCTGAAAACCTTCGTTAATTTGTTCCAATGGATAAGTATGAGTTATCAATTTTTCCATAGGAAGACCAATTCCCTTCGCTCTTTTTAAGAAATCAAAGGTAGTTGCATAATCACGCAAGGTATATACCCAAGAACCTACTACGGTTAATTCCTTTGCACAAATATCAAAGTGAGGGTTGATGGTTGCATCTCCTCCGTTGATAAAGAAACCTAACTCGCAAAGTCCGCCGCCATTACGGATAAACTTATAAATGTTAGAATGTCCTGCAGGGGCTCCCGTACACTGGAAAGCGAAATCCGCAGGCCTGCCGCCGCAAGCTGTTTCCACTGCTTTTGCCAGTTTTTCAATACCCTGATGCTCTTTGAAATTCACACTCGCCTGCGCACCCATTTCCTTAGCAAACTCTAATCTCTTTGCTTCACCGTCTACTGCCACAATGTTTTCAATACCCATGGTACGAAGAACTGCGATACAGATAAGTCCGATCGGACCGCATCCCTGAACGACTACTCTACTGTTAAAGCGAAGAATTCCTGTTGTCTTAGCACGTTCTACTGCGTGAATTAATACTGCACAAGGCTCAATTAAAATTCTTGAGGAAAGGTCTAAATCGCTTACATTAAAGATGGTAGAACCTCCCTTAATTACTATGTAGTCGGCAAACCACCCATTGAAGTGAACTTCTTTATCTTCTGCTAATAAGCCGTATACATCTGCACCACCGACATTTTGTTTATTTAAGTCAAACATAGTGATGTCCGGATTATCCTTAAAAATCATACAAGAGACCACTTTATCACCAACGGTAAGCGGCTTACCGGCACTGTCTAATCTAACATTCTTACCTATCTTAACAATTTCGCCCGTTCCTTCATGTCCAAGTACTACCGGAATCAAAGAAAATGGATCTCTTTTATATTCGTGAGCGTCAGTACCGCAGATACCACAGCCTTCCACCTTTACTAAGATGTCGTCATCCCCAATCGGAGGCAATGGGTACTCTTTTAATTCAATCTTTTCTAGTTCCGTCAATACTGCAACTCTGGCTTTCTCCGGAATCCCCGCACTTTTCACTGCAGCCTTATTCTTAGGAGCTTCTGATAAACCGGCTAACACTTGACGTACAATCTGTTCAATACTTTCAGAATTCATAGTAACGACTTTTCTCCTTCCATAATAATAAATAAATACTATGCACGTAGTTAGAAATCTCTTTTAGCTAGTTCCATAAAAACTTCTTGAACTACACAAGAGCCTTTGTACGTCTTGGCACAAGAATTTAAGTACTTCTTATCGGATACACAAACTATCCGACATTACACACCGTCTGCGTTTTGTGAATGTGCTTGCACTTGTCAAGCCCTCTCCGGTTCTGCTTGCTATAGTAAAGGTACAAAATCCCTCACCACCAAATCCGATTGCTGCATAGGAAGGTGCATTCTTAACAAGGATAGCGGTATCAACTGCTTTTGCATAAGTCGTAATGCGATCCACATTTTTGGAATGAATGTGTGCGGAGTGCCGGTTGCCATGCTCTAGCCATACCGCCTTCTCTACCGCATCCTTAAAGTCCTTCGCACGAACGATACCAAGAATCGGCATCATCAGCTCTTCAAAAATCAAAGGATGCTCTTTCTCACCTTCAAAGATGATACAACGAATATTGGAAGGAACATTAATTCCGATCATACCAAGTAAAGTTTTTGCATCTTTTCCAACGCAGTTACGATTTAATCCCTTTGATGTAATTACAACATTGGTTAATTGATCTTGCTGCTCTTTTGTTATCGCATAACAACCCTGTTCTTCTACCATACAATTTATTAATTCATCTGCTATACTGTCAATTGCAACAACTTCTTTTTCTGCAATACACGGGAGATTATTATCAAAGGTACATCCATTAATAATATCTTCGGCCGCTTTTCTAATATCGGCGGTTTCATCTACCAAAACCGGTGGGTTTCCTGCTCCTGCACCGATACCTCTCTTGCCGCTTTGTAATACGGCGGTAACTACACCTGGTCCTCCGGTCGCAGCAATCAATGGAATATCCTTATGAGCCATCATAATCTTACTGCTATCTAGGGTAGGTTCTACCATCGAACAAGCAATATTGACCGGACCTCCAGCCAAAAGCGAAGCCTCGTTAATTAACCGTACTGCAAAATTAGAGGTTTTTATCGCTGCCGGATGCGGATTAAATACCACAGTATTGCCTCCGGCCAGCATACCAATCGTATTGCAAATAATAGTTTCACTTGGATTAGTGCATGGTGTAATCGCACCAATCACACCAAATGGCCCCATCTCAACTAAGGTTAAACCACGGTCACCAGACCAGGCAGTGGTCGTGATATCTTCAGTTCCGGGTGTTTTTTCTGCCACTAGCTGATGTTTTAAGATTTTATGTCCAACATTACCCATGCCAGTTTCTTCTACCGCCATACAGGCGAGTGTTTCCGCATGCTCTATGGTTTTCTTACGTATCGCAGAAATGATTTTTTCTCTCTGGTCCATTGACATCTTCTTTACAACCAACTGAGCTTCTTTTGCAGCCTCAATTGCTTGATTTATGTCTTCAAATACACCTAGTTCTGTTTTCGGTGCTTGCATCAATTGCATGCTTGCTACGACATTTTTAACGATGTCTTGAACCAACTGCTCATTCACTGTCACTTACGATCCCTCCTTATCGGAACTCACTATTTCGTAAGTACCAACTTTTATAATCCCAACTGCTCCATAACCTTTTTTGTAATGGAAGCAACTAAATCTGCATTATCGGAACCACTAACCTGACAGTCATTTCCGCAGCAATGGCAGCTTGCTTTTCCTTCTTTTGTATTGGAACAAAGATCAGCAGGATGCTTTCCTTTTAATCCAAATTCTCTTCTTAATTCGTATAATCTCTGAACCTGGGAATTACTTAATTCCTTTGGTCCTCCAAGCACCTTTGCCTGATATAATAACTGCGCATAAAACTCGGTTGACTCCATCTTAAAATATGCATTTAATAAAGTATCGGAGAAGCTTAAAGCACCATGATTTGCTAATAAAACGGAATCAAAATGCTGAATATACTTAGAGATTGCATCTGGAATCTCATCCGTAGAAGGTGTACCGTACTCAGCAATTGGAACGCAACCTAAGGAGATAACTGCCTCCGGCATAATTGGCTGTGTTAAAGGAATACCTGCAATTGCAAAACTTGTTGCATACATTGGATGAGCATGAACTACTGCATTAACATCAGGACGCTCTTGGTATACTCTCATATGCATTTTGATTTCAGAGGATGGTTTATACATTCCATTGGCTTGAAGTACTTTACCATTCTTATCTACTTTACAGATATAATCTGGTGTCATAAATCCTTTACTAACTCCGGTTGGTGTACATAAAAACTCATTCTCATTTAATTTTACCGAGATGTTACCGTCATTTGCAGCAACCATACCTTTATTGTAGATTCTGCGTCCTATCTCGCATATCTCTTTTTTGATTTCATATTCGTTCATTGTAATCCTCCTTCTATTTCCTGTGACTTTTATCGTTGTATTTCTTTGTTTTTCTATATTATATTACCTAATATCTCGCAAGTCAACATATTATTTTGACTTATGTGTTGTTTTATGTGGTTTTTCATTCGATTAACTTTTGACTCTGCTGCTGTCACTCTTATTCCTTGTACTAGGTACGCGTTATATCACATACGGTGAAAGACAAGGTACGCATCGAATACTCCACAACTGCACTCATCGCAGATTCCACCTCAGATACCGTTCCGGTAAATACCAAAGTACCACCGGCATAATCAACCTGTTGCAGTGTAACTCCCGATGCTTTCAATGCTAAATCCGCTCCAATAATTGCAGTTTCCGCAGGGCTCATAGTTAATATCCCGATAGCAGCCCTCATCTTCTCGCTTCCTTTTTGAAAACATAATTTTTCTACCAAAAGCGGATCCGGTGCAGCTATGATATGAGCCAGAGATATTTGCTTACCAGGAACTAATTCCTGTACAATACGAAGTTTCTCCTCGGTTGTCATTGAATCATAAATTCCCATAGTTTCCTCTCATTCTAATTTGAAGGGCTCCCCAAAAAAAAGAATTCCATCCCATATATGATATAATCCATTCGTTTTCATACGATTTCCGGTACTTATTCTTCTATTCGTGACAATCCCTTGATCCTTAATCAAGCAGTTTGATTGGTTCAATCCCAAAATATCTAACCACCAATTTTTACAACTAATCCGGAGTGGCTTTCTGCAACTTTCCTTAAGTGCGCCATCTCTTCCATCCTTGGCGGCATAATTCCCGCCAGTGCATACTCACGATTTAATCCTTCGTATTTGTCTTGCCCTAAACGGTGATATGGTAACAGGTGGATTTCCTTAACGCCTGGTAAACCTCCCGCAAAATCAGCAATTGCTGCAATCTCGGCTTCTGTATGGTTAAAGGTTGGTATGACCGGGACTCGAATAATTAACTCGGTTTCCCCAGAAACTGCAATTTTTCGTGCATTTTCAAGAACCAGTTCATTGTTCTGCCCGGTAAATAATCGATGCTTTCCTGAGTTTATGTGCTTGATATCCATAAGATATTGATCAAGAACCGGTAACATCCTCTCAATTACTTTATAGTCTGAAAAAGCAGTACTCTCCATTGCCGTATGCAGACCTTCTTCTTTGCAGGCATGTAGCAGATGATACGTAAATTCAGGCTGACATAAGGCCTCACCACCTGAGAGCGTAACGCCTCCTCCTGACCTTAGATAATAATTTCTATCTTTTAATACCTCTCCTAACACCTCAGATACGGTAACATCCATACCGATTATTTTATCTTTTCCCTGAACCTTCATTGTCTGTATCTGATGTTCCTGAGATTCCGGATTACAGCACCAACGGCATCGAAACGCACAGCCTTTCAGGAATACAATGGTACGGATTCCATTTCCGTCATGAATAGAATAACGTTGAATATCAAATATCCTGCCTTTTACATTTAAGTCATCCATCTTAACTCCCACCCGCGTGCCTTAGCACGCTTTTCAATCAAGATGTTGAAAAATCGCTTTTGTTTTTCAACTTAATTAAAACCCTTGTGTCGTCCGACTAATAATATCATCTTGTAAGGATCTGGATAATGTAGTGAATAGGGCGCTGTAACCGGCAACACGTACTACCAGATGTTTATAGTTTTCCGGATGTTTTTGTGCATCCAATAAAGTTTCCCGGCTTACTACATTAAACTGTACATGCATACCCTTTTGATCAAAGAAGGCGCGTATTAATGCTACGAACTTCTCTAATCCATCACGTCCCTGCAACGCAGACGGATGAAATTTTTGATTGTATAAGGTTCCATTCGTCGCATCCATATGGTCAAGGCGTGCCACGGAATTAGCTGCTGCTGTCGGCCCCTTCACATCACGCCCCGGCGCCGGTCCAACGCCATCTGCAATTGGGGTATTCGCAAGTCTTCCATCCGGAGTAGCCCCAGTTTGTTCTCCTAGTGGTACATTGGCAGAAACCGGATATAAGCCCGCTTGGAATACACCGCCTCTGGGATTTTTATATTTCTGCAATGGCTTTGTATAGGTATAAGCAATCTCTCGTGCCAATTCGTCAATCTCTGGAATATCATTACCAAACTTTGGTAGCGCTTCAATCATCTGTAGAATTTCCTGATATCTTGACTGATTATTTGAGCTGCATGCAGGTGCTATACTCTGTGTACTTTCTTTCTTTGCCTCAAGGACTGTCTTTATAATTTGTTCTATTTCTTTTTCGGAAGGTTCTTTTCCGCGTTCTCTTAATTCTTTCACAATCTGTACTGTAATCTGCTGCGCTAACGTAATATCAATTGGCTGATACGAACTTTCATTGAATGTTTTTTGTGTTTCCATGCCAAAATTATGTATAAGTGCTTCTTTTAATTCGGTAATGGAAACCTTTCCTTCCTCATATACAAGTTTCCTAATCGCATATAAGGAGTCTGTCATATTTGCGATACCAAACCCTTGAGGCCCGGTAAAGTTATATTTTGCACCACCCTCTTGAACACACAACCCACGTCCAATACAATCTTCCACCATAGAGGATTCAAACGGTAATGGGCAAAGTTTTGCATGAGCCATATCGATTGAATTATCCGCATTGACAAGTAAAGAAATAAAGTATTCCATTTGAGTTTTATAAGCTTCATAAAAGGCTTCAAATGTAGTAAGCTTTTGGACAGGATTAGTTGGTGCACCAACTAATCTGCCATTTTCATATCCACCGGAAAATACCAGTTCTAATGGACGGCACATATTAAAGAATGCTGCATCATGCCATCCATCGGTCTTACCAGGTACCTGAGGTTCCACACAACCTATGATGTTATAGCTTCTCGCTTCTTCTATGGTCGCACCTTTGTTCATCATCGCCGGGATAATCACTTCATCGTTGTAATAAGCAGGTAAGCCAATACCGGTTCTGGTAACTTCAGCAGCTTTAATTAACAAATCATGAGGGGTGCCGTTCCATACGCGAATACTTAGGGAAGGCTGGGGAAGCATTGTGTGCATTGACGCCTCTAATACCATGAAGCTAAGTTCATTCGTGGCATCCCTCCCGTTACTATCCTGTCCGCCAACAATCATGTTCTGGAACATACCATATCCTGCAAAGCCTTCTGCGGAAGCGGCATCACGGCATTTGTTAATATCATTTAATTTCACAAAGATACAATCGATAATTTCTTGAGCCTGCTCACCAGTGATCCTACCTGCTTCACGATCTGCTTTATAATAAGGATACATATATTGGTCGAATCTTCCCGGGGAGATTGAATGTCCGCTTGATTCAATCTGTAATAATAGCTGTACAAACCAAAATGCCTGACATGCTTCGTAAAATGTAACCGCACCCTTTGCAGGAACTCGTTCACAATTAGATGCAATCGTTAAAAGCTCCTGCCTTCTCTTCTCATCCTGACAAGAAAGTGCAATTTTTTTAGCTTCCGCTGCATAACGCTTTGCATACTGTATTGCCGCATCACAGCTTCTGATTACTGCATTATAGAAGTCAAGGCGGCCGGCATAATCTGCATCTCCTAATTGCAATTCTTTTTTCCTGCTTAATACTTCTTCTTTAATTCCTTCATAACCGATTGCTATTACCTTGTCATACTGCACGGTGATATGCCCAACACCATTATAAAAATAGTTGCCCGGTGTAAACACATGGTGTTCCATCGCAAGTTTCGTCTCCGGAGCCATATAATAATCTGCTAATTCGCTGGTTGTTTTTCCTTTCCAATAGCTATGTACCTTCCTTAACTCCTTCTTTGCTTCCTCGGAAATATAAAAAGGGTCTGCTGTTCTAGTCACTACCGTATCAAGTTCTGCAATCAGCCAATCGAAAGAAAACTCAGGAAAGGTCTGACATCCTCTTTCTGCAATAGTGGCACTTCCTACGATTAATTCATTCTCTCGAATTACTATCGGAAGATTCTTTGCTATATGTTCAAAAGCCTTGGAACGTCTGCTGATAATAGGCTCTCCTTCCGTTTGCTGATACGATTCCGTAATCAGAACAGCCCGTTTTGATTCAATCTCCGGTATTTTCCCGTATAACGCATCAATTAGCTTTTGTATACGAGGCGATTTCTTATATCCTTTTTTGGTTTCAGCCATCATACCAACCTCCTGACTTGTGGTTTTGTGTCATTTTAACGAAATTATATCATTCAAATAATTGGAAGTCAATACAAATCCACATAATCTATGCTTATTTATGTGAGTTTCAAATTAAATTCCTTATGAGAGTATTCTGTTCTATTAATTTCACTTCCCCTCCTTAACAACTTTTATAAACTTCTTCGTAACTAAGATTAATAGCACAAATCAAATTTTGAATTTAACAAACAGGCAGTTTTAAAGTATGGCAGTTTGCCTGAGTATTCTTCTCTGGCTTACAATAGTATCCTTTCTGCCAACTGGAAAGGTAACAAATAAAACAAAGCTACCGAAGAAATAGCAGCGTTAATTTTCTTCGATAGCTAGTGATTCGTGATTATGAGCACTCACACAATATTATATATACGAATTTCAATTATAAACCTAAAACAGAGTGCGTACACACACTTGGATACCTGTGATCTTCAGATAGTTTACTAAAGTTTTAAAAGGGATTGTATGAATTACAACGCAAAGCGAATCACATTCCAGGAATATGGCTTTAAGGAAGCTATTGCGGTAGTTCCATCAAGCGTTGTAGTTCCAGTCACATCAGGCACTACATTATACGGATTTCCGGCAGTATTTGCAGCCTTTAAGTCTGCATGAATCATCTCCGTATGCTCCACTAAGACTACCCCCTGAAACTCAGTGAAATCGATTGCAAAATCGATGGTCTGGTCAGCGGAGCGGTTTACGGCAAACACTACAATTTCCTTCTTCTCTTCGTTATGTACTGCAACGGTTTCTACGAAAGGCACTTTATCACTGATTTTATTCTCATAAGTCTCACAATCTAAGATTGGTCTTAGGGCGGTGCCCCTGCCAAAGTTTGATACATGCATAAACGGATAGAAGATAGTTTGAGCCCAAGCAGTTCCGCCATTCTCTGTCATAATTGGTGCAATGACATTTACTAACTGAGCAAGACATGCCATCTTAACACGGTCGCAATGTTTCACAAGCGCAATCAACAAGCAGCCAACAAGCAATGCGTCTTCAAAGGTGTAGATATCTTCTAATAAGCTTGGTGCTACACTCCAAGGTTCTGCTTTCTTATCCTGTTCCTGACTATGGAACCATACATTCCATTCATCAAAAGAAAGATTGATAGTCTTTTGGGAATGTTTCTTTGCCTTCACAGAATCACAAATTGCTGCTACGGATTCAATAAAAGTTTCCATCTCTAACGATCTGGCTAAGAAAAGCCCCGGGTCATTTTCATAATTTTGATAGTACTGGTGCATGGAGATATAATCCACATACTCATAAGTGTGCTCTAATACCGTACGTTCCCATTCTCCGAATGTAGGCATTGTTAAACCAGAGCTGCCGCATGCAACCAATTCAATGCCTGGATCAACCCATTTCATAACCTTTGCTGTTTCACAAGCAATTCTTCCATATTCCTCCGCTGTCTTAGCACAAGTTTGCCATGGTCCATCCATCTCATTACCTAAACACCAGACTTTAATATCAAATGGCTTCTCAAAACCATTCTTTCTTCTTAAGTCACTATAGTAAGTCCCACCAGGAAAATTACAATACTCTAATAAATCCTGCGCTTCCTGTGGTCCTCTGGTTCCTAAATTAACAGCCATCATAACGTCACTGCTGGCACGTTTTGCCCATTCCTGAAACTCATCTACACCAACTTCATTTGTCTCAATGCTCTTCCATGCAAGATCAAGACGTCTTGGTCTTTCCGCTTTATCTCCTATTCCATCCTCCCATCGGTAGCCTGATACAAAATTGCCGCCCGGATAACGCACAATCGGAATATTCAATTTCTTAATCAATTCCATGACATCCTGGCGAAATCCCATATCATCTGAAGTTTCATGACCTGGTTCATAGATACCGCCATAAACTGCTCTTCCTAAATGCTCGATGAAGGAACCATAGATTCTTTTGTCAATGGTTCCTATTTTGCTGATTTTTGACAGGGTTAGCTTTGCTTTCATTGTTTTCCTCCTTATGCTGTTTCTTATCTTGTGTTCTGCTACAAGTCATTAATACGGCATCACTTTGATACCTCTACAAGAATACGCCTTGTGATAATCTCTTGACCCAATACGGATTGTGTAGTACTCTAATCTTAGAATGCCATGCGTCTAATAATCTCATAAATGTAAGAGTTAAGTAATCATTGATCCTACTAATACATATAGCACAGCATAGAAGGATTTCCAATGTAAAAAAATATTGTATCATTGTCTTTTTCTACTGTATTTGTAGAATTGATAATTTAAGAATAAGAGGGGCTTTTCCCCTCTCCACTCTATATCACTCCTTCGCGCAGATGTAATGTGATATGATATTCCCTTCATAATAATCCATATTTTACAAATTTATTCAAAGACAGAATAAGGGGGTTCTATGATATATTTGAGTCATTGCGGTTATAATACGCACAACACAAATTATGATGTGATTGACCGGCCGAATGGTTCCGGAGATTATTTATTTCTTTATTTTATTGCTCCCATGAAAGTCACCCTAAACCATCACGTTACCTTAACCAAACCAAATGCTTGTATTCTTTACTCTCCAAATGCAAGGCAGTATTATGGAAATGTTGAAATCTTTTATAATAGCTTTCTTCACTTTATGGTAGAAGATGACTATTTATCTCAGTTTCAAATCGAGACGAACACTATTTTCTATCCGAAACACTATACCGCAGTTAATCAATATATACAACAAATCTTAAATCAGAGCATAGCAAAAGACCCCCTCTATGAATTGGCCATCCATTCTCTTATTACCGAATTACTGATTACGGTAAGCAGAGATTTAAATGTTCCTCATCACAAAGGGGTAACCTCTGAGCATATTTGGGATGTTATGAAAAGTGTTCGCATTCAGATACTGACAAATTACTCAAAAAACTGGACACTGCCTGAAATGGCGAATTTAGCAAACCTAAGTGTCAGCCGTTTTCATTATTACTATAAGTATTATTTTCATACTTCACCAAAAGCAGATTTATTGGAAACGAGACTAAATCAAGTTCAGTTCCTATTAACCGACCGGACCATCTCTATTAAAGAGGCTGCAAGACTAACCGGATTTGAGGATATGCCTCATTTTACAAGACTTTTCAGTTCAAAAACCGGTAGGACTCCAACCAAATACCGACTAGAGTTCCTTGGCACCGAGGGAATCCTGGAAACGTAAAAATGCCCCGTTATGATTCCATATTGAATCAAACGTGCAACAGCTTGGCACACGTTCAAGTTATTCCTCCAATCCTGCGAGTGCTTCTTTTGTATCCTCAGGTTCTCCCTGGTACTTCGCAGTATAACTATACTTCAAACCCATTGGGATGATTTTTATGCCAGTTCCATGCACTTTCGATAATTTCTTCAATGTCCGCATGCTGTGGTCTCCATCCAAGCACATCCTTTGCCTTTTCACTGGATGCCACTAAGGTTGCAGGGTCACCGGCTCTTCGCTCTGAAATAACTACCAGAATCTCTTCTCCGGTTACCTTTCTGGCAGCTTCAATTACTTCTAAAACCGTGTGCCCCATGCCATTTCCAAGATTAAAGATATTGCTTTCACCGCCAGCTATCAAATATTTCACCGCTAAAATGTGCGCCTGCGCTAAATCAAGCACATGAATATAGTCGCGCACACAAGAACCATCTTTTGTTTCGTAATCTGTACCAAATACACTAATTGCTTCTCTCTTATGATTTGCTACCTGAAGAATGATTGGAATCAAGTGAGATTCCGGGTTATGTGCTTCCCCGATTTGACCTGACAAAATCGCACCGCATGCATTAAAATAGCGAAGCGATACATAACGAAGACTATGTGCTACTGAAGTCCACTTAAACATCTTCTCCATTGATAATTTTGTCTCACCGTAGGTATTGGTTGGCTCGGTACGGTCTGTCTCAACAATCGGTACACGCTCCGGCTCTCCATAAGTAGCAGCCGTAGAAGAAAATACTACTTTATCGATTCCATGTGCTACAAGAGCTTCCAGCAATACTTTTGTACCGCATAAGTTGTTATCGTAGTATTTTAATGGATTTACCATACTTTCCCCTACTAAAGAATTTGCGGCAAAATGAATTACTGCATCGATGTCCTTTTCTTTCTCTAATACCGTATCTAAAAATGTACGATCACGGATATCACCCTGATAAAATGTTGCATCCGGATGGACTGCTTCCTTATGTCCAGTCTCAAGATTGTCAATAACCACAACCTGTTCCTTTGCCGCAATCAATTCATGGACGGTATGGGAACCAATATATCCGGCTCCACCAAGTACTAAAATTTTCATAACACTGCCTCCTTTTTTAGAACTTTTTATTATTCTACTGTTTTGTATTACTTAATGACTCTTTTTTCTTATACGTTGTAGATGCACACTTTTTTATCGTTCGAACTTCTACTAATATCTTATCTTATCTTAAAAAGATTACAATATGAAAAAGTATTCTTTTTATGTAAGAATGTTGCATATTGTACTCGAAATGATATAATAATAAAAAACCTCAGAATAGAAATACCGGAATTCTAAATCTTATATCATATCGCCAGTCCGGGATTATAATGAAACAGCAAGCAAATGCTATCTTGCTGTGAAGTACAATCATTTCTTACAAATAAAATATCTCTTATTATATCACATCGGCTCATTACTATGGAAGATTTTTCACCATTATGCATAAAATTATCACTGCTAAATTCCTATGCAATAGTATAATCACGTAGATTAAAAACTGCATATCACTGATTTAAAACAACAATTTATTCAATCGCATTCTGCAGTTGTTAACAAACTCCAAACACAGGAAGGAAAAATAGGATGAATCAGACATTTAAGAATTCTTATAAAGTAAAAGAAAAAGAAATGGTATCCTTATCGGTGTATAATGTTGGTTACCAGCGCTGTGAACCAAAGTACCAGTGGGGGCCCGGAGTACGTGACCACTATTTGATCCATTACATAGTTTCAGGGAAAGGATATTATGAAACAAATCATAAAACCTTTCCCCTGACAGCAGGTGATGTATTTTTAATCTATCCGGATACCCAAGTAACCTATTATGCGGATGCCATCGACCCTTGGGAATATTATTGGGTTGGTTTTTCCGGAAGTGATACCGGACTGCTCTTGGAGTCCACCGATTTTTCGAGCGAATCTCCGGTGATCTCTTCCTGTTCCTTCGGAGAGAATGTAAAGAATCAACTTTATAAAATTTATAAAGCCCGCGGAAATAAACTCTCCAATGGGGTTGCTATGGCTGGCCAACTTTATATCACCTTAAGCCTTTTTATTGCCGGTGCGGCAAGTCATAAGAAAAAGCACCATCCAAACCTTGATTATGTCCAAAAAGGCATTACCTATATGGAGTCGCATTTCTCTTATCCGATTACCATTGATGATGTAGCTGCCTATGTTGGCATCAGCAGAAGCCATCTCTTTCGAGAGTTTAAATCACACCTTGGAAAGTCCCCAAAGGAGTATCTCTCAGAATTTCGTATCAAATACTCCTGTACACTATTAAAAAATACAGATTTGTCTATTGGAGCAATCGCAGCTTCAGTGGGTTATGATAATGGACTCTATTTTTCCAAAGTATTTCAGACTATGAAAGGGATGCCACCCGGCAAATATAGAAATCTGCATCGCTAACTAACCGGAATACGCGGTTAATCTATAATTCAATATTTAGGCTGCTTACCAAGCGTAGCAAGAATTCCGCCATCCACATAAAGGATGTGGCCATTTACAAAGTCAGATGCTTCCGATGCCAGAAATACCGCCGGACCTGTCATGTCGTCGGGAGTTCCCCATCTTGCTGCCGGAGTTCTCCCGATAATAAATTCATGAAAAGGATGACCCTCGTGGCGAAGTGCCGCAGTCTGAGAAGTTTCGATATACCCTGGACCCAGACCATTACACTGTATATTATACTCGCCATATTCCGATGCAATATTCTTTGTAAGCATCTTTAACCCACCCTTGGCGGCTGCATAAGCTGAAACTGTCTCACGTCCTAATTCACTTGTCATCGAGCAAATATTAATAATTTTACCATGACCTTTTCTTATCATACCGGGAATTACTGCTTTAGATAGAAGAAACGGTGCATTCAAATCAACATCAACGACCTCGCGGAATTCCTCTGCTGTCATATCACACATTGGAATTCTCTTAATGATACCTGCATTATTTACTAAAATGTCAATAACGCCTACTTCATGTTCCACCTTTCCTACCATTTCTTGTACTTGCGCTTCATTTGTAACATCACAAACATATCCATAAGCCTTAATACCATCATTTTTATAATTTTCAAGTGCACTGTCCACAGAAGCTTGGCGTGATCCATTCACAACAATTGTTGCACCTGCATCTGCATATGCTTTTGCAATTGCATATCCTATTCCATGAGATGCTCCGGTAATTAATGCTATCTTTCCCTTTAATGAAAATTTCTCCGTAAAACTCATAGCTGTCTCCATCTACGCGCTGCGACGCGTACTTTATCTTAGTTAAACACGCATTTTTGTTCAACCCTCTTCCTATGTAACCAAGCCTTACTAACCCTAGCTTACCCTTTCTCTTCCATCTAATACCTTATAAAGCAAGAAAAACAAGCTTATCAGATCTTTTTCCTGTAATGAAGAAAAGGAAGACCTGTGTCTTCCAGGCACAAGCCTTGTTAACAAGGTTACATACCAACACCTTTCAATAGAATGTAGGGGAATAATTCCGCACCCTGTTCCCATAAATTCTGCAACATTCATTTTACGGTATTTGCCGCTATCTGTCAATTCTATCACTATGCACTTATAATTTCAAAGCAATAAGTTATTCCGATAGAAACAGACAATGTTTCCCAGGTACCTATCAAAGAACAGGAGAGTAGTTTAAAATTAGGGTTCATAAGCTGCCTTTCTTACCAAAATACTACTGTCAGTAACTATTAATGGGGACAGAAAGATTACTCCCCTGCCCCTTTTTTCGTACTAAAAATTTTGAAAAACACAAGTCTATAGCTCTCTCTGACTTTAACATCTCCTTAAGACATGACCTTTTGTTATGTCCTAGATTAGATACTCGGTTTGCACTCATTCCTTCTTAATTAATTTATCTATTTAGTTCTTCATTTCCCATAATATTGTCCTAATGAGATACCATTGTTACCAAGTGGTATCTGATGGTCCAGACCTACAAACTTTCCACCTGACTGCCATAATGCAGGCTTTAACAACGCATATTTTGCTTCATCCCAAGTCTTCCAGTCATATCCTAGTAAGCCTCCCGTATCACCTGAATTCGGATTGATACACCAGAAGGTGTGATGGATTCGATTACTTACCATATAATCTCTTAATAACGTCATCCCTTTCTGGTTCTTTCCGCCATCCATGTGTCCTCCCCACTCACCTATTAGCAATGGCGCAATCCCTTTTTCATTAATATATGCCCAAGTATTATACCAATAATCATCCAATAGGGTCTGCGTTGTAAAATCCTTGTCAAACCAAGGCTGGTTATATACGGAAGGACCATAGTCATGAGGCGAATATACAATCTGGCTGTTCAAGGTGCCTAGATTAATAGGATAATCCTTTACACCTCTTAAATTTCCACCCCACCAAGCGCTATACCATGGAGACTGGTCACCGGTAGCTCCCCATATATCCGGCGTATCATAAGTAAAGCCTTTTTCAGTTTTCGGATATTGTTCAACCCCTTCAATCACAATCAATAATTTAGGATTTTTACTTAGTATTGCTCTGGCACATCTTTCCGCTGCGTATTTCCAATTGTTCTCGTCTGTGGAGTTATCCCATTTTGCCATGTTAGTTGGAGCTGCAGAACCATATCCCCTCTGTCCATGCGGTTCATTTTTTATATCAAATGCCAGAATAGTATCATCATTTTTATATTTATCAGCCAGCCATGCTAAAGTATTAATCCACTTATCTGTCGTTATTTCACCGGCAGTAGCCGTAGTTAATCCATACCATAAAGGGTAGTTATGCCCGGAATTATTAGCATCCGGACTATGAACATCTATCATTACTTTGATTCCCAATTCTTTGCAATATCCCATAATAATATCAAAGATTTCCATGCTATTTTTTACACCATTGGTTGCAGGATCATAAAAATCAGGATTGCATACATAATATGGCGGATTATTGACGGCAGTCACACTTGAAACTTTATTCGGTTTTCCAACCATCCAACTATACAGAAGTTCTGTCGATATTGGAACTCTCAAAAGCCCTATTCCTCTGTTGGCAATATCCGTTAACATATCCTTAATATCGTACCATGCACCATGGAATACATTTTCAGTACAGTTAAAGCCAAACCAATTCGCACCGGTCAGCCAGACCTCATTGCCATTCATGTCATAGATTTTATTGCCTACACAATGCAGCCAATCATCGTTATTCGTATCAGCAGCATATGCTTTTTTACCAACCTTAAAACAACAGGTCATAATAATCGCTGCAATCATAAATAGTGAAACTATTCTTCTGATTTTACTCATAATAAGCATCCCCTTATCCTATTATTTTATATAGCTTCCTATATGAGTGATCTCCAAAAATAGCACCTCCCCGATATTTATTTTCCAGAAACCATTCGCCATTACCTTTTCTTCCTTCGTAATCCAGCGAAATGATGCATACTAATTATGAAATTGCTTACTTTATTCCACTTTGAATCCATATATATTCTTCCCAGGAGAATCACCCTTCTTCTATATCAGTATGTCCTATTCCTATTTTTATTCCATAAATTATAAATTTTCCATTTCGATTGGTATAACAAAATAGGGCAGCCCATATTTAGGGTGCCCCTATCAAATCATATAACTATCTTTTATAGTCAGCAACTTCCCCTGCTGCTTCCTTTGTTTCACATTACATTTTGGTCTGCTAAACTGTCTTGTGGATAATGATTAATTGAATTTACATAGCGGCCAGCCATTCTAATGATCTCTTCCGGATATCCCATTCGTTCTAAAAGAAGAATAGCATTACGCGTTGTTGTCGGTCCATGATACAATTTATAATCAAATTTCACATCACCCTCATTTAATACTTCTCTAAAATGATAGTTATCACAGACTTCTTTTAGCTCTTCGGTCAGCTCAATATCATGGGTTGCAACAATTGCGATACAGTTTTTCTGAACTAAGTATTTTATAACAGCAATAGAAGCTGCAATTCTTTCTGCGGTATTAGTTCCCCGCAGAATCTCATCAATAAAACAAAGGGTCGGTATCTCTGATGATGAAATCTATGGATAAAGAGGTGGGTATAACTGCCCACCTCTTTATCCATTTGTTATCTTATTTCTTTGAAAGCTGCGAATCACCGCTTCAAACTGCTCTCCATACTTATCATACTTTATTTCTCCAACTCCTGTAATTTTAAGCATTTCTTCTTTACTAGCCGGTAAGGACTGACTCATCTGGAGTAAGGTCTTATCTCCAAAGATTATATATGGGGGAACTTTTTCTTTTCTCGCGATGGATAGACGTAAGACACGAAGTTCTTCAAAAAGCTCCTCATTCGTATCCAAAGAAAATACTGCTTTTCTCTTACTGCTATTACGTGATTCATTGCCTTTTTCCTTCTTAGTTTCCTGCTTGGAAACCTTTAGCTCAATTGTTTCCCTCTGCTCTAAGAATTCCATGGTCTTTGCTGTTGCCTTTACGATAGAATATTCTGAATTCGTTAGTGCCAGGTAACCATTTAGCACGAGATGATTCATAATTTGTTTTAGTCTAGGGATTGTAATATCTGCTAATGAATTATAACTAGAATACTTATCAAGGCGAAACTGCTTTATTTTAGCAGATTTACTGCCATGCACCGTATCAACAATCGTCATTAATCCGAACCGCTGTTTTGTCTCTATTACACATTGAATTAATTTGATACTGATTTCAGTAATATCAATGCTTTCAAACTCCGTTAAGCAGTTGGAGCAATCCCCACAGGTTTTCTCTGCTTTCTCACCGAAATACTCTAAGATATAATGACGCAGGCAAACATTCGTAAAACAATAAAACGACATTTTTTTTAGGCGCTCCCGATCTCTTATCTTTACTGCCTCTAACATTTCACCGCTTAATTCCTCATTCTCACGATTGTTTTCAATAAATAACTGATTGGTTATCACATCTTGTCCGCCATATAACAGTATACATTCCGCACGCTCCCCGTCTCTTCCGGCTCGCCCTGCCTCCTGGTAATAGCTCTCTATGTTTTTTGGCATATTATAATGAAGAACAAACCTAACATTAGACTTATCAATTCCCATACCAAAGGCATTTGTTGCCACTATGATTGGTTTCGCATCATAGATAAAATCATCCTGATTTTGACGTCTTTCCGCATCACTTAATCCCGCATGATATCTGGTTACCGGATATCCATCCTGTTCTAAGCGCTGCGAAACCTCTTCTACTGTTTTTCTTGTAGCACAATAAATAACCCCGCTCATATTCTGATGTTCCTTCAGATAGGTAGCCAGTTCAGCATATTTATCTTTGGGACTCCTGACTGCAAAATATAAGTTCTTACGATCAAATCCGGTTGTAAGTACCGTAGCATTCTGTAATCCAAGTAACCGAATCACATCCCCTTTCACTTCTTTGGTAGCGGTAGCGGTAAATGCACTTATGATTGGCCGTACCGGCAGTTGATTTATAAAATCGACGATTTTTAAATAACTTGGACGAAAATCTTGACCCCACTGGGAAACGCAATGTACCTCATCAATACTTAACATAGAAATATTCGCACCCTTTGCAAATTCTAAAAACTCTTCCGTTAAGAGTCTCTCAGGTGCTACATAAATAATTTTATATCGTCCTTCTTTCGCATAAGACAATGCCAGCCGGTATTGATTTAAAGTTAAGGAGCTATTGAGATAGGCAGCATGGATCCCCATTTGATTTAGATTACCCACTTGATCCTTCATAAGGGAGATTAAGGGAGATACTACTAGGGTTATACCGGATAACATTAGCGCCGGAACTTGAAAGCATACTGATTTTCCGGCACCTGTCGGCATAATGCCAAAGGTATCCTTACCGGCTAAGATGCTGCTAATTAACTCTTTCTGCCCATCTCGAAATGTGTCATAACCATAATACTTTTTTAAAACTTGCTCTTTGTTCAATTACTGTTCCTCATTTCAAATTCTTTAAGAAGTCTACAACTTCTATCCTTATAACATTGTAAACTACCAGGCTGGGAACGTCAATTCGACAAAAGTGCGAAGTTTTCACTAAATTTTAGATGGTATGCTGAATTAAAACTGCGGTATTTAATTTATTACATAAGACATTCAAAAAGAAAATTGTTTTTTATTTAAAATTTATGATAATTCTTGAATAAGAAAACTGCTTTGCCTATACACAATACTTTTCTGTGCAGGAACAAAGCAGCTTTTTTAATTCCAATAACTCTTAAATCTAGTTAAAACCCTTTTACTCTTTAAGGCACGCTAAAATCTCCTTTTTATACTTAAGAAATTCCGGGCTTAATAAAAAGTCTTCCTCTCTTGGCCTTTTTGCTTCAATGCGAATTTCCTTCGTAATGTGACCCGGTGTACCTGTTAGGATATAAATTCGATCCGATAATAAGATAGCTTCCTCAATATCATGCGTGATAAATAAAGTCGATAATTTTATCTTTTCCATGATATCCAGATACCATCGGTGAATTTTACCCTTTGTTATCATATCAAGGGAACTGAATGGTTCATCTAATAGTGCAACCTGATCTGAAAATAAATAGGTTCGAAGCAACGCAGCCCGTTGTCTCATACCACCGGATAAACTAACGGGATAGTGCTTTTGTGTACCTTCCAGACCAAATTCTTTAAAATACTTGGCTGCCTCTTCTCTAGCCGCCCTCTTTTTCATCCCTTGAATAATGAAAGGCAATGAAACATTATCCTCAATTGTCTTATACGGCAGTAAAAGGTCTTTTTGAAGCATATAGCTGATATAACCAGCTTGGTTTGCAATATCTTTACCATCCAGCACCACTTCACCGTTATCCGCTGCTAATAAACCCGCGATTATATTAAAAAGTGTTGTTTTACCTGTCCCACTGACACCAAGAAGGCTAACTAGCTCATTTTCTTTTAATACTACAGAGACATCCTTTAATACTTTTTTATCTCCAAAAGACTTGGAAATGTTACGAACTGTTAATTTATCCATGCTCACGCCTATTCCGGCAAATACTCGTTTGTAAAACCAGTATTTTCAGGGATTTTTTCTGCTGCCAGATTGTTATCATTAAGCCAATTATAAAAGGCATTCCAACGGTTTTTATCAATATATCCCCAACGATTTACTTCCGCTTTATATTCCTTTGATAACCACTCTTGACTCTCCTTTACAATAGCTTTGTCCAGTTCTGGAACTGCTGTAAGTAAAAGTTCCGCTGCATCTGCCGGATTCTCGACGGCATATTCATATCCTTTTTTTAAGGCACGGAAAAACGCTTTTGCTGTATCAGCATCTTTCTCCAAAAAATCATTGTTCGCAATTACTACCGGTGTATAATAGTCAAATACCGGATTGATGTCTTTAAAGGCAAAATAATCTGTCTCTAATCCTTTCACCTTAGTTGCTATACCACCCCAAGCATAGAAAATCCAGATAGCATCCACTGATTTTGTCTGAAGTGCAGTGACTTCATCTGTCACAGTGCTCGGTATTAGCTTCACCTTACTAAAATCACCACCATCTGCTTCAACTACATTTTTCATTATAGCTTTTTCAATCTCTAAATCCCAAGTTGCATAGTTTTTTCCTTCTAAGCCTTTTGGAGTATCCATTCCTTCTCCCTTGCGGCTTACAACACCGGATGTATTATGCTGTACTAAAGCAGCGCATACCGTGATTGGTAACGTAGTATCCCCTACTATTGCAGGCGTTATCGTATCCTGACAAGAGATACCAAACTGTGCCTTACCACTTGCAACCAATGCTTCCGCTCCATCTTCCGGCGGCTGAACAATTGTTACACCTAGACCCTCTTCTGCAAAATATCCTTTTGCTTGAGCCACATATAAGCCGGTGTGATTTGTGTTCGGTGTCCATTCCAATACAAAGGTAATCTTTTCTAAATCTTTCGTATCATTATTACTTGCATCCTCCTCTTTTTTGCCACAGGCTGTCATTGCAGCAAACGTCGTGGCTACTAAGATAAGAGCAAGAATACGCTTTAATTTTTTATGTCCCATTTGTTTCTTTCACTTTCTTCTGGTATCGAAGCTTGATTCTTTCTTCGACGTAATTTTAATTCCATATCAAATGCTTAAAGATATCTATTTGTTTCTCTATTATCACATTACGGTCCTCTAATTCATTCAAATTGCTGTAGTACAAAACACTTATTATAAAGTTCTGGTGATTATTATCTGTTTCATACTTTCTGTCCACTGTCTTACTTTTCTTCCCAAGGCATGCAGCGTTTTTTTAAGTATCCTACCAGCTTCATCAGCAATAAACTGATTGCTGATATTAAGAAGATAACTGCAAACATTTTATCAAAGGCATACGATTTTTTTACTCGTGTCATATAAACTCCAAGCCCATGAAATCCACCGAGCCATTCTGATATTACCGCACCTACAACAGAATAAGATGCAGATATTTTTAAGCTTGCAAAAAAGTAGCTTAAGGAACTTGGCAATTTGATTTGATAAAATATTTGGAATTTTGTTGCCCCCATCGAACACAATAACCGAACGGCATCCTTATCCGCTGAGTGAAATCCATCTAAGAGCCCTACTGTGATTGGGAAAAATGTTACTATAATGATAAGTACAATCTTTGGTGCTATACCATACCCTAACCACAACACTAAAAGTGGTGCTATTGCAACCGTAGGTACGGTTTGTGTTATTACAATGACCGGATAAAATGCCTGATATACTTTAGGAAATCTATCCATCCAAACTGCAATCCAAAAGCCAAGGAAAGTTCCTAAGAATAAGCCAAGGAATGCTTCCACCAAGGTTACTCTCAGATGTGACATTAAGAGGGGGAACTCTTTCACGAATGCCTGAATTACTTCGATTGGAGAGGGAAGCATATACTTTGGTACCAGCCCAATGCTTGAAACTAACTGCCAGAGGGTTAAAATTCCAATCATTGCACTAAACGAAGGCAGTTTAGTCCTGATGGTGTTTCGTAACTTTTCTCTCAATGGTTAATACATCTCCTTCCGGACGAAAGGTTACCTTTATGTAGGCTGCAACAGAAGGTGCACCGGCACGGATAGCAATGTGCTGGCATTCTTTCACAATATCCATTAATTCATCATAATCACCTTCAATGGCTGTTTCAAATGGTCCAACATAATAATTTAAACCGGTACTCTTAATGTAAGCAATCACCTCATCTACGATACGAATTAATTCCTCCTCATTCTTTGCTTCTGGTAATGTTTGAATCGCTACACTTGCATTCATTTCTTAATCTCCTTTCTTTTCGGGTCTCGTATTTGAAAATTCTTCTCACAAATATCGAATGCTTTTCACAGATGCCTATAGATAAAAATTAGGAATAGATATTTGCGGTTATCAATTGCTGCAAATTTTCATTACCCGATAGGATGCCAAACTAAGGCTCCTTATATTATTTTTTCGTGGAAAATAAAAAAGCTCCCTTTGATATCCAAAGGGAGTCACAACTCAATAATACAAGTAATAAAACTCCCTCCGCTGGCATGATCCAGATCAGGTGATAGGGTCAAGAACATTTTCATAGTTCTAATCTCAGCCAAATTCATTTGGCACCCCTGTTTCTTTTTCCATCTCAATTTTACTTCAATTTTTTTATTTGTCAATATAAAAATAAATATGTAGTCCGTATAGTTAACTATTTGCTGCCAAATGCTAAAAGATATGGATTCTTTATGAAACAGTTTATTCTGTATTTTTTCAATTGCCAGCCAATAAAAAGATTACTTTCCGTCATATTTAAAACAAAAGAAGCAGAGGATTTTTCTGCTCTGCTTCCTTTGTTTTAATCAAGATGAAATACATTTTTTAAAGGAACACTTACCGGACTGTTATCCGGATTTGTTTCCATAATGTCAGCCATAAAAGCCCACCATTTCTTACAAATTTCAGTTTCGGCGGTTTTCTCCCACTTTTCTTCGTCTTCCAGTTCCAGGTAGCCATAAAGAACATTGGTCTCCTCATCCAGAAATATTGTATAATTACTGCCGCCATATTCATGAATCATTTCCTTCATTTCCGGCCATAATTCCTTGTGGCGTTTTTCATATTCTTTTGCTTGACCCTCAAATAGCTGCATTTTAAATGCTTTCCGTACCATTATCCCATCCTCCTATATTTTTCTCGGTATTCCTTTGGTGACATATGATACCGTTCCTTAAACTTACGATGAAAAAAACTATTATTCTCATATCCTACTGCAACTACAATATCGGTAATTGAAAGGTTGGTTTCTAGCAAAAGTGACCTAGAAACTTGAAAGCGCTTCTCCTGCAATAATTCTCGGAATGATGTTCCTGTCTTGCCTGCTATTAGTCGGCTTAAAGAGGATAACGATAAGCATAGCTTCTCTGCTAATTCTGTTAGGCTTGCTGTTTGATAATTTATTTCAATATAATTGACCGCAGCCTTAGCAAGAACATCCTCATAGCTATTGGGGGAACCGGCTTTTAAGGAATCTGAGTATTTTACCAGATACAAAAACAAAAGTCCCATCACGCGCTGATTAATCATATCATTGTCTGAAGTATCATGAACTAACGAATAGACCAGATTTTCTAATAAATTCTCTATTTCAAGGATTCCCTTCACTTTAAAATGAAGGTATTGTTCTTTATGCGAAGCATTTCTTAAGATACCTACTAAAAAATCCGCCAATACATTATCCTTTTGAATCATCGTAAAACTAACATCAAAAAAACGTGGCAAGATGATTAGATTAATTGCGATATCCTCTTTGGAAGCCTCTGTAATTGCATGGTAAGTATGCTGATTAAGAAATAGTAAATCCCCTTCCTCAAGCACTACCGGCACATCGTTGATAATGTGAGTTAAAGTCCCCTTACAGACATAAACTACTTCAATGTAATCATGCTTATGTTTGGGAAAGTCAATAAAGCGGGTATGAGGACGGACCGTAAGCAACTGTTCTTCTTCCAGCATCTTATTTTTTTGAATCACAAAATCCTTACTTGAAGTGTATCGCTCTTTTTCCACTTCCTTCTTCACGTTTAAAATACGTTTTTCTTCTTCTGTAATCCGAGAAAGAATCTGAATCAATTCTTGGTTCATCGATCATCCTCCTGGTCAACTATATAATAGATAATTCACCCTATTTTGTAACCCAATGTGTTCTATCTTTATTATAGTTAATCCTGGGGACTTTGTCCATCCAGCTTATGAATTAGTTAGGCTGGTACCAGGTACCAGCCAATTTTTTATATTAATAATACAAATTAAGGAAGCCCCAGCATCGTATTTCAAACACCGCAATACCATAGTACTCAAAAAATTATGCTCTCTTTAAGAGAACTTCTTCCTCATAGAGTGAAACTTTAGCATACCACTCTTCCTTCACAGAAACCTTGTTTATTTCACAAAAATAGTCCCAAACATCACCGAAGGGATAGGACTTAAGCTCTTCCTGCTGCATTAACAATTCTGTGAATTTCCCCTCATTTTGAAGCTTCTTTAATTTGTCGTTTGGAGTTAATAAAGCATATAATAAGGCTTTTTGCATATTTCTCATACCAATCGTCCAAGCTGCTACACGATTGATACTTGCATCAAAGAAATCAAGAGCCAGAATAACACGATCAAGTGCATCATTCCTGATAACTTCCTTTGCAATCTCTCTTGTTTCATCATCAAATAAGACAACATGGTCACTATCCCAGCGTACCGGTCTTGTTACATGAAGTGCTATTTTATCTGCAAATAATAACATCGAGGAAATCTTATCGGACACTACTTCGGTAGGATGATAATGTCCATTATCCATAAGACTTAAGATGCCGTTCTTTGCTGCATAGTTAATGCAGAACTCACTGGAACCAACTGTGTAAGACTCTACACCAATTCCAAACACCTTAGATTCTAGAGCAACAATAACCTTATTTTTGTCATAACCAATGCTAAGAATCTGATCAAGGGAATCCTTAAAGCGTGCTCTTGGGGAAAGACGGTCTGCCGGAATATCTTTATACCCATCAGGAATCCAAATATTCATAACACATGGCTGACCTAATTCGGACGCAAAATACTCAGAGATTCTAATACAAGCTTTTCCATGATCAATCCAAAACTTACGGATTTCCTCATCCGGAGAAGAAAGAGTAAATTGTCCTGCCTTTGGATGAGAGAAAAACGTTGGATTAAAATCTAAACCAAGTCCCCTCTTCTTAGCAAATTCTACCCATTTAGCAAAGTGTTTTGGCTCTAACTTATCACGGTCTGCAAACTCTCCTTTTTCAAAGATTGCATAATTTGCATGTAGGTTGATTTTGTGTTTCCCAGGTACCATGGATAAAACCATATCAATATCCGCCATTAGCTCTTCTGGTGTTCTTGCCTTTCCAGGGTGACTTCCTGTTGCTTGAATACCACCGGAGAGAGGTCCATCGTTATCAAATCCTGTTACATCATCTCCCTGCCAGCAATGCATGGAGATTGAAATTCCCTTAAGAGTGTCTAATGCCTGATCGGTGTCAACACCAAGCTTACCATAAATCTGCTTTGCCATTTCATATCTTTCTTTTATCATACTTACCTCATTTCTCGCTTTTTAATAAGTTCAAATTTTCTAATTTCAAAGGATTTAAATACTGCTTCTCGTGCCAGTGAAACGGAATCGAATACCTTCGTACCAATCATCTGTGCTACTATGTTTCCAATTGCCGTTGCTTCTGTAGGACCCGCATATACCGTTTTCCCGGTTGCTTTCGCAGTTAATTCATTCAAATACTGCGCATTACAGCCGCCACCTACAATGTGGATACTGTCATATTGATACTGCGATAATCTCTCTAGTTCTTCTACTGTCTTACGATAACATAATGCCAAACTCTGATAGATGACGGTTGCTATTTCACCTGGTGTTTGAGGAACTTTTTGATTGGTTGCTTCACAATACTTCTTGATGGAAGCAATCATACTGTCTGGTGCAAGAAAACAATCATCATTGACATCCACTCGGGATGGAAAATCATCGCATTCACTTGCCATTTCACAAAGTTTTGCGAAGGAGTACTCATCTTGATATTCCTTTTTTACAGATTGAATCATCCAAAGCCCCATAATATTTTTCAAATACCGGAATCTATAATCATATCCACCCTCATTTGTTAAATTCGCAAGACGGCTTTCTTCTGAACAATCTGCCCTTTTTTGTTCAATTCCCATAAGCGACCAGGTGCCTGAGCTTATGTATAACGTTTGTTCTTCATTGCTTGGTACCGATAATACGGCAGAACCGGTATCATGTGTTGCAGGAAGCATTACGGTTAATTCAAACCCTATTTCTTCTCTGATTTCCTCGGTTACCGGCCCAAGTTCCTCCCCCGCTGTTCGTATCGCCTTAAATATTTCCTTTGGAAAACCAAGGCTGGAAATTAATTCGTAATCCCATTGTTTTGTGGTTGGATTTACTAATTGTGTGGTGGTTGCATTAGTATACTCTACCGCTTTCTTTCCGGTTAACAAGAAGTTAAAGTAATCCGGAATTAATAAAAAGTTCTTAGCTAGTTTTAAATACTCAGGATATCGCTGTTTTATTGCCATCATTTGATAAATTGAATTAAATGGCTGCTTTTGAATACCAGTTCTCGCATATAATTCCTTCTCACTAATTACTTGATAAACCAATTCATCCATACCTTTGGTACGATCATCCCGATATCCTACGGTATTTCCAAGAATCTGATTTTTCTCATCCAGTAAACAGAAGTCTACCCCCCAGGTGTCAATTCCCATATACGCCGGAATTTTCCCAATCTCTTTACATTTTTTGAGACCCTTCTTAATCTCATCAAACAAATAAGGTATATCCCAGCACAATTCTCCATCCTTTTTTGATAACCCATTAGAAAAACGATGCACTTCTTCCAGAAGAATCTTTCCATCCTCAAGCCATCCTAAGATATGCCTTCCGCTGGATGCTCCGATATCTACTGCCAGATAATAAGTTGTCAATATGTAACCCCCTTTCCCTTGTAGGAACTTTTGGATACAACGGACTATTTTGTCCTATTTCTATTATACTGTTGGCAGAAAAGAAAAATAAGGACGTAACTTCTAATAGTTACGTCCATTTTTGCAGAATTTATAACCCTTTTACCTAGAGATTTTATTATAACAGCGAATTATTTACGGTATGATATAGAATTCCAGCGAAGCTCATTCTTCAGATTACGAATCGTCGTATCTTTATCAATATAGACCGCTTCGATTCCCATCGCTGCAGCCCAATCCCCCATTTGCTCTGAGGTTAAGTCATAAGAGAAAGCAGTATGATGTGCACCGCCGGCAAGAATCCAGCTTTCCGCACCTGTTGACAGATTAGGCTCCGGAGTCCAGAAAGCAGTTGCTACCGGAAGCTTTGGCATAGGAATATCCTGTTTATGACACTCAACATCATTGATAATTAAGCGGAAACGATCTCCTAAATCCACCAAAGAAGTAGCAACACCATGACCTGGTTTCGAGGTAAATACCAAACGAGCCGGATCTGTACGATTTCCCATTGTCAATGGGCAAACACGGATAGATGGTTTGCAGTCCGCAATGGTAGGGCAAACCTCTAACATATGTGCCTGTAATATTCCCTCTTTGCCCGGAACAAGATTATAAGTATAATCCTCCATAAAGGAGGTTCCCTTTTCCTCTTTCGTACCGGCCGCCATTATCTTCATCAGGCGAACCATTGCCGCGGTCTTCCAATCACCCTCTGCCCCAAAACCATAACCTTTTTCCATTAGACGCTGAATTGCAAGACCTGGAAGCTGCTCTAAACCAGCTAACATCTCAAAGTTCGTTACAATCGCATGGTAGTTCTTATCTACTAAGAATTTCTCGAAGCCTAACTCAATCTTTGCCTGAGCTGCCACATGATTACGAAACTCCTTTTCTTCCCTGCCATCTAAGATAATATCATACTTATTATAGTATTCTTCCACTAAGGTATCTACCTCAGCTACTTTAATTTCCTGCACATATTCTGCGATATCCGTAATGTTATAAGCATCAATTTCCCATCCGAATTTGATATGAGCCTCTACCTTATCACCTTCTGTCACCGCCACATTTCTCATGTTATCTCCAACACGAACCACTCGAATATGGCTGCTTTCCATAATACCAATTGCAGTTCTCATCCAGCTTGCAATTCGTTTTAATACCTCCTCATCTTCCCAGTATCCTACGATAACTTTACGTTCAATACCCATACGGCTCACAATATGCCCGAATTCACGGTCCCCGTGTGCGGATTGATTTGTATTCATAAAGTCCATATCGATCGAATCATATGGAATCTCTTGGTTAAACTGGGTATGCAAATGCATCAGTGGCTTACGATATTCCTGTAATCCCAATATCCAAGATTTTGCAGGTGAAAATGTGTGCATCCAGGTTATTACACCGGCACATTCTTCATCCTGATTCGCCTCATTCAAGGTACGTCGTATGGAAGCATTGTCAATTAAGGTTGGCTTCCATACAAGCTCAAATGGCAGCAGCCCTGACCGATTCATTCCTTCCACCATTTTTCTTGAGTGCTCTGCAACCACGCGAAGACATTCATCTCCATATAAATCCTGAGAACCGGTTGCAAACCAAAACTTGTAATTCTTACTCATCACTATACCTCCTATATTTGATTATATCTTGACTTAGTGGATTCCCTAATTATTAGTTCCGGCTCAATAAGCCTTGTTATCCGGCTGTCTTCATCCGATATTCCATGCATTTTCTCAAGCAGTAATTCCGCTGCCATTTCCCCGAGCTTTTCTTGAGGATGTGCTATTGTGGTTAGCCGTACTCTGCTGTCTTGTGCTATTAATGAATTATCATACCCGGTCACTGAAATATCTTTCGGTACTTCTAATCCTCTGGATTTTAACGTACGTATTACCTCAAGAGCAATTTGATCATTGTAACAGACAATGCTATCCATTGGGATATGGCGCTCCACCATCATCGCTATCGTATTAGTGGGCTTACTGATGCGGTCCTCCGTATGAAACCAAATTACCATATCCGGATCATAAAGAATACCCTCCTCCTGAAGTGCTCTGACATATCCTTTATGACGTTCCTTTCCCTGACTGTCATCCACTTTAAATACACCGGCTATATGCCGATGTCCGAGTTCTATCAGATGTTTGGTGAGCATATATCCCCCCTTACAATCGTCCATCAAGATATGTGGCTTATCTTCCATCTGTGTGAAGAATCCTTGGATAAAAACATAAGGAATTTTATTTTGATCTAACTTCTCATATAACTTAGTATGTTTACAGTACATCTGACTCTTGCTGGGTTCTATAATGAGCCCTTCGATATCTTTTGTCAGGATATCTTCCAAGCACTTTGCTTCGTTGTTACGACTATTTCCGGTAGTTTTTAATATGATACTGTATCCATTTACCGTCATAATCCGGTCAATCCCCTGAATAAGTCTTGGAAAGATATAATCGGATAGATAGGTTGTAATAACCGCGACATTCTTTGACCCGGCTCTGGTTTGTAATCTTTTGGAACAAAAGGTTCCTCTGCCGTGTTCTGCAACCACAAAACCTTCACTTTGAAGAATAGAAAGTGCCTGTCTGACCGTGTGCCTACTAATCTTATACTTTGCCGAAAGTTCATTTTCCGAAGGTAATTTCTCGCCTTCTTTTATCTTCCCGGAAATAATGTCCCCTCTGAGTTCCTCCATTAACGCATAATATTTCGTTTTCCCTTTATCGATTTTCATCTTTACTCCTATCTTCGTGCTTTAGCACGCACACAAATCGAGATTGAAAAACTATTCCTGTCCTTCAACTACTCCATTTAAAGCGTCAGTATTCCACGCAAGTATGAGAAATCAACGTTTTTCTTATCTATTATCTCCATTATATTACTTGTATGTTTTAAGATACAAGTTGTTTTTCATCTTCCTATGTTCTTAGCGGTGTTTTAGAAGTAGTAGATTGTAATGTAAATTCCTATGCATAAAAAAAGAACAGCACCGCAGGATATTGTTTTCCAGGTGTTGTCCTTTTCTTTGCAGTAATCTATTTCTAATTAAACCTTTCTTATTTTTGTTCTGCTGCCTTGATGTGTAAGCTATAATATTTCCACTGCTTTTCGCTCAAGTTCAAGCCCTTTGATATATCGCTTGATAAACTGTTCAAAGCCTTCCACATCCTTCTTATCCGGCTGCATCCTGCTGCCTTTTTTTCCTTGGAACACATGCTTTGTAAGATACTCATCCAAGGACTGACCTTCCTCCTTGTGTATCATATAAGAAGCCAGGATTGCAATTCCCCAGGCTCCGCCTTCTCCGGCCGTCTCCATGACAGATACCGGAACATTAATAGCACCTGCCATCATTTTTTGTCCCACATCTTTTGTCTTAAATAAGCCGCCATGGCCAAAAATCTCATCCAATTGTACCTGTTCTTGTTTTAGCAGGATATCAAGCCCTATCTTTAATGCCCCAAGTGCCGTAAAGAGATGAACTCTCATAAAGTTTGCAAGACTAAACTTACTCTCCGGTGTTCTTACAAACAGTGGACGTCCTTCTTCAAAATGCGTAATGTGTTCACCGGAAAAATAATTGTATGCCAGTAATCCCCCACACTCTGCATCACCTTCTAATGCCTTATGATAAAGCGTAGAAAATATCTTTGACATATCCGCTTCCATACCCATTGCCAAAGCAAACTCTTTGAAGAGGGAAACCCAGGCATTCAAGTCGGAGGTACAGTTATTGCAGTGTACCATTGCCACAAGATCTCCGCTTGGCGTTGTCACAAGATCAATTTCTTCATATACTTTGGAAAGCTCTTTTTCTAATACAGCCATGGCAAATACGGAAGTACCTGCGGAGACATTTCCAGTTCTCTTCGCAACGCTGTTGGTCGCTACCATACCCGTTCCGGCGTCTCCCTCCGGAGGACAAAGCAAAATCCCTGCCCTTAATTTACCTGATACGTCAAGAAGTTTTGCTCCTTCTTTCGTTAATACACCTGCCGGTTCTCCTGCAACTAATACTTTGGGCAGTATTTCTTCCAACTTCCAGGAATATTTATAATCCGCAATCAGTTCATTAAACTGCGCTATCATTGTCTTATTAAACTCTTTGGTATTTATATCAATTGGAAACATTCCGGAGGCTTCCCCAACTCCTAGAATCTTCTCTCCTGTAAGCTTCCAATGTATATATCCTGCTAATGTAGTCTGAAAGCTTATATTCTTCACATGGGATTCCCCATTTAAAATTGCCTGATATAAATGGGCAATACTCCATCGCTGCGGTATTTGATACTGAAATACCTTGGTTAACTGTTCGGAGGCTGGCCCTGTTATCGTGTTTCTCCAAGTTCGAAATGGAACCAGTAATCCGCCGTCTTCATCAAAAGCCATATAACCATGCATCATAGCGCTAAAACCAATGGCTCCGATTGTTGTAAGTTCGACTCCATGCTTATTCTTCACATCGTTTGCCATCTGTACATAACTATCTTGAACGCCTCTCCAGATATCCTCCAGAGGATAGGTCCACACATTATCCACATATTGATTTTCCCAATCATGGCTTCCTGATGCAATTGGTTCATTTGCTTCATTTACTAAAACAGCTTTTATTCTAGTAGAACCGAGTTCTATTCCAAGTGTTGTTTTCCCCATAAGAATCGCATCTTTGATTTCCATACTGATATCATTCCTCCTAATTTGGATATCCTTCCGATATAAACATGTCTATTCTACCTATGAAAGACAAATGTTGCTGTCATATACATAATATTAGATTTGCAGTGTAAAAAACACCTTTTGCCATATTTTCATTATACCGAATAGAAGAAAAGGATACAACTTGTCTTTTTAAAGAAATTATCTTGTACGTACTTCTCATTTTATCTTTTTATTTTGCAATGTAATTTTTAGTTTTCATTAGCTAGTCAAAACAGCATTCGTTAATAACGCTTACTTCTCTTCTGTTTTTTCTACTGCAACGTTAGAATCCGTTACAATAGTCTCATCTAATTTTTCTAAATCCTTTCCTAAGAACGTAGGCAATTCCATTCCAGCCATCTTAAACATCTCATTCATTGGTGGGATTGATTTTAACATTCCGGACAGAAAATTTGCTGTGGTAGGGCTTCCGTCCTTACCTCCCATACCATCCCAAACAGTAACCTTATCAATCTTAAGATTCTTAATTGCTTCCACTTGTATCTTCACGATTTCTTCTAACTTATCTGCAATTAATAATTTTACGGCATCGTTTGTGTCACCGCCGGCGGATTTTACAATTTCAGAAAAACCGGCAGCCTGCTTTGTTAAGATTTCCTGAACACCTTTCGCTTCTGCTGCCATTCTAGCATAGATAGCATCTGCCTCACCTTGTGCTCTGCGTCTGATTTGTTCTGCTTCTGCCTCTGCCTGCAATTCCTTTTGTCTCTTTGCAATTTCTGTTTTAACAATGACATCTGCCTCTAATGCTGCCTGCTCACGAGCAAAACGAGTCTTTTCCGCTTCTTCTTCCGCTGCATATGCTTCCTGTAACGCTTTCGCCGCCTGAATCTTTTCCGCAGCCGTGGAACGGCGCAGGGCTTCCGCTCTCTTTTCATTTAAGGTAGCTTCCGATTCCGCAACCGATGCCTTAGCTTCATTTTCACCCTTGATTGCTTCGGAGTCCGCCAAAGAAACATGCACACGTTGGTCTCTCTTTGCATTTGCTTCACCGATAGCACCCAAACGATCTGCTTCTGCAACAGAAATCTTAGCGTCATTGATTGCTTTTGCTGCCGCTTCTTTCCCTAAGGCAGCTATGTAGCCAGACTCATCTGTAATATCGGTTACGTTAACATTAATAAGACGAAGACCAATTTTCTTTAATTCACTTTCTACGTTATTTGATACCGCAGCAAGGAATTTATCACGGTCTGTGTTGATTTCCTCAATATCCATGGTTGCAATTACCAGACGCAGCTGACCAAAGATAATATCCTTTGCCAATTCCTGAATTTCTACGAGTTTTAAACCTAACAAACGCTCTGCTGCATTTTGCATAACACCAGGTTCCGTTGAAATACCAACGGTAAAACGAGATGGAACATCAATACGAATATTTTGTTTTGATAATGCATTCTTTAAATCTACCTGTATGGACATCGGAGTTAAATCAAGATATTCATACGACTGAATTACCGGCATGATAAATGCCGCACCACCATGTATACACTTTGCACTGCGATAGGTGCCATCCTTGTTCGAACCGACCTTACCAAAAATAACTAAAATCTTGTCAGAAGGACATTTGCGGTATCTTGATAAGATAACCACAACTGAAGTAAATAAGAATACTGCGATTACTGTAAATAAAATTACGAATGGATCCATTTTGAAATTCCTCCTTTTTTCTCTATTGTTTCGTCATTTTCCTGACTAACAACCAATACTGTCTGATCATCGATGGCTTCAATGACACGAATATATTCCCCGGTCCTTAGGTCTCTTTCTTCCGAGGTAATCGCAGAAAGTTCACAAAGCCGTTCCTGTACCGTTACCATAACTTTGCCTGTACCTTTGCGATTCGCAGGAATTGGAATATAGACTTCACCAGTCTTTCCCACTGCATTTTCAAGGGATAACGTTCCATTATTCTGCAGTTTCAATGCAAACTTAAATAGATATGCAATTCCAAATAAGGCTGCACTCCCTGCTAATATTGACAAAATGATCGCTAAGGCTTCGGAACCATTCGCATTATCAACTGCGATTCCGGTCCACCCGCCTACTGCAAAAAAAGCCACAATTCCTCGAATGGTAAATAACGACAATCCGTCGGAACCATCCAGGGTACCCGCGCTAATATCATCTATATCATCAGCGATTTCAACATCGTCGCCATCTCCTATTCCGAAGAATAGTAAAATGGTCTGTAATACCATTACTGCAGTTGCCGGTATTGCCACAGTTGCAAATACCTGGCTCATCTGACTTAAACTATCCCACCATTCCTTCATAGTAACCTCAATTCTAGCGCCTTTTGCGCTTTTGTTAACATGATTGAAAAAGCTATTTTATCCCCTTATTCTTTCATGATATCAGCGAAAATTGTATCAGCTTGCCGCTTTACAATCGCTGATGCATAGTACACCAATATAATCTTTAGTACATTTGCCAGCCTTTTTTTCGCACCTTCGTATGTCTCTACATATGTACTTAGTGTCATGAGTATTGCTTTTTCTAATACTTTCGGTGTTAGAATAATATCATAATCAATGCTATCTAGCATACCACATACATAATGATATAATTCTGCTTCTGATATCAACGGCACTTCCTCATCCTGACTAAATTCTTTCCTTTTTAAATAATCAAATAATTTAGCGATATGATCGAGTTTCATCACATCCCGCAGCATATGGATGAGAAGTATACTTGCTAATTGATTTTCCGAGTAACGCTTATCAACCGGATTTTTCACCCAACCCCGGTTTATCCAGTTTTGAATTGTTGTGGTATCCAGTCCGGTAATCTCCCTAACCTGCGCTAACATCAAACCCTTGGTCACACGGAATACTCCAAAAAATTCTCTTGAAGTCAGATTCTGGCGTTCAATTACTGTCCCTGGAAAACAAATTCCCATTTCTTCACCTCCAGTTTACATGACCTTATATTGAATGTCTATCGTTTCCTCCCTCATAGTATAAATATTACCAGCCATTCATATGAATGTCAATGACCTTCATATTAATTAACCGAATCTTAACCTATGGTTAAATTATCTTTGAGCAATTTATAAGTACATTTTAATTCTATTATCTTTCCTGCGATAATATTAGTTTTCAGCAGCGCCGTACATCAATATTATTGCATACTGGAATACTGTTATCTGAGAGTGTTACTTTTAAATCTTTTTCCTATCATCTTTGAGTTCCGTACACCGTTGGCTTAGAGCATAGATACCTTCATACTGAAAGCAGTATTTGAAAATAAATAAAATAATTTGTTATAATAAAATAACAGAAGTGCTATTTTGTTGTCTATATCAGTGAAGGCGTATTTTAATATGCCTGCTCTTTTACAATCCTTGCGCATATACAATTCTGCGATTTAGGATCAGCGCTATAGACTACACTTTGAGTTATGGCCTATATGCAGAAATCACTGAAATTCCTGATATTAGCAGGGATTAATCACGAAAGGAGGGAAAAACATTGAAAGACAGTGAAATCCTAGCTCTATATCAACAAAGAAACGAAGAAGCAATAACAAAAACTGCTACGAAATACGGTGCTTATTGTTATTCCATAGCTCATAACATCCTATCAAGCCGAGAGGATTCGGAAGAATGTGTGAATGATACCTGGCTTAAGGCATGGAATGCAATACCGCCTCAATGCCCTAATCATTTTTCTTCCTTTTTAGCTAAAATTACACGAAACTTATCTTTTAACAAATATAAAGCAAGTAAAACAATGAAACGCGGTAATGGGGAAATCCCTTTGGCACTTGATGAATTACTGGAATGTATTCCGTCCGGAAATAGTCCGGAAAAGCTTGCAGAGGATGGCGAACTGGTTCAAAGCATTAATTTATTTTTAAGCACTCTGCCGGAACGGGAGCGAAACATTTTTATCCGAAGATACTGGGCAGTAGAGCCGATGACTATGATTGCAAAACGTTATCAGATGAAAGAAGGGAATGTAAGGGCCAGCTTATTCAGAAGCCGGAAGAAATTAAAGCTATATCTAGAGAAGGAGGGAATATTCCTATGAAAAATGAACGTTTATTTTCTGCAATTGGTGGGATTAAGGACTCTTATATTGAACAGAGTGAGTATCCTGTAAAAAGAAAAAATAGCAGGATAACATGGAGCTTTGCTGCCGCTTGTTTTGGTATCGCAGCAATTTGCGGCTCTCTTGTGCTGCAATCACCAAAAGACAGAGCATGGCCAATCAAAGAGATTACAAAATCAAGTCCTTCCCCTGAGATAGGTAAAATGAGAAACTGGGAGGAGTTATCCATCAGCGAAAAATATCCCGAGCTGTCTTTTCATGATGTAATGTATAGCACAACGGTAAATTCCATAGCGGAAGCTCAGATAGGAGACCTTCTCACCAAAGCCACACTAACCGGTTTTGACGAACTGGCAAACATAGAACATCAAATTACTGCTTTGGTCTACTCCATACGTGATATCTCTTCGGATGCTGCGGTAGCAATTTCCTTTGAGGGCTATGATGGCTTATATACCTACATTAATCCATACTATCAACCAAGTACACTCGGACAGTTTTTAAGCGACCTTAACCTAAATCATAACATGTCCTTTGGTTCTGCATGGTATGATGAAAAAAGAAGCAATGGTACCAATGCATTGATAGAATTTGTTGACCTTTCCGAGACTACTGTTTGGGAAATGCTGCTTTCCGATCAATCACTCCCTGCCATACAAGATTTCGATTCCCATAACTTCATATCCTTTATGAGTATTAGTGTCGATATCCCACTGCTTGGCTATCAAAATATTAGCTTAAGTGTAACAGAGGATGGATACTTGACAACCAATATCCTAGATACAGGGAAAGCTTTCTTTCTAGGAAAAGAGAAAGTAAATCAATTCGTAACTTATGTAATTGAGAATTGCAAGGGTTATGAAGTCGTTTTTATTAACGACCAAACCGGTGTTCCGGAATAAAGTTTCTTTACTGGGAACACTCACTAATAATTGCTGTACAGATATACTGTTTTACAAACTCCCTATACACTGGAGGTAAATCATGACTAAAAAGTATAGGGAGTTCTATTTATTAATGATTTTTTCATACGGCTTACTCTTTCATAAGCACATGTTCATATCCGGCCTGATTACTTGTAATCTCAAATAATAGCTTTCCATTTTCGTATAAGCGATATCGAACCGGACATGCTACACTTTCTTTAATCCTTCTTCTCATCGCACCATTCACAGGTGCTTTTAAGGAGTAAGGATGCTGCTTAATCACCGAAACTTCAAGTAAATGCTTTCCTTGCCTCACAGAAAATCCTTTTTTTGAATAAGAGACTATTCTGCCACCGAGGTAAGTTGCAAGACGATATTCCTTACCTTGATACCAAATAGCGCAAATACAACCAACAAAAGTAGTTGTTAAAAACGGTAATTCCGCTACCGATGCCATAATACTGCCTACCGACGGCTTTTTGAAACTACATTGTGTCCACAGATAAGAGGTGGGGAAGGAGCAACCTCTGTCTTTCTCTATATAGCCCAGTCCATCTTTGAAATCAATTCTTTTCCCATTAATCACTATCGTCCCATAAACACCATGAAACATACTTACGACCTCATGTCTGCAAGGAAGGAAGGGGACATAATCATAGTATCCCATAATAGAATATCGCAGCGGATGAAAAGCGGAACCATTCGGTTTTACTAAAGCGCCGGATACAATATCAGGTTCCATTTTAGATGGAGTTTTCTTTGTATAAAATAAGCGGCCCGTAATAGTTAAATCCTTCGTATGAAGATTTATCCTAGCACCACTCTCGGTAAACATACTTTTCCCAAGTTTCACAAAGAATCGTCTTTTGCTGGCATAGAAATCTTCAGGCGGAAAAGAACAAGAATATGCTCCATCCTTTGTGATAATTTGTAAATTTGCACTTTGAATGCCATATGCATCAATATGAAAGGAAGGAATCATTGCGATGGTTTCTTCCTCATTTTGCTGTTTGATATACCACCCTTCAAAATAAGAGGTTTTCTTTTTATCTCCATAAAAATACTTCATAAGCTTATCAGAGTCCTCCCTACAAAACTATAATCCATACTAATGTAACTCGGTTATCAATAATTTATTCAGAATCTGTTTACTTATGATATCTCTGTGGTACCTTTCATTGATAAATTTCTAAATACTTATGTATTCGGGGATATCAATTCATTTCAAAGCGAATTACCTGATTGCCCAGGTAAATTCTATAACACACTTTGAATTTCTTTGCTAATCATAGCCGCCATACGCTCATGTGCTTTTTTTCCCGGATGATATCTTGCCCCAACCTCTTCCTCCGTCATCTTATCAATCTCAAGCAGGGACATCCTTTGATCTTCGCATTCTGTTTGGTAGGTTTCGATTGCCTTTTGTAAGGAAGTTAGAAGCGGCTTATCAAGAATTCCATAAGCCCAAAGCAGATATGCACTCGGATTCAATCTTCGTAGTTTTCTTAAAAATGCCCGTACCGCCCATTCAAAACGCTCCAAATCTTCCGCATGGTAAGTACCATCCTCGTTCTTTCGCTCTTGAAATGACTCCCCTGTCAGCTCATCTCTCCATTCCGGCTGTTCAAATGCTCCCCCATCGTTCGTACCAAGATTAATTACAATCACATCCGGCTGCCAAGCTTTAAAATCATTCTTTTCATGAGCTCCAAGCAATTCGTTTCTCTCCCCCTTTAATAATCCGCAAACCTCTTCATAGATTGGCGGTATTGCCCCATAAGGATTGTTATTCCAGCTGGAAACTACACCCCAGCCGCTTTGGGATATTATTCGTACTTCTGCATCAAGGCTATTTGCTAATAGAGCAGCATAATTATTCTGAGCGCTAAACCACATAGAAATCCAGTCCTCTTCGCAAGCTGTACCAATAGCGCCTTCTCCTGAGGTAATACTATCTCCGATTACTTCAAGCTTTAATTTTTTCTCTGCAACCTTATGAAATTCTCCGTCTAACTCAAAGGAGTAAAGCTGAAGACAATGCCTTTCATCATCAGACATCGCTTGAACATCCTTCACAAGTTTAATATTCTTTATCCGGTCAGGATTCATGTTTCTAAATAAACATAATGTTTGCATTCCCTTTAATAACATTTGCCTGCTTACTACTTCTCCATTTATTAAAACACTAATCCAAGGCTCATAGCAATCATAATCGGAATATAACTCAACCCAGAATTCTGAGCCGGATACATTAACCTCTATCCCACTTCCGGTCCAAAATAAAGTGAGCGGATTTCTTTCCTTCGTTGTTCTTCCATGTACCTTATAATGTTCCATCTGCTCCAATGGAACCTTTCTTAAATTCCCCATCGTACCTCTCCTTACCTACAAAACCTTATGAAAGATGCTATAAAAGAAAAAGCAGGCTTCGCGAACTTTTTCTTGTCATGGACAAAAGACCGTGAATGAAACGTCCTGTCTAAACTTGATCATTTATTATGTATTGATGATGAAACTATAGGTATTGCCAGCACTTCCGCCATTTTACTCCATAATATTATCCTGGTTAAGGAAAGTCAAGTCATACTTGTCAAATATATGTCAAGTATGACTAAAAGAAAGGATTCTACATTTATAATAGGATTACCACATCTCGAAGCAGATACGGCAATTCTATGGATCTTAGCAGCTATAATTATGGCTGTAAACGATTGATATCTCTTGGGAAAAGACAGGAATACCTGACATTATTTTGATTACACAATCTGCTGGTAAACCGTTCCAGCCCTAATCCTAAGCCTCCATGCGGAGGCATTCCATAACGGTGCATCATCAGGTAACTCTCAAAACCTTCCACATCCATTCCTCTCTTTTTAAGTTTGGCAACTTGTGCTTCATAGGTGTGAATCCTTTGCCCTCCGGTTGTTATCTCTAATCCTCGGAACAAAAGGTCAAAACTTAAACTTTCCTCTGAATTCTTAGGGTCCTCCATCGCATAAAATGGTCTTTTACTGCTTGGATAATGGGTTACGAAGACAAATTCACTTCCTGTCTTTTTCTTTATAATCTCACAAAGAAGCTTCTCTTCTTCCGGCTCAAAGTCTGCCATGTCGCGAATTGTACGATTACACTCTTTTATAAAACTGATATATCAGACAATTCTTAAATAATGAAAAGCTCAGGGATATGTCCCTGAGCTTTATACCTGTTCAACTCACAGAATAAAATAGTTCATATTTCTCCTATCTGCTCACTCTATGTGTTCCATTTCTAAAATTCTCAATAAGTTCCTGTGCTATGCTAATACTACTCTCATTATAAGGTAGCTCATCTCTCTTAAACCATGTAGCTTCCGAAAGCTCCTCCTCTTGTAATATGACCTTATCCTCCCCGTCTAAATCAGCATAAAAACCAATCATCATAGAATCAGAAAAAGACCAAGGCTGACTTTTATAATAACGAATGTTTTTTACCTTTAATCCAACCTCTTCCATGACCTCTCTTCTAACAGTCTCTTCTAAGCTTTCTCCAATCTCTACAAATCCCGCTACTAAACCATATCGCTTGTAATTTCCTTTCGCATATCTTGTTAAAAGTAACCTGTCTTCATTTTCTATCGCTACAATAATTGCAGGAGATATCGTTGGATACGTTACTTTACCGCAAGCATCGCAGGTATTTGCTCGTTCCTTAAGACTATGTTTCATTTCATTACCACATCTGCCGCAGTATCGATTATTTAACCGAAAGCGATAAATCTGGCAGGCTGTAATTCCAGCAAAAGCATAATGTTTTGGCTTTAGCGTTCGAAATGCTTCTTGTTTTTCAAACTGATATTTTGTTGCTAGTTCTTCACCAGAGAAATCATGTACCCAAAAATAAAAATCTTGATTATCTAGTTGAAATAAGTACTCTGCTTCTTCATATAATTTATCACTTAAGGATGGTTGTATGCTGCTTAACTCTTCAAATGTTGGAAAAGGGAACTCAGTATCCTTAGATAAGAAGGGCTCTCCCTTAGAAAACCAAATACAAATATCCCTATTCTGTGGTTTTTTCGTTCTATATTCGTTTCTTAATTTATGTGGCTCAATATCATGAATCATGAGGCTTCCTCCAAAATAACTTATGTCAGTAATGCAATCCATTATACCCCAAACGATTCCATAAGAAAAGAGAGTAATTCGATAGATAGAGATTTTAGCCCTTATAATTATCGAATTACTCTCACATTGTATTAAGAATATTTAGTTAAGCCGAGTTTACCTACTGCCACCACAGTTTTTTCCAATATGGCAATTGGCATGAATTACGCTTCTCTCTGTTTTCAAATCGTATATACCGTATAAATACTTACCTCTTTTCTAGCCTTACTTCACTTCTATTCTTGTAATATTATCTGCCACCTGTTCAAGTTTCGGCAGTTTTAAATTAAGTACCCCATCCTTATATTCTGCCGTAATAGAACGAGTATCAATATTCGCTGCATGAAAGCTTCTCCGATAAGAACCATAACGCCTTTCTTGACGAATATAATTATCCTTTTCTTCCCTGCTCTCTTCCTTATGTTCTGCCGAAATAATTAAATAATCACCTTGAATCCCTATTTCAATCTCTTCTTTTGAAAATCCGGGAAGATCCGCTTTCAGCTCGAAATGATTGCCTTTATCTAAAACATCTGTCTTAAAACTGTTCAACGCACCTCCTATCTCACCAAAGAAACTCTTCTGAAGTTCATCAAAATAATTGCTTAAATTAAACTGCTCTCTCTGAAAAATACTAGGTCTTAACATAACAATCACTCCATTCTATCAATTATTATCTATAGGAAACAAGGAAGCTATCAGCTGCTTTGTTTTTCCTTGTTGTATTTGTTATACACTTTATATAACAATTAGTCAATATAGAATATATTAAAATTTGATTAAAATTATTTTATCTTATCTTTTTTCTACTATATGGTATCTTTTTACCTAAAAGGAGTTTTATCGAAATTACTAAATTAACACCTGGGGATAAAACAGTTGTCATTCTAATTTTCAAATCAATATTTTTCTTGAATCACATTGAAAAAATTTCATATGCTAATTATAATACTATGATAAAAGGGGCAGACCATAGCAATAACCTAGGGTTTTTACTCTCATACCTCTTTTTGGTATAATATAAATAAAAATGAGAGGTTTTTATGGATAAATTACTAAACATTCAAACAGAAGGGATTCAGCGGGATGGAAAAGATACTTATCATTTTCATCGCTATGAGCCGACACCTTACGAGGTACTAGAACAGCTTTTTCAAGCTTATCCGCTAAGCAAGGAGGATATTCTTGTTGATTTTGGATGCGGAAAAGGCCGTTTAAATTTTTATATTCATCATAAGTTTCGTTGTAAAACAGTTGGAGTTGAATATAATGAGTTTTTTTACCAGTGTGCACAAAAAAATTTAGAAACCTACAATGGTCCGCACAAAGATGCAATTCGATTTGAGGCAATCTATGCTACTGCTTATGAGGTTGGTGATAAGGATTCTGTGTTTTATTTTTTTAATCCATTTTCTTTCCCTATCTTTAGTAGTGTTGTACATCATATATTAGATTCGGTACATCAGCATCCTCGTAAGGCAGCATTAATTTTATATTATCCGGATGAGGAGTATACCAATTTTTTGAATCAGCAGACTCCTTTTCAATTAGAAAAAGATGTAGCTGTTTATGCCATCCGTGATACTGATAATCGAGACCGATACATGATTTTTACCTATGATGCAAAGCAATAGAAAATGCAATAAGGCGTATATCCAATCAAATCCGCTAGTTCTACTAGCAAAACACCCACATTTACATCCTTATCAGAGCTTTTTAGAGTAACTTAACACAACTTCTTATAAAGAAAAAATACGCCAGCTTACTCTCCCTAAAAAGGGGAATAGGATGGCGTAAATTTTCCTTACCTGCTAATCAAACCTTTTAATACGATTAAATTATTGAAAGCATTCTCTTAATCCGCTGATATCCAAAAATTAATCCTATCTTCACTAAATTCTATCGTAAAATGTAAAGTATGAAAGTATTGTTTTAATAACTCCTCTAGCATCTGCTTTTTATTTTCGTCTTTATCATCTGTCCCTTCCTCTAAAAACTCTATCCATAAAGATTGCTTTCCGCAAGCATCTCTTAAATGTATCCGGTAAGGCAAATTTTCCTCTTTAATTTTTTGATTTAAGGTTAGCAATTCTGCAATTGAGATATATTTCATTTAACTACCTCCATGAATTCTTTTCATTTTCATCGCCTTAATACTGCTGAATGTAAGTTTGTGCTGCGGCAAACTTGAGTATTAGCAGCTTCAAAAAACAACCGCAGTAGGAAGGCTAACTAGGAAACTTAGCACGAGTTTCATTGAAATTTATCAATCATTATACTCTTGCACTCATCAAATTACTAGAGGAATATCGTTTTAAGCCTTTATGAAATACCCAAAAGGCAAGTGTTGTTAAAAATACCGCAAATAGCGTAACCGCAGCCAAATAAATTCCCTTAAATTCTCTAAGTACCAGGATTGGCAGATAATTTACTATTCCAACCGGAATTATGGTATAGAGTAACAATCGAACAGTACCTTTAAATATCCCTTCTGGGTAGGTTGAAATATGAATCATCGCTCCATTGAGATTATCTGCAAGAATATCTCCTCTGACGAATAAAAAGGAGGAACTTCCTACAATTACCGAAAAAGCAGTCAGGGTTATTCCACCCAGAACAGTGAAATAAGTAAATAGTAATAGTCTTTGAATACTAAAATCAAAGATTATAATAACCAAATACCCATAGATTAAATCCCCTATCGCAGAGGTACTGCTCTTAGAACTGCAAATGCTTAGCAAGGTATTCTTTGGCTGAACTAAAAATGCATCTAATTTTCCATTCATAATGAGATTCGGAAGATGATATGCCCCAAAAAAGAAGATATGGGAGATTCCATAGGTACTTGCCGCCAGTGCCCAAAGGGTTAAAACATCATTCATTTCATAGCCTCCGATATCCTTCTTTAACTGGAATAAAATCAGCCATTGGATGATAAAACTTGCATTATTTAAAATCATAAAAATAACATTCATTAAAAAACTGGTGCGATTTAACATTTCCTTCATCAAATTATATTTTACAGACAACCATACTAATTTTAATTCTTTCTTAGCCACCGTTAACATTTAAGCGCTTCACCCCTTTTTGATATAGCATCGTTAATATTATAATAACAATCACAAGATAGACAATCTGTGCAGATACAACCTGTAAAAACATCTCCATACTAAAATCAATAATTAATTTAGCCGGCCCGTAGGTAATAACAAAAATCGGAGAACACCTTATGAACGGCTGCAGCCAAATCGGAAACATCTCTACCGGAAACAAAGTCCCAATCACCAAAATTAACTTATCATACATCCAGTGGATTGGTTTTGCATCCTCTATCCAAAAAGAGCTGATACTGACTACGATACGTATCAAAGCATTTACAAATAAGCCAAGTAAGAACGTAAGCGCTATGAAAGGAAGCTTCTGAAATTGAAAATTCGGCAATCGCCCTACAAACATTAGCCCCATAAAAATACCGGCAAATAAATATAAAAACAACTTTATCGTGACATCTCCAAAATGCTTTACTATGGTATAGTACAGATAATTATAAGGTTTGTTTAACCCATAAGCAACCGACCCGCTTTTAATATCATTACTGATTTGATTTATCAGTAACCCGTTCCGATTGCCAAACCACATGATTTCCGTGAGTATGACATACCAAACCATCTGTGTCATCGAATAGCCTTCCATGATATTGGATGAATCGGAATAAATGTATTGCCAAAGATTTAAAAATACAAAGATTACTAGAAAGAAGGATATAAATCCTAAAAAAATATTAACTATATATTGTAAGGTTTCTATTAAGGTTGTTTTGTAGATAAACAGATATTTTCTCATATTCCCCCGATTCTGGCGCAAGCGCCTTTCTTATTGAAAGCGTTAACTTCTTTCCTTATAGATTTGAGTTATTATGTTCTCCAGTGGGACATTAGAAATTGTGATATCCATCAGATTATCCGTATCAAGCCACTTTAAAACCTCCTGAATGCCGATAATCTTGGTGTCTACTTCAAGCTTTAGATTTACTCCCTTGCTCTTTAATAGTGTTACGCCAGAAAGACTTGGCAGTATCATCTCCTCTTTCATCTTTATTTCAATTATTTTCTTATCAAGATAATGGTATTTTACCTTTTCCATAGAATCATCCAACACGATCTTCCCATGATTCACGATAATAATTCTCTTACATAATTTCTCTATATCTCCGACATCATGGCTGGTTAAAAATACGGTCATACCAAATTCTTTATTCATCTTCTTAATCAAGGTACGGATATTTTCCTTTACTACCGGATCAAGCCCTATGGTCGGTTCATCTAAGAATAATATCTTGGGTCTGTGGATCAGGGATGCCACTATCTCACAGCGTATCCGCTGTCCAAGTGATAAATTTCTTACCGGAGTATTCATAAACTCGCTTAATTCGAACGTACTTTTTAGCTCCTCTATACGGACTTCTACTTCCTCCTCTGCGATATCATACACTGCTCCAAAGAACTTGAAATTGTCATAGGGAGTTAAATGTGTCCAAAGCTGCTCCTTCTGCCCAAATACGGTACCAATCTTATAGGCAAGCTGTTTTCTTTTTTTGCAGGGATTGATGTCCTCTACCATAGCCTCTCCGGTACTGGGATATAAAATTCCGGTTAACATCTTAATTGTGGTGCTTTTTCCAGCGCCATTTGGTCCAATAAATGCTATAATTTCACCTTCCGCTACACAAAAGCTGATGTTCTCCACCGCTTTAATCTCTTTATAGCTTGGCTTTACAATGGAACGAAGGCTTCCCCTAAGCCCTTTTCGTTTTTCTTTCACACGGAATGTCTTAGATAGATTCTGTGCCTGAATTATTATTCTCTGCTCCATATTTCTCCTCCCATATCAGTCAGAACATAAAGAAATGAAATTATAACAAGAAAAAGCATAACTCCCAAACTTTTCCTCATTATAAATTAAAAAACCGCTATCCTTAACGTTTCAGAATATCATATTCTGTTACGTTTTTCATAGCGGTTTAAAACTACAATGATATCATATGGTATCGTCTTTACCGCATAGCCTCAAAAGACATCTCTGCCACAGGGGAATTCCCTGTTTTTGTGACTATGCATCATAGCCACGGCTAATGTCTTAGTTCTGGAATACAAATGGAAAAGACGTATACAAAATTTCTCATGTTTGATCTGACTCCTTAAAATATTTCTGTTTAGAATAACACCTCACTTCTTAGATGTCAACCATTATTTACTAAAACAATATAACTTCTTCCTAAGGCTTCCTAAGAGACTTAAAAAGCAGCTTCTGCATATCATTCCGTCTAAGATGCAAAAGAATGCCAAAGTAATTTAGAAATCTAATCTACTTTGGCATCTCTTATATAAATCAAATTTAATATTATTACTTAATTATAGTCTTACCACCCATGTATGGCTGCAGCGCTTTTGGAATGTTCACGCTTCCGTCCTCATTCAAATTATTCTCTAAGAACGCAATTAGCATTCGAGGAGGTGCAACGACTGTGTTATTAAGGGTATGGGCAAAATACTTACCGCCTTCCCCTACCACACGTATCTTTAGACGGCGAGCCTGAGCATCCCCAAGGTTAGAACAGCTGCCTACTTCAAAGTACTTCTTTTGTCTTGGAGACCAGGCTTCCACGTCAAATGATTTCACCTTAAGGTCTGCAAGGTCCCCGGAACAACACTCTAAAGTGCGTACAGGGATATCTAACGAACGGAACAAATCAACGGTATTCTGCCATAGCTTCTCAAACCACATCATGCTTTCTTCCGGTTTACATACAACAATCATTTCCTGCTTTTCAAATTGATGGATACGGTAAACCCCTCTTTCCTCAATTCCATGGGCACCTTTTTCTTTACGGAAGCATGGAGAATAACTGGTTAAAGTCTGCGGAAGAGTCTCCTCCGGTAATATGGTATCTATAAACTTACCAATCATGGAATGTTCACTTGTTCCAATAAGATAAAGATCTTCACCTTCAATCTTATACATCATGGCATCCATCTCGGCAAAACTCATAACGCCGGTAACAACGTCGCTGCGAATCATAAATGGAGGGATACAGTACGTAAATCCACGATCAATCATAAAATCTCTTGCATAAGAAATTACTGCGGAATGAAGTCTGGCGATGTCTCCCATTAGATAATAGAAGCCGTTTCCAGCTACCTTTCTTGCACTATCGAGGTCCAAACCGTTGAATTTCTCCATAATTTCTGCGTGATACGGAATATCAAAATCAGGAACCACAGGCTCACCATAACGCTTGATTTCCACATTCTCACTGTCATCTTTACCAATAGGTACACTTTCGTCAATGATATTGGGAAGTGTCATCATAATTCTCTTAATTCTCTCTTGGAACTCATTTTCTTTGGCTTCAAGCTCGGCTAAACGCTCAGACTCCTTTGTAACAAGCTGCTTCAATTCTTCCGCTTCTTCTCGTTTTCCCTGAGCCATGAAGCTACCGATTTTTTTAGAAATCGTATTCCGCTCTGCCCTTAGACTGTCTGCCTCTCCTTTTGTGTTTCTAGACAAAGCATCTAATTCAATCACTTCCTCTACTAGCGGAAGCTTATGGTCCTGAAACTTCTTCTTAATATTTTGTTTTACAACTTCAGGATTTTCTCTTACAAATTTTACATCTAACATTGTATCCTCATTTCTGCACTGCTTTTTTTGCATATCAAGTTTGTGGTTGCAGCGCAGACACAAACTTGCCGAGGGAAAAATTTATAAATCTTTTCCCCTTTCTCATTTTTATATTACAAGAGCATTAATATATTTTGTGACTTTTGATATGGGAAGATGCTTTTTACTAACCATCTTCCCTCTGTTTCCTGCCGGAAAAGAGCTATAATCGACCGTCACACTGCGTGCTGAGGTAAAAAAGAATATAAAAAAACCTTTCACCTCATGCATTTTTCACATGGGACGAAAGGATTCCGCGTTGCCACCCAAATTGCCGAATATCGGCCACTCAATAAAGTACGTTAAAGGGTACTAACCTTGCAGCTTTCACTGCCGGCTCCAAAAGTGGAAAGATTTTTTCTCTGACCGATTCACACCAACCATCGGCTCTCTGAACAAATACCAAAATCGCAGCTTTTATCAACACCGTAATAACTTATAGTTTTGCTTATTATAATCTATTTATTCCATATTTTCAAGTAGATATTTTCAAATAGCTCTCATTCTATGATATTTTCAAATAGCCATTGCTCAAGAACTATTTTCTAATAGCTATCTTCTTGTGTCTATTTTCTAGTGGTTAAGCAAGCTGCTGAAAATGCTTTGTAATCTAATCACCATTAGTCTCCATAGCGTGTAAAATTGTTCCTTCCTCTCCTTAATACTCAATCCCTAATCTGGCAGGCTGATTTTTATCATAAGGATGCTTTACCTTCTTCATCTCTGTAACATAATCCGCAAGTTCAAGTAATTCTTTCTTGGGATCTCTTCCTGTAAGAACAACTTCCAGATCATTTGGCTTATTTTTTAAAAACTCTACTAACGTATCCCTTTGGATCATTTCATAACTATAGGTAGAGATTATCTCATCTAAAATTAGGACGTCAACCTCCTTAGACAGAAGGATAGCTTTTTGTAATAGGTCTTGATACGCTTGTTTCGCAACTGCCCGTTCTTCCTCCTTCATAAACTTGAAGAAGCCGAAGTTTCGTTCTTCCGTCATAACAGTAACCTTCGTAAGTTCACGTAAGATTGTAAGTTCCGATGAAGTTCCATCCTTAAAAAACTGTACTACCAGCACCTTTAGTCCACTGCCTGCCGCGCGTACAGATAAGCCCATAGAAGCGGTAGTTTTCCCTTTCCCATCACCGCAATAAATATGAATCATTCCTGTTTCCTTCATACGCCTTCCTCCATAATCTGATAGATTTTATCCATATCTAGGGCACTTCTTACTGCATCTGCTAACTTATCATATTGTTCTTCTTTATGTTGTCTATAATCAAATTCATAAATCTCTTCTAATAAAATTCCTTTATTTTTACATAGAGTACCTAGAATTTCTTTCCCTATTCCTTCCTCATCAAAAATACCGTGAAGATAAGTGCCATATACGTTCGAGCCATTGGATATTAAAACAGAAGAAATCACTCTATGCTTCAAACTCTTTCCTCCACCTTTTTCTGAAAGACAAGAACCTTCCTGCATATCTTCAGATACGGCTGTAGTCCATGTACTCTCTCCCATGTGAATCTCATACCCTTGATAAGGTTTCCCGGTTAACCCAGATAGCATACCCGTTACTTTACCAAGCGTTCCGCTATTTTGCTTCCTTGTCTTTTCTTTGGCAAAAACCGTATTCATTGGAAGAAGAGATAAGCCTCTGATCTCTCCGCCTCCTTCCACTCCAAACGGGTCACGAAGCCATTCTCCCAGCATCTGATAGCCACCGCAAATACCAAATAATAAAGTTCCTTTTGATACTGCCTTTAATATCACTGTCTCTAAGCCGCTTTCTCTTAAAAAAGTTAAATCGGCAATCGTGTTTTTCGTTCCTGGTAAGATAATCATATCCGGCACAAAAAGTTCAGAGACCTTGGTTATGTAACGCACAGAAATATTCGGAAAACGCTCTAAATTATGAAAATCCGTATAATTTGAGATTCTTGGCAAACGAATCACAGCGATATCAATCTTCTTTGCTGTCTTTTTAAGAAACCGTTCTGAGATACTGTCCTCTTCTTCTATATCCACCTTGGTATATGGTACTACTCCGACGAATGGAATATTAGCAATCGGGTTTAGCCTATCCGTTAGCATGGCAAGCCCCGGCTCTAAAATTTTGACATCCCCGCGAAACTTATTGATAATCATCCCTTTTATCATTTCACGTTCCTCTTCTTCCAATAATGCAACCGTCCCATAAAGCTGTGCAAATACTCCACCACGATCAATATCGCCAACCAAAAGAACCGGCGCTTTTGCCATACGTGCCATTCCCATATTTACGATGTCTTCTGATTTTAGGTTAATCTCTGCCGGGCTTCCCGCCCCTTCAATCACGATAATGTCATACTCTTTGTCAAGCGTATCATAGGCTTTCAGGATTTCAGGAATAAGTTCTTTTTTATATTTAAAGTAGTTAGAAGCTGTCATATTGCCACGAACTTCTCCATTCACAATGACCTGAGAGCCAACATCCGTCGTCGGCTTAAGAAGAATTGGATTCATCAATACACTTGGCTTTATTCCTGCTGCCTCTGCCTGTACTACTTGTGCTCTTCCCATCTCATAACCATCTTCCGTAATAAAGGAATTCAGAGCCATGTTCTGTGACTTAAATGGAGCTACCTTATAACCATCCTGTTTTAGAATACGGCAAAAAGCTGTTACTAATAGACTTTTCCCCGCACTAGACATCGTTCCCTGTATCATAATTGACTTTGCCATGGCTGCTCTCCTTCTCTTTTCTTATTACACAAGTCTCTTATTTCATTTAGTAAACTATTATTCTCTTCTTTTGATTTTATAGCAATCCGATAATAATCTTTGGTTAAGCCAAGGAAATTACCACAGTCTCTTATTAAGATTCCACGCTCTAATAATTCTTCATATAAGTTTAATTCTGACTTTAATAAAAGAAAATTTGCTTCTCCTTCTATTACTGAAACGTTACACTCTCTTAAACAATAAATTAACCTGAGTCTCTCTGATTCAACCTGAGTCTTCGCTTGCAGGAAAAAATCTTCACATTGACATGCTGCTATTCCTGCAAGCTGGGCACAGATAGAGACATTCCATGTTTGACCGGTTTCACTCATCTTCTGATAAAGTTCGTAATCAGAACAGATTGCATAGCCTAACCGAACACCAGCCATCCCATAACTTTTTGTAAATGCTTTTAACACAAATAAATTGGGATACTCCTTACATTTCATAACCAAAGAAACCGCACCACTTACCCATTCTAAAAAACACTCATCTACAAAGAGTCTGACACTGTACTCTTTACACCTCATCAGAAGTTTTTGCAGTAAATCATAAGAAACACGCTTTCCGGTAGGATTATTGGGATTACATAAATAAACAGTATCGTATTCTTTCGTAACCGTATCTAAAATATCCTCAGAAAGAGTGAATCCCCCCTCTTCCCTTAAATAATAATAAGTAATCTCTGTTTCCTGACTGTTTAGAGACTGCGCATACTCACAAAATGTTGGAGCGACAATCAGTACTTTTTGGGGTTTTACTGCTGCCGCATAAGAATAGATTAATTCTGCGGCGCCATTTCCGCAAAGTATAAACTCCATCGGTACGTTTTCTTTCCCGGCAATCGCCCGTCTTAATTCCTCACAATAAGGGTCCGGATATTGAGAAAGGCATTCACTTGCCCTAATAACAGCCTCTTTTACCATAGGCGGAGTACCAAAAGGATTTAAATTTGCGGAATAATCGAGCTGTATCTTATGACGATAGATATCACCTCCATGGGGATTTACCTGATGTAATAACATATTTGACCTCATTTCTGCACACTCTTAAATTCATATCTTTACCTCTTCCTTCCCATATCCAAAATCGAAGCTCATTTACAGCATTACTATTTTTACAAGCAGGCAGACACCCATACAAAGGAAAGCGCTCACATATAATAATACATTAGCTCTAAAGATATCATAACCTTGGATTTTTCTTATCGGATCACCAATGAACTCCTTTTTATGCAGAATTCCATGATAATGAGCATCCCCTGCCAACTGTATCCCAAGGGCTCCTGCACAAACTGCTTCCGTTTGGGCAGAATTCGGACTGGCGTGTTGATAACGATATTTTAGAAAAGCTTTGGCAGCCCTCTTCATGGAATATATCTTACCTTCCTTTTTTGAGGAGAACATAAAGTAGTATATCTTACAAATGCCACTAGACAAAATCATAAACAAAGCGGATATCCTTGATGGTATGAAATTAGCTGTATCATCAAGCCTGGCTGCTGCCCTGCCAAAATAAAGATATTTCTCATTCTTATAGGCAATCATAGAATCCATCGTGTTAATTGCTTTATAAATAAATCCTAAGACTGGACCTCCTAGCGCAAAATAAAGCATTGGTGCGATAATTCCATCCGAAGTATTTTCTGCCACAGTTTCTACCGCCGCCTTAATAATCCCTTCCTCCGTTAAAGATTCCGTGTCTCTGCCGACAATCATGGAAAGCTGATATCTTGCCTTTGTAAGATCCTCTTTACCTAATTCCTGATAAACTTTCATGCTCTCCACACGAAGTGATTTGGTAGCTAAGATTTGATAACACATCACGGTTTCCATAAGAAGCCTTACAATCGGATGAAGGAAGCCGGCAAGATACAAACATACAAACGGCAGGAGACCCGAGATGCTAAGTACTACAATACAAAGAAAGCCGCCCGCAATCAATTCACCACGCTTTGTTTTTGGAAAATATCTTCGCAAGTACTTTTCACTAAAAGATATCAGCTTTCCGATAAAGCATACCGGATGTGGAATAGAATGAGGGTCACCGAGGATTAAATCCAGGAGAAACCCTAAGATAAATGCTATTATTGTTAAGTTCATAAAAATTCTCCATTCTTGCACACATACCTTGTTCCTATCAACTTTGCGGCGCGCAGGCACAAACTGGCGTGTGAGAATTAATTTCTATTCTCACACTTGAAAACATGCTTACTCAATAAGTACTTCTTCCAAAATATCCGTGCTGTCTTAAATCTTTGTAATTACTTCCAATCTTCCATCTTCCATAACGTTTAACAGATATCCATTTCCATTTCCGCAGCCCCAGGCGTAATAATCTTTCTTTTCTATCGCGAAAGCGGATAAAATAGCCATGATGGTTCCGCCATGCACGATAAGTACTGCATCCGCTTCTTTCCCTGTTTCTATTTCTGTTTCTATTTCTGTTTCAGCTTTTACTTCTGCTTCACTTTTTACTTCCAATTTAGTTCTTACTTCTGCTTCATTTTTCACTTTTACTTCTGTTTCCTTATTTATTTTTCTATCTATTTCTCTATTTACGGTTCTATCTATTTTGTTATTTGAGGCTGATGTCTCTTGATAAAGTTCCTTTATCACATTTTTATAAGCTTCCCTGCAGCGGTATTCAAATCCTTCTCTTGATTCTCCGGATGGGAACGGAATCATTCCATTTGAATCAATCCATTGCTGATACAATGGCTCTGTTGAAAGTTCCTCATAATTCTTCCCCTCAAATAAGCCAAAATCACATTCTCTAAAATCAGATACCAGCTTAAGTTCTCTGTTTGGATAAAGTAAATTGGCGGTCATTTGGCATCGAAGCATTGGAGAGCAATAAATTCTATTTGTAGAAGGATAAGAACTACTTCCTGTTTTTAATAGAAGCTCCTTAATACCTTCATCGCATAAAGGCTCATCTGTTTTGCCGATATAGCATTTGCTAAGATTTCCTTTCGTTAACCCATGCCTAATGAGTGCAATTCGTTTCATCTTTAATTATCGCTCCAATTCCATAGTATACACGGTGTACTTTTCTGCTCAGCTTTGCAAGCTCACAAAGTACTCGTCCGACTACCTCCCGATAACTTCTTTCAAAAGCTTCCATAGGAACTACCCCCAGTCCCACTTCATCGCAGAGAATAAAACAATTCGGATTTTTCTCTATATATTCGCAAAGCCGTTCCAGATAATTCTCTATCAGCTCTTCCTCTGTAAGCGAGGGATAGTCTATCTTCATCCAGTCACGAATGACCTCTTGTAAAGAATAAAGAATCTCTTTTGTCTCATCCATAACACCATCTGCAACCGCATCCATCGGTAATCCCGAAACTTTTTTGGTATATTCTAATTTTCCTGAGGCTCTACCACCAATGACCAGCTCCATAAATCATCACTCCTTCCGTAATTACAACAGCCAATCCAGCTATCAATTCACAACGTACTAAAAAGTAACCTGCTAAATCTCCTGTCGTACCACCAAACAACTGATACGCTAACTTCTTATAGTGAAAAAAACAATACAAAGCAGCCAGCATGCCTACGGCTGCCGGAACCGGGGAAACCAATAACATACCAATAGCCGCAAGCACCAAGTAGAGAACCATACTAATTGTTACCTTCTTTTTGTGTGCTGCTTGCTGAAATGTTGCGATCAAACCATTTTGCTTTGCTGTCTGAAATCGAACCACTGCTAAACCGCTGAAAGCTCTTGATACAACAAAGAATATGGCGATAATAATACTGCTTTCTACCGTTAATACCGAAACCATACCAAAATACAATAAAAAATAAACTCCGCTGCGAATGATTGCAAATGCACCGGAATGCGGATCCTTTAAAATTTCTAGTCTTCTTTCTTGGGGCTGGTAAGAAGAAATGGCATCTATGGTATCACAATAACCATCCATATGAATTCCACCGGATATCAAAATCGGAATTGCAGTCAGCAAAGCCGCTATTAAAATATCACTAAGAGGAAGAAGATGTCCTATCTGATAAGTTAGAAAGAATATTCCTCCGATGACACCTCCTATCATCGGAAAGAAGCAAATCGCATATTGCATGGACGATTCTTCCCATTCTTTTCTGGGAACTCTAACCTTTGAATACATGCTAAATGCAATCCATAAGGAATTTAACCACTTCATAATAACCCCCCTCTTCTGGCGCTGCTGCACCTTTTATTGATATGCCATTCTTTTCATTTTATAGTTCGCTAAATCTTTTTTCTAAACGTAGAATTATAAATTGCTATCAATTCTTTTCTTCTCCTTTGTGAAACAAAGGAATTCCACAAACTACTTCAATTACATGCTCAAACTCTTCTCCTAGCCTTGCATGAAGTTCTCCAAGCGCTTTGATATATAAGGCAGTACCCTCGTCGTAACCGATTCCATCAAAGCCGATATCATTGGAAACAACGATGAGGTGTGTTGTTGTTTCAGAAAGCAGCTTCACTTGTCTTAACACCCAATCCACTAGCCCATCTGGTCCAATTCCCATAGGGTCAAACATTTCATTCGCCAGAAGGTTCGATAAACATTCCAGTAACACAACACTTTCTTTCGGAATGGTTACTTTATTTACTGCTAGGGATTTCTCAATCGTATGAAAGTTTCTTCCGCTTCGCAGCAGGCGATGCCTCTTTACACGCTTCTTTCCTTCTTCTCCGTACGCTTGCATCGTTGCCAGATAGTACACAGGCAGGTCAAGAGTGGAAGCCATCTCTTCTGCATAGGCAGACTTGCCGCTTCCACTGCCTCCGGTGATTAAATATCTCATAATGGTTTATACTCCTTAATTTGTATCTGTGTAAAGGTTGGCATACTGCGGTATTCACTTAGTGCCATTTCTAATAACGGCATAACCGCAACTGCTCCTGTTCCTTCTCCTAAAGAAAGACGGCACTGGATGATTGGATTAAGATTTAATTCATCAAGTATCCTTTGTGCTGCCGGTTCTCCTGACTGATGGGAAGCTACCATTGTATATTTGCAGGATTCACATAACCTGGCTGCAAGCAGTGCTGCCACTGATGAAATAAAGCCGTCAATGATAATAGGTACTTCAAAAAATGCTCCTCCAAGAAAGACACCGACCATGGCTGCCAAATCAAATCCTCCTACCTTTTTTAAGATTCCAAGAGGTTCATCCGGCTTTAAATTATGAAGGGTAATTGCCTTCTCTATAATCTTTGCCTTATGAAAAATTCCTTCCTTACTAAGTCCGGCACCTTTTCCCGTTACATCCCTTGCAGGTACTTGAAGGAGCGCGGCTGTAACAGCACTGCTGGTTGTCGTATTCCCAATTCCCATCTCCCCAGTAGCAATGATTTCATAACCTGATTCTTTGCATTCCTTCACTAACAAAATACCAGCCTCAAGGCTCCCCCACAGCTCATCTTCTGTCATGGCTTCCGTTATAGAAAAATCCCTGGTTCCTCTTCTTGTCTTTACCTTACGCATTCCATCAACTTCTGTAAGCATACCGACATCAACCGGAATAACTTCTGTATTTGCTACCTTGGCAAAATGATTGATACTTGCCCTTCCATGAAGCATATTCCTGGCTACTACCGCCGTTACTTCACTTCCGGTTTGGGTAACGCCCTGCGCTACAATTCCATTGTCTGCACAAAAAACCAAACAGCAGCGCTTCTTAAGCGTAATCTTAGGATTGACAGAAACTAATGTTGCAATCGCATCCTCCAGATACCCTAGTCCATAGAGCGGTTTTGCTATCTTATCCCAGTATTTTTTCGCTTCGTTTTTTCTTTCTTCCATTTCGCTAAACTCTTTTTTATTCAGCCGACTTATGATAAGTTTGCAATCAATTTTTCGCTCCATGTTATATCCTTCCTACTTTATACTTTACTTTCTCTATTGTATTCCTTGGATACTGACAAGTAAATACAGTAATTGGATTTTGTCCAAGCATGAGCTGATGCGAACCTAATTTTTTAGCTTTGCTGACTGAGAGTGTGACTACATCAGATTCTCCAAAATTAAATTCCTTCAAACAAGTCACAGCCTCAGCAATTGTCTCCAAACTAACGGCTGTAATTACCAGCCGCACTTTCGGATTCTTAGCAAGCAGTGCGTCTATAATAGCTTTCAGTTTTCCATTGGTACCTCCAAGGAATGCATGTGTTGGTGCCTCTAAAGAAGCGAATGCCTCAGGAGCCATACCATGCACCGGGATAACCTGGTCCGTCATAAATTTTTTTTGATTGGCTTTTATTAATGAAATTCCCTCTTCTTCCTTTTCAATAGCATATACTTTTCCCTCCGACAGGAAACGCCCCGCTTCAATTGCAACAGAGCCTGTACCCGCTCCGATATCATAAAGTACTGCATCTTTTTTTAACTTTAGCTTTGACAAAGAGATTGTTCTGACTTCTTCTTTCGTCATTGGAATATTGCCTCGAATCCAGTGCTCCTCAGGAATACCAGGCGTTATTGTCTGTTCGTAATCTTCATTATAAATATACGCTAAGCATAAAGGGTCCGTTATGATATGCTGAAAATCCTCTGCAGTTCCTTTTACAATTCTTTCCTCTTCATAGGATAAGCGTTCTCCAAGAGTAACCTTCACTTTACCTAACCCATATTCACATAACTTCTCACACACTGCTCGAATCGAATTCTCTTTGCTAAGTAATACCACCACTTTTTGCATCGTGCGTACCGTTGAAATCAAAGCTCCTTCTCTTCCATGAAGACTTAACAAGGTTACATTCTCCAAGGATTCATTAAGCTTAGATAAAAAGTATGTAATACTGCTGATACCACAAACCGGTTCTATCTCGTAGTCTTTTAGTGCAGTGCGAAGTTTTTTGGCACCACTGTATACGTTAATATCTCCGGATAAAACAATTGCATATTGCCGATACTCCGGATGAGCCTTAACAAATTCCAGTATCTTCTTAGGAACATATTCGTGGTAGGAGTTCTTTGCATACGTTGATACTGCTTCTACCATACGTTTAGCACCGATGACGCAGTCACTTTGTTTCAAAGCCTCGACGGCTTGCATGGTCAGCAGCTTCCTTGCCCCTGTTCCTATTCCTATAATAGAAAACCTTGGTTTTAAGTGTAATTGAAATGTGTTCTTTAGGTATTCCACCATCTCCTCAAAGGAATATCCCTGCTCTTTCACAGGTCTTCTTAGGACAAGGGCTTTGATCCCCTCTTCTTTCGCGGCTGATATTTTTTCTTGAAAACCTCCCTGTATTCCGGAATCTTTCGTAACCAAATAAGAAATATGATACATCTTAATCAGGCTGCGGTTAAACTCTTCCAAAAATGGCCCCTGCATTGCAATAATGTGAGAAGGCATAATTCCACAATCCGAACAGATTTTCAGAGAATCCTCCATAGGCAATACTCTTACGTAGAGACGTTCTTTAAAATTTCTTATTCTGCAATACTCCTTTAGCTCCTTACTGCCTGTTGTTAATAAAATATTTCCTTCCAAATCATTTAGATAATGAATTATTTCATCCGTACTCTCAAAACTTTCCTGTTCTGACAGGTCACTTCTTCGTAACAACCGAAGGTATTTTATATTTGAATTTTCACAAGCTAAGACAATATGCTTTGTTGCTATCTGAGCATACGGATGAGTGGCATCAATAACCAAGGAAAACTTATTCTCCCTCACTACGATTTCCATCTCCTCTTGATTCATTCTGCCGCAGTGAACCACTGCCTCACTTGTATTTAAGAGTGATTCCCCATATTCGGTAGCTACAAAAGCAGTTACATTAACCCCTTGGTTTATCAAATAATTTACAATATTCCGCCCTTCTGTTGTGCCTGCAAATACACCAATCCTTACCAACGAAATTCCTCCTTTGAAACTGCAATTGTAACGCCATGCTTTGCTGTTTTCTTCACGATAAGTTCCTTACTGCCGGAGGATAATACCGCAGCTCTTTCGCAGATATTATCGACTCCTGTGACAGACTCCACAAAATCAGAAGCCGTAAACTCACCCGGGGCTTCCTGTAAACGCTCAGAAGAATAGCATACAAAGGGAACCAGGCAGCGATTCGCCAATGCAATCATACCTTTTTCCTCTTTTTTTAAATCAATGGAGGAAATACTTTTGATTGCCCTTTGCTCCAGTTCATAATTTAAAAAAACTTCGTTAAGCAGCTCCTGTATCGCCTCAAGTGAAGTCCCTCTCCGACATCCAATCCCAAGGTGCAGGGATGGGTAGATTATCCGAAGTGTCTTATCAAATGGGGTTCTTTTCTGATAGGTCAGATAAATTCCAAGTTCCTCCGCCGGTACTTTTAATCTATCTGTCCAAACCTTCAACCCAACCGGTAATTCCTTGGGATAGGAGAAGTCACTAAGAAACGGAATCTCTTCATTTAGTATTCTTGCCGAAACCTCTTTTGCCAGCGATAGATTATCTAAAATACAACCATGTTTCCTCGCAAAATCATCCACAGAAAATTTTCCGCTCACATCGGTTGCTGTCGTAATAACGGGGGTTGCTCCAAGTAAGGCTGCCAGTTCTATCGTTAACTCATTAGCACCGCCAAGGTGGCCGGATAAAAGGGAAATTGCATGGATAGCTTGATCATCAATTACGATAACTGCCGGGTCTGCTGCTTTACTCTTTACGTAAGGAGCAATCGCCCGCACTGCTATTCCACAGGCTCCGATAAAAATCAAAGCATCAGCCTGTCTAAAGCATTGACCTACCGATACCATAATTCCTTTTTCTATCGGTAGAAAAGAAAATTCCCCTGCCAACCGCTCTACCGTGTAAACCTCACTCACATATTGTTCTTTTATTGTATTTGCGACACTGCACCCCTGTCTTGAAAATGCATATATGGCTATCTTCATGTTAGAATCCTTTCTGCGTTTACACTGTAATTGCTGATAGTATCTTAGAAAAATCTTTGGTTTCTCCCAGATACCCATATTTTGAGGAAAACGTCATTACTCCGATTCTTACCTTTTGACCGGCTCTTCGGTCTAGCTGATAAGCTATCTTTGTTAAAAGCTTTTGTATTAAAGTATCAAGAAGCGGTGTAGAGTACTCCTCCTCGTGCTGCTTTACGATCGTAATCATCTCTTCCGTTGTTACGCTTTCAAGGATTTTCATTACCTCCTTCTGCGGCAGCCCACAAGCAGCGGCATGGGCAGCAAATATCTCTGCTCTGCAGTCTCCGTATCTGGAATGTGTATTTAGCATACCTCCTGCTACCTTAATCAGCTTCCCGATATGTCCTGCCAGACAGACATCCCTAAACCCTAGTTCTACTGCAAAATCAAATGCTTCCCCAATAAAATTACTGCATTTTATTATAAGCTGAGGTGAGATCTCATGACTCGTTTTTACGAAATCTTCTCCATAATTCCCAGGCGTTAGGATAATCCCTTTAATTCCCTCTTCCTTCTTCTGGTTTAATTCAATCCGAATGGTATCTACAATCGCACTATCGCTCATGGGTTCCACAATTCCGGTAGTACCAAGAATCGAAATTCCTCCAAGGATTCCAAGCTGTGAGTTAAAGGTCTTCCTTGCCCTCTCTTCCCCTTCCGGGGCATAAATTTCAATGTCTACTCCGCCAAGATATCCGTACTCTTCATTTACCTCAAGTACCTCCCTCGTAATCATACTGCGCGGGACTGAATTAATCGCTGCTTCTCCTATCGGCTGGTCAAGTCCCGGTTTTGTAACTTTGCCAATTCCTTGTCCGCCTCGTAATATAATCTTACCTTTATCCTCCGGCTTGGCTTTGCCGGATGTAAAACGTGTAGTTCCTTCCTCCTTATCGGTTAAAGTAACTTTGGCATAGATATACATACCGTTTGTCACATCCGGATCATCTCCCGCATCCTTTTGTATGGCACAGGAAACACTATTCTCCTCACGGGCAATATCAAAAACGGGTAACGTAAGCCCCAATCCCTTCGGAGTAAGCAGATAAACCGAACCGATATCTTTCTTCGTATGAAGCATCAAAAGCGCAGCTTTCGCTGCTGCCGCAGCACAAGAACCCGTAGTATAACCGCAGCGAAGCCTTTTTAGATCCTTTCTAATCTCAACGTTCATCATCGCTTTATTTGATAGAGTAAGGCATTTAATATGGCTGCCGCTACATTACTTCCACCCTTTCTTCCTCTTGCAACAATATAAGGTACATTCGTTGTCATGATTAATTCTTTTGCTTCCACAACATTCACAAATCCAACCGGAACACCAATGATTAATACAGGCTGATAGCCCTCCTTGCTGATAAGTTCCTCCAGTCTTAGTAGTGCGGTAGGAGCATTTCCTATGGCAAAGATACATGGCTTTGGTAAGTTTTTTGCTGCCTCCATCGATACCGCCGCCCTTGTGGTTTCCCGTTCCTTTGCAATTGCGGCGACTTTCTCATCCCCCATAAAACAATGTACAGAACCGCCTAAAGAAGCTAAAATAGTCTTATTGATACCGGATTTCGTCATCTCCGTATCAGTTACAATATCACATCCATTACGAAGTGCATTTAATGCAATCTCAACCGCACCTTCGGAAAAGCATAGGTTCTTAGCGTAATCAAAATCCGCAGAAGTATGAATAACCCGTTTAATTATTGCTTCTTCGGAGGATTTTAGCACTATCTTTTTCTCATCTAATTCTTCCGTTATCATCTCGAAACTCCTGCTTTCAATTTCCATTGGTCTTAAATGAATCATCATCTACTCCATTCCTCTTAAAACTTTCTGCCAATACTATGTCAGAAGATAAATTATGCAAGCTTGAAGAAAGACCTCCCGCTAATATCAAATGCATACCACTTCTTGCAATACCGTACTGCTAACGATTAAAAACTCTCTTATAATTAATACCTTACCTCTAGTGCATGCCTATTTTTCTACGATTTTTCCCTTGATGGCTGATGTACTGCAGATTCCTTATAGATAGCACAGCGGGAGATAAAGTTTCTTGCCGCATTTATGTTACTGTAGAAATGCAAATGCACATATCCTGCATAGAGGTTGCCATTTGAAATACCGGTTTCCCAATTCGCTCCATTTTTCTTTGTGGCGGTAAAATCGACTCCGTTTTCAGTACAATCATAGTAGTGGAACTCATGACCTCGGATTTCCTCTCCTGCTTTCATTAAAAGCTGGTCTTTGTTTGCCTTTAGAATTACATAGCCAAACCGTACCGACTTGTTTTGGTTTCGGCAGCGACCGCTTAGGTATCCTACCATTTCTTCTCCTTCAATTTCTTGATTCAGATACATAAAACCGCCGCATTCTGCTATGCACGGCAGGCCTTGCTTTAATGCTAGTTTAATGGACTCTCTCATTTCTTCATTCTCAGACAATTCCTTTTTATAAAGCTCCGGATACCCTCCGCCAAGGATAAGTCCATCCATACCTTCCGGTAACTTTTTATCTGCTATCGGACTAAAATAATGCAGCTTTGCCCCAAAGGTTTCTAACAGGCTTAAGTTTTCCGGATAATAAAAACAAAACGCTTTGTCATAAGCGACTGCAATATTTACCGTTATAGCATGTTCTGTAATTCCAAGCCAATTGGCAGGAATCATAATTGGTTCTGCCTGGTTAGCGATACGAATCAATTGCTCCATGTCAATCTGCTTTTCCAGGATACTGGAAAGCAGATTTAGTTTTTCCTGCAGCCCTTTAATCTCATCTGCCGTAATAAGCCCCAGATGCCTGCTTTCAAATTGACATTCCTGTGGTAACTTTGGGATTCCTCCAAGTACAGCCACTTTGCTGCCAAACTCTTTTTCAATTTCTGCTTTTATTACCGGAAAAACACTCTCCGCAATTTGATTTAAAATAATTCCGGCCACCCGGCGCTCCGGCTCAAAGGTTAGGAATCCCTTCACCATGGCAAGTATACTGTTTGCCATTCCTTTGCAGTTAAATACAAGAATCACGGGTGTCTTTGTAACCGATGCAATATGATAGGAACTTCCTTCCATTCCTTTTACCATGCTTCCGTCATAATAGCCCATAACACCTTCTATTACAGCTATTTGACTCATCTTAGACCGCTCATATAACAGGCCCTTAACTAAATCTTCGCGGCAAAAAAACAGATCAAGATTTGAGCTCTTTGCTCCTATTACGCGGGAATGAAACATTGGGTCAATGTAATCAGGTCCGCATTTGAAAGAAGAAAGAGAATATCCCCTTAATTTAAGGGCATTTAATATGCCACAAGTTATTGTTGTTTTACCACATCCGCTATTGGTTCCGGCGATTAAAACCCTGGTACTTTGATAAGGCATCTCTTTATAATCTATCCTACATCCCCCCTTTTGCTATTCTTCCTCATAGATAATAGAAAATCTGCAAAGGAAACAAGCATTTAGTCCGTATTTATTTTTATGAGATTTTATAGCCTCTTGGCGTCACCATCTTACCTTGAATAACTTTTGTCTTTGAATTTCCGATATATACCGTTGTAAACATGTCAACCGTCTTATCCTTTAATTCCTTCAGCGTGCAGATGACCGCCTCTTGTCCAAGACGACCGATGTTTTTTACATAGCCGCAAACCGTATCATCTGACTTGTACCGCAGCATATACTCACATGCGTACTTTAAATAATCCGCTCTTTTTTTACTGGCAGGATTATATAGACTAATTACAAAATCAGCTTCAGAAGCTAATTCAATTCTTTTTTTAATTAACTCCCAAGGAGTCAGTAAATCACTGAGACTTATCACCGCAAAATCATGAGTTAATGGTGCTCCAAGAATCGCTCCTCCGCTTAACGCTGCGGTTACTCCGGCAATTATCTCTATATCAATCGGCGGATACTCGGCAGACAATTCATAAATTAACCCGGCAAGTCCATAAACTCCGCTGTCTCCGCTGGATATGATTGCAACCGTCCTTCCTTTTAGGGCCTCTTCGATTGCATATCTGCATCGCTCCACTTCTTTTTTCATGGGAGTATGGAAAAGCTGTTTTTCCGGATAATACTCCCGGATAATATCAATATAGGTCGTATACCCAACAATCAAATCGGATTCCTTGATTGCTTCTTGTGCCTCCTTGGTAAAGTAATCAAGTTTTCCAGGACCGAAACCAACTACATACAGCATAAATTCTCCTTCCGTATACCCAATTGTTTGCTTTAGCATGCTTCGCCGTTTCATAAATCATGCAAGAAGCCTGTCTTAGCATCTATTTAGTTTCCTTCTGCCTTACGATATTCTGTTGAAAAGTTCTCATCATAGAGCTTTGATAAATGATAATCGTCACCTAAGAATCTACCTACAACAATAAGGGCAGTTTTTAATATCTGTGCTTCTACTGCCATACTATGAAGATTCTTAATTACACCACGGACTATCTTTTCTTCCGGCCAGGTTGCTTTATGGACGATAGCACATGGGGTATCCTCATCATACCCTCCCAGTATTAATTCTTCGCTTAATTCTTTCGTTAGATTAGAACTAAGAAAAATCACCATAGTAGCCTGGTGCTTTGATAAGTCACGAATATTTTCCTTCACCGGTACCTCTGTTCTGCCGCTCATTCTCGTAACTATCACGGTCTGCGATACATTCGGCAGGGTATATTCTGCCTTTAATGCTGCTGCCACCCCACACATGCTGCTAACTCCCGGACAGACTTCATAAGAAATCCCTTCTTCCTTCAAGCGATCCATCTGTTCTCTGATTGCACCGTATAGGCTCGGGTCCCCTGTATGAAGCCTGACTATTTTTTTCTCCCTATTGTCCAGCATCACTTTAATAACCTCTGACAAAGTCATCATAGCACTGTTATATAGCAGGCATTCCTTGTTTGTACTTTGTAATAATTCCGGATTAATCAAAGATCCGGTATAAATAACAACATCAGCCTCTTCTAATAAGCGCAGTCCCCGTACTGTAATTAAATCTACGGCTCCGCTTCCAGCTCCAACAAAATTAACCATGAAAATCTCCTTATTTTATAATTCTTTTGCATTTTCGATATGCTGAAAAATCAACTGGGTTATAAAATCATATTCCCCCAGTCCCTTAAGAATTACCTCAACCTCATATCCTTCTTCCTTAAGAATATTCTCCCAGGAGGTAGCTTCCTCGCCGGCCATATCATTTTTTGCATGTTCTCCTGCTACCATCATAAATGGAGTCAGGTATACTTTTCTATAGCCCTTATGCTGAATCCGGCGGATTAAGTCGGAAAGATTCGGATACGCCTCTACTGTGCCAACATAGATATAGCCATAACCTCTGGTTTGTAACATATCATTCAATGCTCCATAAGCAGAGTTTGCATAATGGCTTGTGCCATGCCCCATTAGTAAAATCGCTTCTTTTTCTTTAAACTTAGGCAGTACCTTCGGAAAATGTTCTGCAATATAGTGATAATCTTGTGTAGCTGTAAGGATTGGTGCCCCAAGAAGCAGCTTAGGAAATCTGGTCTGATACTGCTTCATGATACGTTCGATAATTTCATACTCAATACCGTTTAATAAGTGAGTTGGCTGAACAATAAGCTCATTGATTCCATCTTCCAATATCTTCTCTAATGCCTCTTCCACCGTATCAACGGATATCTGATTTCTAACCTTTAGAATATTTATGATGATACTACTTGTATAAGCTTCATAAATAGTATAATCTGCAAAATAACCTGTGACCTTCTTCACGATATCATCTAACGTTTTCACTTTGGTATCCAGATGGCTTGTGCCAAAGCTAACAAGCAGGATCGCTTTTTTACTCATATTCTATTTTTATCTCCTTGCTATTCTCATTCTCTACTTTAGAATATCTATGTTCTACTCTAACCTATATCTTTCTTGATTTAGAATATCTATTCTCTACTTTTAACCTGTATCCTTCTTGATTTAGAATACCTATTCTCCACTTTTAACCTGTTCCTTCTTGATTTAGAATACCTATTATGTCCTCCTACCTGTGTTATTCTTTGGATACCGGAAGGTATCTTCCCTCTCTAACCTAAATTATTCTTAATTCCTGATTATCTCATCCCGCTCCTAATCACAATTTATAATCAGTATTTTTCTTTCATCAAACCTTTTGTTCTTTTTATCGATTGAACGAATTCCTCCATAGATTTTGGAAGCACTCCCTCAGTATCCATAATTCCTTCTTTCTGCAGCATCTCATAAAGTTTTATTAGATAGGGCTTCTTTAAATTTGCCCTAGATAGTATCTCTTCTTGCTTAAAAATCTCTTGCGGAGTACCATCTCCTACGATCCTTCCCTCGTGAAAGACGAATATCCGGTCTGCCCACTTGTACGCGTGATCTATATCATGTGTTGAGATTAGTACCGTGATACCGGATTTACTTAGATTATCAATGATTTCATATACTAATTCGGTATGCTTTGGATCAAGTGCCGAAACAGGTTCATCAAATAAGATTACTTCCGGATTCATTACCAAGATATCCGCTATTGTGATTCTCTTTTTTTCTCCGCCGCTTAAGTACTGGGTTGGACGATCCTTTAACTTTTCGATATGAAGAACTTTCATAATCTCATCCACCCGCTGTTTTACGACCGATGGGGCTAATCTTAAATTGAGCGGCCCAAACGAAATCTCTTGGTAAACACTTGCGGAAAATAATTGATTATCCGGCTCTTGAAACACAATTCCCACATTACTTCTAAGCTCCAATAAACTCTGCTTTTTATAATCAAATGGTTTTCCACAATAAAGAATTTCACCGGACTGTGGCTTTAACACTCCGTTAAGGCACAGAAAAAGTGTAGACTTTCCAGATCCGTTAGCACCTATCAATGCAATTTTTTCTCCTTTTTTAATGCAAAAATTTACTTCTTTCAGCGCTTTTACTTGGTTTTCATAGGAATAACTAACCTCTCTTGCCTCTATCATGTACTCATCCATCTCTTTTCCCTCACATAATCGCAGTTAATAATAAACATAAATGAAAAAAAGCTGCTCCGGCAACATATCGTTTCTTTATTTGATAAGCCGGTATAAGAATCCTTATCTCTCCGTCAAAGCCTCTCGACTCCATCGCATTATATAGATGGTCTGATTGCCGCAATGCCCGCACTAATGTCATCGCTAACATTTGTCCCATTGATTTCAATGATATTTTCATATTCCGGTTACCAAGGCGGCATACCTGCGAAATATGGATTGCATTTACAATTTCAAAAATAAGAAACACAAAACGATAGAGAAGTAACATCAACTCAATCATTAATTTTGAACAATGAAGCTTACGAAGCGATACTAAAAAATCAAGCATTGGCGTAGTCAAGGATAAGAAATACATACTGGATATCGCCCCCATTGCAGTGACAAAGATTTGTATCCCCTTATAAATGGAACTATAAAAATATCCGGCATAAAACCACGCGATCCTGATACTAACATCACCTGCAGGAACTAAGCTGATTTCCAGTATATATCCCAGTGTAGTAAGTGCTATAAAAACAAGGGGGATACGAAGCAGGTAACAATAATGCCGAAAAGGAGTCTTACTCCAAAATAGAGTAAGACTGCCCATTCCTAGAAATGACAGTAACCCAACAGCTATGGAACGTGTTGCTACACATATCACCAGCACACCCACAGATAAATATAACTTATATAATGGATTTAGGTTACGTAACGAAGAAGCATAGGATAGCTTATCCAGCAACAGCATCTTTTTTCCTCTTATTTCTTTCTTTTAATATTCCAATGGAATATCCGATAACACCGGCGCCAAGGGCAGCCTGGATACAGAATAATAAACTTTCTGTTTCTCCGCCCGGCGGTTCATAGATAGGACTTGCCCAAGGTTCATACTCCTCAATCCCCAGAATTTCTGTTACCACATCGGAAGCCTCTCCATCTGCTCCCCCAAATTCAGAATCTTTTATCAATGCTAAAGGTAAAATGGCAATGACTATACATAATAATAATAAAATGATAATTGTTTTGCCTTTACTGCTCATGTACTGTCACCTCCTTTAGAAAGGATAATTCTTTTAGTTCCGGTCTTGCGTAACTCTCTAACGCCATAATCACAATGACGGTTAAGATTCCTTCAATAATAGCAATCGGTATTTGAGTTACTGCAAAAATACCTAAGAATTTAAGAAACGATGCTCCCATTCCACCTGCCTCCGACGGATATGCCAAAGCCAATTGAAAAGCTGTCACTACATAGGTAATCAAGTCTCCAATTGCTGCTGCTAAAAATACCGCAACCATCTTATTTACCTTACATTTACGGCTTAAACGGTAGATTCCGTAGGCTGCAAACGGACCTACAATTGCCATGGAAAACGTGTTTGCCCCAAGCGTAGTTAAACCGCCATGAGCCAATAACAACGCTTGAAATAATAAAACAATAATCCCTAGAATACTCATAATGGAAGGTCCCAGTAAAATAGCACCGAAACCTGTCCCAGTAGGATGAGAGCTGCTGCCTGTCACCGATGGCAGCTTAAGGGCTGATAAAACAAACGTGTAGGCCCCCGACATGGCTAACATAATGATTGCCTTTTTATGTTCTGAAACTAATTTTTTTAGGGATAAAAAGCCCGCAAGCAGAAATGGAATACACAAGATTCCCCAGGCAATACAGTATTTTGGCTGTAAGTACCCCTCCATAATGTGCATCGCATTTACCGAACGACTCACTGCAAATGGAATACAAAGAAGTGCTATAAAAAGAATCATTTTTCTTTGTCTCATGATAACCTCGATTCTGACGTTTTTCGCCTTTTCATAATAATTGATATTTTTATGTAACGATATAAGATACAACTTCCTAAAGATATTTGGTTCTACTACCCTCCTTTCAATCCTTGATAGAACTTTCATCTGACATAAATTGTCTCCTATCTTTTCCCTTACTTACACAAAGCAAAAATCATATTCCTTAATACAGTAAGTTATGATTTAAGCTATAAGAAAAACTCTCTGAGAACTTTTTTGCAAATAAAAAATACCTTTACGCAAAATAGCATAAAGGCATAACAAAAAAAACTCTATATGAGCTTCTTTTCTACACCAGCTATTCACCGTAGCCTTGTGTAATATCCCGTAGTGAGGCAGGTCTTCTGGCTCTGGCTTCTGCACATACTTAAGTCTTCCCGATTCCTCAGTGACGTTTCTTACATTGGTAAGTGAAGTATGCTCTTCCATTACAGCGGCGGGACCGCATGGGTTTCTCACCCATTTCCCTATTATCCTTGAACATAAATTCTATGCCAAGGCACCTCTCTACATTATATTGTCAAGATAGAATTTCATTACATAAATCTTTATACCTGTGCAGTTCGCGGCATAAAGATACCTCCTGTCAGTCAGGCATAATTTCCAGTGAAAATAAATATATATGGAAATTATATCCGTTTTATTATATCGAAAATATGCTCATAAGTAAAGTACCTTACGAAATTTATTTATTCAAAACTACAAAATTCTTTTTAATTCTGGTTTTTATTTAGAATTATTTTCTTTTTCAGGGATTATATTTTTCAGATATTATTTTTCTTGCTATTTTTCTCTTGCTATGATTATCGTGTAGTATGACGATTTTTCCGGAAAGTTCCCAATTCCTTTGATCATACATTCCTGTTCTAATCCACAGTTTTCTACCATGCTAAACTCACAAGGCAAATCCTTAAGCTGTTCTTTCACCTCATGAAATTTGCTGGCTGATTTCATAAAAACCTTTGTTCCGGAGAGAGATAAGGCTTCCTTAATATCATAGGAGCCTGGATATATATGCAGTGATTCCTCCCGTTCGGCTAGACTTTGATTTAAAACGGCACTTGCAGCACAAAATGAGGTTACACCATTAATTATCCTTGTTTCAAAACCTGATTTCTCTATTCTATCTTGAATATAGATAATAGTGGAATAGATCGTTGGATCTCCAATTGTTAGCATTGCGACATCTTTTCCGCTTTCTAAAAACGGAAGTATCCTCTCCGCAGCCAAGTCATAGGTTTCCTTTAATAGATTCTTATCTTTCGTCATAGGTAAATTAACTTCCAGTACTATTTTTTTCTCCATAGAAACCACTTGACTGGCAATCTGATATGCCAGACAGGTATCTTTATTGGAGCTTGGGTTCACAATAATATCGCACTCCTTTATAATGCGTACAGCCTTTAGAGTCATTAATTCGGGATCTCCCGGTCCGACCCCGACTCCGTAAAATGTTCCTTTCATATCCTGTATTCCGCAGCGTAACGTTTTAAGGGAAGTTACCTCTAAAAACTCCTGTAGGTTTTTGCTACGCTCTCCTTTCTCATTTTGAAGTATACGGCTATTATAAACAAAATAGAACCAAACATCTATCGCTTTTTATAGTTCTGTGTTTCATTGTATCCTTCCAATTCTAGAAATTACCCAGTAAAAGTCAATGGAATATTGGAATTAGAAATGTTACAATAGTATTTCATTTTGCTTCTAGCTCGATGGACAAAAAGTTGTACTCTTTTTGACTCCTTTTTGTCGTACTTTTATGAAATACTTAAGATATTTAAAATACGAAAGAATGGTAATGTATATGAAATATAACGTAACGTTTTGCGCCCTGTCGATTGCTCTAGTTCTATCTGGATTTGTCTATGCCGATACTATCCACGCAGTTCACGCTGCTTCCTATATTGCACCCTCTCCCTCAACCTCTTCTCTCCTTACTAATAAGGTATCGCCTGAGATATCCGTTAGGTTAGGTGCAAAAAGAATTGATCTGGATGTTACCATACCTGCAAATGCAGCAGCAAAAGAAATTCAGCAAATATTAGATTATAACAAGGATAACGGTTACAATCTAACCGTACATATACCGAATGGTACTTACCTGTTAGAGCATGAGCTCCGAATCTATTCCAATACTACGATTGTCGCCTCTGCCGGAGCCAAATTAATGAAGAATCACCAACGCGGAGCCCTGCTTGCAAATGATATGAGCAAGGATAACGGCGGTTATACAACTTCAGAGAATATTACGATCGACGGCGGTATCTGGGATTCCTCTAAGATTGCCGGTTACAATAAAGGCACAGAAAGCTTTCGATTTATTCATGCCGCTAATATTACTATTAAAAACGCAATCATCCGTAATGTACCAGATAAGAGCCACCTTATCACTTTGGCTGGTGTTAAAAATGGTACGATAGAAAGTTGTACGCTCTATGGTTATAACGGTACTACATTAAAGGAGGCAATCCAACTGGATATTGTCCATGACAGTATCATCGTTCCTTCCATGCAGGCCGGCTTAATTGTATATGACGATCTGCCATGTAATACAATTACAATAAGAAACAATGAAATCTACAACTATCCACGCGGTATTGGTTCTCATACTTCTGTTCAAGGAGTTTTTCATACCAACATAACAATTGAGGATAATAAACTCCATGATCTTATGGAAGCCGGCATTAAAGCCTATAACTATGTAAATGCCAGCATAAAAAATAATACGATAGAAAGAGCTGCTGTCGGTGTACTCGTTTATACTATATTTTCTAATGAAGCCACCAATTATCTGCCTGCTCTGCCTAGTACGAAAAAACAGCCGCTCCCTAAGAATTATTACATTGTAATTGAAGGAAACACCATAAAGAATATGAGACAATCGTTATCAGGCTCTACCCTTTCCTGGGGAGACGGCATTCGCATTATTGGCAGTAAAAGCAGACCCTTATCGAAGGTTTCCATAAAAAAGAATCACATCATGAAAACCGCCCGTTATGGTATTTTTATAGAATATTCTCCTGCCTGTTACGTTGGCAGTAACTATATCACTGATACCTATCGCTATTCGATTTGCATTGACCATAGTGATTCAGGGAATCTATACTGGAATCAGATAAGTAAAGCAGGAGCAAAAGGCAGTTATTATGGTGGAGTTGGGGTTTCCAATACCAAGAATCTGAAAATTTACATGAATACAATAAAAGTTACCGCCAAGAATGGTCTTTACCTTCATTCAACCACTAAAAACTGCAGCATTACTTGGAATAAGATTTTTGGTGTAACAGCTTCCCAGGCTATTTATACAAGTCTAAACGCCGGACATACCGTGAAAAATAATACACCGAAAGTAAAATAGCGCCTCTCAACTTGTGCCATAAATCATATCCAACTGGATTTCCGTTTCACTGCCGACATATCCGGTCTTTTCATACACATGCTTTGCTGGCTCATTTAACTCATCCGCCATAAGAAAAGAACGGACCGCCCCTTGCTCTTTTCCATAAGCAAGCGCTTGTAATATCAAATTCTGCCCTATTCCTCTTCCTTGGAATTTCGGATTAACTGCAAGTTCACGAACCCAGACAACTTTTCCCCGTACCGAGTTCCCTCCGTAGATAGCAACACATACGATTCCGGCAAGAATTCCAGCTTCTTCGTGAATTAGAATATTGGTTTTGCTGCAGCTAACCGCATCAGTGCATGTTCCATTAAGCCATTGTTTTATCCATTCTTCACTCTCTCCACGGAACTCTCTGCTCTGCCACCGGCAGGAATAAGTTACTTTGGAGGCTTCTTTCTCACGATTTTCTCCAAGGTACTTAATCTGTATTCCTCCGGTATCCACCTTGTCTATTTGCTCTATCCAATATTCTCTTAAAAATCCATACTCATAAAAGCCTTCATTAACAAGATAGTCTCTCCATTCTAATGGTAGAAAGGTTACTAAAATATCTTTTCCTAATTTTCTGACCTGCTCTATGAGAATCTCCACTTGGTTTACCGCCCAGTGAACCTCGTATTTACCGATTTCAGCTTGTCTGCCAAATAATATAAGGCCTTCTTCATCGTCTTTTATAATATTGTAATCCGCTATAGATTCATATTCTATATACTCTAGCGAATGATACTTAAAGTCTCTTAACTTTCCTTTTATTACATCAAATTTTTCTCTGTCAATCATATCTCTCCTATTCTATTAGGATTCGAAAGGATAATGTACGCCCCATCTAGCCCTAAGGCCGTCCATAAGTTCCATCACTCGAAGCGTTTCCATATGCGGCATCTCCTGACATTCTAATTTACCTTCCGATATCGCTTTGAGAGCTGCCATCACTTCATACTCATATCCGGTAATTTGTTCCGGTCTCTCTATCGTTTTTATTAACTCACGGCTTGCATTATATACTTCAATTCTCTCATAATTTGTCATACCTTGGATTTTTAGATAGCCTTTCGTTCCATAAACAATGGCTTTTGATTCCATTGCACTAATCATAGAGCTGTAAAGGGTTGCAATCTTACCATCTTGATAAGTCAGAATAATGCTATGCTGTTCGTCTACACCAGCATCACTTAGTACAGCAGAAGTTTTAATATCCGATATTTCATGACCAAATGCAATCAATGCAAATGTCAGAGGATAAATTCCAAGGTCAAGCAATGCTCCGCCGGCTAGCGCAGGTTCTTTAAGTCTTGGCTTCTCACTCACCGGTGCACCAAACGTTGAAATTAAGGAAGTCGGACTTCCAATAATTCCGCTTTCCATAACCTCTTTTATCGTCTGAGCCATTGGCATATAACGAGACCAAATTGCCTCCGTGATTAACAGCCCTTTTTCTTTCGCGAAAGACAGAACTTCTTCTGCTTGTTTTTTATTCGCTGTGAATGCTTTCTCACATAAGACATTCTTCCCATTCTGTATACATAATTTTGCTTGTTCATAGTGATGAGAATGTGGTGTTGCAATATACACTAAATCTATATTCGGATCCTTTAACATCTCTTCATAGGAACCATAGGCATGCGCTATGCTAAATTCCTTCGCAAACTCTTCTGCTTTATTAATGTCTCTGGAAGCAATACCATATAGATTTACCTCCTTCATTCCATTTACAGTTTGAGCCATCATCTTGGCTATTCTTCCAGCACCTAAAATTGCAATATTTTTCATAACCAAAACCTTCCTTTCTTGCAGTTCTTTGTTACTATCTTTTGAGTAACAAAGATATTTTCCTATTTGATATTATAACATAAATATGGTAAAAATTATACCGTTTTTCTATATGATTACTAGGCCATAGTATCCTCAATTAATATAGATTGTAACAATCATTTCTTAATATGGGGAAATCATTTGCACTCGTCTGCGGCCACATCTTCAAAATCTGAATGAGCCATACCGTGACTAATTTAGAAATTCGAAAGCCAATTGACTGTATCTTGAGAACATATTATACTTAACCTATCTGATGCATGACGAGGCAAATGGCCGGAAGAGATTAGTGTATACTATTGCAGCAGAAGGGAGAGCATGATGGAAACACAAAATTTAAAAACCTTTCTCTTGTTATCAAAAATAAAAAATTTTACCCAAACCGCAGAGCAGCAATTTGTTGCCCAGTCGACAGTAACAAACCGCATCATGGAGTTAGAAAAAGAATTGGGAAAAAAATTATTCTTTCGGGAACGTAATAATCTCACTTTAACAAAAGATGGGGAAATATTTTTAGAATATGCGAAACGGATCGTCGAGCTTGAAGAGACTATGATACAGGAATTCAGCACGCAAAATTCATTTCGTGCCGCACTGCGTATCGGTACTACCAATACGGTATATGAGTGTCATCTATATGAGCCGATACGCTCCTTTGTTGTAAATCACCCTGATGTATCGATGAGGGTTACGATTGACCACTCCTTTACGTTAGTTCAAATGCTTCAAGATCAATTAATCGACCTCGCATTTACCTATATACCGGTGAATAAAAAATACTTTGAATGCCGTTCTTTTCGTACCGATGAGTTAGTTCTTGTAACTCATCCAAAAAACATAGAATATACTGATGGAATTACAAAAGAACAATTGGTGAGTATTGATTATCTTTATTGTAATTTTGCTTTACAAGATGTAGGCATCTACATTCGTGAGCTATTTCCAAAGCACCATCATTTCCGGTTTGAAATTGATAAAAGCCCAACTCTTTTACAATATCTATTAGATGGAATCGGCTTTAGTTTCCTTCCAAAAAGCTTCATTAAGCAGCATTTAGCGGATGGGCAACTAATTATGATTCCACTGCTTGATTTTGATACACCAAAAATTAATAGCTATATTCTAAGAAAAGATAACGTTGGAAACAAATCTGCAATAGAGGAGTTTCTAGATTCCATTCCACGGTTTGACTGATTACTTTTGCTGATAGAAGGTATTTCCTAATATTAAGTACAAACGAGACTGCCGCAAAAAGAAAATTTATACCAGATATCCTATGCAATACATTTCTTTGCCTATCATATCCGGTACTTATTCTTTTGCAGCAGCCTCTTTGTTTTGCTGTTTTCTTTTCTTACTTCTATTATTAACTTCACAGCTTGTAAAGCTAATTCTTATCTTACATATGCTTTTAATAAGTCTAAAGTAGCAATCAGTGCTATTTCATGGGTACGCTCCATACCATGAGAAGCATGAATTCCCTGACCAATTAAAGCCGCTCTAATATTATTTCCTCCACGCATAGCCGCGGATGCATCAGAACCATAATGAGGGAAAATATCTACAACATAAGGAATCTGATTCGCTATTGCGAGATTCCTAAGGTCCGTTGTTAACTCGTAATCATATGGTCCTGAGGAGTCTAAGGCGCAAATTGATACCGAGTATTCATTTCCTGCCAAATCGTCTCCAATGGCTCCCATATCAACCGCAATAAATTCACTAATATCAGCAGGAATATAAGAGGCTCCCATACCAATTTCTTCTAAATTACTTATTAAAATCTTTAAGGTTCTCTTCGGTGTGATTTTTTGCTTCGACAGCTCTTTTAGTAAACCCAATAGCACAGCAACACTTGCTTTATCATCTAAATGCCTGGATTTTATAAATCCGCTTTGGGTATATTCAAAACGTGCATCAAAACTAATGTAATCCCCATGATGAATTCCAAGATTTAGAACATCTTCCTTCTTCGTTACTTTTTCATCGATACGAATTTCCATGTTCCGGTCCTTGCGTTCCAGTGTTCTTGCATCATCATACGAATGTACCGATGGACTTTTCGAAAGGATAGTTCCGGTATACACCTTACCTTCTCTTGTATGGATTTTGCAATACTCTCCTTCGACACTATTCATTGTATAACCACCAACACAAGTGAAACGAAGCATGCCATCACCACTTATCGACCGAACCATGGCACCAAGGGTATCTACATGAGCAGATAAACCAAGACAATCACTGCTTTCTCCGGGAACCGTAATAATTAATCCGCCTCTCTTGATATACTCACAGGAATATTGATACTGATTCGCTTCCTTTTCAACAAACCTCATGACTTCTTTTGTAAATCCGGATGGGCTTGGAATATTTACCAAGGTTTCCAACGTTTTTATGATATACTCTTTTGTTTTCATACAATTCTCCTCTGTATTTTTATTATGTTATATAGCACTCTGTTCAAAAAGAAATCTCATTGTTTGTTCGTCTTTATAAAAAATGGGATGTTTATCTTCATAATTGCTCCATACAATGACCGGATATTTGCAAAAATAAAATGAACTGAACAAGCTCTCTGTCGTGCTTAACTCTACTGTCAGCTTAAGCATATCCTCTGTTAATTGAAAATACACACGTTCTTGACTCTCTTGCAACGCCGTAATTGAACTCTTTCCTTCTAAAAGAAATTGGTTTAATAACTCTTTTCCCGTCTTCGATAACCTTTCCTTTACTCTTTCCTGCTCCGTATTCGATAATAATTCGAAATAAAAATCTACGTAGGAATTTTCTTCCCCATTAAATTCTTTCAGTTTTTTTAGAAGTTCATATAACTTAAGGCTATCACCAGTTATGATATGGTAGGGAAACAGATCAAACCCATCCGTAACCTGCGAAATCATAAATCCACCACGGGTTATGATTTCCTTTTGTAAGACCTCAATCCTCATAAGCACCTCCCAAAGGTTCTAAAATAGTCCTCCATTCATTTACTAACTTTTCAAGTGAAAATATAGCATTAGCCGGACTAGTGGAGGGAAGACATATTGCTTTTATTCCGGTAACCGACTGACTGAACCGGTCATATAACTTTTTCGCAGTTTTACCATTCACATAAATATTACGTATTGCACTTACTGACAATATTTTAGTTAAATCAGTAGGTATCACATTTTTAATACTGCTATCACTAGAGCCGATAATATCACAGCTCTCAATGACATCCCATAATGCTATGTGATGCTCTAAAAGAAATTCTCTTTTTTTTGAACTATCCGGCGGTATCTCTTCTTCTAATACCGCCCCTAACATTCTCCAAAACCGATTCATAGGATGTCCATAATAAAACTCCTGCTGCCTTGACTTAACCGAAGGAAAACTTCCTAATATTAAGATTTTGCTTTCTTTATTAAAAACCGGTTCGAAGGTATGTGAAACATGTTGATAATCACCCATAGTAACCTCTATTTCTTTCAAACAACAACAAGCCTGTGACTATCACAAGCTTGTTTGTTTATAAAAATATCCTTCTTTCTAAACTCTATAAACTTGCTTTGTTTCTGTCTTTAGTGTAATAGATTCCAAGCTTAAAATCAAGGAATCAATCTTCTTTTTTATCCACAAGGTCGGTCTGTGCAGGGTTATCAATTAATTGTCCGGTGTAAGTAAACCTCGACCCATGACAGGGGCAATCAAAGCTTAATTCATCCGGATTCCATTCCAATTGACAGCCAAGATGCGGACATTTTGGAGTTATAATGAAGATTTGGCCCTTTTCATTTTTATAAACACCTAACTTTTCCCCATCCACTTCAATAATCCCACCATGCCCTAATGGAAGTTCTTCTTCCGTTGCTTTTGGAAGCTGAAATATCCTTCTGGTTAATCCCTTTATTGCATGCATTCCCTCGTCTAACAATGCCTTTGCACTGCTTTTTGGAGTAAATCTTTCGGGAGAAAACACCGGAGCATACCACACTTCTTCGCCGGCGATTTGACTTGAAATAAGTTGCGCCGAAACCATGGAGCCGGTCATTCCCCACTTTCCAAAGCCGGTTGCCACATACCAGTTTGGTTTACCGCTTGAAAACTGGCCGATATATGGTACGCCGTCTAAAGTCATGCAATCCTGCGCAGACCAATGAGCGAATTCTTTACCCCCCGGATAAAATTGTGATAATGCACTGCGAAGTGCACTATATTGCCCGCCTTGAGAATTCTCCCCGGTTCGATGACTGCCACCGCCAAATAATAGAATATCTTTATAATACCGCAGAGAATATCCGGTTTGTTCCAAGCTTCGATACATTCCATTTAAGGTTGCTGCATTCCTGCATGCAAGAAAATAAGAACGATCTTGATGCATTCGTAAAAAATAAAATCCCGGAACATTGATAAAAGGATAGTGACATGCAAATACAACATATTTTGCTGCTATTTTACCCCGGTTTGTTAAAAGCAAGGAATCTTCTACCTCAAGTACTTTTGTGTTTTCATAAATAGTTACGGTATCTGCAATCGCAGATAAGAATTTTAATGGATGAAACTGAGCTTGATTAGCAAATTTTACTGCGCCTTTTACTTGAAAAGGCAATTCTGTTTCTGATATAAATTCAGCATCAATCCCAAGCTGACTTGCAGCTATAGCTTCCTCCTGTAAGAGGGCGGCATCTTCTAAAGTGTAAAGAAACGAATCTTTTTCTTCAAAATCACAATCAATCTGAAGTTCATCTACTAGCTTCTTATATTCTGCTATTGCATGTTCATTGGCAAAAGCATATTGCTTCGCTTTCTCTTTCCCAAATTGTCCGATGAGTTTATGGCAGATATCTTCATGCTGTGAAGTAATCTTTGCTGTCGTCCCCTTTGTTTGACCACTTCCAATACGGTTAGCTTCCACAACTATCGTTTGTATTCCTCTTTTGGTGAGGTAATAAGCAGTTAATATACCTGCCATACCGGCACCTATTACTGCTACTTCGGTTGATAAGTTACCTGATAATTCCTCTCTTTTTGCAATGGAATAAGTTTCTTCCCATAAAGATAGCATATGAAAACCTCGATTCTGGCGCTTTATTGCCTGCTTCCTACTACGACATATGTGTGTTAGCACAAATTTGCAATTGAAGCCTTTAAGTAATTATCGCTCTAACCCAACCCCAATTATAACGATTGCAAAATTTGTATTGATATCATATTCTCTTAAAATATCATACTCACTCATACTCATGTGGAACTTATATACGTTCTTAGTATTGCATTGTTTCCGCCTCTTTATGAAAATAAGTACTAAAACATATGCTTATTTCATAGCTGTAGTATTTATTCTTCTAGTCAAGCTTAAACTTTGTTTGAAACATTGCTTTTTCAAGAAGAGGGGAATATTTCATTCTATGTATTCCATGAAATATTCCCTTATGGTGTGTCATATCTATGAAATCAAAACTTTTTTATTTTATAACATAACTTTTGATTTGTTGAAAGAAAAGCTCATTGCATTCGATTTCATATTCTATTCCCTCTTCCAGACAGGTGGAGGAAAGGATATTCGCCGAAGCATTTATTTTAGCGATTAGCGCACCTCGCTGATATGGAATCAAAACCTTAGTTTTTACTTCATTGGGATATAAACGCTTGCTGATAAGTTCAATAAGCATATCCATACCATCACCTTTTTTCGCAGATATCAATACAATATCTTCCTTTGACTCCAGCACCGCTTTGTCTTCTATCTTTTCTGACAAAGCCTCTTCTTTGATTAAATCAGCTTTATTATACGCATAGACAACCGGAATGTTGCCTGCTCCTATTTGCGTTAAAGTATCATTTGTAACCTCTATTTGACTCTTATAATCCTCATTGGAACGATCTACTACATGAATAAGCAAATCTGCTTCGCATACCTCCTCTAGCGTAGAGCGAAAGGCTTTCACTAGCTTATGCGGCAGGTTGCTTACAAAACCTACGGTGTCGGACAATAAAAATTCTTTTCGGTTTTTCAGCTTAATTTTGCGAACAGAAGTCTCCAAGGTAGCAAATAACATATCCTTCTCCAAAACCTCTTTTTCTTCTTTACCGATAAATTGCTGAACCATATAGTTCATTACCGTTGATTTTCCTGCATTGGTATACCCTACTAACGCTGCAGTCTTTATTTCATTCTTCTTACGCTGGTTTCTCTGCGTCAAGCGCTGTGTGGTAAGTTCCTCCAACTCTCTTTGCATCGCATTAATTTTTTCTTCTACCCTTCGCTTGTCAAGTTCAAGTTTGGTTTCACCGGCACCTTTATTTCTTCCACCGGCTCCGGTTCCACCGCCAATACCTCCTGCCTGCCTGGATAGGTTTTCATTCGCTCCAATTAACCGAGGCAGCTCGTACTGCAGCCTCACTACTTCAACTTGAAGCTTTGCTTCCCTCGTCTTGGCACGGCTGGCAAATATCATTAATATCAGATTCGTGCGGTCGAGTACCACAGTGTCAACCACCTCTTGAATATTACGAATTTGGGATGCTGTTAATTCTCCGTTGAAGATAACAACCTCTGCACCTTGTACTTTTGCTAATTCGGAAAGCTCTGCAAGCTTACCCTTTCCAAGATAAGTCGCTTTATTGATACTATCTGCATTTTGTACTAAACTATCAACAATTTCAATGTCACAGGCATCACTTAATGCGATTAATTCCTGCATTCCCTCACCAAAATGCTCCTCATTCTTAACGTTTACTCCTACTATTATACCGATTTGTTTCATAATCATATCTCCTTTTCATAATAACGATTCCTTAACGAACCATCCTCGGATATTTATAAATTTTTCTTATATAAGTTTTTACTAAGATGTTTAGAAAAAACTTGAGTGTGAAGTTTAGCTTTCACACCTTTGCTGTGAAAAGGATTATGATAAACGTTTTTTATTTCATCCGAGTACCATAATCCAGTACTAATAACGTAATCTAATAGAATTAATCATTTTTAAAACCTCCTTGATTGTGAAAAGAATACTTCCAACATGACCATGATAATAAGAAAAGGCACGTTTCTCGGACTTTTCCAGCTTAGGAATAAGAATAAAAAAGCAGACAAAACCTAGATAGGCCTTTGTCTGCTAAAGTTGCATCTAACGAAACAATATCATGAGTTCATATACCGTTCAATTTTATAGTTACCTCACTTCTCCTAGCATACAACCGCTAACCTAAGTAAATAACTTTTCCTTAGACGTTCACTCATAGAAATGAAACATATTTGCCGTTTAAGCATAACAAAAAAGCCTTGTTCAGGGTTCCCAAAACAAAATCTGCTTTTCTATAAACTTATCTTAAACGACTAATAAACATGTATCTTCTCCTTTGTCATACTAATATAATATTTCATCAGAATTTTCGAAGTAAATTCTGATACGGGTGCGTCTTTTGCACCACCGTCCGATTATCGGAACAAGAATTTTATTCCCATAATATAATAACAGTATCACATTGCCACTCTTCTGTCAAACAGGAAATACTCCAAATCCCATAGTTAAAAATTTAATAGGTAAAGAAGCTTCAGCCTATCCTATTATATATGCATTAACCTGAGTCGGCCAAACGAGCTGAGATATGCCTATTAGGAACTATTAGGATAGGAGTAAAAATACACTGATTAGTATTTTTTATACCTGTCATAACATAGACTTATAGCTGGTAAGAAATATCAAGAACTCAAGAAAATATAGTAGACAGATGTATCATCGTGTGGTAAGGTTGATATGATTTAGAGTGAACGAAACGAATATGTATACAACAACTACAATTGCAAAAGGAAGGATGTAAGGAATATGAAAACTTATCAATCTATGAGCAAAGAAGAGTTGACCAGTTTGAAAACGGAATTAGAAACAAAATACAAGGAATTCCAGAGTATGGGATTGAAGCTTGATATGTCGAGAGGAAAGCCTTCTGCAGAACAATTAGATATCTCGATGGGTATGATGGCTGTTTTAAATAGTGAAGTAAGCCTTCAATGTGAAGAAGGAATAGATTGCAGAAACTATGGTATTCTTGACGGCATCAAAGAGGCAAGGGAACTTCTTGGCGCAATAAGTGAAGTACCTGCTGATAACATCATTATTTATGGAAATTCCAGTTTAAATATAATGTACGATACGGTTTCTCGTTCTGTTACACATGGAGTTATGGGAAGTACTCCTTGGTGCAAATTAGACAAGGTAAAATTCCTATGTCCGGTTCCTGGATACGACCGTCATTTTGCGATTACGGAGCATTTTGGTATCGAGATGATCAATGTCCCAATGAAGAACGAAGGTCCTGATATGGATTTGGTGGAGCGGCTGGTTAGTTCTGATGATTCCATTAAGGGCATCTGGTGTGTTCCCAAGTACTCCAATCCTCAGGGAATCACTTATTCAGAAGAAACAGTAAAACGATTTGCAAGGCTGAAACCTGCTGCAAAAGATTTTCGTATTTATTGGGATAATGCATATAGTGTTCATCATTTATATGACAATCCGCAGGATTTTTGCTTAGAAATTCTTGCAGAATGTGAAAAAGCCGGCAATCCTGATATCGTCTATAAATTCACATCAACTTCGAAAATAAGTTTTCCTGGTTCTGGTGTTGCCGCTATTGCAACATCTGAAAATAACTTAAAAGATATCAGAAAGCAATTAACCCTACAAACCATCGGGCATGATAAAGTAAATCAACTCCGTCATGTACGTTACTTTAAAAACTTAGATGGTGTTCTCGAGCACATGAAAAAACATGCTGATATTATGAGGCCAAAATTTGAAGCTGTTGTGGATATTTTAGAAAAAGAGCTTGGTGACCTTGGAATTGCCAGCTGGATAAAGCCAAGAGGCGGATATTTTATCTCCTTTGAATCTATGGACGGATGCGCTAAGGATATCGTTTCAAGGGCAAAGGAGGCAGGAGTTGTGATGACTGGTGCCGGCGCTACTTATCCATATGGAAAAGACCCTCATGATAGCAATATCCGTATTGCTCCATCCTTCCCAACCTTAGAAGAGTTAAAGCAAGCGGCTGAACTTTTTGTGTTATGTGTTAAACTGGTCAGTGTTGAGAAATTACTTACCCGGTAATATAGCTATATTGTAGTAAAAGAAAGATAACGCTCACAAAAGTGCTATCTTTCTTTTTATATTTTTTATGGCTCTATTCTATCTTAAAATATACAAAAAAATTAGGATGATTTACCCTCTCCTTGTTTCGTCTTCAAAAGTGCGATATGAAGCGTTACCCCAATACCGACGAAACCTAGCACTAAGTACATCCATGGATTATCTATAATAATAGAGGACAGAATAAGCATAATCCAAAGATATAGAATTGCATTTCGTTTTGATTTTTTAGAAACACCAGTATGCTCACGATAGTTTCGTATAAACTCACCGAAATACTTCGACTTAATCAAGCGTTCATACATCTTTTGATTACTTCCGGCAAAGCATCCAGCCGCCAATATAGCAAAAGGTGTTGTTGGCCATACAGGTAAAAGTATTCCAATTCCTCCTAAGGCGAGTGCAATCCCTCCAACTACCAGCAAACAATATCGTTTTATTGAATTTTTCATAAATCACCTTAAACAGCTTTATTTTTATATTATATGATATATCATTAAGAAACATTGCTTAATCTGTCTTAGTAATTGCTGGCCTCCCTGCGGAGGTCTTATTGCAATGCAACGTAGGTTTTTACAAGGTCGTCGATGTCAACTGCCGAATTAGTTTTCATTATTTCAATAAAACCTTCCGTCGTTGCCTGCTGAAAGGCATAAGTATCATAATACTCTCTCATTGCACTAAAAAAAGCATCTTCCCCCATTCGTTCTCTTAGCTCATATAAAAAATATTGCGCCTTATAATAACATACCATATAGTAAGCAGCATTTTGATACTCTGTTATCTCCTTATTAATTGGAACCGGATCCAATTTTAAATACTTTCCCTTAATGGAATAGTCCTCTGCCTGCTCTTTTCCCTTAACTTTCTCTAAATATACTCCAACAGCGAAGGTAGTTAAACCCTCATCCAACCAAGCTTCTGTCGTTTCATTATTCCCTATAATTCCATAAAACCACTGGTGAGCAATTTCATGACTTAATACCTCTTCATAATTAGCAAACTGATTATCAAGGAACGCTTCTCTTGGCATATAAATTAATCCGCTATACTCCATAGCCACACTTATATTTGGCTTTTGCGTAATCATTGCCATTCGAAATGTATCATATGGATAATCACCAAATATCGATTCATAGCAATCAAGGGATTCCTTTATTTGCTTTAGGACTGTATTTTTTCTTTCTTGGCTGACAACATTTTTTTCAAAATAAGCATAGACTTTAATACCGTTGATTTCATCTTCCACAATCTCATACTGATCTGATATCGCCATACAGATATCTCTGGCGTTATTATTTTCGAAGGTATAGATCACAGTTTCTTTTTTTACTTCTTTCTTGCATTCAACGCCTCCGCAAGCAACTACGTAATCTCTGGGTACCGTAATTTTAATGCGAAAGTCTGACATATCATGGTATCGCCCGTCACCAACCAAACTCATAGGTGCCAGATCCCATCCATTATCATCGTAAACTGCCATCTGCGGATTAAAAAAACTAAAACAATACTGTGTTTGATAATAGCCAAAACGTTCTACCAAGTCAGGTATCAAAAACTTGCAGCTAAGCTCAAACTGAATTATTTGTCCCGGCTCCAATGGTTTCTCAGGAATAAGTTTCAGTAACTGATTATGATCCAATACTTCATAGGTAAGGGTATTTTTCGATAAACTATTAACTGCCAATACCTGAATCCCTTTGGTACCATCGTAAATCTGATATGCATTTCCATAGATATGCAGGTACAATTCCGTAAGGGTAACCTCTTCGTTATTTTGATATGTTATCGTTTCTGAAAAATTTAAGACCTGCTCTTTTGTATCCAATGTCCCTTCAAGTTCATAAAGAGTTCGACCTTCCTTTAATGAATCGGAACTTTTCGTTTTACTCGAGCACCCAGTCATAAAAATACCTAATATCATAATACAAAATAATATCATGTAAAAGGCTGCTTTCCAAATCTTATTACATTCCTTACTAATTATTTCCCCTTGCTTCATCTTTGTATTTTCACTCCTTCATTCTTAAACTAGAACCTCAATAAGCGAAGAATACCATATCTGCCATAACTTTACAACATAATCTGCAAACAAAAAATGATCTTAAATGGAACTCAAACCTAGACTGCTGGTATGTTTTATTTCTTCTAATTTTTCTTCTATATTCATAATCTCCTTTAATCTTCCGTTTTGAATCATATACCCTTTATTACATATCTTATCTATAAATTCTTTCTTTTCGCTTGCTAACAGAATGGTTATATTTCGGTCTTTTAGCAAATGAAGAATCTTACGGAGTTCCCTATGGTTTTTTATATTTTCTATCCTAAATAATTCATCCAATATTACGATATCCTGATGCTCCATGATTGCCTGAGCAATGCTTAATTTTTGCAGCATATGGGCACTAAAGTCACCGACCTTTGTACGGCTTTCCGGTTTTAATCCAACGATTCTCAAAGATTCATAAATTTCTTTGTCTTCAATATTACCATTAATTCCAGCAATATATTTTAGATTTTTATAACCATTAAATTCTTTGATAAACCCCATAGGATGAATAGCAATCCCAACATCTCTTGGAGTTTCACTAAATCTACCTAATTGTTCTCCACGAAAATATACCTTACCACTGTCCGGAGTCAGTTCCCCGCATAGTATTTGTAATAAAGCCGACTTAGCACCATCACCCATATCGTAAAATCCAATGGTATCTCCCTTTTTGATATCTATCTCCACACTTTGCAAAATACATTTGTTATCTATTTTTTTAGATATTCTGTCAATCTCAATTACGCTATTCATACCTTTTACCTTTCCTGTTTACTGTCAAAAAGATATTATATTATCATATATCATAAAGCGTGTCAATCTGCCAGACAAATTATCTTCTTTTAGATGCAGACAAACATGCCCTCTATCATACAAAAGAAGAAGGAAAAGGAAATAGGATAACATTATTAATTAAATCTTGCTTCCGGATAATAGCAGCATAAACCAAGTTTACAAATATGTCTGCTGTTCTTCGGAAATACCATACGTTTTTTATACTCCTCTTCTGATTTACTATCATAAGCTATCTGGATATTTTCATAAACATCCTTGATATCCGCACAGATATTTTCCCAATCATCAGACCTCCCAACGATCTTCCCCGCAGAAATCCCCAGTTCCAGCAATCGATAAATGGCACACATTCCACATGCCATGTTGTGATAATACTGATTATAAAGAATATTATTGAACTCCATCTGATGACGGAGTTCAAAATCCTCCACCGGTTTCTCAAATTCATTCTCAGAACCCAATAAACAGCTACAAAAAGAATTCTGTTCCCTTCGATGTAAACCAAGACAATTAGAATCTGAAAATGTACATCCGTTTCGCATGAGAAACACCTCGTATTCCGGCTGTGGTACCGATTTCTTTATCGCTTCTATTTCATCAAGAGATAAATCTCTTGGTAATATAATTCTGCTTGCCCCACGTTCATAATAAAATCTTGCCATGTCAGAGTTATAGATTCCGCTGATGGTACTGATAATGGCAGTTAATCCCTCTTCCACCGCTATCTCAACTAGCTCAATACAAGAAACAATGACGCCATCTACATTAGTTTTTGCCAGCCGTTTAAAATAATTTCTGATATACTCTAACTGCTTCTCACTATAACTACTGGAATTAAACGTTACAAATACAATCCCATCTTGCTCTTTTATTGTTTCAATTACCTGTATCATTTCTTCCAGATTATTCGGATTAGCATTCTCTTTAAATCCAGTGAGGCGGTTAATATCGGCATATTCACCAAATACTTCCGCCCATTCTTTATCATAGAAGCCAATGTAAAATTCTCTGGCACCACACTTCATATAATCCTTTAAATGTACGGCACTATTTAAGGGAACTAAGATATTCACGCCTTCACCCCCAAATCAATTGGTGCATATATTTCACGGTAATTTCTATCACCGCAAACCTTACCATCCTTGTGGTCAAAATACACCGTACGTCCAATCTTAAGATATTTCCTATCTTCTAACATATGATAGCTAATTCGGTTTCTTAAACACTCTTTATGACAGGAAAGATTCGGCCGGAATTTCTTTGTTATCTCATATGGTATCGAAGCAAATTCACAAACCATACCCACTGTCATATAGCTATAGGGAACATGAACCGCAAGCTTTATTTTTGACGGCGCATCCGATAAATCAATTCTCTCATGTGTTATATCAAGCTCTAATCCGGTCACCTGATACTGCTTGCAGATTTGCATCAAACGTTTTGTAAAGTACTTTGGTTTGCTGGAATGACGGTAGTACTCCTCATATCTGGGATCCCGGTAATCCTTAAACATAAGCCTTCCCAAATTAAGCGGTATCTGATATTTTTTATGAATATATTCCATCATACCATAATCATTCACTGTAATTTCATCTACTTCCTTATGAAAATAGGAAGAGAACTCATGGATTTTATCTTTACCGCTTTCTAAATCTTTTTCTGTAAACATCGGTAATACCAACGTTATTTTCATACCCATTGCTTTTGCTTCCATTACTACTTTTTTAATCAATTCTGCTGATAAATTCAGTATATACTGGCTGCAAAAATAGGAACCGACATAGATACGTTCGCATTCCGTATAACCTGCCAGTTCCATTGCATTTTCTATTGCTGTTTTTACCTCGGGAGCTGCCGACATAATATTTTCTAAGATCTCACAAAAATTCAAACATGACTTTTTCCCCATGGTCCACCTCATTTTATAGCACGTATTATAATAAAGCTATTTGCTTAGGAATACTATTACACCATTTATTCTCTATATTCACCAAACTAAATAATTCTATTCTATGTTTACGAGAAATCAGGAAGTCTTTGATTAACACCAGTCGCTGTAACTTTTCTTTTTGAGGAATCCTATGTGACAATCTGCCCATTATTCAAGCGCACTACTTCATCAAAAGAATCTAATGATTCGCCGATATCATGAGTCCCCACGCTCCTTTTGAATAGTTTTATGGAACTACGGCGTATGTGGCAAACAGTAGGATTAAAAAGATCTTTTGCTTTTCCCTATTACGCTAGGAAGCAAAAGACCTCTTTATTAATACCTTATAAAATAACCAAATTTATGAACCTTTCCCTATGTCAGCGGAATTACGGCTCTACACCTAGTATCAACTTGCCATTATAATACACAACAACCTTGGTATTGTCTCCATAAGAATAATCATTCTCTTGGTTATAAAGACTCCAGTCACTCTTATGAAACCTGACATTTACTATTAAGGTTGAATCAGAAGATAATTTATCCGCTGTATTTAACGTTATATCAAGATAGGAATCTGCTTTTGCTTTCACTACCGCCATTGATTGAAATTTTCCATTCACCACTGAATTATATGTATTATACCAAGGAGCTTTATTTAATTGCACTGCCGCAGTGTCACAATAAAAATTCTCCTGCGCAGTTCCATCCTTCGTATAATAATAACGAATTACAAGCTTGGATAAATCGATATCGCTTCCTGTTTCATGCTTGATTTTAAAATTAGCATTAATTGTATTCGTTGAAGTATTCGTGTTACCGGTATTCGTTAAAGAAAGCGTAAAATCGCCAGGAATCGGTGTAACGGATGGTGTTACCGTTGGTGTAATTGTTGGCGTTACCGTTGGTGTCACTGTCGGTGTTACCGTTGGTGTCACTGTCGGCGTTACCGTTGGTGTCACTGTCGGCGTTACCGTCGGCGTCACTGTCGGCGTTACCGTTGGTGTAGTTCCATTAAAATTAGGTAACTCATCTAAGGTTATTACTTCACTACTGGTGTATACTTTTTTCACCATAGCCGCTTCCGTGTAAGTACCATTTAAGTTACCTGAATAATCAATAAGGAAATCTCCGTACCAGACTGCAAACCATAACCAAAAGGTATTATCTCTCGTCATTAACGACGGATCAAGCATTACACCATTTTCACTAAGTGCAGCCATTTTATTTCCATTTGCATAATTTACAGTTTTCATAAATTGATCGGTCTGAGCGCTATAGTTGTGATTGTCCGCATAAATATCCGTACCAACGATATCACAATAGGCATCCCCCGGATACCAAGCTGCATCCTGTCCGTTCCATACCCATATCAAATTGTTTAATTTATGATAGTTCGTCTGCCGGTCAAACATTAAACGATACAACCAAAGGTACGAATCACTTCCTGCAGCTCCCCACCAGAACCATCCGCCGCTTGCTTCATGAAGCGGTCTCCAAAGAACTGTAACACCAGCATCTTGCAATTGCTTTAGATATCCGGAGATTGCATCTATGTCACGTACCATAAGATAACATTCTTCTGAAATTTTTCCGGTGTCATATAAGGCTTTCACCTCTGCTAATGGCAATCTGCTAATATTCTCTGCCGTTACCGCTTTAGATAGATCAAATGTTGTTTTGTCCGTATAAAAAGCTGCGCCGCCTTTTGGAGCGTGCCAATGCCATTGAAATGTCGTAAGTCCTCCCTTTTTATCCCAATCAAGTGCTAAATCGACCTCACCTGTGGAGTGCCAGTCACTTGCCGGAGAACAAAAAATAAAATCTAGCATGCGGATTGCCGGGTATTTACCGGTTGTTCTATATAATGTTTCAATTTCAGTACTGGCATTTAATGTACAGGATTGTCCTGATAATGTCTTTTTCCCGTAGATGCTCTTTAAGTATGCCATGATATTTTTTGTTTTTTCATTTGCATTAGGATTTACAAGTGTTGACGTTGCTTTCTGATAAACTGAGTTATCAACGCCGCTGCCTGCCTCTATCGCAATATAATCTAGATCAAACCAACCCCAATATTCTTTTACAGATAAAGTAACAGTTCCGGCCTCTAAATATACACTTTCGATGACAGTATCTCCCCATTTGCTATCACCTGTGCTATAAATAACACCAGATTGTGCGCCATTAATATAAAGATGATTTTCTTTATAGCTGTCCGCAGCACTTCTGATTGTAAAGGTATAGTGACCAGTTGCCGGTATCACTACAGATGCTGACCAGGAATTGTTACTGCTTTGGGTAAACCCGGTGGCATATCCGGTACCGCTGTACCCAAGCCTTGTGTTTTCCGCCGTGACATCTCCCGTCATGGTACCATTCTCTGCCTCTAATTTTGTTGAAAATTTTTCAGCAGCTTGAACCTTCGTTCCGCTTTTTGCACCTGTCATCAATCCTGCTGCTCCAGGTACACCAGTAAATAGCAAGGCTACCGCAACCCATAAGGATACCGCCATTGCAATTACTCTCTTTTTACCTCTTATCATTAAAATACCCTCCTTGATTTTTTTACGCCCGGAAATACAAAAAATCAAAACTATCGGCTTATGTAAGAAGAACTTCTATAATAAAGGAAAAGCATAAACCGGAATGGTCCTGAGCTTAATCTTTTCCGAGAGTACTGCACATACTTAACATCTATATTTTACCTATTAAAAATTATATCGAACCTGTCAACAATTTACAATGTTAAAATTAGACAAATATAGACAGACATTTTGTATAATTCCTTTAACTTATTTGATATATTGTTGTTATTTATTACTATAATATAAGATTCTCCTAATTATGAATTAAAAAATCAGGTTTTACACCGTTTTTTCTCATAAAAAGGCTCTCCAGTATATGATGTCTTCATAAAAGAGAGCCTTTCTTTATGTATTTGCTTTTAAACTATTTCTTAATCACCAATTCCTGACCAATCTGAATGAAATCAGGATTTTTGATAATATCCTTATTCCATTGATATAACTTTGTCCATTCACTACCTTTTCCAAAAAGTTTCTTCGCTATCTTCCAAAGGCTGTCACCCTTTTGTACTACATAAAGTTCTTCCTTTACCGGTTTTTCTTTCTCCGTATTTTCTTTCTCAGAATCTTCCTTTATCGGCTCTGCTGCATCCGTTTTCTTATCTTCACCATCCACGTCAATCTCTTTTGTAACATAAACTTTATCTCCTGCGATTGTAAATTTCGTTTTTGCTGTTGTGCCATTTTGAAAATGGAATGTTACCAGAACCGTACTATCCTCAGCTTCATTGAAAAACTTATCCGTAAAAGTTACGGTTCCTGCTTTATCATCTACGGAAAATGCATAATCATACTCTTTATAACTAGTCCAGTTCTGAGGTCCGACACCACTTCCATCTTCCTTTACAGCTTCCAGAGTAGAAAGTACATTACCATGAAACTCTATTGGTATCACATAACCCGACTTATCCCCACTGCCTTCCAAAACTACCGGAGCCTTGCAGTAGTTGATGTAAAGCATCCAGTCGGCTCCATCAGAAAATACCAGCCTAAGCTTTGCTATTTCTCCATATTCACCGGATACTATACCCTTAACAAAGGATGGCTTTAAGATAAATTTATCAGGAGTAGAAACATAATCTTTTACATTAGTTAACAGCTCATCTCCATAATATACTTTCTCCAGCCGGTTGCCATTTAAGGTTAAGCCTAAGATAATACTTTTATTCGCAGTATCTTCCTTTAAAAATACCCGGTCTGTTTCCGTATAAGAGGAACGTCCTGTCCAGGAAGCCTTGATTGTATTATAGAGTGATTGATCTCCCCAAACATATTTTGTACGGCTCATATGCTGGCCGTTATCCCAAAGCATTAATGGGATGTTAGTTTTTCTGGAATAGTAATTAATGTAATCAAAATATTTTAATACTTCTCCGTGCTCAATTGCATTTAAGGACTTATCAAATCCAAGCAATCCATACTCACCGCAAATTATACCAATACCATTCTTGGTAAAAGTATTGTATACACGGTCAAACGCTGCTTCTAGTTCACTGACTACTGTGGCATCCATTGTAGTTGTACCCGCTATGTTGGTGCTAAATGGCCAAAAACCATAGTAATGAAATGTTGCAATGATATTTTCATCCTTTAATTCCTTAATCATATTATAAAGAGCATCGCATCTGCTTTGAGAATCATTCGTATTCAGGGTAGGCAATACTAACATACGGGTTCCATTCTTCCCGCCGGAATTTCTTACAATATCATAAAATGCCTGATTTACCTCATCATTAATCTCAAGCTGTCTTGCTTCGTCTCCACTCCAAAACTGTGGCTCATTTAAAGATTCAAAGCAAACCTTCTCCGGATAATCTTTAAAATAATCTGCAAGTTGGGTCCATATCGCTTTATACCGGGCTATCGATGTACCGCTATCCCAATCGGCTCCAATCGCGGCTGCCCAGTTCCAAGAGTCATGATGAAGGTTTATCATAACATACAGCCCTTCGTCCAATGCCCAGTTCACCACTTCTGCATATCTTGCAAGAAATGTTTCATCGAGTTTATAATCCGGTGCCTCTCCCGTTCTCATAACACTGGTAAATGGCATTCTTATACTATGAAACCCTTGTTCCTTTATTGTTTTTATTAACTCTTTTGTGACCTTAGGATTTCCCCATGACTCTTCTCCCCTGTCTCCGCCTGTGTCAAAGCCATCAAACGTATTTCCCAGATTCCATCCAGGATTCATAGCATTGACATAGGTTTGGGATGCACTGACTGTTTCTTCCATTGCTTTCGCAGTTAATCTTGAGCTGCCAAGTCCCATAAGGACAAATGCTGCGCATAAGCTTACTGCTACAATCTTTTTCCAAATCCTCATAATGTAAACCCTCCATTAATATTATGATAGTGACCATATCTATTATATCTTAGGTTTTTTTATTCTGAATACCCAGATTATTTTCCTTGTTTTACCTATAGTTTTAGCTTAAAACTGAAAGGAAAGTTCATAGCTTCGAGGTCATTTACTTATAGAGAGAGCGGATGGAAAGACACATAGGAATAGATAGGTTTTGTATCTGAATAAATAAATAAAGTGAGCGAAAACAATTGACTGCTTTCGCTCACTTTACTCTTTGAGAATGAATTACTTTAAAAATCCTTTTCCAATAATCTCACTTGTTTTTATAATAGTAGTAAATGCTGAAGGATCAACTTTCGCAAGGTAAATTCTTAATTTGTTCGCCTGCGCAGGTTTCATGGCAGTTAAAATTAAGCTTTTTTGGGTGTGGCTATATGCTCCCTCTGCCTGGCATATCGTAGCACTCCTTTTCAATTCATGTGTGATATAATCGCAAATCAGGTCTGGTTTTGTACAAATAATATTCATATATTTACACTGATTCATACTTTCAATTAAGTCATCAATGACAAACGACTTTAAAAACATGCCCAGCACAGAAAACAAGAAGGTTTTAAAGCTTAGTATAAATACTGCGCTTAAGGTAATTAAAACATCGGACCACAATAACGCCTTGCCTACAGAACTCTTCGTATACTTATTAATTATCATAGCAATGATATCAGTACCGCCACCCGATGCTCCAATGCGGAATAAAATAGCGGCACCGGCTGCTGGAAGTGCCACAGCAAAAATAAGTTCCAAAAACGGCTCATCTGTTAACGGTGCATTTACCGGATCAATAAACTCCATAATATATAAACCAAAAGATAGTAATAAACTGGAGTACACTGTTTTTATACCAAAGCCTCGGCCTAAAAACAGAAAACCAATGAATAGCAAGATAATATTTAATGCAAGGTTTGCAGCACCGGGGGTCATTACTCCAAGCTTACCAATTACAACAGATAAACCGGTAACTCCGCCAAAGGTGAAATCATTTGGGAATTTAAAATAATAAGATCCCATCATGATAAGAATTACACTAAATGTAATTAATAAGTACTCATTGACCATTCTTTTCATTGGATTAACTTCCATAATTTCAACTTTATTCTTTGTTTCAACCTTTACCGTAACAGTTTGTACTGCTTCCTTCCCTCCAGGCTGTACCTCTTGTTCTGCCTTCGGTTGTGTTTCTTTTCCCTTTATCCCCATGTTTTCCTTTTCCTTCATGACACTATGTTCCTATAATTCCTTCCCAATCTCATAATTTTTAGATTCTTTCTTTCCATTGCCTAAAAACCGGTCCGATACAATAATTCCGCCAATAATCAATACCGCTCCAAGCAGCCCCATAATAGTTACAGGTTCACCTAGAAGTATCCCGGCCGCAATCATAGTAACAAACGGATTCAGATAAATATAATTATTCGTAATAACAATACCAAGCCATTTTATAGCATAATTCCAGGTAACATAGCAGATTCCACTGCCTAAAATACCAAGGAGCATTAAACTTAAGAATAATTTAGGCTCTTTTAATGTTTCCAGAGGAAAACGCTTATTTTCCATTACGACTAAAGGTAATGTCGTAAGTATTGCATAAAATACAACTCGTCTTGTTAAATAGATGCCATCGTATTTATGTACACAACGCTTTAATAAGGTGGAATACACTGCCCACATAACTGCTGCAAGGAAAGACAAAATATCTCCCATAGGATTTAATTTAAGCAATACAGTTCCATTAAACACTACGAAAATAACTCCGATAAAAGCAATGCAAAACCCATAGAAAATTCCTTTGTGTAACCGTTCATCTTTTGTGGTAAAGTGTGCTGACAAAGCTGTTAATATTGGAGCTAATGCAATAATGATGCCAACATTCGATGCCAATGTGTATGTGAGCGCAATGTTCTCACAGATAAAATACAGCGTGCTTCCAAATATGGCAAGCAGGCAGAACATAATCTCATCTTTCCATATTATCTTATGTAATTTGTGATTCATGACAAACAATACGACATAAGCAACAAGAAAGCGCATAAACATAATTTGAAACGGAGTAAATTCTGTTAATAACATCTTACTGGCGATGAATGTTGTCCCCCAGATTAGAATCGTAAATAGAGCAAACGCATGCCCTAAGGTCTTTCGCGGCATTATAATAACCTCCTCATCCTTCCCTATTGTATACGGAAGACTATCACAATACAAGCACTATTTTATTGTTTACACAAAATACAAACAAAGTACTAATCCTCCAGATTTGGCAGATAGGTCCGCTATAGTTTTTACCTTGATGTTATAATGTTCTTTTTGTCTCAGACTATGCATAAGAGGTATGTAATCAGAAAGAGCGAACAGTTAAAACTGTCCGCCCCATCCTATGTTTTTACATAATTTACATAAACTATTATTAGCTGCAGAATGTTCTTTACGATTATACTTTTCTCTCAAAATCAACCTTACGAAATAAAACCTGTGCCAATAATAAAATAATAACATTGCTAATTACCATTGAGTACCAAATTCCACTTCGGCCTAAGCCGGTTAAATTTCTAAAGATAACGATTAATGGTAAACGAATTGCCCAAAGTCTGGCAGAAGCAATAATCAGAGAATACTTCGTATTGCCGGAACCGTTAAAAACACCCATATAATTTTGAAATAGTGCCATTAAGGGTTGAGTTAAAAGTACCCACAGCATATATTCCATCGCTACTTCCAAGGTTTTAGCATCATTGGTCAATAATTTAAGCATCTGGGCTCGAAACGGAAAGATAATCAGACACCCGGCAATCGATAAAATCAAGGCAATATTCCTGCTGGTATGATATGACTTCCTTGCCCTCTCCTTATTTGACGCTCCTATGTTCTGACCAACAAATGCCGCCAAGATAGAGCCAATCGCCATAATCGGTATCAATAGTAAATTAGATACCTTATTACCCAAGCTAAAGGCTGCTGCAACCACCTCACCATACTTTAAAATCACAGACTGTAAGATTAGAAAGCCCAGAGAACTTAACGCTTGGCTGGCTGCGGAAGGCATAGCAATATAAATTAATTTTTTCATGCTAGCCAAATTGATTCTTAAATGCTCTCTTCTAACGGAGAGTTCATCTGATTTACGAAACATCATGAATAATAATGCCGGTGCTATCGCCGCTTGGCCAATAAGTGTGGCTATTGCTGCTCCGAATACCCCCATATTATATACACTGGTGAATATTGCAGTCAGTACAATATTTATTAGAATAGAAATAACCGAAAAGATAACCGGAGTAACAGTATCTCCTCTGGCCTGTCTCATCGACTGGAAAGCTGTAAACAGCAGCAGAAAAACCATTTCAAAGGAACGCACTTGAAGATAAGTTAAACCGGAGTCATAGACACCTCCTTCTGCTCCCATTACCTTAAGGACTATTGGGGAACATATAAATAAAAATACATTCACCAACAGGCCTATTCCTATGCTAAGCAAAAACAGCAGACCGGAATATTCTCTGGCAGACTCCTTATCCTTAGCCCCCAAGAATTGGCTGATAATTGCAACACCTGCTACCGCTAAACCTGAGCTTAAAGAAAGAAAAATATTTAGCAATGGCCAGGTAATAGAAATTCCCGCCTGCGCAGCAACTGAATTTTCCAACTGTCCTATAAAATAAGTATCCACCAAATCGTGTACCGATTTTAGTAGATTAGCGGCCATAACCGGCAGTGCAAGATATAAAAAAGCTTGATATAACTTCTTTTCTTGTAATAATAAATGATTTTTTTCTTTGTTTTCTAATTTAAACATAGTTTCCTCGTTATGTACTTTATTTCTTTTTTAGCAATGCTTGTATGATATCAAGATTTTTAGTATTAATCAATACTAAGAGAGAAGTTTTTAAGAATATTGCTTCCTCACTAAGATTTTCTTCCTATTGATTTGATTTTTCTACTTATAATTCCTTCTTTCTTTTTACAAACATATCCATATGATTTCTTATTTTTTGTTGCTACCTTAAATATGCTTCTGAAATTCAAATGCGGTAGGATATATAATTCACCATGATTTACAACCTCTTCCAATGTAAAATAAATTCCATTGATATACCAGCCTTCTTTTAAAAATATAATATAGCTTTTTGAAAACTCTGTACATCCAAAGGTAAAACATACGCTTGAAATTAAGAGAAAATAAAAACGGCACATCTGAACATACAGTAAGAGATTGATTACCGTAGCCAATGTAAATAAAATTATAAAGAAATAGACCGACTTTGGAGCTAAAAACATAACTTCATAACCACCCTGTAGTTTCTTCCTTATAAAAAAAGGTCTTACTATGCTGTAAATCCCATAGGCGGCAACCAAAATAGAAAGTATCAAAAAAAAGTTCATAAACTCACTCCATTAATTAATTTCGATTTCTGTAATGCTAATTATGAATGCTTTTCTTTCCCTTATTTCATAAGAAGCATTTTAACAATAGCTGCTACTAATAACAATTTTATTAGGAAATACTTTATTTATAACTCTCTTTGCAGGGAATACAAAGTAATATCGAAAATAGCAGTACTCTAGTATCTGATAATCCTGCTGCAGCAATCCTGTCATATGTCTTAAGTACTATTACTATAGTAGTCCATTTCCATAATTTTGTAAACATAAATCAGCATCATTAGCTATAATATTCCATTGAGCTAATAAATTATCTTCCCAATGAAATTAAGAAGTATAGTTCCTTATCCTAAATAAAAATAGTCCTGCTTTCTAACTTTACCACCTTCTGGCAGTGCAAAGGAAAGCAGGGCTATTTGCCATTTGTCTTCGACTATATGTTATTTATGTTTATTGTATCCTCTTATTCTTGCCATACTTTGCATTCAATAAGAAAATAACAATTAACATGAAGGCAATTGCTATTGGAAGAGCAATCCAAGCATTTTGAATAAATCCGGCAATCATATAGGAAATCATGCTTACCACAGCCACTACCAAGGCATATGGAAGCTGTGTAGATACATGACTCATATGATCACATTGTGCTCCTGTTGACGCCATAATTGTTGTATCAGAAATTGGTGAGATATGGTCTCCGCAGACAGCCCCTGCCAAACAAGCTGAAATTGATATGATTAACATCTCACTGCCTGGATCAAGTATCGCAACTACAATTGGTAAAAGAATACCAAAGGTTCCCCATGAAGTTCCGGTTGCAAATGCTAAACCGGCGGAAATAGCAAAGATAATTGCCGGTAAGAATAATTGCAATCCTTCTGCACTGTTTTGAACTAAATTTGCTACAAAAACATCTGCTCCAAGCATGCGAGTCATTCCGCTTAATGTCCATGCAAATGTTAAAATTAAGATTGCAGGAACCATAGCTTTAAAGCCTTCACTAAAAGAATCTGCAAATTCTTTTAGTGTTAATACCTTTCTTGAGGTATAAAAAAAGAAAGTAATAACAAGTGTAAGAAACGATCCATACACTAAGCTAAGGGATGCGTCGCAATTGGCAAAAGCTTCTACAAATCCAGCTTCTCCGTGAAAGAATCCACCTGTATAAAGCATTCCACAAACACAGCAAATGATTAAAATAATAACCGGAAGAAGCAAATCAATTACTTTTCCTTTCCCATTGGAAACTGTCTCACTGTCTTCAAACGGACGACTTTTTGTGGTAAAGAGATCGCCCTTTAATGCATTTTCTTCGTGTGTTCTCATAGGTCCAAAATCAAACTGCAGGAATGCCATTACAATTGCCATTACAATGGTTAACAATGCGTAAAAATTATATGGAATCGATTTTAAAAATAAAGAAAAACCATCTGCTCCCTCAACAACACCAGAAACTGCTGCTGCCCAGGAAGATATTGGTGCGATAATACAGATTGGTGCTGCCGTTGCATCAATAATATAAGCAAGCCTTGCTCTGCTAATCTTATATTTATCGGTCACCGGCCTCATGACACTACCAACAGTCAGACAATTAAAATAATCATCCACGAAAATTAAGGCTCCAAGACCCAAGGTTGATAACATAGCCCCCCTTCTTGACTTAATTTTCTGACTCGCCCATTTGCCATATGCAGCACTACCGCCAACCCGATTCATGAGTGCTACCATAATTCCTAAAATTACAAGGAAGATTAAAATTCCAACATTATACGAGTCGGACAACTTACTGATAATACCCGAAACAAAGACAGTATGAATCATCTTTTCTAAATTAAAGTTTGCATAAAATAATGCACCTGTTAAAATTCCAATAAATAAGGAGAAATAAACCTCCTTTGTAATTAATGCCAGCGCAATTGCAACAATTGGCGGCACCAAAGCCCATATTGTAGCATACATAGGCATGGTTTGTTCTTTAATGTACTGTTCTGCCTGCTCTATGTTTACCGAAGCATTGCCTGTAATCTCCTCTTGCTGCAAGATGTACTCCTCTGCTTCTTTAACCGATTGAAAGGCAGCTTCCTCCTCTGCCTTACAAGTAATTGGTGCAAAAAGCAGCATTACTGCAAATAAGGCGATTAAGAAATTATACTTTCTTCTCCCAAGGTGTTTCATATACGTCCTCCATAAAAAATATAGCCATGAAACAGTCTTAGCGCTGCTTCATGACTAAAAATTCTACATAAGGAAGTAATGCATTTATTTCAGTAATGATAGCGCTCCACATTCTCATATTATGTGACAGTTCGATACATATTCTGCACCAAACCAGCAGTCCTTACTCACAGGCAGTTTGAACCACTTCGGCAATAATTCCTTTCCCAGCATCCAAAGCCTGAATACGGATGGGGTACTCATAATGATTGCACCTCTATCAATGTCTTAATGTTACTAAGACGTTTTCATAGTCGAACCTATAATACCATGGAACGAAGTTATAATCAACCAATTAATATTAGAAATTATTTCCCATCTTTATCGTCCAGTGGCGCTATACCAGGCGAAGCAGTCATAGCACCATCATCAACCGTCATTTCTGTAGGAGTTAGGGTGCTGTTGTCTTCCACATAAATATCGTCACTTTGATTTAAACCACGAGCTTCTGATATGCGTAGATAAATAATACTCCCAATCAGAACAATTAGCACAACAATCCCGCAAACAATTCTTTTTCGGTACATATTACCCCTCCTTTTTCTCACTATTATAACTTATAAAATTTAATGATACAAATAAATTCAATAAAAAATTTAATATTCTTTCTAAAAAATGTATAAATTCTTCTAAACTTTTTGAGTCAGGTAGGGATTAGCTTGATACTGGCTGCCAAAACATGGTACACTAAAAGCATCATATAAACTAGTCTAGGAGATGCGTAAATGTACTATATGTTTATTATACTCTTTATCGGCATTATGCTGCTTGCAATGGCATATTTATTTATTCATTTTAAGAACTTTAGCTGGATTCGCTGTTTTACACGTCCAATGTGGCTTCCTCATTTATTGTCTATTCTTTTCATTGCAATATGCTTTGTTTTATCCTTTTCTGTGTCTGCAGCTACTTTAATCGTACTTTTATATTTGATTTATGCTTTCATAATCTGCGATATCCTTCATTTAGTTTTACTAAAAGTTATAAAATCAGGTGCTCTTAAGAAAAAGTGGAACCATATCTATTCCAGCGGAGTTCTTGCCTTTCTTATCACAATATGTTTTCTTGTTCTAAGTTATTACAAAGCTATTCATGTAGAAATAAAGGAATATGCATTACAGACTGAAAAACAAATTGCAGGTGATAAGCTAACGATTGCTGTTATTTCCGATCTGCATATGGATACCACCATGACCGTCAAGGATTTGGAGGAATATTGTATCCAAATTAACGAAAGGAATCCCGACATAATTTTATTACTGGGGGATATCTTCGACGAGAGCACACGCAGAGAAAGTATGGAACTTGCTTGTCAGACTTTTGGTACATTATCAAGTACTTATGGTACCTATTACGTGTTTGGAAACCATGATGTAAATAACTTCCGTCCGGTTTCCGGTATTTCAAAAACAGAAATATTAGAGAATCTTACCAAAAACAATGTAACGGTTTTAGATGATGAAAGTATCTTACTAAATAATAGTTTCTACCTAATTGGACGTAGTGATGTAAGCTTTTTTCAAAATTCTAATCGAAAGGCAATTACTGAATTAATTGAACCGTTAGATTCTAAAAAACTTATGATATTGTTAGACCATCAGCCACTAGAAATCGAAACTGCCGCCTCTCTTGGAATCGACCTTCAATTATCCGGACATACTCACGGTGGTCAAATATGGCCTACAGGCTTAATCGCTAAGTGGTTTCAGATTAACGAATTAAATTATGGTTTAAAGGAGATTGGCAGCTATAAGGTAATTGTGACATCCGGTATCGGTGCATGGGGATATCCGCTAAGGTTAGGCAGTCATTCTGAGATTGTTATCATCACAATAAGCAATCAGAAATAAAAAGCTTTAGAGCAACAATTGCGATTGCAGCACTCCTTTTGAACTATGCATTTAATACTTCTTTCAGAGTTTTTCTGACAGCACCCTTGCCTTCTATCATTTTTATAAAGTACTCTTCTACTCTCTCTGCTAAGGAAACTTCATACAAATCGACTCCGAAAATATCCTTGCGGCTTAAGATATCTGAGATCTGGAAGGTTTGCGGTAAGGCTTTTCCAAGCTCTACACCTTCCAGTATCTTACTTAATTCTTCATAATACGGATCCGGGCTCACTGTAAATTTTTCTCCCTCATCATTTATACCAAGTAAATATCTGCACCAAGCAGCCTGGACTAATGGAATTGCCTTTAAACTTCGAACTGCTAAGCCTTCCCTTTGATATGCCTTGATAGTCTTCCCGAAACGAATGGATAGCTTTTGGCTGGTATCTGTTGCGATTCTCCATGGAGTATCCGGCATGAAAGGATTCGGAATCCTTACTTTAATTACAGTATTTAAAAAACTCTTCGGCTCCATGATTCCGGGATGGACAACAACAGGCAGACCCTCTACATAACCAAGGCGCTCCACAAGATTTACCAAATCACTATCGTTCATTTCCTCACTGATTTTCTCAAAGCCAAGCAAGCATCCAAATATTGCAAGAGCTGTGTGAAGAGGATTAAGGCAAGTACAGACCTTCATTTTTTCAACTTTATCCACAGTCTCTTTATCGGTAAAGATAACACCTGCTTTCGCTAAATCGGGTCTTCCATTTGGAAAAGCATCTTCAATAACAAGATACTCTGCTTCCTCTGCATTGACAAAGGGGGCAACATAAGTATTTTTACCGGTTACCGCATCATCAACATCTTGAAATCCAACCTCCGCCAGCATCTTTTTCACACTCTCATCCGGGCGGGGTGTGATTTTATCAATCATACTCCAAGGAAATGCAACGAAAGCCTTATTTTCAATATAAGCAGTAAAACCTTCCTCTACGAGTTTTCTTTTTTCCCACTCCTTAGCAAAAGTATCTACCGCAGTATAAAGCTTATCTCCATTATGGGAACAGTTATCCATACTTACCAGGGAAAACGGCAATTTACCTGCAAGATATCTCTCATAACAAAGAGCTGTTAATTTTCCAAGATAGCTCTGTGCCTTCTCAGGCCCTGCCTCAAAATCTTTTTCAACCTCCGGCAGCACTTCACCATTACTTTTACAGATCTGATACCCTTTTTCGGTTATTGTAAAACTAACCATTTGCAGTGTTTCAGAACTAAAAATCTCTTTTAATCTTTGTCTGTCTTCTTTACATGAGGGATCAACCCGCAACGCTTCAACCACACTGCCGATCACAGTTTTTTCCATGGAGCCGTTTGCTTTTAAGGTTACTAAAAGACTTAAATTATCATGTGGTATAAAAAGCTTGTCTATAATCTCATAATCATAACCTTCGGCTACAATAATACCCTTATTTTCTATTCCTTCTTCCAGAAGCTTCTGCTGCAATGCAGCCGGGAACGCACGAAAAATATTACCGGCTCCAAAATGTAACCAGGTTGGATTTTTCCTAGTGTCTTCCTTCACCTTCTCATAATCAAAAGCCGGGAGCTTTATCTGAGCCTTTTGAAAATTTTCTTTCTGCTCTAAGATTTCTTTTCTGTTCAACTTCATATTAGCCTCACTTCTTGTATCATTTTCTTAACCTTGATACGAACTTATTCTAGGACTACCCTTCATATAAATATAAAATCAACGCATCCTCAAGTAGGTTCGCCTTACTTGCCCTTCCTGCGCTTTTTTGTCAACGGAGTTATCTAAATCACATTACCAGCTAACTGCTCACGATATTCAGCTATTTATTTGATTTCTCTAATGCTTCCCATAAACCATTTAAATATGCAATTCCTAATGCCCGGTCATATAAGCCATATCCCGGCCTTCCAACCTCATCCCAAATCATACGTCCATGATCCGGACGAATGTAGGTATCTGGTGCGGTTTCATAAATCGCCTTCATAATCTCGTACATATCGAGTGAACCATCGCCGGATAAATGAGAACTTTCTCTAAACTTACGATATCCCAAATACTTAACGTTACGTACATGGAAGCATCCCACACGATCTCGGCTGCCAAAATAACGTATGATTTCCGGCAAGTCATTTTCCGGATTAGAACCCAGAGAACCTGTACAAAGACAAATGGTGTGGTTTTTACTATCATATAATTCAAGAATTTTTTCAAATAGCTCTTTGGAATGAGCAATTCTTGGTAAGCCAAAAATTGGCCAAGCCGGATCATCTGGGTGAACTGCCATTTTAACGCCGCACTCTTCGCATACCGGAATTACTCTTTCTAAGAAATATCGATAATTTTCCCTCAGCTTATCCGGACCGATATTCTGATACAGGGCAAGAACTCGCTCTAATTCTTTAAGACGTTCCGGTTCCCAGCCGGGAAGGCGAAAACCATTTGAATTCTTACTGGTATTTTCAACAATTTGAAGCGGAGTTAAACCTAATAATTCTTCCTCATCATAATATAAGGAATTGGAGCCATCTTCTTCAATGACACGTGCCAAGTCCGTTCTTAACCAGTCGAGTACCGGCATAAAATTATAGATAATCACCTTAATTCCATGCTTCGCTAAATTTCTAATGGTTTTCTTATAATTCTCAATATATTGATCCCGGTCCGGCAGCCCCATCTTAATATCTTCGTGTACATTTACACTTTCAATTACTTCAACTTCAAGTCCTGCTTTATGAACCGCTTCTACATACTTCGCAATTACAGATTCCTCCCAAACTTCTCCTGCCGCGTACTGGTCAAGTACTCCCATCAATCCACTGCAGCCGGGAATCTGCTTGATCTGTTTTAAGGTAATGCTATCATTACCTTCTCCATACCAACGAAATGTCATCTTCATATCATTTTCCTCCTAGTCAATATAGTTTTTTATTATCTGCTTGTACCTGGCCTTTTATGATAAAAACAGTGCAGTATTTTCACTCTCCTCTAAGTTATATTTCATTATAATCTTGGTATCCATTATCAATAATGGTGTTCTCGGTAGAAAGCCTTCCAGTAAATGTTTCGCCAATACCTTTACTGCTTGATATCCCTGAAGGTACGGATTCTGATATAAAACAGCAGTACACCAGCCTTCTCTTAGAGCTTGAATGGTAGGTTGTGTAATATCATAGCCTACTAATAAGATATCTTTTCTTTCCAGTTCTTTCATTGCCTCAATTGCACCCACCGTACCGGCAGAGCCCGTCATGTATAACGCTTTCACATCTGGGTTTTCTCTTATCACACGAAGTGTTTCATAATAGGCACTTTGAGAATCATTAAAACACTCTGAAAATGGACACAGTGTTACCTTCGGGTATTCCCGCTGGATAACTTCATAAAATCCAATAAAACGTTCGATGAAGGAGTTGGTTGCTAAAAAACTGCCTAAGGCTGCTACTTTTCCCCCTTGCCCCATAAGCTTTCCAATCAGCTCTCCGGCTAAATTTCCAGCCCTTCGGGCATCCGCTCCTACATAGCAAAAACGATTTGTTGCCGGCGCATCCGTATTGAAGGTTAGGACGGGGATTCCTAACTCTACAATCCGGTTCAATACCGTATCAGTCTGTATCCCTGCGGAGTTGATTGCAAAACCATCGTATTCTTTTAAATCAATCGTTTTTAATAGTTCAAGCTGTTCTTCCCATGATAAGTTAAGTGTCTTCCATTGTGTCACTTCAACCCCATAAATCTGTAATTCTTTCGCTGCCTGTTCGATACCTCTCGTAACATAATCATAAAAATCAGCATGATTTTCACAATATACAACCCCCAAGCGAATTGACTTCTTCCGGCTTAAAGCTCCAGCAATTGGATTGGCCTGATACCCCATCTCTCTGGCAGTCTGCAAGATGAATTCTTTTGTCCCTGTATGAATCCCATTTCGATTATTCAAAGCACGGTCCACTGTTCCAATAGAAGTATTACACTTTTTTGCTATTTCTGCTATGGTCACTCTTTTCTTCATCCTACACCCTCTTCATTTATTATCGTTTCATTACGTTATATTCCGATATATGACATCTGTAAAATATCTTTTACAATACATTATGTTATCAAACTTTTCTAATACCGTAACCATATTGTACAACATAATATCACGTTTGTCACGAATATCTTGATATGTTTTAGTGTATTTACGTTAACGTTAACGTCAAATTAAAATTAATGATTAACTGAAAAGAGTTATGCTGCAAGCGTTCCATGCCAATAAACACATCAAACATGCATTAAAATATATCTTTCCTGGTGCCTTTTGAGCCTTAAGAATAGCAAGACCATTTCTATCAATTAAAAAAACTGCTGCATATTGATATCTTCTATCATCCCGGAAGATATTATGCAGCAGTTTTCCCACTATTTTTATTGTTTTGCTCTTAAAACCTGAAACATTGTTTTTAAACTTAATTTTTGGCCATTATATAACACTAAGCCACGATAAATTCTTGCAGCTATCATAATAACCAGCAAGGAGAACACTACCAAAAGCAAGAATGTAACAATTCCCTGCGCTATTCCAATGGTACCGGTAATTAAATCAACCGGAACACTAAATGGCGTTGTAAACGGAATAAATCTTGCAATTCTTAATACTCCCTCATTCCCTGCGGCAGATGCAAAGTAGCATACCATCCAGCTAATCACGATAGGAAAAACAAATACTCCTTGTGTACTTGCCACATCCTCCGGTTTGGTAACCATACAACCTGCAAGCCCTGCCAATACACAGTAGAATAAGAATCCAACACAGAATACTAAGATAGCTAAGATCATTGCCGGTAAGGAGAATGCAGATTCACCAATATTATCCTTTAAGAAATTAATAATTGTGATCGCTGTATTCTCATACTCCGGATAAATGGAATGAGCAACTGCAGTACCACCGTACAAACCGATAAATACAGAAATAACCCATGTTAAAAACTGTAATATGGCGATGGATGAAATTGCAAGTACTTTCCCGGTAATCATCGCATACGGATGAACAGAGGTTAGCAGTGTTTCCATTAACTTTGAGGTTTTCTCTGTCGATACTTCTTTGCTGATTGTCTGACCATGCAACAGCAGCATAAAGTATAACAGTAAACCAAATATCATCGGTGCTATCATTTTTATAATAAAGGTAGCCGGGTTGCTATCCTCTCCTACTTCTGTAATGATAGAATTCATTGGCTTTAATGCTGTCGTTAACTGTGTGACAGAAAGTCCTGCCTGCACCAGTTTATTCGTCTCAAAGCATTGTTTCATTACTTCAAGCAAGGAGGCAGTATCGGATTCCTCAAGTAAAGAGCCTTCTGGTATCAATGCCTCTATTAGATAACCTTCTTCATTCTTTGTGATACTAACTGCTATGGAAGTATCCGAATCACTTGCAGCACTTTGTACAGCCTCCGTGCGTTCTTCACTTTCCATTAAGATAAATTTTGTATTTCCAAAGACCACTGGTGAAAACTGCTTCATCAAGCTTTCATAATCCGCCGCAGATATTTCGCTTTGATCTAATACATAAACGCTTGTAATCTTTGACGGCTTTATTTCATTCTCTTTCTTCGGTTTTGCTACCAATACATTCATTAAGATAAAACCAGCGATAATCAATAGAGCAATCAGTGCTGTTACTACTTTAAATCCAACTCCTTTTGTAGCCTGTCGAAATGTAAAGCTATACACAGACTTCCATCCTCGAAAACTTGATTCTGGGTTGGAATTCTTATTTTGTTGCATTTCCTTCATCACATTTACCTCCCAATTCAACCTTCCTAAGCATTTTTAGAAATCTTAACCAGTTCCTTCAGTCCGATTCTATTCCCATTATGAAGAATTAAAGTTTCATATACCTTTGCTGCGAACTTAAATAATAAGATAACAAAAATTACTAAGAGGACAATCGACAGTATCGACATTCCTATTGATACCTTACCAACAAACATAGCTCCAGGTAGTAAGAATGGGGAGGATAACGGGAATAATAAAGCGAATGTTACAAAACCATTTGTACCGCTAGCCATTAACACACCAGCTGCTCCCATACCAATATAAGCACCAATCAGGTTAACAAAAGTAAACAATGTTAAGCTTTCACTAGCCTCCTCGATGCGGCTTACAGTAGCTCCGGCAAGTCCTGCAAGGGTTGCATAAAAAATCATCCCCAGCAATATAACAGCAATACATAAGATGATATTTAATACATTCACATGATCAAAGATTCCGGAGGGAAGAAATTGAGATATCATACTTTCTCCATTCGATGGAAATATCATTGCCGTAATCTTATTAGAAATTAAAATACACGCAAAAATACCTGCGAATTGTAATAATACCACAGAAAGCATCGCTAAAATTTTTCCTATCATGATAGCCAGCGGCTTCACCGACGTCAATAAGTATTCCAATATCTTAGAGGATTTATCAGAAACGACGGATGACGCTATCTGAGAGCTTGCCATTATATTCACCATTAAGACAACAAACAAAATTCCGTAGATAAACCAATATTGAGAATCTGATATTGAAGTATCTTCTGTGATAATTGCATTTCCATTCCTGTCTGCAACCGTAACAGAGGTAGCTACATTTGCTTGAATCATAGACAACTGATCTTTCGTAATCCCCAAATGAGTAATACGATATCCGCCAAACTCCTCTATCAATGCTTGACTTAAGGTCTGAACATTCGACTCCTTCACACTTCCATTGCTCGCCTTTATAAAATCTAACTGAAAGGTAAACTCTGTTTCAGCTATATTCACAATAACAGAGGTATTCTCTTCTTTTTCAATACGATTTAGAACCGTGTCATAATCTTCTAAGAGCGCTTCCACCTTAATATGACTTAAATTTTCCTGACTAAGAGTTGGTAAGAAACCACCAGCTGACCAATCAACCTTATCATTGATATAGACCTTTTGTATTGGATTAACCCCATTTTCTACCTCACTATCCTTATTCATAATCATCGAAAGTACAGGCATAGAAACGATAGACAACACAATAAATAAAACAAAACTTACAAGAAACGCCTTGCTTTTTAAGGTTTGAATTAAGGTAAAAGAAAAGACGTCCTTCCAACCGGTTATGCTACTTTTCTTCATGAACATCTCCCACCTTTTCTACGAATATTTCATGCAGCGATGGCTCGCGCAGCTCAAACTTTACTACTGGAATCTTTTCTCCAATGAGCTTTGCAAGAAAATCCATTGCCTGCTGCTCATTCTGAACCTTTAAGTGATATTCACTTGGTGTTTTATTCACAATTTTTATGGAAAACTCTTCAATGTAAGAAGCAATGTCCACATCACTTTTAACAAATAGATTTACTCTGCCATAACTTTTTTTGATTTCATTTAGATTTCCCTGTAATACAGCCTTACCACGATTTAATATTGTGATATCACTACAGAATTCTTCAATCGTAGGCATTTGATGACTCGACATGATAAGATACTTATCCTGATCAATCTGCTCACGGATAATAGACTTAAATAGATCTGTGTTTACCGGATCCAATCCACTTAATGGCTCATCTAAAACAATTAACTTTGGGTCAGAAATTAAAGCTGCCATTAGCTGAACTTTTTGTTGATTACCTTTTGATAACTGGTCTGCTCTATTTGCTTTCGATTTCTTTCCTTTTACCTTAAGCGGAAATACATATTCGTTTACCTGTAAACGGTCCGACCAATACTTAATACGTTCCATTGCTGTTTTCTTAGGAACATTCTTTAGTTTTGCAAAGTACAATAATTGGTCAAGCAACGAATATTTCGGATACAAACCACGTTCCTCTGCAAGGTATCCTACATTTGCCCTTACAGGATCAAGTGCTGCTCCATTCCAAAGTACCTTGCCCCCATCATGAGCTAACATACCAAGAATAATACGCAATGAAGTTGTTTTTCCAGCACCGTTCGTACCCAGCAAAGCATATACTCCTGGTTTTGCAATTTCAAAACTCAAATCTTCGACAACTACCTTGTCTCCATACTTTTTCATCAAATTTTGTACTTGTAACGACATAGTCCCCTCTTTTCCGCATGTTCGCATTTGCGTAATGCATTTTATTTTTCCATATTTCTTCCGTTTACCATTATACAACATTATTGGTAAAATGTAATAATATTTTTTATTTTTTAGTTAAAGCATACCACAGCCTTGCAGCTTCGGCAGCATTAAGCATAATTTTAGATTTTGCAGAAGCATTAAGCTTCGAATGAAACCATTACTCTTGAAGGAGCAATGGCTTTACTGTTCCCTTTACCGTAAATACACCATCGTACTGCTCTTTAGTATCCCGGAAGACAACGTGGCTGACGTTAATCACAGTGATATCTTTCAGTTTAAGAATGGTTTGCTCGATCTCTCTGGCACGCTCCATATCAAGAGAAGCAAAGGCTTCGTCCATAAATAATATGCTGGCTTTGGTTAGCATTGCTCTTGCAATAACGATACGGCTTCGCTCGCCGCCGGATATATTACGGCCATTATCATAAATCATAGTATCAAGTCCATCCGGCAGATTCCTTACAAAAGCTGTAAGCCCTGCTGCTTCTAACGCGGCTTGAATTTCCTCCTCACTATACGTTTTGTAAAGAGTGATATTGTTTCTTAGGGTATCATGAAAGATAAAAACCTGCTGCTCCACATTGGCTATCATAGCAAAATAGTCTTCTTTCTTCACATCACGAAGCGGCTGTCCATCTATTATAATATTTCCACCTGTCGGGGCAAAATACTTTCGAAGCAACTTAAGCAGTGTAGATTTCCCGCCGCCGCTAGGGCCTACAATTAAATACTTGCCATTTTTCTTTAAGTTTAAATTCACATCGGTTAAAATTTTCTTATTATCCACTTCATCTTCATAGCGAAACTCCAGATCTTTTAGAATAATTTCCTCTTTAAACTCCGTCACCGATATAGTTTCTTTGTAAGTATCCGAATTTTTTAAGCTATCACCAATTTTTTCACTCAATGATTTAGAGGTAAATACCTTGGGTAACGCCTCACTTAGCGTAAACAGCGGCCAAGCAAGCTTTTGAATTCCCTGTGCTACAATTAACAAGCCGCCTGCTGTAATTTTCCCTTGTATCGTTAGATATCCAAGGATACATATGATACCATAGATTGACGTATTCATAGTCAGATGCTGAGCACCATTGATAAAGGTCATCATCTTTTCGATGTGGTACCCCTTCTTTTGGATTTCATCACTCTTCTCATAATAGTCCCTCGTTACTTTATCCTGCAAATTATTACTCTTAACAATATGAAAGGCAGATAACACTTCTTTAATATAGGAGGTATATCCATCAAACATATCCGAGCGTTCTTTATAATTTCGCTGCAATGGTTTATTCATCACAGAAGATATAATAACATTAACAGTCATAATTATAAAGGAGAGGATAATCATCCATGGATTTACCGTAGAGATAATCCATATCCCTACGAAAAAATTAGCAATCCCCTGGAACACGGTGTAGATACCTTCTACAAAGTTTTTATCTATGGTGTTACAGTCATTCGTAAGCCTTGAGATATAATTTGCGGTATTTTCTTTCTGAAATTCCGATATGTTTTTCTTAAATACTCCTCTTACATAATGCATCTTGATTGCTTGATTTGCATCTTTTTTATACCATGCCTTCGTAATCGAGGTTAAGATACCAACCGGTAAAAGAGCGAGAGCAAAAATTAAAAGGTGAGGTATCTTCTGTTTTAAAAGTTCTAAGTCCCCTGCTATCGCATAATCGATTAGCCCCATCAGCTTAACAGTAACAGCACCATCTAAAAAGCTATTAAATGCCGCAAAGAAAAGAGCAATCATCATCTGTGGTGTACTTTTGAATACTTTTTTTAACATGTCACTGCCTCCCCAAAATATTCTTTTGCCTCATATTGAAGAACTTGGCCATTCTTAATTTCAAGTACATAATCATACTGTTCGGTAACTCCTTCATAATAACGATGACTGATAGCAATTACTGTCTGAGGTAAGGATAAGAATACTTTTTCAATTTCTTTCCCTAAATCTTCATTAAGACTTGATGTTCCTTCGTCCACGAACAAAATTTCTGCTTGTTTTGCAATCGCTCTGGCAATCGAAATCCTCTGCCGCTGTCCCCCTGATAAGTTCTTTCCGTTTTCTGATAACGGCTCTTCTAAGCCTAACTTTCGGTCTGCTATAACAGAATCCAATTCGCAGACTTTCGCTGCAAACTCTACGCGCTCTATCGGCAGGTCTTTATATAGGGTAATATTATTGCGAATGGTGTCTTCAAATAAAAATACATCCTGATAAATAAATGCCACTTTATCATGAAAGGTTTTTTCAATTATGGTCTTATACTCCATTCCATCCACTTTTATCTCTCCTTCATAATTATCATAAGTCATAGAAAGCAGATTCATTAACGTAGATTTCCCGGCACCGCTAACCCCTTTGATTAAATACTTCTTTCCCTTACTTATTGTAAAATTTGCATGGGACAAAATTGTTTTATTTTCATAGGCAAACGAAACATCCGATACAACAATTTCGTTTCGAAAATCAAAAGGATAAGGACGATCATATCCTTCTTTTTGCGCCTCTTTCTTCTGTCTGTCCTCAGCAGCATCCTCCTCCGTAATTTTATGATAGATTCTAATAGAAGCTTTCATCGCATTCCATAAAGGAAAAGCATCCACTAAATTAAAACTCATAGCACTTGCAAGCTGGAATATAAATGTTGCAAGCGCCAACGACATACCATATTTAAAACTAATACACAAATACACCATTACACCGCAGGATACAAGGTAAGAGAGTATTTGAATGATACTTCTTTGTCCTTCTGTAAATACACCGGAGATGCTCTTCTTTCGTTCTACCTTACGTATGGAAGATAAACTCTTTTGTAAAAATTTATCTTCGATACGGTTTAGCTTTAAAATCTCAAGTCCATGAAAAGTATTCGCAATCTCTTGTGTAAATTCTTCCGAAGCTGTCGATACTTCTTCCTTTAAAGCCACTGTTTTCTTTGAGAAAATACTGGATACCAGATAAAGAAGTACGGATGCTCCAAACATTCCCGCAGCCAGAATCGGGTCTAAAAATAACAAAATGATAAAACTGATTACAAACATGCCGGTATTAATCAGAAAGTTTAAAAAGCTGATAAAGAAATCCGATTCAAACTGGTTGATATCATTAATTAAATTAGATAAATAAATTTCTTTTCCTTTTTTGGAATACTGCTTAAAAGACATTCTCATAATTTTATCAAAGGCTTGCTTTCGGACATCCAGTATAGTATCTCTCATATATCCGATACGAAGCATACGTGATACTATAAAGCTTACTGCACTATAGGATGATGCTATAATAGTTACGATCACCACAACCGTGTAGTTGGCATCTCTGCCTTTTTCTACCGCCCACATAATAAGGGCGAAAATTCCCATTTGAACATAACGGTCAATATTAAACATAAAGGCTGCCGCTAGATATTGAATAAATTTCCCCTTACGTTTTAACAGTAATTCTTTCATTCCTTAATTCCCCCTATTAACTTAATTCATATAGAAACTCTTCCTCACGGTCACAAGATAATTCCCCGTTTTTTACCGTAAGTCTCCGTACCTGAAGAGAAGTTCTTTGTTGTTCATAAAAATTCTCTTCCGCACAAGGTATCCTTCCCGGATGTGTAAAATAGAAAATAAATGCTTCCTCTCCCTGAACATGCACATCCGCATGGAAACCAAACCCATAGTCATCTTCCTTATTTCCGGTTTCCGATAAGATACCCTTGCATCTGGTCCAGTTCATAGCATCTTTACTTCGATACACTCCCTGCCCCTTCCAAGTATCAATAAGCATCCAATAAAAATCCTTAAAATGAAATACATTGGGTCCTTCATGAGCAAATTCCTCCAAGACTGCCCTGGGACTGTGAAATTCATATAAATCACTGCTTTCCACCATATAAGTATGAGAGCCGTTTACTTCGTCCTTATACCAAAGTCCAAAATTACCATTTGGAAGCCGATGTACGCAGGCATCAATACAACGGTTAGAGGAGAGCGGTACTCTTCCGGCATACTCCCAGTCCCACAAATTCTTACTGGTATAATGCAAGATATGACGTTCAAAATCCCAGGTAGCCGGTACACCGGTGATATAAGATACATACATATGATAGACTTCCTTCTCATAGATAAGCTCAGGTGCCCAAAACGTATTTCTTCCCGGTTCAATCGAAAGACCTTCTATAATACCCCGATAAAGAAAGGTATGCCCCCCGTCACTCGAAGAAGCAATTCCTAAATCGGTGCCATGTACCCATTCCACGCCATTTGTTTTTACATTTGCACGGCGGTTTGTATAAATCATCCACCACTGATGTTCTATGTGATTCCATATTATTACGGGATCTGCCGCACCATCATAGATTGGATCCCGAAACAATGGACTATGTACCAATTGTTTGCTCATTTTTTCTTCCCCCATTTTAAGTCAGCTCATAGCTCAATTACTCCTATTATAAAACAAACGTTTGCAATACTCAAATTAAACTCCGATTAAAATCTTCTAAGTAATTATTGCGAAGTGTTTTCAAAAATTCAAGATAAGTGCAGTCTATTTGGTGCATAACAAGCTGCTTAAGTTTATTGCCCAGAATGGAGAATACCCAAAAAGAAATTGTCTTTTTGGGTATTCTATAAATGTTCCTTTAAATATAATATTATCTGCTACAGAAGATTTCATCTAATTTTTTCTGTCTTCATTATAAAGTTCAAATTGGTCTATCATCTGCTTTAAGTGTACCGCCTCTTTGGTTAACTCTTCCGACATTTGTGCACTGGATGCCGCAGCAGCTTTATTTCCATCCACAACAATTGCAATTTGTTCCACTGCTCCGGCGAATTGCTGTAAAAGCTCACTTTGTGATTGGGAGTTCCCTGTTATGTCATCCATAATTTTAGTAATATTCTTTGCTACGTCAGCCACCTCATTGGATGATTTTGCAGATTCATTCGCAAGGTTTACTCCATGCTCCACCGCATGGATTGTATTTTCAATTAACCGGGAAGTTACTTTCACTGCATTGACGCTCTGATTTGCAAGGCTGCCAATTTCACCGGCAACAACAGCAAACCCTTTTCCCATCTCTCCTGCCCTTGCCGCTTCAATTGATGCATTCAAAGAAAGCAGATTTGTTTGACTTGCAATTCCTTCAATTGTTTGAATAATATTTACGATTTCATTCGAAGAGGTTCGTATATCATCCATCGCCCCTAAGAGTTGTATCATGTTCTCATTATTTAATGTAGCAGTGTCAGCCATATATGAAATTTTACTTTTAGCATCTACCGCTCCCTCTGCATTTACTGTAACTTGAGTTGTTATTTCCTGAATAGAAGCAGTCAACTCCTCAATGGTTGCGGCTTCCTCTGTTGTTCCATTGGAAACCTGTATCGCCGTTATCTGCAGGTTCTCCGCCTCTTTTGCAACCTTATCGGAGGATATGTTGATTCCTTTTAACGTACGGTTAAGAGAAGTAGAAATCCCTATTAGAGCCTGTTTGATTACTAAAAACTGTCCGTCATAAGACTGGTGAAGTTTTAGTTCCATCTTTCCTTCTGCCATCCCATGAAGCACATCTGCAATTTCATCAATATAGGACTGGTATGTATTTAATTGAACTAAGGTTGCCTCCATTGCCAGAGCGAAATCGCCAAATTCATCTTTCGTTTTAACACTGTCATCTACGATTACGGATAAATTTCCTTTCGCTACCTCCAGCATAATCGCTTTTAAGCTCTTAATCTCCCGGAGAATGGAAAAAGAAATCAGTTTTGTATACAAAAAACCGACAATTGCAACTAAGATGAATATGCCAACCCTTAAAGTAATATCCTCACTCATAAATGATACGAATAGCATCAAAATTAAAAACAATACTGCCAATGCTGCCAGCGAAGCTACTCTTATCCTGATTCTTACGTTCTTTAGCCTCTCCAATATGTATTTCATTACTACCTCCTCTTAAATACCAACCTTCCTACACTCCTAGTATAAAAGGCCTAGTCTTCTGTCATTATTCATCGACACATGAGCCTGTTTTTGTTATAGAGAAATAAGAAAAAATCTCTTGGAATATTATCCGAAACCGTCTTATTGCTGCTTTCTTCTCAATTAGGTTATTGCTATTATAGTATAATCTTTCAAAATTGTCACGTCTCTTCTGGTTTTATGTCGCTTTTTGTTGATTATTGTATTATTCGGTGATTTGTGCTAAAATATGGTTAGTTTAATATAAAAATATGGAAGGAAGGGCTAGCATAATTATGAGTTTTGCTAAAGAAATAGAAACTTCTTCCTCACCAATGCTTACAGAGGAAGGAAAAGAAGAATTATATCTGTATTCAATTAAGAAGATGGCAGAACAAAATGCTGCTGCTTCACGCTATACCCTGACCGGCTTATACGGGAATAATGCTTTTTTTTATAAAGGAAATGAATGCTTAAGAGCACATAAAGAAAAAAAATATGCCTTGATTCGCATGGATTTATACCGTTTTAAAACTGTGAATGAATTTTGCGGGCGAAGCCAAGGGGATGCCTTGTTAAAGCATATTGCAGACTGTTTCCGGGTTTATGAAGCGGAACATACCATCGTTGGCCATCTTCGCGCTGATATTTTTGTTTTATGCACCCCTTATCAAGAAGCACAAGATTTAATTCATATTGTTACTTCCCTAGCAGAGAAAATAACCTCATTTCCAATATCCTGCAAAATTCTTCCTGCTTTTGGCATCTGTATCTCAGAGTACGGTATGGACATAAGCCTTTTAAATGATTATGCTAACTTAGCATTGCAAACAATCAAAGGTAAGGTTTTCTCCTTTTATTCCTTTTATGATAACGATCTGCGTACTTCACTGCTCTTGGAAAAAAAGATTGAAAATGAGATAACAACTGCACTAAAGGATCGGCAATTAGAAGTACATATACAACCTAAAATAAATATAAAGACAGGCGATATTATCGGCGGTGAAGCCTTACTGCGCTGGAAACATCCTATCGAAGGTTACCTGTATCCAAGTCTCTATATTCCGGTGCTTGAAAAAAGTGGTTATATCGTCGATGTTGATATCTATGTTTGGACCGAAGTTTTTCAGTTCTTGCAAAAATTAATGAATCAAGGCTTCGCACCCCTGCCTATCTCAGTCAACGTATCAAGGCTTCATGAATATCAGAAAGATTTCGTAGAAGTTTTATGCCGCTTATCAAAAGAATATAATGTACCTCCAAAACTGATTACCTTAGAGATTACGGAGAGCGCTCTGGCTGAAAACTCCACCTTTTTATTTCAATGTATGAGAATGTTACAGGAGAAAGGATTTTCTTTTTCCATGGACGATTTTGGCTCCGGATACAGCTCCATGAATATGTTAAAGGACGAACCTCTTGACGAAGTTAAAATTGACCGGATCTTTTTAAGTAATCTAGGCAGTTCAAAGAGCCGTACCGTGATTCGTTATATTATATCGATGCTTGCAGAATTAGGTCTTGATATGATTGCAGAAGGGGTGGAGACCAAAGAACAAGAACAGTTCTTAATCGAATGTGGCTGTTATAAAGCACAAGGGTATTTATATTACAAGCCGATGCCTTTATCGGACTATGAGAAACTTTTATATTCTATCCCAAAAGTCTGAGTAATCTTTGCTGAGTGCATAGGAAAACAAGAAAAAAAGCACGCTTTCTGAATTTGTTCCTATTAGGAATAAAAAACGAACAAAATCCAATTAAGAAGTTCATAGTTTCTTATTGGATTTTGTTCGTTTCCCTATTGCGCCAAAGGTGCATATTTTTCATGTATCATAGTAATCATATAGGTTACAATAACCGGATCAAATTGTTTTCCGGAGCAATCCTTTAATTCCTTTAATATATACTCCTCACTTAACGGCGGACGATAACAGCGTGCACTTGCCATCGCATCATAAGCATCCGCAATACAGATTATTCGTGCACACTTTGGTATTTCTTTTCCTTTTAATCCTTCATTGTAACCATCTCCATCGTAACGTTCATGGTGATAGCATGCACCATCACTGATACCAGGTATCGTTGAAAAATCTTTCAATATCTCGCCGCCTACGGAGGAGTGAGTTTTGATAATGTTCTGCTCTTCTATTGTCAATCTTTCCGGCTTATTTAAAATATTATCTGGGATTGCAATCTTTCCGATATCGTGAAGCAATGCCATATAGTAGATATTTTCCTGCTCCTGTTCTGAACCTCCCATACGTTTTGTAATCTCTCTGGAATATACGGCAACCCGCTCAGAATGTCCTTTCGTATACTCATCCTTCGCATCAATAATATTAGCAAAGGTTCGAAGGGATTGTTCAATTACAGCTTTATATTCTCTATGCTTTGCCTTTAGCCCTCGAAACCTTAACTCAAAAAAGCAATAAACGACCATTGTAATAAGAAGGAGAACCAATGCAATAATCAATGCCCAGTAAAGAGGATAATCATTAATTCTAATAATTCTGGTTACATGCAGCGTGATATTATCAACCTCAAAATCATTTTCAGTGTACATAATAAATCCAAACGTCATCGATTCTTTCCCTGACAACTTTTCATTATATTCTACAGAAGTAATCACTAATTTTTGGTTCTCAAATTCATATACTCCATTCCAAGCGCTGTCAATCCGGCTCTTATCGGGCACCTCTACCTCAATTCTCCAATCGGAAATATCTATCTTCGTATTATTATAAAAAACCCCGTCGTATTGGGCTCCTATTTCTGTGTAATCATTATCGTCCCACTGTTTCGACGTACGAATTATAACATTATACTCCAAACTCTCGTAATTATTTTTCGTGATTTCTTGAAAAAGCATTACCTCCCTATCCTGATTCATAGGCTGTTTTCCAATATAAAAGCTGAAAAGTAGCAAAAACAACAGGATAAGCAAAAACATATAGGAAATCTTTTTTCTTTTATGCATCAAAGCCTACTCTCCTTAGAATAACTGTATTAGTATACATCTTATAAGATTAAATTATCGTAATTCGGAAGTTTCGTCAATACTTTTTCCAAATTTTGTTTATTCTTCATCAAACCTCACAAATCTACCCTAATTTCGTTGGCGTTTCGCATAATAATACCTTATCATAAGTATTGCGTATATTGGATTCCTGCTTTCTTCCTTCTGTATCCAATTAGAAAAAAAGGTACCAGTATAGTCTTCTATACCGGCACCTGTCTGCTTAAAACTTCTTATTTGTTTTGTTCATTTTCAATCCTGAGCTTTAATAGTTCTTCATACTGGTTACAATCGATTGGCAAGCTGACACGCTCACCCAAAAAAGCAGAAAGATAAGCAGCATTCGTCAACTCTAATGCCTTCGTACCTTCTCCTCCCGGAGCAATGAGAGCTTTCCCTTTCACTATTGCCTCTCCAAAATTTATAAGCATCTGTTCATAAGGCTCCTTTGGTTCACTGCATATAAATAATTCTTTTGTTTGCTGTATCTCTTCTCTCGAATTTGTTTTTGCAGTTTTACCATATTTCATAGAGTCCATACTAAAACTTGTAAGTTCAATTTCATTTCCTGTTACTTGAATACAACCTTTTGTTCCAACGATTGTTAAAACCTCTTCTCTGGAAATCTCACCGGTAGATAAAAGAAAAGTGGCAGTTACTTTATTCGGATATTCCATGAGTAACGTAACTTCATCATCCACTCCAAAGGAATTGTATTTTCCAAACGGAATAGAGGCATAAAGACTAAGAGGCATCCCAAATAGCCATTGCCAGTAATCTAAGATATGTTGGCCTTGATTAATGAGCGCACCTCCTCCTTCCCCGCTCCAACTGCTTCGCCAGTCACTGGAATGATGATAATATTGCGTGCGATAGTAGATGGTATTCACAAGCTGAATCCGTTTTAATTCTCCAAGAACCCCGTCATCCAATAACTGCTTAATCTTTTTTAATACCGGATAGGTTCGATTATGAAACATCATGGCATACTTGCAGCCGGATTTCATCTGTGCCAATTCCATCTTCTTCGCCTCAAGTAGAGTAATTCCCGCCGGCTTATCACAGAATACATGTTTTTTTAATTCGAATGCTTTTATTGTTAATTCCGGATGCTGTTTGTGAGGGGTTACAATTAATACAGCGTCATATCCTTCCGGATGTGAAAACAAATCATCACTGCTTTGGTAGATTTTTACACCCTCACTTAGATTTTCCTTCACCCAATTTTGATTTTCTATACTTCTGCAGCAAACGGCTGTTAACATAAGATGGAATACTTTTCCCGCTTCCAGTAATTCTGCATACTTCTTTCCCATGCTTCCTACACCGATCAGTGCTATTCTTACCTTAGTACTCTGATTCATAATTCATCCATTCTTTCTTCTTATTTCGTTGTATTTAGTTTCTTTAAATAGTCATCAGCTTTTCTTGCATTTTGTGTAAAACTGTTATTTTCCCACCATGCAACAATTATTGTACCAAGTTCAATCACAGTTTCAACGAAGCTAGCTACCGTCCCTTCCTCTATTTCAATAACCGGCTTGCCTGTTCGCTTTAAAATCAAATTAACTAACACGACAATTAACATAATCGTTCGTATAATTGTGCCCTTGGTTATCTTCATGATACCCCCCTATTCTAGGTAAATATCCGGAATCTTCTTTTCTCAATATTCCGAAAAACATTCTTACCATATCATATGAGGAATAAAATTAGGATATTCTTAGTAAGGAATAATTTCAAACTCTTGAATTCCGTATGCACCGGGAGCAATTTCATAACGCGCGAACACTATTACTGGATTTCCTGCCTGATTCAGATAAAAATTTGCAGTATCGCCAATGGATTGAAACCCCTGCTCTCCTTCAAAATACGATATCTCCTCTTTTTCTTGTTCCCTTTCTTTCATTTGCTCCTTGATAGAATCATTAGCAATTTTAATATAATTATCTCCAAGAACCTCCTGTAAGGTTATTTCATCACCGGTCACAAGGTTGATGTTATAAAAAAATTGTTCTTCATAGGCGTTTGCCCAGTTTTCTACCGATGTTATGACTAACGATATCATGGTATTGGTTTGCTTTTTAATTTCGTAAGTAACATCCGCCTTTATATTCTTCTTTGCAAACTCCTCTTTGGTTCCGCCGGTTTCAAGAAATAATTTTTTGTACTCTAGAATATTTTCTTCCGCCTGCTTTATATGCTTTTCTATCAGTGCATTAATTTCTGCATTAATATCTGAAATTGCAAGCTTTACCTCATCTTTTTCCGAGTCTACAATAATTTCCGGAATCTGTGCCGTTATCGTCATGTCTTCATTACTTTTTTGATAATCTCTAACAGTGAATACTCTTGCAATTGCACCGACTACCGGCAATTCTCCTACTTTCATAGCAAAAGCTTCACTGGTGTTAAGACCAACCACTAAAAGGACGAAGGCCGCTGCAGCTGACACTATAGAAATTGTGAAGGGTGATATCCTATTTTTTGGTATACCTGCCTCAAAGTCAGCAATGGTTCCATCCACTCTGCCCTCTAACTCATCGGGGATACCTATACTTTGGTATTTCTCTTTTGATAGTTTAAAATGATTCATTCTTCCACTCCTTTAAACTAACCTTCAATTTTTTTAATCCTGTATACAGTCTGGTTTTTACGGTGCTTAAATTGGCTTCCGTAATCTGCGAAATTTCACACAGAGAAAGCTCCTCATAAAAACGCAGTATAATGACTGTCCGAATCTTTTTCGGCAGCTTAAGAACTTCGTTAAACACCTCATCCTGACAGCATTCATATGCTTTTTCAAGATAACCTTCTTCCGGAATAGAATCCGGAGACAACAATACCATCCTCCTGCTACTCTTTATATAGCTATGGCATTCGTTTACTAATACACGATAAAACCAGGTAGATAAATAGTTCATATCTCTAATGCTCCGATAGTTTTCTAAGGCTTTCAGGATAGCATTCTGCACAACATCAAGCGCTGCCTCCTGATTGAGCACAAAACTAAAAGCCAACCGGTAAAATTTTGCTTGGTTTCCTACTATGTATTCTTTTAACATTTCATATTTATTATCCATGGTGATTCCCTTTATCATGATAAATAGCCTCTGAAAAGTAAGCATGCAAGATGAATTCCAAGGGGAATCACCCCTACACACTTTAGATGATTTTAATACAAACAGATTTTAGGAATCCGCTTTGCTGCTTCTTCCTAACCTTAACGTAATGAATTCTAAAATAATACTAAATTCAATATGGTTTCTCTAGAATCTGGTAGCATACCCGCAACGTTTACACAGTTCTTCCGCTGCTATTCTTCGAGAGAACCCATCATATACCAGCTTCGCCCTATCACAAGATAATATCGTCTCTAAATCTTGTTTATATAGATTACCAAGCTCTATAGTTCCCTCACTATCCAAACAACAAGGAACAACCGTACCGTCCACTAAAACTCCTATCTGATCCCGTAATCCATAGCAAAATACTTCTTCGTTAAACATACTCCCCTTAATATCCGGCCATTCAAATTTTTGAGCCATATTCAGATACACATTATGACCAACCTTACAACTGTGCTCTCTAAGAAGCTTTTTTTCTAAAGATTCCTTAAGCTCCAATTCATGTTCAATTAACGTCAAAATCTCTCTATTTAAAGAATTGGCACCTCTAATATCACCAAAATCCATATTCCATAGCCTGACACTGCATAATAGTTTCGAATACTTTGCTGCTTTTTTTACAAAGCTCATTACAGACTTAACATACTCCTGCAGCGTAAGATACTGCTCATTTGCCTCAAAGCTGTGAAGAGAAATGTTTATTTGCCTAAGTGCACTTAGTTCCAGTAAGAATTCCTTTTCAGGACTAAGCAAGGTTCCATTTGTAGTCAGATTAACTTTTATGTTTTTCTGTGCTGCTATCTCAATAAATGCTTTCAGATTTTCATGGAGCAATGGTTCCCCCATGATGTGAAGGTAAATAAATTTTGTATAAGGAGCTACTCCCTCAATGATATACTCAAATTCCGGAATTGTCAGGAATTTAGGAACTCGTTTCGTCTTCGGGCAAAAATCACACTGCAAATTACATACATTTGTGATTTCGATATAAACCTTTTTAAACCTTGGCTTTTTACTGTTTTGTAAACTATTCATTGATCTTTCCTAGTATCTGCTCACAAAGTTTTCCAACCTCATTCACAGTCTCATCCTCTTCTATTCCGTATTCAATCATATAGTCGGTGACTACCATATCCAGTTCCATCAAATGATCGTTGTCTAAGTTTCCCTGTAAAGAGAATGTTATTCCCATCTTCTTTAGTAAAGCAGTTTGTTCCTCTGAGAATTTAATTTTCATATTGCCTCCAATTTCTTTTTTATGCTTGTCCGTTATCCAAAAACAGATCAAAAGGATACTGTGCCGGCGGCGATTGCTTGATATCGACTAAAGTATTCGTAAACGGATGAACAAATGCCAGCCGGTACGACCACAATGCAATCTCACAGTTATCCTTCCCTCCATATTTACCATCCCCAACTAATGGTAACTTGCGGGATGCGAATTGTACACGTATTTGATGAGTGCGGCCAGTGTGAAGCTTCACTCTTATCAGCGATAACTCCTCTTCCTCTGCTCCGATGGTTTCGATAACACGATATTCTAAGGAAGCTTCTTTTACTCCTTTTCTTATACGCTTTACAACAAATGATTTGTTTTTTGACGAATCTTTAAACATAAGATCCTTTAAAATTCCGGATTGCTCCGGAGGATTTCCGTGGATTACTGTCATGTATTCTTTCGTAAAATTTCGCTCCATAATGGCAACGGATAATTTTTTGGCTGCAAGTTCTGTTTTTGCAAAAACCATGACTCCTCCAACATTACGGTCTAAGCGATGGATCAGACCAATATAATCGGATTCCTTCTTGTTTTTTCGATACTCTTTTAAAAGAGTTATCATATCCATATCTTCCCCTTGACCTGACTGTGATAAGACACCAACCGGCTTGACACAGATTATAATATGCTTGTCTTCCAATAATATAGTAAGCATGATGACCTCGTTATATCGTAATTATTGTTCGAACCTTAGAATAAGAGTATGCCTTCCTATCCGTATATCAAATACTTAATCTCTTACTTTTTTTGCGGGAATACCATAATGGCCGATAAGATAACTAAGTAAATAGTCACATCCCTCATAAATATCTTGGTATGTTGTTTCAAAATCCCCTGTATACCAAGGATCTGCTATATCTCTTGGGCATTCTGAAAAATCAAGAAGCCTTCGAACCTTGCCTAGCGGGTCACTGCCTAGAATTCTCATCATATTAGTTATATTTCGCTGCTCCATTCCCAGTATCAACTCATATTTATCATAGTCACCACGCTTTAGCTGAACTGCTTGCTTTCCCTCCACTAAGACTCCAACTTCTTTTAGTTTTTTCTTAGTCCCATAGTGAACCGGATTTCCGATTTCTTCTGTACTTGTTGCACTTGATTCACAACAAATCATAGATTCCAGTCCTTTTTTCTTTATCATATCCCGAAATACAAATTCCGCCATCGGAGACCGGCAAATATTTCCAAGACAAACAAACATGATTCTTATCATTCCAACTCCCATCTGCGTGCCCCGGCACGCATACACCCAGGAGGTTAAAAATTGATTTTCATTTTTCAACCTAACCTAAAACATACTTTTCCTAAAAGCTTTCTATAGTGTATCAGATTTTTTTTCATTTTACTATAGAGAAAACTGCTATCTTACGGTTTGACACCTAAGAAGAATTTGTAATTCAATCCATTGTTCCATATTATAACGGCATATTCTGACACAATTCGAGGGTATATGACATATGATATTCTAGGAATATCATTCCCACATAAAGGAGGTGTCGGTATGGGTGAAAAGAAAAAAGACAAAAGAGATTTCTGTAACCTTTTATTTAATGTAAATGAAATTTTTGTGAGACCTTGCTTTATCGGCGATTATATCAAATTCAGCCGTGAGTTAGATGAGTATCTATGCTGCAAATACCCTGAATTCTATGCAGGCTTACAGCTTTACCAATCCAAGGAAGACAAATGCCGCTTCACTGTAGTTGCGGCTTATTATGAATCACCGCATATTTGTAAAGAAGCGAAAAAAATCGGTGAAGATATTGCTGAAATTTATAAAGACATTTGGAGAAATAATATAAAACGTGTTTCTATCCTATCCTTCCGTGAAGAAATACGGCTTTCCTAGTTTCACTTAATTCCTTGCTTATTTTCTGAAAGACATAAAAATATTATCTTTTGCACAGCAAGACATGGATACGCACCCTGTCAAGCAGACATTCTTCTGCTTGACAGGGTGCGTATCCATGTCTTGCTGCAATTTATCATTTCGTTACTTTAATAATGCGGTCTGCTAATCCACAATAGAATTTCTCTTCATGCGACACTAGTATAATATTACCCGTAAATTCTTTCAGCGCTTCTTTCAAGCCTATTTTTGTCTCTTGGTCAAGATGATTCGTAGGTTCATCAAGAATTAAAAAGTTACATGGCTTTAATAACAATAAACAGAACTTTACCTTTGCCTGTTCACCACCACTTAACAATCTGATCTCTTTCTCGATATGCTCTGCCTTAATTCCAATTGTGGACAGCTTTCTTCTAATCTGTTCCCTTTTCATAGCCGGGTCATAATCCGATACTATCTGAAATGGGGTTTTAAAAGAATTCTCCCAAACCAATTCCTGTTCAAAGTAACCCAGTGTTACCGTATCGGAGAAACGATAGGTACCGCCCAGCGAATTGATATGACCCATAAGTGTTTTTAAAAGAGTTGATTTACCAATCCCGTTAAAACCGGTAATCGCTATCTTTTCACAGCTCATCATTGTAAGGTTCATTGGTGGCAGCAAAACTTTATCATACCCTATTTCTAAATCCTTTATCACCAATGCCGGAGATGCGGCAGGAAATAAGCAGGGGAACGTCAGATGTACCTTCTGCTGAAAATTCGGTCTTTCCAGACGTTCCATCCTCTCTAAGCGTGTTCTCCTACCCTGCGCCATCTTTGTCTTAATGCCCGCAATATTTTTACGTATAAATTCTTCCGTCTTCTTTATTTCCTCTTGCTGCAGTGTGTATCGTTTTACATAATCCTCTTTCTGTTTTTCTTTTAATTTAAGAAACTCTGAGTACTTCACACCATATTTTTTCATTGTACCAAACTCAATGTCACAAATATGGGAACCGGACTGTTCCAGAAATTCAAAATTATGGGAGACCACAAAATAGGAACCCTTATAATATTTTAAATATTCTGCCAACCATGCAATATGTTCCTTATCTAAGAAGTTTGTCGGTTCATCCAAAATTAATACATCCATTTCATTCAATAATAATTTTGCTAAAATAACTTTGGCACGCTGTCCGCCGCTTAGCTTACCAAGTAAGGAATTTATATCAAAGGCATCTATGCCAAGTCCGGTAACAACTTTCAAAATTCTACTATCAATCTGATAAAAATCTTGTTCCTCTAATATCTGCTGATACACATTAATTTTATGATAATGCTGTTCCTTGGCTTCTTCCTCAGATAATGTTTCATAAAGTTTTGTTAACTCAGCTTCTATTTGATATAACTCTGAAAATGCAGTATGAAGATATTGAATAATACTGATACTATCCTCTACCTTTGCGTATTGATCAAGATAACCGGTGCGAATCCCACTTTGCCATCTTAAATACCCTTCGTCTGGTATAACCTCACCAATCATCATTTGTATTAACGTGCTTTTACCCGCCCCGTTCGAGCCCACAATTCCAATATGCTCCCCTTGATAAAATTCCAGAGATACCTGTTTATACAGTGTTTTTTCTCCATAGGAATGTGATACATTGTTAATTTCTAATAAACTCATATATTTCCTCATTTCTGTGCTGTTTTTTCTCCTCGGAAGTTTGCAGACAGCACCGGCAAACCTCTGGGTTTTGATTAGGAACTTCTTGCTATAAACAAATCTCATGAATTAAAAAAGCAGAAGGCGGCGCATATGCGCTTGCCTTCTGCCAATTCTTCCTGAAAGAATCATCTTTATACAACAAAAGGCTGCAGACATTGTCTACAGCCCTACCGATACCCTATTGATGGTACAAAAACAAAGCATAACCAATTGTTTATGCTTGCTTTTCCCATGTGAGCAAGAGACATCATAATGTCCTTCAATAAGAACCCACGGTCTCCTGCCTGCTTTTATTTCACTTGAAATAATTTATGGTATTCGGCTCTACACAATGTCTTACATTATTTAAATGTGCAGAGCCTACTGTTATACAAAAAATAGTTTCCTTCTGGTTCATAATCTATCCATTTCCTATCAACAAATTTGTTAAGATAAACTTAACTTCATAATACTAAAATGTATAACCCTTACATTCCAGTATTACAATTATATTCTCTTTTTACCAAACTGTCAATTATTTAAAATTCCAGTGTTTCCTTGCTGCTGCCTGAATACTTTTAAACTATATCAACCTACTGCAGCCAAGCTATAAAATGCTATAGCGGGCGACTCTTCAAATAGCATTTTATATGCTTTATTAAGGTTTCTCCTCTTTATGATTGTAACTTATTCTGTATCAAAATAAAATTATCTCGTATCCTCTGGTCGTTTGGAGCCAATGCCATAGCCCTCTTCGTTAATTCTAAGGCTTTTTCTATGAGCCCAATATAAAATGCAGATACCCCGCCAATATCGTACAAGGTTTCATCCCAGCAAAATTTTTCATCTAAATAGTAATTTGGCTTCACTCTAATTCTAAGTGCTTCTTCTGCCATACAAAAGGAAAGCAGATATTCTTTATTTTGATAAGCAGCACGAGCCATCTCCCCATAAGGCTCTCTTTGATTCGGGGCTTCCCCGATTGCACGGTATAACCAGGATTTTGCTTCGACCGGATTATTTAATGAGATATAACAGCGTGCTATAAATCTCATTGAGGCTGCCCTTTCCTCTGCCCATTTCGCGCTCTCTAACGATAGATGCCGCTTTAACATCTGGATTGCCTTCTCATACTGTCCATGATACATATATTCTCTTCCCAGATAATGCACATTTCTATCTTCGTTTGGTGATTCCTCCACGGACATTTCAAGAAGGGGAAGATATTGAAATCTTGACTTCGTTAAATCTTGATAGTGATTTAATTGTATAGTGCTGTCAACAACGATTTGTTCTTTTCCTTCACCGATATATTCTAATTCCTCATGAACCGGCTTTATCCAACGATATCCTTTTCTGTTATGAATTTTGTTAAATAAGAAGGTCGGTCCCCTGGAACCGTCTGCATAGAAAAGGCAAGTATACGAGTATCTTGCTCTCGTAGCCGTGTCAGTCCAAATATTTTCTAATTTTTCTCTCCAGCCGGGATCAAATATTTCATCCAGGTCAACCGAAACACATATGTCAATATCTTCCGGTAAGAACGAAAGTGCTTTGTTCCTAGCTACGTCAAATCGCCAAGGCACTACTTCAATACAGTGAACAACAGCACCTTTTTCCTTTAATAATTCTACTGTTTTATCTGTTGATCCTGTATCGCAAACCATAACGAGATCCGCTTCCTTCACAGCTTCCATCCAGCGTTCTATCTGCTTTTCTTCATTTTTACATATGGTATAGACCGCAACTTTAAATTTTCCCATATAAATTCTCTTTTTTGTTATCGTTATTAGTATATGAATGACTTTGCTTTCCGATGAATCTTTAGAACCTAGCCGTATTCCTGTTTTAAGTTTTCTGGGCATCCTGTAAATCTATGATAATAACTCAGCAAAAAGAGCAGTGACTCACTAAGAAACTGCTCTTTTTACTATGTTCGCTGTTCTATTCGAAAATCTTAATTCCTTGTTTATTTAACTCAGCAACCTTTTGATTTACTACGCGAAGCAAATCCAAGATCTGGGCAGATATTCCGACTGCTTCTTTATATAAATCATTTGCCATATTTCTATCATGGTCCTTCACGGCTTTGATGACCTTATCTCCTAGACTATGGAAACTGTCATGAAGTCCATCAATTTGTTTCCATTCCCTTACAATTGCCTCATGTTCTATTACAAGAGCGTGATAGAAATGCCCGAACGCACATTTATGTGAATTTGTTTGTATTGGTGCGATTTGCATCGTGTCTACGATGTTTTTTAATTTTACCATCCACTCAGTGTGAGCTTTACCGGCCCTCTCAATCACGCTTTGAAGCTCTTCATTGCTAACCGCTTGATTTCCAGTACTCAATCCCTCAAACAATTGATTTAGCACATCAGATAAGCGATCGTCGATTTCTGCGATACTCTTTGCATATCTTACACTTTCCTGAGCATCAAAAGAGACCTCCTGTGTCATCTCGCTAAGTCGCTGTGCATCTGTACTTGATGTTTCCATTGCACTGCTTATCTCATTTGCTGCAAGCTTAATCCCCTGCATGGATGTATGTATATCACTTACACTGGATACGACGCCTTGTAACATCTCAATATTCTCGCCAATTGTCTCAGATACCATATCAATCTTCTCACTCATCTGATTGGTCGACACCAATGCCCGATCCATACTTTCTTTTCCTTCTCTTGATGCATTGTGTATATCATCAACAAATGCTCTCATTCCCTCCAGATTATGTTTCGTGTCATCTGCTAACTTCCGAACTTCTTCTGCAACGACAGAAAAACCTTTTCCCTGCTCTCCTGCTCTTGCAGCTTCTATCGCCGCATTTAATGCCAGTAAGTTTGTCTGGTTTGCAATGGTTTGAACACTTTCTACAATCTTACCAACCTCAGTCGCTAAAATAACAAGCTGCTCAATTTTATCATTCATAATCTTGGTATCATCGATTACATTTTCTTTCAGCGCTGTAACGTCTTCTAATAGTACCTTACTGCCATTATTCTTTGAAGCTAGAATTTCAGATTCATGCGACAATTTCTCCAAGGTATCTGCGGTATAATCAATTGTTTCATTCACTTGATTCATAGTTGCAGTCGTTTCTTCTACAATAGCGAGATTGGATTCACTGACAGAAGCCATTTCTTTTGCAAAATCCATTAATTTTGTTGAAATATAAGACATCCCTACATCAAAATTACTGATTGAACTCGCAATATCCAATACTTCCTTTGCTGCCTTTGACATCCTTTTTTCATTTGCGATCAAAGTATCGAAATTTTTGATAACCCGATTGTGAACATCATAATTACTCGAAGGACAACAACCCTCCTTGCCTGCCATCGCATCCTCCACATACTGTAAGATGCAGCCCATCTCAGCACAAGAACCTTTTCTCCTCAACCTCATAGTGTTTTCTCCTTTTACATAGATATCGTATTTTTCATTGCAACAATAGCCATAATATTATGGTTTCATCACCATTTCTTTTGCCCTTCCCATAACCTTCCCCTTCGTTATTTTTAGGTTAAATTATCTATTCATTCCATATATTATAACAAAATTATATCAATTCTCTGTGATTTAGTCACTATATTTTTCTAAGCTTCTCATTCAGCTTTCGATAAATCTGCTTCATCCATGGCTCACTGCATGCAGCAATTGCTTCCTCTAAGGTAAACCACCTGACTCCACTATTTTCATCCGGCTTTACAGATAAATCCTGCCCTTCGTCCGCCTCCAGCAGATACGTAACATTGATATGAAGATGAGAAGAAACATAGGAATCTCGTTTGATATGACCGTTCACCGTTAAAATTTCGATAGAGAATATGTCCGGTTTTACAGCCGTAACCATCTTTAAACCGGTCTCTTCTTCCGCTTCCTTCACTGCCACTCGCAATAAATCCTCATCCCCATCCGCATGTCCCCCAGTCCATGCCCAGGAATCATAAAGATTATGATATACCATGATAACCTTTGTTCTGTCTTTATTCACTAACCATGAAGATGCAGAAAAATGTGCAATTGTATTATCCCGGGTAAAAACATTTTCCGAATGGTTCAGAAACGATAGCATTGCTTCCTTATCTTTCTCTTCCTGTTCATTAAACGGTTTATAATTTTGTAATTGTTCATAAAATGTCATAATGATTCCTCTCATCTTCCTTTGTCTATAAAATCAGGTTCCGGCTTATCTTTTCAGAAATCTCTCAAGTACTGATACTTATTCTAATGTCTCTTATTCTACCATTGATTTCTCAAGTTTTATCTTTTAATTCATATAACTCATAAAAAGCCAACATATTGGTATACATTAATTTACGCGCCAAAAGCTGCTGATAGGTGACAGACTTTACTTTTTCCTCTGTCCTAAGTTTTTCCATCCGTAATAGTATATCATTATACTCCACCAAAATACCTTCCAGCATCTTTTCAAATGCATCTAACCTTTTTTGTTTATCCTTCTCCATTCTATTTTCCTTTTAACATAGATTTTTTTATATTATATCATTCTTATCCTTTTAATTCCACAGATTATATCGGTTGTTCTTATGATTAGTATCTAATGGAAACTGACAAATCAGTGAAAAAAATTGTTATTTTTTTAACATCTTTCTATTGACCTGAACTCCTCTCTGTGTTATTATCTTGTTAAACATTTAACAATTTATATTACATACAAGGAGGACAAAATATATGGCACGTTTTACATTACCAAGAGACTTATATCATGGAAAGGGCTCTCTTGCAGAACTTAAAAATTTAATCGGTAAAAAAGCAATTATCGTTGTTGGAGGCGGCTCCATGAAACGTTTTGGCTTTTTGGATAGAGTTATTGAATACTTAAAAGAAGCCGGAATGGAAGTTTCTTTATTTGAAAATGTAGAGCCGGACCCCAGCGTAGAAACCGTAAGGAAGGGTGCTGCTGCAATGAGAGAATTCGAGCCGGATTGGATTGTATCCATAGGCGGCGGTTCACCAATTGATGCAGCAAAAGCAATGTGGGCATTCTATGAATATCCGGACACAACATTCGAAGATTTAATTATTCCATTTAATTTCCCAACGCTGCGTACCAAAGCAAAGTTCTGCGCTATCCCATCTACTTCCGGAACAGCAACTGAAGTAACTGCTTTCAGTGTAATTACAGACTATCACAAGGGTATTAAATATCCTCTTGCAGATTTTAATATTACACCGGATGTTGCTATTGTAGATCCTGATTTAGCTGAGACAATGCCTGCAAAACTTACTGCACACACCGGTATGGATGCTATGACACACGCTGTGGAAGCATATGTTTCAACACTGCATTGTGATTATACCGACCCTCTTGCAATGCATGCTATCCGTATGACTCATGAGTATTTAAAGCCTTCTTATGACGGTAATATGGACGCACGTGATAAGATGCACAATGCACAGTGTTTAGCCGGTATGGCATTTTCCAATGCGTTACTTGGAATTGTTCATTCTATGGCTCATAAAACCGGTGCTGCTTACTCCGGCGGTCATATTGTCCATGGCTGTGCAAATGCTATGTACTTACCAAAAGTTATTAAATTTAATTCCAAAAATGAAGAGGCGGCAAAACGTTATGCCAAAATCGCAGCTGCACTTTCTTTAAAAGGCAATACAACGACAGAACTTGTAGATGCTCTTATTGAAGAATTAAATCAGATGAATCGCTCCTTAAATATTCCAAGCTGCATCAAGGAATATGAAGATGGAATTATCAAGGAAAAAGAATTCTTAGAAAAATTACCTGAAGTTGCCGCAAATGCTATCTCTGATGCTTGTACAGGCTCTAATCCTAGAATCCCAACACAAGAAGAGATGGAGAAGTTATTAAAAGCATGCTTCTATAACGAAGAGATTAATTTCTAATTTTATCATAATAGATCCTAAAAAAATCCAAGTGAGCTTGTTTACTCTCCCTCAAGCTCACTTGGATTTTTCTTTCCCAAATTATTTTTCTGATCAAACAGTCATTATTCTATCAATTTTATCGGTCAAATAATTTCTGTTGGCGCTATGTTTCGAATCTTAAGAGAGGATAACAGTATCGTTACCGTCGAAACCAGAATAATTCCAATCGGAATAAAAACGATATACTGATATGGCATTATAAAATTAACCTTCCTGATGCCATTACTTGAAAGTAATATCCGGGTAATAGGATTTGACAAAAGAACACCTAGCGCTAAGCCCATCAAGCCTCCGAGTAAAATCACCGGCAAATAACTATAGGAGACCTGCAGAATTAGTTGAGAAGTAGTGTATCCAAGCGCTTTATAAATCCCGTACTGCTTTTGCTCCTTAATGATTTTTATTTTGATTAAAAGAAGTAAAATCAATACTACTGTAATTACAGTAATACAGCCGCATACCATACAAAGCGTGGAAACAGAACCTCTAAAGGATTCCATCACCGTATTAATAGACTCCTCAATGTTAATAATCAGTTTATCAATATCAAAAAATTCATTATTTAGTTTTTTTATAAAGGCATTTACATCCTTGGCATCCGAAAGATAAATGGAAGCCCTCAGTATCTTATAATCTGACTTTAGCCGTCTCACACCCTCTGTAGTGAGGCTTGCCCCTTTGCCAAGTCCGTTAATATGCTGCTTTACTCCAACAATCAAATATTGTACTTCACGGCCAAACGAGGATACTGTAATACTGTCACCAAGCTCTAACCCAAGATCTTCTAACGTTTTATTACTAACTACAATCTCATTATCATATTCCGCCAATCTTCCGCTTATTAATGTATTTATCTCAAACTGTGAAAAATCATCCGTAACCTCAACTCGTACCTGACTTTCTTTTTCTCCATTTCTTAACAGTAAATCCTCCCAATTATAATCAAGTACCTTAGTAACTCCCTCCATCTCCCTTACTTGATGGATGACCTTGTCATAATCTTTTGCCTCCACTACCATCTGAATTTCTGCGGTTTCTACTCCAACCAGGTTTAGCAGCGCGGAATCATCGATTACAAAATTATAATACATGCCGATTGCATAAACACAGGCAAATGTTAGAAGAGAGATAATCACTGCCATTACAATGTTTTGCTTTCTATTGAATAAAAGTCCTTTCCCACCAATAGCAAAGTTAAGATTAAATTTTGTTTTTTCAAGCGGAAGATAATTTCTTTTAAAACTATGCGTTTCAATCCCGTTGCGAAGGGCAATCAAAGGTGTTATCCTTTTTAACTTTCTGGCAGTCATAGCAGTGACAATAATAATCAGAAACAGATTTATGAGAATGCTTAACATAATACCCAAACTGCTGATTTTTGAAATCCACTGCAGCCCAATAGAGCCAGATATGATGTTACCTACAGGTAAAGAAGCAGCTATTGCTAAACTTAATCCTATCAGAATACCACTGATTGTTAACATAAGGAATTCAAGTAATAACGCATACTTTATCTGTCCGGTCGTATAGCCGATTGCCTCAAGTGAGCCGATATTTTTAATATTCTTCTCCAAATGAACAATAATAGAAAATCGTATAACTACCAAGGCAATGACTAAAAGTATCAGGGAAAATGCAATTAAAATGACCATAAGAATGTTTACAAACATCGTTGTACCTTCTTTAAACGTATCATACGACAGAATCTGTAAAAAGTCATTTTCATCCGCAACACTCTTAAATTCAAGCAAAAAACTTCTCTCAAACTCTTCACTGCCTATACCATCATCTAATCGAATATTTACGATACTTTGCTTCGCACTATCCACTATATCTTCCCGGAGGACATGAAATACGGAGTCATAAACAAAAAGCTGATACATCGAACCATTGCTAGGGAGCGCAAAGATAACATTTTCATAGAACCCGGCAATTACGTAAGTATAAGTATAGTTCTCAACCATAATCTCAATCTCATCACCTGTTTCATACTTATCCGCAGTCTTTAATATATATGGTACTATAATTCCATTGGAAAGCTCCTGATTAATTTTATCAATAATGGAAAGCTGACTGATATCATACGACTCGCTGGCATTTAAGACAATAGTAACAAGATTTTTTTCCTTTTCCTGTCTGGTTTTATTTCGAATCTTCGGTGAAGTATAAAAAATGCTGTCATGAACTTCGTATTGGCTAACGTCTTCTCGCTGGTTAAGTATTGTAATCACTTTATCTAAACTTGATTTTCCAACAAGGAGAGTATTATCCGCACCATGAAGTTTTTCATTTTTGGTATCCACAAATTCATTCATCTGGCTTACTACGCTTATTCCGGTATACATCATAAAGGTGGACAGTAAACTTAAGAGAACCAGTATAATAGAAGTAGTGCGCGAACTTTTGATATTATTTTTTGCAATCAAAAATAGCTTCATACCTACCACCCCATTTTCCGTAAGAATTCATGAAGCCTTGCATGGCGGTCAGGATCATTCTTTTGATAAATTCCTAAGTCACACTCATCAAGTATTACACCATCTTTTAGATAAAGAATACGATTTGCCCTTCTTGCGGTTTTCATATCATGAGTTACCATAACAATGGACTGACCGTTTTCATTCATCCTTGTCATAACATCCAGGACATGTGTGGCATTTTCAGAGTTAAGTGCACCGGTTGGTTCATCGGCAAATACGATTTCAGGTTCATTAATTAATGCCCTTACTATGGCGACTCTTTGTGCTTCTCCGCCCGATAATTGGGAAGGAAATTTGTTATAACACTTTTCATCTAAATCAACTTCTAAAAGTAACTCCTTTGCCTTTTTGGTGATAGCCTTTCGGTCTTTGCTTACCAAAAGTCCGCTGACTAAGATATTGTCCAGAATACTCATCGTTTCATTCAAGTAGATCTGCTGAAAGATAAATCCACAATGTGATCTTCGAAAAATAGCTAATTTATCATTGGAATATTGACTTATCCCAGTACCCCTAAAGATAATTTCACCAAGTGTCGGTTTATCCATTCCGGATAATGCGTACAATAGGGTGGATTTACCCGAACCGGAACTCCCCATGATAACGGTAAAATCTCCTTCTTTTATCCGGATATTGAGATTTTTTAATACATGCTGCTGTATACTTCCAGTGGAAAAAGTCTTACAGAGCATTTTCGCTTCTAAAATTGTTGACATCATTCATTCCCCCATATAATCTGATAACTATATTGACGGTACAAAAGCACCTTTTATCAGAAGCTTGAAAAGCTGCTTCCGATAACTACATTATATGTTTGGAATCTTAAGCAGTCTTTTTCCATTCCTTATATAATTCTTACCTGTTTCTTAATTCCTTACAAATCGATATGACATCCACTAACCTAGTCCACCAATTGAAGATGCAAGGTGACTACAAATCCCTGCTCACAATAAATTTCAAGACTTCCTTTCATCCCTTCCAGAAACTGCTTCGCTAAATATAGTCCAAGTCCGGAACCATTTGTTTTAGAACTATTCTTTCCCCGATAGAATTTTTCACAGAGCAATGGAAGATCACTTTCCTCCACACCATCACCAAAATCACGAATGGTTAACTTTAAGCAGTCCTGCTCTATATTGCTGCTTACTTCTATTTTACTTCCTGCGTATTTATAGGAATTATTGATGATATTATCAACTACCTGACTAAGCCGCAGGGCATCACAATAAATCAAGCATTCCGGAATTAAATTAATCATATGTATGCTATTATAATGATTCAATTGCATTAGCATTTCCTCAAGAATCGTACTCATCTCTTCTTTACAATCTATTTTCAGCGCAGTTAAATCTTCCAGTGTGGCATGAAACATGTCACTAATGAGATGGTCGATCATATCCGCTTTTTCATCAATGATTTGAATTTTTTGTTTTGTATCTGCCTCCTTACTTTTTACTAAAATCAATTCACAATATGCCTTTATCGTAGAAACTGGTGTTTTAATATCATGTGAGAGACTGGCAACCAGCTCTTTTTTACTCTTATTTGCTTCAAATTCTCCTGACCTTGCCGCTCTTAGTTCTTCCCTCATGATGTCAAAGCTCTCCGTAAAGGCACCAAAATAATTCTTCTTTTGCATGCGCAGAGGAAAATCGAGATTCCCTGCTGCAATACTGGAAGCAAATCCCCTAAGACTTAAAAACGGCTTAACAAAACGTAGATAGACAAACGCACCTAAACCCAAGATAAACAAGAATAGACTTACAAACAGGAATGTACTCATCCGAAGCAAATGATTTCTAAGAGCTTCCTCTGCCACGGTATCAATCGGAAATAAAATCTTACCTATTAACGAATCTCCTCTTTTTATATCCATTATTGTCGCTCTATCTGCTAACCCCTGATAAATCATTTTGTCATAGTCAGGGTTATCACACAAAATAACTTTATAATTATAATCAGATTTTTCTGCTCTTATGTTCTCTGCGACAGAAACAGTACTGCCTTCTTGAAGAGATTTTTCAACACTTTTTACAATCGCATTCATCCGAGTGATATCAAGCTTTGATATCTTTTGCTTCATAAGATATCCCATCGTTATTAAATAACACCCAATTAAGAATAAGGTAATTCCAACCATCCATCTTCTCAGCTTCATAAATCCAACCGATATCCTGTTCCCCAGATTGTTTTAATAATTTCCGGATTATTTGGGTCCTTTTCAATTTTTTCCCTTAACTTTCTGATATGTACATTTAGTGTGCCATCACTAAAAAACGCATCTCCCCAAACATTTGCGAATAATTCATCTTTCGTAATCACGATGTTTGGATGCTGAAATAAATAAAGAAACAGCTTAAATTCTTTATTTTTTAACTCTATGCCCTGATCCCCTACGTATACTTTTCTAGCTTTTATATCTACTCGTATTCTTCCCGCTTGCAGCGGCTGTCTTTCTTTTGTTTCCTCCAGTCTTTTTAACATTACCTTAACCTTAGCAAGCAATACACTAAGCGCATATGGTTTTTTTATATAATCATCACCGCCAATATTAAGAGCCATTAAGATGTCATCGTCACTTTGTCTTGCACTAATAAAAAATATGGGTACATCAGAAAATTTACGTATCTCTTTACACAATAGAAATCCACTTTCCTCTTGCAAGTTGATATCGAGCAAAATCAGTTTAACTTCATGTTCCTTCAGAAATATAAGGCAGTCCTGTTGATTCGTCACATAAGCTGTCAAAACACCAAACATATTAAAATATTCGCAGGTCGCAGTGGCCAATTCCTTCTCATCATCTACCACCAGACATGTATACACCATGATTACCTCCCCTTTCAATTAGTTTTTACTTATACAGTAAAAAACATCTCTTACCTAGTTTTTTCCTATGCTAAGAGATGTTTCTTAAGACTGCTTTGCTTACTTATAAGTACTTTGTAAAAATAAATGTTATATTAAATCCTGTAATGTGTATTTGCGGAACTCTGCAATAAATTGTTCCAATGACTGTTGTACAATTGCTTTCAATTTGCACTCTTTGTCCAATAATCGGCATGCAGTTTCCGTTTGAAAACATTCCACAATATTGAGATTCTCTTCCGTAAGGCTAAGTACATCTCCTAAGCTAATTTCCTCCGGTGATAGCCCTAGCTTTAGTCCTCCGGTTCTCCCTTTCGCAGAATTTATATAGTCAGTCTTTGCTAATTTTTGTATTATCTTCTTTAAATGATGCTCCGATACCGAAAGATTCGCCGCTAACCTCTCTACCGTATACAATTCCTCCGGATTTTGTGCCATATAAATTAATACGCGAAACGTATAGTCTGTAAATTTTGATAGTTGCATTGTTAAGCCTCACTCATTATTTTTATTTTATTCTTCCAATGTGAAATCATAGGAAGCCAATCCAATGGTTCCATAATATCCCCTTACATTACAATATACTACCCAGGGCTATCTCGCAAGAGTTTTTAATACAATCATTAGCGTTCCGGTTGAAAATTTTATTAAGGAATGTTAAATAATAAAAAACTTATTTATTAATAAAAAAGAGCAAGTCTATAACATGAACCGACCCCCAAAAGTTAGACCAAAATCTAACGATTGGGAGGTCGGTTTTTTATGGCTAAATATTCTTTTGAATTTAAGAAAAAAATTGTTATGGAATACCTTAACGGACAAGGTGGTGCTTTA
>JAEWMB010000041.1 GCA_023457255.1 Bacillota bacterium | reverse complement strand
ATCGTGGCAGCCGCCATACATGTATGTAAATGTATTGGGTGGTTTTGGTGTGTTGAATGCCGATGGTGAATGGAATGATTCACGCGAAAGTCTTTTTTCCGAACTCATCATTCAATATGGAAAACTTTTTGATAAGCCAGAGTATATAGAACGGGGATATGCTGCACTTAAGGCATCTTTTGTAATGATGTATTGTACTGAAAATCCTCAAACCAAACAGCAATGGGAAAAAGTCCATCCGTTCTTTGCTTCAGAGGATTATGGATTCATGATGGAAAATTACGGGCATGGCGGCCGTACAAATCCGGTAGGTGAAGGTATGGGTGAGTTTACAATCTATGATTGGGGAAATGGAGCAGCGGCTGAAGCGTACAACCGCATCCTTGATAAATTTGGAAAAATAGAATAATGATTCGTTAACATTAATAATTCAACTATGGTAAGATCAACTTTAACTTTATTGGCCCTATTTAATGTGGCTATACTGTTTCCGGGTAAAGCAATGTCCCAGAACAGTGAAGGGCGGGAGTTTAACGGTAAGTATCAAAAGGAATATCTGGATAAGATTGCATTTCCTATAGGGGGAATCGGCGCCGGAATGTTCTGTTTGGAGGGAACCGGTGCCATTTCGCATGTGTCTCTCAGACACCATCCTGATGTGATGAATGAGCCGTATACCTTTGCTGCGATTTATGTAAAGGGGGTTGAGAACGGAGCAAAGGTATTGGAAGGGCAGGTTCCGACTTGGAAGTTATTTGGTCCTGCACAGAGTGGTTTAGGTAGGGGAGACAAGACGTACGGTCTTCCACGCTTTGAAGAGGCGGTATTCCAGGCACGTTTCCCTTTTGCAACTGTAGATTTGAAAGACAAGGATATGCCTTTGGCTGCAAAGATTACGGGTTGGAGTCCTTTCATTCCGACGGATGCGGACAATTCCAGTTTGCCGGTTGGAGTACTGGAATATCAATTTACAAATACTTCCGGTAAGGCTATCGAGACGGTATTTTCTTATAATACCAAAAATTTCATTGATGGTCAGGGTACTATTCAAGGAGTAAAGAACGGGTTTGTTTTAGAATCCGATCAGAACAACAGCGGACTGGCCATTTATGTGGACAATGATGCTGCTGTCGTAGACCATTGTTGGTTCCGTGGTGCCTGGTTCGATCCGCAGACTGTGGTTTGGGATAATATTCGCTATGGGCGGATCGCTGATAAGCAACCGGTTAAAGGTGCTGCTCCGGGAGCGTCTGTTTATGTTCCGTTAGCGTTGCAGCCGGGAGAGACGAAAACAGTCAGGGTAAACTTCTGCTGGTATCTGCCCGATTCAAACCTTTCTATCGGTGGTGCCAGAAAGGTAGGACAGGCATTTACGGGAATGCCCTGCAAGGGAACGGCTTCCGGTCAGCAACCTGTGAGCGGCTTTGTCGGCAAGCAGTTGCTGAACTCGTTCGATAGGGGTGGAGATGGACTGACGGGTATTATTCAGTCTCCTGAGTTCAATATTGGGAAAAGATATCTGAAGTTTCTGGTAGGTGGAGGCAGTCAGGCTGACCGTACTTCTGTAAATCTTGTAGTAGACGGAAAGATTGTAGAGACGGCGGTCGGAAATCAGACGGAGACTCTGAGTGAAACCGTATGGGATTTGAAACCTTATCAAGGAAAGAAGGCTTTTGTGAAAGTCATTGATTTGGATGTTTACCCGTGGGGACATATTCTGGCCGACCAGTTTGTGTTGACAGACAATAGGAATGAAGATATTTACAACTTGTCTTCTACATCCACCTTACTTGCCGATTTTGAAAATAACAGTTGGGGAGACTGGCAGGTTGTGGATTCTTCTGAAGAAGAAAAACAATTCCTGGCAGATGAAGGAGATGTCGAAGCTACCTACAGACCTTGGTACTCGGAGCGCTTCAAGAGTTTGAATGAGGTTATCGGCTATTGGGATGCAAACCAGGCGATGCTGGAAAAGAACAGCCGGCTGTTCAGTGATGCATTCTATAGTTCCTCTTTGCCGGCAGAAGTACTGGAGGCTGTTGCTACTAATTTAACTATATTGAAATCTCCTACGGTATTACGTCAATGGGATGGAAGATTTTGGGCTTGGGAAGGATGTCAGGATTCTTTTGGCTCTTGTCACGGAAGTTGTACGCATGTGTGGAACTATGCACAGGCTTTGCCCCATTTGTTCCCGTCTTTGGAAAGAACCTTGCGTGAAACGGAATTCAGGGTAAGCCAGAATACGGAAGGACACCAGAATTTTAGAGTCAACTTGCCTATTTCGGCACCGCCTCACAACTTCCATGCTGCTGCCGACGGACAGTTGGGCGGGATTATGAAAGTTTACCGTGAATGGCGTATCAGCGGGGATACACAGTGGATGAAAGACCTTTTCCCGGCAGTGAAAAAGAGTCTTGACTATTGCATCCGTACATGGGACCCCTTGCATAAGGGCTATCTTGAAGAGCCGCACCACAATACTTATGACATCGAGTTCTGGGGACCGGACGGCATGTGTACAAGTTTCTATTTGGGAGCTTTGACTGCGTTTATAGAGATGGGCAAGGAGCTGAAGCAACCCGTTAAGGAATATACGGCCCTGCTGTCAAAGGGCAAGAAATATATGGAAACTGCACTCTTCGATGGAGAATATTTCATACAGAAGATTCAGTGGGAAGGGCTTCAGGCTCCCAATCCGGTTGATGTAATGTCTTTCGGGGGAAGTTATTCCGATGAGGCCCTGAAATTGCTGAAGGAAGAAGGGCCAAAATACCAATACGGTACCGGTTGTCTGTCCGATGGAATTTTAGGGATGTGGATGGCTTCCGTATGCGGACTGGATGAAGTGCTGGACAATGAAAAGGTCAGGAGCCATCTGGTGGCCGTACACAAATACAATCTGAAACATGACTTGGTAGACCATTTCAATCCTCAAAGACCGGTGTATGCTTGTGGTAAGGATGGCGGATTATTGCTTTGCACATGGCCGAAGGGTGGTATGCTGTCACTGCCTTTTGTATACAGCAATGAAGTCTGGACCGGTATCGAATATCAGGTTGCCAGTCATTTGATGATGAAAGGTGAGGTGGAAAAGGGCTTGGATATTGTCCGTGAATGCCGTGAGAGATATGATGGAAGAGTAAGAAACCCATTCAATGAGATAGAGTGCGGGCATTGGTATGCACGTGCCATGGCAAGCTATGGAATGTTGCAGGGGCTTACAGGAGTGCGGTATGATGCTGTTGACAAAACCATGTACATCAATTCTAAGATTGGTGATTTCAAAAGTTTCATCAGTACTGATACCGGTTTCGGAACTATTGAATGGAAAGCAGGAAAGCCTGTGTTGAACGTGGTTTATGGCAACATTGATGTGAAACGCTATAATGTTTCAGGCAAGATTGTGGATTGAGGTCAATTAGGATAGGGATGTACAATCAAAGACAGATTAAGATGACAGAGAAGAAGAAACTTCTTGTTTTGTGTGTTGCACTATTTTGTTTTATAGCTGTTTCTGCACAGCAGAGAATGTCTGTATCGTCTCCTGACGGAAAACTTAGATTTTCTCTGAAAGTAACGCCGGAGAGTGTTTCATATGACATCGACTATAGGAAGCAGTCTCTTATAGCAAATTCTTTGCTTGGTTTCAGCTTTGATAGCGGAGAGTTCGGAAGGAATCTTAAAGCAGGAAAGGTGCAGCGTAAAAAGATTGATGAGACATACAAGCTCATTGTCGGCAAGACAAGTAGTGTACGTAGCCGTTGCAATGAAATGACCGTTCCCATGCAGGAACGGTCAGATTCCGGCCGTCTGATAAACCTGGTTGTAAGGGCATTCGATGACGGGATAGCATTCAGATATGAATTTCCGGAACAGAAAGCATGGGATTCATACGTGATGTATGATGAAAGGACACAGTTCAACTTGCAAGGAAACCCGATGGCGTTGCTCATGTACC
>JAEWMB010000040.1 GCA_023457255.1 Bacillota bacterium | reverse complement strand
TGCACCGTCCAAGGAAACATATCCACCAGCCAAGCTTCCTTCGCCTGATACCCCTTCTTAATGAAATACTTCAAATCCCTTTGAAGAGTGACTGGATTGCAGCTTATATAGACAACTCTACCTGGCTGTAAGCATTCAACTGCATCTATAAATTGCTCTGTACTTCCTGCCCTTGGCGGATCCATGATAACTACATCTGCTTTTTCTCCTTTTTCAGCCATAGCTATCATAAATTCTGTCGCATCTGTATTGTAGAATTGCTCATTTGTAATTCCATTACGCTTTGCATTTGCAATCGCATCCTTTACTGCTTCTTTATTTACCTCTATACCAAGCACTTCTTTTGCGTATTTGCTTGCCACTAAACCAATTGTCCCTATGCCGCAATAGGCATCTATCACTCTTTCTTTTCCTGTTAGTCCTGCTGCTTTAATCGCCAGCTGATATAATCTTTCCGTTTGAACAGGATTAACTTGATAAAAGGATTTGGATGATATACGGAATACATTACCACATAAAGTATCCTCTATATATCCTTTTCCATATAGGACTGTTTCACGATCACCCAGAATCAGGCTGTCTGTACGATTATTGATATTTAGTACAATTGTTGTAATCTCAGGGTGTGCTTTTCTAAGAGCTGTAACGAAATTATTCTTCGACGGTAGTATCGGTGAAGCAATAACTAAAACGACCATGATTTCACCACTGGTAAAACCTCTTTTTACTAACACATAACGGAGTAAACCAAATCCAGTGTCTTCATCATATGTTTTTATTTTAAAGGATTTTAACATACCTCGTATTGTTCCTATAATCTCATCCGCTTTTTTATCCTCGATTAAGCAAGAGGTTGTAGGAATAATTTGATGAGTACCTTCTTTGTAGACACCAGATATTATATTACCTTTTGCATCACGGCCAAATACAGCCTGAACTTTATTTCTATAGTGGTAAGGATATTCCATACCTATAATTGTATTAACCTTACAAAAATCAGACAGTAGTTTTGATACTTGTTTTTGTTTTATTTTTAGCTGCTCTTCATATGGTAGGTCAAGATAATGACAACCTCCGCATTTTTTTGAGTAAGGGCATTCCTCTTGACCACACTTTTTCTTTTTACCGGCTTTTTGTGTTCTATCTTTGCTTGCTGCTATATTTCCTTCCTTAGGCTTTCCTTGAATCTCCTTATTCCAAGAATTAGTACTGGTATTCTTATCAGCGTGTTCTTGCCGATTAATCTTGCTTATCCCCTTAGCCGTCTCTTTTTTTTCTACTATATAATTAGGCTTTTCCTGCTTACTATCATGTGGCTTGTTATTGTTGTGCTCTCTTCTCCTACTTTTGTTTAACACAAAAGATTCTTTATTTTCTATCTTGTTTTGTTTACCGGCTTTGTTCTGCTTTTCAGTCTTATCATCTTTTTCAGCTTTATTATATTTTCCCGCTTTATCTTCTTTCTCAGCCTTATTCTTTTTCCCGGCTTTATTATATTTTCCTCCCTTATCTTCCTTCCCAGCCTTATTCTCTTTTTCAGCTTTATTATATTTTCCCGCCTTAATTTCTTTCCTGTTCCTATTTTCTCTCACATCAGAATTTTCTTCCTTTATTCTTTTATCCCTTGAAGTTTTACTACCAATCTTCTTTTCACCTTTTTCTCTAGGAGAATTTTTCATCATTTTTTTCCCTTCTTGTTTAAACCTAAAACTTTATCATTTATTTTTGTCTTATTCCATCATTCTATAAGCTATCTCATTAAATTCTCTCCGATTATAGCAAACATAACCGGACATGTCCATAAAATACTCTTAATACCTTACAAATGCTGTTTCTTATCATTAATCCAAGCGTTGAAAAGAGGCTTTGCAAAATCTTTATTCATTAATTTTGCTTAAGCCTCTTGATTTCTTTCATTATTTAAGCTGGATTTCTTTCACCATTTTAACATCTTCACCAATCATGTGGCTAAATACCCACGACTGTATCATCGATTTCATAGCCTTTAACTCCTTATACGGGTTTTTAGCCAGTGCAGGACAATCAATTTCCATAACGTATTTTTGGAATCCTTGATGCTCTTTTACATGTTTCTCGTAATTTGAATATCCTTGCTGACGCATAATAGTCTCTTCTGAATAAAAATGGTAGGAAACATACTCTCTGAGCTCACACACAATATCTAATAATTCCTGTTCTTGAACTCCGATACACTTTTTAACAATCAATTGCTCAATATCTCTTCCAATTCGAAAGAACTCTTTATGTTGCTGATCAATCAATTCGTCTCCAGTTTCTAATTCTTTAAGCCAATCAAATGCAAAATCAAACATTTCCCACCTCATATGTCTTTAGTGCTTTATTACTATGTTCTATTAATAAATCTACATCGGAACTCCCAGGACGTCAAGTGCAATTTTAGTCAATTTTTATTTTTAAGTATTTTTGAAGCTGTTATAAATTTAACAATACAGTACCACACAAAATAAAATTCAACCTTGAAAATTTATGCTTAGTTACTACTTTCATGATATCCTTAAAATCTTAATCCGTTAACAAAAAGTAAGCATCATGACGCCACAATGCTTACTAATCCAACTTATTCTATTACAATATTTCAAACATGTATTAAATAACCAATTTAGCAGATACTCATCACTTGTCACCAACAGTCTCATAGCAGCATATCCGGAACGACTATAAAAGACTGTTTATAGACAGCAGCTTTTCATTCGGATATTATAAACAGTTTTTAATCTATAGATAACAACCTTTTTCCGAGTTATAAACAGCTTTTAACTATACAAAATAGAAGATCCAGCCAATGACACCTGCAAGTAATGTAAGAATAATAGGATTAATTTCATAACGAAGATGCAGCACAAAAGCAATAATCATTATTATGAAAGAAAGATAATCAAAATTAGCGTTTTGCCAATTAAAAAGATTGGCTATATCAAATGTGGTTGACAGCATAATTGATAACGCCACTGCAAAAATAAGCCCGACAGATGCAGCTTTAACACTTGTTAAGGTGGCATTTAGATATCTATTGTTGTTAATTTGTTCTTCACATCGCATAAAGACCGGAACAAATATCAAGGATGGAACGCTAACCGCAAGTGTTGTAACTATGGCTCCCAAAAAACCGCCATATACTTGTCCCACATATGTTGCAGAGTTAATAGCAATAGGTCCCGGAATCAAGACATCTAAAGCATTCAAATCAGCAAATTGATTAACCGTCATACCAAATTTAGATGCTTCTTTAAATATTAAAGACAACATCGCATAGCCTCCGCCAAACCCTAAAAACCCTATTTTTAGAAATGTAAAAAATAATTGTAATATCATTTTTCATCCTTTCGTGTGTAAACAATCAACACTCCAATAAGTGCGGATAGAACAATCAGAATTGGTACTCCAATAAGATTAAACACAGTGCAAACGAAACAGAAAAGTGCGATAACAATATTAACTTTAGATTTTAAGTTATATTTCGCAATCGTATAGGCTGCCGCAAATAAAAAAGATGCTGAAGTCGCCCGGACTGCAACTAAGGCGCTTAATATGGGGCCTTGCTGTGGCAGTAGCTGATAGAGCATTGTGGCAATTGACATTAAAATATAAGCTGGCAAAATAGCACCAATCCCAGCGAAGAACATCCCACTTCCACCGTTTATTTTCTTTCCGACAAAACAAGCATTTGTAAGGGCAATAACTCCCGGAAATGTTTGCGATAATGTTGCATACTCGTATAAACTCTCCCTGTCAATTAGGTCATATTTTCCACATAATTCCCTCTCAATAACAGGTAACATAGCCATACCGCCTGAGAATGTAAATGCTCCTGCCAATAAGTAAACCTTAAATAATATGAAATTTGTTTTCATATAAACCTCCTAAACTGCTTATTTTAATTATACCAATTCTTTCACTTGATTAAAAATATTTATATGATAATATACATATAACTAAAAAGTTATGAGGAGACAAAATGAATATACGTCAGTTAGAAATTTTTTTAGTAGTATGTGAAACCATGTCTATAACAGAAGCAGCAAAACAGCTATATTTATCTCAACCCGCGATTTCAAAAACTATTAAGGAACTTGAATCAGATATTGGTGTTTTACTTTTTGACAGGATTAACGGTAAACTGTATCTAAACGAAGAAGGAAGATTATTCCGAATGAAAACAGACCAATTAATAAAAGACTTTAAAGCGCTGGAAAACTTTAATAACCATAGTGTTGAGGAAATTCCTTTAAGAATAGGCACCAGTTTAACCATAGCAATGAATTCTTTACCATATGCAATAGACCAATTTAAAATTAAGCATCCCAAAACCCCGTTAAAGATTTACTCAGAAAATGTTCAACAGATAAAAAAAAGGCTATTAAATGGTGAAATAGATATAGCTTTTATAGAAGGCTTTGAGTCAAATCAAGATTTTGATGTCGAATTACTTTCTGAATATTCGCTCTTTTTAGTGTGTTCTACCCATAGTGAATTTATAGTAAATGAGAAAATTAATCGTGATGATTTACTTAAACTTCCTTTTTTGCTAAGAGAAAGGGGGAGTACATTGCGGGATTGTTTTGATGAATTAGCACATAGGCTTAAGATAGACATAGCACCTGTGCTAGAGAGCATTAATACAGAAGTCCTTATAAGAGCCACTAAAGCAGGAATGGGTATAACAATACTTCCGGAACCTTGGGCAATACGCTATTTAAATAATAAGATTTTCAAACGTCTCCATATTGAAGACTACAAAATGTCTACGGTTAACTACGCTGTAATCCTAAAAGGGAAAGCTAAGAATAAAAAACATAATAGCATTATTGAATGTTTTAAAAAAGCTGAGATGCAGTATGCTAATACTGCTAAATAAAATTTCTTAAATTAATTCCTCCTTTTCTCACCCGCCTTTTCATAGGCGGGAACAATCTTATTACACTTGTATTCTGCATGTCCGCTTGTTATTTTATTGTGCCTATTTTTAAAGCAAACCCAAGATAATTTTTCAATCCCTCTCTTCTCTTCAGATCAATATGCCCAAATATTTCTATTAAATTCAGTACTCTAAAGTTATATTCTTTCACGAATTATATTTTACCTTAACGGTTCTAACATCCACAAACCAAACTTCATACTCCATATCATTATAAAGATGGCTTAAAAATAGGGGTTTCACAACTCCATAAGTTGAATTAATTGGTAGCAACTGCCATGGATTTACTGTACGTATATCCATAGTATGTGTCATTGATAATTTATGTGTAAAAAATGAATTAGCCGGAGCACTACTAACATAGATCCTCCATACTACCTGTCTAATTTTGTCACAATAACATTTTTTATGAATAAACTGAAATTAACTCATTGTTTACCTTCATTATATTGGGAGGAATATAATATGACTTACTTTAACTCATATTCATCGGGTGACTACCCTAGAAATTCAAATAACCGTCCAAGATCCTGCAGCCATTATGTTCCTTGCGTACCTTGTTGTTGTATAGGACCTACGGGTCCTAGAGGTTTTACCGGGCCTACTGGACCTACCGGGCCTATGGGTGCCACTGGGCTAACCGGTGCTACTGGACCTACCGGGCCTATGGGTGCTATTGGGCCTACCGGACCTACGGGTGCTACTGGGTTAACCGGCGCTACCGGACCGACCGGACCTATGGGTGCTACTGGGTTAACCGGCGCTACTGGGCCTACCGGACCTACGGGTGCTACTGGGCTAACCGGTGCTACTGGACCTACCGGACCTATGGGTGCTACTGGGTTAACCGGTGCTACCGGGCCTACGGGTGCTACTGGGTTAACCGGTGCTACCGGACCGACCGGGCCTATGGGTGCTATTGGGCTAACCGGCGCTACTGGGCCTACCGGACCTACGGGACCGACCGGTGAAACTGGATTAACTGGTGCTACGGGACCTACTGGCCCTACCGGACCGACTGGTGAAACTGGATTAACTGGTGCTACGGGACCTACTGGACCGACCGGACCGACTGGTGAAACTGGATTAACCGGTGCTACGGGACCGACCGGACCGACTGGTGAAACTGGATTAACTGGTGCTACGGGACCGACCGGGCCTACCGGACCGATCGGTGAAACTGGATTAACTGGCGCTACGGGACCTACGGGCCCTACCGGACCGACCGGTGAAACTGGATTAACCGGTGCTACGGGACCGACCGGACCGATCGGTGAAACTGGATTAACCGGTGCTACTGGCCCTACCGGACCTACCGGTGAAACTGGATTAACTGGTGCTACGGGACCGACTGGACCGACCGGACCGACCGGTGAAACTGGTTTAACCGGTGCTACGGGACCTACCGGACCGACTGGTGAAACTGGATTAACTGGTGCTACGGGACCTACCGGCCCTACCGGACCGATCGGTGAAACTGGATTAACTGGCGCTACGGGACCTACTGGCCCTACCGGACCTACCGGTGAAACTGGATTAACTGGCGCTACGGGACCTACTGGCCCTGCCGGACCGACCGGTGAAACTGGTTTAACCGGTGCTACCGGACCGACCGGCCCTACTGGCCCTACTGGACCGACCGGTGAAGTTGTTTTAGCTTTTGGTTCTTTAAGGGGAAGTGGTGTACAAATACCTGGGGCAACACTCGCGCCCGTAGTATTTAATGTGGTGGGCCCTTTATCAGATACTGTCACAGTTAGTCTATCAGGCAATGAATTAGTGGTAGGAGAAAGCGGAATTTATCAAATAACAATATCGATTAACGCGGAAGCCACTGTTAATCCAGATCCAGATCAGCCATATCTAAATGCTATTATTACTGTCAACAGTGCACCAATTTTCGGAGACGTCACTACCTTTTTTAAGATATCTAACAGAAGCAGCTCAACCTTTGTTGTCCAGGCTGCTTTATCAGCAGGAAATGAAGTAGGAGCAAGTATTAGTACCGATTTTCCTATTCTAGGTTATATGAATTGCTCTTTAACTATTGTTCAATTAAGCAATTAATTACTTTTTACTATCAATAGGATCACTGGACTTGCATTGCAGCTCTATAGCAACCATCAATTGAGTTTGATTTAACCATTATGCAGATTACCTGATGCCTTTAAGAAATATAACCAGCCCCCAAAGGACTGGTTATATTTCTTTTAGCAAAGCAGATAATCCGCATCAAATAAAGACTGTCATATTGGCTGGTAAAATGCATTTTATCAACAGTTATGATACAAGTTAGAACCTCTATATATCTTCACTGATCCAGCCGATTAGCCTCCAAAAGAAAGCATACGCAAAAGTAAGCATTATGCCTCCACACAATGCTTACTAATCTAATTTATTTATAATATATCAAACATCGTATTTAATAATAACCAATTTGGCCGGAATAATCTCATCAGCTGCCAATAACCTACGCCACGGAAATTATATTCTTTCACAAGCTCTAGTTTGGCTTTGATACTTCTAACATCCTCAAACCAAACTTCATGATCTACCCCATCGCGTGTGTAAGTAAAAAATGGAGTTTGTGCAACTTCATCAAACTGGATTACCGCATTATTCGCAGCAGCGATTTGTACTGCTTCAATATTCCCTATAGCCCTTGCTTTTGTCTCTCCTTTGACATAGGGAAGAGGCCAATCATAACCATAGTTTGGAATACCCATATCTATCTTATATTCCGGTATTTGGGTTATTGCAAAATCAAGTACTTCTCGAACCTTGTTAATTGGTGCGACAGCCATAGGTTCACTAAATGTATACCCCCACTCATATGTCATTAAAAGAACGCTATTGGCACTCTCACCAAGCAGCCGATAATCGATGCCCTCATATAATAATCCGGGCTGGTCTTCACTCACCTTAGGTGCCAAAGCAACAGATACAAAAAAGTCCTCCGCATTCATCCTTCTCGTTAATTCGGCAACGAACTCTACAAATCCCGTCCTGTCTTCTGCCTTGATGTATTCAAAATCGACATCAACACCAACATACTGCTTTTCCTTTACGGTTGCTAACAGTTCATTAATTAATCGGTTCTGAACATCCTTATTTTGAGCTACCGCACTGACTAACTCATTATTAAACACTCCATTAGCATCCGATGGAGTAAGCGTTAATACAGGGCCTACTCCGTGTTTTGTGGTTATTTCCAGCACCTCTTCATCGTCTGTTGGAACTAGCCCCCCTTCTGTAGTAATACCATAGGAGAAAATACTTAGCGTAGTGAGGTATGGGAGTGTTTGCTCTAATACTTGGTGATTGACAAAGGGATATACATAACCATTGGTAGAGATAATCTTGTCTTGACTGCCTTCATACGTGATGACTAGAACCTGACCCTCTCTTAATTGCTGATCCTGTATAATATACGGATTGTTGCGAATCAAGCTAATGACACTGACTTGAAAATACTGTGCTATGGAATAAAGCGTGTCTCCAGACTTTACCTGATATATCTTGGTTGGATGAAGGATTAATAATGCTTGACCAATTACCAAATTCTCGGGTGTATATATCTCGTTATCAAAAATAAGACGCTGTACGGATACTCCATATTGATTTGCGATTGAAAATATACTGTCACCTGATTTTACTACATGAATTTCCATATAAATTTCCGTTTTTTTAAATCATATTACAAGAAAAAGAAGAATATGATTAAAACCTAACTCTTAAGCTATTATTTTCCTGATCCAAAATATTCTGCCCGCAAATAGGCTGCTTATAAGCTGCTTAGGAGTATTTCATCTTCTTTGTTTGAATTATGTATACTCCAAAGATCATGATAACGGGGAATATTAAAATCGGAACCATACCTGCCTGTAAACCATAGCTTGTCTTATTTGCTATAAGACCCACAACCGCCGGACCTAAGGCACAGCCTACATCACCGGCCAAAGCGAGGATAGCAAACAACGCCGTGCCTCCCTGGCGATAACGTTTTGCCGCAAGGCTAAACGTACCCGGCCACATAATTCCTACTGAAAAACCGCAGATTGCACAAGCAATCAGGGATAGAACAGGCAGTGGTGAGAATATGACCGTTAGATAACTTATGATACATAGAACACTGGAAAGTGCCATAGCTCGCTCTAACTTAATTCTTTCCCCTTTCTTCCCATACAACGCTCTTGAAATTCCCATTAACATTGCAAATGCGCAGGGTCCCAATAAGTCTCCAACCGTTTTGCTAACCTTAAGCCCTGCTTCTGCAAAATAAGATGCCCATTGTGACATCGCCTGTTCTGCGGCCCCTGAGCAGACCATTAATAAAAATAGCCAAGCAAACATAGAGGAGGTAACTATATTTCTTTGCGATTTTTTTCCTTTCTTTTCTCCTCTCATCTCTGCTCCGTTTTTTGCGCAGCCCTCTTCCGGATACTCCGATAACGTACAAAGAGGTACCTTGGAAAACAATATAAGGTTACCAAGAGGTATTAACATCCAAAGGTAAGCCAAAAAAGGCCAATGCTCAATGTCTGCGCAAAGAAAGAACAGTGTAGACAAAATTACGACCCCAACATGACCGAAGCAGTAAAAGGAATGAAGAAGACTCATTGCTTTATCTTTTTCTTTTCCTGGCAGAGATTCTACAATTGGACTAACGATTACCTCTATAATTCCACCACCAATCGCATTAAATGCCACAGCAATTAATAACCCAAGGTATGGGTTAGGTAATAGTTTTGGTAAAGTACCAAGGCTGATTAATCCAACAACACAAAATCCATGTGCGGTAACTGCTGAAATACGATATCCAATTTTATCTATGGTTTTGGCACCAATAAAATCAACAATAATCTGAATTATAAAATTAATCGATACCATCCCTGCAATTCGTTCTAATGAGATATCAAATTCTTTTTGAAATGTCAAAAATAACAATGCCGGAAAATTATTAATAATTGCTTGAGTTATGTAACCGAGATAACTTGCATAAAGTGTATGATGATATCCTAATCGCGCTTCTTTTGGCTTCCCTTTCAATAAACTCATATGATTTCTCCTTCCGTTTCTTTCTTCCTTCTTTTTTCCTAAGTTTTAACATAAAAAAGCTGCTGCATCATACTAGCCATATTGAAAAACCATAATAAGCTGAACTATCACTTACAAAGAAACTGTTTCTTTGCAATTACTTAGTAAGAATATGATTTTCACGGCAAAATATAATTTTGCAGCAGCCTTAATCTTAACTATAATTATAAGGCGCCCCAATATAACTTATTTCATAAAAGGGAGCTTCTTGTATCCGCATCTATAAAATAAATTCAAATAAAGGAGTTTAAGCTATTATACTATCTTTTTCATTATTATTTCAAGTATATATGCGATCATAAGATAGATTTAACTTTTTTGTAAAACAACTCAATCGCTTCTTTTTCAGCCTTTTCATTAATACCGGTTCTTCCTGTTCTGTCACTCCATCCTAAAATAGCTAAATCTTCCCCTTTTACCTCTTTTAGCATGGTTTGAAGATCTCCGAACGGTAAGTCTTTATTCACATATAAAATCATCATATGCCAGCGTATTAAAGAACAGACATATCTTATAAACTCCCGGTCGGTGGTAAACTCAGATAAGAACTTGTCTGCAAGTTCAGCCCCCACTCTGTCATGATCGTATGAGGTAATTTTCCCTTTACGAAACCTGGTAGTCTCTGGTTTTCCGATATCGTGCAATAACGCTGCCCACATAATCTCTCTTGGCTTTTCACTTTTCTCTTTCACAGTAGCAGCAACATCTACCACCATCATCGTATGAATCCAGACATTTCCTTCGGGATGATACTTTGGAGACTGTTCTGTTTTTTCTAATGAGGCAAGCATGGAAAAAGGATATTGGTAGAACTCAGGCCGGGATAATAAAGTACCTAGATAAAGAGAGGGCTTTTCTCTCGTCATAAGCTCATGTTCCAATTCGAAAAAAAGTTCCTGAGTTTGCTCTTTGTCTCCTCTATAAGAGGAGTCTCTATAGGAAGTGGTAATGGAATGATCTTTGACGGATACTCCGGACTTGTAATTATCCTGCGTCTTTTTCCATTCCCTTTGCTTCATTTTGAATTCTCCTGCATTTGAGATGCTTTTTTATGGCCTGCCTTCGCCTTCCCTTGTATTTCTGGTACCGGCGGCTGATCATTTTTCTTTAAATGTAATTTATGATTGCTTTCTGTTCCGTGGGGTTCTTGTGGATCTGGTCGTTTCATTCCTGCTTTCGCCATAATAAACCTCCTATAAATATTCCTTTAATTCTTTGATATTATCTTCTTCAAACTTAAGTAATCGGTCCATTAATTGATTGATTTCTTTTTCTGCGTTTTCATATTTTTTTAGATTCTTAATCGCATCGATGACGCCCATATTACTCCCTATAATCAACATTTCTGCAATATGAGAAGTACTTTTATCTGTCAGTGTTTGCATATTTATCATAAGATAGGCCCTAATCTTATCAAAAGCACTTATTCCTTTTTCATCATATCCATTTGAATTCAGTAGCTTTTCAGATTCTTTGTTAATCATTTTATACTCTCTGTACTGTGATTCTAAGCGCTCCTTAAATTTGCTATCTTCTACGATACCGATAATCTGATGCAGGGTCTCAATTCCCATTTGAGAGTTTTGATAGATAAAATTTAATAATTCTGCATTTCCATTCATATTATTTCTCCTTTAGCTGCCGCTCCTTAATAGTAACTTTTACGATGTCTCCCGGTTGTTTCTGTATTTCAGCTCTTATCTTTTTTTGTATTCCTATAATATGACCTGGAGTCCCCATCCTAACTAAGCTGCCGTCATAAATGACACCATCAAAGGTTGCGGTAACCGGAACTCTGCCTTTTTGAAACTCTTGTCTCACATCAAAAGGAATCTCTACATACGCTCCATCTATCCCAGGTACGTTCTGTATGATTGCTTCAAATTCATATATTTTATCATTCATGTGCACTGCTCCAATGCTATTATGGTATTTACTTATCTAATGTTCTTTTATGAAAGCTCTTCTCTTTCACCTTTCAAACTATATTGTAACCCAAATACTCCTTTTCCAATCTATACTTAATCTTAAAAGAGAAGATTTTTATTCGTATTTTTTATTCGTATTTCAATAATGCATTACGGTAGATTTCCTTTATATGTTCTCTTATATAATCTGGTGAAATGACCTCGACTTTATCTTCAAAGGACAGAATAAGATTATATATCCACGAGGATACTGCTGCCGGAAATGTCACAAGATAATCTCCATCCTCAAGTTTTCTAACTTCTTCCTCCTGAAATTCATCGAACACCCGGTAAGATAAGGAATAATCCAACTTTAATATAATTTGTTCCATCTTTACTTCACTTTGATACATAAGTTCATCAAGATTTATCGGCGGCACTGCAATTGAAAATCTCTGTGAATGCATCTGTAAATTTTTAACCCTTCGCAATTGAAAGACACGATAATCTTTTTTCTCTTTGCAATAAGCATATAAATACCACGATTGTGCTTTCAATATGAGCTTTAATGGATAAACAATTCTTTTGGACTCTTGTCCGGACGAATTGTGATATGTCATTTCGATTTCCTGTTTATCAAGTATTGCCTGTTTCATTAATTCAAACTTTTCTTTCGCTTCCGTATTGCTGCTGCCCCATCTTGAAAAATCAACCTCAATCCATGCCTCTTCTTTTTTACCGAAGATAGAACTTAGTTTTCTAAGTGTCGCTTCCTCTGATCGGCTAACCGCATGTAACCCTTGCAGAGAAGCCAGAATATTTTCTTGTTCTTTTTCCGATAGCACTGCTTTATTAGGGACATAGGATTTCATTAAAGAAATCCCTCCACCTTTGCCTTTGGTTGTATAAACTGGTATTCCGGCTAAGGAAAGAGCGTCAATATCTCGATATATGGTTCTTACAGATACCTCAAAATGCCCTGCTAACTCTTTTGCTGTCATACTTTTTTTATCTAAGAGCAGATAAGTGATTTCAAACAAACGATTACCCTGCATTCCTGTCACCTCATACTATAAATTTGTAACATTATAACTTACCCTGTGTGGCAAGTTTATGTCACGTATTTTAAATGTTCATTACATAGAAGCAATCTAAATGGCTGCATTCCATTCAAACTATCTCAATAAGTAAAAATAATTTACAAAAATATCTATATTTTGATAAAATCTCATCAATTTCCTATGCATAATAAATCTTTTTTGAAAGAATCAGCTCTAAATTTGTCACATTACAGAAATTAAATCATATCTTATAGTATAAATATGAAAAGAAAGGAATGATATTATGTGTTGCTTTAATAATTTTAGATGCAATAGTGGCTGCGGTTGCAATAATAATAACTGGGGCTGTAACAACAACTGGGGCTGCAATAACAACTGGGGCTGCAATAACAACTGTAGCAACAATAACTGCGGTTGTGGCTGTAATAGATGCTGCTGTAATAGATGCTGCAGATGCTGCCGGACCTTTAAATGCTGTGAGTTTTCCTCCTGCAGAAGATGCTGCTAAGTTTTACAGTTGTTTCATCCGTCAGTTATTCTTAAAAAGTAAACGATCGAACTTCTAATTAAGATAATACTTTAATTAACAGCCTGCGAAAAAATCACACTATAGTTCCTGCTATAGTGTGATTTTTTCGAATTCATCACTTTAATTGCAATTCTAATAAAATGTAATAAGAAACGAGAATTTATTTCTCAATCTCATCCTTTGCATTTTTTCTTTGGCTTACCGCCTCCCAAATTTGATCCTGTTGCTTCTCTCTTATCTGCTCCATGAATTTAATATTATTTTTAATCCGTTCGTCCTCAGTAGATAAACTTAAAGCCTGCTTTGCTAAATCAATAGCACTGTCGGCAAATCCAAGATGAAAGCATGCAATTGAACCAAGATCATAAATATCAGCGTTCCAGGCACGTGGATCACTTGGATAACCCAATGTATTTTTTTCTTTTATTTTTAGTGCATCTGTTACTGCATAATAAACAGTATTCCAATCCTGTTCGCTATAAGCAAGAAAAGCCAGCTCTATATAAGGATCACGAATATGAGGCGTTTCTGCAATAGCTTTTAGCATCCAGGCTTTCGCCTTTAGATAATCTCCCTTCGCATAATAACATCGTCCAAGAAATCTCATTGTTGCACTTCGTTCTTCGTTCCAATCGGAAAGAGGATGATTTAAATACTTCATAAAGGTTTCGATTGCATCCTCATATCGGTTAACAAACATGTACTCCCTTCCAAGATAGTGCAAATTTCGGACATCATTCGGAAATTCATGCATTGCCAATTCTAATAGTGCTACATTGAAACTTCTATCCTTCGTCTTGTCTGGATAATGTTCTACTACCAGCCCAGGAATAAATATATCTTCCGGCTGACCTTTTCCTGTATACTCCAGGATTTCATGAGTTGGATATATCCAACGGTAGTTTTTTCGTGAATGAATTCGATGCTGCACAAACTGCACCGCCGGACTGCCATCCGGATTAAAACTCCAGATGTATTGATACCTTCCAAGACAAGTGGTTGGCTGCCACACGTCTTCTAATGCTTTTCTCCAACCCTCCTTAATGACTTCATCAACATCTAGCGCCACACAGATATCAACATCTTCCGGAATAAATTTTAATAACTCATTCCTTGCCTTATCAAATCTCCACGGTTTGATTGGAATTTCATAAACAATAGCGCCACTGCCCTTAAATTTCTCTACTGTTTTATCGGTAGAACCGGTATCGCCTATAATAACCATATCTGCCTCTTTTAAGTTTTCCATAAAGCGATCTACAAATTGTTCTTCGTCCTTACAAACAGCATATACGCAGATCTTATAATTACTCACCGTTGCTCCTTTTCCTATTCGAATATACTGATAGAATTAAATTCCATTTGATAAAATGAAATCTATTCTATATTGAAATTCTTTTATCATATCTATCATATGCCGTAAAAATAGGTACGATACCACTAAGGTTTTCCTTAACTAAATTAAATAGTAAACGCATTTTTTCTCGTAAAAAATAGTGATAAAAAAGCTTAACATAATCTTTATATGAGTATGCTGTTTTCTCTCTTGACATCATAATAAAAAAGCGTAGAATTTCCTTGAATATCTAATACATACTCTGATGAAACCTGCCACAAGATTTTAAAATTTTTGGCGAATCTATGAAATATACTCCATGATAAAACTTGGATTATACTAAAGAACTCATCATGACAGATATTCGATAAAATATCATCAAAGGAACGGTGAAGGTTTATGCAAAACGATGCAAAAGGCAGCTTGGGAGATGAAGCTGACCCTTATTCCAAACTACGGGTTGGAATAACTTATAACTTAAAGAAGGGGATTCGTACCGAAGTCATTGATGCGGAAGCTGAGTATGATAGCATCGATACGGTTCTAGCCATCAAAAACGCTTTAGAGAGCGACAATTGCCACGTCGAACTAATGGAGGCAGATACTAATCTGCCCAAACGGCTGCAAGAGACACCGGTGGATATTGTATTTAACATCGCAGAAGGGGTAAAAGGAAGAGGCAGAGAAGCCGAGGTTCCTGCGCTCCTTACTATGTTTAACCTCCCATATACCGGTTCGGACGAAACAACCCTATGCCTTGCTCTAGATAAGGCACTTTGTAAACGAGTTTTATCCACCTATCGCATCAGAACACCAAAATACCGGGTGTTTACCAAAGACGATAAGCGTCTTAATACCAACTTTTCTTTTCCATGCATTGTAAAACCAAATGCAGAAGGTTCCAGCAAAGGCATCTCTGATATCTGCATCGCTACGAATAAAGAAGAGCTTAAAACACTCGTAACAGATAATATCAAGGCTTACGGCCAGGATATGCTAGTGGAAGAATACATCGATGGCAGAGAATTTACCGTTGGCCTGCTTGGAAATGGAGACGATATCCATGCATTCTCCCCTATGGAAATTATTTATCTCAAAAAAAATAATAAATTTAATATTTACAGCTATAACGTAAAACAAGATTATAAAAAGTTAATTCGCTATGAATGCCCATCAAAGCTTGACCCAAAAATTGAAGAGGAAATGGTTTTGATGTCAAGAAAAATCTTTAAAGTACTAGGCTGTCACGATTTTTCCAGAATAGACTTCAGGCTGAATTCAGAGGGAAAACCTTATTTCATCGAAATAAATCCGCTCCCTGGTTTAGCACCTGGCTATAGCGACTTTCCTATGCTGGCTGAGTTTTGTGGAATGGACTATGCTACACTGGTTCGCAGTATTCTAAGAAACGCACTCCATCGGAATGGTCTTCCATTTCATATCTAAGCAGGAGGCGCATGAAAAATGAGCGAACACATCTTTCATGGTAATTTAATTTCGGATTCCGATTGGTATGACTGGCAGTGGCAGTTTAGAAACCGTATCACAACGGTTCGTGAGCTTACCGAAGCAGTTGAATTAAACGAACAGGAAAAAGAAGACATAACACACTGTTTGGGTCAATTCCGTATGGCAATTACCCCATACTATGCATCCTTAATGAATCCTTCGGATAAAAATTGTCCGATTCGTATGCAAGCGGTTCCCAGCGTATTAGAAAACCGCATCCTTCCTTGTGAGATGGCAGACCCACTAAATGAGGAGGGAGAAAGCCCGGTTCCGGGTATTGTACATCGATATCCTGACCGTGTACTTTTTCTGGTAACTCATCAATGCTCCATGTATTGCAGGCACTGTACCAGGCGCCGCTTGGTCGGTGAAGAAGACATGGTTATCTCTGATAGTGCAGTTGATGCTGCGTGTGAATATATCAGAAGCAAGGAAGAGATTAGAGATGTCCTCATCTCAGGTGGTGACCCTCTAACAATGAGTGACGAAAAACTAGAACGTATTCTTAAAAAGCTTCGCTCCATCGAACATGTACAAATTATACGAATTGGAACCAGAGTTCCTGTTGTTTTGCCAATGAGAATAACCCCGGAATTAACGAACATGCTTCGTAATTATGAACCGATTTGGATTAATACACATTTTAATCATCCCAAGGAAATTACCGATGATTCCATGAGCGCTTGTGCCAGGCTAGTGGAAGCAGGCATACCTCTTGGAAATCAGAGTGTTCTGCTTCGTAGTATTAACGATTCTACAGACATTATGAAAGATTTGTTATTAAAGCTGGTGAAAAACCGCATTCGGCCTTATTATTTATATCAATGTGATTTAAGCCAGGGCTTAGGCCATTTTAGAACCAGTGTGGAAACTGGTATCGAAATTATTCATTATTTACAAGGATATATCTCCGGTTATGCAATACCGAAGTTTGTGATTGATGCTCCAGGCGGCGGTGGCAAAATACCGGTTAATCCGGAGTATATCGTATCTATTGATGATAAGGAGATAGTGATGCGTAATTATAAAGGTGACCTTTATACTTATCCACAACCACCTGATATTAGTTATGAAAAAGAGTTTCGGTTAAATGCAGCAAAAGTATAGTATTGACTGCTTTCCTATCTTTTTGCTTGACAATTATCTTACCTTTCGATAAGATATAACTATCGGTAAGGGAGTAGTTAGCACAAGATGTGTAGTATAGTCAACACAATGATAGATTCTATCTGGCTATACTTTGAATAGCGAGACTTATCTGTGGCAATACCACAGATAGGTCTTTTTTTAATGTATCGCATATAAAATATCTTAGCTGCATCTCTACTCTAACATTACCGAACCTACGACAATGAAAAAAGAAGGAGTAAATTATGTCACTTTTTACATTATTCACACTTGCAATCGGACTGGCAATGGATGCATTTGCGGTCTCCGTCTGTAAAGGATTGGCAATGAAAAAAATGTCCCTTAAAAAAGCATTGATTACTGGAGCTTATTTTGGGCTGTTTCAGGCCGTTATGCCTGTCATTGGATACTTTTTAGGTATTTCCTTTCGTGATTATATAACAAAAATCGATCATTGGATTTCCTTTGTCCTATTAGTATTTCTGGGTATCAAGATGTTAAGGGAAGCCTTTGATCATGAGACCTGCAGTACGAATGATTCTGTTGCGTTTCGGGTGATGGCCGTTCTGGCGGTAGCTACCAGCATTGATGCTCTTGCTGTTGGTATTACCTTTGCCTTCCTTAACGTAAATCTGTTGCTTGCAGTGAGCTTAATTGGTATTATTACATTCCTTCTATCCATGGTTGGTGTTAGGCTTGGTCATGTTTTTGGGGCTCGTTATAAGAGGATTGCAGAGTGTATTGGCGGCGTAGTACTTATCGTATTAGGTTTCAAAATACTTCTTGAACATCTTGGAATATTAAGTCAGATATTTTAGAAAAAAGGTAGGAACCTATCCAAGTAAACCGGAGAAAGTTCATACCTTTTTATCTCTTATCGAATACATCTATTCTTATACAATCTGTTTTACCTTGTCCATTTCACGTAATAATTTTTGTAAAGTAGCCGATGCTTCTTCATAGTACCGGATTGCTTGTGCTCGATTTTGATGCTCAATTTCCTGCAGACATTTTACTGCGATTGCATGGAGCTCCTCATGATATTTTTTCATCTGTAAAAAGGATGGATGAGTTAATATCTTTTCATCCTTTAGGTTGTTACACCATTTTCCAAATTTACATTCCTTAGGATTGCTAATTACGTCCATACGAAGAGTTTCATATTTACTGATGGCATTATAAAGTCTCCAGGTAAATACCATATGATCGACTTCGAATACCCGCAGATACTCTTTGGTTGTTAACCCCATTGCATTCCTTACAAGGCTTCCTCTAATCTTATCAGTTCCTCTTACAAGCTCAAATAAATATTTGCCGGCATTGCTGCATTGATTTTGCATTTCGTCATAGGAATCAGACAAAGTGTCAATGGAAGTTACAAAAGCATTTGCTGTCTCTTCCTGATTCTGAATGAAATTGTAAATATTGCTGATCTCGTCATTAATAGTATTCATCTGAGTATTTAAGGTCTGAATACTATTCACAGAGCGTTCTACAATTTGATTCCCATCTTCGAGTTTTTGCGTTGTCTTATGAATTGTTGCTACGAGCTCTTCCGTATTAACTTGAAGTTCCTTAACATAACGCATAATATCAGCAGCGGACTCCGTAGTACTTTCAGATAAAACCTTTACTTCACCTGCAACTACTGCAAAACCTTTTCCAGCCTCTCCTGCCCTTGCTGCTTCTATGGATGCATTTAAAGCCAGAAGATTACTCTGCTGCGCTACCTTTTTCACCAAATCAATAATTTCATGGATTTTCATTGTCTTTGATTGAAAACTTTGAACCATATTATTGATTGTGCGTATTTCTTCTGTAGACTGGTTCACTACTTCAATACTTTTTGTCATGCTCTTGGCACTATCTACGGAAGTAACCACTGCTTCGTCTATAAACTGCTTAATATCTTCCACAACATTAGAAATATTTGAGATGGAATCACCTAATTCCTTACTTGAGACTCTTAATCCATCAATTGAATTACTTTGTCCCAATACTGTTTCAAGCATCTCTTTCATGATAGAATTGTTTGTGGCTTCCTCCATCGAATCATTCATCCGCAGCACATCGTGGTTTCCCCTGCCTCTGAGATTATAAATCATGGCATTGATTTGTTGCACCAATTCCACGTCGAGAAATCCGTTCTCCTCAATCGTGTTGTTCTCACCGCTGCTGACCTTTGCTATCTCTTCCAAAAGCTTAGCACGATCTGCTGAAGCCACCGTAGTTGTACTTTTTTTTGAGCGAAATAAGCTACTACTCATAATACCTTCTCCTCTCTTGAAGCTATGTAAATCTAAATATATTGTACCAAATAAATCAAATTATTACTATATATTTTTTAATTCGGGATATTTGTCCCTCATTTTACAGATTTTTTGCCATACAACTTGGTGATATTTCCTAAATCTAATCAAGATATTACATTTAATTACATATAGTAGCATTTCTATATCTTTTTACACACTCAAAATTTCTATTATTACAAATATAGGTTGTCATTTCTCCTCTATATTACCATTTTTACATAGAAATATCAAGGATTCTGAAATTTTTTTCATCTACTTTCCACTTGTTTTTTCTTTTTTAATCAATATTGAATAATATCAGTCATTAATTTAGCAAGATTTATATGAATTCTGACAAATAATCTGTACTATCTATGACTTTATTCTTATATTATCTTACTATTTATTCCTAAATATAATGAATTACCTTCCCCTGCATAGCTCTCCCTCCTGGAATATAAATGCATTTTCTTATTTTTCTCCGACCTATTTGCTCCAAATTAATCCGACCTAAGACAATGCAGGGAAGAAACTCTTTTTACGACAGTATAAGAAAAAAGGGTGCCATCTAAATTTTATAGACAGCACCCGGTAAAAGGTATACTCTATTATTTTCTAAATTATATTGATAAATCTCTTCTTGTAAAATATCTTATTCCAATGCCATACAAAATAATTCCAATCGCATATAAACTCACTATCCCAAGATATGCACCAGACTCCCCGGCTATAATTCCATTCGCATCAAATAAAGTTAGCGGAGTTGCATATTTAAAATTATCTGCCTTTTCTGAAACTTGTGATATCATCTTAATAAGAACAAAAACAACACACAAGGATGCTCCGATTCCATAAGGATACTTGGAATCACTAAATAAACAAGTAGAACAATAACAGATACCGCTAAAACATAGAAAAACACCGAATAGCCCTATATTTAATATAAGAAATCTTCCTACGTCAAGATTTCCCGGAAATAGTATCGCACTTGTAATAATGCAAAGAATAGTGATATAAACAGTAAGAATAAAACAACTAAGACTTAAGAAGAAGGCCTCGGTAAATGCAACTGTACTGCGTTTTACAGGTGTTGCCAAAAGATAAGCCATGGAACCTCTTTCGATATACCTTGCCATAATACGATTAGAAATAAGTATGATAAAAATCAAAGGAAAAAAGATAAATATCATACCATATAAGTAACTGGCAAGGAAATCAATTAAAGTGTTTGCAACACTTGTCATACCAAAGGCAGAAAATATCTGAGGCATACTCTCAGCCATTGACCGCAAGCTTTCTCCAAGTTTTGGATCAAACATTGCTACTACCATAGAACCATACATGGTCAGCACTGCAAGAAAAATTAGTAAAATTTTATAATTTGACTTAGTTTCCCGTAAAAATAATGTTTTGCTAATCATTGATTTTTCCTCCGTAAAAAGTCATAAACAGCTCTTCTAGTGACTGGGTTTTTACATTAAGGTCTAAAATCTCATAGGCAGCAAGCGTTTTGATTAATTTGTCTGTTGAGCCACTCATACTGATCGTAACCACATTCTCTGAAACGTTTGCTTCCTTATAAATTGAATTCTCAACAAACTTTGTGACCATCTCTTTCGCAGCAAAGGTAATCTCATATACTTTCTTTCTGCTATGCTTTAGTTTTTCAATCTGTGCATCTTCCATTATCCTTCCCTCTTTTATGATGACAGCTCTGTCGCAGGTCTTTTCTACCTCTTCAAATATATGGGAGGACATCAAAATTGTAGCACCCCGCTTCTTTTCTTTTAATATTAAATCCACAAATTTATTCTGCATTAGAGGATCCAGCCCACTTGTAGGTTCATCAAGAATTAAGATATCCGGTTGATTCATAAAAGCACATACGATACCTATCTTTTGCTTCATTCCTTTTGACATCTTCTTTATTTTACCTTTTGGATCAAGTTCAAAATAATCCATCAGACTCTCTGCATAAGAAAAATCCTTCATTTTCTTCATTTTAGCTACAAAATGAAGAAACTCCAACCCTGTCATCTCTTCCATAAAGGTAATTTCACCTGGTAAATATCCTAAGCTCTCCTGAATAATACTTGCTTGCTCAAAACAGTCCATTTTAAGTATCGATACTTTCCCTTGATCTGGATGTAAAAACCCCATTAACTGGCGTATCGTAGTCGTCTTTCCCGCACCATTGGGTCCGAGAAAGCCGACAATCTCTCCTTTTTCAACAAAAAAAGATACATCGAATACCCCTTTCCGGTTACCATAGTCTTTGGTGATATGGTCCACTTCAATTACTTTCATTTAAATACTCCTTCCCCTTGCACCTTTTTTTCAAGGACACAACCAATTTAGTCAATTTCAGTATATAGAATTGGTTATTTTTTTCAAGCCCTTTTTCCACCTTTCCGGATCACGTCCTCTGATTAACCGTTTGAAATCGGAGTCTCAGCAACATAAAACCTTGAGTGGAGAACCTTTCCGGGAGTATTTGTTTTTAGAACTACAAAAAGTCGGATATTTTCTTCAAAACCACATGTGGAAATCATATAGTTATGAGTATCAAAAATATTATTTCCGGAATTACCGCAAAAACCGGAGGGTTCTATTTGAAACACGGATACTATTCGATTCTGATATTCATAACACAATTGAGCCATCATGGATTTTCTTAGGCGAAAATCCATACAGCCAATTTCAATTGATAGGGAGATTATGTAAAAACCATTCGGCCTCAGCTCTACCGACACCTCATCACAGGGATCTAAAAAAATATCACAACCGTTCTGCACACAGCATTTCCATGCCATCTTGCAGTTATTATTCCAAATAAATCCAGCATTTTTTTCTACCAGATAAAGAAAAGAAGGTGCGTATACTTCTCCGCATGGCCCTCTCTCACCTTTTGGTCCCGTTGGTCCCCGTTCACCACGGTCTCCTTTTTGTCCTCCTGGTCCCATTGGCCCACTTGCACCCCTTTCTCCCCTTGGACCGATTGGACCCTTGGGTCCGGTAGCACCTTTGGGACCTGTGGGACCTAAATCACTTCCCATTACCTCAATTACTGCATTCATTTTATTTTTTAATAGCATCTGGATTTCCATTAAAACGCCCATTAAAGATTCTACGCTTTTATTTACCTCTAAGACTTCTTTTATATGTACACGACATGGGTCAGTCTCTTCAAGTTTCTTTAGTATATACTGTATTTTCTCCCCTTCTGCATTCATAATATGACTCAGGCTAAATTCTTCCATGGCAATGGAAGTTAATAACATATCAAGTACCTTATCTCTGGTTAAATTCATATCAAGCTTTGAAAAATCCGGTAATGACATATCTACGCTCCTTTATTACTATCAAACCTGCGAAAGGATAGCTTCCACACTCTTATGGATTCATTTTATGTTAATTCAAAGTGAAACATGATAATATCGTCGATTTATGCCTCAATTTTGGTGATGATTTTCCCCAAATTTCAATCTACTCTTTCTTAATCCCTCATATAATACTAGAAAAGCGATTCGGAGCATCACTAATGTCACAACCAACATTTCCGTCAACTTCAATAACAAGGGAGGAATCCGTAAATCAGATTATCTCCTCCATAGCAATGGAAGAACTAGGATTAAGCCATATTATCAATGCGGAAGGAGAAAAATTACAGTATGTGCTGGGTACTCTGCCGGGGATGCCAAGCCCTCCTGCTACCGTCGCCGACGTTCTCGCAGCAAATGATAGTGTAAAATCTACTCTTGATGCGATTAGCCAAAATGAACTTTTATATAAAGCAAAACTACAGACTGCTTTAACGGCATCCCCTCTAACCGGTGCTACCGGACCGACCGGACCTGCCGGTGCTGCCGGTGATCCCGGAGGACCGACTGGACCTGCCGGACCGACCGGGCCGACCGGTTCTGCTGGTACCAATGGAATAAATGGTGCTATCGGACCCACCGGGCCTGCTGGTCTAAACTACACCAGCACACAATTTTATGCAGATAATACAACCAATGCTGCCATTAGTGTTATTGCAGGCGGCACTAATATTCCTTTACCAAATAATCAGCTCTTTTCTTCTAATATCACAATTGACGGTACAAATACTTTAGTTACAGTAAACACTGCCGGGCGTTACCGAATTTCCTATCATGTCAATACTACCGCTTCCGTGCTGGCCGGAACAAGAATTACTGTCGATACGACTCCCGTACCGGCGTCTCAAATTTTACCACTTATAGGTCTTGCAAGTTTCTCAAATGAGATATTATTGGATTTAAATGCAGGTCAGGTTGTATCCTTACAACTCTTTGGTCTATTAACAACGGTAACCTTAATGGCCAATTCCCAAGGCGCATCTTTAATGATTATACGCTTAAGTTAAATAGGAGGTGACTTATGTCAATACCAAATTACCCCGATACATCCGCAACCCTAACACGTGAGGATGTTCTAAATCAAGTAATAACCTCCATCTCCATGCAGGAACTAGGCTTAAGCCATATTCTAAATGCGGAAGGGGAAAAACTACAATTTATACTAGGCACCGCCCCCGGTTTAACAGGTGGAAATGCAACCCTTCAAGACGTATTAGATGCAAATGAAAGTGTAGCTAACTTACTTAGCAGTGCGATGGAACTTCAGTATCTGCAGAATGCTAAACTTAATCTTGCTATCACTTCCCCAACGATTCAAGGTCCTACCGGGCCTACTGGACCTGCCGGTGCCACCGGTGCCGCTACCGGACCTACCGGGCCTACCGGGCCTACCGGTGCGGCTGGAACTAGCGGAACACTTGGGGCAACTGGGCCTACTGGGCCTACCGGTGCATTTGCATCCATATCAACGACGACGACTGCTGGTTTTGCTGCAAATTCAAGCGGCAGTATACTATTGATACCTGCAAATACCCAGCGGTCTATCTCACTTCCAAACGCACAATTGCTATCTCCTGATATTGTCGCAATGAATTCAAATACTGTATTTATGGTAAATACAGCAGGATTATACCGTGTCTCCTATCATGTGAATACTACTGCTGCCATATTAACCGGAACAAGACTGTTAATCAATGGCGTTGGTAATACCGCTTCCACTGTACTGCCTCTGCTTAGTTTATCCAGCTTCTCAAGCTCCATTGATATCAGTCTAAGTGCAGGAAGTACTATCAGCTTACAACTTATTAACCAGAGTATATTACTTCCTCTTACTGTAAGCTTATTATCCGGCGCAGGAGCTTCTCTAATGATAATACGACTTAACTAAAGGTCATTCTGATTAAACGATAAGGCATAATGACCTATTACCCTATTCAAACGAATCATTATTTTTTCGTCTGAGAATAAAGGTCATTATGCTTACTTATTTAACTTATTTATCCACTTGTGCCCGTTCTTGTTACTTATAGTAATTCAGACAGCTTGTTCCGATAAACCATTGTCAACTCATGCAAAGCTCTTGTTGCAGCTACATAAAGCAGCTTTGCATTCGCATCATTCTTTTCATAGTTCTCCTTATTAGGGTTCCACAACAGAACCGTATCAAATTCGAGACCTTTTGTTAATTGAATCGGAAGCACCATAATTCCTTTTGAAAATACTGCATTTTCAAGACTTCCTTCCATCACCGCCAACTCTTTACTAAGAAGTTTGCTAACTTTTCCCGAACTCTCACTATCCTTACAGATGATTGCGATAGTATCATAGCCATTTGCCTGCCAGGACTTAATCATAGTTACCGCACTTGACACCATTTCCGATTCCTCCAACACTTGATGTTTTGCAACCATAACTCCATGCCGGATAATTGGTTCTACTTGATACGTCGGAAACGAGCAATGTGCTAAGATACTGGCTGCGTAATTTGAGATTTCGATGGTATTACGATAGCTTTTTGCCAACACGCCAAAGGTATCCCTGTCCTTGTTAAATACCTTTTGCTTTAGAACTTCCCAATCATTCATACCAGAATCATAATTAATATTCTGAGAGACATCCCCCATCACTGTAAAGGTGCACCGCGGTAATACATATCGTAAAACACCAAATACCATAGCACCATAATCCTGCGCCTCATCCACTACAACATGTTTTGCATCTTCTAGCTCCTCGGTGAGCACCATTCGCCGTTTGATATATAATAACGCTGCCAAATCGTATACATCAACCTCTTTCTTGCTAAGAGCTAAGATACAATCCTTGATGCCTAGCTGTTCCTCTCCCTCCGTCCTTAAGAGCATCCACTGTAGAAATTCCTGATAGAGTGTGATGATTGAATACTTCCATTTCTTTGGACCGTAATAATTGTTATATTGCTTTATCGCTGCTTTTCTCTCTTCCTTCTCATACTCATAATCTCTGCCCGTAAAGTAGTTCTTAATTTTATTTAATGCTCTTTCATTTAACATCGTGATTTTTGCATGTGCCGACCACCTCTGATTATTCTTCATAAAATCATCAAACGCTTCTTCTGAGAAAAGAACGGCCTCCTCATAAACTACTGTTTTTCTTGGAATTATTTCTTTTTCCTTCCGGCATAAATACATTTCCAGCTCGCTAAGGTAGGACAAGGATCCTTTTCGTTCCGCAAATTTTTTAAATTCTTTATTCTTTCTTTGATTGTGTGATATTATTTTATATTTTTCTTCCATAATTTCTTCTTCTAATAAGAATAGGAAGAATTGCTCTAAAGTCATTTGATTGATTCCATATACATCAAGATCCGGCAATACACTAGTAATATAATCAAGTAAGATTCGGTTACTTCCTATAACGAAGAACTCCTTGGGTTGGAATTTCTCCTGATAATTGTATAAAATATAAGAAATACGGTGCATTGCAACCGTAGTTTTTCCGCTTCCGGCAACCCCTTGTACGACCACATTATGAAAGGGGGATTGTCTTATAATGTCATTTTGCTCTTTCTGTATCGTTGCAATAATCTCACCTAATACTGCTTCTTTATTCTTAGCCAGATATTTCGTTAACAACTCATCATTCGCTACAACTTCAGAATCATAAAAATCCAGCAATTTATCTTTCTCTACTTCATAAGTCCGCTTTAAGTTCAGTGTTATTTCTCTTAATTCCCCTTCTGGAACCCTATAATTACATTCACCCACTTCACTTTCGTAATAGATACTGGAAATCGGTGCTCTCCAGTCGACTACTTCAATTTCGGTAGCACTTTTCATAACACCATGCTTTCCTAAATACAAGGAACTCTTTTTGTCATCTTCATGATCCAGATAATCAATTCGCCCAAAATAAGGCTTTTGCAGTGCCTTACGATTTTTGTTAAGTGCCATCTTAATACTTTTATGCATGGTCATAGCATTCGATAACTCGGTATAAATCTCCGGGCTGTCATCGTGATAATGATCATACATTTCTTTAATATCACCCGCAAGAATTGCTTCCTGCGCTGCATATTTCTCAATATTTTGCTCGATTACGCTGACACATTCTTTCAAATGCTGCTCTTCATACTCTCTGCTATAACAATCCAATTCTATCTCTCCTCCATTCTGCGCACTATTTATACGCATGAGGCTGTGCAAACTAGATATACAACAGCCTATTTCTTCTTCCATCTGCAACCCAAACGCAACGTTTTCGATTTTTTTGTACACTGATTTCCTTTCTGTAAAGAATTCGTTACAGTTCAGCCTTCGGCTGAACCTGTTATAAAAAAGTTGTAGTAAATATGCTGAAAAATTTCTCTGTTGATTTTCTGGTTTTCCACAGCTATCAGCATTTTTTTCTTTATATTGTTCATTCTC
>JAEWMB010000039.1 GCA_023457255.1 Bacillota bacterium | reverse complement strand
TATTAATACATGCTTTCCAGAAGATAAGGTGGCATGATTTTTATATTGCCGCGGGGTGTGGCTCAGTTTGGCTAGAGTGCTTGATTTGGGATCAAGAGGTCGCAGGTTCGAATCCTGTCACCCCGATAATTTAAGGAAAAGAGGCGGAAGCCTCTTTTTTCTTATTCAGAAAAATAAAATGAGTTGTTTTTAGAAAGTAACGAGTACTTCCAATTCCAATTATTTTCTGATATAATAAAAGCTGGTATTTGCTTTGTATTACAGGGCGTTTGGGGGAATTGTATGAATAATTACGGCAGGATTTATGAAAAATCCAGAAAAGGATTAATGCAGATAAGCTTTACCTTAGCTGGCGCAATAACTTGCGTTGAGCTGATTATGTTTCTTATTTTGGCATCTGACGATAAGATTTCATTAGGCAGCAGTGCCTATATACTGACTTATATTCTTTTGCCCACTTCGTTAAATTTTGTTTCGGTTGCAGGAGGATATTTATGCTTAAAGTATTTAAAATGCAGTGAGATGTCAAAAAATTATATTCCTGTATTTGTATTGACAATTCTTTGCTTGTGTATTTCGAGTGTACATAATGTATTCCCTTCTACAATCAGTACATTTTGTATTCCTGTTCTAATTACTGTTATTTATGGAAGCAAGAGAATGACAAGGGTAATATTTTATTCAAGTTTGCTGTTCCAGATTACCGGAATATCATTTGCTGCAAGAGATGGAAGAAGAGAAGGTCGCTTTCTGTTATTTGATGCATTAATTTCTATCTTTGTATTATTTGCTGCGTATGGGCTGGCAGTAGCTCTAATTACATATGAAAATGAAAAAAAGAAGCTTTTTACGGAAAGCCTATTAAAACAATTAGAACTTCAAGAGGAGCTATTATATGATCCCCTGACCAGATTGTATAATCAAAGGGCGTTTAGCAGTATTTTAGAACAGGCGGTGGAGCAAGGAAGACAATTTGGTAATTCTATCACACTTGCAGTCATCGATCTTGATAATTTTAAATTAGTGAATGATACCTATGGACATTTAAAAGGAAATCAGGTGTTAACCTATCTGGGGGAGCAGCTTCGAACAAGGTTGGGAGAAGAGGCAAGTGCAGCCCGATATGGTGGTGAGGAGTTTGCGGTTTTATTTCAAGGGAAAGCAATGGAAGATGCAAAAGAAATCATAAATCATATATTGAGAGACATCAGTGAAACTTTATTTGAAGGGATGGAGGGAACTTCCATTACTTTTAGCTGTGGTATCGTAGAATATGGGTATGATTGGAGTTCAGATGAATTTTTCAATCAGGCTGATCATGCGATGTATCAAGCAAAGAAGGAAGGTAAGAATAGAATAGTGGCCGGATGAAAGTTTAGGGATAGCAGGTTTTATTTTGTAAAATTAGATAAGTAAATAAGTTGACATATAGAAATCATTAGATGCTTAAGCATCAGGCAGGGAGGTTTTATAATGGCAAAAGTTTATGTGTTTTTAGCAGATGGATTCGAGGAAATAGAGGCTCTTACTGTGGTAGATTTACTGCGCAGAGCCAGAGTTGAAGTAACAACGGTATCCATAACTGAAAATATTCTTGTCCATGGGGCTCATGGAATTTTTGTTATGGCCGATATACTATTTAAGGATAAGTTATCAGAAACTGATATGTTGGTTCTTCCGGGTGGCGGGACTGGAACGAGAAGTCTATCAGCTCATGAAGGCTTAAAGGATTTACTGATAGAATATGAAAAGAACGAACGATACTTAGCCGCAATTTGTGCAGCTCCGTCTGTACTTGGAAAGCACGGGCTATTGAAAGGAAAACGTGCAATCTGTTATCCGGGATTTGAGGATAAACTTACGGGTGCGATTATAACAAACGATAAGGTAGTGGTAGATGGAAAATTTATTACGAGTAAAGGACCAGGTACTTCAATAGAATTTTCCTTAGAACTTATCAAGATTCTTTGCGGAGAGGAAACAGCCAGACAGATTTTAGACGGAATTCAATATCAGTTGTAACTTGTGGTGACAATTAGCTAAAGGTGGCGAAGTGAGTTTTTTCTACTTAAGAATAGTTAGTCTTCGTTATCCTTGGCACAAACTTCATATATGCAAAGTAAGTGCAGGAATGGGGAATGATGATGAAAGAAAAAAAAGAATATAGTTATACTGTCGACAGGAAGAAAGAAACAAAGCAAAGGAGCAGCTTAAGAAAAGTAATCGTGGTCTTTACAGCTTTTAGTTTACTTGCTGGAGCATTTTTACTGATGGACTGCTTAGCATCCTGGATGGAATTATCTAAGGAGGCTATAGAGTCAGAAGATAATGCAGAGGTGAAATCACTGCGGGAGATTTCTCTGCTTGACCGTAAAGTAACGGTACCTGCCGCTTTAACAAAAATAGAACAGATTACGAATGATGGAACTGCGGTAAAGGTCACAGTGAATTATTCCAGTGAGCAGATCTATGTTTTTGCAGGGCCGGCGAATAGTACAAAATTTTACTTTTCTCAAGACAAGATGAAAACATGGGAGAGGACTTACGGAGGAATTGATTTATCCATATTTCTAAAAACGTCCGATAATACAATTTACTTTAAAGGGAATCAAGACAAAGCAATTGTTGCGGTTACGTTACCAAAGGAAGACAAAGACTTAAAGGTAACTTATTATATCGATCAGGTTGGTACAACTACCGTTAGTAGGTTAAAACTTGAAAATGTAACCCGGCCTATTGTTGAATATAGAAAAGGGACGTATGGAAAATGGATGGTATATCCAAATGGAGGAATAGATTTATCAAGTTATGAGATTACTGGGTATACCTTACAATTTCGCCTGCAAGCAACAGAATTCGAAAGAGCCGGGCGGGTTGTCAGTGTAAAGATTCCAAAGCGTCAGGCACCTCCGAAGATTAAGGTGGATTATTCTAAGATGGAGATATCCGGAATAAAAGCCGGTTCAACACTTTATTATAAAAATGGAGAATTGTATCCAAGATTATTTGCACCGGAGGATTCAAAAATTAAAACGATAAGTCTTTACGATTTATTATTTAGCCAATCTGTGACACCAAATACTCAGATTCTTCCAGCAGCCAGCCTTGAATTTCAGACTGCGGCAACGGATAAAAAAGCAGCAAGTTCTATTATTGTAGTAGATTTTGCGGAGCAGCCGCAAGCACCGTCTGGAAAGATTACGGTAGATAAAACCACTGTGGCGTTTCCAGAGGCAACAAAGGCTACTCCCTATGAATATGTTGTTCTTCATCCAGGTGAAAATTTAGATTTAGCGAAAGTAAAGTGGACTAAAGTGACATCGGATAAACCATTTGAGATAAAAAAGGTTGGAAAAGCAACACCTGCACCAGGAGATGTTATTTACTATAGGCTTGCTTCTACTACGAATAAGGATACTAAGATTGTTACACCGGCATCCATGTATACCCAAATTAATATCACAGTTGTACCAATCACAAATTAACTTTTAATCTTCTTTCGTAATAACCACAAAGCGATTAAATTAGGGATTGTCATGACAGCATTGATGAAATCAGAACTTTCCCATACGAGTTCCAATGATATGATGGAACCAAAAAATATCATAAGAATATATACAAGGCGGTAGATATCGATTCCTTTTTTAGGGAAGAGGTATTCTACCGCTTTTTCGCCGAAGTAGCTCCAACCAATTAACGTTGCAACTGCAAAAGCAACTAAAGAGATACGGAGCATAAAGACCCCAAAAGGAATTTGAGCAAAGGCCGCGGTTGTTAATTCTCCCATTGACAAGCCCTTAATGGAATCAGGATTCTTAAGTATGGTAGACACAATGATAAGTCCGGTTAGAGCGCACATAACTACAGTGTCCCAAAAGGTTGCGCTCATGGAAACCAAGGCTTGATTTTTATAACGGAGGTCAAGAGAATTTAAGGACGCTCCATCATTTGACCCCGTGTTATCCGGAGGACTTGGAAATGGAGTATCGTCTGTTAAAGCGGAGCCGCCCGCTGCAATCGCAGCAGAACCAAGTCCGGCCTCATTAGTAAAAAGCCCGCGGGATATCCCATATCTGGCAGCAATGCTGATAGAACCGCCTAAAACGCCTCCGGCAACAGCCTTTGTAGAAAAAGCTGTTTTAAGGATAATGCTAAGGGCCGGTAAAACATAGGGAAGATTAACAAAAAGTATGAATACGCATCCCGCAACATAGAAGATAGCCATTGCCGGTACTAACTTCATACAAATATTTTGAATGGAATTAACACCCCCGACGATGACTAGACCGATTAGGAACGCAGCAGCAATTCCGGATATGTAGGGAGAGATACCAAACGCCGAGGCAGCATCGGTAATCGAGCGGACTTGTGTAGAGCCGCCCATACCAAAAGCTGCTAATAAGGTGGCAATACAAAAAATAACTGCCAGCCACTTGCTATGCAGACCATACTCAATAGCATACATCGGACCGCCGCGATAAGTACCATCTGTTTTTTGTTTGCGGTAGCACATGCCCAGATAACATTCCGCATAGGTAGTCGCCATACCGAAAACACCGGTAAGCCAGCACCATAAAACCGATCCCGGACCGCCAAGTGCAATTGCAGTTGAGATTCCAACGATATTGCCGGTTCCTAGAGTAGCAGCTAAGGTTGTAGTAAGAGTTTTAAAGCTGCTGGAGTTCCCATGGGCATCGGTTTTAGTGGAGACAGAATTCTTAATCCCTTTTTTTAATTCTTTTTGAATAAAATGAAGCCGAAATGTAAAATACAGATGAGTTCCAAATAATAAAAATAGCATTGGACCATCCCAAAGATAATGATTCATTTTTTGTACGAATTTTAGCAAGTCATTCATAAATTCCTTTCTAGTAATCTTACGTCATAAAGAAAGACGAATCGATTACCTTAAGTAAACCTCCGAGGGAAATCCTTATTTTAAATATATGAGAACGGTCTTGCTTGTATTCAAAGAGCGAAAGAAATAACATAACTTACCATCATAATATTATATTGTGTGGTAATAATAATATCAAGATAAGTGACGAAACACAAAGCATATCAAAATATGAAATGACTTTTTGAAAGTTGATTGCAAAAGTGACATCTAAGGTATCAGGCAATAATCTTTGATTAAAGCAGGATTTAGACAGAATCGATCGCTATTAGTAGTGAGTGCAGCCAATTGAAATTAGGAAGTTTTATATACGACGATAAGCGATGAGGAGTAGTTGCTTATCGTTCCTAAGAGCAGTTTATAGTCACAATGACTATCCCTAGTATATGGAACTGCTCGTCAACTATACAGCTTCACGGAGGTGAAATTTATGACAAGTAGCAATAGCTCTAGTAATAGCTCTAGCAATAGGATGGCAGTGCCTGAGGCGAAAGAAGCAATGAATCGTATGAAGATGGAAGTTGCAGCCGAATTAGGAGTACCTCTAACTCAGGGTTACAACGGAAATCTTACAAGTGCTCAGAACGGATCAGTTGGTGGAGAAATGGTTCGCCAGATGATTAAGAAGCAAGAAGAGTCTATGAGCGGCAAATAGCAAATAGGAATAAAGAAATAAAGAAGCGCTGCAAAGTGATATTTTTACCACTTTGCAGCGCTTCTTTATTTAAAAAATAATACGACAATTAAAAAACATTCACATAATGAAAATAATATGATAAAATATATGTATATGGGCAAAAATTCTGCCAAACATTAAATAGAGGAGTAATAGCATGGGAAAGTATTTTGGAACAGATGGCTTTCGTGGAGAAGCGAATAAAACGTTAACTGTAGAGCATGCTTATAAGGTTGGCCGATTCTTAGGATGGTATTATGGTAAGGATCACAAGGCGAAGGTAGCGATTGGTAAAGACACAAGAAGATCCAGTTACATGTTTGAATATTCTTTGGTAGCCGGTTTGACTGCAAGCGGGGCAGATGTTTATCTTCTGCATGTAACGCCTACGCCAAGTGTTTCCTATGTAATACGCAGCGAAGGATTTGATTGCGGTATTATGATAAGCGCCAGTCACAATCCATTTGAAGATAATGGTATTAAGGTAATCAATGGCAGCGGGTATAAATTAGATGCTGAGATAGAGGAACTAATCGAAGACTATATTGATGGAAAGCTGTCTGAGATACCATTTGCATATGGAGAGAATATTGGAAAGACAGTAGACTATTCCATGGGCAGACATCGTTATATTGGACATTTGATTTCCCTGGCGACTCGCTCTTTTGAGGGAATTAAGGTTGGTCTTGATCTTGCAAACGGGTCTGCAACTACAGTTGCCAAAGGTGTTTTTGATGCTTTGGGAGCAAAAACTTATGTGATTCATGGAGAGCCGAATGGTGTCAACATCAATACCAATTGTGGTTCTACACATATAGAAGGTTTACAAAAGTTTGTGATAGAGCAGGGACTTGATATTGGATTTGCATATGATGGAGATGCAGACCGATGCTTAGCGGTAGATGAGTTAGGGCAGATAGTCGATGGAGATGCGATTCTTTACCTTTGCGGATGTTATATGAAGGAAAGAGGAGAACTTTGTAATAATACAGTTGTCACTACTATTATGTCGAATTTAGGACTTTATAAATCTTTAGATGCAAAGGGAATTGGTTATGCCAAGACCGCAGTCGGTGACAAATATGTTTATGAAAATATGATGGAACATGGACATTCCATAGGCGGTGAGCAATCAGGGCATATTATCTTTAGTAAGCATGCTACAACTGGCGATGGTGTTTTAACTTCCCTTAAGATTATGGAAGTCATGTTAGAGAAGAAAGTAAAAGTCTCTGAATTACTTCGTGAATTAAAGATATATCCTCAGCTTTTACTTAATATACCGGTGTTAGATAAGAAAATGGCGAAGAATGACCCTGATGTAATAAAAGCAGCAAGAGTAGCAGAACAAGAGCTTGGCGATGAAGGTAGAATTCTAGTTCGTGAAAGCGGTACTGAATCTGTTGTTCGTGTTATGGTAGAAGCTGGAACGAATGAGATCTGTCAAAAGTATGCGGAAAGAGTAGTTTCAGTATTACGTCAAAACGGGCATATAAAAGCATAACGTATATTGTAATCTTGCCTGACTACGTCTAAGAGGCGCAAATAGAGAAAAAAATATCTAGCATTTGTCAAAGTGACATGATATAATATACTAATGTCTAGCCTACTTTTCCCGGTAAGTGGGTTATGAAATGCAAACATAAGAATTAGGCGGGCGTGGAAAACGAGGCCATTTTACTTTAGAAAGTTTGGTATATGAAAGCATATACTTTGCTATATTTTAAGGAGGACTTAACAAATGAGTTTTAAGGTGGAAGATTTAGGAAAGAATATGGTAAAGCTAACAATAGAAGCGACAGCAGAGGATTTTGACAAGGCAATAGAACAAGCTTACCAGAAAAATAAGGGCAAAATGAATGTGCAGGGATTCCGTAAAGGAAAAGCACCACGTGCAATCATTGAGAAGATGTATGGTGTAGGTGTATTCTATGAGGATGCTGCCAACTTTATTATTCCGGAAGCTTATGAGAAGGCAATTGAAGAAAGCAAATTGGATGTTGTTGCCAGACCAGAAATCGATGTTGTTCAAGTCGAGAAAGGAAGCCCTTTTATCTTCACCGCAGAAGTAGCAGTTAAGCCGGAAGTAACTCTTGGTGCATATAAGGGAGTTGAAGTTCCAAAGGCAGATATCGAAGTAACAGAAGAAGAGGTTATGGCTGAGCTTGATAAGGTGAGAGAGCAAAACTCCAGAACAATTACGGTAACTGATAGAGCAGTAATGGATAAAGATGTTGTAACAATTGATTTTGAAGGTTTTGTAGAGGGTGTTCCGTTTGAAGGAGGAAAGGGCGAGGATTATGCATTAACAATTGGTTCCCACTCCTTTATTGACACATTCGAGGATCAGTTAATTGGTAAGAACATTGATGAGGATGTAGAAGTTAATGTTACATTCCCGGCAGAATATCATGCAGCAGAGCTTGCAGGAAAGCCGGCATTATTTAAAGTAAAAGTAAAAGAGATTAAATCGAAAGAACTTCCGGCCGCAGATGATGATTTTGCTCAGGATGTATCTGAGTTTAATAGCTTAGATGAGTATAAGGCTGATCTTAAGAAATCTTTAACTGAGAAGAAGGAGAAGGCAGCAAAGACAGCAAAAGAAGATGCAGTAGTTGATAAGGTAATCGAGAATGCAACTATGGATATTCCGGAGGCTATGATAGATACTCAGAAGCGTCAGATGGCTGAGGATTTTGCCCAGAGGCTGAAGATGCAGGGACTTTCTTTAGAGCAGTACTTCCAGTTTACCGGTTTAAATCCAAACACATTTATGGAGAACCTTGGACCACAGGCTCTTAAGCGTATCCAGAGCAGACTTGTATTAGAAGCAGTTGTGAAAGCTGAGAATATTACAGTATCAGAAGAAGAAATTGATAAAGAACTTGCAGAGATGGCTTCCTCTTATCAGATGGAAGTTGATAAATTAAAAGAATTAATTGGCGAGAAGGAAAAAGAACAGATCGTTATGGATATGGCAGTTCAAAGGGCCATTGATCTTGTAGCAAGTGAGGCAAAGGAAGTTTAATCAAGGTGATTTAATACTTTGCAATTCATATGGGCTGTTGCTGAAAGCATGTTGCTAAAGCATGTTGCTTTAAGCAACAGCCTGTTGTTCATGAAAGGAAGGGTGACGGATATGAGTTTAGTACCTTATGTAATCGAGCAGACAAGCAGAGGAGAGCGTTCCTACGATATTTATTCCAGACTGTTAAAGGAAAGAATTATTTTCCTTGGAGAAGAAGTGACTGACGTTAGTGCAAGTGTTATTGTAGCTCAGTTATTGTTCTTAGAAGCAGAGGATCCTGGAAAGGATATCAGTTTGTATATTAATAGTCCTGGTGGTTCTGTAACAGCAGGAATGGCGATTTACGATACTATGAATTATATTAAATGTGATGTATCCACCATTTGTATCGGTATGGCAGCTAGTATGGGAGCATTTTTATTAGCAGGCGGTGCTAAAGGTAAGAGATTTGCACTTCCAAATGCGGAGGTTATGATACATCAGCCTTCCGGTGGTGCTAAGGGTCAGGCTACCGATATCCAGATTGTTGCAGAGAATATTTTGAAGATTAAGAAGAAATTAAATACGATCTTAGCTGAAAATACAGGAAAGCCATTGGAAATAGTTGAAGTGGATACTGAGAGAGATCATTATATGTCTGCAGAAGAAGCGCAAAGGTATGGTATTATTGATAGTGTGATTGCAAGCAGATAAACTGGAGTTAATTCAAGCAAAAACCTAGCGTGTTTTAATAGCATGTAGGAAGAGAGGTGAATAGATTGGCAAACAGAACAGAAGATAGAAAACAGGTAAGATGCTCCTTCTGTGGAAAGTCTCAGGAACAAGTTCGAAAACTTCTTGCAGGACCGGGAGATGTCTATATCTGCGATGAATGTATTGAGCTCTGCTATGAGATTGTGGAAGAAGAATTCGAGGATGAAGATGTGGCAGAGTCTGCATCCGGTATAAATCTCTTAAAGCCGAAGGAAATTAAAGAGTTTTTAGATCAATACGTCATTGGACAGGAAGAAGCAAAAAAAGTTCTTTCTGTATCCGTTTATAATCATTACAAACGTGTTTTATCAGAGAAAGATTTAGACGTTGAACTGCAGAAGAGTAATATTCTGATGATTGGACCGACCGGTTCCGGCAAAACCTATGTTGCGCAAACTTTAGCAAAGATTCTTAACGTACCTTTCGCTATTGCAGATGCAACAGCATTGACAGAGGCAGGTTATGTTGGAGAAGATGTGGAAAATATTCTGCTTAAGATTATTCAGGCAGCAGATTACGATATCGAACGAGCACAGTATGGAATTATCTATATCGATGAGATTGATAAGATAACGCGCAAGTCAGAGAATACATCAATTACAAGAGACGTATCTGGCGAAGGAGTTCAGCAGGCCCTCTTAAAGATTTTAGAAGGATCTGTGGCTTCTGTTCCACCACAAGGTGGAAGAAAGCACCCTCATCAGGAGTTTATTCAGATTGATACCACGAATATATTATTTATCTGTGGTGGAGCATTTGATGGATTAGAGAAAATTGTGGAAGCTAGAATCGGGCAGAAGTCCATTGGTTTTAATGCTGAGATTGCGCATGGTCAAAAGGCTAATATCGGCGATTTATTCCGTCAGGTGTTACCTCAGGATTTGATAAAATTTGGTATGATTCCGGAGTTTGTAGGACGTGTACCGGTGACTACAGCCCTTGATTTATTAGATGAACAAGCCTTAGTACGTATCTTAACGGAACCAAAGAATGCTATCACGAAGCAATATCGTAAGTTATTTGAGTTAGATGGTGTTGAACTTGTTTTTGATGAGGAGGCACTTAAGGAAATTGCGAAGCGTTCCTTTGAACGTAAAACAGGTGCAAGGGGATTGCGTGCAATCATGGAATCTGTTATGATGGATTCTATGTTTAAAGTACCAACAGATACGAGCGTTCTTAAATGTATTATCACCAAGGAGGCGGCACAGGGGAAAGAAGAGCCTAAACTGATAACTGCCGAAAACGGACAGCAGCGTAAGATTGCTCAAAAGAAGGTAGCGAAGAAAAGCAACAATGAAATAGCTTAGTTATAAGAAGTTATAACTAACAGGAAGAAGTCTGTCGGCGAATTCTAATCAGATAGCTGGCAGACTTTTGTTAGCAGAGAAAGTAAAAAAGATTTTGTATCTTGTTGAAATTTATAGATTGTTTTATTTTATAGTTATGGAGGTACTAATGAGTGAATATACGAGACAACTGCCCGTGGTGGCTCTAAGAAATATGGCAGTCATGCCCGGAATGTTGATTCATTTTGATGTTAATAGAAAAAGCAGTATTGAAGCAATTGAGGCGGCGATGCGATTAAATCAGCAGGTGCTATTGGTTTCACAAATTGATGCAGAAACCGAAAATCCTACCATTGAGGATTTGTACCGTGTTGGTACGATAGCAGAAATCAAGCAAATGATAAAACTTCCTGGAAATGTAATACGTGTTTTGGTTACCGGTTTGGAACGAGCAACTTTAGATTCCTTCGTATCAGAGCAGCCATATCTAAAAGCGCAGTCGACATCTGTGGAAGCGGAACTTCTAAACATAACCGAGGCAGAAGAGGAAGCAATGGTCCGTGCTCTTAGGGACTTATTTGAGGTATATATTACTGAGAATAATAAGTTAAATAAGGATATTATACGTCAAGTAGAGGCATCCAGAGAAATTGAAAAGATGGTAGAGCAGCTCTCGATTCATATTCCAATGACATTAGAGGATAAGCAGCTTTTGTTAGCTGCAAACGATTTGATGGAGCAGTACGAACGGTTATGTATCATTTTAGCTGATGAGATAGAAGTCATGCGAATTAAGAAGGAGCTTCAGAATAAGGTTAAGGATAAAGTTGACAAAAATCAGAAAGAATACATAATGAGGGAACAACTTAAGGTCATTAAGGAAGAACTTGGTGAGACGAGTTCAGTTTCTGATGTTATGCAGTATTTGGATCAGTTGAAGGAACTTGTTGCAAGCGGTGAAGTAAAGGAAAAAATAAAAAAGGAAATCGAACGCTTTCAAAATGTTGCCGGAAGTAATTCAGAAAGTGCTGTTGCAAGAGGATATGTAGAAACATTACTTAGTCTGCCTTGGGATAAAGCCAGCCAAGATTTTATGGATTTGGCATATGCAAAAGAAATTCTTGAAGCAGAGCATTATGGATTAAAAAAAGTGAAGGAGCGTGTGCTTGATTTCTTAGCAGTCCGTCAATTAACAAAGAAAGGTGACAGCCCGATTATCTGCCTTGTTGGTCCTCCGGGAACCGGAAAAACATCAATTGCAAGGTCTATTGCAAAGGCTCTTCATAAAGAATATGTTCGTATTAGTCTTGGTGGAGTCAGAGATGAAGCAGAGATTAGGGGGCACCGAAGAACCTATGTTGGTGCTCTTCCGGGTCGAATCGTTACTGGGCTTAAGCAAGCAAAAGTGAAAAACCCTCTGATGCTTCTGGATGAGATTGATAAGATGAGCTCGGATTATAAAGGTGATACCGCTTCGGCTATGTTAGAGGTTCTGGATTCTGAACAAAATTGCCATTTTGTTGATCACTATGTGGAAATCCCAGTCGACCTGTCGGAAGTATTGTTTTTGGCAACTGCAAATTCAACACAAACAATACCAAAACCTTTGCTGGATCGTATGGAAATAATTGAAGTAAGTTCTTATACGGAAAATGAAAAATTTTATATTGCAAAAAAGCATTTACTTAGCAAACAAATAGAAAAGAATGGCTTGAAGAAAAATCAGATCAGTATATCCGAGAAAGCACTTAAGAAGATTATTAGTGACTATACGAAGGAAGCAGGAGTTCGCAGCTTAGAACGAAAAATATCGGAAGTATGCAGAAAATGTGCCAGAGAGTTATTGGAGCAAGAGGCGAAACAAGATATTGATTTTAAAAAAGCTGCTAGAGGAAAGATACGCATTCCCAACGAAAGCGATAGTGAAGTAGCGGCTGCAAAAGAGCCGGAAGAGGTTAGCGTAACTGCGAAATCAACAAAGATTAAGGTGACCGATAGGAATATTATTGTTTATCTTGGAAAACCAAAGTATTATTATGAAATGGCAAATCAAAAGGATGAAGTAGGAATTGTGTGCGGACTTGCCTGGACTAGTGTGGGTGGAACTACTTTACAGATAGAAGTTAATACATTGCCTGGAAAGGGTGCAATTCTGCTGACAGGGCAGATGGGGGATGTAATGAAAGAATCTGCTCAGCTTGGTATCAGTTATATCCGATCTATAAGTAAGGAATATAAAATAGCAGAAGATTATTTTCAAAAGAATGATATTCATCTTCATATCCCGGAAGGAGCTACACCAAAGGATGGACCTAGTGCAGGAATTACAATGGCAACGGCAATGTTATCCGCCATTACAGAGAGGAAGGTACATTCCAAAGCAGCTATGACAGGAGAAATAACACTTCGTGGACGAGTACTGCCAATCGGTGGATTGAAAGAAAAACTATTGGCTGCAAAGAATGCCGGGATAAAAAAGGTTCTGATTCCTGAGAGAAATCGTCCGGATTTAGAAGAGTTAGAGCAGGAAATAACAGAGGGAATGGAAGTCATTTGTGTTGCCTCTATGGAGGAAGTGTTAAAGCATGCTCTTGTGTAAAGCTTTCAGGGAAACGCATTGGCTTACCCTATGAAGGCTATTCTAAAGCCATGAAGAGTTTTGAGCAAGATAAAGGAAATGAGGTAAGCTATGAATGTAAATCAAGTAGATTTGGAAACGGTATGTGGCGTAACCAGCGTGCTGCCGGTGAATACTCAGCCGGAATTTGCTTTCGCTGGAAAATCAAATGTGGGAAAATCCTCATTAATCAATGGATTGATGAATAGAAAATCATTTGCAAGAACTTCATCACAGCCCGGAAAGACGCAAACAATTAATTTCTATCATATCAATGATAAGCTGTATTTTGTTGACCTTCCCGGGTATGGCTATGCAAAAGTATCTGCAGAGTTAAAGGCAAAATGGGGTAAGATGATTGAGAAGTATCTTCGAACCTCATCCCAGCTAAAGGTGATCTTCCTATTAATTGATATTCGCCACGAGCCTTCCGCAAATGACAAGGATATGTATGAATGGATTGTCCATAATGGATTTGAACCGGTAATTATAGCAACAAAGCTTGATAAAATTAACCGCAGTCAGAGAGAGAAGCATATTAAAATGGTACGAAGTGGATTATGTGCAGGTGCGAATACAAAGATTATACCATTTTCCTCCTTGTCAAAGGAAGGAAGAGACGATATCTGGAGATGTATTGAACAGTTTTTAGAAGTACCGGAAACGGAAGAAGAGTAAATAATACGAAGGTTATAAACAAACAACCACAATCCAAGACAAGAATAAGAACGTATTGGGAACTTATTCTTGTCTTGGATTGCTAGAAGGAAGGATAACGCAGCACAAAACAAAGCGTTATCCTTCTTTCTAGCATAGATATGGATTAGATATTCTAAGCAATAAATTCCTACCCATAGAATGAGGAAATGATATGACTTTGTAGTAAACAGAACCTGAAATAGCAAGTTACTAAGGTAATTGCAGACTGGTATTAATCTGTAATGAAAGGTAAGTGATTATGAAAAGTACAGTTTTTTTGCTATTACTTCTTAGATTTTTTATGGAAATGAAGTGTAATAGACTTTTTCCATTGCTATAATTGTTGTAAGTGATTACAATATCTTATAGATAGAAAACGTATTATAAACGTACAAAAAGTGTGTGAAAAGAGATGTGTAGCTATGCGAATGAAGCAAAATAAAGACTATTTACTTAATGGAACCTTATGGAAAACAATATTAATGTTAGCCATACCAATCGTCGTGAACAATTTTATTCAAACGATGTATAATCTTACAGATTCCTACTGGCTTGGTAAAATTGGTACAGACCCACAATCAGCAATAACAGTAGTAACCCCGATTCAGAGTATCATTGTTAATTTTGGTACCGGTATTACGGTAGCCGGTGCAATTTTAATATCGCAGTACTTAGGTGCAAAAGATGAAAAGAATGCAAAAACAATGGTAGGACAGTTGTTTGCTTCTTGTATGATATTTTCGGTTTTGTGTGCAGGAATTTGTTTTCTGTTTACGCCCGCATTGGTTGGATGGTTGGCGGGTGGTGAGTCGTTTTATTCAATGGCAGTTACCTATCTAAGGATTGTAATATTGGATATGCCATTTTTATTTATCATCAATATTTTTACTGCGGTAAATCAATCGCAGGGGGATACTGTAAGGCCAATGTTTTTAAATTTATTAGGTATTATATTGAATATGATTTTAGACCCTCTGTTTATGATAGGTTTTGATTGGGGTATAGCAGGTGCAGCATTAGCTACTTTATTAGCCAAGGTTCCTTGTGCGTTAATCGCATTATACAGCCTATGTAATAATAAAAAATCTCTTCATATAACCAAAGAAAATTTAAAAATACAAAAAGAGAAATTAAAGGCAATTGCAAAAATAGGCTTGCCTACCGCAATCGGTGGAAGTACCATGCAACTAGGATTTCTATTGATGACCTCTAATGTAATTAAATACGGTTCCACAGCAGTAAGTGCTTATGGAATTGGAAATCGTGTCAATGGATTAATTTCGATGCCTGCAAATGCGATGGGTTCTGCAGTTGCAACGATTGTAGGTCAGTGTGTTGGTGCAAGAGATCAGGTTAGAGCCCAAAAAGCATATTTATTGGCAAGAAGAATCGCAGTTATCTTCTTGTTTGCCGGTGGATTAATTTTATCACGAAATGCTGTCTCAGAACCAATTGTTCGTATTTTCAGTAAGGATCCGGAGGTAATACGCTTAGGGAAAGATTTTCTGCAATTGATGGCATTTTGGTGCTTTACAAACGGTATTTATAATACAACCAATGGGTTGCACCAAGGTTCCGGACATACCATGATTAATATGATGATTGATGCGACAAGACTATGGGTGTTCCGGCTGGCAACCTTATTTGTATGTGAACGTTTACTTCATATGGGGGTAGAAAGTATCTGGTATGCAGTTGTTGTTAGTAATGGTATCTCTGCAGGAATCTTGTGGATTATCTATAAGATGGGTATCTGGAAAAAACAGATTATCTCTTAATGGATTATGAGGAATATATAATTTTTATAGAGCCCGGCTTTTACTATAAGAAATGCTTATAGTAAAAGCATTTCTTATAGTAAAAGAATCACTGAAGCATCCTTTTTCCCAAAGCGGCAAGAGTTGTTTGCTCTTTGGAACCAATGCCAAATTGGAACTGCATCGTATCGGTTCCATAGGACTTCACTAGTTTGCATTGTATTAAGGTTTGATGCTTTAGACTGCATTCGTAGGACGCCATAGATTCTGCTTCCTTATCTGTTCTTGCTTTTAACATGTGATTTGTATAGACAACTTTATCCTGGCGATTTCTTACTTTACAGGCTACAAAGTAAAGCCTTTCTTCATTTACCGCCTTTTGAACCTCTACTTGTTTTGTAATGACGACTGCCGGTTTTTTCTCATCCGATACTATTTCTGATTGTGTATCTGCGAGCTGCAGACCATGTAAGGTTCCGCGAATAAAAGCAAGTTCAATTAATCTTTTTACTTCCGGGGCGTGAATGGAAGTAAAGTTCTTAGTTTTTAGATTTAAGGCAGATAATTCTTCTTCGCTAAAAGAAGAAACACTATTATTTTTAGCAACCATTTTTTGTAGCTCAAACTGACTCTTTATGTTCTTGTTTTTCCATTCATACATAACTGATTACTCCTTTTTTTTATCATTATATCATGAAATATTCGAATCGCAATGCATATCATTCGGACAGGCTGCTTCCTAATAGAAATAATGGACCTTCTAAGACCAGTACTTTTGTATCTGGTCCTTTGTTAAGATATCGGAAAATTGTTCCTTTACTAAGAGAAACATCTTAAAGTCTTTTAATATCATATACAGCACAGCACGGTCTTCAAACTCTTCTCTGGTGCGTGGGAGAGTACTTTGGCGGTATTCTTCTTCGAGAGCTTGTTCTGATTGTAATAATCGTTTGGCATTATTAGACTCGGAAAGAGAGTTAGCAATGCTTTCTATAAATTGAGAAATTGGTATTACCTGGTCCGGCACCGAGTGCAGGGATATGATTTTTCCATAGATTTCAGAGAGTATCTGCAGTTGGTGTTTTCGCATCTCCATATAACGAATAAAATACCCAGATTCCTGAAATAAGGTATTGTTCATATTGGTATATGCGTAGGACAGACCTAGATCAATATCGCTCCGCAATGGGGAAAAGCAGTGGTCTCTATATTTGCTTTTGTCTGATTCTCTAAGAAAATAAGCCATACAAAATAATACCTTACGTAAATCTGATTCAATTCGCCCTTGAACTTCTCGAATTTTCTTTACATTACTTGATATGAATAGATTAATCAGAGTGCCTATACCTGCTCCGATGAAAAGAAGGAGAGCTTCGTTTGTTATTATACATAAACTGATGTCCTCAGAGAGAATATAATGCGTTGCAAGTACGGAATTCATTGCGATTCCATCCTGTAATTTTACGATAGAACAGCCGCCCACGAACAAAAATAGAAATATACCATAAGGAAGCGTAGTAAATCCTAAGTTTGGAAAGAGTATGAGGGCTAGAATAGTAGCAAACAGAAAAGCAATCAATCGTTTCAGAGAAATAAGGATGGTCTCTTTTTTAGTATCCTGTATTGTTAAAAGCGTAATAATCCCTGATGAAATGCTATAGTCTAATCCGATTGCATTGGCAAGTAGGATCGCAAAGGTACTTCCTATCGCAATCTTACTAACTTTATTAAACTTTTTCATTGCCTGCTCCTTATTTGAATTAATGATATATAGTTTATCATACCATAAACTTTTCCTATCGCATAGACTCATGTCTATGTCAATGGAAACGGATAAACTAGTCCGATGGGAAAGATTAAAATATAATTGCGGAAGAATAATGAGTTATCTGCACTCTCCTTATTACCTGTGGTATAATTATAATATAGGAGGCTGGATTACTTAAAAAAGAAGGCTGCTTAAGCAAGGCAGATGTTGTTATTACTAATATTATAGGGTATTTAAGAATAAAAATCAGGATTGTAAAATTATTACAGTTTGTGTTAGAATAAGCGAAAAAATAAGGTAAAGGAGAAAAAAGGAGGTGCTCGTAAGAAAATTAATCGAAGCAGAATGAGAAATGAGAGGTGATAAGAAAGAAGAATAATTTATAAACAGAAAAAATTGAAAGTTGCAAAATCAATTATATAAAAGAAAGCAGTTTAACTCATTCTGGGGAGAATGAAGTTTAATGAAGGGGATAATATTATGTATCGAATCGCAATCTGTGATGATGATAAAACTATATGCAATCAGCTTTCTGAGATTATTTATGAGTTTGCAAGTGCGAATTACTTGGATATTCAACCAGTTTTGTTCTTTCGTTGTAGAGATTTGTACCAGGAACTGAGGAATGAAGAGGGATTACAATTTGATATGATATTCTTAAATATAGAATTTAAAGAGGGTACAATAAATGGAATAGAACTTGGTCATTGGATACGGTATAAGTTAAAGAATGAAATAATCCAGATTGTATATATGTCAAATAAAAAAGATTTTTGTATGAGCCTGTTTGAATTAAGACCATTAAATTTTCGATTAAAACCGATTGACTCTTGTAAAATTGTCACTGATTTAAGCCGGGCAACGGAGATGAAGGGGATATCCGGGGAAGTATTTCGGTATAAGAGCGGCAATACGATTAAGTTAGTCAAACTAAATGATATCTTATACTTTGAGTCTTATGGGCACCGGATAAAATTGTATTTAGGTGAAGATAGAATGGAAATATTTTATGAAAAGCTTTCTAATATTTATTCAAAGATAAGTAAATATGCATTTATATGGGCTCATAATTCCTACTTAATCAATTGCAAGTATATAAAGGAGTATGGAAATAAGCAGATTGTAATGAAGAATGGAGACATCATTCCAGTCAGCCGTGGCCGCAAAAAAGAATTGGAGAGTATTACGATTTGTGAGAATTTAATGTAATATTATACAAAATATGTCAATAATAGTGTAAAATATGCAAAATAAGTCCAGAGTAGTTCCGGTTATGATATAATTTACGAAATAGTAAATTTATGGAATAACCGGAACATTTTTTATGAAAGGATGAGAGTATGGAAGAAAAAGAGATACTAAAGGTGTGTTCAGAGTTAGTTGGAGAAATAACAGAAGAGCAAACTATGTTAGAAGAATCTTTTTATGTACGTGGTGATCAAAGAAATGCTTCAGAGCAATTTATTGGATTATCTTCACTAGAACTTGTGGAATTTATCATTATGCTGGAAGAACATTTCAGAATTTCGATTACCAATGAAGAGGTAATGAAGTTTATACAGATGAGAGACATTGTAGAGTTTGTTAAAAAGGAACTTATAATACAAAGAGAAAGGGAACTTGAAATAGAAGCAGTCAGTCAAAGGTTATTTGGTGAATAGGATGAAGTGGTCAAGATACAATACACAATGGCAGGGTGATCAAGATACTTTAGTTACTTATAACTCTCTAAACCACAAAATACTGTATGGATTAAAGGAAGATTATAAGTCAGATAAAAGTGTTGAGCAGCTTTGTCTTGATGGTTTTCTTGTGGAGGATCAGCTTGATGAAGTACAGCTTCTTAAGGAGATGCTGGAATTAAGGAACCAAGATACGAACAGCCTGTCTTGCTGGGTATTTGTGAGTAACGATTGTAACCTAACCTGTCCGTATTGCTGGGAGCAGGAAGGGCTGTTAAAAAAGGGCAGTAATATGTCAATGGAAAATGCCAAAAAAACAGTGGACTGGTTAATACTCCGTAAGAATGTGAGAATGGCGGAAGAGTTATCGGTAACTTTTATGGGGGGAGAGCCTTTATTAAATATGGAAGCGATTTGGTTTATAGCGCAGCAATTAAATCAAAAAATTCCAAAGGTTACTTATGATATAATAACAAACGGTGTTCTCCTTACTCCAAATGTTGTTGAAAAATGTATGGAGATTAATCTGCATTCTTATCAAATCACATTGGATGGAACAAAAAATCTACATGATTCCAGACGTTGTTTCGCAGACGGAGAAGGTACTTTTGATGTAATTCTTAAAAATGTGGAGAATCTTGTGGCCATGGATGAGAATGTAAGTTTGGTGATACGGATGAACATAGATATGCAAAATTATAAGAACATCCCGATTTTACTGCGTTTACTGCGCCGCATGGAATTCCATCGATTCGCTGCTCTTTGTATTAATGATACAATTCTGAAGGACTCAAAACAAAATAATTTTATATTAAAGGAAGTTATTCATATCCTAAGGCTGGCAAAAGATCTGGGCTTTCATATTGCTTATGGAGAATTAAACCATTGTTGGATGATGAGCGAATCATGGTTTATGATTAATCAAGATGGTCTGATCTATAAATGTCCGTCCCTTGTAGGTGAGAAAGAATATGCGGTTGGTTCCATAAAGGAAGCGGAGCTTTTTAAGGAGTACCAGAGGCAAATCTCTCAAAAACCCTGGGATACTTGTCTATCTTGTGAACTAGCCGGTTTATGCAGCGGAGGATGTCCGAACCGAGATAAAATTCAAGAAGCACAAGGACGGTCCGGAAAGGTCTGCAGAAAACAATATCTTATGGAATTACTAAAATTAAAATATGTACCTAAGAGTTAGGAAGCAGCTAATTTGAAAGATAAGAGCTGTTTTTAAATTAAGCAGTTCCTTAGGTTTTGGCCTTTGATGTGAACGGAATTTAGAAGGGGTTAAGGGTATTCATAAAGCAAATTTTGAAACAATTCACCTGATATGGTAGAACGGGGGATTTATATGAAAATACGATGGTCTAAGTATGTGAACTTTTATAATAGCGATAATAACGTGATTCTGTTTCATAGCGTAAACCGTGCTGTAAATAAAGTACTTGCGAAGGATTTGGAACAGATTAATGCTTATTTTCAGACTGGTATTACGGACGTAAATACAAAAAATATAATATCAGAACTCTATGTAGATAAGTTTATTGTATTAAAAGAAGAAAGAGAAGAGGGGGAATTCCGGAAAGTCAGAGAAGACCGAGATGCAAGCGGTGAGTGCTTGGTATATTTTATTCCGACCTTTAGCTGTAATTTCAGATGTCCTTACTGTATTGTAGATTCGACTGAACATGAAGCAGAATGCCATTCCACGATAGCTTCAAAGAGTGATGTCGCAGCTATGGCTGAGTGGCTTAGGGCTTACGTGTTAGAAAGAGGATTAAGGAAGCTTACGATTGAACTATTTGGCGGAGAGCCAATGATAGGGCATGAGCAGAACTTAATATTTTTAAAAGAACTAAGCACTCTTAGAGAGGAAGGAATAGAATTAACGACACATATGATTTCCAATTGCTATCTGCTTACCGAAGAAAAGATAGAAGATTTGCTTCATTATGGATTAAAGAGTATTCAATGCACCATAGACGGGCCCAAAGAAATTCATGATAAACGCAGGATGTTAGCAAATGGAGAAGGTTCTTTCGATCAAATTATCGCAAATATCTCGATGCTAAAAGAAAAAGAGGTTGAATTAATTATTCGTATTAATATAGATCAAGACAATGCATCTTATATCTGCGAGTTACTCGATTTTCTGGAAGAGAATAACTTTCAAAAAAGTGCTGTTCTGGGAATTGCACCGGTGGATCCTCCAATCACAAATGATGCAATTTCGGGGCACACTGCTTACACCATGAAATATCTGGAGCCAATCTATAAGAAGCTTAAGGAGAGCAAGTTTAATTTTCGTTTGTGGGAAACTTTCTGCGGTCATGGTACTCGAGACTTTTTTGTACTTTGCCCGGATGGTAAGTTATATAATTGTCCTTCTTTTGCCGGTATGGATGGATATGAAGTAGGAGATGTCCATGCGGGTGGTTTTTATAAGGAGCGCTCCGGCATGCATGAGATACCAGATAAATGTTATGCTTGCAGTTTAGTTGGCATCTGTGCCGGCGGATGCTATTTTACCAAAACAGTTCATCAGTTAGGAGAGCAATATTGTCTTAAATTAACACACTCTGAGATGGCTAAAAATTACTTTTTGGCTCGATATGGTTCATAATGCTTTTTAGAATAGCAATATTCTTAAAAGAATGGTATATGGTTATGTATTAGGAGGTGAATTGGCATGAAGGTGATGAGACTTGCGAAGGCAAAAGCTGGTGAAAAAAATTACTGCTGTAATACTTTTACGGGCGCTTGCTGTAATACATACACAACAACAGGATGCTAAGATTTTGAAAGTTATTATCAAATAGTTACCAGAAGTATTACTTTTTGGTAAATACGAATTAAGAATAGGAGGTGTTTGCATGAAGGTGATGAGATTAGCAAAGGCGAAAGCTGGTGAAAAGAATTTCTGCTGCAATACTTTTACGGGTGCTTGCTGTAATACATACACAACAACAGGATGCTAAGAGGCGTTAAAAATGAAAATGTTAGATTAGCAAAGGCGAAAGCCGGAGAAAAGAATTTCTGCTGTAATAATTACATCCCAAGTTGCTGTAATATCTACACTGTGGTTGGGTGTTAGATAATTAGTTTCTACTTGTTTCCTATGCTTTAAAAATTTTATGCATAACCATATACCATGATAAGGAGTAAACGTATGACAACTTTTTTTGAAAATTATATTAAGCAAGAATTGAACCAGCTTAGTTTTATGAAAGAAGAAGAAAGAACCGAAGAAGATGTTAGTGTGAATGAAGTATATTACAAATCCGGAAAAGCAGCGGTTGTGATAAGGGATATCATATTAAAAAAGTTTGCTTATCGGCCGGTGCCTGTTGTCGTATTGAACTTTCAAGATGAATTGGGCATTGGCAGTGAGGAAGATTCTTTTATTCAAAAATTATTAAAACTGGGTACAAGGGTTGTGTTTGCAAAACATAGCTGCTATGCCGCGGATGAGGAGAATGGGTTTCATAATATGGGCATTGCCTATTGGATACCCAATATGGCAGCGATGCATCTATGCTGCCAATACCTTATAAGGTCGAAGTATTTAAGAGATTTATCCTTTATCAGTATGAATGGGCTGACAAGCTGCACCTTGGCAGCGCTAGTTTCTCAAAATATCAATTGTAACCAACTGTATTTTATAAATGGATTAATGGATTTTGAGTATCTGTTCGAGCAAAACCTATGGAGTACCGTATTTCCAACCGGATATTATAGATTAGACGAAGAGGTCAGGACATTTCCAAAGGAGGAATTTCCGGAGTTATATTATTTAAATCCATACCGGTTATTTACGGAGGCAAAGGCAATGGATAAAACATATTTTGATAACTTTACCTTTTTTCCGGACTTAAATGTGAAACCAATATCCTATGAAAGCATAGAGGAAGTATTTACATATATTTTAGGGAAAATTTGATTGTACTTAAGTAACCACTTCCTTACCTTTTTATTTCCCGCAGTATGCAAGGGGGTAAGTGAGGATGGAAGACCATTTAAAATTTGTATTTCTGGCGAGCCGTATTTGCAGGCAAAGTTTAGGAGATAACAGTACGAAGTTGCCTGCAATTTGGAACGCAGTGGGTGTTTGCATGGAAAAAATTATTGATCAAGAAATAACCTATGACAAAGCTTTTCATTATCATTGTTTAAAGAATTGCTTAAGGCAGTTATTGGAATACAATCATGTGAAGGATGCGTTTCTCTATGTCGATGTTTCTTGTGACCTCATTCTTCACAAAGCAGGTTTAACAACATACCAGACACAGATGAGTGCGCCTTATCAAAATCTTTGGGAGCCGTTTCGCAAGAGTTTAGAGAGAAATTGTTTTGATGACGAGGAAGAATCTGTGTCATATGTTAAAGGACTGCTTGAAAAGGGGCGGCCTGTTATCGTGGCGGTAGATTCTTTTTTTCTGCCTTATCGCAATACTTATCAAAAATATCATGGTTCACATGCCATAATACTAACGGATTATAGAGACAATCATTATCAGCTTATCGATTGGTATGAACCACACTTTTATAAAGGTTTTTTAGAAGAAGAACTTCTAAGAAAGGCAAGGGGCTCAAAAAATCAATGGGATAACAATCCTTTTAGCGGACAAGAGATAAAACGAGCAACCTACCTTCTGCATATGTTTACCAAAGAATACGACAGTGAACAAGTATTTTTGTATGGGGTAATGCAGATTTATCAGGCTTTTTATAAAAAGAGGGTTAGTTACACTAACGGTAATATCTTTTACGGTTTGGATGCTTTTATTGAGTTAGCGAAGATAGTACCAGATCTTCTTGCCGATAGCCCTGCCGGAAAAGAGAAATGCCGGAAATTACATAATGATATCTTTATCTTATATATTGCACGAAAGCTTCAAGCCTTTTATTTTCAGCAGTATCTAATGACGAATAGGAAAGGGGATGGAGAAAAAATTGAGATAGGGAATACAGAAAAGATAAACTTGCTCACCTATCTTCAACTATTATTATCTGACTATGAGAAAGTATTGTTTCTTATCATGAAACATAGTGTGAAATGGTCCAAGGATAATGTAACGAACCTAGAGATAGGCTTCGATTCCATAAGAAGAAAGGAAGAAAGTTATGGGAAGAGCTTAATGGAATTATATGAATGCAGGAAAGGAGACTGTAATGAAATATCCATTTAATTATACGAAAAGATTTAAGGAAAAGGAGTCTGTCTATGCATTTGACTATGCACATTTGGCTCTAGCTGAATTGGATGAATTGTACAATGATTGCTTTGATTATTACGAAGAAACAACCTCCTATGACGACTTGCTGAAAAAATGGCCGGAGGATGAAATAAAGGAAGCAATCGCTTCATTAGAGGAATTATTTGAAGAAGGCTATTATCTTAGTAAAGACGAGGTAAATTATCAATTTTCCGAGGATTATAAGAAAGGTCTTATCTCCTTACCACCGGTGCATCAGTGTAATTTGCAGTGTTCTTATTGCTTCGCTGACCAAGGAAAAGTATTTCACGGAGAAGAAAGAAGCTTTACGTTGGAGCAGGTAGAGAAGACCTTACGATTTATTTATTATAACTACATGAAAGATTATAAGAAGTTCCGTATTGATTTTGTGAGCGGCGGAGAGCCCTTACTGAATTTTGATGTCATTCGCCATGTAAAGCAAATCAGTGATAAGCTTTATGAAGAAACCGGAAAACCAATGGAATTATGGTTATGTACCAATGGAACTTTGCTCACGGATGAAATTATTAAGTATTTGGATGAAAACAACATTAATATCGGAATCAGTCTGGATGGGGATGAATCGCAGCATGACTTGATAAGGCAGGACGTTTCCGGTCAGGGTACCTATCAAAAGATTGTAAATAACATTGCAAGAATAAAAAACAATAACGAATTGACCCGCCATACGAAAGACATCTGGGGACTGGTGGTTATTACAAGTAAGACAAAAAGTTTGATTGAGATTTTAAAACATCATGAATCCATTGGATTAAAGAATGTTCAGATGAAAATAGTTCGTCTGGAGAAAGGCTCCGAGTATGCGATTACAAAAGAGAATCTGCAGGAGCTAAAGAAAAAATATGATGAACTGTTTGATTGCTTCCATGAGGAGTTAAATACTAATTCAGTCAGATATCTCCGAATGATATTAAATGACAATGATTTTGCTGGAAAAATAGTACGTCGGTTATTACTTCGCTATGTGGTACAAAACCGATGCCAGGCAGGAAAGAGTAAGGTTAGTATCGCTGCCAATGGAGACCTATATCCTTGCGACAGTTTTGTTGGTATGGAAGAATATAAGCTTGGCAATATAGATGGGGAATTAAACAAAGAAAGTCCCTTTCTTAAGTTAACCATTCATACGAATCCTCCTTGTTCAAGTTGTTGGGCAAGATATTTATGTGGTGGTGATTGTTACCATAACTCCTGTTTGGTTAATGGTTCAATTCATGAACCGGATGAAATTATTTGTGAGTTAGAGCAGCATGTAATTAAAAGAGCATTAATCTATCTGAATGATTTAACAAATCGAGCTCCAGGCCAGCATGAGTTTCTTGTAGAATTATTGGAGAAAAGGCAGAAGATGTTGTTTTAACCGGGAGCAATCAAGGCTAATTTAGACCTTACGAAACCCGTGCTGGAAATTCCTTAAAAAAGTGTGTATTCCAGAAGGTATTTGATAGAAAAACGTTAAAATGTGTATCAAAGCAAAGGGATAGGGATAATGATGGATATAAGAATACATGGTAATATGATATTTCTTGATAATTTTTACGATACAGAGTACTTAAATCAGACCGTCGATAAGATTGTCAATCTGCTAAGCAATTATGAAGTGGAGGAAGAGGAAGTAATTGCTCTTTCTCTTTCAAGAACGCCTCTTATGGTGTGTACAATTTTTGCTTTACTGCAATTACAGATTCCTTTTTTTCCGATCGATGGTGATCAGGCAAAAGAACGTTTAGAGTATATGCTTGTCAATGCAAAGATAAAAAAAGTAATTCTTGATGAGCTATGGAGCTATCATGGAAAAGAGATGGAGTACATCATGCTGCCTATGTTTCTTAGTTCCGAAAAAGAAATGGCTGAAAGAGCAGATTCTTTAGCGGAACCTAAAAAGTTCGCCCGTTCGTTATCTTCCGGTCAAAACTTACTATCTTCAGAAGATAGAAACAGGAGTGGGAACAGAGGGAATGAGCTTGCTTATTTATTATATACTTCTGGTTCTACAGGAAAACCCAAGGCAGTAGAAGTGTTACGAAGCGGACTGGAGAATTTTCTATGTTCCATACCAAAACGAATCGAGTTTCCAAAGGATGTTAGAATAGCATGCTTTACAAAAATGACATTTGATATTTTCTTTTTGGAATCGGTATTGGCTCTACATCATGGTTTTACGGTAGTTTTGGCTGCAGAAAGAGAGCGCACTAACCCAAAGCTTATGATGGATTTGATCATGAAAAAGGATGTGAACGTAATACAGATGACACCATCTGCATTACAGATGCTTTGGCTGGCAGATCGAAATCTTAGTTTTTTATCAAACGTTTATACGGTGATGATTGGCGGTGAGGACTTTCCACAAGTACTGCTGCAAACACTAAAAGAGAACACCGGAGCGAGGATTTACAATATGTATGGTCCAACAGAGACTACAATATGGTCCTCGGTTGCAGATCTCACGGAGGAGTCCATAATAAATATAGGGCTTCCGTTGGATTTTACGAAACTTTATCTTTTGAATGAGCAGCATCAGGAGGTTACATCAGGAGACGGAGAGATTGCTATTACCGGACAGGGCTTGGCAAGAGGATATCGAAATGCGCAGGAACTTACGAAGGAAAGATTTCTTACCTTACCTTTTGGAGAGGGAGAGAGGGCATATTGTACCGGGGATATCGGCAGATACTTAGAGGATGGTCGAATTGTATACTTAGGGCGAAAGGACAATCAAGTGAAGGTACGGGGACATCGTATTGAACTTGAGGAGGTCGATAATGCAATACTTTCGCTTCGAACGGTACGGAATGCAATAACTTGTTACAGGCCTCAGGAAAATGGCGGAGAACTGATAACGTTTTTAATCGCTGATGCTGAGTTAGATATAGAGGAGCTGAAGCTGTCCCTAGAGGATTACCTTCCAAGTTATATGATACCAAAAATCATAGTACAAGTATCTGAGCTTAAGTACAATGACAGCGGTAAAAAAGACCGCTCTAAGATGCTAAAATGGTATGATTTAATAGAAAAAGATGAAGCTGCGGCTACTGCAGAGGAGAACCAAGATGCAAGTACACTGACTAAAATTATACATATATTTCAAGACGTCGTGGAACAGCCTGCGGTACAGTTTACAAAAACGACACCAATAGAGGAATACGGAATTGACTCCTTTGGCTATGTAACAATTATCGTGCGTTTGGAAGAAGAGTTCGGGATTAATTTAGGAGGGGAAGCCTTATCCTATGATGCCTATGAAACGATTGCGGAAATAGAGGATAGTATTACAAGATTACTGGAAATAAGAAATTAGTATGCAGGAGAGATAAATTATAAAGATTTAGACTTATCAGCAGAAGGATAGACGTAATTTTCTGAAAAACTGCTGAATTTGTAACTAATTTTATGGAAGGCAGTACATGGAGGTTAAGATGAGGGAGCGAAAGAATTACCGTGTAGACCAGAATATCCTATTTTTATATCGAAGTATGAAGCAGTGGCAGAGATCCTTGATTCCTATGCTATTGTTTCATATGCTGTTTAGTGCAATCAGCATCTTCTTCGTACCGATATTGATTAAGCTTGTGATTGAACAAATAGAACAAAGTCAAGGGATTCATAACTTATTCATAATGATCTTACTCTATACTGGTATTACCTTATTCCTTGAATTCATAAACGGGATCTTACAAAGTCAGGGATGGTGGAGAATTATCCATTGCCGTATGCGCTTCTTAACTAAGATTATGAGAAAAACATTAACAATGGACTATCAAAAACTTGAGAATCCAAACGTATTAAATGGATATTACCGGGCTATGAATGCTGTGAATGATGAAACTAAAGGAATTGAAGGAATGATTCATAGTTTTATAAAATTAGGGATTCTTTTTCTTCAGGCACTGGTAGCAGCAATAATATTATCTGCCTTAAATCCTCTGCTTGTCCTTCTTATGTTTGGAATTGTTCTGCTTCAATTTCTTCCAATTGATAGGACAAAGAAAAAAGATAAGGAAGAAGTATGGGATGCTCTATCACCTTACTTTAGAAAGCTTCATTATTTTAATTCCATGACAAAAGATTTTGAGTATGCAAAGGATATTCGTATCTATCAAATGGCAGATTGGATTTATGAACGCTGGTGCGATATAAATAAAGCGATGCAAAGAATACTGCGATACTCTCGCAATCTCTGGATTCGATGCCACTCTATCATTCAGATTCTTAAAATGATTCAGGAGGGTATTTTATATGCTTGGTTAATCTACAGTGTCTTGTATAGAAATCTTTCCATAGCCGATTTTACTTTATATCTGGCTTCGGTTAAGAGCTTTGCTATAGCGATGGAAGAGTTTTTCTGGAAGGTAGCTGTCATGAAAAATCAATCGGCAGAAGTAAATGATTTTAGAGAATTCCTAGAGTACGATGAAGAGAGCAGAAAAGCCCTGCGAACTACAAAGGAGCTCCTTTCTTCCCAGGCAGGAAAACAACTCGAATTTACATTTGACAGGGTTTCGTTTCGTTATGAAGGACAAGAAATGTATGCGTTGCGTGAGGTAAGCTTTACTATAAAAAGTGGAGAAAAACTTGCTGTTGTCGGGGTTAATGGTGCTGGAAAATCAACTCTGATTAAATTATTATGCCGTCTGTATGAACCTAGTGAAGGAAGGATTTTGCTAAATGGGATTGACATCAGAGAGTTTGATAAAGAGGATTATTTTTCTTTATTCTCTCCGGTGTTTCAGAATGTGGAATTATATGCATTTCCAATGGCAGAAAATGTTTCGATGAAGACACCAAAGGAGACAGATACCTTAAAGGCAGAAGAAGCACTAAAAGGAGCAGGTTTAACGAAGAAGTTAGAGGAATTGCCGGAAGGAGTACATACACAGCTACTAAAAATTATTCACGAGAATGGAGTAGATTTATCTGGCGGAGAGCGGCAAAAGCTTGCACTGGCTCGTGCATTGTATAAGGATGCTTTGGTAGTACTGCTGGATGAACCGACGGCTGCCCTTGATGCATTAGCGGAATATCAATTATACCAAGACTTTGATACCTTGATTGGTGGAAAGACTGCGGTTTATATATCTCATCGATTGGCTTCTACAAGATTTTGCGACCGTATTGCATTATTTTTTGAAGGAAGATTAAGGGAATATGGAACACATGAAGAATTGCTGAGGCAAAAAGGAGATTATGCGAAGCTATTTGAGGCACAAGCAAAGTATTATAAAGATGCGGCAGAGGAGGAAAAATATGAATTCGGATAAACCAATCTCTGCAGGGAAAGCAGTAAAAATTACGATAAGATACCTATATAGTGAGATATGGAAGTATCGGAAATCATACTTTTTTCTCTATCTTATTGATATAGTATGCCATGCCGTTCAACCGTTTCTTATGATCGTATTTCCCAAATATCTGATTGACGAATTATTAAAAGAGAGACGTATTCCAAACTTAATTTTTATAGTATCCCTGATGATATGCTTAAACTTAATAATTTCAATCCTAATATCCATAACTTCTGAGACCTTAACAAAAACCTATCAAGATGATTTTACAAAACATTTTGATGCTTTGCTTGGTCTTAAGATTATGAAGATGGATTATGAAAACACTGAAAACAAAGAGATGCTAGAGCGTGCCGAGAAAGCGAAGACGGGAATGTCGTGGGCAGGAGGTGTCGGCGGTATTACAGAGACCTTGTCACTTATGCTATCGTCTTTATTAACTCTCCTGGGTGTGATAGGAATCCTCGCCTTTGGTTCACCGCTTCTTTTACTGATTATTGTTATAAATATCGGCTTAAATACTTTGTGGAATGCGAAAAAAAATGCTTTGCAAAGAAAATATTTCGGGCAATTTTCAGATTTAAACCGTGCTTTCTCTTATATCTTTTATAAACTATCCGACTTTCGTTATGGGAAAGATATTCGTCTCTATCAGGCAGAAGAGATGATGGTTCAGAATGCAGACCAGTATAATCAAAGTATTACAACGGTATGGAAAAATCAAGCGGAGGAAGGATTAAAGTATAACCTTGGCATTCGTATGCTTACAACGGTAAGGAACAGTATCTCTTATCTATATCTTGGATATCTTGCAATTAAGAAAATCATCAGCATTGGTGACTTTACCATGTATTTAAATGCCTGTGATACCTTTGGAAATTCTGCAGATACTTTATTATCTCAATGGCAGGAATTAATAAAAAAAGGATTTTTTATGCTTGAATTCGTGACGTTTATGTCAATCAAGGAACACTTATTTTCAGGAAATACCGAGTGTGATTTTGAAGAAATACCCGCCATTGAATTTAAGAACGTATCCTTTGCTTATCCGGGAAGTGATAAGTTAATCTTACAGGATATTTCGTTTCAAATTAAGTCCGGAGAGCATATTGCTATTGTTGGAGTAAATGGAGCAGGAAAAACAACAATAATTAAGCTCTTATGCCGTCTTTATGAGGTTACTGATGGTGAAATCTTAGTGCAGGGAGTGAATATAAAGAACTATCGGTACGAAGATTACATGAAGTTATTAGGCGTAGTGTTTCAGGATTTTAAGCTTCTTGCCTTCTCTGTTGGTGAGAATATCACCTTAAATCAAGAAACAGGAAATGAAACGAAGTTGTTGGATGCAATTTTGAAGGTAAATTTAAAAAATCGGATTGGGGACTTGCCAAAAGGAGTAAATACTGCAATCTATCACTATTTTGAAGAAGATGGATTTGAACCTTCCGGCGGAGAACAGCAAAGAATAGCAATAGCGAGAGCCTTGTATAAGGATGCAAAAATTGTGATTTTAGATGAACCTACTGCGGCACTAGATCCGATAGCGGAAAGTGAAATATACGAACATTTTCATGAATTGGTTGGTGGTAAAACAGCGATCTATATCTCTCACCGGTTGTCTTCCTGCAAATTCTGTGACAAAATAATCGTTTTATCGGAAGGGGGTATTGCTGAGTCCGGCAATCATAAAGAGTTAATGGCACAAAAAGCTGGTCTTTATGCCATGTTATATAATAAGCAAGCGCAATATTACCAGGAGGAGAAAAGCTATAATTCTTAAAAGAAATTTTAAGGTATTTTGAATTGTAATTTTAAATTAAAAAAGTGTATCAAAGATGAATAGAAATCTATTCTAATCATTTTGATGCACTTTTTAATTTTAAACAAGAAAGAAGTAGGAATCCTCTGTGCTGCATTCACAAATTTAGAATACGGCTTAGAAATGAGGGAAGATTATGAAAGGTTTGAATTTAATGCTTCAATTATTTCTCCATATTCCTGATCGGTAAGTGTTATTTGCTTGGGATCCATAGCAAATGTGCCGCCCCATTCAAACTCATCCTTATATTTAGGAACAAGATGAAAATGAAGATGATGTCCGGTATCACCGTATGCGCCGTAATTCACCTTATCGGGATGAAAAGCATGATGGATAGCGTTAGCTACCTTATTTACATCTGCAAAAAAAGCATTACGATCTTCCTCTGATAATTCAATGATTTCACTTACATGGAATTTACTTGCGACAATACATCTTCCCTTATGGCTTTGCTCTTTGAAAAGATAAACCTTGGATGCAGGTAATTCACAGATTTTGATACCGAATTTGGCTACTAATTCGCCTTCGGCACAGTAAGAACAATTTGGGTCAAACATAGTGGGTCCTCCTAATAATATATATGAACAAAGGGTGATTTCACTCTTTGCTTCATTTTAGATGATAAACCGTATCTATCGCAGAATGGCTTAAGAATTGAAAACTGCCTGTGACTATCCCAAGATTAATCTGAAATCAGCGATGAAATCACATAAGTATAGATATCGGAGCTTTTTTGCTTCCAATTGTTGCAGATGAGGTTTGCTTCCCTCTCTGTCGGGGCAGATAATTTTAAATCAATAATTGCACTGGAGCCCTCCATAACACGGAGGTGGGCAATAAACTCATCCTTTTTTACCTCGTAATAATCTGCGAGAGTAGATACCTCCTCACGCAAACTGTACTTGTGTTCTTTCAGATAAATATCAATGTCGTCGCGGATGGCTTGCGCAATTGTATTGCAAAAGAAGGATAGCGTTTCCTTGCCGGAGTCTGTAATTTGATAAAGAGAGCTGTTGCGAATTGTCTCAGCATTAATGTAGTGATCGTCAATTAACTCTGAGATTGTTTGCTGAATATTAAAGTAATTCGTATATTCTTTTTCCAGTATAAAATTAGTTAATTGACCATTGGTGAGTGGAAAGTCCACCTTGTCTAAGATATAAAGTACGATTAATTTATAAAGCATCAGAGTTTCCGCTTGCATTGCTGTTCTCCCTTCTATTCGAGTTTGGTTCGAATGTATTTTCCTTGATAAGAATCTCGTCTCTTTAATTCCTTCTGAATTGTATTTAAAACTAAGCGTTTGTTAGCGCTCCATCTTGGTGCGATCAATAAATTTTTTGGGCCGTCTCCGGTTATTCTGTGTATAACAATATGAGGCGGCAGGCGCTCTAAACATTCGGTAAGAACGTCGATGTAATCTTCTAACTGTAGGAGCGAAAACAGTTTTGAATCCTTTTCATAGAGGGTCTCCAGTTCGGTGTTTTTTAAAACATACATAAGCTGCAGCTTGATACCGTGTATTGGAAGCTTTGCCAAATAGTCTACGGTAGAGAGCATCATTTCCTTTGTTTCACCGGGGAGACCAAGAATAATATGAACGATCACCGGAATATTTATCTGATGCAATCGATTTATCACCTCATCAAAAACAGGAAGGGAGTATCCACGCCGAATTAACTTAGCACTGTTTTCATGTATCGTTTGAAGACCTAGTTCGATAGAAACAGGTTTCTTTTGACTTAATTCTGACAAAAGCCCTAGTACTTCATCCGGTAAACAATCAGGTCTGGTAGCAATCGAAAGAGCTGCGATGTCTTTATGATTTATCGCTTCTGTAAAGATGGAGCGAAGATAGCTAACCGGTGCATAAGTATTGGTATATGCTTGAAAGTAGGCAACATAACGGTTACTTTTCACTTTATTTGCTACCTTTTCTTTGGCTGTCTTAATTTGCTCAGTAATGGATAGGTCCCTACTGGCGGCAAAATCACCGGAACCACCCGAACTGCAAAAGATGCAGCCACCCCTTCCTAAAGTTCCATCTCGATTTGGACAAGTCATGCCACCATCTAAGGATAGTTTATAAACCTTATCACCGAATTGATCTTTATAATAAGCATCTAAGGAGTAATAACGTTTTCCCTTCCATAAATCCATAATATCCGTCCTTAATATAATCGGAACAAAAGGTATGTTCCGATTACCAATTTTATGGTGCCTGAAGCGCTTTATCGGTGGCTGTTTCTCCTCTTCTGAGAAGCAGGATAAACTATTTTATATAGGATTTCACAGCATTACTTACGGCTTTGCAAACACGCTTATCAAATGCCTCCGGCATTATAAAATCTTCATTTAATTCCGCATCGCTTACTAAGCCGGCGATTGCTTTTGCGGCGGCAAGTTTCATTTCTTCCGTAATCTGAGTTGCCCGTCCTTCCAAAGCTCCTTTAAAGATCCCGGGGAATACAATTACATTATTCACTTGATTCGGAAAATCACTTCTTCCGGTACCAACGACTTTTGCCCCGGCTTTCTTAGCAAGATCCGGCATTATTTCCGGAACAGGATTTGCCATCGCAAATAGTATAGAATCTTTGTTCATAGAAGAAACCATATCAGGAGTAACGATATTAGGAGCAGAAACCCCAATAAAGATATCGGCACCTTTTAAGGCGTCTGAAAGTGTCCCGTTAACTCCATCCAGGTTTGTTACCTCCATCATTTTTTTTTGCATCCAATTTAGATTCTCCGTCTGTTTTGAAAGAATTCCAGTTTTATCGCATAGAATAAGATGTCGGAATCCATAACTTAATAGAAGCTTTGCGATAGCGATTCCTGCGCTGCCGGCACCATTGATAGTGACTTTACAGTCTTCTTTTTTCTTATTGGTTATTTTTAAGGCATTGATGATACCGGCAAGCACAGCGATTGCGGTTCCATGCTGATCATCATGAAAGACAGGAATTGAGAGCTTCTCTTTTAATCTGGCTTCAATTTCAAAACATCTTGGTGCAGAGATATCTTCCAGATTAATTCCGCCAAAAGCGGGTGCAATATGAAGGATAGTTTTAATAATTTCTTCGCTATCTTGTGTATCTAAACAAATAGGAAATGCATTAACGCCGCCGAATTCTTTAAAAAGGACACATTTTCCTTCCATAACAGGCATTGCTGCATGAGCACCAATATTGCCAAGACCAAGAACGGCACTACCATCGCTAACTACTGCTACAGTATTTGCTTTGATCGTGTATTTATAAGCAGCCTCCGTATCATTTGCGATTACTTTACAAGGCTCTGCTACACCAGGAGTATAGGCTAATGCTAAATCTTCTCTTGATTTTACCTGGCATTTTGAAGTTGTTGCTAATTTACCGTTCCATTCTTCGTGCAATTTGAGTGCTTTTTCGTTAAGCGTCATAACACTTCCTCCAAACTTTGTGTATTAATTTCGGGAATAATTATAGATTTTCTATCATAGCCCTCAAATCTGAGGGCTATACTTTCATAATAATAACACTTAGTACAGGCTAAATCAAGTTGAAAGCTTGGGAATAAAAATAGTACAATCTCATGTGGTTTAAGGCTGTTAAAAATAATACTTTTCTTTTTTAACAAATAGTGTATAATAAAACTATCACAAGAATTGTCTCTAGGACACATCATTTTTTCTATATCATTTCTCAACAAATCCTAAGATAGATTAGTTTAATAAAAGGAGCAGAATGAATGAGTAATTTGTATAAAACAAAATCGCTTTCTGAATTGCGTGACATTGCGAAAGAAAAGGGAATGAAAAGCATTACCGCATTGCGCAAGCAGGAACTGATTGATGCATTGAATGCATTGGAGAACGGACAAGAATCAGAAGACTCCATAAATAAAAGTACGGATGAGAAAGCTATAAAGCCCGGGATGGATGAAAGTAAAAAAGCAACAGGAGATACAAAGCAGGTTTTAGAAAACCGTACTATGGGATCTTCTCATACCCAAGAAAATCGAAATAATGTGATACGCAGGGTACCGGAGCAGAGCCGTCCGCACGAAATAACAAAAGCAACCGAAACTAGGGGAAATGATAATGGCCGAATGAGTGAGAGTTATCGAAGTAATGAAGGTCGGAGCATGGAAAACCGTAATTTGGAGAATAGAATCAACGAAAACCGGTTAAATGATAGTAATAGTAGAAGTAATGAAAATAGAAGCAGTGACAACCGTAACAATGAGATGATAAGAAATTATGATAACCGCAGAACGATGGATAATCGCAGACCGGCGGATAACCGCAGATTTAATGAAAACCGTGGGTATTCTGAATCAGATCGGGTAGTTAGAATAAATCCGGCAGGAGAAAATAACGGAAACCAAGCCACCGAGGCAGGCTATCATACAACTTCCTCATCGGAACGATTTCTTTCACAGATAAATCAGCAAGAAGAGAAAGTGCCGATGGATATGGAGCAATTAGATTCCGGTGAAACCAAGGAAGGAATTTTAGAAGTGTTATCCGACGGATATGGATTTATCCGATGCGATAACTTTTTACCTGGTGAAAACGATGTTTATGTTTCTCCGGCACAGATTCGAAGATTTAATCTAAAAACTGGTGATATCATTGTAGGAAATACTAGAATACGAAATCAGAACGAAAAATTCAGTGCTCTTCTCTATATCAAATACATTAACGGACTACATCCGTCCGAGGCGGTAAAACGTAAGAAATTCGAAGATTTAACCCCAATCTTTCCAAATGAGAGAATTCATCTTGAAACGCCTGGCTGTCAGGTGGCAATGCGTATGGTTGATTTAATATCACCAATTGGCAAAGGGCAAAGAGGGATGATTGTATCCCAGCCTAAAGCGGGTAAAACTACCTTATTAAAGCAGGTTGCCAGGGCTATTACTAAAAATCACCCTGAGATGCATTTGATTATATTGTTAATTGATGAGCGGCCGGAAGAAGTTACCGATATGAAAGAATCAATTGAAGGCGGGAACGTCGAAGTGATCTACTCAACCTTCGATGAATTACCGGAGAATCATAAACGAGTGTCTGAGATGGTGATTGAACGTGCAAAGCGTTTGGTAGAACATAAGAAAGATGTTGTAATTTTATTAGATAGTATCACGAGACTTGCAAGAGCCTATAACTTAACTGTGCAGGCAAGCGGACGTACATTATCCGGCGGTCTTGATCCGGCAGCACTTCATATGCCTAAGAGGTTCTTCGGAGCGGCAAGAAATATGAGAGAGGGCGGAAGTTTAACCATCCTGGCAACAGCCTTGGTTGAAACAGGCAGCCGTATGGATGATGTTGTGTTTGAAGAATTTAAGGGAACCGGTAATATGGAGCTTGTGCTGGATCGCAGTTTATCTGAAAAGCGAATCTTCCCGGCAATTGATCTGCCAAAGTCCAGCACACGCCGTGATGATCTATTATTATCACCAGCCGAGATGGAAGCAAATTATCTTATGAGAAAGGCATTGAATGGTCTTAGGTCGGAAGATGCGGTAGAGCGAATTATACAAATGTTTTTCAATACGAGTAAAAATTCAGAATTTGTTGAAATGATAAAAAAAACTAAAATATAATATATCCAGAGACAATATATGGCATTAATTTAGTTCGGTAAACGATAAAATAAAGAATAGGTATTGCATTCTTAATAGTCGTATGCTATAATAAGAAAGCTGTTTATTTGAATGAACAAGTTTCCTCTTTGTTGAAGAGGAACTATCATAGGAATCGGATATAGAGAGGTGAAAATAATGCAAGAAGCTATTCAACCAAAGTACTATCAGGCAAAGGTTACATGTAACTGCGGTAATGAGTTCGTAACTGGATCTACTAAGCCAGAGATCCACGTGGAAGTTTGTTCAAAGTGCCATTCTTTCTACACAGGCCAGCAGAAAACTGCTGCTGCTCGTGGTGCAATTGACAAGTTCAACCGTAAATACGGTTTAAACAACTAGTTTAGAGATAATATTGCATAAAATCAGGTTGAGGTTGTATAATCTCAACCTATTTTTAAATTGTAAATATATGGGATGCCAAACTCAGGTAAAAACATGGCAGGAAAGAGGGATGTAAATGAAATCATCAGGGATTGGTGGTCAGGCAGTTTTAGAAGGCGTTATGATGAAAAATAAAGAGCAATACGCTGTAGCTGTTCGTAAGCCAGATAATGAAATTGCTGTTGAGATTAAGGAATACCAAGGTATCGGAAATGGAAATAAAATAATTAAAGCTCCAATTATTAGAGGTGTTGTTGCATTTGCAGACTCTATGATTCTTGGTGTTAGAGCATTAACATATTCCGCCTCTTTTTATGAGGAAGAAGAGGAAATTAAAAAAGACTCTAAGAAAAAAGAAGGGGTGCTTTCCTTCTTCGTTGTGTTATTCTCCGTCTGTATTGCGATAGGCCTATTTGTAGCGCTTCCAATGTTTTTATCTGAACTGTTTTCGAAAGTTATTTCATCTTCTATTGTCCTTGGGATTATAGAAGGTATGATACGTATATTATTGTTAGTAGGATATATCGTTGCAATCTCTTTCATGAAAGATATTAACCGTACTTTTATGTATCATGGGGCAGAGCATAAGACAATTAACTGCATCGAACGCGGATATGATTTATCCGTATCAAACGTGAGAAAGCAGTCGAGAAAACATAAAAGATGCGGGACCAGCTTTATCTTATTTGTAGCATTTGTTAGTATTATTGTGTTTTTATTTATACGAGTAGACCAAATCTGGCTGCGAGTTGTATTAAGAGTGTTGTTAATTCCGGTTGTTGCTGGTGTTTCGTATGAATTAATACGTTATGCCGGAAGTCATGACAATGCATTAGTTACAATTATTAGTGCACCGGGAATGTTAATGCAGCGGCTTACAACCAAAGAACCTGATGATAGCATGATTGAAGTAGCAATTGCATCGGTGGATGCGGTATTTGATTGGCAGGGATATCTTGATGGAATGAAGCAAAAGGGGTCAAAGAGAAAATATGCCGATAAGAATCGAAATACCAATAAAAACGGGAAAAATAATGGAAAATCAAATCAAAAGGTAAAAGAGGATTCTGAGGATATAAAGGCAGAAGTAATTGCAGCGGGTATGGAAGAGTTAAGTATTAATAATTTAAAAAGTGAAACGAACCAAGTTGAGAAGAAACTAAAGCAAGCTTCTGTAGTCTCTAATAAAAGAAATTCAAAAAGTAATGCCACTCATCCAGCAGGAAAGGATGAGAAAAAAGAAGGAATCCAGTCCAAAGAAAATATTGACCGTCAAAACGGTAAGTATAATTATAACGAAACACTTGTCAGAAAAGACGATTCTCTGGAGGAGTTTAAGAATTTGGATAAACTTTTATATGAGAAGCCTGAAATGGCAGCAGAGGAAAAGCAAAGCAAGTTAAAAGAGCGTGCACGCAATATGGAACAGGCTGTGTTAAGTTCTACTGAGATTGCGGCTTCACTGGAACCTGCAGAGGAAGAAGAGGATGAAATTTTACGTGCTCTGGATAAGTATTTTTCTTCAGGGAAGGATGCTTAAGATAGAAAATAGTAAGGGATGAGAATGTCAAGAATAACCTATGAAAGTGCCTTGAGAGAGGGAGGTGTCCTTCTTCAGGCGGTAAACATCTGTGATGCGGAATTAGACGCTTGGTACCTGTTAGAGCATGTGACCGGGCTTAGACGAGTTGATTATATGATTCGGGCGAAAGAAGATATGCCGATAGAATCTTATGAATACTATCAGCGGCTTCTAAAAAAGAGAGCCTTGCATATTCCTCTGCAGTATCTTACTGGAAGCCAGGAATTTATGGGGCTTTCTTTTCGTGTCAATGAATCTGTATTAATACCGAGACAAGATACGGAGAGACTGGTAGAAGAAGTTTTAAAAGTGAGCAAGAACAAGGAGATTCTGGAGCTATGTACGGGTTCCGGGTGTATTATTGTAAGTCTTGCAAAATTTGGAGATTTAAAAAAGGCAGTAGCTGTTGATATTTCTGAAGAGGCAATTACAGTGGCAAAAGAAAATGCAAGAGCCAACGAGGTTTTGGTTAGCTATTTTCCTAGTGATATGTTTTCTAATATTTCCGGAACCTATGATGTGATAGTTTCCAATCCTCCCTATATCGAGTCAGAGGTTATTGAAGGCCTAATGCCAGAAGTAAAGGATTATGAACCAAGATTAGCTCTTGATGGTGATGTGGATGGATTAAAGTTCTATCGGATTTTAGCCAAAGAATCAAGAAGATTTTTAAATACCAATGGAAGAATTTATTTAGAAATTGGTTGTAATCAAGCAGCATCGGTGAGTGACTTATTAAGTCAGAATGGATTTACCCAAATAAATGTAGTAAAGGACTATTCTGGTTTAGACCGTGTGGTTAGTGCAGTCTATGAGGGTGAAATCAAATAAAGGAGCAAAAGTTAAGTTATGAGTGATGTTATAAGCATAGAGATGGTTTTTCTCTAGCTGCGCAAACGGATATAAAAGATGTTACCCATGAAATACTAGATAGGAAGATGCAGAAATAAAAGGCATTTAAACTCTAGCGTTTAATATGCAGTTGCGGTATGCAAAGAGTATTATAGAATGGGATTATATTAATACAACTATAAAAGTTTGAACTGGATATTTGTGCGGTAGTATAACGGTACCAGTGTTAATAAAAAAGCGTAAAGCGCAGAATAGAGGTAAACATGTTTGATAAATTAGAAGATCTATTAATCCGATTCCAGGAAATTCAGAATGAATTAAATGAACCAACGGTAACGAATGACCAGGCAAGATTTCGTAAATTAATGAAAGAGCAGAATGACCTTGGTGAAATTGTAGACAAATATCTTGAGTATAAACAAACCAAGAAAAATATTGAAGAAAGTTTAGAGCTGTTAGAAGAAGAAAGCGATGAAGAAATGCGTGAACTTGCAAAGGAAGAATTACAGACCAGCAAGGCAAATCTGGCAGTGATTGAAGAACAATTAAAGATTTTATTACTTCCAAAGGATCCGAATGATTCGAAGAACGTTATTGTTGAGATCAGAGGAGGTGCCGGCGGAGATGAGGCTGCTTTATTTGCAGCGGAACTCTTCCGTATGTACTCCAAATATGCAGAAACAATGCGTTGGAAAATTGATATGATGAACTTAAATGAAAACGGCATCGGTGGTTTTAAAGAAGTAATTTTTATGATTAATGGTCAGGGTGCTTATTCTAAGCTCAAGTATGAAAGTGGAGTTCACCGTGTACAAAGAATCCCGGTAACAGAGTCCGGCGGAAGAATTCATACTTCAACAGTAACCGTTGCTATTATGCCGGAGGCAGAGGAAGTTGACGTAGAACTTAATATGAACGATTGCCGGTTTGATGTATTCCGTTCCTCTGGTAATGGTGGCCAGTGTGTTAATACCACCGATTCTGCCGTGCGATTAACCCATATGCCGACTGGTATCGTAATATCTTGTCAGGATGAAAAATCCCAGTTAAAGAACCGTGATAAAGCGTTAAAAGTATTACGTGCAAGATTATATGAGTTAGAACTTGAAAAAGCGCATGATGCAGAAGCTGCGGCAAGAAAAAGTCAGGTGGGAACAGGGGACCGTTCCGAGAAAATACGTACCTATAATTTCCCGCAAGGACGATGCACAGATCATAGAATTAAGCTTACCAGCCATCGTTTGGATGACATAATGAATGGTGATTTACAAGAAATAATTGATAGCTTAACAGCAGCCGATCAGGCAGCAAAGCTTTCTAACATGCAGGAAGAATATTAATATCAAAAGAAGTAAGTATTAAAATAGAAATTAGTTTCATGTTATTATTTATAGATTGCTTTAGGTTTCCCGGCAGGGATCGTGCAGGGAACCTTGCCGATGTTTTACCAATAGCCGCTGTATGTGACAAAGGATCTCATCCTCTTATAAAAGATGTGAAAGCAAAGAAACGGGGAGTATATGATTACCAGTTCATCGAATAGTCAAATCAAAAACTTATTGAAACTTCAAAGGCAGAGTAAGGCCAGGAACGAGCAACGGGTATTTGTCTGTGAAGGAAAGAAAATGTTTGAGGAAGCTGCCAGCCAGAAGAGAAACCTAATAGAGAAGGTATACCTGGCAGACAGTTATTATCAGCAGTATGCAAAGCAAAGCCCTGTGTACTTAAAAGATTTGGATTTTGAAGTGGTATCAGATCCAGTCATGAAGGAAGCATCAGAAACCGTAACTCCTCAAGGGATACTAGCGATTGTAAAACAGCCGGTTTATTCCCTAAGCGATATGATTTCCGGAGATTCTATTCGATTGCTTTTACTAGAAGATATCAGAGATCCGGGAAATTTGGGTACTATGGTAAGAACGGCAGAAGGCGTTGGTATGGCTGGTATCATACTTAGTAAAGAGAGTGTTGATATCTTTAATCCAAAGGTAATTCGTTCTACTATGGGAGCTATATTCCGGGTACCATTTTTTTATGCAGAAGACTTTTATGAATGTTTAAGCCAAGTCAAACAGGAAGGAATTGAGATTTATGCGGCTCACCTGCAAGGTGCGGTATGGTATGATAAAGTTTCATACCAAGGAAAATCTGCGATTCTGATTGGAAATGAAGCAAATGGGTTAAGTGATAAAGCTGCTTTATGTTCCACACAGAGAATAAAAATACCGATGGAAGGGAATGTAGAATCCCTGAATGCGGCGATTGCAGCAGCGGTGCTAATGTATGAATCTTATCGGCAAATCCGCAATCAATAAAGATATTTACGGAATTACTGATTTTTTATCGTAAAATATCTGATAAAGTATTAAAAGTTCTAAGTTTAATTAAATTTAGAGAGCATTTATCCATTAGATATGCAGTTTGTCTATGGTAAATGCTTCTTTTTTAGTAAAAAAACTATAGCTTTCTTATGGAATCGATGGAAGATTGTCCTGATTTTTTGTATCTTACTCTTATTTTTTGTACATGAAAAATGCCCGGTAGTCACGTTTTGTCAAACTGTGACTAGCGGTTTAACTTTTCAAAGAGAGAATTTTTCGATATAATAAATGTAAAATAATGGAAAGGACAAACCACCATGAAGTTCATCGAGAGTTTTTACGATAATTATACGTTCTTGTACATCATGGGCGGGATCTGTTGCATTGGAGTACTGATGAAATGCAGCCTGCTGTATGGGTATGTAAGATTAATTCGAGCCTCGGAATCGATGGCCACGACGAATACAAATTGGATGAAGAACATGAAGCTACGATTTGAAACATCATATCAACTAAAAATCGGTGTGAATAACGTGGATATTTTTGTGGACAAGCATGTGAATAGAAGTAAATTCTGTGGAATATTGTTATCCACATGGGAGAATTTAAGTGGACAAACTATTACTTTATGTCTTGTAACAGGAACATTTGCAGGTATTTCAGGGCTTGTCTATCATTGTGGAGCAGGACGCGTTTTATTCACATTCTTTGTTGGTGCTTGGACAGCTATTATTGTAAATATTGTGGATAACGTTGTGAATATCCCTGCTCATAAGCAATTATTACGCCTGAACCTAAAGGACTATTTTGAAAATTATCTTAAGGTTCGTATGGAACAGGAACATTTGAATGCCGAAATCCGAAAGCAGACAAGACGGGAGTATCTCTATGAGATGAACAGTGCCACCTCTCTGACCGCAGCTACCTTACAGGACTCTGAGCCGGCAAAACGGCTGACTGAGGCTAAATGGGAAGTGGAAGAAACTTTATTAGCGACACCGGTTAAATTGGCAAATCCAAAACCTGTGGTGGTAAAGCAAGCCCTTTCAAAAAATACTTCTTTCACTGCTGAGACTGAGAAAAAAAGTGAAATAAAAGAGCAAAAAAGTCAGTTGAAACTTTTAAAAACCATGGAATTAGAAAGAGAAAAGGAGCTTAAAGAAGAGAAAAAGAGATTAGAAGCTTTATCAAAGGAATCCGCGAAAGAAAAGAAAAAAGAAGACAAAAAGAAGGTAAGATTTGAAAAGAAAAATGAAAAGTTGATCTTAAAAGAAGCCTTCAAGCAAGAAAAACTTCAGAAGAAAGAAGAACTGGAGCAGGCAAAGTTACAGGCTTACCATGAAGAGAGACAAGAAAAGCTTGCAAAAAAGGAAGAGAAGGAACAAGAAAAGCTTAATAAAAAGCAAGCTAAGATCGATGCAAAGCTTGCAAAAAAAGAGCAAAAAGAAAAGCAGCAGGAAATGAAACAACAAGCTCTGTTAGTGAAACAACAAGACAAGGAAGAGAAAAAGCAAGCCAATATTAATCAAAAGGCTGCGATTAAGCAAGAAAAGACTAATCGGAAAGAAGAAAATCGACTTGCTAAGATAAAAGCAAAAGAAGATGCTAAGATTTCAAAGTATATCCATAAGCAAGAAAAAATTAAGGCGAAAGAATCAAAACTTCAGGAGAAAATAGCAAGGGCCTCAAATCCAAATGCAGGCATCAAAAGGAAAGAAGAGAAATCAAATGCTTCAAAAATTTCTCAAAAGGCTTATAAAGAAAAGATGAGACTAAAAGAAGAGAAACAAAGGAATCAGGCTCAATTGGAAGAAGAAAAAAAATTAAAGGCGTTCAATAGTGCAAGCAAGCAAACAGAAACGAATTATGAGGCTGCTCAAGATATTATTGATGAACTTGTAAAACAAAAGGCGGAAGATAGAGTTGCTCTTAAGCAGTTTATGGAGAAGGCAAATGAAGCCAGACAGGAAGCCGGTGATTGCATTGCAACAAGCAAGGAAGATGATGAGTTGATAGAGGAAGTATTAAGGGAGTTTTTTATGTAAGCAATGCTATTTCAGGGTTTTTGTGTAAATTTTTGAAGTTATTTTCGAAACTAATACAATTTATGGAGAAATAATTTGTGAAAATTTACGAAAACCTTGAAAACGCACTATAGGAATGGTAAAATAGTCATGTTTATACTAGCGTTATCACGAATAGGTTTCGTGAAGAAAAGGGAATCCTTTTAATGATAGTGCTTCACAGGAGACAATGTTCAAAGCTTTTGGAAATGAAATTCTGTAAATACATAGGTGAGGAGTGTAGTATGGTATGGCTAAAGTAACCTTTGACTATTCTATAGCAAAACAGTTTTTTAGTAACGAAGAATTAAGTTACATGAAAACAACGGCGGAGGCAGCAAAACAGGTTTTATTAGAGAAAACAGGTGCAGGTAATGACTTTTTAGGTTGGATTGATCTTCCTGTAAATTATGATAAAGAAGAATTTGATAGAATTATAGCATCTGCAAAAAGGATTCAATCAGATTCAGAAGTATTGCTTGTAATAGGTATTGGTGGTTCGTACCTTGGTGCAAGAGCAGCAATTGAATTTTTACGCCATAGTTTTTATAACTCCGTATCGAAGGAAGTGCGTAAAACGCCTGAAATTTATTACGTTGGAAACAATATTAGCAGTACTTACTTAACTCATTTAATTGAAGTAATCGGTGACCGTGATTTTTCCGTTAATATCATCAGTAAATCAGGCACAACTACAGAGCCGGCAATAGCGTTCCGCATCTTTAAGAAATTATTAATCCAAAAGTATGGGAAAACAGAAGCGGCAAGAAGGATTTATGCGACGACGGATCAAGTAAGAGGTGCTTTAAAGAATCTCGCAACGGAAGAAGGTTACGAAAGTTTTATTGTACCGGATGATGTTGGAGGCCGTTTCTCTGTTCTGACAGCGGTTGGTTTATTACCAATTGCGGTATCGGGGGCAGATATCAGGCAGCTCATGGATGGTGCTGCCAGCATGAGAGAGCGTTGTTTAAATAAGGAGTTTGAAGAAAATGATTCCTTGCTTTATGCGAGTATACGGAACATCTTATTAAGAAAAGGTAAGAGTATTGAAATTCTTGCAAATTATGAACCGGCACTGCATTATGTTGGGGAGTGGTGGAAACAGTTATATGGTGAGAGTGAAGGAAAAGATAAGAAAGGTATCTTCCCTGCAAGTGTTGACTTAACGACAGATTTGCATTCGATGGGACAGTTTATCCAGGATGGACAAAGAACCATATTTGAGACAGTTATGAATCTTGAGCAATCCGCTTGTGAGGTTTTTCTTGAGGAAGAAGAGGTTGATTTGGATGGTCTTAACTACCTCGCAGGCAAGAGTGTTGATTTCATCAATAAGAGTGCTATGAAGGGAACTTTATTAGCTCATACGGATGGCGATGTCCCAAATCTTATTATTAATGTTGCAGAACCATCGGAGTTTTGCTTAGGTGAATTATTCTACTTCTTTGAATTTGCTTGTGGAGTTAGCGGATATATCCTTGGAGTAAATCCGTTTGATCAACCGGGAGTAGAAAGCTATAAAAAGAATATGTTTGCTTTGCTTGGCAAGCCGGGTTTTGAGGAGCTAAGTAAAAAGTTGCAGCAGAGATTACAATAAGAAATTAATGCTGTCTAAATATCTAAGTTGAAAAATTAGAAGATAAAAAGTAATAAGGAGGCTGTTTCTAACAGCCTCCTTATTACTTTTAGGAAATTATGTTGCAATATCTTATGAATAAAATCTTCTGCCGGAGTGCTTTATTCCAAAGTAACACAATACAGTTATCTATGGTAAGCAGAATCTTACTTCTTTGCCTTGATAGGATATGCACCAGTTCTATGCGTGAAGGTATTACGATATATGAGCTATCGAAGAAGATGAACTGGAGGTTTCTGGAAGGATAGGAATATACAAAAGTGATTAAATATTGTATAATAAACTATTACATGTGAAACAAAGTTGAAACGGATTAATAAACGCTGAAGCGATGTTACTAGAAAGGATTTTGCAGATGGAAGGATTCGATTTTTCAAAAGAATATGGAATCGTACTGGAGGGTGGAGGTGCCAAAGGAGCATACCAAATTGGAGTTTGGAAAGCGATGAAGGAGCTTGGTATCAAAATTAAGGGAATCAGTGGAGTATCCGTAGGTGCGTTAAATGGAGCCCTCATCTGCATGGGAGATGTTGATAAGGCTGTCAGGCTATGGGAGAGTATCACTTATGACAAAATTATGGAAGTTGATAATGAACAGATGGAACATCTGATGAAACGTGAGTTAAAGCAGCTTAAATTGGCGGACTTAACTAAGACAGGGATGAAGATACTTGCTTCCAGGGGATTTAAGATTAACCCGTTAAAAAACATGATAGAAGAGGTTGTTGAAGAGGAGAAAATCCGTAATTCCAACATTGAATTTTATTTAGGCACTTTTTGTATCAGCGATATGAAGCAGCTAGAAATCTGTGCGAAGGAAGCAGAACCGGAGAAATTAAAAGACTATCTCTTAGCAAGTGCGTATTTTCCGGCATTTAAGAATGAGAAGCTTCATGGTCTTAGCTATGTAGATGGTGGAGTTATGAATAATGTACCAATCGATACCTTAATTAAGAATGGCTATAAAGATATTATTGTTGTTCGAATCTATGGGCTTGGTATTGAAAAACGCGTAAAGGTTCCGGAGGATGTCCGTGTAATAACCATTGCTCCAAGGGTGGAGCTAGGAAGTATTTTAGAATTTGATGGAAAAAAGGCACAAAGAAATATTATCATTGGATATTATGATGCAATGAGAGTGTTCAAAGCCTTAAAGGGTAAGATATATTATGTAGATTCAAACCTAAAAGAAAGGGAATGTTTAGAACTCTTCTTAGAATGTCATCCAAACGTAATGATGGCGTATCATGAATACTATAAACTAGACTACTCCAAAGAATCCCTTTATACCAGAGGTATGTTAGAAGTAATCCTTCCGCTGGTTGCAGAAGAACTTAAATTGGCAAGGGATTGGAGCTATTTTGACCTATATCTTGCTCTTTTGGAACTCTGTGCAAAGTATATGCATGTTCAAAAGTATTATATTTATACAGAACAGGAATTGGTGGAAAAGATAAGAACAAAATATGAGCTTCGAAAGAAAAATCATGATTCAAAGGAAATACCGTCATTTGTACAACTTGCGCTTGGGTTTATTACAATACATGGATAATATGAGTGTAGAATAATGATTAGAAAAAAGTAGTAACTATTAAATTTATTCCTTGACTTTTCTTTTCTATCACGTATAATGTATAAAAAGGCAATCGTAACGTATAATTATACAACTCATTTCGATACTTTTTGTCGTTAGGGTAGAATTGGAGGGAATATGAATTTAAAAGGACGCTCTTTTCTTACATTAAAGGACTTTACACCAGAGGAGATTATGTATTTATTAGATCTGGCAGCAGAATTAAAGGAAAAGAAGAAGCAAGGCATCACTGGCGATAGTTTAAAAGGGAAAAACATAGCTTTAATTTTTGAGAAGCCATCGACTCGTACCAGATGTGCATTTACGATTGGATGTATTGATGAAGGCGGTCATCCGGAGTATCTTGGCAAAGACGATATCCAGCTTGGCCATAAGGAGAGTGTGGAGGATACCGCAAGGGTATTGGGACGTATGTTTGATGGGATAGAGTTTCGCGGATTCTCTCAAGAAACCTTAGAAAAATTAGCGGAATATAGTAAAGTTCCGGTTTGGAATGGATTGACGGATGAATACCATCCTACTCAGATTTTAGCAGATTTCTTAACTTTAAAAGAGCAGTTTCATACTTTAAAAGGACTTAAACTAGTGTTTGCCGGTGATGGACGAAATAATATGGCAAATAGTTTAATGATTGGTTCCAGTAAGATGGGAATTCACTTTACAATCCTGGCACCGAAGAGTCTGTGGCCAAAAGAAGAACTAGTATCCTTATGTCTTAATTATGCAAAAGACTCAGGCAGTCAGATTACAATCACAGAGGATCTGGAAGCTGTTTCAGGGGCAGATGCAATTTATACCGATGTATGGTGCTCGATGGGAGAGGAAGACAAGGCTGTAGAACGTATTGCTTTATTAAAACCATATCAGGTTAACATCGAATTAATGAAAAAATCAGGGAAGAATAGCACGATTTTCCTGCACTGTCTTCCTGCAGTGAAGGGAAATGAGGTTACCGAAGAAGTATTTGAAAAATTTGCAGACGTTGTATTTGATGAGTCGGAAAACCGTATGCATACAATCAAGGCAGTCATGGTAGCTACTCTTGGAAATTAGTAAAACCTGAAATTAATATATTAAAAATATTAGTTTTTCATAGACTAACTCTAATGAAATATTAATTTGATATTCTCTCCCTAAGAAGGTATGATAGATACATACAAAGCGATAGGGCACGAGAAAGACTTGCCGCTATTGCCTCGCAAATAAAGTGCATATGCACTACGTGGAAGAGAAAAAGTGTCCGTACCAAATCGAATCGATAAGATGGTGTGGTATGCAAGGGTATTAGGTTGAAAATAAAAGGCTATTTTTCAACCTCCTAATATCTGTGTGCTAAAGTACGCGGATGGGAGTTAATATGAAATGAAAGGAGAGTTGGTTTATGAAAAAGAATCAATCCAGTTATATCTGGGGTGGATTACTCGTATTATTTGGAGTATTATTAGCAGGAAGAGCACTTAATATTTTTACTTTTGATATCTTTTTTGATGGATGGTGGACTTTATTCTTAATTATACCATGTTTTATTGGTTTATTTAATCATGGCGGTGATAAAACTGCTTATATGATTGGTCTGGCAATTGGTATCTTTATGCTGTTGTCCGCACAAGACTTTATTACCTGGAGAATGTTTGGACCATTGTGTTTGGCGGCAATTTTAGTATTTGTAGGGTTAAATATGATTTTGCCAAAGAAGCATAAAACTAAGGACTATTCCAGTCAGAGCTATAAGACTTATCAAGGCAGCGGCAGTACTGATCAGACCTACGATAGAACCTATACTTATGAACAGAATTTTGATGGTACAGGGAATAGTGGGCAGACCTCCGGTAATAATGGATTCGCTCAGAATGCTGATGAATCAAGAGATACAAACAGTGGGTATCAAAATGCCTACCAGAGTGCCAGGCAAAACGGACAATTCGCATGCTCCGCGATCTTAAGCGGAAGGGATTTACGGTTTGATAATGAAGTATTCCAGGGAGCTATGTTATCTGCTTTATTAGGAGGCATAGAACTTGACTTAAGAAATGCTATTATCAGAGAGAACGTCGTGATTGAATGTAAAACGATTCTTGGAGGAATTGATATCTATGTTCCAAGTTATGTTAGAGTCGTAGTAAATTGTAATCCAATTCTTGGTGGTGTAGACAATAAGACCATTACACCATTAGGAGCGAATGAACAAACTATTACGATCTATTTGAATGCAACTTGTGTTTTAGGCGGTATCGATGTAAAATAATACATGATAACGCTGAAATGATACAGGGCTGTTGAATAACACAGATTCCAAGCGTGTTATTCAACAGCCCTGGTTTTTGGTAAACAATTGATATATCGATTTGCTTAAGCAATGATAGAAAGGTAGGTACAGCAATGGAAAATGTCATCTTATGCGGCAGTAATTCTTATGATAAGAAGTACTATTTAGACGACAATTTTGCAGGACTTCCCCAGCAGATTAAAGATGAACTTAAAATTATGTGTGTATTATATACAGAGGATGTTGGCGGTATTCTGACTTTAGAGTTTGAAGAAGATGGAACATTAATATTTCAGGTAACCAATGATGAAGGGGATTATCTGTTTGATGAGATTGGCAGTGTATTAAAGATTAAAGAACTCCAGCGCTCAAGGAGAGAATTATTAGAATCACTTGAGATGTTTTATAAAGTCTTCTTTTTACATGAGGAGCTATAATTTATAAGGTTTATAATAAATAGTAAAGAAATAGATTCGAATAGAGTTTCAAGGCTGTCTGACTAGTCAATGTAAAATAGGATGAAATTAACGAAGGGAGGATTACTACATGCTACTCGTAATCGATGTTGGAAACACCAATATAACCTTAGGAGTATTTGATAAGGAAAAGATTGTAGGGACTTACCGGATAACAACTAAAATACCACGCACATCGGATGAGTTCGGCCTTTTATTTTGTGATTTATTGCATGTGAAAGAAATTGATAGAACTTGTATTAATTCGGTCATCATAGCTTCTGTTGTTCCGGCTATTATGTATTCGTTAACAAGTGCTATTATTAAATACCTTGGTGTAACTCCGTTAATTGTTGGAGCTGGTACAAAAACAGGAATTAAAGTACTAACCGCAAATGCGAAAGAAGTAGGAGCGGACAGAATAGTAGACCTTGTTGCCGCATACGAGGAATATGGCGGACCAGTCTTTGTGATTGATTTTGGGACAGCAACCACTTATGATTTGGTGACCAAAGACGGCAAGTTCACGGCTGGCGTTACAAGCCCGGGAATCCGGATTAGTGCCAATGCCTTATGGAGTGATACGGCGAAGCTTCCTGAAATAGAGATTCTAAAGCCGGACTCTATCTTAGCAAAAGATACCGTGAGCAGTATGCAAGCCGGCCTTATCTATGGTGCGATCGGTGCGACTGAATATATTATTAAGAAAGTAAAAGAGGAGTCTAAGTTAGGGGAGCTGAAAGTTGTTGCGACCGGAGGACTCGGTAAAATTATTGCTGATGCTACAGATATGATAGATATCTACGACCCCAATCTGACCTTAAAAGGATTGAGATATATTTACCTGAAAAATAGCTAGGAAGAAATATTTAACGCGTTCAAAATAAGGGATAACGCCAGAACGTGCAAGTAAAGGCGGGTTTCTTTGGTACTTTGAGTTAGATAATAAATAGTTGCTTATGTTCTGAGGAAGATTATTTACCAGATTAGAAAGAGGAAAAAATGAGTTTTACCATAGGAAATGTAAAAATAAACGGTAGCTTGGTATTAGGGCCAATGGCAGGTGTTACAGACCTGCCGTTTCGCCTCTTATGTAAAGAGCAAGGGGCGGATTTGATTTATACGGAAATGGTCAGTGCCAAAGGCATTTATTATAATAATAAAAATACAGAAGTGCTCCTTGAGGTCGAAGAAAAAGAGCGTCCTGTTGCATTACAGCTATTTGGAGAAGATCCCTATATTATGAGCGAAATGGCAAAAAAGATAGAGTCTCGTAATTTTGATTTTTTCGATATTAATATGGGATGTCCGGTTCCTAAAGTAGTGAATAACGGAGAAGGATCAGCTCTTATGTTAAAACCTAAGAGAGTAGGTGAAATCGTAAGTGCAATTAGTAAGGCGGTCAAGAAGCCTGTGACTGTAAAAATAAGAAAAGGCTTTACAAAAGACAATGCAAATGCAGTAACAGTTGCGAAGGTAATTGAACAAAGCGGCGGAGCTGCGATTGCAGTACATGGAAGGACCAGGGAGCAATATTACAGCGGCGAAGCGGATTGGGATATAATAAAAGCAGTAAAAGAGGCAGTTTCCATACCTGTAATCGGTAATGGAGATGTGCAGTCTCCGGAGGATGTAAAGAGAATGATGTCCTATACTGGTTGTGATGCTGTTATGATCGCACGAGGTGTTCGCGGGAACCCATGGTTTTTCTCACAAGCAAAACATTATCTAAAGACAGGAGAGCTGTTGGCAAAGCCGGAAGTTCCTAAAGTAATTGAAATGATACTGCGTCATGCCGGCCTGGCAATGGAGGTTAAGGGGGAATTTACCGCTATGCATGAGATGAGAAAGCATGTTGCCTGGTACACCATGGGATATCCAAAATCAGCGAAATTGAGAAATCAAGTAAATGAGTTAGAGACCTATGAAGATTTGGTAAATCTTATGAAGAGGTATGAAGAAATGCTTGGATACTAAAACAAGAATAAGAGCATTTTATAAAGCAAGGACAAAATGTTTTTTTCAAGCCTCAGGCTAAAGCTTGGCGGGTATCGATTAGTTGCAGAGATTGGTTTAGAGCGGAATCTCGCTAAGTGGAGATTGATTTTACGGTAGAATAATGAAGTATATGCAAACCACAAAGGAAATTTTAATTTGCAATTTCCTTTGTGGTTTTTGCAGTGACTAGGCAAGGTATTAAAATAGTAACAAACACAGATGGGAATATCTATTACTCTTTAGCATTATTCACAAAAATCCATAAGAAGAGCAAAAAATAGTTGCTTTTTTGCATATAATGTTATAACATACATTACAGAAAGACAAATGTACGCCATACAAAAACATTCTTACGAAAATGTCCACGCAGACCTTTCAGGGGATAGGGAGATATGCCGGAAGGCAAGCATTGACCTGCGTGTTTATATAAGAAAAATATCAAACTTCATAGATTTTAGGGCAAATGGTTGTGTGTGGGTACCATAAAGTAATTATAGGATTAGAGGAGGCAGTTTATGAGTAAGTTAAGAGTTGGAATTTTAGGTGCTACCGGTATGGTTGGTCAGAGATTTATCTCATTACTTGAGAATCATCCTTGGTTTGAGGTTACGACTTTAGCGGCAAGTCCAAGAAGTGCCGGAAAAACATATGAAGAAGCAGTAGGAAACCGCTGGAAGATGGCAAAACCAATGCCTGAAGCTGTAAAATCCTTGATGGTAAAAAACGTAAATGAAGTGGAATCCGTTGCTTCCGAAGTTGATTTTGTATTCAGTGCCGTTGATATGACAAAGGATGAGATTAAGGCAATTGAAGAAGCTTATGCGAAGGCTGAAACACCTGTAGTTTCCAACAATAGTGCTCATCGTTGGACTCCTGATGTTCCTATGGTTATTCCAGAAGTTAACCCAGAGCATTTTGAGGTTATTGCCAGTCAGAGAAAACGTCTTGGAACAAAGCGTGGATTTATAGTCGTAAAACCGAACTGTTCCATTCAAAGCTATACCCCTGCCTTAAATGCCTTAAAGGAATATGGACCTAAGGTAGTTGTTGCAACAACTTATCAGGCAATCTCTGGAGCGGGAAAGAATTTCGCAGATTGGCCTGAAATGATAGATAATGTGATTCCTTTCATTGGAGGAGAAGAAGAGAAGAGTGAGCAGGAACCACTTCGCATCTGGGGTAAAGTTTCAGATGGTCAGATAGTAAAAGCAGAGTCTCCATTAATTACGACACAATGTATCCGTGTTCCGGTGACAGATGGTCATACTGCGGCTGTATTTGTAAGTTTTGAGAAAAAGCCTGAGAAGGAAGCGATTATGAAAGCTTGGACAGAATATAAGGGACTTCCGCAGGAATTAAGTCTTCCAAGTGCACCAAAACAGTTCATCAAGTATTTTGAAGAGGATAACCGCCCTCAAGCAGCATTTGACCGCGATTATGAGAATGGCATGGGAATTTGTTTGGGTCGTTTAAGAGAAGATACGGTGTATGATTATAAATTCGTTGGGTTATCTCATAATACAGTACGTGGAGCGGCAGGCGGTGCTGTATTAAATGCAGAGCTTCTAAAAGCGCTCGGATATATTGAAGCGAAATAACCAATGCATTAAATCTTAACCTGTATATTTGTTAACAGGGAAGATTATTTGGTTTTAAAATTAAAAAGGGTGTACCACCAAAAATGTTAAGAATATTACATCATTCTTAATGAGATTTGATGGTACCCCCTTTTTAATTACGATCTAAATTGCTATTTATCAAGTCCAAAGAGATAGCGAATTGTAGCAACAGCATTTTCGGTATTTTTTGAGGTTACGATAATTCCAATGACTGGTGGGTCTTGCATATATCCTTGATATGCCTTAAACATTGGAAGCTCTTCTGCATAAATTCCATATACGCCTTCCGGACCTTGTGCCTCAGAAGGTACTTCTTCATCATTTAGACGAGTACGACAACTAAATAATCGATCGGATAATGCACTGTATACATCCGTTGGCAAGGCATCAGTTAAAGGTGTCAGTGTGTTTGAAAAAGCGTATTTTAAAAACTGTGACTCCGGAGCTATAAAGATATCAAGTTCCCCTGCAAAAGCATAGGTGGTTAATTTTTCTGCGGAGGCATAATCGTGGTTATTTAAGTCATAGCTTGTGTCAAAAAAGATTTTCTGAGTCTCAGGATTAATATCAAGTAACTCATTCAGGTCATTCTCTAATTGTGCCAATGTTTCTGTATCCAATGGATAATTAACCATTGCAACACTAAGCACAGTGTCAGGCTTTGGAGATAGGACTTCATATAAGAGATAGCTAATAAATCCGACAATGATTAGGGTGGCAAGTAACTTTTTAAAGTAATATTGCTTGAAGTAGTCCCACTTCTCGGAAGTATTCATCTCACTCAATTTTTGACGTTCTGTCATTTTTTCACGTTTCTTATAGATTTCAGCAGTATCGTCCAAACGTGTTTCTTTAGCAGCCATAATATACCTTCTTTCTATCTAAACTAGTACGAGAAAATCTAAAATTAGTTTAGCATACAAGGGTGTGAAAAGAAAGAAACAATTTATAAAATATATTATAAATTACTATGAATAAAAAATACACAAAAATAGTTCATATTTCGATGTGCTATTATTGATTCCGCTTATATGTGATTGTCAATGTCTTAGCAGCTATTTCTTATACACATCTTTTGATGAGAGGCTTTACTTAAAAAATAAAGGAAGGATAAATAAAATACCAGAGCAACAAAAAAAGGACTGTTCTTTTTGCGACAGTCCTTTCACTTTTTTGTGGCTAACACGATATCTGATTTTGCCGATAAATAATATCATACAAAAGCTTCTGTCATGTTATTAAATTAAATCATACAACACTGATTCTTCCTATAATTTACTGTCTGGCATTCATTTGCCCTATAGACCATACATCATTGACATTAAGTCGATACCAATAGCACTGCCTACGGTATCAATCAAATCCATGAGTCCCATGGCAGCAGCAGACATATACTCTTCCATTTGGGTTTCTGCATCATAAACATTTGCATTTGCCGCCGGAGCAGCAATTTCGGCACCTTCCGTTACCTGATAGGATGCGGTGAAAGAGAAGAAAGACATACCGGCTGCGGAAATATTAAAGGCAATATCCTGTTTTTCGCCGGTTCCACCGAAAATCAAATCAATGGATGCACCGCTAAGTTGCGGTGATGTGATATAGAAAGAACCTGTAAAGTGATCGTTCTTTTTGTCTGCAGCTTTTACATTTTCAAAATCAATCGAAAGAGATAAATCGCCATTGGTTAAGGAAGTGGTAGATTCTAACTCACTAACGAAGAATTTGATAAATCCTTGATAGCCACTAGCTGATTTTGTATAATTTGAAGTAACAGATAAAATTTTTTGATCATCGATTGCTGCAAAGAATTCTACACCATTTTTATTTCCTTCTGCTGTTAAGAAGGAAAATACCATATTAGTCCCATCTGCCGACATGGAGATTTCGCAGCCATGAAGCTCATTTTCCTTGTCTACGAAGATAGAGAGCTCTGCTGCTGTAGCGTCTGCAACTTCCAGGCTTTCTAACAAAGCAATGACCTCCTCATAAGAATAGGTGGTTCCGCTTTTCGTATTTGCACTTAAAATGGCGGCATCTAAAATTTCCTTATAGCTTTCAATTTCATATACTCTTTTGATTAATTTAATTATAATATTTTTTGCATCCTGTTCGGATACTTTTGTAGTTAATTTATCATAAGTAGCGGATACATCGGCTGCAACAATATCTACACCTTTCGTTATCGTAACCTCTTTTATATCTTCTGTTAGGATTTCTGCCGTATCGGTATAAAGACTTGTGAGCTCCTTCATATCAGGAATCTTATAGGCTCCAAAATCAAATTGCGAAAAGGAAGTATCCTCCTCAAAAATGGATAAGTCAAGCGGAGCAGATAAATAATCGGAAGATAATTCCGGAATACGAAGCAGCAACGTATCTACTGCCTTCTCAAAGTAGCTTTCTACAGTGAGAAGTTTGGTATTGTTTGCAGATAGGGTCACATCTACATTATGCTTATCATCTTTGTTCTTAATAACAAGATTACCGCCGATATTATCCAGTTTTAAGTTTTCGAACAAATAAGGATCTGATTGCTGAATCATAGAGGTTATCATTTCATTCACGGTAACATTAAAATCAACAGAGATAGTACTGTTGCTTAAATCAGCAGCGACTCTATCAGTCAGATTACTTTCATAGGATTTCGCTTTCTCTGATAAAAAGTTTTCGATTGCGGATTCGAAACGTTCCTTTGGTGAAGAACTACTTCTTGAAACAGCATCAATAATGCGTGGTACAGCAAATACAGCGATTACCGCGCAGGCAGCAATACCTGCCAGAAAAGCTATGATACCTGCTGCTTTTTTATTCCTCTTAGGCTTATTTGGTATGTTATTGCTTGGAATCTCAATTACAGGTTCTGCCGGAAAATCAATTTTTTCCGTATTTACAGTCTCGAATTCAGGCTGTTCTACCGGTATGTCTGGTGTCTCATTTGTTACTTTACTTTTCTCTAAATCTGACATAATTTTTCTCCTTTTACCATAATGATGCACTGAAAAACAGCAGACAATCCTCCCTATCAAATTTTGCCTACTGGTGAAAATGAACTATTCCCAAGAAAAAGTAAATTAGCAATAGTTGAATTACTAATGAAATTATAGAGGATACCTAAAAAAATGTCAATGAAACTGGATTAAAAGTTCATTAAGAATTTTTATACTATGTACAAAAGAGGTACGATGGCACAGCTATCAGCAAAAGAATATTTTTATTGTATACACTTTAAATTATATGATATGAAACAAAAGAAAAATAGTTACAGGAAATACCGGTAGTTGATTCGAAACTTTGAAGAATTTCTCTAAGAAACGAAATAGTTTCGTGGCTTAAAATCAGTTTAAGATGGAACATATGCGAAAATTTCGTAAAACTTAGTGAAGTTTTCACAAGGAAACACCCTTGTTTTTGTGGATTAATTCAGTTTACTCTTGTGTAAACTTGTTATATAATGTGTTATAGACAGTTACAATTACTAAAATGTTTCGTAAATTGTTTACATAAACTTACAGTAACATTTTTACCAAGAACAATAAAGGAGAATTCGCATGAAATTTGGATTTTTTGATGATTTAAACAAAGAATACGTTATCACAACTCCTGAAACGCCATATCCTTGGATTAACTATCTTGGGTCGCAAGCGTTCTTTTCCTTAATATCAAACACTGCTGGAGGTTACAGTTTCTATAAAGATGCAAAGCTTCGTAGGATTACAAGATTTCGATATAATAATGTTCCGTTAGACCTTGGCGGCGGCCGTTATTATTATTTATATGATGATGGTGACTTTTGGTCTCCGGGATGGGCACCTGCCAAAAAAGAATTAGATTTTTATGAATGCCGCCATGGTATGGGATATACCAAAATAACAGGCAGAAGAAATGGAATCGAAACCAAGGTAACCTTCTTTGTGCCGTTAAACTATAATGGTGAAGTACATAAAGTATCAATTACCAATACGAGCAATCAAGTAAAGAACGTGAAATTATTCTCATTTCTTGAGTGGTGCCTATGGAATGCCCAAGATGATTCCACGAATTTTCAGCGTAATTTCTCGACAGGTGAAGTAGAAGTTAAGGGTTCTGTTATATATCACAAGACAGAATATAAGGAAAGACGGGATCATTATGCATTTTTCTCCGTCAATACTCCAATCAGTGGATTTGACTCTGACCGTGAGAGTTTTCTTGGTACCTATCACGGATTTGATAATCCGCAGGTAGTTGCGAAAGGAAAATCAAATAATTCCATAGCAGACGGATGGTCTCCGATTGCTTCTCATTGTGTTGAAATCTCCTTACAGCCAGATGAAAGCAAGGAACTGGTATTTATTCTTGGATATGTTGAAAATAAATTAGAAGAAAAATGGGAGTGTCAGATTGGTAACGTAGATACGGATGGCTTGCTGCTATCTTCCTTGGCGCCAAATGGTACGAATGTTATTAATAAGAAGAAAGCAGAAGAGATGATAGAAAAATATGCTACGGCAGAAGCTGTTGATCAGGCTTTTCTGGAGCTTAAAGATTCTTGGGAAAAGTTGCTTTCCAAATACAGTGTAAAATCTCAGGATGATAAATTGAATCGAATGGTAAATGTCTGGAATCAATATCAGTGCATGGTTACCTTCAATTTATCGAGAAGTGCTTCCTACTTTGAATCAGGAATTGGAAGGGGTATGGGATTTCGGGATTCCAATCAGGATTTGCTGGGATTTGTTCATCAGATTCCGGATCGTGCAAGGGAGAGAATCATCGACCTTGCATCTACGCAGCTGCCGGATGGTGGAGCATACCATCAATATCAGCCGTTAACCAAGAAGGGAAATGACGAAATCGGCGGTAATTTCAATGACGATCCATTGTGGCTTATTTTAGCGGTTACTGCTTACATTAAAGAGACAGGGGATTATGATATCTTAGAAGTGAATACTCCTTATGACAATAAGCTAGAGCTTGCTAAGCCTTTATCGGATCATTTAAAGAGAGCGTTTAATCATGTAATAGAGAACCTTGGTCCACATGGCTTACCTTTGATTGGCCGTGCAGATTGGAATGATTGTTTGAATTTAAATTGTTTCTCCATGGAACCGGGGGAATCATTCCAAACTGCAACAAGTAAGGATGGTAAAGTTGCGGAATCGGTTATGATTGCCGGAATGTTTACTTATATTGGAGAAGAGTATGCTATTCTCATGGAGAAGGTCGGAAATAAGGACGAGTCCGTACGTGCCATGGAGGAAGTAGAGCGCATGCGCGAAGTGATTATGAAGCATGGTTATGATGGGGCTTGGTTTTTACGTGCCTATGATGACTTCGGAAGAAAAATCGGCAGTGAAGAATGTGAAGAAGGAAAGATATTTATTGAGTCCCAAGGCTTCTGTATAATGGGCAAGTGCGGCCTTAACGATGGAAAAGCATTAAAAGCCTTAGATTCTGTAGAGGAACGTTTGGGTACAAAATATGGTTTGGTACTCAATAATCCGGCATTTACACGTTATTATGTGGAATATGGAGAGATTTCTACCTATCCGGCAGGATATAAAGAAAATGCAGGAATCTTCTGTCATAATAATGCTTGGATTATGTGTGCAGAAGCAGTAATAGGGCGTGGGGATAAAGCATTTGATTACTATACGAGAATTGCTCCGGCTTATACAGAAGAGTATTCTGAGATTCATCGTTTAGAGCCATATGTCTATGCACAGATGGTTGCAGGAAAAGATGCCAGACGTTTTGGCGAAGCAAAAAATTCATGGTTAACAGGAACCGCATCCTGGAATTTTATAGCAATATCGCAGTATATACTTGGGATTAAACCGGAATATGAGGGCTTAATGATTGATCCGGCAATTCCTACTGCATGGTCCGGTTATCAGATAACTCGTGAATTCCGTGGCGATAGATTCAATATTACAATAGAAAATCCAAATCATGTATCAAAGGGAGTTAAAAAACTGATTGTGGATGGCAAAGAAGTGGAAGGTAATATCATTCCGGTATTTGGTGACGGATTAGAACATAAGGTAGTGGTCACCTTAGGCTAAGAAATTGCTTACTAGTCGCATTGAAATATTTGCAATGCAAGTAGTTCATTGTATGATTCTCCTATCCGAAAGAGAGTGTCCGAAAGGGCACTCTCTTTCGTTAAAAAAATCGATTGTTATATTATCGGAACTAAAAGCCCGTTCCGGTAATCGATTAGCGGTGCAAAAAGCGCACTTTTTATCAGAATTTGCTTCGCAGTTTCTGATAAGTCATATTATTTTATCCTCAATTTGTCAAAAATTTTTATTGCCAAAATTAAAATTTAAGTATATGATAAAAACGCTATGATTCAATATAGCACTTTTTAACGCAGTGTTATAATTCATGACAAGGAAAAGTTTGCAAAGTGTGCTCTTTCTTGTTGTATAACGAATTTGGCATTGCATCATAATAATGAGAGAATATCATTTTATTATCTAAGGTTGGAAAGAAATGTTTCAACAAGAAAGTTTGTTACAAAGTTTCTAAGGTGCAAACTTTAAGAATGGAGGATATTATGAAAAGAAGAAAGCAGTTATTCTTTTTCGGTCTTCTCCTAAGTTGTATGATTGCACTCTGCGCATGCAGTGGCAGTACAGAAAACAAGGGAAATGATCCAAAAGAAGGAGAAAGCGGCGAGGCTTCAAAAAATGGTGGCTCTGTTATTGTAGGTATCACAAACGAATTGGATAGTCTTGACCCACACAAAGCAGTTGCGGCAGGAACTAAAGAAGTTTTGTTTAATATTTTCGAAGGCTTAGTAAAGCCTGACAAAGATGGAAATTTAGTTCCTGCTGTAGCAAGCGACTATAAGATTTCAGAGGATGGAAGGACCTATACGTTTCCTTTACGTGAAGGTGTGAAATTCCACAATGGTTCGCTTGTAACGGTAGATGATGTAATATATTCATTAAAACGTGCTACCGGCCTGCTTGAAACTTCCGATCCGGAAGTGAGAGTGGAGTCGGTATTTTCTTGTGTGGAATCGATTGAGTCGGTTATCGCTGACGATGGAAAACAGGCGGTAGAGGTTAAATTAAATCAGCCTAACCTTGAACTTCTATCTTATTTTACCATTAGTATTATACCGAAAGATTATACCGAGCAGGCGGTTAAGCCGGTTGGTACAGGGCCGTTTCGTTTTGTTTCCTACTCACCGATGGTAAGCGTCGTAATGGAGAAGAATCCGGACTATTATATTGCAGGAGTACCTTATCTTGATGAAGTGACGTTTAAGATATCTGCAAATACTGATGCGGCTTTTATGGAATTAAGAGCCGGTACCATTGATATTTTTCAGCAATTGACTTATGAGCAGTCAAATCAATTAAAGGATTTGTATAACATTGAAGCAGGAAATATGAATCTGGTACAAGCTTTGTTTTTAAATCACAAAGCAGCACCATTTGATAATCTAAAAGTCCGCCAGGCACTTTGCTATGCAATCGACAGACAAATGATTCTTGATATAGTAGCTGGTGGAAGCGGCACGATTATTGGAAGTAATATGTTTCCTGGGTTCGGTAAATACTACGATGAAACCCTGGCAAGTTACTATACCTATGATGCAGAAAAAGCAAAACAGCTTCTTAGTGAGGCAGGTTATCCGGACGGATTTCATTTTACTATCACGGTTCCATCCAATTACCAGGCACATGTAGATACCGCGCAGGTGCTCGTGGAACAGTTAAAGAAGGTTGGAATTACTGCAGAAATCAAGTTAGTAGAATGGGGAAGCTGGATTTCTGGGGTTTATCAAGGAAGAAACTATGAAGCAACGGTTATTGGTCTTGATTCGAACCTTTCTCCTAGTGATATCGTAAAGAGATATCAATCGACAGCAAAAAACAACTTTTTAAACTATTCAAATTCTCAGTTTGATAGCCTATATCCTAAGGCTTATGCTTCTGTTAAGGAAGAGGAAAAGGTTGAACTCTATCATCAATTACAGAGAATATTAACAGAGGATGTGGCTTCGGTTTATATTCAAGATCCGGCAAATTTAGTAGCAGTAAACAAAAAAATAACAGGTTATCAATTCTACCCCGTTTATGTACAGGATATGTCAACAGTTCATTATAGGTAAGAGAAGGAAAAGTATTTTAGCAAGTATACGGCAGCTAATTTGCTAAAGCATGTTCATAATAAAATTAAACTGCTTTTAGTACAATGAATTGTTATTACAAAAACGAACCTTTTATCAAAAACATATTATGAAAAGTTGCTGGTGTGATAATGTAATTTATGAAAAGTAGAAAACATACTTCTGCTTTCATGGTGTAATGATTGCACTTTTATGAAAAAACGAGACTTACTTGGAAAGGAGATGGCGCAATGAAATTTTATATAAAAAAGCTGATAACTCTCATTATTACCTTAGTATTCGTATCATTAATCACGTTTTTCGCCTTCCAAGTAATTCCCGGAGATAGTGCAATAGCAAAACTAGGGATGGATGCAACGGAGGAGCAGCTGCAAGAACTACGTAATGCTATGGGATTAAACGATCCGATGGTGGTGCGTTATGGAAGGTTCCTGAAAAACGCAGTGACCGGTGATTTTGGAACGTCTTCTCAGTATAATGTGAGTGTAGCATCCTTAATAGCAGATCGTTTGCCGGTAACCGCTTGGTTAGCGGTTCTGTCTGTGATTTTTATGGTAATAATCTCATTGCCATTGGGATTGTTGTGTGCAAGGAAAGAAAATGGATTGCTTGACCGATTCTTAACATTTTTAAGTCAAACCTTTATGGCGATACCGCCTTTTTTCTTAGGAATTCTTATTTCCTTGTTGTTTGGTTTAATTTTAAAATGGTTTGTACCCGGTAAGTTTGTACCAATATCACAGGATTTCGGTGCTTTCTTAAGTTATATGGTATTTCCTGCATTGGCAGTTAGCATTCCAAAGGTTGCTATGTTAACCAAGTTTTTAAAAGCCTCTCTCCTTCGGGAATTGTCTTATGATTATGTTCGAACCGCAAGGAGCAAGGGATTAAAAAAGAAACAGATTATGACAAAGCATGTGCTGAAAAATGCCTTAATCCCTGTTATTACATTTTTGGGAATGCTGATAGCGGATGCTCTGGCGGGAAGTATTGTAGTCGAACAGGTATTTAATCTTCCGGGAATGGGACGAATGCTGGTGTCTGCAATAGCAAACCGTGATTTTTCTGTGGTTAGTGCAGCGGTATTATATATTGCAGGAATTGTTATAGTAATAAATTTTATTGTTGATATGACATATCAAAAGGTTGACCCTCGTGTCAGAATTTCATCATGATAAAAAGGAGCAAAGGAAATGAGAAAACAAAAGAATCGATTTAATTTTATAGTTGGGCTTTCCTTGGTTTCGTTTGCTTTGCTCCTTGTTATCGCAGGTATTTTTTTTACCCCTTATGATCCGAATGAAATGAATGTTTTGGCAAAAAACCAGGCACCAAGTTTATCTCATCTATTTGGTACCGATTATATGGGAAGAGATATTCTTAGCAGGGTGATGGAAGGAGCTTTCACCACTTTTTTTGTTGGTATTGCTACCGTTATCATCGGGGCTGCGATTGGAAGCATTTTGGGTGCGGTTACCGGATATTTTGGTGGGGTAGTTGATGAAGTTTTGATGCGAATTAATGATGCGGTCGCGTCCTTTCCCAGTATCTTATTGGCATTGGTGTTTGTCAGTATCTTTGGAACCGGCAAATACAATGTCATATTAGCATTAGGTATCTTATTCATTCCAAGTTTTGCTCGTGTTGTAAGAAGTGAATTTATCATACAAAAAGAGATGGATTACGTTAAGAGTGCAAAGCTTCTTGGGGCAAGCCACATTCGGATCATATTTCTACATATCTTTCCGAATACGAAAGCAATCCTGCGTTCAGCCATTACCATTGGTTTTAACAATGCCGTACTGGCGGAAGCAGGCATGAGTTATTTAAGCTTAGGGGTTCAGCCGCCGGATGCCAGTCTTGGACGCATGCTTTCCGAGTCGCAGACCTATCTGTTCGGAGCACCATGGATGGCATTGGCACCGGGATTAATGATTGTAATTACGGTACTTGGATTTAGTTTATTAAATGAGGGAGGTGCTTGGCATGAATAGAAGAGCCGACCTCTTGCTGATAAAAAATCTAAGCATCAGTTTTGGTGAAAAGAAGAAAAAGGAAGTAGTGCATAACATCTCTTTTTCTATAAAGCAAGGGGAAATTCTAGGTGTTGTAGGTGAATCCGGTTCCGGTAAAAGTGTGACAGCTCTCTCCATCCTTCGGCTATTAGCCCAAGGTGGTGAAATTTCAAGTGGTACGGTTTTATTTAACGGTATGGATTTGACGAAATTGCCTGAGGAAGAGCTGGTTAAGATACGGGGAGATGAAATATCAATGGTATTTCAAGAACCGATGACCTCGCTTAATCCAGTGTTAACGGTCGGTGTACAGATAGAAGAGATGCTGCTTCTTCACACAAAGATGGCGAAGGAGGAACGTAAGACTTCTGTCTATGAGATGATGAGGGAAGTCGGCTTAGAAAATCCAGAACTCCTTTTTCCGAAATATCCGCACCAGTTATCCGGTGGTATGAGACAACGCATTATGATTGCTATGGCAATGATTTGTAGGCCAAGATTATTAATCGCTGATGAGCCAACAACTGCACTTGATGTAACAATACAGGCAAAGATCTTAGAACTTTTAAAAGAATTGAATCAAAAGCACGGAACAACAATTCTATTGATATCCCATGACTTAACGGTAGTAAGGAATTTAAGCGATAGACTTATTGTAATGTATGACGGACGGATTGTGGAATCAGGAGAGAGCTGGGAACTATTTCAACATCCGAAAGAAGAGTACACAAAAAAATTGCTTCTTGCCGCAGAAATGGTGCATGACTCATCGATAGCAGCAGATTCAAAGGATTTGTCAGCAAAAAATCGAATCTTAGAGGTGGAAAATCTTAAGGTTTCTTATACGGAAAACTCGAAAAAAATAGTTCACAACAAGCAGCGAAGAGAAGTTGTAAGGGGAATTACGCTGGAAGTGATACAAGGAGAAAGTGTAGGGATCGTTGGAGAAAGCGGCTGTGGGAAATCCACCTTAGCGAAAGCTATTACAGGTTTAGTAAACGATGTAAAAGGGCAGATAGTGCTTAGAGAAGAAAAACCACAGATGGTATTTCAGGACCCATATGGAAGTTTGAATCCATGTAAACGAATTGGTTGGTTATTGGAAGAGCCTCTAAAATTACAGAAAATATTGTCAAAACAAGAAAGAGAGCAGCGGGTAGAGGAAATCTTACAAAAAGTAAATCTTTCAATTGAATTTAAAAATCGATATCCAAGTGATTTAAGCGGCGGACAGCGTCAACGTGTTGCAATTGCGAGGGCAATGATTTTGCATCCGAAGTTTGTAGTACTTGACGAGCCGGTATCCGCGCTTGATGTAACCGTACAAGCTCAGGTGCTTCAATTGCTAAAAGATTTAAAAGAGGAATTTCTGTTGTCCTATTTGTTTATCTCTCATGACATGGGGGTGATTCGTTCCATGTGTGACCGGATATATGTGATGTATCAGGGAGAGATTATAGAAAGCGGAAGAACCGAGGAAGTATTTCAAAATCCAATTCATGATTATACACAGCAATTGCTTTCTTCCATACCAAAATAAAATTATGTTAGTAGAAATAGATTCGTTTTATTTGTACGAACCAAAACCGAAAGGAGACATAGTGATTCCTGAGGTTTTGGTTCGTAATTTTTTAGCCTATCTATAAAGTTTATTTGCAATCTGTTATCTTAGAATTGGATAGCAGTGTGAGAATAACGGGTAATTTTTAAATGCAAGTTTGTGCTTTTTGTATCATCTATTCACTAGTATATATTGTCTTGTGCATAAAGCAAAGAATAGGAGCAAGAAGGAAATTAAAATGAAATACCTTGACAAATGTATTATTTAGAAGTAAAATGAAAATCATTTTCAAATTATGGATACTCTATCCTATCCATCTAATTAGTAATTAAAAAGTGATAAAATTTGGGTGGCTGCGGATAAAGATTGAACGAAGCGCAGTTTTAAGTATTGTTTGGAATTTGCCAAAGCGGGCATGTGGTATCCTCCTAGAGGCAGTTGAGGATGTCATGTAATTATAGTAATGTTAAAAAGCAGGTGGTGAAATTATGAATACAGGTAAAAAGTATAATACGAAGCAAAAAGAAAGTATCTTGGAGTGTATTAAGGAAAATTCAGAGGAATACATGACGATTCAAAAGCTTTATGAGGAGCTTCTGAAAAAAGGTCAAAAGGTTGGATTGACTACAATCTATCGCAATTTAGAGAAACTGGAAGCGGAAAAAGAAATTGTTGCAATTAATATTGAGGGTTATAACGGAACTTGCTATAAATACCGTTCTGATAAGAAGGTCTTTTATATCAAATGTGAAGAATGCGGAAACCTTATTCCCATACAATGTTCGGAACTCTTAAGTTTATATGTGCATTTAAAAGAGGAGCATCATATTCAAATTAATCCTGTAAAAACAATGTTTTATGGAAGATGTGGATCTTGTTTGATTGGTTAGTTGCGGAGAAATAAGAGAGATAGGCTTAAAACTTGTAAAAGATTCGCGTATTCCTGGGGATGATTTCATTCACAGCAATATTATAGTTATAATGTGATATCAGTATAAGAGCAAGAATAGGAGGGCGAAAATGAAAAACAATTCCAAACATACTAAATATGTTGCAGCCCTGCTTGCTTTCTGTGTTTTATTTGTAATGTTATATTTCATGATTTTTAATGCAAACCACACGTATCATTATTGTCCTGGTGTGGATTGCTCCGTTTGTCAGGAATTACAAATCGTTGACCATATCATAAAACAACTAAGCGCTGCCATTTCTGCCGCTGCGCTTTTACTTTCTCCGGTAGTATTTTTTAAGATAATAAATGCTGCTTTTTCTTGCCTGATTCTTGGGCGAACCCTCATAATTGATAAAGTGCGGATGGACAATTGAATCCTATCCTGATTCCATCAAAATAGGAAAGTATGATTTAATTGGAGGCATTTTGAATGAAAAAATGGAATAAAGCTTGGTACCTGCTGCTCATTTGTATCTTGTCAGTGGTATCCTTATCTGCATGCAATTTAATAAAGAAAAAAGAAGCCGGTGGGACATTAAGTATTGTTTGTACAAGTTTTCCGCAGTATGACTTTGTAAAGCAAGTGATTGGAGATAATCCGGCAGGGATAGAAGTAACGTATCTGTTAAAGAATGGCATAGATATTCATAATTATCAGGCGTCTGCGGAGGACATGGTAAAAATCCGCTCAAGCAATTTATTTCTTTATATAGGCGGTGAGTCAGAAGAATGGGCGAAAGAAGTGGTAAAACAAGTAGACTCCTCTGATTTTCATGCGCTTGCACTTCTCAACGCAGTAGACGCAAAAGAAGAAGAAATTGTGGAAGGCATGGAAGCAGAACATCATCATGAGGAGGAAGAGCATGAGGGAGAAGACCATAAAGAGGAAGAGCTTGATAATGACCATGAGGAGGAAGACCATGAGAGAGAAGGGCACGAGGAGGAATATGCATACGATGAGCATGTATGGCTTTCATTAAAAAACGCTGAAGTAATCGTAGATGAAATCGGTAAAGAATTAGGCGGCATAGATCCGGTTAATTCCGAGTACTACAAAAATAATGCAGCATCTTATATTCAAGAATTAAAGGAACTCGATGAACAATTTTATAATTTTACGAAAAACGTGAAAAGAGATACAATTTTGGTGGCAGATAGATTTCCTTTTCGCTATCTTGTAGATGATTACAATCTTCGCTATTATGCTGCTTTTGTCGGCTGCTCGGCTGAAACGGAGGCTAGTTTTAAGACCATAGCATTTTTGGCAAAAAAGGTAGAGGAATTAAACCTGCCTGTTGTACTAATAATTGATGGCTCCGATGGTTCCATTGCAAAGACTGTGGTTGAAAACTCAAAACAGGAGAATGTTTCTGTAAAAACTTTAAATTCAATGCAGTCTGTTTCTATGGACGATATAGCATCCGGGGTTTCTTATCTAAGCATTATGTCGGAGAACCTTCAAGTGTTAAAGGAGGCTCTAGAGTAATATGGCATTCATTTCGTGCAGTGATGCAGTCCTGGCTTATGATGAGAAGGTCGTTGTGTCGAATCTTAATTTTCATGTAAGGGAAGGAGAATATCTTTGTATTGTTGGGGAAAATGGTTCTGGTAAATCAACACTGATTAAGACAATTCTTGGGCTTAAGACAGTAGCCACCGGAACAATAACCTATGGAGATGGAATAAGAGCAAATGAAATAGGATATCTTCCGCAGCAAACAGAGATACAGAAGGACTTTCCGGCATTAGTGAAAGAAGTCGTGATATCGGGGTGCCTTAATGGCTGTGGGTTAAGACCGTTTTATAATAAATATGAGAAAAGTAAAGCTTGGCGTAATATGGAGTTGCTGACTATTGAGAATTTGGCAAACAAATGTTTTAGAGAGTTATCGGGGGGACAAAAGCAAAGAGTATTGTTAGCGCGAGCGTTATGTGCCAGTAAAAAATTATTGCTGCTGGATGAACCGGTAACAGGGCTTGACCCCAATGCTGCAAAGGATATGTATGATTTAATTGAGAAACTAAACAAAGAAAACCGTGTGACAATCTTAATGGTATCTCATGATATTAGTACAGCCATAAAGTATGCAACACATATTCTTCATATTGGAAATACCCCTTTATTTTATGGAAACAAGGCAGAGTATTTAAAATCAGAGATTGGAAGGAGCTATACTGGAAAGGCGGGTATCTTGCTATGATGGAAACACTAGTATACTATTTTGAATTCTCCTTTGTGAGATATGCGCTTTTGGTTGGAGTTTTAATATCACTTTGCACTTCCTTATTGGGGGTTCCGCTGGTATTAAAGAGATATTCTATGATTGGAGACGGACTGTCTCATGTTGCATTTGGAGCGACTGCAATTGCTGCGATATTTCATATTACAACGAATGTTTACATCACTTTGCCAATCACAGTAATTTGTGCAGTCTTATTAATACGAAACGGAGAAAATAAGAGAATTAAGGGCGATGCGTCGATAGCCATGTTGTCGGTAGGAGCACTTGCAATAGGATATCTTCTCTTAAATATCTTCTCGACTTCAACCAATCTGTCAGGAGATGTTTGCAGCACCTTGTTTGGTTCGACTTCTATTCTGACGTTATCAAAAACGGATGTTATTTTATCGATTGCACTTTCGGTTGTTGTATTATTTGTATTTATAATATTTTACAACAAAATTTTTGTGATTACATTTGATGAAAATTTTTCTAAAGCGACAGGAGTAAGAACTGGTATCTATAACTTAATGTTAGCAATTATAACAGCCATTGTTATTGTTCTTGCCATGAATCTTGTTGGTGCATTACTTATTTCAGCATTGATTATTTTCCCTGCAGCTTCATCGATGAAGGTATTTAAAAGTTTTCATACTGTCATCCTAAGTGCTGCAATCATTGCAGTAATCTGTGCAACGCTTGGGATACTTACTTCAATTCTCTTTGGAACACCGGTAGGTTCGACAATTGTAGCAGCCAATATTATAGTTTTTGTGTGTATCGAGATTGCATCACGAGTATTTCATATTGTGAAAGGATAATAGCACTGTGTAAGGAAGTTGAGAAATAAAGGAAAGTTTTTGGCATCTTGATTTCTATGCGTGCAGACAGGGGGTTGAATGAAAAAAAAGTTGGTTATCGCTATGGCAGCTTTGCTGTGCTTCACTTTTAACGGATGTGGAAACAGAAATTCTAAAGTCTATGATGTATTAGATAAAAATATAGAGAATGAAGAAGTTCAGAATAATAACTATTCGGAGAAAGAAGAGAACCGGAAAGAAGGGTATCAACAGGCTGAGGAAGGAGCACAAGCCCCGGAGGATAACTATTATGAGATTGATATAGCGGGTATGGAAGATCTTAATAGTGAGAACCTCTCAAAAGAAGAGTTTGAAGCATTTCCTAAGCCTGCATCCGATGCGGATAAGGAAGAAGGCAGTGTGGATATAGACCTGACTCAGATGAGCAGCATTATGATTTATTCTGAGGTATATAATATCATGATAAATCCTGAGGATTATCTCGGGAAAACGATCAAAATTTGCGGCCCATATTATGCTTCTTATTGGGAAGATACGGATAAATATTATCATTACGTAATTATCAATGATGCAACTGCTTGCTGCTCCAGCGGCTTAGAGTTTATTTGGGAGGATAATTCCCATAAGTATCCGGAGGAATATCCGAAAGATGAAACAGAAATTGAGTTAGTGGGCAGATTTGATTCGTACGAGGAATTAGGTCAGACTTATTATTACTTAGCGACGGATTCATTTTATTATTGATAATCTTACAAGGATAAGTTTACAAGAGTATGGTACAGAATTGCTATCCTTCCTGGGTTATTTCATCTTTGATTTTTATGTGAGAATTTATTGTTGCTCCTAATTGGTGAGAGAAAGAAGGAGGGGTCGGCTATAATCTAATGCAGCAAATAAAAGCAAGGGAAGAGGAGAAATTACGCCTCTTCCTTTATTTTTTGAGTATAGAATAGAATTGCTATCCATTTCTAAGATTTTACAATATCTTATGGCTTTCATATAAGTCTCACGTTTACTAAGAACTTATCAAATGCAGTAAGAAATGCAGGCTAAGTAACGTACAGATTGTTTTGTTTATAGTTACTGAGTCTGGCCAAATCCCTCGAATCGGTAAAGTAATTAAAAAAAGGTTTGAATCTAATCAAGGTCTGGTGTATGATTGAAATACACTTTGTAAAAAAGGGACAAGGAGTATAGTGTAAAGAAAAGAATCTTCACGCAGAAGAAATTCTTACTCTGTTCATGAAATAAATAACAAAGTGCTGCTGTAATTAGAAGGTGCTAGAGCGCCGGATGGAGGTAGATATGATAGGAAAGTACATCAAGAGATATAAATGGAGTTATCTCCTCGGAATTATAACCTTATTTGCAGTCGACCTGTTGGGTCTGCTAATTCCAGAGTATACCGGTAGAATCACTGATGGTTTGAAATACAAAACGATGGATTTTCAAGGTATTCTACCTATGATTGGATTGATTCTGGCGGTCGGAGGCCTAATGGCCCTCGGGCGTTTTTTATGGCGTATTTTTATCTTTGGCGGAGCCAGAAAAATAGAGTATGCTCTTAGAAATGATATGTTTGAACACCTTACCACACTTTCTACCCGTTACTTTAATGAAAATAAGACCGGAGACTTTATGGCTCACTTTACCAGTGACCTATCAGCCATTCGAATGGCACTTGGACCGGCAGTGGTCACCACATTTGACGCAATTATTATGACAATCATGGTAGTGGTAAAGATGATATGTTATGTTGACCTTCGATTAACCTTACTCGCCTGTATTCCAATGATTTTTATTATGATTGGCGGCATTTATTTTGGCGGCAAGGTAGAAAAGAGATTTACGAAGAAGCAGGAAGCTTTTTCAAAGATGACAGATGAGGTACAGGAAAGCATTTCTGGTGTTAGAGTAGTAAAAGCTTTTGTTCAAGAAGAAAAAGAAATAGAATCTTTTTCAGGAACAAATTTAAATAATAAGAAAGCAAATCTTCAGGTTGTTAAGCTTCAAGCAACAGTATTACCATTACTTGATTTATTGATTGGTATTTCCAGTGTTATCACACTGCTGTATGGCGGTAAACTTGTACTTGACGGGGTGATTACTCCTGGTAAATTTGTTGCATTTAACTCTTACATCGGTATGCTGGTATGGCCTATGATAGCAGCGGGGGAAAGCATAAACATGCTTTCTCAAGGATTTGCATCAATAAAACGTGTACGTACAATTTTCATGGAACAGCCAGAGATTGTAGATGGACCGGAATGTGACAAGGAAATTACGGAATTGTCTGGTGAGATAGCCATCAATGGTTTAACCTTCTCATATAAAGAAGGAATTTCTCCTGTTCTTAAAAATATTTCTGTGAAGATTCCGAGGGGGAATACTCTTGCGATACTTGGCCGCACCGGCAGCGGTAAGACTACAATAGCAAATCTATTGCTTCGCTTATATGATGTAGAAGATGGGATGATAACTTTTGATGGAAATGGTCTTCGCAGGATTCCGCTTCATGTATTAAGAGAGCAGATTGCTTATGTACCTCAAGATAATTTCCTATTTTCCGATACAATCCAAACCAATATTGCGTTTGGTGTACGTAAACTATGTGACATAAAAGAAGAGGAGGAGAAAATTAGCTTATTCCCTTCAAAAAAGGAACGAATGGAGGCATACCTAGAAAGTGATTTTATGAAGACTGAGAGTGCGGCAGATGGTATTTATCAGGACTTGGATATGGTACAGGAGGCTGCAAAAACAGCATGTATTCATGATAATATCATGGATTTCCCAAGGCAGTACTCTACTATGGTAGGTGAAAGAGGTGTAACTGTTTCCGGTGGACAAAAGCAGCGTAGTTCCATAGCAAGAGCTTTGATGAAGAATGCCCCTGTGTTAATCTTAGATGATGCACTTTCTGCGGTGGATACGAATACAGAAGAGCAAATACTTTGTAATCTGAAAGAAAATCGTAAGGATAAAACTACGATTATTATTGCTCATCGAATCTCAACCATTCAAAATGCAGATAACATTTTGGTGCTTGAGGATGGAGAAGTTGCTGAATATGGCAGTCATGATGAATTGATGGAGAAGCAAGGGATTTATGCGAAGCTCTATGAAAAACAGCAGTTGGAAAAACAGTTAGAGAAAGAATAAGACGGAATGCGTAAAGTACGGCGCAGAAATGAGGTAGAACATGAGTCGAAAAGAAATAGAATACGAAAAATCAATTCATGGAAGTGTGTTTCTCCGTTTAATGAAGTATGCAATTCCATATCTTCCAATGATGGTGCTGGCATTTATTCTGGTGCTGGCATTAACAGGACTTGAATTATTACGTCCTGCCTTGATTGGCCGGGCGGTCGATTTATTTACTACGGGTGGAACCCTAGAGGAAGTCAAGTTAACAGCCATTCTATATGGTGGCGCTTTATTATTAAGTTTTGCATTTAACTTTTTACAAACATGGATACTACAGCTGACCGGGCAAAATATCATCTATAATATTCGCCAGGAAGTCTTTGAACACATTCACAGCCTTTCGTTACGTTTTTTTGATATCACACCAGTTGGTAAGATTGTTACCAGAGTAACGAATGACGTTGAGGCTTTACATGAAATGTATGCCAATATCCTGGTAAAGCTCTTGAAGAATACAGTAAAAATCATCGGCTTAGCAATTGTAATGCTTTCGATGAATGTACGGATTGCTTTGTTTGGCTTTAGTTTGTTACCGTTTATCGTTGGTTTAACCTGGGTATTTAAGAAAACCTCCAGATTAACCTATCGTATTGCCAGGACGAAAATAACCGCAATCAATACTTATCTGTCAGAACATTTATCCGGGATGAAGCTAATACAGATATTTGCCAGAGAAAGAGAAAAAAATGCAGAGTTTGGTCAAAAAAGCAAAGGGCTATATCGTGCAAATTACCGTGAAATGATGGTATTTGCAATCTTTCGTCCCTTAATGTATAGCCTATCCATTATTGCCTTAGTGATTATTGTGGCTGTTGGCGGTGACAGTGTATTAAAGGGTGCAGTTACCGTAGGTACCTTATATACGTTTATTCAATACATCTCTTCGTTTTTTGAACCGATACAGGAACTTGCAGAGCAGTTTGGTACTCTGCAATCGGCCATGGCTTCTGCGGAGAAGATATTTACTTTACTGGATGAACCGATTACGGTAAAGAATCCTGAGAATCCGGTTTTGACGGAGGGAATCAAAGGACGTATCGAGTTTGAACATGTTTGGTTCGCCTACGAGGGAGAAAACTGGATTCTTAAAGATGTTAGTTTCGTAATTGAACCGGGACAAAGTATTGCCTTTGTAGGTGCAACCGGTGCTGGAAAGTCCTCCATATTAAACTTAATCGGAAGATACTATGACATTCAAAAAGGGCGTATCCTTGTAGATGGCATAGATATCAAGGAATTAAGAAAGGAAGATTTGCGTAAGGCAATTGGTCAGGTACAGCAGGATGTATTTATCTTTACCGGCGATGTGATGAGTAATATTCGTTTAAAAAGTGACACAATAACGGAAGAAGAAGCGATTCAGGCGGCAAAATATGTGAATGCGGATCACTTTATTGAAAACTTAAGCAATACTTATTATGAGGCTGTTACGGAGCGTGGTACAACATTTTCCGCAGGGCAGCGTCAGTTACTATCCTTTGCAAGAACGCTTGCTTATAATCCGTCTATTTTAGTTATGGATGAAGCAACAGCAAACATTGACACAGAAACAGAACAATTAATTCAAGAAGCATTAGAAAAATTAATGAGGGGAAGAACAACCATTATGGTTGCCCACCGCCTGTCTACGATACAGCACGCCAATAAGATTATCGTAATGCATAAGGGAGAGCTGAGAGAAATGGGAACTCATCAGGAGCTATTAGGGAATAATGGAATTTATAAAAAGTTATATGAGTTACAATTAGCGGGAGAGCATTAATTATAGTGCAGTCAAAGTGGCTTGCTTAACTGACGGACTCGTGGTAAACCGGAGGGGCAAAGTAGACTTTATTTTCTTTTTTTATGGAGAAAGGTGGAACTAGGCTTAGGTAAACACTGGAATTCCTTGAAAATGTAGATTTTTTCCGATATACTTAGCATATCCTTATTGTCGACAAATTTGGATAAAATAAAGGCGATCTATGAAGATGAGAACAGAAACGTTACAGGATATTTGCATAGAAACGGCAGAGACTAAGTAACGCATGGAGGTTAACATGAGTAAAAAACTGCTTCTTATTTCTGTGTTAGCATTGATATTCTTGACAGCATGCAGCAATGCGAAAAAAACTAGCAAGGAAATTTCGGATGCCCAACGACCAAAGGATACAGAGATAATAAATAATTTGGACGAAACAAATCAACAAGTAAGCGATGTACCTGAAAATCAGAACGAAACCGATAACGATAAATTAACTCAAAATTCTTCGGACGAGAGTAACGTATCTTTTTCACAAAATCAGCAAAATAGTGAAGACGAAAAATTATCCGGAGAAGTTACAGCGAATGATAACTTTAAAGCAGACGGCTCTATGAATTCACAGGCAGATAAATCTCAGGACAGCAATTCTGCCAGGGAGAACAATAAAGCCCAATCTTCTAAGGATTCCAATAATAAGGGAGAGAAAGAAACTCCTGCAGTACCTACGGATGTACCTAAGAACCCTGACATAGTACCGACCAAGACCCCGGCACCGACAAGAATCCCAACTCCGACTCAAACACCGGCGCCGACAAAAACACCAATGGTAACACCAACGAAGATTCCGGCACCAACCAAGGCACCATCAATTACGGCAGTTCCGACGAAAGCACCTGCAGCTACACCGGCACCAACCAAGGCTCCGGTACCGACGAAAGTTCCAACGGTAACTCCACCTGCGAGTGTGAGTAAAGCGGATAATATTTCAGTTCGCGGAGAGACCCTATCCATTGGAGATAGTAAAAGTGAAGTGATTAGTGCGTTTGGCTCTCCGAATAGAACCGATGCAACGGAATATAACTATGATTTCATGGTTTATAATGATAATTATAAGAAATTTATGATGATTGCGATTGCAGATAGTAAAGTAGTTGGATGGTATACCGATGCAACAGATTTTACCTATCAAGGGCTAACCACATCCTCTAAGGTATCTTCCATTAATTCTGTCTTCGGAAAGAGCTCATCGCTAAGCGATACGATTTCAGTTTCCGATGGCGGAAATAAAATAACCTTTTTTATGGATACCATAGGAGACGGTTCTATTGATGGTATTTCGGTGTTTGATGGAAGTGTATCAAAAGGTAGTACCACCAAAACAGTATTAAAGGTGTGGGAAAAAGAAATACTTGACTTAACGAACTCTTTCCGTGCCCGTAATAATTTAAGCGCATTAAGTTGGTCGGATGCTGCCGGAACATCGGCAAGACTACACAGCGAAGATATGGCAAAGAACAATTACTTTAATCACACCGGACTTGACGGCTCCACGCCTGGAGATCGAATGAAAGCACAAGGAATCAGTTATCGAAGCAATGGTGAGAATATAATCGGCGGTTATGGTAATGCGTTGTTTTCCTCTAATGGTTGGATGAATTCCAGCGGGCATAGGTCCAATATGCTAAATAAAGGCTTTACGTATCTTGGAGTAGGATATGCTTTAGGCGGTGCTTATGGGAATTATGCAACACAGAATTTTTATTCTAATTAAGGAATACTAGAGAGAAATAAGGTTATAAGCCCAAGCAACGGAGTGAATTGTGAAGCCGCTTGATATAGCAGCTATTTTAAGAAAAGTAAACTTTTAGGGGTGTCACGTGAATGGTGTGGCATCCCTTTTATTATTCCTGAACGGAAGATCTGGAGCGTACGATTTTTTATCGGGTTTGATCTATCATGAAGTATCAGCATATTTTCTCCCATGCAAGAGGCGTTCTAATCTAACTTTAACTTAACAAGAAGTATTACAAATGGTAGAATATGAGAAACATTTGTTGACGGAGGAGAGTATGAAAAAACAAATTGCTATTGTTACTGGAGCTAGTGGTGGAATTGGAAAAGAGTTTGTAAAGGAATTATTAAAAGAAGAGCTGGATGAAATATGGGTGATTGCTAGAAGTCTTAATAAATTGAATGAGTTAAAAGAACAATTTGGAGAGAAGGTTGTACCAATTTCCATAGATTTGTCCATTCGCAAAGAAGTCTTATCCGTCGGAGAGAGGATAAAAGAAGTAAATCCGGCAATCTTATATCTGGTTAATAATGCAGGACTTGGAAAGATGGGCTCATCGTATCAGGATTTCACCATAGAAGAATCAGATAAAACCATAGAATTAAATTGTAATACTGTTGTCTCTATGTGCATTATGTGCATCCCGTATATGCAAAGAGGAAGCCGTATCTTAAATATTTCCTCACAGGCATCCTTTCAGCCGGTACCATATCTTAACCTTTATGCAGCAACAAAAGTGTTTGAAAGAAGTTATAGCAGAGCACTTAATATGGAATTAAAAAAATTGGGAATTACAGTAACAGCAGTGTGTCCGGGCTGGATTGATACGGATATGTTACTGGAGGAGTGTAACCATCGAAAGGTTAAGTTTCCAGGCCTTGTCAATCCGGATATTGTTGCTAAAAAAGCTATGAAGGATACAAAGAGAGGGAGAGATATGTCGGTTTGTACCTTTTATGTGAAATACATGCATTTCCTATCTAAGCTATTTCCTCAAAAGATGGTAATGAAGAAGTGGGTGCGGAGTATAAGAAAATACATATAATTCGTTAGGAGTATACTATGGGGAGAGAACTATATACAGAGAGAGCAGATTTATTTGAACCGAATATCTATATTCAATTTTTGATTGATATCATTGGAAACCCTACCGGGGAAGAATTAATATCCGCAGTACAAAAAGCATTCTCTTCAAATGAAGCAACCATGTGATTTCCTATGCAAGAAGGGTAATTGGTGTGGCATCGATGGAGGATGGAATGATGATTTCCTATCATTTTATGAGTGGTAACGAGGATAAGAAGGAAATTAATTATTTTAAACGGGCAATAGAATTGTTACGATAATGTGGGAGTGAAAAATATCTATACCTGTCATTGTACTGGTGGTAAGGCATTTGCACTACTAAAAGAAGAGTTAGGAGACCGTTTGCATTATTTTCAAACGGGTGATTGTTTGGAATTTTAGCAGTCTGCCAAATGTGTGCAAGAACGGTCAGGAAATTAGTCAAAAAATCTTTTACAATCAGTATGAGGTGAGATACATGGATTGCATAACCAGTATTCAGAAGGCAATCGAATATATGGAACAGCATTTACTAGAGGATATCAACTATGAAGATGTGGCGAGGCAGGTATACATGTCGAGCTATCATTTTCATAGAACGTTTCGTATGATCACAGGAGTTTCTGCAAATGAATATATTAGAAACCGAAGACTTTCGATAGCAGGTCAGGAACTATGTATGTCGGAGATCAAGGTTATTGATATGGCATATAAGTGTGGATACGAAACGCCGGAAAGTTTTACAAAAGCGTTCCAACGATTTCATGGAATATCTCCTAGCGTTGCCAAAAGATCGGGGATGCCGTTAAAATTGTATAATCGCCTTATATTAAAACTTATTGTGGAAGGTGGTAATATGGTAGATTACAAAATTATTGAGAGAGAACCATTTCAAGTATTAGCAAAGGTAGAAGAGTTTGAAAATGAAATTGTAAATGTTCCCGGCAATCAGGAGATACCAAGGTTTTGGGAACGCTGTGGGAAAGAAGGGGTGTTCGGGGTATTAAGGCAACATGCGGATACTTATGATGTCTATGGTATCTGTGGAAATATTTCAAAAGGGAGCAATACGTTTCAATATGGTGTTGGAATGCTGTATAACGGAAACCATGCTCCAAGCGGATACCAGATTTTTAAGGTAAAACCAACCTTATGGGCAGTATTTCCGTGTATTGGCGGTGATGGTGCTTGTATTGAAACAACGTGGGATCGTATTTTTAAAGAATTTTTACCTGGTTCTGAGTATGATATGCTTGATGAGGTGGATTTTGAATTATACCCGGAAGAAAGTGATGGTAAATTATTTTGTGAAATTTGGATTCCGGTTGTGAAAAGGCAGTAGTGGAAGCAGTGAAATGACGAAATTATAAAAAATGTCATTGACAGTAATGACTTTCTGTTATATAATATAAAAGCTGTGATACGGAAAGAAAGTATCCAGTATAGCAAGTAGAGTATCCACTCTCACCCTAAGCATCTTGGCAAACGGGTTTTAATTTTCTAAAGTACACATTCATAGAATTAGCCTTCTGATGTATTGTGTCGTTTATGAGATTTGAAAGTGGATAGCATGCTATTCACTTTTTTTTGTGTTAAGGAAAAAATAAACCGTAACAAGTGTTATAATCCTATGGAGGTGCAGAACTATTAGCGAATTAATGATTAATGAGCAAATCAGAGACAGAGAAGTTCGTCTGATCGGAGAAGATGGAGAACAACTTGGTGTTGTGTCGGTAAAAGATGCAATGAAGATGGCACAGGAGGCGAATCTTGATTTAGTAAAGATTGCTCCGACAGCGAAGCCGCCGGTATGCAAAATTGTTGATTATGGTAAATACCGTTATGAGCTTGCTAGAAAAGAAAAAGAAGCCAAGAAGAAACAAAAAGTGACTGACGTGAAAGAAATCCGTTTAACACCGAACATCGATGATAATGATTTGAACACAAAAGCCAATCAAGCAAGAAAGTTCATCACCAAGGGGGATAAGGTTAAGGTATCTCTACGCTTCCGTGGAAGAGAGATGGCTCACATTAACTCCAGTAAGCAAATTCTCGACAGTTTCTTCGAGAGGCTTCAAGATGTGGCAGTTGTTGAGAAACCAGCAAAAATGGAAGGCAGAAGCATATTCATGTTTTTGACTGAAAAACGATAGAACAATAGGCGCACATGGTGTAAACCTATTGTCATTATAAAATCAAAGGTTAGTGCATTGTGTGCAACCTAATTTTAAGGAGGAAATATCATGCCTAAATTAAAGACAAGCAAAGCTGCAGCTAAGCGTTTTAAGGTAACCGGTACAGGTAAATTAAAGAGAATGAAGGCCGGAAAACAGCATATCTTGACTAAGAAGTCCCAAAAAACAAAGAGAAATCTTAGAAAAGCAACAATGATGGATCCAAGTAACGAAAAGAACATGAAGAAGATTTTACCATATCTCTAAGATTAGGTAATAAGGAGGGAATAGACGATGGCAAGAATTAAAGGCGGCTTAAACGCTAAGAAGAAGCATAATAAGATATTAAAGCTTGCAAAAGGTTACAGAGGTGCCAGAAGTAAGCAGTATAGAGTAGCAAAGCAGTCCGTTATGAGAGCGTTAACTTCCGCTTTCGCAGGACGTAAAGAAAGAAAGAGACAGTTCAGACAGCTATGGATCGCAAGAATCAATGCAGCAGCAAGAATGAATGGCCTTTCTTACAGCAAATTCATGTACGGTTTAAAGTTAGCTGAAGTTTCTGTAAACAGAAAAATGTTAGCTGAACTTGCTGTTAATGATGCTGAAGGCTTCAAGGCTTTGGTTGAAGTAGCAAAATCTAAGTTAGCATAGATAGAATATCCTCCCTCGGAAATGTAGTGTTTTCGGGGGTTTTCTTTTTATAATGTTCGATGAAAGCCATTCATTTGCGCTATTGGTGTAACTTCTAGGTAGCGCAAATGAATGGCTGTACGTGTTAATATTGATATTTTTCGAAGTATTCAGCATCGGCCTTGGTTTTGTGGATAGTTCCCCAAGGATGATGTGGTGGTGCATAGATGGAGTATAGTAACAGCGGTTCATTTCCTACGTTGATTATATTGTGCCATGTTCCGGCTGGGATAAATACAGCGAAGTCATCAAAAACGGGTTGTTGAAAATATAAATCATCTTTACTTTCGAAAAATTGAACCACCCCATGACCTGATTCGATACGTATGAATTGATCGTCATCAGGATGTATTTCTAACCCAATGTCTTCACCTGAAGGTATTTTCATTAGTGTAAGCTGCAGATTTTCACCTGTCCAAAAAGCTGTGCGAAAGTTTTGATTGCTTAATGTGGCTTTATTTATATCGACTACGAACGGATTTGGTCCATAATCGGTAAGTGCCATGATTTGAGGAGTGTTATAAGGAGTTTCATAGTTATTACTATTGTTATTGTCCATTTTAGCTCCAATAAAATGTTTTCATACCATTATATGATAAAGAACGAATGTGTGCTATCTTTTACCGCATTGCTTTGAAACTTTATACTCCGGATTACCTATAAGTAAGTATTGCTACCGATAATAAAGATATTTATGAAAATTTGTCCAAATACTTTATATTGTTACAAAAGTTAACAATAATAATTACACAAATTGACTTTTGTGAGATAAAATAGTATATTATTCCTGTAGCGTATTAATAAAAATGGAAATGAGGGAGATCTATGTATTGTCAACATTGTGGGAAATTCACAGAGAATACTGATGGTGTCTGTGAAACGTGCCGTGATACCTTAGAGACTGCAGCAAAACAAGCAGGAGAATCACAAGGCTTAGCAGAAAACACACAAAACTTAACTATTACCGGGGAGGAAAAGCAGGAGGAAAAAGATATATTTGAGGTATCTGCCGGTCCTGAGTTTAGCTTTGACAGCAGCGAATCTGCGGCAGAGAAAAATGCAAAAGAAAAATTGGAAAATAAAGAAGGGGAACAAGGCAAAGAGAGTGCCAGCCTTATGAAAAAGATTCCAAAGCTTGAAGCTGATAAGTGGAATAATTATTTAAAGCAGATAGGTAAAGAAATGATATCGATGCAAGCAATTAAGGAGTCAGCGTTTTTAATTGTTCTAACCTTATGCATCTCAGCGATAGTATCGTTATTTACCTCAGTAATAGCGAATTTATTATTAAAGAGTCAGATTGATTCCATATGGGGACAGGCGGTAGGAGGATTTGTCAATGATTCAGAAGGAGGATTCTTAACCTTTTACCGACTTTTGCGAATGTCTTATTTACATACAATAAAGCTAACGATTTCCGCAATGGGTAAAAGCGCAGTATTACATGTGAATGTACGTTTGCTAATATTAACATTAATTCCTTTTGTTTCAATGTTAATCTCTTGGAAACTGTTATGTAATCAGAAGATAAGATCTTCCTTAAAGTTCTTATTCTCGGAGGAGCCTATTTTTAAATCAAAAAAAGTAATGCCGGTAACCTTTAATTTTAGTATAGTATTAACTGTGCTATTTTTCTTAACCTCCTTTATTCCGGTGGATACAGCTAAGAGTGGATACTATGCAATAAAATTATCCTATGGTGCAATCGGTTCTATTTTTGGAACATTATCTATTACCTTATTGTCTTGTTATATAATAACCGGAATTTTAAAACTAAGAGAAAAAAAGAACCTGCCGTCAGGAAGTAATTTGTGGAACTTAAAGTATTTTTATAAAAGGTACGGTATCGGGGTTATTACAGTCTCTCTTCTTATTGTGCTGATTGCCATAATACGCGGGGATATGTGGAAGCAGTTAGGAACAGTGTTGCTTTCCCTGCCAAATGTATTTGTTATCCTAGCGAATGCACTGTCCTTTGGTGGCTTGCAAATAATTGACGCAGGAAATGTTTCAAGTTTAAGAAGCTCTCTTGGCGGCTTTCAACTAGCATGTGCTGTAGTATTGGCACTTGCCTGGTGTATATTCCTCTGGTATCTGTTTTATCAGACATATCTAAAGTTAGAGAAGTCCAATAAGATGAATTACTTGAAAAAGGCTGGAATCTTTTCTGGCATCATTTTGATCATACAATTAGTATTTTATTCTATGTCAAAAGTTGCAATTTCAGCATCTATGTTAGGAGAGACAGAGTTAGGAATAGGCATCAAGGTAAATATCCTCCTGAGTCTGCTTGTACTTGTTTTAGTTTCAGCAGGAGCTGCTGCTTGTGCTTATTATTTCCCGGATTTGCTTCATAAAAAAGGCAGTAAGGAAGAAGTATTCCTGGTTGGTACCTGGAAGCGCCTTGATAGAGCAGTATTAATCGTATTATCAATACTAACACTTCTTACAGTTCTTGGAATGACTAAGAAACAATCCGGTACTGTGACAAGTGGTTCTTTTACTGGAAAAGAAGAATATTCCGCAGAAGAATCTTATTCTATGATAGAACCAGAAAATATTAAAGTTTTTTCAGGCGGATTCGTATTTAATGATTACAGCCAAATGTATACTTACCAAAAAGGAAAGGTAAAAAGAATTCACTTTGATGAGGGGGTAAATTCTTATTTTGGTGATTCTGACTATTATTTCTCCAAAACATCAGAGTATGTATTAAAAGTCGGCAGAAACAAAGCAATGTTGGTAGACAATAAGGGAAAAGAGTTATATAAGCAAGAAGTTAGCTTTGATAAACTGCTTTGTGCTGCCAATGAATTTGATAAATTAGTATTTTTAGTGGATGGAGATGTTACGTTATATCATAAAAAGGATAACAACTTTACTATCTTAGAGGGTATTACGGACTATGAATATACGGATTTCTATTTTGATGATTCAGAGGAATCTTTGTATCTTGTGGACAATACTATCAGGCGTTACGATCTGAAATCAAAAAAACTTGAAGTAGTGAAAGAGCAAGTACCGGAATATATAGTAAGTTCTAAAGAGGATTTAACAGCAAAACTTTATCTGGTGGAAGGAGGAAAATTAGTTCCGCCGGTTGGAGATACCAACATAAAATATTATGTTAAGAATACGATAAGAGATTATGAATCCTACAGTGTCATTATGGAAAATGGAAAGGAAAGCCCTGCCTCCCTTCCGGATATGGTTTCGGCAGAAGCAATTGATAAGGAAGGAACCAAATTTTTGGTAACCTTTACAGAGTATGGGGATTACTACCTCTATGATGCAACGAAAGCAGAATTGACGAATCTCTCCACTCAAATTCGCTATCTAACATCAAATGGAAAAATTGAGGGTGAAAGTTAATCAGAGATTTGTGCTTTGCACAAAGTCTCCATATTTTGAAAGGGGCATGGATATCAATATGAAGAAAATACAACTTTTTTTAGCATCTTTATTTTGTATGCTTGTGCTTTCTGCCTGCGGCGCTGAAATCACAACAACGACAAACATAAATAAAGATGGCTCAGGAGAACTTATCGTAACTGCGGTAGCTTCCTCTTCCGAAGCAGAGTATCTTAGCGGCGGTTTTGAGGCTTTAAATCAATTATTGTTAGAGAAGGCACCACAGGGCCTTGAGTTATCCGTTGTATATGATGAAACCAATTCTAATTATACGTATTCTTATAAAATAGCATTCCAGGATGCAAATGATTATAATAATAAGATAGCAGTGCTGTTTGGAACACAGGGGCTTTCAGAATTTACAGATACCACAGATTATTTTACCCATTCAGTAAAATATCAGGATTTGACCGATAAGGCACTTTTTATTGATTGGGCTTTAAAGGCAATTGATGAATCAGGAATTTGCAGTTATGATTCTTCCGAAATCTATACATGGGGTTACCGTTATCTAAATTACAATGGAGAAGAAGTATATTACGGATACCAGGAACCTGCGATGGAGCAGACGGTGACGGTAGGTGTTTTAAAGGTTAAATGCTTCTCTGAGTACGATATGAATTCAAATGCCGTAAAAACAATTGAGATTTATCTTAACACGGAGGATCTTGCAGGAATAAAAGAAGAAGATATACTTTCCTACTTTAGAAAATTTGATCCAAATGTTGAATACAATGCAGGAACAGGAACAATTATTTATCGTTTGGATACTCTGGAAAAGATTAATCAGTTTTTAATTGCCGTAATGAATTCAGATGGAGAAAGTAATGTATCGGAGCCACCGGTTAAATTATCCGTAACAGATTCCTCTATTTTTGCTTTCTCCTATGAATTAGAGGAATATTATAACTTGGGGAATCTTTTTAAAGCGTTAAGAATGGATACCGATTATATTGATGTATATTTATCGGTACCGAAAGAGCTTAACTATGAATGGTACGATTTTACTTCTTATAAGGATGCCGGTGAAACGGCTGATGCGAAATATAATTATCAGGGTGCGTGTTATTATGATAGTTTATTTAGCAGCAGCTTTGAAGCAGAACAATCGGTTGTAGTTAAGAAGATTGATGTCAAATGTGTTCTGGAAGAAGATATGTCAGGAAAGCTAACGACTGAGTTTTCTTTTTTTCCGAACGGCTGTGATATTGATGAAGCGAAATGTAAGGAGTTTTATAAAGGGCTGGGTCAGGAGATAACTTATCAAGAGCAGGGGGATACTGTGGTGGTTACCTTTACGAAGAAATTTAAGAAAGGAGAAAGCTACAGTGATAAGTCAAATGTATTGCAGGTAAAGGAGTCTTCCCTTTCTAACCGTAAAAATAAGGTTTATACCTTTGACCATATATTTATGTTATCGGGCTTGGTTCCCATGAGTGATTGTGAAGTGAACTATAAAGTTATGGTTCCGGATTCCCTTAAAGTAACCTACTATCACTCCAACAATAATGTTCTTACAGGAAAAGAAACTAAAAAAATTCAGAAGAATGGTTATTACACAGAAAGTATATCAACCTATGGGGGAACTGTTTCAGTCTCGGTAGCAATTGAAAAAGCAAATGTGTTATTTTATGTGCTTGTGATAGTGATAGCTGCAGCGGCAGTAGCAGGTGCTGCGATAACAACGCTTCTTCTTAGAAAAAAGAAATCCGGAAAAGTATTTAATTCCGTAAAAAAGAATAGTTAAAACTCATGTAATCGGCGAGAACCCTCTTGGCAATTCAAGTCGGAAGCAAATCAAGCTTCCTGTGAAATCAAGAGTGTTCTCGCTTTTTAATGATTCTAATAGAATTCTAACTTGCAAGAAAAGGGGTGCTGTAATAATATGATTACATAAGAAAATAGTTCGTGTCAGGAGAAAATTGATATTATAAAATAATCGCCTGAAATAAAATATGGAGGAGGTATGTTATGCGGCATCGGATATCGAATGTATTATGGGGCGTATTTTGGATGGCTCTTGGTGTTATAATCGCAGGTAATGTATTTCATTGGTGGGATGTATCGTTATTTTTCCCAGGATGGTGGACCTTATTTTTAATAGTTCCTTGCGGTATTTCAATTATAAACAGCGGATTTGGAGGATTTTCTCTTATTGGTCTGGTAGTCGGTATTATGCTTTTATTAAACAGTCAAGGGATTTTCATGGCAGATACGGTACGAAAGCTTATAGTTCCTGTTGTTTTAATTATTATTGGTCTTAATATCTTGGTTCGTACTGCATTTAACGGAAGCAGCAAGGTGGAGATACCAATACCAAAGGAATGCAGCTATGCCGCAACCTTTAGCGGTAATACTGTACAGTTTCCGAATCAGCCGTTTCAGGGAGCTGAGTTAAATTCTATCTTCGGGGGTGTCAGACTTGATTTAAGAAATGCAATTATTAAGGAAAATGTTTGTATTGATGCAACCTCAATTTTTGGCGGAATTGATATCTTCGTACCAGAGAATGTTCGTATTAAGGTATCCTCCAGCTCCTTCTTTGGCGGAGTGAGTAATCACCACAGACGAGTGCCCGGGGAAGTTCCTATAATCTATATTAATGCGATTTGTATGTTTGGAGGTGTAGATATCCGATGAGTCCTTTACAAAGAGTGATTAAGTATTTTGCTATGGGGTTTGCGGCCTTTCTTATGGTGGGTATCTTATCCGGCATAGTTGCGGTAGTATCCGGCGTAGGTTCCGGATTCAGTGTATATGGAGATAATAAGACCTATGTTAGTTTTACAAAGGATTTTGATAATGTAAGAAATCTGAATATTTCTAATGATGATAAGAAGCTTACCATAGTAAGCGGTGATACCGAGAAGGTCATTGTAGAAGTAAAAAATGTCCCGGAAACGCTAGAGGTAAAGGTTACCTCTGATGGTACGCTGGTAATTGAAGATAAGGATAGATTTTATATTACCTGGATATTCGGCTGGACAGGGGAGTGGAACCGTGACATGGAAATCCTTGTGACAATTCCGCGTGATTTTACTGCTGGAAGAGTGGAACTTGACAGTGGCTCTGCCGTTATGGAGGTGGAAGATTTAACTGCTGACAATTTGATAATTGATGGTGGTTCCGGAAGTTTTACCGGGCGGAATCTGTATGCTAAGAAAGCTAATGTTAGTTTAGGATCTGGTTTAAGCAGGCTAGAGTATGTGAAATTTGAAAAAGGAAAGATGAATTGTGGCTCCGGTGATGTAAAAATTGAAAATGCAATATTTAGTGATGTGGAGTTTGACGGTGGTTCCGGCTCTGTCTCCTATTCCGGTCAGTTACTTGGAAAGACTGCCCTTGATGGTGGAAGCGGTAGAATTTCTTTTGAGATAGAGGGAAAGCATGAGGATTATAATATAGATACGGATGGCGGTTCCGGCGGAATATGGATTGATGGAACGAGAGCAGATGATTATAAAGATCGGAATAACGAAGTTAGCAATAAAATAAGAATTGACGGCGGCTCCGGGCGTATCTTAATTGATTTCTATAGTGAATAAACAGGAAGGAAATAATACTTCAACTGTCTTAACCGATTGCAATCTAAGCATATTAGATATCAATCGGTTAGGGCAGTTTTTATTTATCAAGAAAGCTTTTGAATGCTAGCAGCTTTGTTCTTTCCTAGTAATGCTTTTTCACATCCTGTGGACAAATCCATAGCAAGATTGCTTTTTTATGGATATCATGATAAAATACACGTACATAGCAGTGAAAGCAGGCTTTTACCGATTTAATGTGAAAATAGCGAAAACAACGGCAGATTTAACAAAACATCAATACAAACTTAATGGATAGTTCAAAAATAGGTGTTATACTATAGGTAGAAAGTCTTAGTCCAATGACAGTTAGTTATGTATGAATAAATGGAGGTTTCAATATGAAGAAAGAAAGAGAGAAATTATTCCTATGGAATCGCAAGTTAAAGTGCATCACGGTGTTTTTTATGTTCGCAGTGGTATTTACCATTGCGGGGTGCAGCAATAAAGCGGATAAACAGACCTCAATAGATGATACACTTATCACACCGGAAGCAAATAATAATTTAACGGCTACCCCCCTGCCAACACCGGTAGTGATGACTCCGGCACCTGGAATCACATTATCTCCGACACCAGAGGTAACGGTTACCCCAACGCCGACTACTATTCCGATTGGTGACCTTTCTGAGGAAGAAGCGCAGAAACTTGTTTTATCAAAACTCGATACGAAGAATTATAGTGCAGGTTTGTCGGATGATCATCTAAATATTGATGGTGAAACTTACTATGTTTATGTCATTTCTGATTCTGGCGGCACTTTAGAGCCGGCGATTATTGTGAATAAAAAGAACGGCGCTCTTTATACTTATGATATCGACGGAAATGTAACTGCTTTTGTAAAATTCCCATTAGATAATGTGGAAATCGTAGATCAAAACGAGGATATGATAACAGAAACAGAAGCCCTGGAACTTCTAAAGAAGATGAAAAAGGAGAAACTAGGCTTGGTAAATAATCTTTCTCATTATAATGTGGTTGCAGATTCCTGGACTACCGTGGTTGCCGGTGAAGAATGTTATTGCTTTAATGTATTTGAAGGGCGTGCAGAAAATCAATTGGTAGGGATGTATTATGTGTCGGTTTCAGGAGACAACATTTATCGTTTCGAGGAAGAGAATTCAGATTTTATAAAAATAAATTAAAATTTTAGAACGGGAATAGATCATGAATTTTTATCTGATCTATTCCCGCTTTCTTTCTTCTATGTTGGTTTGTAAAATTGATGCTTGTTGAAAAGCCTGTCACAAAATGTTATAATTATTGGAATAATGATAGGGTAAATAAGCATGGGGTGAAACGATGAAAGAGAAGATTGAGCAATTAGCAAAGGGTGTATTTATCTATAACTTACCTGAGATTATCCTCTCAGAAGAATCGATGGAACTTTATGTTGAGTGCGGGAGCATTTATCATGGGAATTTTACTATTCAGAATAGTCAAAATACTAGGATAAAAGGAGTCTTATATTCTTCCAATCAGAACTTACATATCGAAAATGATCGGTTTATTGGAGAAGTTACGACGATACAGTATTTTTATAATGCGAAATACTTAGAGACGCCGGCAATTTATCAGGAGGAAATTCAGATTATTTCGGATTGCGGGGAGTTTGCTCTTCCTGTTACGATACATATTATATCACCAAGCTGTGAAACTTCCATAGGTAAGATAAAAAATTTATTTGAGTTTGCTGGTCTGGCTCAGATTAATTGGGAAGAAGCAAAAGATGTTTTTTTATCGGAGAAATTTGGACAGGTGTTAGCCTATTATGATAAACAATACCTATCCCTTTATCAAGCACTCAAAAAAAGTAGTTCTGCCGGTCAGGCACTCGAAGAATTCTTACTTGCCGCCCACAAAAAAGTGCCGGTTACCTACCAAATAGACAAAACGGAACTGAGCTATGATGCAGGGCCCTATAACTTTATGGATAGAATACTTATTAAAAAAGAGGGTTGGGGACATTCAGAAGCAGTTGTAACAACAGATGCAAAATTCCTTCAGCTTCAAAACAATACATTGTCTATGGAGTGTTTTGCGGCTGGTGAAGCGGAACTTAATTTTATTGTACAAACAGAGGGAATGAGGGAAGGATTGCATTGTGGCAGTATTTATATTGAGGTTGCTTTACAGAGATTTGTAATACAAGTATCCGTACGCTGCAGCAGGCAAAATGTAGGCAGACGCCTGGCTTTACAAAAGGAGAAATCCTGTTATGTAAGATTAACAAAAAACTATTTGAATTTCCGGTTGGATAGAATATCGTCATCCAAATATGTGAGCGAAGCAGAGAGTATGCTGCTTACCTTACTATCCGGGGAAAAGGAAAATATTCTTTTTGAGTTATACCATCTTCACCTAAAATTAATTTCTGGCAAGGAAGGTATGATAACAGCAACCTTTGAGGCATTGGAGCAGAAGAAAGAAGAGCTAAAAAGGACCGAACCGGCTGCATATGGAATTTTGTTATATTTGAAAACATTAAGTAAAAAATCCAATCAGGACCCGCTTACCGTGTTTCAAGAGGTAAAAGATTTATCGGAACAATATCCAAAAGAGCTGTTCTTATTCTGGTGTCAGTTATACTTAAACAAATTGTATACAACAAACTCCGGACAGAAATTTAACGATTTAAAGGAACGATTTGAACAAGGAATCCATAGTCCGATCTTATATTTTGAAGCGGCACTCTTACTTCGTGAAGATAGCCTTTTGTTACGTGAACTTCATTCGTTTGAATTACAGGTGATTTCATTTGCACTGAAAAATAGTTTTTTAAAGAGGGAAACTGCGGCTGCGGTGGCTTATTTGGGGAGTAAGTGCAAAGTTCCTCATAAGCATCTTCTTTGTATATTGGATCAGATTTATACACAATTTGAATTAAAAGATGCACTCTATGCGATGATTAGTATATTGATTCGAGGGCATAAAAGAGAACCTCGATATCATCGATACTATAAACTTGGGATGGAACAGCAGTTAAGAATTACCGAACTTCCGGAATACTATATCTATAGCATGGGAGAGGAATATCAGGTAATACATCCTGCGGTTGTTTCCTATTTTACTTATGAAAATAAGCTTCCGGATAGAAGAAGAGCATTTTACTATGCTTGTTTACTAACAAAGCATAGGGAAAATGTGGCTGTCATAGAACACCACCGCGTGGAAATATTGCAGTTTTTAAAGCGTCAGTTACTTGCTGGTGTATTGAATCGTCATCTGGCGGTTTTAGCGGATGAATTACTTCCTAATACGCCGGTGGACGCAGAGTTTGCAGAAATGATACCCAAAGTATCGTTCGTTCATGAGGTGGAATGTGAAAGTCCAAATATAAAAAGTGTTGCCATCGTGCACAAGGAATTACAGGAGGAATGTATTGTTCCCTTAACAGAAGGTCATGCATTTGTTAATCTGTATACAGATCAGGCACAGATTTTCTTTATTGACCGGAAAGAGCAGCGGTATTATACCAGAGCCTCCTATACTTTAAAAAAGTTGACACATTTAACTTCGCTGCTAGAAACTTGTTATGAGATAAACCCGAATCAGGCAGAGCTGATTTTATATTTGTCGGAAAAAGTTCAATTTTATCAAAGGTTTGATGAGTATACCGTTGAGCTAAGAAAGAGAGTAGTACAGCTATCAACCTTAACCAAGGAATATCGAAGGGACTTTGTTCAAACCTTAATTCATTATTATTATGATAACTTTGAAGGTGAGATTTTAGAGAGTTATTTAAAGAATATTGATTTACTGGTATTCGAACAACAAAGTCGATATAAGATGATTGAATTTATGATACTTCGTGAAATTTATCCGCTTGCACTTGCGGCTATGGAGAAATTCGGGTATGAGGGAGTGGAGATAAAACGGCTTCAAAAGCTCTGCTGCCGTTTGCTTACGAATGCAGATGGAGTACCGAAGAATCAAGAGATTTTATTACAGATTACTTTTTATTTATTTTTAAAGGGAAAGCATGAGGAAGCTGCTCTTTCTTATTTGGTGAAATATTTTTATGGTACAACTGCTCAGATGTATGATTTATGGAAAACAGCGAAGGAGTATAACATCGATACCTTTGATTTAGAGGAGCGCCTTCTTGGACAAATGCTGTTTGCCCAGAGTTATGTTGGGAATGCAATAGGGGTATTTTTATCTTATTACCAAAAAGGATGTAACCGGAAGCTAATCCGTGCATTCCTATCTTTCTATAGCTATCGATACCTGATACGGGAACGTGTCACAGAGCAAGAATTATTTGAGGTCATACGTCAAGAATTAAATTATGAGGAGAATGACATAGCGCTATATGCTTTGTTAAAACATTACGCTGCAAAAGAGCAATTAACAGATAACGAAGTAAAGTTTATTGATTATCAGTTGAGCAGAGTGGTTCAAAAGGGTATAATATTGCCATTTTTTAAAGAATTTTCAAGAAACATGAGAATCCCGCAGCATATGTACGATAAATGCTATGTGGAATACCGTACAAATCCCAAGCATCGTGTTATGATCCATTATTCTTATGGAAATGGAACCGGTGAGAAGGGATTCATTGCAGAAGAAATGCAAAACCAGTGTTATGGTATCTTTGTTAAGGAGTTCATTCTGTTTTACAACGAAGAACTTCAGTATTATATAACGGAAATGACGGAACTAGGAGAAGAGATAACGGAAAGTAAAACTTTGATTGGCTCAATGGTGGAAGAGAGCTTCCTGGATAATTGCTATACTCAGCTAAATCATATTATGGAAGCAAAAGAGTTAAAGGATGAGGTAACGGTACTTCATTTACTGGACGATTATGTAAAACAAAGGTTTACAATTGAAACTTTATTTAAAGCAATTGACTAGCGAAAGGAGGAAACCGTGGGGGAGAATCAGCAATTATTAATCGGCTTTGAAATCACAAATGAAACGTCACAAATTTATTATTATCAAGCGCAGACTGGTGATGCCGTTCCAATTATCTTAACTCAAAATCAATCAAATCCATTGTTTCCTACCTGCTTAGCGGTAAAGGAATCAACAAAGGAATGGATGATTGGGGAAGATGCAATGCGCATAGCTTCTCTTGGCGGAGCTTTCTTAGTGGAACATATATGGAAGATATTAGAGAATCAGGAAAGTATATCGGTCTATGGAGCAACTTTTACTCCGGTCATGTTATTAACCAAGTTTTTAAAAAAAGCATTTATGGTGATTAGACAGCAGTTTCTTAATAGTAGTATACAAAAACTAGTGATTACAGTACCTAATCTTACACCTAAGATAACAGAGATGATTTATCTTAGTCTGGAAGAGTTAGGGCTTTTTCGGGATAGAGTTCACATCATAAGTCAGGTGCAAAGCTATATGTATTATGTACTTAGCCAAAAGCCGGAGATTTGGGCACATGATGTTTCTTTGTTTACTTATGATGAGACAGGGTTGTTTCATTATAATCTTACAGTGAATAGAAGGATGCAGCCATATGCTGTGATTGTAAATTGTATGGATTTAAGCAATGAGCTGACACCGGAGGTTTTGAAGCAGGAACCAATAGAGCGGGTGTTGTATCGGCTTGAAAAGCTAATGAATCAAGTGTTATATAAGCGTTTAACAAGTGCTGTGTTTGTAACAGGAAAAAAATTTGAGGGAAATTTGGTTCGAGATATGTTAGTTCGTTTAAGCAGTTCGAGGAGAGTTTTTTTAGGGCAAAACCTATATGCGAAAGGAGCTTGTTTGGCTGCAAAAGGTTTTCTTGAGGATGTATTTCAAAATTATTTGTTCTTAAGCGATGAGATGATTACCTCTAACATTTCCCTGCGGCTCTATGAGAATGCGAAAGAAGTAGATTTTTGTTTGGTAAAGGCGGGGATTCCCTGGTGGAAAGCAAATAATACGGTAACAGTAATACTCGATCAGACCAAGGAGTTATCATTTAAAGTAACGAATCTCTTAAATAGGGAACCGCTTCATGAGGTGCTCTCTCTGGATGGACTATTGGAAAGAGAGAATAAGACAATTCGGCTTTCGGTCTCAATTCATTTTCTTGACCGATATTCACCGATTGTAACAGTTCGGGATGTTGGATTTGGTGTATTTTATGAGACAAGTTATCGTATTTGGGAACAAATGCTTACCTTATAGCAGTGTGGCAGAATGGGGGATTTGATGGGAAAATTAATTCTTTGCACTGGAAAAACGGCCAAAGAACCATATTGTTTTAAGCTAACCGGAACTCCGGTCTATACGATAGAGGAACTGTGCTATTATGTCTATCATCATTTGGAATCTGTTAGTGAGGAACTTTTTAATCATGAATTAATCGTATTTATTAGGGAAGAACTGGGACTTAAGGAGAGAGCAGACTTCCTTGAGGAATTGCTGAAAAAGAAGGCCGGTATCAAGGATTTGGTAGTCAGTATTCTTTGCAGCTGTGACCTGTATGATAAGGCAGAAATTAATCAATTGCTAGTGGAAATTGATATATTATTTTGTTTAACGCCGATACAAAGAAAAAAGAGACAAGCAGATTATTGTTTATCTCATCAGCAGTTTAAAGAGGCGATGAAAGAATATCAGGCAATTCTTAATAGCAGAGAATTTACGGAATTATCAAGTGAAGAGTATGGGGATATTCTTCATAATATGGGAGTTTTAGAGGCAAGAACGGGAGCATTTACGTTTGCTGCAGATAAGTTTCGTGAGGCATATGACAGGAATCATAAAGAACAGTCACTAAAGCAATATCTTTATGCCTTAAAATGCGGCAGGCAGGAGAATCTGTTGGAAAGAGAACTGAAATTGCTTGTAGATAATCGTGACTTGCTTGAGCAGATGGAGGAGGAACTTTATCATGTCTCGGATGCTTCGGAATATACGGGACTTTATGCAGAGGTAATAAGACTTTCAGAGCTAAAAGAGAGTGGAAAAATTACTGAGTTTTATGAACGTTTGAACGAGCTTATTACGCAGCTAAAAATAGAATACCGTAAGGATAGCATATAGAAAAGAGGATTGATATGGGTTTATTTTCATCTCGAAAGAAGAATATAGAAAACGAGCGGACAGAAAGTAATGATTTTGTTCATATATCTGTGGAAGAGGCACTAAAAAGATATTCCGGTGCCCCCATGGCCACATCTTCATTTTTATCAGAAGGGGAAAAGCTTTCTTTAAAAGAGAAGAGAAAAAGAAAAAAAGAAGAGGCAAAAAACAAGAAGAACAAGCAAATACTAGAAATCAATGTCCAAGATCCATATCAAGGTGAACGAAAAGAAGACATAGGGAATGTGATTAAGGAACATAAAAGTCAAATACTTGAGTTGACTGCTCAATTAGAAGAAACAAAACAGGAATATGAAGCAGTGACCTCCTATCTTTCTGATATTCAAAAAATCGAGCAAATTCCGGATGGGAAAAAAAGGCCGTATTTGGATGCTGCAAATAAAATCGTGAACTTTGAGAAAGAGAGAAAAAAGTTTCTAAATATTGAACGTAGGCTATCAGAAGCTCAGTTTGCCGAGATGAACCGGTTGGAAGAAGACATTAAGAGGGAGCTTCCAAGACTAAAGGAGCAGGAAAAATATCAGCAGCTAATTAAAGAAGATTTACGTCAGCTTGAGGGAGAAAAAGGTGTTTTAAGCTATGATAGAGAGCAGGCGTTATCAAAAATAAAGTTTTTAAAACAATTGGCGGTTGGGGGATTTGTTATCGTTCTTATACTATTTGCCGGATTGTTTTTACTAGATAATGCAGTCAGGGCTGATTTGACATTACCAATATTAATGACTGGTTTTCTCGGAGTATTTTTAGTAGCATATATTATCTATGATTCAAGAAGATGCTGCTATAAGCAAAAGATGGCAGAACTTAAGCTAAATCGTGCGGTTGCTCTAATAAATAAGGTAAAGCTAAAGTATGTAAATTGTACTGCTATGCTTGATTATTCTTATGAGAAATATCATACGACCGGATATCAGGACCTTATGGCTAGGTATCAATTGTTTTTAAAAGAACGAGAGGAAATAGAGCGGTTAGAGCAAAATACGGAATTATTAGGTTATTATCAGGAAGAATTAGTGAAAGAACTTAGAAAACATGGAATTAACGATGCTGAAGTGTGGGGCTATCAGGCAGAAGCTTTACTTGATAAGAAGGAAATGGTTGAGGTACGCCACCGTCTCAATGCCCGCAGGCAAAAGCTTCGCGAACGTATTGAGTTATGTGCAAAACAACTGGATTTAGTACGTAATTCTCTTGAGGGTATACGAACAAGAAATCCGGAATATGACAGTGATTTGGCGTAGAAAATCAGTTTATGGTGCAATAATACCCAGTAGAATACTCCAATAAGGGGAGATTCTACTGGGTTCTAGAATAGCTAAAGCAACTTGATATGAATGTACGAAAAGGATATAAGATATTTAACAGAAATAAGTTCTTATCCTATATTTTTAAAACACCAGTACCAATCCTTACATTCCAACCCTTCTCCTGCCGGATTGTTTTCTCTCTCTACCAATTGTTCATAAGTGCCGGGAGCAGGAACCATGACCGGATCCCCAGGCTGCCAGCAGGAGGGTGTTATGACATTGAATTCGTCCGTTGTCTGCATTGCTTGTAATAGACGGATTATTTCGGCAATACAGCGACCGTTGGTAAGAGGGTAGATTAAGATAGCACGGACAATTTGGTTCGGATCGATAAAATATACGTTACGAACAGTTGCAGTGGTGCTTACATCCGGAGCGAGCATACCGTATAAACGAGCGATATCGCCGGAGCGGTCTGCTATGACAGGGAATGGAATCTGCACTCCGGTCGTTAGGTAAATGTCATTCACCCAAGCAAGATGGGAAGGGTTACTGTCAATACTTAGCCCAATCAGACTGGCATTAAGTTTATCGAATGTCGGGGCATTCTGTGCAAATGCAAGAAATTCAGATGTACATACCGGTGTAAAATCGCCAGGATGTGAAAATAAAATAACCCAACGTCCTCTGTAATCAGACATTTTCATCGGCCCAAAGGTCGTTACAGCCGTAAAATCAGGAGCAGTCATACCGATACTGAGATGATTAATTTCCAAGGAAATGCCTCCAAAGAATAGCTTATCAGTAATATGATATGCGAAATGATGTAACCCGTTACAAAAACGATTTTTGAAATTCTTGTGGGGAGAAAATACCGGTTTCAGAAATACGCGATTAAAGGTATGCTGTGTTGCAAATCCGCATTCGTATGCTATCTTAGTAATACTTTTTTCTGTATTTTGTAATAAATGTTTTGCATAGCTGATTCTCAATCCATTACATAATGGGTTAAGGGATAATGAATTCGTTCAGAGAACAACCGTGATACATAGGAGGGATGAAATCCTAGATAGGAAGCTGAATTTTCTATGCATGCCTTACATACTAGCCAGAAGGCAAAGGTTTTGTTGAGTTGTCGGCACGGTGTGAATCTCCAGAGCTCTTAGAGATGAATTTAATTAAGGGGAGAATATCATAATATTATTTTATGTTCAGTGTTTATTTGAGAGGTCTTCTTTCTTGGTTGTTTGATTTGCTTTTAAATCATAATACCAGGAAGGAAGGGCTTCTCTAGATTTATTCACACCATTATTGTGCTATTTCAATAATATCTGAGTTATCCATATAATAGAGAACGATTAAAATAAGGTCTATTTTTGACAGAATGAATAGTATACAAAAAAACTCGAATACTAAATTACAGTTATTATAATTTATATAAATGATATTAGGTAGGTAGTCATAACATGTTTCAACCTGATCGAGTGGTTTTTGAAGTAGAAGCTTTGCAATATCCTTTGGGACAACAACTTTATCAAAGATTTTTAACAAATTCAAAGATAGAGCTTTATGAAGTAGCAGGTAATCGTATTAATATGCATATACCTGGTGATGGATTATATGAGAAATACCGTGCAGGAAAAAAAACTTTGGTTGTAGGTGTTAAGAAAAGTTTAAAGTTTCAAACCTGCAAACCCTCAGCGCATTATCAAATACCGATTGTTAGTGGATGTATGGGACAATGTGAATATTGCTATTTAAATACACAGCTAGGAGATAGACCGTTTGTTAGAGTACATGTCAATATTGAAGAAATTTTAGATCAAACGATGAAATACACAAAAGAACGAGAACCCAAAATAACAATTTTTGAAGGATCCGCAACATCAGACCCAGTTCCAGTAGAAACCTATACCAATGCACTGGCGAAATGTATCACCTTCTTTGGTAATCACGAGCTTACTAGATTTCGTTTTGCCAGCAAGTATACTGATGTGGAATCCTTACTTAATTTAGAGCATAATGGGCATACGGAGATTCGATTTAGTATTAATACAGAGAGGGTGATTCGAGAATACGAGCATCACACTCCAAAGGCAATCCATCGTATTGAAGCAGCTGCAAAAGTAGCAAGTAGTGGCTATCCGGTTGGATTTTTAGTTGCCCCGGTTTTTATGTATGAGAATTGGAAGGAAGAGTATTCGGAGCTAATTGATCATTTAAAGGAACGTCTCCCGTTGAATTTAAACTCGTTGTTGACCTTTGAAGTAATTTCTCATCGTTACACCTTAAGAGCAAAAGAAAGAATACTTGAGGTATTCCCGGAAACTACGCTACCTATGCTAGAAGAAAATAGAGTTTATCAGTATGGACAGTTTGGATATGGGAAATACAAATACTCCAAAGAAGAATTGAGAGACATGGAGTTTTTTTTTACAGAAGAAATAAAAAGGAAAATACCAGAGAGTAGAATATTATACATTATATAAATAATGCAGAGATAGGGTTAAAAGGTAGCTGGCAGGAATTCTTGCTAGTTTACCTTTTAATTCTATATATTTTTAAGGATAAAATGACTTGCTAGTTTAATGATTTAGCATATATGGGTACTATTTTATCTTGTGATGGTAGGACTGGTGGCACAAGTTCAGTGGCATATAATCTTTCTAAAAGGGAGCATGTGCTGTAGTTGCTGCTAAAGATAGTGCAGTAAATTATAATTGGTTGTTAAACAAAAACCCTGATTTGGATGATAAGACGAATGGGCAATGGGTGAAAATTTCTGCTAAAGGAATTACATATAAATATACTGAATTAGGTACATCATGGAAGTTTAGCTACTTAAACTAAATATATAATGATACTGAAATTACATTTAGATTAATTAGGCAAATTAACTTTATAGAATTATATGAAGAAAATTATTGCACCCATTGTATTTTCGTATGCAATTGATTTATGGTAATTAATATTATAAAATAATTCTATAAATATTAAAGGAAGGTGATTTAATATGAAAATTAAAAAGGGAAATAAAATTATGATTATTATATTGGTTATAATGTTAATAGGAGTCGCTTATTTTATTATTAAAAACCCAAGAGTACAGAGTTATTTTTATTCGGGTGACCGCATTACTCTTAAATTAAAAGTTAATTTAAATGGTAAAGAAGTTTCTCTTGAAAATATAGATGCAAGTTGTTTTTATAATAACGAAAAATGTGAAGTTGCTTCAGAAAATGGAGTTTACAAAACTCCAGGAGGAAAGCATGGGCTATACCAATTTCAATTATATCTTTCACAAGAACGTTTAAATGGTTTTAACAAGGATATCTCTTTTAATTTTAATTATATAAATGCGAATGAATGGTATATATCAAACAGTGAATGTGAAGTTGAATTATTTTCTAATGAAGAAGGGGGGCTTTCAGGTCATGCGATTGCGAAGGTAGAATATAATGATAAAAGCTCGGAGAATTATAGAACGGAAATTGAGTTAAATGAGAATATTATTAATGTTAATTGGGGTTTATAGTAATCAACCAAGTAAGCATGCACAGGAAAAATAACACAATATGGAATTTACAATAGGCTAAAGTATTATAACAAGTAGGAACATTAGCTGTAATGGTAATTAAAAAAAGTACAAAATGATTTAGAACTGGGGTACTTAGTATGATAAAAAGCACTATTACCCACAGATTGGAGCTATATATGAAAGTAACCTATATTTATCACAGTTGCTTTACTGTGGAAGAACAAGATGTTGTATTAATTTTTGACTATTTTAAAGGGGAATTACCTCAGTTTGATAGTGAGAAGAAGATTTATATTTTTTCCAGTCATAAGCATGCAGATCATTTCAGTAAAAAGATATTTGAACTTGCTAAGGATTATAAGAATATTTCATTTTTATTATCCAGTGATATCAAGATGAATGCGAACTATATGGAACAAACTCAAGTCCCAGTAGAAGCACGAAATAAGATACAATATATGCATAAGAATGAAACTTATCAGATATCGAAGGAATTAAAGGTGGAAACCTTAACGTCTACCGATGAAGGGGTAGCTTTCGTTATAACCTTGTTTGGCAAGACGATTTACTTTGCCGGGGATTTAAATTGGTGGACCTGGAAAGGAGAAACCAAAGAAGAATATCAGGATATGGCAAACCGTTTCTTGGCAGAAATAAAAAAACTGAAGGGACGTCATATTGATCTTGCATTTATGCCACTGGACGGAAGGCAAGAGGAAAGATTTTATCTTGGATTTGACCATGTCATGAAGGAAGCAGAAGTTAAGAATGCATTTCCGATGCATTACTGGGAAAAACCAGAGGTTATTAGAAAACTAAAAGAAATGGATGTTTCAAAAGATTACAGAGATAGGATTTTTGATGTGGTGGAACCAGGACAAGTGTTTGAGTGTTGGTAAAGTTATTATGCTTGATATAGATTTTTTATTTAGAAAGGATATAAGTCACTAAGTGTTCTAATTGCGTTTAAATACAAAAACGATACGATAACAGCAGCACATTCTATCTCAATATATACTGAAAACTAAATTTATAGTATCGAAGCGGCACTGAATTTGTAAGTATTACTATCAAAAATTGATTTTAAATTTTAATTGGAGAATTTCAAAAGATTCCAAAAATTTATAGTTTTATTCTTTCTAGGATAACTCACCATAACATAATCAGAATAAAAGGAGATTACTATGAACTTTAAATTTGCACATAATAATTTTAACGTATTAGATTTGGAAAAATCATTAGCATTCTATGAAGAAGCGCTAGGCTTAAAGGAAATACGCAGACATGAATCAAACGATTTTACATTAGTTTATCTGGGAGACGGAAGTACTGCACATAGTCTGGAGTTGACCTGCCTGCACGATCGTAAAGAAGCTTATAACTTGGGTGAAAATGAATTCCATTTAGCATTTGTTGTGGATGATTATGAGGCTGCATTAAAGAAACATAAAGAGATGAACTGTGTGATTTATGAGAATCCGAATATGCATATATATTTTATCGTTGACCCAGATGGTTATTGGTTAGAGATTATTCCTACAAAAAAATAGTTATTTTCTTGGAATTCCGAAAAAGCCTTGACATTTAGGAGAAGTTTGCATATGATAAGAAATAGTTAAATTTCCTAAGAAATTGTCATAATTTCATAAGGCAAATGTAGTGATGGAGAGGATTACATAAGTAACCTTGGCAGAGAGAACAATCCATTGGCTGTGAGATTGTTTCAAGTAGTGCTTATCGAAGGTAGCTCCGGAGCAGTGTTTCTGAAACTTTTAGTAGCGTGTAGGAAATGCCGGGAAGTCCCGTTACAGACGAGCATTTTTATTAGAAATGCGAGAGAGGTGAATATTGGAAGAATTCTTATTGCTGTAATCGGTATTAAGATAAGAAATAATTCTTGTTCACAAATTAAGGTGGTACCACGGTTCTTCGTCCTTATCGGCGAAGGACCTTTTTTTGTGCAAGAAATCCACCAAATGATGCTTTCTGGTTTCACATTATAAAAAGCTAAATAGTTTAAGTTTCATTTATTTGACTACAAAATTAATCGGAATTATCTTAAGATAGGAAAGGAGCTTCTTATGCAGAAAGAATTAGCAAAGACCTATGACCCTAAGGACATAGAGGGCAGATTGTATGAGAAATGGCTGGAGAAAAAGTATTTCCATGCCGAAGTTGATAAGACAAAGAAACCATTTACGATTGTGATTCCGCCACCAAACATTACCGGTCAGCTTCACATGGGTCATGCACTGGATAATACGATGCAGGACATCTTGATTCGTTTCAAGAGAATGCAGGGCTATAATGCACTTTGGCAGCCAGGTACAGACCATGCTTCCATTGCAACAGAAGTTAAGATTATTGAGGCTTTAAAGAAAGAAGGCATCGAGAAAGACGAGCTTGGCCGTGAAGGCTTCTTAAAGAGAGCATGGGAATGGAAAGAAGAATACGGCGGACATATCATCGGACAGTTGAAAAAACTTGGTTCCTCCTGTGACTGGGACAGAGAAAGATTTACGATGGATGAAGGCTGCTCCAAAGCAGTAGAAGAAGTATTCGTAAAGATGTATGAGAAGGGAATGATTTATAAAGGTTCCCGTATCATTAACTGGTGTCCGGTTTGTCATACCTCTATTTCTGACGCAGAAGTTGAGTATGAAGATCAAGCAGGACATTTCTGGCATATCAAATATCCGGTGGTAGGTACAGACGAGTATCTTTGTTTTGCAACCACCAGACCTGAGACTATGCTTGGGGATACAGCAGTTGCAGTTCATCCGGAGGATGAGCGATACAAGCACCTCATTGGTAAAAAAGTAAAACTTCCTTTTGTTGACCGTGAGATTCCAATCATTGGAGACAGCTATGTTGAGAAAGATTTCGGTACAGGTGTTGTTAAGATTACTCCGGCACATGATCCGAATGACTTTGAAGTTGGTAAGAGGCATAACCTTCCGGAAATCAATATGATGAATGATGATGCAACCATTAATGCAAATGGTGGCAAGTTTGAGGGAATGGACCGTTATGCAGCAAGAAAGCAAATTGTAAAAGAATTAGATGAGATGGATTTACTTGTGAAGGTAGAAGATTATTCTCATAATGTTGGCACCCATGATCGTTGTAATACGACTATAGAGCCTTTAATCAAGCAGCAATGGTTTGTTAAGATGGACGAATTAATCAAGCCTGCAGTAGAGGCTGTAAAGAAGAAAGAAATCGAGTTAGTTCCGGAGCGTATGGAAAAAGTATACTTTAACTGGACTGACAATATTCGTGATTGGTGTATCAGCCGCCAGTTATGGTGGGGACATCGTATTCCAGCTTATTACTGTGATAAGTGTGGTAAGGTTGTTGTGTCCAAGACAGCTCCAACTGCCTGTGCCTGTGGACATGAGCACTTTACTCAGGACCCAGATACTTTGGACACTTGGTTTAGTTCCGCATTATGGCCATTTTCAACTCTTGGCTGGCCGGATAGAACAGAAGATTTAGAGTACTTCTATCCAACGGATGTCTTAGTAACCGGTTACGATATTATCTTCTTCTGGGTTATCCGTATGATTTTCTCGGGTTATGAGCAGATGAACGAAAAGCCATTTAAGACAGTCTTATTCCATGGTTTGGTTCGTGACTCTCAAGGCAGAAAGATGAGTAAATCGCTTGGAAACGGTATTGATCCGTTAGAGATTATCGAACAGTATGGTGCAGATGCACTTCGGTTTATGTTAATTACAGGAAATGCACCTGGCAATGACATGCGTTTTTATCTGGAACGTGTGGAAGCAGCAAGAAACTTTGCTAATAAGGTATGGAATGCTTCTCGTTTCATTATGATGAACATGCAGCAGATAGAAGAAGCCGGTATGGACTCTAAAGTGACATCTGTGGATATGTCTACGTTAACAGATGCAGATAAGTGGATTATTTCTAAAGTAAATACCTTAGTAAAGGATGTAACAGAAAATCTTGAAAAGTTCGAGCTTGGTATTGCTGCACAGAAGGTTTATGATTTCATCTGGGAAGAGTTCTGTGATTGGTACATTGAGATGGTAAAACCAAGACTATACGGGGATGCCAAGGAAACAAAAACTGCAGCAATCTATACATTAAGAACGGTATTAAGTTCTGCACTTAAGTTACTTCATCCTTATATGCCATTTATTACAGAAGAAATCTTTTGCACTTTAAAGGAAATGGAAGGAAAACTCTCTGAGGATGAGTCTATTATGATTTCCAAGTGGCCGGAGTACAAAGAAGAGTTTAACTTTGCGAGGGAAGACGAAGCGGTTGAGATTATTAAGGAGGCTGTAAAAGCGATTCGTAATGCCCGTACGGAAATGAATGTTCCGCCAAGCAAAAAAGCGAAGGTAATCGTAGTTTCTGAAAATGAAAAGATAAGAGAAATTTTTGCAAACAGTAAGGTATTCTTTGCAACCTTAGGTTATGCAAGTGAAATTATGATCCAGGGCGATAAGGCTGGCATTGATTCTGATGCGGTTTCTGTTGTTACTGCAGCCGCAGCTATTTATATTCCATTTTCCGACCTTGTTGATACCGTAAAAGAAATTGAACGCCTTAATAAAGAAAAAGATCGTTTGGCCGCTGAGTTAAAGCGTGTCAATGGAATGCTTGCGAATCCAAACTTTGTAAACAAAGCACCGGAAGCAAAATTAGCAGAGGAAAGAGAGAAACTTGCGAAGTATACTTCTATGATGGCTCAGGTGGAGGAACGTCTGGCACATTTTCAAAAATAATGGATAAGCATCATCAGATAGAGCAATGAGAAATGTTCACGGTGAATGACACAATAAAAAGTGTTTAAAGTGAAATGATTAATGTAAGTTATTTTTGCTGATATTATGTTAAGTAGGGAGTTTGCTTAATATTAATAACGGAACGGTTAAACCCATAGGAAAGTCTGAAATCTTTCTCCTTTTCATCCGCAGTTTTTATTAATCTGTAAATGAAGCAGGGAGAAGAACAGTCTTATATCCTATGGGTTTTTGTTATTTACACAAAGGTATGTCTCCTTATATCGTAAGGAATGAAATGTAAATTTAGTTCTATGATCTTAAATAGGACTAAATCACTATTTTGTTCAAGATATGTGTTTGTTAGACTAGAGATACTAAAAAATACCATGGAAGAATAAGGGGGAAACTTATGAGTAAGAAAATCATTACACGCTGTTTAACCATATTAGCAGCACTCGGTATCAGTATGATATTACATGGGAGCACAGCAAAAGCAGCAGCAGACTTCACAGAAATAACACCGGTAAAAGCATCTAATAGAGAAGAAATAGAAAGTTTAGTGAATGCAAGTGAAAAAGCAGTGGCTGGAGGAAGTATACAAATTATAAAAGAAAATAAAAAGATTGTTGAATCTAAATCTGCCTATTTTAAATTTGTTATGCCGGAAGACGGAATTGTATATTTAAGATATTCCTTGGTACAAAGTGAACAGGGAAAATATTTGAATACAGGAATTACACTTTATGGCGATAAAAATCTTATTGATATTAAATATGACGAGAAAACAATATCAGAAACAAGTTCGAAGGAATTCTATGTGGCACTTAAGAAAGGAACCTACTATTTAGAAGCTGCTGCGAAAGACAGCTATGGTTTTGCGGAAACTAGTACAAACCGAGTTGGCATAGCGGCTGCGTACATACCGGTTTCGGGGAAAACAACGGATTTTAAAGTTGAATTTAGTGAAACTAAGACTACAACGGATGATATTGTTGTTACTGTAATAACAGCAGACCCGGATGCTGTCGTATGGTCAGAGCCAGGTACAACTTCAAGTTTAGTGTTAGGAAATTCGTTTCACTGGACTTCTTCTTTATTATGTCAAGACAAAACCTTCACAGTGACTAAGAATGGGGAATATACCATTCAGGTAGGAGACAGCTTGGGTAACTATAGCATGAAAACTATAGTGATAAAGAATATAGACAATAAGAAACCAACTACGCCGGTGCTGAAAAATTACAAGGTTAATGCTACCTCTATCAGTGGAACCGCAGATGCTGGAACCATGATTTATGTTAAAATTGGATCTAAAACTCAAACTGTAATAGCCAGAGATGATAATACGTTTACTCTAAAAGTTGCTAAACTAGCAAAAGGTTCCAAGATAACCGTATATGCAAAGGATAATGCAGGAAATAAAAGCAATAGTAAGAACTTTACAGTAAAATAAAAATCATGTAATAATATGTGTCTAAAGTAAAGAAGGAGAGTATCAGAACAATTTCTAAAATAGGAATATTCTGATACTTTTTTTCTTATTTATTAAGAGCAAACAATATCTCAGTAAGTAATTTGGATTTATGATAAGGTCCGGTACCAAAGTATTATAAAACTATCATAAAGAACTCTGATGCTTTTTTCTAACTTGTCCGATATTCCTATTGTCGAAAGCAGCTTTTTATTTTACTAATCTTGAAAAAGGCTTATAAGTTTTATTAAAATCTTAAGGGGTACTTAAGGGAGGCTTTTCTAATGATGAGTGATTGGTCAAAACCAACCCAAGAATTAATGTTTAAGAAGACTAAGGTGGGGATTCGTAACAATAGATTGGAGGCATATATTACTCTTTATGCTCCAACAGGCAATGATTGTTATACGAAAGAGATGATTTATGAGATTCTTCGTTTCCATCATGTTATTTATGGAATCAAAGATGAAGTCGTCAACCGGCTTTGTGAAAAACCTTGCTATGGAAAAGATATATTGATAGCAGAGGGAGTCAGGGAGGCTGAGGGAAAAGACGGATATTTTGTCTACTTTTTTGACACCAGAGTTGATGCAAAGCCAAGAATTCTAGAGGATGGCTCGGTGGATTATTATGCAATGACTAAAATTGTTACGGTTTCTCAGGGAGAGATTATCGCAAGATATCACAAAGCCATTCAAGGAACCAATGGTATTGATGTATGCGGATGCATTCGGAAGGCCAAGTTAGCGAGAGACCTTCCGCCATTAAAAGGAAAAGGGTTTAAATTATCTGAGGACCGTCTAATTTATACGGCATTGATTACGGGTAAAATTGAGAGTTCGGGAGAACGGATAACCATTAGTAATGTGTTAGAAATTAGAGAAGATATAGACTTTCTGCAAGGAGATATTCATTTTAAGGGAGATTTGATGATTTATGGGAATATTTCTACCAGTAAGATTGTGGAGTGTGAGGGAAATATTGTTGTGCGGGGGCATGTGGAAGGTGCAGCCTTAAGGGCGGGACGAGATGTTATTTTAGAAAGCGGAATGCAGGGGGCAGGAAGGGGAAGTATAACATGCGGGGGCTCCATCTCCGGTAAATTCTTTGAACAGGTTGAGATGAAGGCAAAAGAAAATATTACAGCCAATACAATTATGAATTGTACCATGACTGCCGGCAATGAAATTATAGTAACAGGGAGACGAGGGGTATTGCTTGGGGGCAGCGCTTATGCAGGGAAAAAGATAACTGCCTCAATCATCGGTAATTATGCCTCCATAAAGACTGAAGTAGCAGTTGGAGTACGAGGGGCTTATTATAAGAAGTTCCTGCAATTAGATAAGCAGATGAAAGAGTTGAAAGAGCGGCTCTCACAAGTAGAAGCTGCAATTGCAATGATAACAGAACGGGAGTTACCGGATAGCGTTAGCCCGCTTCGAGAACAGAAGTTGAGATTATTAAGAACAAAAATCAATATAAACTCAGAAATTGCTGAACAGGTTGATGAGTGGAGTGACTTAATGGAGTTCATAAAAAACAGTAAAAGAGCCCAAATAGTTGTCCAAAAGCTGATATATCCGGGCTGTTTTCTGGTTATTAATGATTTAAGCATGGGAACAAAAGAGGAAATTCCTGCTTCTTATTTTCAGCGAAATGGAGATGAAATTGAGATGATACCGCTAACGTAATACGATTGCTGTAGTTTTTTGCGATGAAAATAGATTGCAATCATGGACAAGTATACTATAATAGAGAAAAGTCAACATTTCCCACAACTTTCCTTAAGTTTATGTTATGTTTTCAATAATTTCCCGTGAGAATTAGGATTTTATTAATTCTCTGTAAGAATTAGGAACTTCATTAATTCCTCTTGAGAATTAGGATTTTTACTAATTCTCACTAACTACTTGATTTTTCGCTGTCTTGTCTGTATTATAGTACTATAATGCAGAAATTGTATACCATAGTAGGAAAGTAATGTTCAGTTGAAAAGAGGTATCCTATGATTAATTTTGATGAAGAAATAGCAAAATTCCAACCAAGTCTTGAAGTGGATCAGGCAGAGGAAGCAATTTTTAATAATGACTTGACGGATATCACAGACATGATAGAATCTATACTGAATGAAAAAAGGAGTTAGAGGATTTCATACGTGGAAGAAAGTGATAAACTGGACAAGCAATATCAATTGCTGTCAGGAAACAAGCGGACCATGGGGGGAATACGATGAATTGTCCAAAGTGCGGCAATGTGGTCGCAGTTCGAAGAAACAGATGTGAATTTTGCGGGAAGGATTTAACCATAGCAAGAAGGGCAGACCGTCTATCCAACGCCTATTATAATCGGGGCTTGGAAAAAGCGAAGGTTAGAGATTTGACTGGCGCAGTACTCATGCTAAAGAAAAGCCTGGAGATGAATAAAAGAAATACCAATGCTAGAAATCTGCTGGGGCTTGTATTTTTTGAGATGGGAGAAACAGTAGCGGCATTAAGCGAATGGGTTATCAGTAAGCATTTTCAGGCAAAAGATAATGATGCCGATGTCTACATTGGCGCTGTACAGGCGAATCCAACGAAATTGGATTCAATGAATCAAGCTATTAAAAAGTATAATATTGCTTTAGAATCAGCAAAGCAGGGCAGTGATGATTTAGCAGTGATTCAATTAAAAAAAGTAATTAACTTAAATCCGCATTTTATTCGTGCGCTTCAATTATTAGCATTAATTTACATGAAGAACAATGAGTTTGAACGTGCAAGAAGGTGCTTAATTAAAGCGAATAAGATAGATTTAGCAAATACAGCTACATTGCGTTACTTAAGCGAATTAAACCGGTTGGTTAGTGGCGGAGAAAATAATTCCGCACCATATTGGAGTGATGGGGAAGTGAACCCCGAACCAATAGGAAGACCAATCTCTCCAATTTCCTCCTACAAAGAGGATAAGCCAAATGTTTGGCTTTTTATTAATCTTATTTTAGGTGTTATCATAGGTGTTTCTGTACTGTTTTTCTTAATTGTTCCTACTGTGAAGAAAAATGCGCAAAGTGAATATTTACAGAAGCAACGTGATTTTGATAGCGAACTTTTAGTGTACCGTACAAAGCTTACCTCTAGCGAGAAAGAAGTGGAGGACTTAAAAACAAAGCTTGCTGATAAACAAAAAGAACTCGATAACATCGAGATTCCAGAATACGATAAAACGATGTACGATAGTATTTTAAGTGCAGTATATCGATATATTGAATTAGATTCTTCCAATAGTTTAACCTCGGAAAATGCTCTGGAAGTTGCAGATTTATTAGCCAAGGTTGATCCTGTAAAGATGGAAAATCAAGAGGCTGTCAAGTTATATGATATGGTAAAAGAAGTAGTGAATCCAATTGCTGCGAAAGAAGCATATCAGCAGGGAAGAACAGCATTTGATAATAAAGAATATGAGAAATCACTGACTTTGTTAACACAGGCAAATTCTTTTGGTGATCCGGATGATTCAACCCTATATTATTTAGGAAAGACTCATCAAGAGTTAGAACAGTACGAAGAGGCAAAAATGTATTATAACCAGCTAATAACGGATTTTCCTAATTCTTCGCTGGTGAAGTATGCGAAACAACGTATTAATGATTTGGATTAAGAAAGAAACGATTGGCAGTTGATTATGGCTGCATACAGATAAAAGGTACAAAAAGACATTTCTAACCAGGAGTGTCTTTTTTTCTGAGTAGCATATGTAAAAATATTACAAATAATTAAGAAAGGAAAGATTTTATGTATGAATTCTAAGGACGAATTTATGTGGTTGGATTATCAAAAAGCAGGGTGCGCAGATTTCGAAATTCTGAGAGCTACGCTCATTATTCATATGAAGGAAGATTTGGATCACCACAGCGCTATTTTTATTAGAGAGCAGGCAGACAAGCTTATGGAACAAAAAAGTATAAAAAATGTTATTTTTGATTTTAGTAAAGTTTCCTTTATGGATAGCTCTGGTATTGGTGTGATTATGGGGCGTTATAAGAAATTGCTTCATGTTGGAGGCGGTACCCTTGCCGTAATTGGGGTATCAGACCGAATCGACCGTATTTTGAAACTCTCTGGTTTATATAAGATTATGAGCCGTTATCAGGATATGCAGGAGGCATTAAATTGTATGTGATTTTCCGTATGTTCGCAAATATTGTGATAATACTTATGGAGGTGTAAACAAATGGATCAAGAATTACAGAAAAAAGAAATGAGGGATACCGTAGAGATGGAATATGACAATGAGATGGTGTTGGAATTTGACTCCCTTTCAAAAAATGAAAGCTTCGCCCGTACTGTTGTTGCTGCCTTTACAGCTCAGCTTAATCCAACCATAGAGGAGCTTGCAGACATAAAAACAGCAGTTTCTGAGGCAGTAACCAATTGCATTATCCATGGATATGATAACAAAAAAGGTAAGATAAAACTTCACTGTACCATTACAGGGAATGAGCTGGTGATTGAAATATCGGATCATGGAATCGGAATTGAAAACATCCCGCTTGCTATGGAGCCTATGTTTACTTCTCGTCCGGAATTAGAGCGTTCGGGTATGGGATTTTCTTTTATGGATGCTTTTATGGACGAGTTAACGGTGAATTCTAAGTTATCTTCCGGTACAACAGTCCGTATGAAAAAAAGAATCAGTACTACATAAAATCTTTTGCCGCTTTGGTAGAAGGGAGGTCATTTGTGGACACACTGGATTTGATACGTTTGTCTAAACAAGGAGATAAAGCAGCGAGAGACCGTGTAGTAACTGAAAATGTAGGCTTAGTTTGGAGTATCGTCCGAAGATTTATGGGGCGAGGTCATGAAGCGGAAGATTTATTTCAAATCGGAAGCATTGGGCTTATGAAGGCGATTGATAAATTTGATCTAAGTTATGAAGTAAAGTTTTCAACCTATGCGGTTCCTATGATAACCGGAGAAATCAAGAGGTTTCTTCGAGATGATGGCATGATAAAGGTGAGTCGATCCCTAAAAGAAACTGCTGGAAAGATACGGCTTATGAGGGAAACCTTAGAGTCTAAGAATGGAAGAGAACCAACGATTGAGGAAATCGGAGAAGCGTTACAACTGGCAAAAGAAGAGATTGTCATGGCACTGGAATCAGGTGCTGAGGTGGAGTCACTTTATAAAACCATTTATCAAGGAGATGGCAATGCGATTTTTTTGATCGATAAAATTGAACAAACTGATGATACAAGTGAAGAAATGATTGATCATATGGCATTAAGGGAAGTGATGGATTCTCTGGATGAAAAGGAGAAGGATATTATTCGCTTGCGTTATTTTAAAGATAAAACACAAACAGAGATTGCGAAGCAGCTAGGGATATCTCAAGTACAGGTTTCCAGGCTGGAACGAAAAATATTAAGAACAATGAGAGAACGTATGCTAGGATAAGCAGGAAACAATGAGTTAAAAAAATCAATATTTTGTAAATGGTTATAAGAAGTAACTATTTACCAGCATATTATCAATAGAATAAGAGATAATAGTAACAGTTCATTTGGAAAAAGGAGGCTGTTGCAAATCGTGATTGGAATACGATAGGACATAGAATTCGTTCTGTTGTGATACCTTTTAGCGCGATTTGCAACAGCCTGTTTTCTTTCGTAGGAAATATAAAACTCGCTTAAGTCTATGGTTAGGAGGAATGGCAATGAAAGCGAAAAAAATATGTGTAATGTCACTAATAGTACTTGCAGTTGCAATCGTTGTTGGATGTGTATGTTATTATACCCAGACTACGGAGCAGGTATTTGAAGGGACATTTATCTGCATAGATAAATTGTTCCGGGGCCTGAATTGAGACTATTAGGAAGGAAATGCATAGCAGGTGAAAAATGACATGTGGAAGAATGGAGGTTTTTATGGCAGACGATAAGAATAAGGTTTCAGCATCCCAAATTGCCAATGAAAAAAATCAGCAGGAACGTGATAAACTTTATAATAAGTATGTAAAACAGGTGACACCGAAGCATAGTTGGTTCGCGAATATGTGCAAAGCATTTGTTTCCGGTGGGATTATCTGTGCTGTTGGTCAGGGATTTATAAATTTATACTCTTCTTATGGTGCTGAAAAAGAATTGGCAGGTGCGTATACTACAATGTCACTGGTTCTGCTTTCAATTATTTTTACCGGTTTTAACTGGTATCAAAAAATTGCAAAATTTGCCGGTGCAGGCAGTGTAGTACCGATTACGGGATTTGCTAATTCAGTGGCAGCACCGGCGATTGAATTTAAGAAAGAGGGTCAGGTATTTGGTATAGGATGTAAGATATTTACGATAGCAGGCCCTGTAATCTTATATGGTATCTTCTCTTCTTGGCTATTAGGAGTAGTATACTATATCTTTACGTTGATTTAGAAATAAAATGATATGGAAAGAGGGAACAGCCTATGACTCAAACGTCAGCCAATCAATCAAAGATGGCAGGTAAGCAAAGCATACAATTTTTAAATCCACCCGCTATTATTGGATGTGCTTCCATTGCAGGACAAAAAGAGGGTGAGGGACCATTGGGTGCATTTTTTGATGTAGTAGAAGAAGATCCTATGTTTGGGCAAAAAACATGGGAAGAAGCTGAGAGTAAAATGCTTGGGATGGCAGTTGATGTCGCAATACACAATGCGGGACTAAAAAAATCAGACATACGTTATTTAGTCGGTGGTGATCTGCTGGGACAGTTAATTGCCACCAGTTTTGGTATCGAAAACTTTGAAATTCCCCTTTTGGGTGTTTATGGTGCATGTTCGACCATGGGGGAATCTATCGTGGTTGCCTCAATGATTATTGACGGTGGATTTGCAGACAGGACACTCGCAATTACATCCAGCCATTTTGCTGGTGCAGAAAAGCAATTTCGATTTCCACTTGCTTACGGCAATCAAAGGCCAAAGGCAGCCTCATGGACAGTAACAGGAAGCGGAGCAGTTATCTTAGGTCATGAACCGGAAAAGGATAGTGAATTTGCAAAACAATTTTCTCCGGTTATGATAAAAGTCAGAGGTGTAACCATAGGGAAAATAGTCGATTATGGGTTAAAGGACTCCTTAAACATGGGTGCGTGCATGGCACCGGCGGCGTGCGAAACAATAGCACAGAATTTAAAAGACTTTAAGATTCAGCCGGACTACTATGATCGTATTATTACCGGTGATTTAGGTATGGTTGGTAAGGATATCCTAATTGATTTATTGAAGCAAAAGGGATATGACATCAGTAGCAATCATATGGATTGCGGTATTGAAATCTATGATTCTGAAACTCAGGATACTCATGCAGGCGGAAGCGGATGCGGATGCAGTGCGATCACTTTGACGGGATATATCTTACAAAAGTTACGGAAGCGGGATTGGAACAGGGTTTTATTTGTACCGACCGGTGCACTTCTTTCAACGGTAAGCTATAACGAGGGACAGAGTGTTCCTGGAATCGCACATGCAGTGATGTTAGAATCTTGCTAGAAAGGAGAATACATGGATTATTTAATATCATTTTTAGTTGGTGGTGCTATCTGTGCAATCGTGCAAATTGTTATGGATAATACAAAATTGATGCCGGGACGTATTATGGTAATACTTGTATGTTTGGGTGCATTCTTAGGAGCAGTCGGCGTTTATCAACCATTTGCAGAATGGGCGGGAGCAGGAGCCTCTGTTCCTTTAGTTGGATTTGGTAATGTCTTATTTAAAGGAATTAAAGAAGCTGTTGATAAGGAAGGGTTTATTGGATTATTTAAAGGAGGTTTTACCTCCTCCGCTGTGGGAATATCTTCGGCACTTATCTTTGGATATATAGCTTCTTTAATCTTTAATCCTAAGATGAAAGAATAATTAGTAATAGAAAGATGCTTACTTTAATCCTTCGTAGGTTCTCCTATCGAAGGATTTTTTAATTTATACTGCAATTATTCACTATTGGAATCATGAATGTAGGTATAAAAAACGGGTGAAAACATGCTTTTGTTCATGCCTTCACCCATTTTAGAATGATTTTGCTATTTGATTTTTCCGTTTATATCTATAGTGCTTTCATTGCATTATTATTAGACCTTAGACTAATTGTTTGTTGGTGGGATTATGATTACTGGAGGAAGTGTTACTGAGGGTTCCTCCGGTGTCTCATTCTCACCATCCTCCGGTTCCTCATTCTCTTCGCCGTCCGTTGGCGGAGCGACCGTCCCTTCACTATGAATTGGACATGGCGTTGCGATATCGCCTGTTGGTAAGATATAAGGAGTATCATCGGTTGGGCTGGCTTCCTCTTTCATCAGATATACTCTTTCTTCTAAGGAATCCAGCGGACAATAAGGACTCGCAAAATGTCCGGATACTTTACAGATGCTTACCTTTGTATGAACTGTACAGGTTTGTGTTGGTACGGTTCCTTTGGCAAAATATTCGGTTCTTGTGCAGTCACCGCTTAATGCTTTATCACAAAGTCCCGGAACAGCTAACTGACCGGATTTTGTACATATTTTTGCGGAGACAATGGAGTCTGGTTTTACAAATGCCTTATTCTCTAGCTTAAGGGTGGAGTGGATTTCCTCCATAATATTTCTCCATAATACCTTGTGGTAGGATTTATCTCTTTGTGAGAAATTATAATCAAATCCGGTCCAGATAGCGGAGGTGTAATAGGGTGTATAACCAACAAACCATAAATCATAATCTGAAGTTGAGGTACCCGTCTTTCCTGCGATGGTCATAGGATAATTACGGAATCCGATGCTTGTGGCAGTTCCTCTCTTAATGGTATCTTCCATTGCATTTGTCAATAACCATGCGGTTGAAGTATACATGACCTGTTTTGAAATCGGTTCATTGGAAAGAATAACTTTGCCATTCTGATCTACTACCTTAGTATAGTAAATCGGTTCATTATAAACACCGCCATTGGCAATTGCAGCATATCCTGCAGTCAATTCTACGTTTGTCACACCTTCTGTAATGCCACCTAAGGCAAGCGGAACACCAATATCGGAATATGTTTTTCCATTATCCATAACTTTTAACTCAATTAAATGGAAGCCTAAATTTGTTAAATAATCAAATCCTTTTCTAGGTGTCACCGCTTCCATAAAACGACAAGCGACGATATTCATAGAATTATAGATGGCTTCCCGCATCGTACTTAAACCCTTATATTTTTTATTCCAGTTGGTAACAGTATCCGTACTATTTGGATATGTGTACTCTGAGTCATCCATAACGCTGGCTAGCGTATAACGGCCGGAATCAAGAGCAGGGAGGAAGGAAGCCAGTACCTTAAAGGTAGAACCAACCTGACGCTTGGAGTTTGCCGCACGGTTTGTGGTACGGTTACCGGTCTTAGTACCACGCCCGCCGTATAGAGCTACCACGTTACCGTTATGCTGATCCATAATGGTCATCGAAGTCTGTGGCTGTAAGGTGATTTGTTTATTTTCAACATACTCCTGATCTTCTTTCACCTTTGCATTACGAAACTCTTCAATTTTTGCTTCCATATCTTCCTTGCTATATCCTAAGGAATTGATACCCACCTTTGGGGTATACGGTTCATGATAGTAAAGACCTTCTGTATCCTTAAAATCCTTAAAGTATTCCAGGAAATCATTAAATTGATAGTGAGTAGCGTTATCCTCGTCATCATATACAGACAATTTATAGCTCATCTCATAATAAGAACCTTCCCCAATGGCTGGGAAATTTGATTCATCTTGAAAATACTTATCTATAATACCTTGAATTGTTTTATTCTGAGTCGTATAGATTTTTAAACCGCCGCTATAAAGCATATAAGCGGCATCATCCTGTGTATAACCTTTTTTTGTCTGAAGATCCGATAGCACTTGCTCAATTACTTCGTCTGTAAAGTAAGAATAATACGTACTTGGAGCTTTTTCTTCATTATACTGTTTGATACGGCTATATACATCATCAGCTAATGCAGTATCATACTCGGCCTTTGTAATGTAGCCAATCCTAAGCATATTATCCAAACAATTCATTCTACGTTCTGCATTCTTTTCCGGATAATTAATAGGATTACAACGCACCGGTGAAAGAGCAATCGGTGCAATAACCGAGGCTTCTGATAAAGTTAATTCGGAAACATCTTTCCCAAAATAACTCTGAGCTGCGGTTTGAACACCAAAGGCTCCATTCCCCAGGTTAATGTTATTTAGATAAGCCTCTAAAATCTCATCCTTAGAATAGATATCTTCAAGTTTAATTGCAAGATATTGCTCTTGTATCTTACGAACAATCTTATCAACAGCATTTGCTTCATTACCATAATTAAATACTTTTATCTTTAATAACTGTTGTGTAATGGTACTTCCGCCAAAACCTAAGCCTTTTGTTTTTAGTACAGAGAATCCGGCACGAAAAATACCGTAGACATCAATTCCATCATGCTCGTAAAAACGTTCGTCCTCAAGAGCAATAAAAGCTTTCTCAAGTACATCCGGAATTTCTTCGATGGAAACTAAGATACGATTGGATTCTGCACCAATAAGCTCTTGTGCCAAAGTGCCGTCGCTATAATAAATGTGACTGGCAAAGCCTTCCGGATTGATGTTAACCTGACTTATGTCCGGGGCTGATTCAATAACCCCCTTCACGGCTCCGGATACGGCTACTACGCCAACGATGCCTAGAAAAACAATACAAATCATACAGATACGGAATAGCGTGATGCGAATCTTTGAATTCAAACGCTTACTTGTAGATTTGATATCGCGTTGTTTTTTCACAACACCCTTTCTACTAAAATCCATGGGTAACCCTCCTAATTCTAAAACTGCTATAAAACTTACAACTCAGTGGAAAACTGATATGTAACAAAATCATAGTGGCTATTTTATAGCATAGGTAAATCTCTTCACTGTTTATAGTATTGACTAATCACTACATTTTAGCATAGCATTGTGAAATTTGCAATAAAGTTAGAAATATACGGGCACTTTTAGGGATATAATTCCAAATTATGCTTTCTCAATCAAGACTTTTCCTTCTAAAAAAGCATAATAAACATCATCGGATTCCTCCATTATGGCTTTCCCATTCGTAGCTTCTGTTATTTTTTTCTGAAAAGCGCCAAAAGAGTCCGGCGGAATTAATAGGACTGCTTTCACAATATCAGTATAGTCTGTTGATAATATCGTTAGATTCATTGTTCCCGCGATATATTGCAGCTTACCGATACCATGATAGTCTGTTGTGATTTCAAGCTGCTTTCCGTAATATTTCTCTAGAATAACACTGTTTGCGAGGCCTTCTTTTACTGCACCTTGATACGCACGAACCAAACCTCCGGTACCAAGTAGTGTACCGCCGAAGTAACGCGTAACTACGACGGCTGTATTATGAATTCCTTCCCCCAATAAAATATCGAGCATAGGACGCCCTGCTGTTTTGCTAGGTTCTCCATCATCACTGCAGCGTTGCAGCTCCTGATTTAAACCAAGAACATAGGCGTAACAATTATGTGCTGCATCCCAGTAGTTCTTCTTCATCTGTTCAAGAAAGGAAATGGCTTCTTCTTCTGAAGTAATGGGACTTACCGTGGCGATAAAACGAGATTTTTTTTCTATAATTTCGCCGGTCCCTCCGGCGTAAACTGTTTTGTAGGAAACTGGCATAGGAAACCTCAATTCTAGCGCATAGCGCATTTTAATAATGATTTGAATGCTTTACTTTTACACTTTTGTGCGATACAATAGGTACAAACAAATGTACGCAGTAATCATTATTATATCAATAGCGAATTTGATGTGCAAGTTATTCATGCGAGGAGAGAGCTAAAAGTGCTTCCCGGTAAATAATAGCTTGCTAATTTTATAAAAAAGAAGTGGGGTACTAGTCTATTATATGAGATTATTGATAGAAAAAAATACATCAGGAAAGCAAAAGATTATAGCGGCCATTCCGATGTTAGGTATGATGGTAATTATATTTTTATTTTCAGCGAAAACAGCGTCAGAATCGGATGGGACAAGCCTCCCAATTGTGCGGGCTTTATTAAATCTCTATCAGAGGTTATTTGGCATAATGGGAGCAGATTCCTATGAGGTTTCTCTTAGAGTTGCGAATGTACTGCTTAGAAAAGCTGCGCATGTTACCGAATATGGGATTTTGTCCATCTTTGTCAGTTGTTTTATATGGGTAAACGGGTATCGCGGCAGGCTGCTTTTGAGTTTTACTATGCTTATTTCGGTGGGCTATGCGGTAACGGATGAAGTTCATCAACTTTTTGTACCTGGAAGAAGCGGTAGAATAACAGATGTTCTTATAGACTCCCTTGGTTGTATCTTAGGTGCATTATTCTTCTTGTTAATTTGCGATATAATTAAAAACAGGAGTCTAAAAAAACAACTGTCGAACCAGTTCATAACGATAGATACGATAGATAATAATTAAGGAATATAGACAAATTGATTACGCTCTTTTGAATATTGGTAGCCGCATTTACCTAAGGCATCGGTAAGTGCATCGATAGTTACATCGAGACTTTGACAAAAATCTTGGAGGCTTTGATATTCATCTCTTAGTTTTGTGTTCACATAGCTTAGTAAAATTATTGGATCAGCCGGTAACATGAAATCACCCTTTCCTTCTGTTAAGATGGTCTTATCATACTGTATGTTTTTTCATTCCGTCAAGGTGTTATTTAAGGACTCCGATTTGCAGGTATAAAATCTGCTTACAGATATGATATGCATAAGGAGCAGTATGAAAATCAAAGCTTGTTTATAGAAGATGCCGGATTGGAGGTTATTATGGATCTTTTTGAATATATGAGAGAGAATACAAAGGAAAAAGAATCGCCGCTTGCCTCTCGTCTACGGCCAGCGAAGCTATCGGAAGTGGTCGGTCAAAGCCATATCATCGGAGATGATAAGTTGTTATACCGGGCTATCATGGCAGATAAACTTGGTTCGGTTATCTTTTATGGTCCACCCGGTACCGGAAAAACCACACTTGCCAAAGTAATTGCTAACACCACCAGCTCAAAGTTTCATCAAATTAATGCAGCCTCTGCCGGAAAAAAGGATATGGAAGAGGTAATTGAGCAGGCGAAACAAATGCTTGGCATGTATGGGAAAAAGACAATTCTCTTTGTGGATGAGATTCACCGATTTAATAAAGGGCAGCAGGATTATTTACTGCCGTTTGTTGAGGATGGTACGATTGTTTTAGTGGGAGCTACGACAGAAAATCCTTATTTTGAAGTAAATAGCGCGCTTATCTCAAGATCTATTGTATTTGAATTAAAGCCTTTGGAACAAAGCGACATTAAGGAACTTTTAATTCGTGCAATCACGGATAAAGAAAAAGGACTGGGAACTTATCGCGCAGCAATGGATGAGGATGCATTAGACTTTCTATCCAATGCGGCGAATGGAGATGCAAGATCCGCTTTAAATGCTATTGAATTAGGTGTATTAACAACAAAACGAAGTGAGGATGGCCTAATTCATATTACATTAGAGGTGGCATCGGAATGCATACAAAAGCGTGTATTAAAGTACGATAAATCAGGTGACAATCACTACGATACAATCTCTGCATTTATCAAGAGCATGCGAGGAAGTGATCCGGATGCGGCAATCTATTATTTGGCGAAAATGCTATATGCAGGTGAAGATGCAGCGTTTATTGCACGAAGAATCATGATATGTGCGGCAGAGGATGTATCCAATGCTGATCCAAATGCGCTTGTAGTTGCAACAGCGGCAGCACAGGCAGTGGAGCGGCTTGGTATGCCGGAAGGACGTATTGTTCTTGCACAGGCTGCCGCTTATGTGGCATGTGCTCCGAAGAGTAATTCCGCAATCGTAGCCATCGATGAGGCATCGAAGTTAATTGCAAAGGATAAAACACCTCCAATTCCTTCTCATTTACAGGATGCTCATTACAAGGGGGCGGAAAAACTAAACCATGGTGTTGGATATTTATATGCTCATAACTATGAAAATCATTACGTAAAGCAGCAGTACCTGCCGGATCCTTATGTTGGGCGGACATTTTATCGTCCGAGTGATAATGGTTATGAAAAGACAATCAAAGAGTATTTTCAGAGGATAAAGGGTAATGAGACTGAAATGAGATAGAAGCAAATTATGAAATTAGAAAATTACAAGAAAGAAAGGATTTTTGAATGCAAAAAAATAAAACAGTTGATAACAATGTAACAAATAGTAATAGTGCTGCGAGCAATAAAAGTAAAACAAAAAGAATATTATCTATGCTTGGCATTATCCTATTATTGGGATTATATGTTTTTTCTTTGGTTGCAGCCATAATGGCAAAACCATATGCAGATGGATTATTTTTAGCCAGTTTATTTGCAACCTTTATCATTCCGGTTTTTATCTATGTATTTTTATTGATGAGCCGTACCTTTGGAAAGGGGAAAGAAGGACATACCATGCATGAAATCAATCAGATGAAGAAAAAGGGATTTAAAGAAGCAAATAGGACGAATCAAAAGAAAGAAAATTAAATTGGTCTGGGATAATGCAAAGGAGTATGAAGTAATATGGAATTATTGTTTGCTTAAACATAATAACGGGATATACAAGCTTGCCTCTCTTTTGCGGCAAGCTTTTTACTTTACAGAAGGCGGTGCCTGCAAAGTAAAAATTGAAAGGTTCAAAAAATACTCTGTTAAAGCATTGCATTCATAATCAAAAATGCCGAAAATAGTATTTATACTTCATTTTTATAGAAGATGTGGTATAATATGGGTAATGAGACTATGATATGAACTAAGTTGTATGTGCATAAGAATCGGAGGATATTATAGAATGAATACATTTAGGAGGAGAAGGCGGACGAAGGGTTCCATAGCGAATAGTAGCAAGCTAATTGCGCTCATCTTGTGTATGGCTTTTCTGACGGCAGCCTGTGCAAAGAATCAGAGTGTAACCGGAAAATTGGATCCTGACAATCCGGTTTCGATTGAGATATGACATTATTATAACGGACCCCAAAGCTGGCTTTTGATGAGCTTGTGACGGATTTTAATGAGACGGTGGGACGCGAACAGGGAATCATCGTGGAGGCATTTGGACAGGGCAATGTCAATGAGCTGTTTCAGTGGCAGTGTCGGCTGCCGGATAGGTTACAGGCGTAAAGAAAGGAACAGCTATATTTACGATAAAAATACAAAGAAACCAGTAGGAGCGATAAAAGTTACCGTAAAATAAAAAAGATAGAACAAAGGAGTTAGATCAAGGAAGCATATGAAAAAAATTGTAATAATACTAATCATTTTATGTCTTATTCCGCTGCAGTCAATGAACGTGAGTGCCGCATCTAAAATTAAAATAAGCCATACGAAAGCTACTATTAAAGTAAATGAGTCCATACAGTTGTCTTTGAATGGAACAGAGGAGATAATAAATTGGAGCTCAAGCAATGAGGATATTGCGATAGTTGAATTTGGTAACGTTAAGGGACTTAAGCCTGGAAAAGCAACTATAACAGCAGAAGTATATGATTCAAATAATAATTTTAAAAAGTTTACGTGTGTAATAACAGTAAAGAAAGAAACGGAGTCAAAGCCACTGCAAAAATTTATAGATACACTGAAAACGAATGCCGGTTCTAATAAAAAAGACAGCTTAGTAGGAAGTTACCGCTATGTAGAACACTATGCAGTAGTAGATATCAATAGTGATGGAGTCGACGAACTTATTGTTTATAAACCGGATAAAGAGTTACTAATTGTTCTTGCGGTTAAGGGGAATAAGGTAATTAAAGCGGGAGAGATATCCGATGCCATTTCATATTATGGATATTCGCTGAATAAAAAAACAGGTGCTATTGTTAACATAGGTTCTTATGTATCTAAAGGTTGGTATTTCAAGGAAAATAAGTTGAAAACATATAATGACCAAACAATTACAAAGTTTATTTTTAGTGATGGAGAGGTTTATTATCAAGGCAAGGAAGAAAAGTCTATTACTAAAAAGAAGTATTCTGAAATTGCAAATAAATATTATAATAGCAAGGATTTATCGCCCATTACTTTTGCATCTACGGTTAAGTTAAACAAAACAAAATTATCTTTGGTTGCCGGAGAGTCGGTAACATTAAAATTACTTGGAACCAATGGGGAGCCAAACTGGATGATATCTGGAAGTGGTGCTGCAGTAGATGAAAAAGGTAAAGTATCTGCCTTTAGAGAGGGTAGCGTGACGATAGGTGCTAATTTATATGGAAAGGTGTATGAATGTGATATAAAAATTTTAAATCCATATCTGGAGGATATCTCCTATGATTATAAGGAAACCTATGAATACCTAGAGGGAGGAGAGGATTACGACTTAGAGGCCGGTAGAAAAATTATCTTTAGACCATGGAAACTAAGGATGATTATTCCAAAGAATTGGACTGCGAGCACAGATAGAAATCCGGATGCATCTAAGGATATGGTAGTGACGTTGAAACCGAAAGGTAATACAGAAAATTCTACGATTAAAGTTTATATGATTGAGGATAAAGAGTATGGTGAATATGGCGGAAAATATTCTGATTTTGAAAATCTCAGAGAAGAGATATCTAAGGTTCAATTCTCGAAGAAAGCCGTACTCAAAGAATTAGTAACTGAAGTATCATCCACAGCAAAAATAACCAACTATAGGGAAGAGGATTATGAGGCACATAATCACGAATTTTATAAAGTCGAGTATGAGGCTTCCTATACAGTAAATGAAGGAGAATTTACTTGTAAAAAGACAATCTACGATAGTGGCTTTAAAAATTACCGTATTTTAGTGATAGCAACGGAAAACGGAGAAGTAACAAGTCCAGATTTTAGTACGGTATTAAACGATTTCATAAATACACTATTAGCGAAAGAATAAATTGTTTTGGTATAGCATTCATAGGAAAGAAATAATGCAAGATAGGGAATGCGCCCTTGATTAAGGTTAAGCTATCTATACATGGGAAGATATTATAAAACCTGTATAGATAGCTTACTTTTTACTAAAATGAGGAGATGGAATCTTTGTAAAAGGAAGTCGGAAATAGTAATCTGTAGTTTACAGTGGTAAAATTTTTAAAAGGTATCGTATAATGTAGAAAAAGACGATCAAGTTATTATAAAAAGACATGGAGCATTGGTTATAAAAACTTAGATTGCATAGAATGTATTTTCAGCAGTATGTAAAATCCAATTATTTCATGAGTTTTTCTAGTTATAAGAACTAACTGACCGAATAGATTTCCTGATGAGAAGAGGGATATTACTTAGGAGAATCTAAGGGTCTTACTAATTAGAAAATGGAGTGTACATTGATGTAAAAATATGATAATTCAAAATAATTGTTTAGGGATATACCAAAATAATAGCAAGTAGAGTAAATAGTGTATAAATTTAGATTATAATAAATGATGAAAAATAAGAGTTAGATTGGATATGGAAGATGGAATTTAGGATAAATATGTTGTACAATAAAAGTAAGTTATATGACAAATAGAAACTTATCGAGTAGCCTGGAACTATTTATATTTGATGGAGGTGATATTTTGGGTAAAGTTATTTTAATATGCGGTAAAATCGGTTCTGGCAAAACAACTTATGCAAATAAACTTGCAAAACAGATAAATGCTGTAAATATCAGCCAAGATGAACTTATGCTTAATTTGTTCGGAGCAGGATTATATTATAGTGAACCGAAAAAATATGAAGAATATTGCTCAAAGGTTGAAGATTATGTAAAGCGTAAAGCAGGCGAAGCAGCAAAAGCAGGCGCAATTGTCATCTGTGAAAATGGATTTTGGTCACGTTCAGAACGTGATGAGCTTCGTAAGCGTTACTCTGACATGGAAGTTAAGTGTGAACTACATTATATTGATACATCGGAAAAACAAAGGTTACAGAATATTAAATGCCGGAACGAAGAGATACAACAAGGGAAATCACATTTTTACTTAACCAATGATAATGATATCTATCACTTTTTCGAGACACCCGATGATTGCGAAGTAGATGTGAGAGTAAAAATGGGATAATGTTTTACTAAAAATTATAAGCATTCGCTTCTGCAAGTGAAGAAAATGGTCTTCTAAGTGTCGGAAAATTATATTGTATGGAACAAGCCGGCAAAAAGCGAACGCATGATTGTCAGAAAATATATGAGATACCTATAAGGAAGAAAGAGAATTGGGTTAGAATTTGTTGGCAGCGAGTAGAAAATAAAGTATTGATCTGAAGAGGATTTATGTGAAAAATAAAAAATTGCGTATAAGTTGCGTATAAACTATTTTTATGATAAAATACTTTCTGTGCCATAAAAGGTTAAAAACGCTGAAGGCCTTGATTTATAAGGGATTCAGAAAAAACACAACCCCCATGACTTCGTTGCCATGAGGGTTGCATTAAAAAGGGGAGGATAAGTATTTAACTCTTCTTTTGTATTGTTGCTTTTCATTGGAGGGGGAATCCAACTATTGAAAGAGCATACGCTAATCTAACCGTATTTCTAAGTCTCACGATAGGCTGTTAGATATCGTGATTCCCAGAAATATCATTAGACTAATTATAGTATTAGCGTATAAAATCTTTTTATACACACAAAAATAAGAAAACATACATTTTTGAAAGGATGAATAAAATGAGCTTATTAACTGACTGGAGAGACGTTGCATACGCGGAAGATATGGACCAGAAAACCGGACAAGTTTTCTGGGGAAATTATTTCACTATTGAAAAGGGAATCTATGAGCAGCTCTTATCAAATCCAGAGGAAGTAGTTACTGGAACTGTAGAAGAACTTGCTAACAAATATAATACAACATTGCAAGTTATGGTTGGGTTCTTAGATGGAATCAATGAAAGTTTGAAAGAGCCAAATCAAATTGAAACGATGGAAGCAAACACGGTAGTAAATTTAGGATTTGATTTGGAAAAGCTGTACTACAATATGGTAGAGGCCAGTGCAGATTGGTTATACACTCTTCCGCAGTGGGAAAATTTATTATCGGATGCACGTAGAAAAGAGTTATATCTTACTCAGAAGAAATCCGGTACGGTTATGAAGGATAAGAAAGTTGGACGTAATGAGCCATGTCCTTGCGGAAGTGGTAAAAAATATAAATTCTGTTGCGGTAAATAGTACTGCCTGAAAAAATAAAAAAGGCCTAACCGAGTCAATCTCGATTGGGCCTTTGATTTCTTTTATGGGACTTTGGAACACTTGGCCTTTAAACTGCCCGTATGCGAACTTATTCGTTCGATGATTCCTGCTTGTATAGTAGGTAGTTCGCAAAATTCTTTAATTCTGCTGCGTTATTAGAAGCCAATTGCTGATATAGATTAAAGAAATCTACGATATCTTTATCTAACACTTCACCGCCGACCGGAAGATAAGCATCTGAAATACCAAGCAGATAATCGCACGATACGTCAAAATATCTGGAGAGTGCGATCAATTTTTCAAAGGATGGCTCATTTCTTCTTGATTCATAATTTGATACGGCAGTTGGCTTTAAGCCTAGAATTTCAGCAAGCTCGCTCTGTGTCAACTTATGCTTTTGACGCAATTGCTTTAAACGTATATTAAAATTCATATTTGACCTCCAAGTCCTTTTCTTAGCGCTTGCATTTAATCTTTCGTGTAGCGCAAACGTATTCTTCACTTATTATAACAAAATATGGCAAAATGTCAACATATTTTCCAAAGTTTGATGCATGAACAGGTATCACATTGACAAACTTTTTTTGGTGAATTATCATATTGTTAAGAATACGTCAAAGGGGGTGCATCATGAGCGGAATTCCTTATGAAATAATTTTTAAACATTGTACTGATGGTGTCTTTATTTTTAATCAAGCGGGACAGATTTTTTATGCGAATGATGCTGCCATGCAAGAAACAGGGTATTTGGAGGAATTAAAGAATACAAATATCCTGGATATATTTCCTAAAGCGTTAAGAGTACATAGTAGGAATGTAGTTATCAATCGTTTTGAAGTAGAAGATGTGAAAGAGACGAAAGAATATTCCATGATTGAGACTTTTGCTTACCGAAGGAATCAGACCTGTTATCCGGTACGTCTGAAGCTGGTGCGGGGAGAAAATACGCAGGAAGATATGACAGTTTGTATTGCTCAGAATATGACAGAATTAAATGCTGTTATAAAGAGAGAAAAGAATGTCAAGGAAGAACTTAAGGAAGCGACTGGAGTAAAAAATGAATTTCTGGCAAACATCACCCACGAGTTAAGAACACCGGTAAACGGAATGAAAGGTTTGTCAGATGTTTTGCTCAGTACAGAGCTCACGCCAAGTCAGAGGGAAAATGTAAATATTATTAGACGTTGCTGTGATAATATGATAAATATCATTAATGGAATCCTGGATTTTTCGAAAATTACCGCAGGGAAAATGCAGCTTGAAAACAAGGTAATCGATATTTCAAGCTTTTTAAAAAATACCTTATCGTATCATTTACCAAAATTAAATGAGAAAGGTTTAAAACTTCAAATAAACATTGGGGATAATGTTCCTGCAAAAATATTAGGGGATGAATTGCGGTTAGAGCAAATTCTCAGTAATCTGATTTCAAATGCGATTAAATTCACCTCTGTGGGACAAATTGTAATAGAATTAATTAATACATATCAAAACGAAGATGAAGTAGAACTCTTTTTTATGGTTATTGATAGCGGGATCGGAATTTCGAAAGAAGATATGGATAAGTTATTCCAAAGCTTTTCTCAGGTGGATGGCTCCATAACAAGAAAATATGGCGGGACAGGGCTTGGGCTTGCTATCAGTAAAAGCTTAGTAGAGTTAATGGGTGGTTCGATTCATGTAAGCAGCGAGATAGGAAGGGGAAGCACCTTCTCTTTCTCTATTCGTTTTAAAGTGGTAAAAGAGGATTACGGAATAGACATGGAGCCCAAACTTAAGGGAAATAGTGAATTTACGATGGAAAATACTACTTGGAATGTAATCTCCAGAGATAGACAGAATGCAAAAGCTTCGAGATTGCCGGAACCATATGTGATTGACAAGGACACAATAGCAGAATATTTAGAAAAATTAATTATCTGCGTGGAGTTAGAAACATGGGAGAAGGCTGAAAACTTTGCAAGTATTATTAAAAAAATGATACCGGAGTCTGAAAGGGAAGGCAGAAAGAGTGCTTTTCGTCTGGAACTGGCAGTAAGAAAAGAAGACTATGAGAGGACTCAGAAGCAAATCAAAGAATTGCAGGATTACTTACAGCCGTAACTGCGAGGCTGCTAGGGGAAGAATACATGAGGTGAATGGTTTGGAATTTGGAGAGAAGACAGTACAGGAAGCAAATATTCTTATAGTGGATGATGTGATTGCAAATCTTGTTGTATTAACAGAGATGATACGAAAGTCTGGTTATGTGGCACGTCCGGTTACGAGTGTAAAGCAAGCCATACAAGCAATTGAGGCAGCTCTGCCGCAACTCATTTTGTTAGATATTTCTATGCCTGATATGGATGGGTTTGAGTGGTGTGAGAGACTGAAAAAAGATGCGATAACAAGAGATATCCCCATCATCTTTATTTCCGCATTAAATTCAGCCGAAGACAAAATACGCGGGTTTAAACTTGGTGCGGTTGATTTTATCAGTAAACCGTTTGAACACGAAGAAGTATCCCTAAGAATCAGTACTCATCTAAAAATACATCGTATGCAGCAAGAGCTTGAGATGTATAATCAAAAGCTTCAAAAACTTGTCAAAGAACAGATGGAAAAGATAGAAACAGAGGAAAAAAATCTGATTTATGCGATGGCTAGAATGTGTGAAGCAAGAGATAAGGGAAGAGAAAATCATATTGAGAATATAGGAAAGAACAGTAGAATGCTTGCGATGAGCTTGCAATTCTCCGGCTTGTTTGAAGATGAAATCACACAAGATTATATTGATACAATTGAACTGGCGGCGGCACTGCATGACATTGGTAAAATATTTATACCTGATAATATTTTACAAAAAAGAGGGAAACTTACTATAGAAGAGGAAAAGATACTGGAATCACATGCGGAACTTGGGGCAAAGAACTTAAGTGAAGCCTATGCTCAGAGTGAGTATAATGACTTCTTAAAGATGGCAATCGATATAGCGAAGTTTCATCATGAAAAGTTTGATGGGACGGGATATCCAATGGGACTAAAAGGAACAGAAATTCCACTGTCTGCCCGTATTGTCGCTGTAGTTAACATGTATGATAATTTATTAAAGGATTATGCGGAAGAAGGAGACGGAGCGCATAAGAAGGCCTTACAGTTTATGAAACTTGAGGCAAATCGAAGCTTAGATTCTGATATTTTAGAAGTATTCTTAAAAATTCAACGCCAGCTTAAAAGATAAGAGAGAACAACCAAAGATTCAACCAACAGTCCTTAGAGCCTGCTAAGAAAATATACATGGTCCAGGGAAATACGAGTATCCGTGTGAAAGAAATTTATAGTTTTTCTTTCACACATACGCTTAAAAAGACATGTTTTTCTGATGGAAAGATAAATTTTTTACTCAGGAAGTTTGTGCCTGCAAGATCCTTGGCACAGAGATCGGATGCGCAAAAAATGCACAGGAATGAGGAGAAGAATGAGAAAGAAAGATCATTATCTTGATTTTGATGCGAAACGCAGGAAACGGAAATTTACTGCACGAAAAGAAACGAAGGGCTTCCGAAAACGAGGTTTACCGGCACTTTTTATTTTAGTTATTGCCATAGGGCTTGGCGTCTGTGTTTTCTTTTATACAAAGAGAAAGATGGATGGAATAGAAAGGAATAAACTTGCCAAAAATCTATTAATCCAACGGCAGCTTGAGGAGTTATCAAAACGTTCGGAATCCGGCCCTTATGGAATGTGGATTTTAAAACCTGTTGAAGATGAGTTTATAGAGCCGGTGGAAGATAAGGAAGTTTGGATGGCAAATTTTCAAGATAATCGAAAGGCAGTCAAAGCTAAGGGAATTTATGTCACAGCATCCAAAGCGAATAAAAACATTGATGATTTGTTAAAGCTGGTAGATGACACAGAACTTAACGCAATGGTAATTGATATTAAAGATGATGATGGAAGAATCACTTACCAAATGAACTATCAGCCAGCCGTCGAAATTAATGCAATAAGAGGATATATCAGTGATATTGAGGGGGTAATAAAGAAGCTTAAAGAGCATGATGTTTATCTTATAGCCCGCATAGTAGCATTTAAAGACCCCGTACTTGCAGAGAAAAAACCAGAGCTTGCACTTAAGTTAAAGGATGGTTCTACTTTTCGCGATAAGGATAAGCTGGCCTGGGTAAATCCTTTTAAGAAAGAAGTGTGGGATTACTTAGTAGGGGTGGCATCGCATTGTGCTGAAATTGGATTTGATGAAGTAAACTTTGATTACATTCGTTTTTCAACCGATAGCGGAATGGCAAATGTTGATTTCGGTGCTGAGGCTGAAAATAAAACGAAAATAGAAACCATCACAGAATTTGTTAAATATGCTTGTGAACAATTAAAACCATTAGGGATTTATGTATCGGCGGATGTTTATGGGGCGATTATCAGCAGTCCTGTAGATGCTAAGATTGTAGGACAAAGCTATATTGAGATGTCAAAATATCTGGATTATATCTGCCCTATGATTTATCCGTCTCATTATGGAGATGGATATTATGGAATTAAATATCCGGATACGGAACCTTATAATCTTATATTGGCCGCACTGGAGGCTTCCAGAAAGTCCTTAAATGAAATACCGGAGGGAGAGCATCGGGCTAAAGTACGGCCTTGGCTTCAGGATTTCACCGCTACCTGGATTAAACATTATATTCGATATGGGTCGAAGGAAGTCAGGGATCAGATTGAAGCAGTTTATGATTCCGACTATTCGGAGTGGCTTTTGTGGAATGGTGCCATGAATTATACCAAGGGTGCATTATATACGGAGGAAGAAGCAGCAGTTCATTATGCGAATCGGCCAACGTCAACCCCTCTTCCAACGCCAACCCCAATTCCACTGCCAACCAGAGTCCCGAATTCCGGAAAGTATTATGAATCACCATGGAAATCAGGAAATTAAAAAAATGTTGCAAGGTATTTTTGTTTGAGGGGTATTTATAGATAGGCTTGCAATATTATAGTGACATTATCAGAATCACTATAATATCGTATACTCGAAGGAGGCAGTCAACTTGACCGATGAAGAAATTCTTTCTCTGATTTATAAAAAAAATCAACTGGGGCTCTCTTTGTTAGCAGAAAAGTATGAAAAACTGCTAGTATATATTGCTACTGGTATCCTTGGAAACCATGCTAGAGATATTGAGGAGTGTGTGAACGATACGTATTTTAAGTTCTGGAAGAATGCAGAGAAATATGATTATACCAAAGCCTCTTTATCTACCTATCTTAAGGTAATTGTTAGAAATACCGCAATCAATCGCTTGCGTGACGTTAAGAGGCACGAAGATAGGACACATTCCGAAGACGTAGCAGAGCTTGCATCGGTGCTTCCCGATGTAAGTGTGAACATTGAAAATCAAATGCTGAGAAGAGAAAATGTAAAAAGACTGAATAAAGTGATTGCAAATCTCCCGGAAAAAGATCGGGAATTGATGATAAGAAAGTACTTCTATGTACAATCTTCCAAAGTAATCGCACATGCAATGAATATGTCGGTTACAGCAGTGGATAGCAGGCTTTCACGGTTACGAACAAAGATGAAAAATGAATTTCAACTAATGTAAGGAGGAGGGAGAAGCTAATGACGGAAAATTACTTAATTGATCTAATGGGTGATTTAGATACCAGATTCTTAGAGAATGAGTATCCTGAAAGGGATATACAAAAGCAAAAGACCTTCGTAAAGAAAAAGAGAACCTTAAGACCATTCAAAAAGGGGAATATATTTGTAATTTCGGATACGCTAAATCGAACCATAAATGAGCAGAGAGAACTGTATGACAATATAGTTGCGCATTACTATGAACCTGTATCAGTGCGTGCGGCTCATGCCAAAGCTCAAGTAAAAGAGAAAGTAGATGTTGTTCAAGCAAAGATAAAATCCTTGGTAGCAGTAATATCAGGAGTAACAGCCATGTTAGTCGTTATTATAAGTATAATACGTATGGTTGCTAAGAAAAAGTGGTTAAATAAATTATTTGGAAAGAGAGTACAAACAGCATAAAAAAAGGGAGAAACGGAAGAGCCCTCGTGAAACTTAATAGGCTTTCTTCGGAAAATTTCGTTTCTCCCCCCTTATTTTTGTGTAAGGGGTTTTACTTTGGCAAAAACGAATCGATATTTGGAGGATAAGTTAAAAATGAAACATGTTGCATTTCTCTTCCCAGGTCAGGGAGCACAATATACCGGAATGGGAAAAGATTTTTATGATACCTGCAAAGAATCCAGAGAGGTATTTGAATTAGCGAGTGATGTTTTATCACTCGACATGACAAAGCTGATATTTGAAGAGGATGAAAGACTTCACATAACGGAATATACACAAGCAGCAATGGTTACCACCATGGCAGCAATGTTAGCAGCGGTGAACGGTAAGAACATAGTGCCTGCGGTATGTGCAGGGCTTAGTTTGGGAGAGTATGCTGCTCTTTATCAGAGTGAGGTTTTTAAGTTAGAGGATGTTATCTATCTCGTAAGAAAAAGAGGAATCTATATGCAGGAAGCAGTGCCGGTTTCTATTGGCACAATGGCGGCAGTTTTAGGACTTGGGAATGAATTGGTGGAAGAAATTTGTGCCGGCACGATGGGACTTGTAACCGTAGCAAATTATAATTGCCCGGGTCAGGTTGTAATCTCAGGGGAAAGAGCTGCGGTAGAAGCGGCAAGAGTAAACCTTGAGAAAGCAGGAGCAAAAAGAGTATTGCCGCTTAATGTGAGTGGTCCCTTCCATTCGCCAATGCTTCTGCCTGCCGGAGAAAAGCTTCGGAAAGAATTCGATAAGATTACTATAAATGATCCGGTAATCCCTTATGTAGCGAACACGACTGCAGAATATATTACAAGTAAAGAGCTGATCGCAGATAGTTTGGCGGCACAGGTTTCTTCGCCGGTACGCTGGCAGCAAAGCGTAGAGACAATGATTGCGAAAGGGATTACAACTTTTGTAGAAATAGGACCTGGAAAAACCTTATCTTCCTTTGTTAAGAAGATCGATCGTAATAGGAAGGTAATTAACATTGAAAAGATAGAGGACTTAGATAAGCTAGAAAACTTAGAAGGATTAGAATAGAAAAAAGCTAGCTAAGCGCATTAGAAAATATTATTGATGAACCGCATTTACCTGTACCAATAAGTTTTTGTTTTTTACAAAAACCTAATATTGGTCATTTTTATACACATAAATGGAGGAAAGACATGTTAGAGAATAAAATAGCCGTGGTGACTGGTGCGAGCCGCGGAATTGGACGCCAGGTCGCGTTGACACTTGCCGGTTATGGAGCGACAGTGGTGGTTAATTATTGTGGTTCCAGAGAACGTGCCGAAGAGGTTGTACAAAAGATAATAAGCGAAGGTGGCAAAGCAATTGCATATCAGGCAGATGTTGCAGATGCGCTGGCGACGGAAAGAATGTTTGCGGATATCTTAGCAGAGTTTAAACAAATTGATATTTTAGTAAATAACGCAGGTATCACAAGAGATAACCTAATAATGAAGATGTCTGAGGATGATTTTAATGCAGTGATAGATACGAATCTAAAAGGTTGCTTTCATTGCATTAAGGGGGTGACTCGTCCTATGTTAAAACAAAGAGGCGGCAGAATAATTAATATTTCTTCTGTTGTGGGTGTAATCGGAAATGTCGGGCAGCTCAATTATTGTGCATCCAAAGCCGGTGTGATAGGAATGACGAAGTCAGCAGCCAGAGAATTAGGCTCTCGTGGAATTACGGTAAATGCAGTAGCGCCGGGCTTTATTCAAACAGAGATGACGGATGTGTTACCGGAGAATGCAAAAGAGATAGTACTTGCACAAATACCGTTAAAGAAGTTTGGTGAAGTTACTCATATAGCGGAAACGGTGGCGTTTTTAGCTTCGGATAAGGCAGCTTATATTACAGGTCAAGTAATACAGGTAGATGGCGGAATGGGAATGTAGTTTCTGATTTCTTAGGTAGTGACAGAATGGAGAATTTATATGAATCGAGTAGTAGTTACAGGGATGGGAGTTATCACGCCCATTGGAAATAACATGGAGGATTTTTGGAGTAATATAAAAAAGGGAGCCACAGGCTTCGGACCGATTACCTATTTTGATACAACCGGTTACCGTGCGAAGCTGGCAGCCGAAGTAAAGGATTTTAATCCAGCCGACTATATGGATGGTAAGTCGGCAAGACGTATGGAAAAATTCTGTCAGTATGCGGTTGCGGCAACGAAGGAGGCGATTGAGTCCAGCGGTCTTGACTTGGAGAAAGAAGACAGAACAAGAATTGGTGTGTCTGTTGGCTCCGGTATCGGAGACTTATCGATTATCGAGAAGGAATATGAGAAAATCTTAAACAATGGGCCTAAGAGGACGAATCCATTGTTTGTACCTCTAATGATAAGCAATATGGCAGCGGGCAATGTCTCCATTAATTTTGGATTAAAGGGAAAATGTATTAATGTGGTAACTGCTTGTGCTACAGGAACACACTCCATTGGAGAAGCATACCGTGCCATTCAATGCGGAGATGCGGATGTTATGGTTTGCGGTGGTACGGAAGCGGCGATTTCAAAGCTTGGTATCGCCGGATTTGGAGCACTAACTGCATTAAGTTCGGCGGAAGATCCGGCAAGAGCATCCATCCCTTTTGATAAGGAGCGCAGCGGCTTTATTATGGGAGAAGGAGCCGGTGTTGTCGTGATTGAGTCTTTAGAGCATGCTAAAGCAAGAGGAGCAAGCATCTTAGCGGAGGTAGCCGGTTATGGAGCAACTGCAGATGCATTTCATATTACCTCTCCTTCGGAAGATGGAGAAGGTGCAATGAGAGCAATGCTGCTTGCTGTGAAAGAAGCAGGCCTAAATCCGGAGGATGTTGACTATATTAATGCGCACGGCACAAGTACACACCATAATGATTTGTTTGAAACAAAATCAATTAAGAGTGCTTTTGGAGAACATGCATATCGTCTGAATGTTAACTCTACAAAATCGATGACGGGTCATCTGTTAGGTGCTGCCGGAGCTGTTGAATTTATTGTATGTGTAAAATCCGTACAGGAAGACTTTATTCATGCAACCGTTGGTTATAGCATACCGGATGAAGAGCTTGATCTAGATTATACAAAAGAAGCGCGAACCGATAAAAAGGTTAATGTGGCAATAAGCAATTCTCTGGGATTTGGCGGTCACAATGGAACACTTCTGATAAAAAAATATGTAGAGTAAGGAGCCGGCGCAAAGCGCCAGAATTGGGGGTCTTATGGATATTAAAGATATTATTGCATTGATTGAGGCAGTTTCCTCTTCGAAGCTGACTTCTTTTACTTACGAAGAGGGAGAGACAAAGCTTTCTTTTGAGTTGGGAAAGGAACCGATGGTTTCGGCAGCTTCTAAGGCAGTGACAGTGGCGGCAATCAGTGAGCAGGATTGTATACTCGAGGAAACCGTACCATGTAATGTCATTACTTCTCCAATGGTTGGTACATTTTATTGTGCCAAGGGGGAGGGGGAAGAACCCTTCATTAAGGTTGGAGATCAAGTATTTAAGGGGCAGGTAGTTGGAATCGTTGAAGCGATGAAACTGATGAATGAAATTGAGTCCCCATACGATGGTATTGTAGCCGAAATCTTAGTGAAGAATCAGGAGATGGTTGGCTTTGAACAGAAACTAATTCGTATCCGTCCACTGTAAAAAAGCTGTAGATACGGTTCTTTAAGTTGCTAACGATATGAAATGGCGTATACGTCAGAATAGAGGTAAGATTATGTTAAATTGTAAAGAAATAATGGATATCATTCCACATCGCAGCCCGTTCTTATTAGTGGATAAAATCCTAGAGCTTGTTCCGGGGATTCGTGCGATTGGAAGAAAGTGTGTCACTTTTAATGAACCTTTTTTTACTGGACATTATCCGGAAAATCCAGTGATGCCGGGAGTTTTAATTATTGAGGCATTAGCTCAGGTGGGTTCTGTGGTCATGTTATCCTTAGAGGAAAATAGGGGGAAGAGCCCTTTCTTTGGTGGAATTGATAAAGCGAAATTTCGCAACATGGTGACACCTGGTGACGTGTTAACATTAGAAGTTTCTTTACTAAAGCAAAAAGGACCAGTTGGTGTAGCTGCTGCAAAGGCATACGATGAGGAAAAGGTTTTTGCTGAGGCAGAATTAACGTTTGTAATACGTTAAGTGGCAGGGAATGGGGGGTTCTTATGTTTAAGAAGATTTTGGTAGCAAATCGTGGTGAGATTGCAGTTCGAATTATCCGTGCCTGCAGAGAAATGGGAATCCAAACGGTGGCGGTATATTCTACGGCAGACGAACAAGCACTGCATGCCCAATTAGCAGACGAAGCGGTATGTATCGGTCCGGCGTATTCGAAAGATAGTTATTTAAAAATGGAGCGAATTTTAAGTGCGACGTTAGCCTCCGGTGCTGAAGCTATTCATCCGGGTTTTGGATTTTTATCAGAAAACAGCAAATTTGCACAGCTATGTGAAAAATGTAAGATTGCATTTATTGGACCAAACAAAGAAGTAATTGATTGTATGGGAGATAAAGCTTGTGCGAGAAATACGATGATGGAGGCACAAGTACCTGTAGTGCCGGGGACGAAAGAACCTCTTCATGAACTTAAAAAAGCCAAAGCTCTGGCAAACGAAATCGGGTATCCGGTTATGATTAAAGCAAGTGCCGGGGGTGGTGGCAGAGGCATGCGAATCGCACACACAGCAGAAGAATTTGATAATCTGTTTGAAACTGCAAGACAAGAGGCAAAAAATGCTTTCGGTGATGATACCATGTATTTGGAGCGATACATTTCAGGTGCAAGACATATTGAATTTCAGATTCTTGCCGATCAATTCGGCAATGTAGTACATCTTGGTGAACGTGACTGTTCCATCCAAAGAAGACATCAAAAGATGATGGAAGAAGCACCGTCTGCGGCTCTTAATGAAACCCTGCGAAGAGAAATGGGTGAGGTAGCCGTCAGGGCGGCAAAGGCAGCAAACTATACCAATGCAGGAACGATTGAGTTCTTGTTAGATGATAAGGGAAGATACTACTTTATTGAGATGAATACAAGAATTCAGGTAGAGCATGGGATTACAGAGCTTGTTACCGGAATTGATCTGATAAAGGAACAAATTAAAATTGCAGCCGGAGAAGCGTTAAGTTTTACACAAGAGGATATTAAGATCGAGGGACATGCGATAGAGTGCAGAATTAATGCAGAATGCCCGGAACGAGGGTTCTTGCCTTCTCCTGGTACTGTGACGGAATTTCATATGCCGGGAGGCTTTGGAGTGCGCATTGATACGATGCTTTATGAAGGATATACCGTTCCAAGGTATTATGACTCCTTAATTGCCAAAGTAATGGTACATGACAGGACCAGATCGGAAGCAATTGCTAAGATGCAGGGTGTTCTTGGTGAACTTATTATTGATGGTATTGAAACTAATACGGATTTTCTATATCAGTTAATCCAAGATAAAGAATTTCAGACAGGTAATATAACAACCGATTTTGTGGAGCAATTTCTTAATAGAAATCAGCATGGAATATAGAAGAAAATCAGCATTTTTATTAGTAATATCAAAGGATGTCAGATAAAAATTAACCGAAGTTTTGTGCTTAAGCACAAAGTATCGTTATGAGAAGGCGCCGAAGCGCTAGAATAGAGGTTACAATGGGAATGTTTAAGAAAACTGGAAACACATCCGAGAAAGAAGCCAGAAGGAATGAAAAAGTGAAAAACATGATGAATGAACCACAAGTTCCCGATGGATTGTTTCAAAAGTGTGAAAAATGTGGTGAGATTATTTATGCAGAGGATATTATAGCAAACTACTATATCTGCCCAAACTGCAATAATTACTTTCGAATCGCTCCCAAAACAAGGCTTAGTATGGTTCTGGATAAAGGCAGCTTTATAGAATATGATGTGGATTTACCAATTAGTAATCCACTTGATTTCCCAGGTTATGAAGCTAAGCTTTCTCATATGAAGTCTGTTAATAATCTTGATGAAGCAGTTATTACAGGAGAAGGTAAAATCTGTGGTGAAAGTGTTGCTATCGGAGCTATGGCCTCAACCTTCTTAATGGGAAGTATGGGCGGCGTAGTTGGTGAAAAAATTACTAGGCTGATTGAATATGCAACGGAGAAACGCCAACCCCTGATATTATTTTGCTGCTCCGGTGGAGCCAGAATGCAGGAGGGGATTATTTCTCTTATGCAGATGGCAAAAACAAGTGCAGCACTAAAACGACATTCGGATGCCGGATTAATTTATATTCCAATTCTTACCGATCCGACGACAGGTGGTGTCGTTGCAAGTTTTGCTATGCTTGGTGATGTAATCCTTGCAGAGCCAGGAGCACTGATTGGATTTGCCGGACCGCGCGTTATTGAACAGACCATTGGTCAGAAGCTACCGGAAGGTTTTCAACGTGCTGAGTTTTTATTAGAGCATGGGTTTGTTGATAAAATAGTGAAACGAAGCCGATTAAAACAAGTGTTGTCTTTCTTAATTAAAACAAGCATGAATCCAATCTATGAAACGCTTTATGAGGAGGAACCGGAAGAGACGTCGGGGTTAAATGAGTTCTTATAAAGCCAGCGGAAAAAATAAATCAATTTTCCCATGATAGTCATAATAAAAGGTTTGCAAAGCTTGCATTCTTTTTTCATGGTGAGATTATATCTGTGGGCAGATGCGATTATCAGTACAGAAAAGGGGTGACAAACTATAAAGAGTCAAGGGGTTTTTAGATTTTTTTTTATAGATAAAAAAGGGTATGGCAAACAAACCATCTGAAAACGTTGTATTTCAGATGGAACGGGTTCTTCTTGGGAAGATATATA
>JAEWMB010000038.1 GCA_023457255.1 Bacillota bacterium | reverse complement strand
ACCGTCTACAGCATGAACACGATGAGCTATGCGACGCTCGCGCTCGCGGGGGCAAAAGACGCGCTCAACCGGCTGGTCAAGGCGGAGCGGGAAAATGCGGCATTAAAGGCGTTGCTCGTGGAGAAAGGCGTATGCACACAGGAAGAAATAGATAATTTATAGGAGGATAAGAAAATGAGTAGTTTTGGTTACATCAAGGATTTGGGCCTTAAGCCCGCGCGCGGGTACAGCAAGAGGAAAAGTACAAACAGGATATTACTGCACCATTTTGGCAGCAACGGATCGGTGGAATCGGTACACGCGTACCATATCGGCAGGGGGCATGCAGGGATCGATTATAACATCGTGGTGCTCGCAAACGGCGATGTCGTATGGGGCCGCGGCCTTGACTATGCCGGTGGCAGCGTGAACAACTCGAACGCAAAGACCAGGGGCTATAATGATACGTCTATCGCGGTGGCGGTGCAGGGGGACATCGAGCACAACGTCATGCCGCAGGCACAAAAAGATACGCTGTTCCGCGTGGTCAAAGACCTTGTGCAGCATTATGGATTTACCCGTGCGGATCAGATTTTAGGGCATGATGAGGCGGCGGGGCCGGGATATACGGATTGTCCGGGTAGATTATATCCATTGCAGGAGATCAAGGAGTGCGCGCTCGGGCAGTCCGTGGTTGTACCTCCTGTGATCGAGCAGCCGTCCGTTGATATCCAGGCGCTTACGCGCAATCTCAAGCTGACCAGCCCGATGATGCGCGGCGACGATGTACGCATGGCGCAAAAACGCCTCGATCATCATCTTGTAGACGTAGGAGGAATCGATGGGATTTATGGCAAACGTACCAAAGCGGGCGTGATCGCGTTCCAAAAAGCGCGGATCGCCGAAGGGTATGACTTAGGGACGTCCGGCGCGGACGGCGTTGTAGGGCCTAAGACATGGGCTATTTTATGGCAAGGGTGAAAGGAGAAGGAGCATGAAAAATATTAATTGGAAGGTAAGGGTACAAAGCGGGGCGTTTTGGGTAGGCGTAATTGGCCTTATACTGACACTGCTGTACTACATCTTTGATCTTGTGGGGTTTATTCCCGCGTATTCGCAAGAGCAGGTCGTCAACGTGGCCATGATGGTGGTGCAAATCCTGTCATTTATTGGGATCGTGACCGATCCGACCACAAAGGGTATTAAGGACAGCGAGCAGGCGATGGAGTATGAGAAACCGAAGGAGTAAGCGACATGGGGCCAATTACAGGGGAAGTATTAGCAGCGATCATCACATCGGTTGTATCCGGTATTGCGACAATTGCCAGTATCATATTGTCTTCCCGCCTGACGGTGTACAGGATCGGGCAGTTGGAAAAAAAGGTTGAAAAGCACAATAACCTGGTTGAGCGGATGGCAATTGTAGAACAAAGCGCGAAATCGGCGCATCACAGGTTGGATGACCTGGCGGATAGGTAACGGAGGGGCGCAGGCTTGAGGAAACTTGGGCCTGCGCTCTTTTTGTTTGCGCAAAATAGGGATTTGTTACACGAAGGCTGTTATTTTGGAGCATTTCTGTTCTAAAATGGCTATTTCGTTACAGCAAGCTAGATGCTCTTGATTTGCTTCCAATTTTCAGGAAAGCCCATGAGCTTAATAACGGATTCGATATTTACTGTTTTTAATGATGTGCTGAGCCTATTTATCAAAAATTCTAAGGCGTCAAAGAAAATAGTAAAATCAATTGGACGCAGCATTAGCTTTAAACAAATCAGCAATGAAAATAAATCATTGCGACCCCAGCTTGAATCTTCGGAAGCTATCAAACCTAACTCTAAGTGGATTCTCGAAAGGCGAATCCGTCTTGGCTTTTTATTGCTATTAAAAATTTTCTTATTATAGAATCTTTCGCCATGAGCGCATACATTTCTAAATAGCCTAAGATTATCAATATAAGATTGTAAATGAAATGGCTGCAGCTTAAAAGTTTTGGCAACCATATCTTTTTCAGAAAAGTACATATATTTGTAAAAAATTGATATGTCTCGAAATGTCATTTTATTTACCAATACCCAAAGAGGTATAAAACCATATTTCTCATTGTGGTGGCAAAAACAGTCATCATTTTTAAAAACATGATTATTTATTATAGTCTGCATGTCCTCTATAAGTTTACAAATATTATAAAAGTTCATATTCAGATTGTGACTGCTAGCATCTATTTTATTTAATGTTCTATCAAAAGAATATGGCGCTAGGTAATTATGTTTGTGCTTGCTGGTAAAAATATGGGATACAACACATTTGAAATTACTTTCAATTTCTAATATAAATTTTAAAAAGAGATTTCTTAGGTCCTTATCGAATAGATAAAGACTATAAAGTTCATTAAAATTTGTTCCTGATAGAAATTTTTCTCTGGTAGCCGAGTGATCAATAAATAAGCTTTTGTAGCCATTTACGATGTTATAATAGTTCTCGAATGTTAAAATTTCTTTTGCAGCCTTACGATCAATTTCCAATCCACGCGACTGCAAAGCATCGATCATACCATCGCGAGACAAATATTGCTGCTTCATTTTATTCAGCCTTTCCCTAGTAAATCAACTTTAGTTCATTATAAAACAATTTATGGAAAAAGCAAAATAAAAAAACCCCGGGGGACGGACCCTTCCGGAGTATAAGCCATACTAATTTCTAATATTATTATACCACAAACACATAAATAATAACATTAAATAAAAAATACATCCAACTAATTTTCCTTATAATAACAAATGCATCCCATAATGTCAAGGGATCATAAGAAAGTTATTTAAATCGTACCATCCTTTTTATCTCGAAAAATCCAACAACCGCCATCCACGCCACTGGTAGCACACGTGCTTTTTGCGCGTTCCTAAAATGCTGCGCTTGATTACTTGTATCCCACTCCATGCGGT
>JAEWMB010000037.1 GCA_023457255.1 Bacillota bacterium | reverse complement strand
TAATTAGCAGTGAAATGCTACAACTTTTGTTGTTCAAGATCAGAACTAAGAGTAAAATACTCCAACTATCCTAATCTTACAGCAAAGAACATCAAATGGCACGACGGTAGATTATGTCGCGCTTACAATATATAATTGACAAATGGAAATTAAGGTGATAAAGTGTAATTAGGTTAGGCGGGACTAACTAAAATATGGAGTGTGCTCCGCAGCATTTAGCAATACAGGTTAGCTTTTTTTCTAACTCTATCATATTAGGAATTATGATGCGGAACGTTTGTAGCCGCTTTTCTTTGCAGCAGTGGTTAGTTATAACTAACTATCAGAAGTATTGAAGTGGTAACTACAGCAAGGTACAAGACAATATTACATAATGCAGTAAGGAGTATAGTCAATGAGTATAGAACGATATTTAATCGAACATTGTTCTCCGACATTAGCTTCTTTAAAGACTGGAAATCTATTCGGATTTGATTATGATTGTGAAAGTGATTTGATTGCTCATGTCAAGGAGTGGAACGTACAGTTAAATTATAAAGGTGTGTTTGTTAAGGCTTTAAAGATACAGAAGAACAGAGCTTTGATTTATGTTTATCGAAGAGATAAACTGGCTGAGGACCTAAAGAAAGAGGGCGTTGCAGAGTTTCTAAAAATGTATGGCTATGTTGATGATAATATTAATGCAGCGATAAGAATATTAAATAAGCACCTGTGTGGGCAAGAGGATTTTCCGCATGAAATCGGTTTATTCCTTGGCTATCCACTTGGTGATGTTATTGGATTTATTGAAAATAGAGGCAAAAACCCTAAATGTACGGGGTGTTGGAAGGTGTACTGCGATGTAGGGGAAGCACAAAGGTTATTTTACTGCTTTAAACAATGTACGGCAGAGTACACATATCTTTGGAATCAAGGTAAGACTGTTTGGCAGCTCACAGTAGCCGCTTGACACATAAATATAATATAAGAAAAGAGGTTATCAATATGAGTAAAATTGCAGTAGTATATTGGAGTGGTACTGGTAATACGGAATCTATGGCAAACTATGTTGTCGAAGGAGCAAAGGAAGCGGGAGCAGAGGTTACCTTGTTTCATGCAGCCGATTTTTCTAAGGATTTAGTAGATGATTTTGATGCAATTGCGTTTGGCTGCCCTTCTATGGGTGCGGAACAGCTGGAAGATAGTGAATTTGAGCCAATGTTTAGCTCCGTGGAATCAAAACTCGGAGGCAAAAGGATTGTGCTATTTGGTTCTTATGGTTGGGGCGATGGTGAGTGGATGAGAACTTGGGAAGAAACCTGTATTGACGATAGAGCTGTCTTAGCTTGCGATAGTGTTATCTGCAATGACTCACCGGATGAGGAAGCAAAAAATGCTTGTATACAACTGGGAAAAATACTCGTCGTTTAATATTAGGTAAGCTTCGCTAATCTTTGGCATTGCATTACAAAGGTTAGCATTATGTGAGTTTTATTTATACTTATAATAACAATAGCTATGAGGAGACTGTCTTTTTTATGATAAATCATTTTAAAGACAGTCTTTTTTGTGCTCAAAATAGAAAAGCAGACATCGTATCAATGTTTCCTATATGATTTAATGAATCTATTTTGATATCAGCTATACTTCATTGAAAATCAGGAAAACAGTTTCTCCTCAGGTATATTATAAAAACTTTAATAAATTAAGCCCGATTTCTTCGCTAAATTCACGTTCCACAATGCCCTCGATAACCGTTAGAACTAATTCTCCTGTTCCGCTGATGATAGCTTCATTTAGATGTCCGCCATATACATTTCCGTTTTCATCGGATATACTGATGTGAAAGTGAGTATAAGTCTCTCCATTCCTAGTAGTAATCGTACCACCAAGTGAAACGATCTCTAAATCACCTTTAAAGGTATAACTCTGATACATTTTTTTCACGGTATCAAAAAGTCCGGCAGTAACTTTTCCACAGGCACCAAGCCCATTTAACGTAGCGAGCTTTATTTGTTCTTTGTCTGCTAATTCTTTTAGCTTAGTAACAATATCTTCTCCACGGTCCAATCGAATTATATAATGATTTTGAAATTTACGATAATCCATACGATACCTTCTTTCTTTTATCAAAGTTTTAGGTTTCCAAGAGTTTACTCTGTCATTAATTATACTAAAAAATGAAATCAATTGCATTAGGATCTCTTATAATATTTTCCGATATTCAAATAGGTTGCCATAAGGCACAACTTAAAAATTATATCTCGAAAAGGATCAAAAATGATTGGCAGAAAAAAGAAGAAATAGTTATGGCAGGAACCGGCAGAACTGCACAAGAGTTATCTTGCAGGATAGTAAGAAAGGTCAGGAACCTATACATAAAAAATCGAAAGAGAAGGAAAGGGATTATAGAATTGTATCTATTTTTTGCTGCTCGAACCATGTAATAATGTGAATTATGTAATAATAAAGAAAAGTGAAACCCATAATTTAATACGGCTCCTGCCTTTTACAATTAGTGGTGCTTATGGTATTATTATTAATAGCTATTTCTGTATGAAAAAGGAAGTTTCTTAGGGAACTCTGATTTTGAATGGTACAAGAAGTATAGTGTGAGCCTAAGAGAGTTTATCCGGGAACCGATATCAAAAGAACCAAGGCAGGGCAATGATTGGTATGTAATACTCAAAACAATATAACTTGTGCAAGAGCATGCACAAGAGAAGGAGTTAGTATGAAGCAGTATGATATTTATCTGTATGGTATGGTCTTGGTAACGAATAGTTTTTTATTAGCCGGTGATTATCCAAAAGCAGATACTTATGGAGAAATTAAAAAAAAGTACCGGCTGCCGGGCGGTGAAACAGGAACCTGTGCAACGGTATTAAACTCTCTTGGATGCAGTACACTCATGGATGGCAATCATATGGGAAGTAATGTATTCCCCATCATTGAAGAATTTTACCGAGAAACTAAAGTTGATATCTCTAGATTAACTTATGAGAAATCTTATGAAGGCCTGGAGGACTATGTAATCATTGCTAAGGATACCAGGACACCCTTTGGTATGTTTGGAAGTTATTATTCTGATCCGGTCAAACGATGGAATCAACCGGTGTTAGAAGATATTTTATCGGCAAAGGCAGTAGGACTAGATCCCTACTTTGGTACAGAGTCGGAATTTGTCGCAAAGGTTTGCAGGGAACATAAGATACCTTATGTAACGATAGACTGTACATATGACAGCTTACTTCATAGAAATGCTGAGGTTACTGTTATATCAGGGGAGTTCTTTGGCTATACTTATGCTGATTCAATCGAGAAAGAGGAATTGTTTGAACAATACATAACTCACGGGAATGGCTTAGTTATCTTTACTAGGGGATCAAAAGAAATCTGGTATGGAAGGAAAGAGACCGGACGAAAGCTTCTAAAGCCGTACGAGGTTTTAGTGGAGAGTACCTTAGGAGCAGGGGATACTTTTAAAGCAGGTTGTGTCTATGGACTTCTCAAAGGAATGAAGGATGAAGATTTGGTTCGCTTTGCAAGTGGTTTAGCAGCTATAGCATGCACCAGATTCCCATTGCCTTCCAATCCACCGACACTTAGCGAAGTTATGACTTTGTTAGGAGGGAATATTACAGATGACAATAGATTCTATGGAGATGTTTGATTCTGTTACATCAAGATGGTTTAAGCAAATCTTTGGAGAGCCGACGATGGTACAGAAAGAAGCCTGGAGAAGTATTGCAGATGGCTTTGATACCTTGGTATCTGCCCCCACCGGTACTGGTAAAACTCTGTCGGCATTTTTAGTATATATTGATCAGTTGATGCAGCTGGCAAGAGAAGATAAGTTAAAAGAAGAGCTTTATGTAATCTATGTATCCCCATTAAAATCTCTTGCGGGTGATATCAGAGAGAATTTAAAAAAACCCCTGTACGGTATCTTAGAGGAGTTAGCGAAACAAAAAAAAGAAGGGGAATTAACGATAAATTCCAGTATTTCAATTGCATTACGTACCGGTGATACCGCACCGGCAGAGCGTAGGCGGATGATTAAGCATCCTCCTCATATACTGATCACTACACCGGAATCATTATATCTTCTTCTTACCAGCAAATCAGGGCAGGGAATATTAAAAACAGCAAAAGTTGTTATAATCGATGAGCTGCATGCTCTTATTGATTCCAAACGCGGTGCACATCTGATGCTATCGATAGCCAGACTTGATTATTTGTGCCAAAAGGCGCTGCAGCGTATTGGATTATCTGCAACAATTGAACCGTTGGAACTTGCTGCAAATTATCTTTCTCCGGGGCCGGCAAACATTGTTGCTCCCAAGATGGAAAAGAAACGAAAGTTTATAATAACCAGCCCTTTATCAGAAGAAGCAGGAATTCGTAAGACCCCTGTTTGGGAAGAAATTGCGGCGATGATCTATGACTCCTGCCGTAAGGCGCGAAGTGTCATTGCATTTGTGGAAGGCAGGCGGTTTGCGGAAAAACTGGCACATTATGTAAATTTGCTTGGCGGAGAGGGATTTGCAAGAACCCATCATGGCAGTTTATCAAAGGAGCAGAGGCTTGCGGTAGAGCAAGCTCTAAGAGAGGGAAAGCTTCGGCTTCTTTGTGCTACTTCTTCTATGGAACTTGGTATCGATGTTGGTGAAATTGATGAGGTATTTCAAATTGGATGCCCAAGGACAATCTCAAGTACGATGCAAAGATTAGGGCGTGCAGGGCATAATCCTGACCGGGTAAGTGTGATGCAGATGTTTCCCAGAACCCCACTTGAGGGCCTTTATTGCGGATTGACCGCAGAGGTTGCAAAGCAGGGCAAGGTGGAAGATGCCAAACCACCAAGGCTGTGTTTTGATGTACTTGCACAGCATCTCGTATCTATGGCAACAGGAGATGGTTATGAGGTACAGGAAGTAGTTGATATCCTGCCGCGTGCTTATCCTTTCCGGGAAGTAACCCTTAACGATATTCAGGATGTATTAAAAATGCTGGCGGGAGATTATGAGCATGAAAGGGAGATTCCGGTCAGGCCAAGAGTTCTTTATGATCGAATCCATAACAGAGTGGAGGGAGATCCGTATAGCCGAATGCTGGCAGTTTCTGCCGGAGGAACAATACCTGATAAAGGATTATATCAAGTAAAAAGTGAAGAGGGCGTTAAGCTGGGAGAACTTGATGAGGAATTTGTATATGAATCAAGAGTGGGTGAGAAGTTCTTACTTGGAACTTTTGGATGGAAGATTGTCGACATACAAAAAGATGCGGTAGTCGTAGCACCAGCTTCCTCAGGAAATGCAAAGCTTCCCTTTTGGAAGGGGGAGATAAAAGGAAGGGGACTGAAAACCGGTTTTGCTTTTGGAGAGCTATTGCGAAACCTTACTCGTGCAAGTGAGGCAGATCGTTTATTAGACGACCTAAAAGCTTTTGGCATGGATCAAGCCGCTGCGATTGGAGCTGGTGAGTTTATAAAGCGTCAGATGGAAGCGACCGGCTGCCTTCCGGAGGATAACACGATTCTCATCGAACACTTTAAAGATGAAGCAGGCAGTTATCAGATGATGGTTCACTCTGTATTTGGCAGAGAGGTAAATGAGCCGCTTGCTATCTTAATACAGGAGACAGCAAGTAAGACCTTGCAAAGAGTAATCAACTATGTGGCTGATGATGACGGTTTTTTGCTGTTTCCTTATGATGGACAGCCATTACCGGAAGGGCTTCTTACTATGGTTTCTCCTGCTTCCCTGGAAGGAGTGCTGGAAGCCAGATTAATTGCAACACCGCTCTTTCAGATAACCTTCCGTTACAATATGGGCAGAGCAATGATGATGGGAGTTCGAAAAGCCGGTAGACAACCCTTATGGGTGCAGCGTATGCGTTGCGCGCAGATGCTTGATTCCTTACTTTCTTATGAAAATCATCCGATTATCCGTGAAACGAAGAGAGAGTGCTTGGAGGATATTTGGAATCTTCCAGGGCTTTTGCAGGTGATTCATGGAATCTTATCGAATAGGATTTCAGTTAGGGAGATGTTTTTGGAACTGCCCTCTCCTATGTCCCTGCCTTTCAGGCGGCAAACAGAAGGAGCTATGATGTATGATTACGCCCCTTCTACCATAGGAATTGTAGATGCGTCAAGAGAAGCGCTAAAGCAGGCGGATAAACTGCAGCCACAGCATAAGATGCTTGAAGAAGTCTCAAAGAGGGCAAGTTTACCGGTCAATGAACAGGAACTTCATACCCTTCTAATGATAGAAGGAGATATGATTGCAGGAGAACTTAAGGTACCTATTGACTGGTTACTAAGTTTAGTAAACGATGGTCTGGTCCATTATATTGAGCCAGGGTTATGGATTGCAGCCGAACAGTTAGAGTTATATGAACAGGCTCTGGTACAAAGAGAAGGGCAGGCCTGTGAGAAAGTGATAAGAAGGGCACTTAGGTATCGTGGCGGGCAGACGAAAAAGCAGCTTGTGGAACGATATTATTTACCGGAAGATATTATTCTTGCTTCTCTGTCTACATTATGTGATCAGGGAGCTATCATTAGGCAGGGTGAATATTATTATCATACAGCACTTTATGAGAAGGCGTTAAAGCTTACCATTTATGAGCGCAGGGATCAGATAAAGACCCTGCCGAAAGAACGATATGCAGCACTGCTGGCAGGAAGGACAGAAATTTCAGCATCTCCGGAAGAACAGCTTAGTAAAGTACTGGAACAGTTAGTGGGATTTGCTTTTCAGCCGTCTCTCTTAGAAAACGTGCTGCTTCCTGCAAGAATTGCAAAATACAGGCCGGATTTACTGGATGCCCTGCTTTCCAGGGGATATTTTCAGTATAGGATAACGAAAGAAGGGATAAGTTTTCATTATAGTGATGATATTGATTGGGATGCTCCCCTTTCCAAACTTGAGCTTCCGCTAGAGGAAACAGAGCAAATTCTTTATGAAACCTTACAGAAAAGAGGCGCCAGCTTTTTAAGTAGTCTTACCGCACAGCTTTTTGGAAAATCTCCATATGAGGCTGTTCTAACCTTACTTGAGAGCGGGCTTATATGTGCAGATAGCTTTGTACCGGTAAGGATGTGGCTAAACAGTGATAAGCTTAAAAAGGGAAACGTTAGGCAGTTAGTAAATGCAAGGGTAATGATGATGTCCTCTGGAAGGTTTGAAGTAGTCAGACCATTAAAAGAAGGAACGATGGAACAAAAGTTGGAACGATTGTTTGACCAGGTGGTTATCGTATGCAAAGAGACGGTCAGAGGAATTTCCTGGGCGGATGCTTTGAAAGAACTTAGTGTATGGGAATATACCGAAAGAGCGAGGAGGGGATATTTTGTGGAAGGGCTCTCGGGAATACAATTTATTCGCGAAAAGGACTTTATCTCCACAATGTATACATTAGAGCATCCGAAAAAAGAAATTCTATGGCTCTCTGCGATGGACCCATATCAAATCTGGGGAAAATACCTACCGTATGAGAAAGACCGTTCCTTTGTCCAAGTTGCAGGGACTGTGGTTGCATTGTCCTGTGGAGTACCAATTGCAGTATTTGAGCGTCAGGGAAAAACCCTGAGGGTATTTGGATTTGAGGAATTAAAAACTGCTCTGGAACGCTTTGTTCTTGACTATGAGAGAAAATGCTTTTACCCAAACGGTACTCGTCTTATCATAAAAGAGTATCCAAAAGAAGCAGAAGAAGCACTGTCTGCGGTTGGGTTTCGAAAAGAAATTACAGATTACGTATTATATCGAAAGTAAAAGCTGCCACGGTCGGGACACGGAATTGTTTCCGATTGTGGCCCTTTCTTTTTATAGTTGGAAAAGAATGAAAAAATTTAAATCCATATTGTTTCTAACTATGGAAGCATAATGAAAGCAGAATAGGATGCGCTATCGGTTAAAAATAATCTCCGGATAGAATCCAGAGAAGGGAAAATCAGGAAAATACATTGTATAATAATACATTATATGATAGTATAAATATAAGAAATATGTAGAATATGTAAATTATAATTCTATTGTTAATACAATGTGCCAGATGCAAAGTAATGTAATATAACATTTTACTATAAAGTATAAAGGAGGAATGTAGATGGAGCAAAAGATTTTACAAACTAAGAAACCAGAGATTACATGTTATACTGCCTACGGACTATTATTTTCTGTCTTACCGGATAGTATGATTCCTTGGATACATAATAACTTTATCCAGCTTAGGTATAGTAAAGGGTGGGACATCGTTACATTTGACAATCATCACCTGCTATTAAGCCATTGCCCATCCATATCCTTTCGTACCCTCCCAAAATATATCATAACAAAAGGATTTTCAGGGGATATTAAAAAGCTGATTATAGAAGCTATTAACGAAAATGAATATGTGTTTTTGTATGTGGACCGGTTTTATATAAAAGCAGCACAGTGGTTTTATCAAAAGCAGCATATGTATCATGAGGTTTTTATCTATGGCTATGATTTAGAAAAGGATATCGTTTACCTTGCGGATAATTTGCAGAATGGAAAATTCGTATTTGCCGAATGCTCCTTTTGTGAAATCGAGCAGTCCTACAATTCGATTGACAGTAGATACGATTTTATGACGGATGTGGGAGTATTGTCGGTAAATCCTGAAGTGAAAAGCTATATTAATATTAAGCAAATAGCTGACGGTTTGGAACGCTACTTAGAGTCTAAGGATACCTTTGATGTAAGATATGAACAGCCTTGTGAGTTTGGCTTACAAGTTGCCGAAGTGATTCGTAACAAACTTTTATTGTGTTCTAATGGTGATGTAGATCTTCGCCCATTCCACCTGCTGTATGAACACAAATTGTTGATGAAGCAGCGGGTAGAATATTTGTCAGAGTATGGCTATCTGATGGAGGGAAGTGTTAATACCTCTGATTTTGAAACATTAGCATCGGAATTCTTTTTATTACGTAATATAGTAATGAAATATAACCTGTTAAAAAACAGGCAGATGCTGAATGATGTAATTGTAAAGTTAGATGATTTATGTTTAAGGGAAAAGATATTGTTACGCTCATTGCAGGATGGATTAATTGAGAAGAAGGAAAAAGGGGAAGCGAAATATTCCTGGTAATGAACTTTTGTATAATACGAAACGAACAAAATAGAAAAGGAATAGATGGTAATCTTTACGGTCTATTTCTTTTTTTGAGGAATTATGGTAAGAGAGAATTCCGAATCATGTATTTGAGGATCTGCTTACTTTATGTGCCAAACGGTATTGCTTTGGTGTAACTCCCTTTACCTTTTTAAATGCCTTGATTAGATGGCTGCAATCACAAAAACCGGTTTCTTGGCTGATATAGGTTAAATCATAATCAGTAAAAATCAGATAATCCTCCGCTTTGCAAACTCGGAGATATTCTAAAAAGTCCTTACAGGTTTGTCCGTAAATACCCCGAAAGGTCTTGGCGAAATGACTATAACTCATATTACACTTTAATGCGATATCAGTCACCTTAATGGATTCGGTACAATGTGCATCCATATATTCCGTAATTGTGTAAATGGTATCTGTTTCCTCAACGGATGCCAATAATTTAGCGGTATCAAAACCATTCCTGCGCCAAATTCGGATGATTTCGGAAAGAAGTATGTATAGTTTTGCATGGAGGATCAAGTCATAACCATAATCTTTTTCTTTTATTTCATCGATGCATGGAAGGACTTGAGAACGAATATCGGTCTCGCTTAAACTTTTGGCAGAAAAAAAGATAGGGCAAGAAGGATTCCCTTCCGCACTTTGGAATAAGGTTCTCATCTTAGGAGCGTAGTTTGAAGTCATTTGAAGCCGGTTAATATCGAATTTTAAAACAGCATATTGAATCGGTTCCATAGTAACTGCATAAATTGCATGTATCGTTTTGGGATGAAAGATTATCATATCACCGGAGGAGAGCAGATAAGATTCTTCGCCGGCATTTATTTGTGCCATACCGTCCAGCATATAGATGATTTCCATAAAATAATGCCAATGTGGACGGATAGGAAACGTTTCATAGCGGGTATCAAAATAGAACGCTTCCACAGGTGCATTCAGTATATCACTTTTTTCAAAAAGGTACTGCATAAAAACCTCAGTTCCGACGCTTAAGCGTCTGTTTTATAAACCTTAGGATCCGGAAATCTGCATAATTAAAGTATTTTCCTGCTGTTTTTGTAATTCTAACAAAAATAGATTGATACGATTTTTATTCGGTTTCATTCTATCACAGTTATGTCTGAAATGCTATACTGGAAAAAGATAGGATTGAAGTAATCCGTTTCATAATAGATAAGGCATATAAGGAGGGGATGAGGTAACGGTATGGAATACATAAAGGGAGTCACGTTTGCACCATTTTGCCACAGAGGGAGTTTTCAAAGAGAGGAAGCATTTCAAAGCCTTAGAAACCTTAAGGAACGTACAAATGCAAATTTTATCATCCTTGTTCCGAATGGACTTCAAGAGACTCCTCAATCGGAGGAGATTGATTATCAATCGAACGCTACAGTAGGGGATAAGGAGTTAATTGATATGATATCCTATGCAAAATCGTTAAAGCTTAGGGTAGCATTAAAACCGACGGTTAATTGTAAAAATGGAACATGGAGAGCTTTTATCAGCTTTTTTGAAGAGGATGTACCTTGTGAACCCAAATGGGGGAATTGGTTTCGAGCTTATACAGAATTTCAGTTGCATTATGCAAGGATTGCAGAAAAAACAAAATGTGAAATGTTGATAGCAGGTTGTGAGATGGTACAGACTGAGCACCGGGAAAAAGAATGGAGAAATCTAATAAAAGAGATTCGTACCGGATTTTCGGGTTTGGTTTCGTATAATACGGATAAATATCAGGAGCATAATGTGTCATGGTGGGATGCTGTGGATGTAATCTCTTCCAGTGGTTATTATCCTATGGATGACTGGGAGAAGCAGTTGGATCGTATTGAGACTGTAGTAAAGAGATTTGATAAACCCTTCTTTTTTGCAGAGTGCGGGTGTATGTCCGTAAAAGGCTCGAATCTTGTACCAAATAATTGGTCGATGCGTGGAAACATTGATTTAGAGGGGCAGGCAGAGTGGTATCATTCCATGATAGAGGCTATAAAAAGAAGAGACTGGGTGCAGGGACTGGCTATATGGGACTGGGCATGGAACCAATATTCCTTATCGGAAGTGTTAAAACATAGTGGTTATGATATCTACGGAAAGCCGGCAGAGAAGGTTGTAGCTGATTTTTATGGAGCGGGTTAGATTAAAGCAATCAATGGGAGGTCAGGCATGAGAGCATTGTTTATCGGTGGTACAGGAACGATAAGTCAGGCAATTTCAAAACAATTGTTAATGCAAAATTGGGAATTATATTTGTTAAATAGGGGAAACCACAATGAAAATCTACCTATTAACGTTAAAACAATAACTGCTGACATTAAGGAAGAAGAAAAGGTCAGGGAGCTGATAAAGGACTTACATTTTGATGTTGTGGCAGATTTTATCGCCTTTGTACCGGAGCATTTGGAAAGAGACCATCGGTTATTCCAAGGAAAAACAAAGCAATTTATATTTATCAGTTCTGCGTCCGCTTACCAAAAACCGCTGTCAGATTATCGTATTAACGAAGGAACACCATTATCGAATCCATACTGGGAATATTCAAGAAATAAAATTCGCTGTGAAGATTACTTAATGAAATTATATCGGGAAGAAAGCTTTCCGGTGACGATTGTACGGCCGAGTCATACCTATGATGAAAAATCAATCCCCCTTGGAGTACATGGCAGAAAAGGCAGCTATCAGGTAGTTGAACGAATGAGACAAGGGAAACCGGTGATTATTCATGGGGATGGAACTTCGCTTTGGACAATGACACACAGCAGTGATTTTGCAAAAGGTTTTCTGGGGCTGATGGGAAACATACACGCAATCGGCGAAAGTGTACAGATTACCTCCGACGAAGCATTGACTTGGAATCAAATATACCGGTGTATCGCAGACTGTTTATCGGTAGAGTTGAAACCATATTATGTTTCCTCAAGCTTTTTAGCTGCTGTCAGTGATTATGATTTTCATGGCAGCCTACTTGGAGATAAAGCCAATTCCGTAGTCTTTGATAACTCAAAATTAAAACGTCTGGTGCCTGATTTTACCGCAGTAAAACGCTTTGATCAAGGAGTAGCAGAAACCATAGAATATGTATTAAACCATCCGGAATGCCAGAGTTTGGATGTAGAATTTGATATTTGGTGTGACAGAGCTATCGAAGTTTTGGAAGAAGCAAAAATAGAGCTGCGAATAAGACAATAAGCTCTTATGTAGGATAAGTAAAATTTTAAACGGAATATTCTTATGAAAATGTAATAGTCATAAGAATATTCCGTTTGTCATAATTTCTAGTAAAAAATCTTTAAAAATGAGGCGTGCTTTATTTCTAAGGTTATCTGGGCAGCATAACTATAATAGATTGGAATATTATATTTACATTAGATAATACTTACGGTAAACTAAATATGAGAATGTTTACAAAGGAGGTTTTTTTGTGACGTATCAAGAAGCATGTAATGGATTAATGCAATTAGAACAGGAGATTTTGGTCTTACAGCAAAGAAAGTTCAGAGAAGAACAAGTGTTAAAGAGAAAAAAGAAAGAGCTGGAAAAATACACGGATGACTTATATCGGGAGCATTATGATGTAAAGCAATTAGAGAAGAACTCGATAGGAACTATATTAAAAAGAATATCAGGAAATTATCAAAAAGAGTATGAGAAAGAAACTAGGGAATACCTTGCTGCGAAAGAGAAATATGATGAGTTTATTATAATAATAGAGGACTTACAAGCTGAGGTTAACCGCTATCAAAATGAGATAAACCGTAAAGAGCAAGAGATAAAAGGAAAGAAGCAGGAGATACGCAATAATTATCCGGAAGGAATGGAATTAGCCCAAAAGGAAGAAGAGGTTAGGAAAAAGCTCTATTCCCAAAAGAAAGAGCTTGAGGAAGCAATTATGGCAGCAAATAGGGTATATGAGTTGGCGAAAGCTGCGCTGGATCAATACAAAAGCGCGAAATCATGGGCCACCTATGATACCTTCTTTCGTGGAGGATTGATTTCTGATCTTGTGAAATATGATAAGATAGATAATGCAGCTGCAATGGTTTCTCAATTGCAGTCCGCCATTAACCGTATGGCAAAAGAGCTAAAGGATGTTAAGATTGCATTTGACTCAAACTTAAATCATATTGATGGAAGTACCCGTTTTTTTGATATTGCATTTGATAATATATTCACTGACTGGAGTGTGAGGGATAAGCTTGTGTCTAATATTGAGGAATTAACGAGATACTGTAACAAAGTTGAATCCTTGTTGGCATCCCTTAGAAATGAAAAAAGAAGGATTGAGCAAAGACTATCCGATTTATAAATTTGAAAACTTTGAAAGGAGTGGGGTTATGTATATTACACTTGGTATATTAATACCGTTTGTTGGAACAGCATTGGGGGCGGCATGTGTATTTTTCCTAAAAAATAAGATAAAACCACTGGTGCAAAAATCTCTGCTAGGTTTTGCATCCGGTGTCATGGTAGCGGCATCGGTTTGGTCACTATTAATTCCGGCGATTGATATGTCGGAGGAAATGGGGAAGTTTGCTTTTTTTCCGGCAGCAGTTGGCTTTGCGCTGGGAATTTTATTTTTACTTATGATGGACCGCATTATACCGCATCTACACTTAAATAGTAAAGAACCGGAAGGCAGAAAGAGTTCTTTACAGAAGACAACGATGCTTGTTCTTGCCGTAACACTTCATAATATTCCGGAGGGGATGGCTGTAGGTGTTGTATTTGCCGGGCTTTATTCCAACCAAAGTGATATCACCTTGGCGGGAGCCATTGCCTTAGCCATTGGGATTGCCATTCAAAATTTTCCGGAGGGAGCAATAATTTCACTTCCTCTAAAGAGTGAAGGAAGCAGTAAGAGCAAAGCGTTTGCATATGGAATGGTATCCGGTATTGTAGAGCCGGTTGCAGCAGCTATTACTATTTTATTGTCAAGTTTTATTATACCGATATTACCATATCTGCTGTCTTTTGCAGCCGGTGCTATGATTTATGTCGTGGTAGAGGAATTATTACCGGAGGCATCAGAAGGAGTGCATTCCAATACGGCAACGATTGGGTTTGCTCTGGGATTTTTAATCATGATGATACTTGATGTAGCGTTATCATAGCATAATACAATATAAAAAACTCTATAGATGGTATCGTAGGGTGGTAAAAGAACAAGTTTTATCCTGCAAAAGGCGTGAATACACCGGAATCGAGGTTAACATGTATAATAGATTAACAGAAAGCGATATCGTTAAAATCCAGGAGGAAATTGAATACCGTAAACTCATTGTACGGAAAGAAGCAATCGAAGCTGTAAAGGAAGCCAGGGCACATGGTGACTTAAGTGAAAATTTTGAGTATTATGCTGCGAAAAAAGATAAGAACAAGAATGAGAGTAGAATCCGTTATCTTGAAAACATGATAAAGACAGCGGAGATTATGGAAGATCACTCAACAAAAGAGGAGGCAGGAATTAATAATACTGTTTCCATCTATTTTGAGGAAGAGGATGAAACAGAAAAGTTTAAGTTGACTACCACTATACGTGAGAATTCTTTGCAAGGGTTAATCAGCATCGAATCACCCCTTGGGAAAGCAATTCTAGGACATAAAGCAGGGGATAGAGTCTACGTTAAAGTAAGAGAGGATTATGGATACTATGTTATCATCAAGGAAATTGAAAAGACTGTGGACGATAGTAATGACAGAATAAGAAGTTATTAATTTTATAAGAACAGCTTTTAGACCTTCTTGTTTCCCGGCGTATGACATAAGCCTTCGTCTTAAATCTTTCGTTTGTTAAGATTATGCTAAGGATAGTTTAGAAGGATTGTCCCAAAATAAAATAAGTGTTATATATACAGTATATATTTGGAAGACGGCTATGGGAGGCGTCAGGTTGAAAAATTGATTTGTATGTGTGCTAAAGCACGCAGATGGGAGTTAAAATGTTACAATTACATAAGATGACAGCATCGGCTTTGGCAGCGTTCTTCTTACTTAGTGGGATATTTGCACCTTACGGTGGTTCATATCCTTTTTTTTCGCTTATAAAGTCTAACAAAATCAACGCAGGCTTTTCAAAAGAGTCCAATAAAACAAAAGCATATAGCAATGATATTTGCTTTGAAAATGAGTTAGAGCAGAATAAAATTCTGGATTTTGGTACAAGCTTACTGCTTTGCCAAACGATGTTTTTTATCATAAATCTCTATGGTATAATAAAAAGTAATCGAAAACTAATTGAAATTCTTAATCTGCCATTCAATATGATTCATTATATCCATAAGGTGGATGGGAAAAAAGATAGGTGCAGGATATTACAAGGTTAAAAATTTTTTAAAGTCAAAGTGAGGTATGTTATGTCAGAATATAAGGATACATTTTCATCCAACAAGAAAAAGACAACAAAAAGAATTCGCCATGGGAAAGGCACACTTTTTGCGTGCCTGGCGGTTATTTTACTCTCAGTTTTATTAGCTGTTTTTGGACTGGGAGATAATTTTAAGAGTGTTCAAAGGATGCGTTTTGGCATTGATATCCGTGGAGGTGTAGAAGCAATCTTTGAACCTCAGGGACTTAGCAGAAAGGCTACTGCCGCAGAACTTGAAAGTGCCAGAGATATTATTGAAATCCGATTGGATAATAAATACATTACGGATCGTGAGGTAACAGTAGATAAGGACGGTGGTTATATTATCGTCCGTTTCCCTTGGAAATCGGATGAAAAAGATTATAATCCGGAGAAAGCAATCCAAGAAATTGGTGAGATGGCGCAGCTTAGTTTCCGTGACCCTCAGGGGAATATTTTAATTGATGGAAAGCACATAATTAATAGTACTCCAAAACGCATAAGCACAAATGTTCAAGTGAAAAATGTGGTAGAGCTTACCTTTGATAACGAGGGAGCGAAGCTATTTGAAGAAGCAACCGGAAAGTTAATCAATAAGCAGATGAGTATTTACATGGATAACGAATTAATCTCATCTCCTTATGTTAAGAGTAAAATCTCGGGTGGCAAAGCGGTTATTGACAATATAGAGAGTTTTGAGGAAGCAAAAAGCCTGTCTGGGAAAATCAATGCAGGGGCATTGCCATTTTCTTTGACTACATCAAGTTTCCGTACTATCAGTCCAACCCTTGGTAATAATGCATTAAATGTAATGTTAGCGGCAGGAGCTTGCGCATTTGTATTTGTTTGTATTTTTATGATCAGCTTATATAAGCTGCCGGGTTTTGTTGCCTGTATCGTACTTGTCTTACAGATGGTATTGCAGTTACTGGCAATCTCGGTGCCGCAGTATACCCTCACGTTACCGGGTATTGCAGGTATCATCCTTTCTGTCGGAATGGCAGTAGATGCCAATATTATTATATCCGAACGTATCTCGGAAGAGGTGAAGAAAGGGGTAACTTATCGTTCTGCTGTTTATAACGGATATAAGAATGCCTTTTCCTCTGTATTAGATGGGAATGTAACAACTGCCGTAGTTGCGGTAATCCTTATGATATTTGGTTCCGGAGCAATGTTAAGCTTTGGTTATACACTTTTAGTCGGTATGCTTGTCAATGTTTTAGTAGGAGTATTTTTATCTAAGACTATTTTGCTTTCTTTCCTTGACATGGACCGGTTCCATAACACAAAATATTTCCGTGAAATAAAAGCAGGAAGAGTATTAAGAATTTATCAGAGCAAGTGGATATTCTTAATTATCTCCGGTGCTATCTTCCTTATTGGTATTGTTGGTGTTATTGTAAAGGGAGTTCATCTGGATACTCAGTTTACCGGTGGTGCGGTTTTAGAATACACGATAGCAGGAAATGTTGATACAGAAACAGTCCGTTCTACGGTGGCGGAGGTAACGAATCGCCCGATTACCGTTCAGATAACAAAAGATACTGTTACTGATTCCAGCAGTATTATAGTAACCTTAGCCGGAACCAGTGGCTTAAATGTAGCAGAACAGGAGAAAATCACAGGAGCTGTCATAGGAATTTCGGATGAGCTTGATGCCGCACTTGCACAAACTTATGTTGTTGAACCATATATCGGAGCGAAAGCATTAAAAAATGCAATTCTCGCAGTTGTGTTATCCATTGTCTTTATTATTATCTATGTGTGGATTCGTTTCTCAGGACTTGCAACCGGTATTACTGCAACACTTGCTCTGGTACATGATATTATTACCGTATTTTTTGCCTTTATTATATTTGAAATTCCTTTAAATGATGCTTTTGTCGCAGTAATGTTGACGATTATCGGCTATTCGATTAACGACACCATTGTAATTTTTGACCGTGTAAGAGAGAACCGCAGAAAGAATCCCAAGCAGAATGTTACCGAGTTAATGAATGAGAGCAATACGCAGACGCTGCACCGCTCAGTAAACAGCTCGGTTACAACCACAGTATGTGTTTTAATCATGCTGGCTGCATCTATTATCTTTCGTATCGACTCCATTATGGTCTTTACCTTACCGATGCTGTTTGGCCTAATTAGTGGCTGCTATTCTTCTATCTGTGTGGCAGGAGTACTATGGGCTATGTGGGAAAAGAGAAAAGAGAAGAAGTTAGATGCTGTAAAGAAACCTGTAATATAGTGTTAAGATTAAACTCAATTCATTGCTGTAAAAAATATGTAATGTTAATATATAACTTTGGGAACATGATTAGCTGGGATGTTCCTGCTGGAAAGGTAAATGATTTAGGAGGTAGATATGGAGAATCAAAAACAAGAGTCCGGACAGGAAAATAAGACGGGATTTATAAAAGGTGCGGTAAGAGATGGGGGAAAAGGAGTTATAGTCGGAGGGTCAATGCTCGTACCGGGAGTTAGCGGCGGTACAATGGCTATGCTGCTTGGAATCTATGATTCATTAATAACATCAGTTAGCAGCTTCTTTCAGCATCCAAAGAACGCTTTAAAAGTACTGGTACCGTTTGTTATTGGTGCACTTCTTGGGATGGTCATTTTTGCAAAACCAATCCTCGCACTTATTGAAAAATATCCTATGCCTACATTATATTTCTTCTTGGGAGCTGTAGCCGGCGGGATTCCATTTATATTGAAAAAGGCCGATGTCAGTAAATTATCCATAAGTACAGTTTTCTACCTATTATTAGGGATTGCATTGGTTGTTGGAATTGCACGATTACCGGAAAACTTATTTACTGTTTCTTTAAATGTTGGAATCAGAGAAATCTTACTATTAATGGCAGCAGGTATTTTTGTAGCGGTAGCTCTAATTTTACCGGGAATTAGTGTATCGTATATGCTATTAGTTATGGGAATGTATCAAAATACGATGGATTCTATCTCAAGGGTTTATCTTCCGTATTTGATACCCTTGGGAGTTGGTGGAATTCTCGGTATTTTACTAACTACAAAAATATTGGAGAAAGCAATGAATCACTATCCAAGGCCTACGTACTTAATGATCCTTGGATTTATGATAGGCTCTGTAGCTGAGATTTTTCCGGGATTTCCATCTGGATTTCAATGGCTTTGGTGTGTACCATGCGCGGTGGCAGGTTTTATTATCATGCATAAGCTAGGCGGGGAATAAGGTGTCAATGTTATGCGGTTGCCTGACTCTACAGGTTTGCGGACGGCAAGCCGCATGATAGTGCTTTACCGTTTAGCAGCGAATAAAATAGTGTATATGACGAAAGGAGGGAAATTCCCTCCTTTTATTAATCAGACTTGTTAACATAGCAGCATATATATTTTATGCTTACTCACATTCCTTTTCCTTATGCGGACGTTTCTCTACAGACTCCAAGTCAAAACAGAGCTTAAATAGACGATCTCCAATTTTTATAAAAAGCGTTCCGCAGATTTCTATTGGAATAGCACATTGATTATGAAGTATTTCTTTTGCAGCATCCGATAGATCAATGGTTTCCCCTTTCCATGACCCAGATTTATCAAATTTGCATCCACATGGCGGGCATGGAGACTTTGGCGGGCATGGAGGTTTTGGAGGGCATGGAGGTTTTGGTGGACATGGAGGTTTTGGTGGGCACGGAGGTTTTGGAGGACATGGAGGCTTTGGTGGGCATGGTCTTGGAGGTTTACAGCATGGGCAATGAGGGCGGCATGGTCGTTTGCATTGCCTGTCTTTTTTGTCATGATTACACCAACCAAAGGAGTTTTGACCGTATTCCTCATCGTCAAATTCTTTCCAGCTATAATCATCCTTGCCATAATCGTCTTTGCCATAATTATCTTTACCATAGTCGTCTTTGCCATAGTCATCTGCGCCGTAATCGTCTTTACCATAGTCATCTTTGCTATAGAAGTCATTACTGTAGTCATCCCAACCATAGTTGTCTCTGCCATATTCCTCATTTTGGAACTTCTCTCTGCCGTAATCTTCTTTGCACTCAAAATTCTTTCTACATCCGCAGCCACTATGCTCCTTATCGCCACCATGATCACAGTTGCTTCCATGATTGCCGCAACCCCAACAATTACAAGGTTTGCAACAACAATTCCAGAAATTTTTGTTTACCCATCCAGATTGATTCATATATAAACTCCTTTCTATAATAAGCGGAGCTAGGTATTAAGTTCCCAGCTCTCTAGTAATATAATATTCACGGTTCGACATAATGTGAGCGAATATACTATGAAATGATAAAATATTTCTGAATTAGAGCTTCTCATTTACTCTTGGCATAGCCTCATGATAGGTGTATAATTCTAAACATATAGCAGAGTTTAGCCGTCGCAGGCATATGATAGGAGGTAGTAGAGTGTTAAAAAAGGACTATGTAGCCTTAACTCCGCCGATGGGGTGGAACAGTTGGGACTGTTATGGGCCAGCTATCACGGAAGCAGATTTGCTTGGTAATGCAGAGTATATGGAGAAGCATCTGAAAGAGTATGGATGGGAATATGTTATCAATGACATCCAATGGTCAGAACCTTTGGCAGGTACAAAAGGTTGGGACTATAATGCTTTTGCGGAGCTGACACTTGATGAATATGGAAGACAGACGCCAGCGGTAAACCGTTTTCCATCTGCGAAAGGTGGAGCAGGTTTTAAGCCAATCGCAGACAAAATCCATGCAATGGGACTAAAATATGGTATTCATATTATGCGAGGGGTACCACGTCTGGCAGTACATAAAAGATTACCTGTTTTCGGTACGAACGGAATTACTTGTGATCAAATAGCACATTCTTCCTCTATTTGCAAATGGAATAGTGACATGTATGGTATTGATGCCGCAAAGGATGGTGCGCAGGACTATTATAATTCCATCTTTGCACTTTACGCTTCCTGGGGTGTGGATTATGTGAAGGTGGATGATATCTGTAATACGAATGCTTATCCAAATTATCCGTATTCTGCGGAAAAAGAGATTGAAATGATTCGTAGGGCAATTGATGGCTGCGGCAGGCCGATGGTTCTTAGTCTGTCTCCGGGAGCGGCAGTTATTGAAAAATCCTGGCATTTGTCAAGAAATGCAAATATGTGGAGGATTACGGATGATTTTTGGGATCGGTGGGATTTATTAAAAGAGATGTTTACATATTGTGAGATATGGCAAAACCATGTTTCACCAGGCTGTTATCCGGATTGCGATATGCTGCCGCTTGGACAAATCTGTATCACAACAGACGGAATCGGTCATTGGACGAATTTTACAAAGGAAGAACAGCAGACAATGCTTACCTTATGGAGTATATTCCGCTCACCGCTTATTCTTGGAGCAGAGCTTAGAAAAAATGATGAATGGACCTTATCCTTATTAACCAATAAGGAAGTACTTCGTCTAAATAAGCATTCCTTTGGGGCGAGACAGATTGCCAGAAATGATAATGAAGCAATCTGGACTAGCGGGGATATCGATGGAAGTAAGTACTTGGCATTATTTAATTTAAGTGATTGTACAAGAACAGTATCGGTTAATTTAGAAGAGATAGAGCTTCAAAAAGCTGAACTTAGGGACTTATGGAAGAGAGAAGAGCTTGGATTGGCAGATGGTAAAGTTAGTGCGTCTTTACAGCCTCACGAGAGCAAATTGTATCGAGTAAGATAAAATAAGGAGAATACCATGGAAACAAAAAGGGTGGTCTGCATTGGGGATAGTATTACGGAAGGTTTTGGACTTGAAGAGAGTGATATGGCTGCTTACCCTTCCATTTTAGGACAGTTGTTAGGAAGTGATTATCTTGTATTTAACCAAGGTGTAACCTCTAGTTGTGTACTAAATATTACGAGCGAAGGAGCTATAATGGGATTACCCTATATAAGACAGGAGAAGTATAGACAAGCAATAAACCTAAAGGGTGATATCTATATCGTAATGCTTGGTACGAATGATGCACAGGATGGAATGCATGATATACTTCCGATACAAGACAAGAATAATAATCTGATTGCGTATCATAAGGAGTTTCCAGTTTTTTACCAGGAGATTATTGATTCGATTAAAAAGTCAAATCCGCAAGCTCATCTATTTATCTGTAAGCCGGTGCCAATCTTACAATGCATCTGGCGCAAACACAAAGAAGAGTATTTAGAAAGATTACTGCCATATCTTGATACCCTGGTAAATAAGAACGAGATGGTGTATATGATTGACGTACATCAAGCCTTCCGTGAGATTACCGGAAATAATATTCAAAACTTTTACCAAAAAGACGGTCTTCATCCAAATAAAGAAGGAGCAAATATCATAGCTCACATTATATACGATACATTGTTAAATAATGCAATATAGGAACAATATGGTTGAATAATGCATTGCAGTTAAGATATCTATGCGTATAAGAAGATAGGAACAATATTGTTAAATAATGCAGCCAAGAAGCAAGATTGTGTCATTAAAGAATGGAATATTCCAAGGAAAGGCAAAGCGCTTTTCACAGGAATATTCCATTTTCTTTTGGTTACGATATTATTTATTTAATAGCGTTATGAGGCATGCTCTTTTTGTAACGCTTGTATGCAGTAATTTCGTGCTTATGATTGCATGTTACTAGCAAAAGTTCGTGATAATCTTCATATCCCTGCGATTTAAGCTGCTTGACAAGCCAGGCTTCATCCAGACCAAGAATCTTTAAATTAGATACAATCATAATTCCATCAAGGACTAAGTTAAATACCATGTATTCCTGTGGAACTTTTATATTCAAATCTTTCGGACTGGCGGGCTTATGAATAGTTTTTGGCAAGATACTCACGGTACCGTTTGGCTCAAGAAGAGCCGTCTGTATTGTAGAGATATCAAAATAACCGCAATTACGACACTGTATTTGAAATTCTTCCACGTCAATTTTTGCTTTTTTAAAATTTTCATAATATAATTTGTCATCATCCAGTAATACGAGAGGATAGCCGTTTACAAAACGAGATAACCAAAGCCACTTATCGTTTGCGATGGACAATCCTACTGCAACTACACTATAAATTATCATTGCAATCAAGTGATGTATAGGACGATCCACTTCCGTAGCCATTTCCCCGGCAATAGAGCCAATGGTTATTCCATTGATGTAATCAAATAGACTCATTTGGGACATTTGACGATAACCAATAAACTTACAAAGGAAAAATAATGCAACAATTGAGGCAAAAGAAGCTGAAACAACTTTTAAGATAGACATTACAAATTCTCCTTTTCTTATTTACATGAATTCAAGACAATATAATACTGAAAATATTCATTAATATAATAGCAGATTCCCTTAGGCAGTAACTAATCTGCGGATTGAATCCGCTTACAGATATGGTTACGCATGGGAATTAGTATGCAGTAAATGAAGGGAAAATATGCGGAGTTATTGTTCCAATATCTGAAACAATATTCTCTTTAACTTACAGTTTTTAAGCTTTACCGAATACAATTGACATAGTATACTAAAGCTAATATTGGTGAAAGTCTTACTTATTTCATCAATGGCGAGCTTATTGGAGACTGGTTTTATACAGGGGAGCCTTTCGTATTGGAACTTTCCAGATTTCATTATCCGAATAGTGTCACAATAGCAGTTGAGGCCTTATATAAGGATGCTCCATTTACTTAGAAGTTTGGCCAATGATAACAGAGGCTTCCCGCTGTGAAGTAACCAGATTAATATCAAACCTGTATATTGTACCGCGATAAGAGAGAAATATCAATGGAAATAAGATAGAAAGCAGCAGAGACAAATAAACTATAGGTGTAGATATTCTCTATAAGAGTTATTCATCTCTGCTCAGTAATATGCACATGGATTGATTCGATATTTTACATTCTCTGATACTAATATAACATATAGCAGCGCCCTGAGACATGACTCGATGTAACTTCAAGGAGAGAATTTTTGTAAATAGGAGGGCATATTGTTACGGTTCCATAAACTATAATACTAAAAAAGTAGTTTTCTCTTTGAAGTTCAAATTCTAAACATACTTTTTGATTTTGCTCCATATATTGCATTTTCTGCCCATTACTCAAACTTAACAGGGTAAAGCAAAGGCAATTTCCTTTTGTTTCAAAGGAATAATACATTGGAACAATATAGGGCTGGTTTCCATCCGTAATTCCTAAGTGACACCACTTGGTATGTTTTAGAATTGACAGAATCTCCTTTTTGGTAAGCTCACAGTATTCTTGGTTTACCATATAAAACCTCAACTTCTTCTTTACTATATAATTTATGCTTCATGTTGAAATTTGTATGTAATACTAGGCTAAAAGTTTAAAATAATTGCTTGTATTTGGACGTTCTTTGAAAATTATGAAGATTTAAGGAAGAAAGAATAACACTTTTACACTTTTCGAATAAGATATATTGTATTTATCCTTTCAAGGAGAGTGTTATGAGAAACCGTAACAAAAACTTTACGAATTGCAATAATAAAGTTAAAGCGATGAATTACAATGCCGGACGTTCTATGTACAATCGTTCTATGATGAATCCAGCCGGTGGAACAAGGAATACGATGCAATATGATAATTGCTGCCGAAAAGAAGTGGATTATGGCTGTAGAAAAGAAATGGACTGTGGCTGCATGAAAGAAATGGATCATGGCTGCATGAAAGAAATGGATCATAGCTGCCGAAAAGAGATGGACTGCGGCTATAAGAAGGAAATGGATTGTGGCTGCATGAAAGAAATGGATTGTGGCTGTATGAAAGAAATGGACCATGGCTGCCGAAAGGAAATGGATTGCGGCTGTAAGAAGGAAATGGAATGTGGCTGCATGAAAGAGTTAAGCTGTGATAAAGAAATGCAATGTGATTGTGAGATGACATTAAATTGCGGCTGTCAAAAAAACATGGGTTGTGGCTGTGAAGTTGAACTTAACTGTAATTGTGAGATAGAGAGAAATTGCGGCTGTAATAAGGATATGAGCTGTGGCTGCCAAGATAACAAGTGCTGTTCTTCCGGTATGTCTCATGAAGAATTTTATTGTTTATTGCATCAACTTTTACAATATGAAGAAGGAGCAGAGGAAGAATTTTGCAAGGCAAAAAAAGAGTTACAGGAGGTTTTAGGGCATCTCCAATATGGTATTGGATGCAATACTAAAATTGCTGAACTATACTGCATGATAAACGAATGGTTGGATTGCTTTGAAAGAGAAAATAGCTGTCAAAGCAGTTGTAATAATAATTGTAGAACTATGAGATGTGAATTACATGAGATGGTGGAAGCAATTCATTGTTTACAAAAGGAAAGCTATTCTCATGCATATGCTGCATGTCAAACCTTAATGGAAGCGAAGAAATTATCTGAGTGTATGCTCGATTTCAGAGAAAAAGTAATGAGAAATTGTTATCCTAGACAATGCAAATAATTTGCAATAATTAAATATATAAAAAATAGTATGCTGCCATTTTATAAAAATGACAGCATACTTTATGATATTTATGTAATACTATACTTAGTGTGAGAAATTCACACAATAGAAGTCATAGCTTAGCAGGTTGTTAGAATCCTTAAATAAGCTTATAACAATTATGTTTAATCAAATTCGATTTTCAAAAGAAAGAGAGGAATAGGAATATGATTAAGAATGAAAGCATTGGTTGTATTATAAACAACTGTAAATTCCATGCTCAGGTAGAGGATTATTGTACACTTGATCAAATTATGGTTGGTACTCATGAAGAAAATCCAACAGAGAAAGAATGTACTGATTGTGATTCTTTTGAATGTAAAGCAGAATGTCAATAATGCAATTAGGAGCTAATATGTAATGCTGCCTAAAAAGAACAACTCGATCATAATGTCAGATTCGAGTTGTTCTTTTTTCATAAATCCTATTGGTTCTTATTTCTTATTTTTCTGAAGGTTGATAGTTTCCTCAGTTACGGAGGTATAAAAATCATTCAATTTTTCATCCGCCTTTAAAGCAGAAATAAACTTCTCATCCACAGATTTAATCAACTCTTGAACCTCTTCATGTTCATGCACTGTATTAAAGTATTCCGCTGTTTTTGGATATAGCTTGTCAAAGTATAATTTTGGCTCGTCATTGATATATTTGATAAAAAAACGATCAATCGAAGGGGCATATGTCTTAATGGAGTTGATATGTAAATCATATTCTACATAAGCCACTAACTCAATGGCATCATTTCCTTCTGCAACATGAACTACAATATTATTGTAGGCTTCCACATATTCCACTTTGCGTGCTGCTACATTTACATCCATGGAATCAGCATCCAGGGTGATAGAATCATAGAGTTTTTTATCTACTTTAAGTTGTGATTGGTAGTATTTATTGATTAATTCATCAATTTCTTTGTCTGTATTGAGGGTTAAGAGGCTATTTTTTTCAGGGATCTGTGTTGGCTGATGTTCGGCATAGCTATCAATCGCTTGAGTTTCTGGTGAGGGATTTTCTGCAATTGCGGTGCTTGTTCCCGGAGTTTGATTGTCTTGCTCTTTTTTCGGATTTTTTGATAATTGAATTGCAGCTATAACGGTAATTATTGTTAGGAATGCTAGTGCAGCAAGTGAAATGTATAGTTTTTTATTTTTCTTCATGGATCTCTCCTTTTTCTGTGCTTTCAAATGGGAACGGCGAAACATAGTTTAATCTCACGATTCCGGTCAAAATGGAATCGTGAGATTTTTTGTGATATTTTAATTTGTAATTCTTCTTGCATACAGTGGGGTTCTGTAATTCCAGCGGTTTATTTTTACACCATCTTTATAATTACTTGCATGAACAACACGTCCATCTCCGGTATAAAGTGCAACGTGGTTTACTCTGCCACTGCTATCGCCATAAAACAAAAGATCACCGGCTTGCAGATTGTTATAGCTTGGAGTAATCGAACGACCTGCTCCTCTTGCTTGTTCTCTGGACGTTCTTGGAAGACGATAACCAAAATTCTTATAAACTGCGAATACGAATCCGGAACAGTCTGCGCCGCCTGTAAGGCTAGTTCCGCCCCAGCGATAAGGGTTCCCAACAAACTGGAGAGCAAAGTTAGAAATTTTTTTGCCAAGACTTGCATTTTGGGAGGAACTTGTATTGGCTGAACTTGAATTTCCTGAGTTGGAGGAACCGGAGGAAGAATTTGAGGAGTTAGCTAAGTTAGAAGAGCTGCTTGAACTAGAAGTAGTTCCGGCAGAGTAGCCCGGACGCTGTGTTGGCACAAGTGCTTCTCGTCTTGCGGCTTCTTCTGCGGCTTTTTTTGCTTCTTCTTCTTTGCTGATAGCCTTTTCATATTGATAGGTAACATCAACGTAATCCTTGTGTACAAACCCGGTTTCTTTCATACCATTATTTTCGCTTAGAAGAATTTCAAACCAATCCTCGTATTCCTTTACGATCTTTTTTTGTTCATGCTGTCCTAGCTGAACTTTGATCTTTGCATCCGTACTCATGTTTTCCCGTACATTTAATGTGATGCAAGTTGCATTGATCTTTTTTATAATTGTTTCATTTTCAAATTTAGCGGCACCATTTTCATCATAAACCAAATATTCATTTAAGATATATCCCTCTACGCTGCCAGATTTGATTTTTGTCCATTTTTGTCCTTTTACTAACACTTGAGCCATTGCTCCGCGGTGTAATTTTCCGACAATTTCAGAAGCAGTATTCCAGCTACTTCGTATGTTTACATAGTCTTCCGTATTAGAAAATGCTAAGCCATCATAGGGAGAAACACGTTCTAATGCTTCTAGGCGTTCTCCGTTAACAAGAAGCGGAGTTGTTATGTTTGATACGGATATTCCGGATTCTGATAATCGTTCGTTGTAATAGCGCTCTACTGCGTGGCTCATACCACCGACGGATGTATCATTCTCGGCTGCGCCTGCTTTTACTATACTTAAGTTCATTCCTGCTATGAAAATTGAGGTTGTCATGGCAATCCTTAGTGCTCCGGTTAATTTCATAAGTACCTCCAATTAATTATTACATTTGTTAAATAATTATTACGTAATTGTTACATATTATAATACCTATGGTTGTTCCAAAAATCAACAGGTATTAATTTCTAGGAATGGGATACATAGTTAAAAATGTGCCTTGCTGCCTATCTGCATGAAAGCTTCATAAAAAGACGTTCCATATACCGTATGAAAGTATAGGAACGTTTTTCTATTATTTATAGTGAATTCAAATCTTATAGATGAATCGTAAACTATGTAAGTCTCGTGAGGAATCAAAAATTTAATTAATTCTTGTCAAGCTAAGAGTTTCATAGGAACTAGGCGTTTTTAAGCAGCTTAAGGAGTTTTTAAATTTTTGAATCTGAGATTGTAACAATTTTGTAGAATGATAAAGTGCTATCTTCTGATTTAAATTATCCTCTAAATCATGTAATAGGAGCTCTCTATAATTTGGTACCGGTTCCGTAGCATCTGATACTTGGACTTTTATCAAAAAGGAGTAGCAGGAAGTAAGAAACTCATTGCTAAGCTGCTTTTGATAGGAGCGGATAGTTGGTATAATCTCATTCATACTAAGGAACATTCTCTGAGAAAAATTTTCGATATGCAGTCCGGTCTGATTTGTTACAAGTAAACCAATTACAGGAATATCCTCACAATCCATACTTTCTTCCAGATAATGCTCCAGTAACAGGATTCTTTCGTTATGAAGTGCTAAGAAAGCGTTATCAAAAGGAAAAAAGGCAGGCTTTGCGGTATTATCCACATTATGAATCCAAAGGCTGCCGTCTTTTTCTATAAGAAGACTTGTTTCTTCCGGAATGTCAAAACAACATCGTTCTATGATAAAAATCCCTTGTTTTGATAAGATAACATGATCAAAAGCTACTACTTTGCCATTAAGATCTAATCGTAATTGTGGTAGGTGCTTTATTTTATTGCCAAATAAGGATAGGATATCACCTAGTCTTTCCTTATCATTTTTCTTTTGCAATAAAGTGTCGCAATCGCGATAAAGGCGGTCGATGCGTTGTTTGATCAGCTTTTTACTTTTACTAAGTTCTGTTAATGGGTGTTCAAGTTCTGTTTCATATCGCTGTGATAACTCAAAGAATGTCTTACTTTCTATCTTACATTGCCTGTAAAGCAGCCGGATATTTTCAAACTGCTCCATTGTTTCTGAAAGTAATTCCTGTTCAAGATATCCTTCCGTAGCACTATTTTCATCTTTCCAATGGGTTAATTTATTTTTTATATAAGCATAATAAATCAAGCTTTCTTCTTGTGTTAAAAATATGGTCTTATCATTTGAAGTTAACTTCTCAGAGAGTGAATGAAGGAGTGTCAAATCATTTGCATAGGTGTTCAATTCCTGGAAAATTTCATCTGCCGCTGGTGCAATCCTTGGTTCTTTTGCAATGGCCTCCTGTTCGTTATCGGTTATGGTAAGAAAATCATGAGATAAAAGATACCCATTTTCTAATTTCTGTATCAATTGGATGACTGGCAGGATGTCTTTCTTATCGAAAAAGTCTTTATAGTTTGCCGCTCTCCTATTGTTCAGTATTAGTGCGGTGAGGTATAATAGCAGCCGTAAAAGAAATAGCGCTGCGGTTGCGGTAATCATAAGCGTTAGGTAGAGTGTATTGACTTTTTCTGAGGTGATATTGTTTATCAGCTTAGTTATTACGGAAAGTTTCCTCACAAATAAGTCCGGATGGTGAAAACAAATAAGGAAGATTATAAATTTTGTAATAAGAGAGATAGCCTCCGGAATGAGGTGGATTCCCTTATTTGGAATCTGTTGATAACGCATATGCCAAAGTTTATAAGCAAAATGGCATTTGATTAGTGAATACGGCAGTAAGTAAGACAAGGTGATTCCGTAGGTTAGGATAAGGCTGGTATTTCCAAAATAACGGTTGGTAATCAGTGTGTAAAGTAATATAGTTGGTATGAGATTGAGAAGATATATTAGGATTGTAATTACTGTTGTATAGAGTATTTCTCTTTTGTGAAGAACCATTGTCTCATAGTTGAGTTTCTCTTTCGAATGATTACAGGAAAAACATAGTCCCTGAGATTGTAAGACGCGGTTTTTATGGCATATATTGCAGATAGTATCTGTCATTTTAACCCCTCCCCCTGAAAAAGAACATAGACAAACAAGATCACATTCGGTATAGTTATACTTAATTTCTATTATACAATAGGTGAAATCCTATGTCATGTAAAATATTACTTGTTTTATAAAGAACGTAAAGAATGTTTATTATCTATATAGAAAGGGAAAAGGTATTTTATGAATATTCAGATATTTGGTAAGTCGAAATGTTTTGACACAAAAAAGGCAGAGAGATACTTTAAAGAAAGAGGAGTAAAATATCAATTGGTTGACATCCTAAGCAAAGGCTTAAGTAAAGGGGAATTCCATAGTATATCCAACGCTTTGGGTGGTTTTGAGCCTATGATTGATAAATCATTAAAAGATTATTGCATGCTTCAATATCTCTCTTTAGAAGATCAGATAGAAAAACTGATGGAGATGCCGAAATATTATAAAACTCCAATTGTGCGTAATGGTTCAAAGGCAACCATAGGTTATTGTCCTGAAATATGGAAAACATGGGGTTACTCAAGCTAGGAAGGATGGCACATGAAAAAGTTCTGGATTAAACTATTACTCGCTTTGATAGGAATTTTATTTATTGGGGTCGGAGTCGGCTTCAATGCTGTATCGTTATTCGGAAATGACCCTGTTGCCCTACTGTATGACGGTGTTAGAAATGTTCTTTCTCTTCCGGTATCACGCTTAGGTTTGATATCAAATGTTGTAAACTATAGCATTATCATTTTACTTTTTTTTATTGGCAGGCGTTATGTAAACATTGGGACCGCAGTATATATTATTCCATTTGGTACATTTGTCAATCTTGGTACTTTTTTATTTCAGAAAATATTTAATGGTAATACCGTTCTAAACCGAGGGCTTGGTGCTTTTTTCGGTTGTTTATTAATTTATGTGGGTGTATCCATCTATATCACGGTAGATATCGGTTTGGATCCCTTTACCGGTTTGGTAATGACTATTAATAATCACCTTCCTTGGGGCTTTGGTAAAACTAAAGTATGCTTTGATTTTCTTCTTGTTACAATCGGATTCTTCCTTGGAGGAAAAGTAGGAGTTATAACCTTAATCACCGCTTTGTCAGCGGGGCCAAGTATTCAATATTTTACGAAATTATTTAAGCGTCTGCTGCAAAGATTTATATAATTTTTAGAAACTAAAATTTTTTTACAGCTTGTCTCGAAGAGAGAACCGGTTTATTGAGGAGTAAAACAAAAGTTTAGGAATATACTAAAAAAAGGCTAATGAAATAGCTCATTAGCCTTCTCTTTTAATTGATCACATGCAGTATAGTCACTTAGATACCAGACATCATTAATGCATACATACGGTGCCTGAATGGAAATGGTGATTTCTATGTTATTATTACTTTGCAGGGTATATTGAACTAAATTCTCATCAAATGTCATAGAATATGTAATCTCTTGATGAAGGGGAAGGTTTTGTATTGTTGTTATAAGCTGATTTAAATCCTTTGTATCCTGAATCTGTATAATATCACCAGGCAGCAGAGACAGTAGGGTAATGGATTCAATATCTTGTGCCTGAATTGCTGCCAAACTAATATCTTTTGTTTTAGAACAGGAAGCTAAGAAAGCAGTAAACAAGAAAGAGAGTAATAATAAAGTCTTTTGTTTCATGTCATTCACAACCTTTCCTTTCCTTTATTCAAGCGTAAGTTGGTCTTATCTTATTGGAATTAAAGCATATTCCGATAATCCGATTGATGGTGTATAGTTCGCACCTTCTGATAGGTTATGTTATTAAAACAAATTCTTGTTTCAATAATCCGATTTAGCGGTGCATAGTCTGCACCTTTTATCAGGATCTGCTTCACAGCTTCTGATAAGTTATATTATGTATTAAGAAAACCGACCATTACTTCTAAGTATTAGACGAGAATGTATGGAAAAAAGTTTCAGTTTTTTATAAAAAGTTAAGTAAAAGTTAAATGCAAAACTAACAGAAAATAACATAGATAATTGCGGAATATCAAAAGCGAAAAATAGATATTAAAAAATGAAAGTGTATTTGTAAACGAAAAAAAGCTGTCCTAAACTAAAGTTTAGAACAGCAGTAAATGGGGGGAGTTAGTCTTGCAGCGACATTTTCTTTACTTGCTCAAAGGCATGTTGTACCAATGGAAGAGAAATTATTACTATGGTTGCGATACCCTCTGCAAAGATATAAGCACCATTATAAGCCATTGAGTATAAAAGCGGATTCCAGCCTTCCCAGGCATAGGCTCCAAAAAAGATAAAACCGGACAAGGTAGCGAATACCCATCTTCCTGTAATACCTGCAAGGTACCCTTTTAATAATCCATTTTTACTTTTGTAGAAGAAACCTGATAAACCTAAAGCACCAAAGGCAAGTGGATAATCTACAAGAACTTGAGCCGGATGATAGATGTATGGTTTTATGATAAATTGAAGGATACCATATGCTACAGCCACAATTATACTTGTTTTTGCACCATAAAGGTAACCAATCAAACAGATAAATAACATACTAAATAAAGTTACAGAGCCGCCAAATGGAAAAGAATATACTTCAAGATAAGAAGTTACAAGTGCCAGAGCCATCGCAATAGCACAAAATACCAATTGTTTGGTTGGCATCTTCTTTGTATTTTTATTCTTTGCAAAGAAAGAAGCTGCGACAATTAAAGCAACGAGTAAGATTACTAAAAAAATATAGCTAAGTGCTGTTAAAGCGTATTCTCCATCAATAGATTTAATGAACAAGTCACGCATAAAAAAACCTCCTTTAGTTTCACAGTAAATTGTGATTGCTTCGGAGGACGTTAAGTGCTTCCTTACGCCAGTACTAACTGGATCAAGTAATAAGGGTCAGTAGATATTTTACTTCTCAGCCTAAGAGGCACCCCTAGCAATACAATATACAGTTGTTTATTTCTATGTAATCAATGGAGTGCAGGATAGAGACATCGATTTTAGTATACACTCTAAATAGCATTTCCTTTTGATTCCATGGTTACTATAGCAAGTTATCCGGCTAATGTCAAGTAGAAATGTTACTTCTTAAAAGATTGATTTTAAAGGTTAAGTAAAGGCAAGCTAGTTTAAGTTTCAGAATAAAGGCAGGCTTGTTATTAACTTCTGAGTAAAGGCAAGCTAGTTTTAACTAAAGAAGTAAGCCCAAGATTTGTATGTACGGCATATGGAGGAATTTATGAATTTATTTATACTTGATGAAGACATAAACAAAAGTATTGAGTATCTACCGGATAAGCATGTGGTGAAGATGCCGGTTGAATCCGCCCAGATGCTGTGTGCTGCTTTCTATGCATTAAGGTATCCGATAGAGGGACTAAAGTTATATAAAGCTACACATCTTAAGCACCCCTGTACAATATGGGCTTATAGTTCCAGGGAAAACTGGCTGTGGCTAAAAGAATATACAATCAAACTTGGAGAAGAATACAGTTTTCGATATGGAGGAAGACAGCATAAATCGATTGATTTGATACGTAATTTACCGGTACCGGTAGAAACCCCAGGAGGGTTATTGCCATTTGTGAAATGTGTTCCGGAAGATTTAAAAAACCTTGCTCTGATTGATGCATACCGGCAATTTTTTATTCAATACAAAGGACACCTGAAACATTATACAAAAAGAGCGGTACCTGAGTGGTGGAGATAACTAACATACTACTCTGTTACAGGCTTTTACTTCACTTGGACGGAGATGATAGTATTTTTTATATAACCGGCTAAAGTATAAGGCATCCTCGTAACCAACCTTTGATGCAGCCAACTGTACGGAGTCACCCTGCTTTAACAGCTCGGTGGCTTTTTCTAATCTTTGCCGTATTAAATATTCGATTGGCCGAATTCCTAAGTTTTTATAAAACAAATGAGAGAGCTGGGCAGGCCTTTTTTCAAAACAAGCAGCTAATTTATTTAGATAATGCTTCTAGTTCTCTTCTAAGAACTGATTCTGAGATAGCACCCTGATAGTAGTTTGCTATATTACCGTCTTTATCAATAAATACCGTGGAAGGTATGGCATACACACTATAGGAATAAGCTCCTTCTTGGTCTACATCAAAAAATATAGGAAATTCATATCCGTTATCTTCAATAAATTTACTGCCCTTGTTAATGGTTTCCTGAAATCCGTCTACCATATCAACCATAAGGAAATTCACATCGTCTTTTAGATCAAGATAAACCGTATTAAACTCCGGCATTTCACTCTTGCATGGACCGCACCAGCTTGCCCAGAAATTTAAAACAATAGGTTTTCCGTAATAGTCACTAAGGGATACGGTATTTCCATTGATATCCTGCATGGAAAAATCTATCGCCGGTTGTTTTGTCGGTTCAGGAGCTGCTGTTATGGATAGCTCCGGTGAATTACCGGAACTATCCGCCGGTTCTGTGGTTGGGGTAATACTTGCCTGCTGTTTTATCTCATTTTCCTCTTCACGTTCTGCATAATATTTCGAGAGATTCTGATAAAGAACAGACGCTCCAACAATGAGAAGAACAAATACTGCAAGTATCCATAGTACTTTTTTATTTTTCATAAAACCTCCTAAATTTTTATTGTAAAAAGGAAAATACTGCACTATATGCACCTGTTAGGAACAGTATCCCCATCAATATTAATAGTCCTGCCGAGATATAAGAAATCTTTCCCGAATTCCTTTTTAAAAAATCAAAGGCAGACTTTAATTGGTCAATTAATAATGCACTTAACAAAAATGGCAGACCTAAACCAAGTGCGTACATAAGTAACATGAGAATTCCTTTTGCTGTACTTCCGGTTTGTGCAGCCATAACCAGGGCAGAACCAAGAAAAGCACCTACACAAGGAGTCCAGCCGATGGAAAAGAGAATACCAAAAAGAAATGCGGCAATGGATTGGCTTTTTGTTTTATTTAGCTTCGGATTATTCATTCCGCGAAAGATTGGAATTCTTACAATACCAATAAAACTAAGACCCAATAAAATCAAGAAGATGCCGGATGTAATGTTAATTGCAGTTTGGTATCGGATGAGAAACCTGCCCAGTGTTCCGGCAAAAGCACCCATCAGGACGAAGGTAGTGGAAAAACCGGAAATAAACAAAAGGGCGTTTTTCAAGGTGCCGCCTTTGGTCCTGGTATCAGGCTGTCCTGCTATATAAGTAATATAAAGTGGCAGCATAGGTAGTAAACAAGGGGATATAAATGTAATAATACCTTCTAAAAAGGCTATAATATACTGCATAATTCTCCTTTCATGTTATTTCATTTCTTTCCTTATTCGAACAAAGTCAATTTCGTAAAGAATACTTTTACCTGTTTGCTAAGGCTAGTTTCTTTATTTTACATGATTGCTCGCCTAGTGTAAATCATTTTACCAGAATTCATATTAAATTACTGTGATTAAGTCACATACGTTTTCACTTTGGTCTGTTACAATAAATTCAGCTAAATTTAGAAGAATCAAGGAGGGATTTTATGAAAGAAAAAGCAGGGTTCTCTTTACGAAAAGGGGTTACTTATCTATCCCTCATGCTGACAGGAGCTATGATACTAACGGGCTGCTTAAAAAAGCAGCGAGTACCGATGGAGGAAACCGGTGTGAAGCAGCAGAACTATATGGAAATTACACAAAGTGAAGCAAAAGATATGATGGATTCTGCAGAAGAGCTGGTTATTTTAGATGTCCGTACGGAAGAAGAATATACGGAAGGACATATCGAGGCTGCGATCCTTTTACCGGTGGATGAAATTAAAGAACGTGCAAAGGAAGTATTACCGGAGAAAGAAAAAAGGATACTGGTCTATTGCCGCAGCGGACGAAGGAGCAAGATAGCAAGTCAAGAATTAGCTGATCTTGGGTATATCAATGTTTATGAGTTTGGAGGCATCATAGACTGGAAATATGATATTGTTAAATAAGTTTATGTAATTTAACCTTAATCTGCTGCTTAAGAGATTTAGTAACAACCTTTCTTTATTAAGCAAGAAACATCCGCGAATTGTTTTTTCTTAATTTCAGACATATTTTGAAAAGGCAATTTCTCATAAGCAGCTGGAAAATACGAAATATTATTACATCAAAAGCAAAAAAATTTCTTTAGTTAAAAGGAAAAGCATCAAGATGAAAGACACCAATCTCTTTATAATGGTCGATTTTATATTCAATGGTGGAAAGGCTGCGGTTTAAGGACTGGATCTGTTCTAAAATATAAGCTTTATGTAATTCTAGCATTTCTTTCCTTTGCTCGCAGGTTTCTTCTCCCTTTAGACATAAGTACATAAATTCTTTGATTTTTTCTATGGACATTCCGGAGCTTTTTAAACAGCAGATGAGACCAAGCCATTGTATATCATTTTCAGAAAAAGAACGTTTCCCTGTATCCTCTCTTTTTAATAGGGGAAGTAAGCCCTCGCGGTCATAATAGCGGATAGTATGCTCGGATAAGCCTGTTTGCTCGGAAACTTGTTTTATACTATAACTCATTTGATATCCCTTTCTTTCTTATCGATATTATCACGGTTGCCATTCAGTTCCCATAAATTTAAAGTGAGAATTCCTGATCGTGATCTATACAGACCTTCGGTCCGGCAGTCTTATTATATCATATTCTTTGAAAAAAAGAGAAGAAATCGCTAAAAAGATGGGATGCGATGGTGACTTAATCACAGATAAATTAGTTAGAGAGAGGTATAATGGTTTTAGAAACAACAAAATGATTCGGTTTAAGGCATATACTTTTATGATATCGAAATGCAGATATAAAACAATTAGGAAGGAGATTTTACTATGGACGTATTACATGTAACAAAGGAAAATTATAAAGAAGAAGTATTAGAAGAGGGGAAGGTTGTATTACTTGATTTTTGGGCACCTTGGTGTGGACCATGCAGAATGCTTTCTCCGGTGATTGAGGAAATTGCGAAAGAAGAAGAGAATATTAAGGTCTGCAAAATTAATATAGACGAACAATCAGAATTGGCAAGCGCTTACCGGGTCATGAGCATTCCGACTTTAGCCGTAATGCAGAATGGTAATTTAGTTGCCAGCAGCGTAGGATTTAAATCGAAGAAGGATATCTTAAAAATGCTTCCGGCACAATAAGTAGCAGTCACCTTTCAAGAGTATGTGTAAAAGAATTTATAAAATAAAAAGCGAGGAGAATTAAATATTATCCTAGACAGCAGCACAGCGTTCTAAGATAGTATTTAATTCTCCTTGTTTTTTTAACTATTTCAATAGTTAGGAATGCCAATGGTAAAGAGAATTCAATTGAACTAAATGATACCTTTTAATTTCTTTTTATCAAGGATTTCAATACCGCCTCTTGTTAAAGATACAATACCGTCTTCTTCAAAATGTTTTAGCATACGTGAAACCACTTCTCTGGCACTGCCGATGTATTTTGCTATCTGTGCATGGGTTAGAGGTATCATATCTCGTTTTTGTTTTAAGGACTCATCTAACAAAAAAACTGCTAAACGTTTATCGAAACTCATAAAGAGAATCTGCTCCATCGTCCACATGACATCGGAAAAACGATCAATCGTGGTTCTATATGAAAAATTTTCAACATAGATGTTATGTTCCATAAGTTTTTGAAAGGCGCACGATTTGATTAAATAAGCTTCGGTATCGGATTCCGCTTGTATATTGACATCGAACGTAATATTTTTTAGTACACAGGAAGCGGAGAGCACACAAACATCTCCGTCTGATAAACGATATAAAGTGATATCCTTGCCTTGCTCTGACAGCATATGAGCTCGCAGGGTACCTTTTTTTACAATTAAAACACCAAGACATTCCGCACTGTTATTATAGATAATGGTATCCTTATGAAATATTACGGGGGAAGTCTGATTCAAAAAGATGTCCATCTCTTCTTTGGTCAGCTTAGGCAGGAAGGTTAGCTTACTACCTAAATATTTTAAGTCTTCTTGTGTTATCATAAGCCCTCCCATTTTTATCTATTCAAGTAATCATATATGGAGAATTTGCCAGGAATATGATTATTATAACATAAATAAGTGCTGTGACATAGTAATTTTCCGTGTATTTTATGGGAACCTTACGTAAAATGGATATTACTATGATAAGATTCTGTTAAGAATTGTTCTTGTACCTTGTTGTATATGTAAAATTATGATATAAATTGCATGAATTGTAAGATGGGGGAAAGTTGTGAAAATTTCCGGAGCTTATGGGTTTCGATTTACTTTAATGTGGTTAGAATTACAATATAAAATATTTTTCTTTTACTGCGTGGTACGCTTGACAGAAGAGATGGAGGATTATGATGAGGAAAACAAAAATTGTTTGTACCTTAGGCCCTGCAACGGAAGATGATGCAGTATTGCGTCAACTCATGATTGAGGGCATGGATGTTGCCAGGTTTAATTTTTCGCATGGTGATTATGCACAGCATAAAAGAAACTACGAACGTATTCACCGACTACGTACGGAGTTAAAATTGCCAATTGCGACTTTGCTTGATACAAAAGGACCGGAAATCCGTATTGGTACGTTCGAAAGTGGTAAGATTGAATTAAAAAAGGGACAGATTTTTACCCTAACGACAAATGATATCGCCGGGGATGAAACACAGGTTTCAATTACATATAAAAACTTAATACGTGACATTAAAAATGGGGTTAAAATACTGATTGATGACGGACTCATAGAGCTTAAAGTATTTAATATCACCGACACCGATATTGTTTGTGAAGTTTTAAATGGTGGAGTGATTTCAAACTATAAGGGAGTTAATGTACCAGGCGTAGAGTTATCTATGCCCTTTATCAGCAAGCGTGATTATGATGATATTGTATTTGGTATACAGCAAGGTTTTGATTTTATTGCAGCGTCCTTTACCAGATGTGCGGACGATATTATCCAAATTCGTAAGATACTAAATGAGTATAACTGTGACACGGTGAATATCATTGCAAAGGTTGAGAATCTGCAAGGTGTTAACAATATCGATGAGATTATTCGAGTATCCGACGGTATCATGGTTGCCAGAGGTGACATGGGGGTTGAAATTCCATTGGAGGAAGTACCTGTCATTCAAAAGATGATTATTAAGAAAGTTTACAATGCGGAGAAGCAGGTAATCACGGCAACTCAGATGTTAGATTCTATGATGAAGAATCCAAGACCAACAAGAGCCGAGACAACTGATGTTGCAAATGCAATTTATGACGGAACGAGTGCAATTATGCTTTCGGGTGAAACCGCTGCCGGTCTGTATCCGGTAGAAGCGTTAAAAACAATGGTTAAAATCGCAAAGCGTACCGAAGCAGATATTGACTATGCATCAAGATTTAAAAAGAGAGACAGCTTAACGAATCCGGATGTCACTAATGCAATTTCACATGCAACCTGTACAACTGCGATAGATTTAAATGCTGCGGCTATTATAACAGTTACAAAGTCTGGAAAAACCGCAAGAATGATATCAAAGTACCGCCCGCCAAGTTCCATCATAGCATGCACCACTTACGAACATGTATGCCGCCAGATGAATCTTTCGTGGGGTGTGGTACCGCTTTTAATTGAAGAAGAAGTAGATGCGAATACATTATTTGAACATGCGGTAGAAGCCGCTGAAAATGCAGGCTTTGTTAAGTCAGGGGAATTGGCCGTAATTACTGCCGGAGTTCCGCTTGGAATTTCTGGTACGACGAATCTTATTAAGGTTCAGGTTGTTGGGAATATCTTAGTAAAAGGAAGAGGCTTAATAGACCGTGAGATATGCTCAAGTCTTTGTGTATGTAGCGATGCCGAGGAATTAAGAGAAATTTTTAAACCGGGAGATATTATCGTTACGACAGAAACAAACAATGAAATGATGGAGCAATTAAAGCAGGCAGCCGGAATTATCGTAGAGCGTGAAGGGATTAATTCCCATGCATCTATTGTTGGGTTAAGCCTGGATATTCCGGTTATCCTTGGAGCTGAAAATGCCACAAAGATATTGCGCACCGGTTCGATTGTAACCTTAGATGGTAAAAAAGGAATTGTATCTTGTAATAGATAGAGGCTAGGAACAAAGATGCTGCTGCAAATTAGTTTTGCAGCAGCATTTTTATTCCTAGCAAATTAACCATTTCGTTAGTTATGAAACCGGCTCTCTTGTTTTATGATTTTTGCAATGATAAATCAATACCATTAATTATTACTCTTCTAAAGCCTGTGCCGGGTCCTCATCAATCATGCGATATCCTATACCAACCTCAGTAAAAATATATTGCGGATCGGCAGGATTAGCTTCAATTTTTCGGCGTATGTTTGCCATATTCACTCTAAGGATCTGATTATTCCGATCGGCGTATGGTCCCCATATTTTAGTTATAATGGAATCATAGGTCATAACTCTTCCGGAATTGTTGGCGAGTAAAGATACGAGTTTAAATTCAATCTGAGTCAAATGAACGTCTTTTCCTCCCACCATTACAATATGTTTATTAAAGTCGATCACAAAATCTTTTGCACGAAAGATGGAGGGTGGAAAATTCTTTCCGGACTCCAAACTTGCATTGTGGCGTAGTGCAGTACGAATACGTGCCAGTAATTCCGAGGTTCCAAAAGGTTTTGTGATATAATCATCGGCTCCTAAATCAAGAGCCTGTACTTTTTCCTTTTCTTGAGTTCTTGCGGAGATAACAATAATTGGAGTACTTGTCCAAGAACGAATCTTTGAAATTATCTCCATTCCATCAATGTCCGGTAATCCTAAATCCAGCAGGATTAAATCAGGACAGTGAGAGGTTATGATGGATAGTCCTTCCGCACCATTAAAGCTTTTTAATACCCTATAATCATAAGCATTTAAATTAGTTGCTATAAAATTGCAGATATTTTGTTCATCTTCAATAATCAAGATGGTAATGTTCTTCATGTAATGTCCTCCTTACTCGTTTTGATTCTATGTGGGATTTTCAAAATAACAATAGAACCTTTTTCCTTTGTAAATCACGTTTAATCCAGCGGCAGGGTGAATGTAAAACAAGCACCATTTAAGTGGTTACTTGCTTCTATTACTCCACCGTGGGCTAGGATAATAGTTTTACATATAGATAACCCAATACCGATACCTTTTGTGGAATCACTGCTCGAGTTTTTGGTTACGGTGTATCCATCAAATAAACTATATATCATATCTTTATTTATACCGACTCCATAATCCATGATAGAGAAGCGTACAAAATCAGATTCCTTTGTAACAGTTAATTCCAGTGGTTTTTTACTCTTAGAGTATTTGTAAGCATTTTCAAGCAGATTTATCATAACTTGTTCAATCAGTGTTGCATCCATTGGCACCATTAGAAATTCATCCGGTGTTTTTACTTGGATTTTTGCATCAGGATACCGTTTTTTTAACCGCATTACTGCTTCGGAGACAACTTCTTCTAAAGGTTCGCTGACCTTTGTTACTGTAGTATTGTTATTGTGAATACGAGTAACAGATAAAAGATTTTCCACCATATGAAGTAACCAATTGGAATCTTCATGAATATGGAGAATCAACTCGTTTTTTTCTTCCTCGGTAAGATTATCCTTCATTTCAATATAAGTAGCACTTGCACCAATCATACCGGTTAAGGGAGTTCTAAGATCGTGAGAAATTGCCCGTAAGAGATTTGCACGCATTTTCTCTTTTTCTGCGTCTGCATTTAAACGCTGATACGCTTGTAAATTTACAGCAGTAGTGCTTGTGATTAGTGAGACTGCAAGCATACCAAGAAAGGTGATTGGATAGCCTGCCTTCGTGAAGTCTAATTCCAGGTAAGGGTAAGTAAAGAAATAAGTTACGCCAATTACACCCACCACAGCTCCAATTACACCATAACGATATCCTTCGGTGTATTTTGTTATGAAAACAATGGAAAGCATATAAACGATTGCAATATTTGCTATATTATTGGTTATCAAATGAAATAAAAATGAGCAAAGAGTAGAGATTGTTAGTAATACAATTGTTTTTAGCCAATCTGGCAGATGCTTCATGTTATCCTCCTGTATGCCGGATATGTTCTACGGCACCTTATATTCCGTGAAAACCCTTTCGTTTGAATACATCAACCCTTTCTAGTGTTAGGGTATAACATAATATGGAAACATTCAAGTATAACTTTAAACATTTCGGTAGGTGCTGGTTTGGCTGATTTATTTGTCGGACTTATCCACGAAGTTCTATACTATATTTTAGTATATCCAACGTGCAGAATGTGTATAAAAGCAGTATAATAGAAAAAACATAGAAGTGCTAGAGGAAGTAAAGAATTATTAAAAAATCTAAAAAAATTATGCGAAATTAAAAAGCCGGCAGGAATAGGAGTTATTTATGCAGATCAAAGAGATTTCAATAAAGAATTTTAAATCAATACGAAAACTTAGAATGACCAATATTGAAAAAGCTTTTATTATTGTAGGAAAAAACAGTACCGGTAAAACAGTTATCTTGGATGCTATCTTGGCTGTTGCCGGATTATATCAGATTAAGCCTTCGGATTTTTATGTACCGGATGGTAATATCAGAATAGACATCACATATGAGGTAACGAAAGATGACTTAAGATCATTTCATGACCGTGGATTAGTAAGCAAATACAAAAGGTATGATGCCTGGTATGGTGATTTTCGAAAGAAAGTGCCTAATTTTACGCAAAGCAGCGAGGGTGACAGTTTTCGTTTCTATGTTAGTTTCACAGCGAACAAAGGAGGAGTTGTGCGTTACGGAGATGGAATATCAAAGCATAATCCTCATCTAATCAAGTTATTACCTAAGATACATTATATTGATCACACCAGAAATATTGAAGGAATTCAAAGGGATATCCTGCTTGCACAAGGACAGGATGCCATTGTTAGCCTTAGGGAGAATGTATGTATGTTCGATGGTGCAAAGTATTGTGTAAATTGTTTTCAATGTATGGGGATTATAGAAAAGAAGAGACCGGAAGACTTAAGTATTATGGAAGCCGCAAAACTATTGGAATATAAGCTGTACCATCGTAATCTGGATTCTTTTGTGGAAAAACTAAATGACTGTTTTTGCAAAAACAGTGAGAGAGCTCAGTCAATTCGTTATGATATGAAATTTAATATTGATGAAATCTTTCAGATAGATACGGTAGTGTTAAATCATGAACGCAATACGGTTGGGCCTCTGTCTACGATGAGTGAAGGCACGAAGAGCATTTATATCTTATCGCTGCTGGAAGCTTATATCGCGGAAGAAAACAGCATTCCAAGTATAATAATGATGGAAGACCCGGAGGCTTATTTGCATCCTCAGCTTCAAAAAAGTGCCAGTGAAATCCTTTATCGGCTCTCGAAAAAAAATCAAGTCATATTCTCTACGCATTCTCCTAATCTGCTGTTTACATTTAATTCAAGGCAGATTAAACAAGTCATACTAGATGAAAATTATGATACTACTGTAAATGAGGATACGGATATTGATGAAATCTTAAATGACTTAGGATATTCTGCAAACGATTTGATGAATGTCAGCTTTGTTTTTATTGTGGAAGGAAAACAAGATAGCAGCAGACTACCATTGTTGCTAAAAAAATATTATTCTGAGATTTTTGATGAAAACGGATTACCAAAGCGAGTTGCCATCATTACCACCAATAGCTGTACCAATATAAAGACCTATGCAAATTTAAAATACATTAACAAACTTTATCTTAAAGATCAGTTTATGATGATACGTGATGGAGATGGACTCAATCCAATAGAATTAAAGGAGCAGTTATGCAGTTATTACCGCAGCAGAGAAAGGGAAGATATTGATAATCTTCCGCGGGTAAGAGAGCGTAATGTTTTAATCCTTAAGTACTATTCCTTTGAAAATTATTTCTTGGAACCATCCATAATGTCGGCTATTGGGGTTGTAGAAAGTGAGGAGTCATTCTTCCAGACACTTTTTGAGAAGTATCAGGAATATTTGTACCGACTAACCAGTGTAAAGCATATGATAGAAAAAACAGGATGTGAGATTAGAACCAAAGAGGATATAAAATTGAATTTTGAATCTATTAAGATCTATGTACGCGGCCATAACTTGTTTGATATCTTCTATGGCCGTTATAAAGGAGAAGCCTTAACAAAGGTTCTTAGGAATTACATTGAACTGGCTGCCAGAGAGACATTTTCAGATATTTTGGATGCGATTGACCAGTTCTTATTTTTTGAAAGCAAGGTAACGAGGACTGAGATCACAGAAGAAGCAGATTGATATTAAGAACCTGAGATAGAAACTGAGTGAAAAGACGAAGTGGTAGTGCAAAAAAAGGCTGACCATGAAAGAAGAGAAATAAGTAAAGAAGGATTGGTAGTGTTATGGAAAGAAATGGTGATTACACAAGAAGAGAGCATTTGATTTTTCCAAAGCCGCTGAAAGAAGGAGATACCATAGGACTTGTTTGCCCCTCTTCTCCTACCAAACTGGAAAATGTAGTAAAAAGTGTTGAGTTTATGAAACAGCTTGGATTTCAAGTAAAGCTAGGAAAGAGCTGCTCCTGCAATTTGCATGGTTACCTTGCAGGCAATGCTTGCCTGCGGGCAGATGATATTAATCGGATGTTTGCAGACGATACAGTCAAAGCTATTTTTTGTATCCGGGGCGGCTATGGCAGCAGTGAAATCATGACTCTGCTAGATTACGAAATGATAAGGAGGCATCCAAAAATATTCGTTGGTTACAGTGATGTGACAAATTTGCTAACTGCATTTTTTCAGTTGTGTGGTTTGGTAACCTTTCATGGACCTATGGTGGCTTCCAATTTTTTAGAGCATTTTGATTTTTATACGGAAGAGTCGTTATGGAGGACTTTGCATATGGGAGAATCCCTTGTATTTTTAAACCCACCTGGACGAGAACTCACCGTAGTTAAGGAAGGATGTGCACAAGGGCTCTTAATTGGTGGTAATTTATCATTAGTTACCAGTCTGATTGGCACATTTTACGCACCTGATTTTAGGGGGAAAATCTTATTTCTTGAGGACATAGGAGAGACAGTTCCTAAAATTCACCGTATGCTTGACCAACTTAGATTAACCGGTATTATTGGTCAGATACGAGGTGTTTTATTGGGGGATTTTACAGATTGCCCAAATCCGTATGATAGCGAATATGGTGTGAACGAATTATTTCAGGACTTCTTCCGTCCGTTTAAGAAGCCTGTTTTATCTAATTTGGCCTGCGGACATGGTTTTCCAACAGCAACGTTACCGATTGGGACATTTTGTACGATGGATACTAAGGTAAAACAAATCTGCTTTTATCGATAATAGGATAAATACTATGAAAAAGCTGAGAATAACAGAAAGATTTACGTATTACGATAGTATTCCTTAACGGAAAACATAATAATTGCAAACAAGATGGTATTATGCTATATTTAAGGTACCAGGATATTCCACATACTTTGCAGGAAGAAGGAGGCATTTGTCTTGAGCATCAATAAGTTGCAATCCGAGAAAATGATACATATTCCTATCACACAAGTGGTGCCAGGTATGATTACGGCTCGCGATATTTATTCACGCAATGATCAATTAATATTGGTAAAAGGGACTAGATTACTGCCAAATATGATTGCTAAGATTATGTTTTATGCCATTGAAAGTATTTATGTTTATAAGGCGGAAGAGGATACGAATTCTGATTCAAGTTATGCAAATCGAATTAGGCAGAGTGAAGACTTTAAGATTTTTAAACGGACTTACGATGATGTGATGATTGAAATTAAAGATTCGGTGAATCAATTGTTACGCTACAGTAATCAGGTACCGGAACAGCAGTTATTACATAGAGTTGAGAAAATTATAAGAACAAGTAAGAACCGGTTTCATCTATTTGAAATGATATACTGTATTCATGAGTTTGATGATCTAACGTTTATCCATTCCATCAATGTTGCATTAATTTGTCATGTATTCGGTGAATGGCTGCAAATACCCCCGCAGGATGTTAAGATTCTAACCATATGCGGCTTATTACATGACATTGGAAAATTAGTGATTCCAAAAGAAATTTTAAATAAACCAGGTCCGTTAACAAAAGAGGAGTATGAGATTGTGAAAGACCATCCGGAACAAGGATATCTTTTACTATTAAACCATAAGATGGATGAACGGATTCGCTTAGCTGCATTACAGCATCATGAACGCTATGACGGAAAGGGATATCCGTTATGTAAATGCGGCAATGAGATCAATCCGTTTTCGATGATTGTAGCTATTGCCGATGTATATGATGCAATGACGAGTAAGCGGGTTTATCGAGGAGCAATCTGTCCGTTTGATGTTTTAAAATTACTGGAAGAGGAAGGGAAGCAGCAGTACGATGTAAAATTTCTGATTCCTCTTATTCAGAAAATTGCTGAGATTTATATTAATCATACGGTAAAATTAAATAACAATCAAAAGGGTGAAATCATTCTTCTTAATAAAAATTGTTTGTCAAGGCCTGTAATAAAGATTGGTAATGAATTTGTTGATTTGTCAAAGCATAAGGATTTACGCATTGAAGCGGTGATATAATTAGTTTTGGGTGAAATGGAAGGCATAATCCTGCTTTTATTGCCGGCAGTGCCAAATGCATGGGTAAAATACTTATGCAGGTAGAATTCGTGAGCAAATTAAATTTACTTTAGATAAATCTATTTCAGATAGAATCTATGACGAGATGAAGTCTGTATGCAGAAAGAGTCCGCATACAGATATGGTATATAATGGGCGCTACATAGTTAGGAGAACAGAATGGGGAGCAGAAGAGAAAAAGCAATTCAATTGTTTCAGGAAGGATATAACTGTTCACAAGCAGTTTTTGCAGCATTTTGCGATGAGTATCACATTCCAAAGGAACTGGGATTAAAACTATCCTCTTCTTTTGGCGGCGGTATGGGCAGAATGAGGGAGGTATGCGGCGCAGTGTCGGGCATGTTTATGGTAGCGGGCTTAGAGACAGGAGCTATCGACGGGCGAGATACGCAAGGAAAGAAAAAGAACTATGATATGGTACAGAACCTAGCCGCTAAATATCGTAAAAAGAACGGTTCGATTATCTGCAGAGAACTGCTGGGACTTGAAAAGGATGGTTTACAGAAATCATTCACGGATACTTGTCCGGAAGCTAGAACCGAGCAGTATTATAAAAAACGGCCATGTGTTGAGTTAGTAGGTGATGCAGTGGATATCTTAGAAGAATTATTAAAGGATACAAAAGATTCCGATAAGGTTCAGGTGAATATACGGATGGTGCGAGTGGAAGATGATGAGTCAATTCAAAAATTGGCAGGGATAGCAGACGAAGTATGGCATCAGCATTTTTCTACCATACTATCCTTAGAACAGATTGATTATATGGTGGATAAATTCCAATCAGTAAAGGCAATAACAGAGCAGATAAGGGGCTCCGGATATGAGTATTATTTTGTTGTTGTAGATGGAGTCACAGTCGGTTATACAGGAATCCGTCCGGATGAGGGAAAATTGTTTTTAAGTAAACTCTATATCCTCAAAAAATACCGCGGAAAGCAATATGCGTCTCATGTATTTGAGTTTTTAAAGAAAAGCTGTCAAGAAAGAAGATTACAATCAATCTGGCTGACGGTGAACCGTTATAACCATGATACAATTCATATTTATGAGAAAAAAGGATTTCAAACGATACGAACACAGGTATCAGATATTGGTAATGGATTTGTTATGGATGATTATGTGATGGAGCTTAAGCTATAATTCTTCATGAGGATAAGTTAATATTATTCATTTTTTATTTAAAAATTTCCATGATGAAGCGTCTTGACAACATAAAAGGAAATGTTATAATAAAAAAAGAAATCTTTTTCGATTATACAATTAAATTAAGATAATGCGTTGATGAGAAGAGTAAATTGCGGAGTATTTCAGAGAGGAATGCATAAGCTGGAAGTATTCTAATACAGAAGCAATTGAAGACTACCTCGGAGTGGCCCCAATCAGGTCCGGTGATACCGTTACCATCGAATGAAGCCGGGATAAGAAATTCTACTACTATAATGCAGTATTATTTTTATCCAATGAGGGTGGAACCGCGAGTGATACTCGTCCCTTTCGAATACATTATGTAATCGAAAGAGACGAGTTTTTTTGATTCCTAGGAATCAAAAGAGATTGGCTAAGGGCGGGCACTCAGGCGTTTCGCTCATGAGAACCTTATTCTTTCTAAGAAGAAATAAGCATTTGTATCGATTACAAATATTTTATTATCATAGGCGTTAAGCGCCAGAAACGAGGTTATTATGAAGATTACATTAAAAGATGGATCTGTAAAAGAGTATTCAAGACCTATGGCAATCCTTGATATTGCCAAAGATATCAGTGAAGGCCTGGCAAGAATGGCATGTGCTGCTGAACTTGATGGAAAAGTAGTGGACCTTCGTACAGAAGTAATGGAAGATGCGGAACTAAACATCTTAACTTTTAACGAGGAGGCAGGTAAGGCGGCTTATCGTCATACGGCATCCCATGTACTTGCACAAGCGGTAAAGAGATTATATCCGGAGGCAAAAATTGCAATCGGACCATCGATTGATACAGGATTTTATTATGATTTTGATGTTGCTCCTTTTGACCGTACCGCACTGGATGCATTAGAGCAAGAGATGAAGAAAATTATAAAAGAAGGCGCAGATATTACAAGATTTACCCTTCCACGCGCAGAAGCTATTCAGTTTATGGAGGAAAAAGCAGAGCCATATAAAGTGGAATTAATTCGTGATTTACCGGAAGATTCCGTGATTTCCTTCTACTCTCAAGGTGATTTTGTAGACCTTTGTGCAGGACCTCATCTCATGAGTACAAAGAATATTAAAGCAATCAAATTAATCAATTCCTCCGGTGCTTACTGGAGAGGCAGTGAGAAAAATAAGATGCTTACTCGTGTTTACGGAACTGCTTTTACCAAAAATGCAGACCTTGATGAATTTTTAAAGCATCTGGAAGATATTAAGAAAAGAGACCATAACAAACTTGGCCGTGAGATGGAGCTTTTTGCAACGGTTGATGTTATTGGTCAGGGATTGCCACTCTTAATGCCAAAGGGTGCAAAGATGATTCAGACTCTTCAGCGTTGGATTGAGGATGAGGAAGAACGCCGTGGCTATATGAGAACAAAAACCCCATTACTTGCCAAAAGAGATTTGTATGAAATTTCCGATCACTGGAATCATTATAAAGAAGGTATGTTTGTTCTTGGAGATGAGGAGGATGAGAATGCAGAAATATTTGCCCTTCGTCCTATGACTTGTCCATTTCAGTATTATGTTTACAAACAGTCCCAAAAGAGTTATCGTGATTTGCCTTGCCGTTATGGTGAAACCTCAACACTTTTCCGTAATGAGGATTCCGGTGAGATGCATGGTCTTACAAGAGTACGTCAGTTTACAATATCAGAAGGCCATCTTATTGTAACACCCGAACAGTTAGAAGATGAATTTAAAGGTTGTGTGGATTTAGCAAAATACTGTTTAACTACTTTAGGTTTGGCAGACGATGTAACTTATCGTTTATCAAAGTGGGATCCAAATAACCAGAGTAAATATCTTGGAAATGAGGAGACTTGGAATAAGGTTCAGGATATGATGCGTGAGATTTTAAATCATATTGGCATCAACTTCACCGAGGAAGACGGAGAAGCAGCCTTCTATGGTCCAAAGCTCGATATTCAGGCTAAGAATGTGTATGGTAAAGAAGATACCATGATTACAATTCAGCTCGATATGTTCCTTGCGGAGCGTTTTGATATGACTTATATTGATGCAAATGGTGAAAAGAAACGTCCTTATATTATTCACAGAACAAGTATGGGATGTTATGAAAGAACACTTGCTTGGTTAATTGAAAAATACGCAGGTAAATTCCCGACTTGGTTATGTCCGGAACAGGTTCGTATCTTACCTATCTCCGAGAAGTATAGTGACTACGCTAAGATGGTTGAAAAAGAGCTTCTTGATAACGGAGTGCTTGTGACAGTAGATAACCGTGCAGAAAAGATTGGTTATAAGATTCGTGAAGCCAGATTAGACCGTGTACCTTATATGCTGGTCGTTGGCCAAAAGGAAGAAGAAGAAGGTCTGGTATCGGTAAGAAGCCGTTACCTTGGTGATGAAGGACAAAAGAAGGTTAGTGATTTCATGGATGAAATCTGTAAAGAAATCAGAACGAAAGAAATTCGTAAAATTGAAGTAACAGAGGAATAGAATAGAGAAGCGAGAATGAAAGCGGAATAAAAGCAAAGTATGAAAAAGAAGTATTTACAGAAGAGTAAAAGCAAGGTGTAGTAAAGCAGTATTTAAAGAAGTATAAGAATAGAGAGAGCAAACAGATAATTTTATTAACTTTCTGCTTGCTCTTTTTAATTTATAAGGATGAAATACGAATAGAAAATAAAATTAAGTAACGTTGCTAGATTTTACATAAATAATATTTTGATTTCTCATTTAAGCCGTAAGATTATTTTGAACATATTGATACGAATAGAGGAGGTATTCGGTTTTTGAGAACAAATCGGAATAATATGAAATCAAGACTTGGAATGAGAGGAAGGCTTTTAGGTTTAATACTACCTATTATTGCAGCAGTAATCAGACAACAGCGGGCAGATGAGCTCACATTTAACGGAAGCCAGTGCTTCTCAATATGATTCGATGAAACAGATGCAGGAATCCCTTGGTGATCTTGGAAAAAGTGTTGAGGAGATCGTGGATAACTCCAATATTTTAGCCGCTGACATTGGAACCGTACGTGAAAAGTCAGAAGTAATGAACCGAAATCTGAAAGAAATGGTAGAACTATCGGGTTCCGGACAAACTGAAATTATACTTATGGGAGATGCGATGAATAATATTCAGGGTAACATGGGAAATCTATCAGAGTCTGTAGAATCGGTATACCAATATATGAAGCGCATTCGTGGTATGGCAGAAGTCATGGAGGAAATTGCGGAGCAGTCGAAATTATTGTCCTTAAATGCAGCAATCGAAGCAGTTCGAGCAAATACTGATGGTAAAGGTTTTCAGGTCGTAGCTATGGAGGTCAATGCATTGGCAAAAAACAGTGCAGATAGTGTGGTACGTATGAAACAGGTAATTGAAGGTAATGTAGAGCTGGTAAAAGAGATGAAAGGAAAAACTGAACATTGTGTTCTATCCATACAGGAAAGTAAACAAACGATGGATAATTCAGCGGAAACCTTTCGGCGGATTACTTCGAAAGTCCAGAATGTGAAAACTGAGGTAGATGCTGTAACATTTCGTATTGCCGAGGTTGAAGAGGTAAGCAAAAACTTGGTAGAGATTACACAAGAACAATCGGCTGCCAATCAGCAGATGTTTATCATGAGTGAAGCGGTTTTAGAGCATACGGCCCGGGTAAAATCGAATGCTCTGCAAAGTCAGCAAAAATCGAAGGATTTAGCAGCAATGGTACTTAAATTACAAGGAGTTTTGCAGTTTTTTAAAGTAAATGAATTGTGAAGAATTCGTGAATTGTAAGTATTTACATTGTAAAATTCCTTCGTATATGATAAAGTAGTAGGGTAGACCTGTGAAAAGAAAGGGATACCTATGGAAAGAAAGGAATACCTATAAAGAGGAAGGTATGGAGGATATGAAAAAGAGAGGGATACTTGCGATTGCGATGCTAGGAGTTGCGCTTGTTTTTGCAGGGTGCAAAAAAAACGAAGTAATTAACTTTAATAATTACAGCAGATATAAGGATGTAGATACAACAAAATACGTAACGCCAGGTAATTATAAGGATATTAAAGTATCGGAAGAGACATTTGAGGTTACTGATTACGATATAGAGAAGAAGCTGCAAGAAATCCAAACCCAAAATGGAATTTACGTAAAATCTGAAGAACACCCGATTTCCGGTGGTGAAAAAGTTACAATTCAGATGACCGGTACAGTAGACGGAAAAGCCAATGATGGCTTTAACAGTGACAATTTTGAGTTCGTATATGGTAATGGTGAGTACATTATGGACGGATTTACCGAGAACCTGGCCGGAATGTATTCCGGAGAGACTACTAAGTTTTCCTTAACAATTCCAAGTACCTTTTCAGAGAAAGCACTTATCGGAAAAGAAGTTTCTTTTCAGGTTACGATTAAATCTGTAGAGCAGTTTGTAGTTCCTGAAATAACAGAGGAATTTGTACAAGAAATATCTGACGCAAATACTGTGGCTGAGTACAAAGAAAGCTTAATCCCTTCCATTAAAAAGGAAAAGCTTGAGGAAGTTAAGAACAATAAAAAAGCAGGAGCTTGGAAGATTGTTTCTGATGCATCTGAGATAGTAGGATACCCGGAGGGTTCCATTGAGAAAAAGAGCAAAGAGCTTGAAGAAAAGCTTAATGTCATGGCGATGGTTTACAGCATGGAGCTTGAAGATTATGTAAAGAACTTTTTTGGTGTTACTTTTGAGGAGTACGTACAACTGGCGTTAAAGCAAGAATTGCTGCTAGATGCAATTGGCAGAGCTGAGAATATTACCTTGTCTCAGAAAGAGTATGAAGAAAGTTTAACAGAATATACGAAAAAGTATGGATATAACAGCAACGATGAATTTATAAAGACAATTGGTGAAGAAACTGTAAAAGAAGCACTTCTTTGGGATAAGGTTCAAAGCTTTATTGCTGAGCAGATTACTATTGTTGAATAAAAGCTAACAACAATAAGGAAAGCAGATCCACATCATAATAAATAATATAGCTTGAATTTCTATGAGAGAAAGATTTCATAGAAATTCAGGCTTCTTCTTTTCTTACTACATATTTCTATTTGATATTGGCAAACTATAGTAGAAAAAAGTATCTGCGAAAGTGAGTGAAAAAAATGCCGTATCAACTAGGTAAGGACATTCATGCAAATATGAATTACTTCAATCAATTATTCAAAGTAGATAAAAGCTTTGATATTCTCTGCCGAACCTTTCAGACCGGTGGAAAATTGGCTTGTTTATATTTTATTGATGGTTTTGCAAAAGATGAGCCTTTACAAAAGATGCTGCAAAAATTAGATGCAGTGAAAGAAGGAGATTTTCCCAAAAGTGCCAAGGAATATGCAGATATCAATATAGGCTATATTGAAGTTGATATCATAAAAGATGAGAAAGCAATCATTAAAAATCTGTTTTCCGGTGTTCCGTTAATGTTTATTGACGGGTTTGACGAAGTCATTGCAATTGACGCCAGAACCTATCCGGCCAGAGGTGTGGAGGAGCCGGAAAAGGATAAGGTTTTGCGTGGTTCCAGAGATGGTTTTGTAGAAACGATTGTTTTTAATACGGCATTAATACGCCGGCGGATTCGCAGCAATGAACTGGTGATGAAGATGATGGAGGTAGGTGAGACTTCAAAAACTGATATTGTTGTAACTTATATGGATGGGAGAATCGATGAAAAATTATTAAACCGTGTTATTACAAAGCTGGAAGAGCTTAACATAGATTCCTTATCGATGAATCAGGAAAGCTTGGCAGAAGCTCTTTACCGTGGCAGCTGGTTTAATCCTTTTCCAAAATACAAATATTCGGAACGTCCGGATACTACTGCTGCCTGTATTTTAGAAGGGAGTATAGCTGTTTTAGTAGATAATTCTCCAGCAGCCATGATAATTCCCTCTTCTATTTTTGATATTGTTGAGGCAGCAGATGATTATTATTTTCCACCGATTACAGGAACTTACTTAAGATTGTCTCGCTTACTCATAAATTTGATTGCGTTAATATTGACCCCTACCTTTTTATTGTTTATGGATAATCCACAGTGGATACCGAAAGGGTTTGAGTTTATCATAGTAAAGGATCCGATGAATTTGCCGCTTATATGGCAGTTTATGGTTTTAGAGCTTGCCATTGACGGACTTCGATTGGCGGCGGTAAATACCCCGAGTATGTTAAGCACCCCTTTAAGTGTGGTTGCTGCATTAATTATTGGTGATTTTACGGTAAGTTCGGGTTGGTTTAATGCGGAAGCGATGCTTTATATGGCATTTGTTGTTCTGGCAAATTATACGCAGGTTAGTTTTGAACTTGGATATGCGCTTAAGTTTTTACGTTTAATTATGCTAATTCTTACAGCAATTTTTGGCATTTGGGGGTACGTGGCAGGTATTCTTTTAATTTTAATTAGTGTTGCACTTAACAAGACGATATCTGGTAAGAGCTACCTTTATCCGCTGATACCATTGAATGCAAGAAAGCTAATGCGAAAGTTCTTCCGTATAACCTTGCCAAACAGTAAGAATCAGCGGGTTTAATGTAGTTTTGAGGCTAGGTACTTAAGTTGCATTTGGACGGGTTGTATGTTAAGATAATCTAAAAAAGAGAAAACTTTCTATTTTTTTACTAAATAAAAAATCTAAAATGGGACAAAAAATAAAGATATAAATTATTTTTGCCGTATCCAAGAATATAGAATGGAGGAATTGTTATGAGTCAGGCATCAGCACCAACCCCACACAATGGAGCAAAACCGGGAGAGATTGCAAAAACCGTATTAATGCCGGGAGATCCATTGCGTGCTAAATTTATTGCAGAAACTTATTTAGAAAATCCGGTATGTTTTAATACTGTAAGAAATATGTTTGGATATACAGGAACTTATAAAGGAAAGCAAATTTCTGTTATGGGCGGAGGAATGGGAATGCCATCGATTGGTATCTATTCTTATGAGTTATATCACTTTTATGATGTCGATAACATTATTCGCATTGGTTCTGCCGGCGGAATTTCTGATAACGTTCATGTTCGTGATGTAGTAATAGGTATGGGCGCAAGCACAAATTCTAATTTTGCTTCCCAGTATGAGTTACCGGGTACGTTTGCACCAATCGCCAGTTATGAGCTGCTGGAAAAGGCAGTTAATGCAGCAAAGGCACAGAATACTAAGATTGTTGTAGGAAATATCCTATCCTCTGATATCTTTTATGATGATAATAAGAATTCTTCGAATCAATGGAAGAAGATGGGCGTATTATGTGTAGAGATGGAGGCTGCTGCATTATATATGAATGCTGCAAGAGCAGGGAAAAATGCACTATGTATCTTAACTATTTCTGATCACCTATATACCGGAGAGAGTTTATCGGCAGAAGACCGCCAGATTAGTTTTAGGGAGATGATGGAGATTGCTCTTGAACTTGCTTAAAAAGTACGGATTTTCGAAGGAATCAACTGAAGTTTACGTCTCGTGGAAGTAAGAGAGAACGATAAACCTTTCACTCAGCAAGTTGGTATCTGCACTGCTCACACAAACTTGGGATGTGCGCAAAAAACAGAAATGAGGGCTAAGATGGAGAAGAAGGACATTTTTAAAACGGTAGATCATACCTTATTAACACAAACTGCAACATGGCAGGATATCAAACAAATTTGTGATGATGCAATTACCTATCAGACTGCATCGGTTTGCATTCCGCCTTCTTTTGTGAAATGTGCAAAGGAATATGTTGGTGACCGTATGCCGGTATGTACAGTTATTGGTTTCCCAAATGGTTATAATACAACCAAGGTAAAAATTATGGAAGCGAAGGATGCTGTTGATAACGGAGCAGATGAGATTGATATGGTCGTTAATCTCGGTGATGTGAAAGAAGGGAAGTTTGACGTAGTGGAGGATGAGATACGTCAGATTAAAAAGGCGTGTGGAGATAAGATTTTAAAGGTAATTATTGAAACCTGCCTGCTTACAAAAGAAGAAAAGATCTCGATGTGTGAAGTGGTTACGAATGGTGGTGCGGACTATATAAAAACCTCCACCGGATTTTCCACAGCGGGAGCAACCCTCGAAGATATTGAGCTTTTCTCAAAGTTTATTGGGAAAGATGTTAAGATGAAGGCAGCAGGAGGTATTACCTCCTTTGAAGATGCAATACGTTTTCTTGAACTTGGTGTCTCCAGGCTAGGAACGAGCCGTATTGTTAAGTTAGCAAAGAACGAATCTGCGAATGGCTACTAGGTTATAGGGCTTTCGATACATTCTCAAATTAAAGAAAGTTTACAAGACAAAACGCTTCGCCAAAACCATAAGAAAGCATATGGGCACGCTTTGGCTTGGCCCACGTTTTATTTAGTACTCTATGTTTAACATTCTAATACAGAAAAGTATAAAATAAAAATAGATAGAAAGGATGTGCATTTCATGACAGAAGGAGATAATAAAATGGAATTTACCTTTCCGGCTTGTAGGCAAGCTGGTGAATTAGTGCCAAAAAAGGCCAGCCAATTACCTTCCGATGAGATAATCAACGATTCTGTATGCAGGAACCTCATTAAAGAAGCAATCGGAATGTTGAAGCGTTCTTATGTACCGTATTCAAATTTCCATGTGGGAGCTGCCCTGCTAACCAAAGGCAATAAAATATACACTGGCTGCAATATTGAAAATGCAACCTTCACACCGACTAATTGTGCAGAAAGAACTGCATTTTTTAAAGCGGTTAGTGAGGGAGAGAAAGATTTTGTTGCAATTGCTGTTGTTGGGGGAAAGAAAGGTAATATCGTAGATTACTGCCCTCCGTGCGGTGTATGCAGGCAGGTTATGATGGAATTTTGTAATCCCCAAAAATTTATTGTAATTTTAGCAAAATCGGAAGAGGATTATTGGGTGTATACACTTTCCGATATTCTGCCATTGGGATTTTCTGCACATAATTTAAAGGATGAATAGAAGATAGCAAGTATCCTAATTTAGGGAGTTACTGGAGATTAACAAAGAATCACCGGATTTCCTCCCTCGGCCATAAAGTTAAGCATGCTATTATAGATCAGCAAAACGTTACACTTAGTAATGATTTTTTTGTTGGTCTATAATAGCTTTTTTTATTGTGAAGCAAACGTTGGGATAACCTATGCAACTGTGTAACTTGGGGATAATTAAGTTTGTCTTGATTTTTATACAGTATATGAGAGAAGGGAATTTTTAAGAAAATACAGTATAAGAAACATAAAAAAAGCGAATTATAATTAGCAGATAGAAAAACCAAGCTTATTAAGTCACTTCTATTAAAATGACGGGATTTAGATTCTGGAGGAGTCAGTGATGAAAAAAAATATTTCACTTGTTCTTATTCTTGCTATGGCACTAACAGTTTTATCTGCCTGCGGTAAGAAAGAAACACCATATGGCAATGCAGGAACAACACCTGGTGCAACGAATGGAAACAACAATAATAAAACGGAAGGGTACGAATTAGCCCTTGTAACGGATGTTGGTACAATTGATGACAAATCGTTCAATCAGGGTGCATGGGAGGGACTTTACCAATATTCGACTGAGAAAAACAAGACTCACAAGTATTATCAGCCGGCAGAAGCTACAACTGCTGCCTATATCGATACCATTGGTCTTGCAATCAGAGGCGGAGCAAAATTAGTTGTTTGTCCCGGATATAAGTTTGCGGAAGCAGTTTACGAAGTGCAGACTACATATCCAGAGGTGAAATTTATCATCCTGGATAGTCAGCCGGAAAAAGGAGAGGATAAAACAATTAAGGATAATGTGTACTCTGTATACTATGCAGAACATCAGGCCGGATTTTTGGCTGGTTATGCAGCGGTGAAGGAAGGTTATACAAAGCTTGGTTTTATGGGCGGTATGGCTGTTCCGGCAGTCATACGTTTTGGGTATGGTTTTGTACTTGGTGCGGAAACAGCAGCAAAAGAAATGGGTATAGATAAAATTGATATGAAGTATCACTATACAGGTGGTTTTGCGGCAACACCGGAAGCACAGACAACGGCGGCTTCGTGGTATCAGAGCGGAACACAAGTTATTTTTGGTTGTGGTGGTGCAGTAGGTAACTCTGTAATGGCAGCAGCTCAAGATAACAATGGCAAAGTAATTGGAGTTGACGTTGATCAAAGTTCAGAATCCGGCACAGTAATTACTTCTGCTATGAAGGAACTAAATAAATCAGTTTACGATGGTATTGCTATGTTCTATGAAGGAAAATTCCCGGGCGGTAAAATTGTAACATTGGATGTAACTACAGAAGGTGTAGGTCTTCCATTACAAACATCAAAGTTTGAAAAATTTACAGAGACTGAGTATAGTGATGTATATGCCAAACTAGTATCAGGGGAATATGCTCCAAAGGTGGAAGGAATTGAAGAAGTTTCGAAATTACCGGTAACTATCGTAAAAATTGATGAGGTTAAGTAGATAGATCATTCCTCAACGCCAATATGGCGTAATAGCTGGTGACATCCCTGGTTTGTATGTGTGATAAAGCATATGATATTATAGCGGGATTATCGTATACAGGCAGGAGTTAAAAGGATTAGAAGGGCTGTTGCAATATGGTGGAATAACAACCATTTTGTAACAGCTTTTTTTAAGGAAAAGAAAGGTAAGGAGGAAGTATAAGCTTTGGACTATATCATTGAGATGCTAGGAATTACAAAGGAATTTCCAGGTATTATTGCAAATGATAATATCACCCTTCAGTTAAAGAAGGGAGAAATTCACGCTCTGCTGGGTGAAAATGGAGCGGGAAAATCTACGCTGATGAGTGTTTTATTTGGATTATATCAGCCGGAAAAAGGTTCCATTAAAGTAAAAGGGAAGACAGTAAAAATAAATGGCCCGCTGGATGCGAATGCACTTGGAATTGGTATGGTACATCAGCATTTTAAGTTAGTTCATAATTTTACGGTTCTGCAAAATATTATCCTTGGCGTGGAAACCGTAAGCAGTGGGTTTCTTAAGATGGAGGAAGCTAAAAAAAGAGTGCTTAATTTAAGTGAACACTATCACCTTGCAGTCGATCCGGATGCTTATATTTCAGATATTTCCGTTGGTATGCAGCAAAGAATTGAAATTTTAAAGATGTTATACCGTGAGAATGAGATTTTAATTTTTGATGAACCAACTGCGGTACTTACCCCACAAGAAATTGAGGAGTTAATGAACATTATGCGAGATCTTGCAAAAGAAGGAAAATCGATTTTGTTTATTACTCATAAGTTAAATGAGATTAAAGCAGTAGCAGATCGATGTACTGTATTACGGCGCGGCAGATACATTGGTACGGTAGATGTGAAAACAACAGAGAAAGAAACAATGTCTGAAATGATGGTTGGCCGCAGGGTTAACCTTAAAGTGGATAAAAAAGAGGCAAAACCGAAAGAGGCAGTCTTAGATGTGAAAACAGTAACTGTTTATTCCAAACAAAAAGGAAACAAAAAGGCCTTGGTTCATGATGTCAGCTTTGAGGTAAAAAAAGGAGAAATTGTGAGCATTGCCGGTATTGATGGGAATGGTCAGTCGGAATTAATTCAAGCAATTACCGGCCTTATAAAATGTGACAGCGGTTTGATAAAACTCCATGGAGAAGATATTACCAAAAAAACGATACGATATCGGAATATTCATGGACTATCACATATACCGGAGGACCGTCATAAACATGGTCTTGTCCTTGAATATACGGTGCAGGAGAATCTTGTTTTACAAGAGTATTTTACAAAAAAGTACCAAACGGCTGGATTTTTAAGACGGGGAGCAATCTATGAGAATGCAGGGAAGCTGATTAAACAATATGATATTAGAAGCGGGCAGGGAGCAATCACGACATGCCGCAGTATGTCCGGAGGCAATCAGCAAAAAGTTATAATTGCAAGAGAAATCCAGCGAAACCCGGAACTTTTGGTGGCAGTGCAGCCAACAAGAGGATTAGATGTCGGTGCTACCTCGTTTGTTCACAAACAGTTGATTGCAGAAAGAGATAAGGGAAGCGGTGTTTTATTGGTGTCGTTTGAACTAGATGAAGTAATGAATTTAAGTGATCGTATTATCGTAATTTATGAGGGTGAAATTGTAGCGTCCTTTAAACCGGAGGAAGTTACAGTACAGGAATTAGGTCTTTATATGGCCGGATCAAAAAGGAGGAAGGCTTAGAAGATGAGTGAAAACGGTAATTCATCAAGGAAAAGCGGAGGAAAAAACCTTGGATTGATTTCCTCGATTTTTGCAATTATCCTGGGTCTTCTGGTTGGTTATTTCATCTTATTGTTTTCAAATCCTGAGCAGGCCTTCGGAGGGTTTAAAACAATTTTAACCGGAGCGCTTACGGATGGCAGGAAAGGAATTGGCATGGTACTATACTATGCAACTCCAATCATTTGTACCGGTCTTTCTGTCGGATTTGCTTTTAAAACAGGATTATTTAACATCGGAGCGACAGGACAATTTACGGTTGGAGCATTTGCTTCGGTAGTGGTAGGCATTACAGCATCTAAGCTTGGGAGTGTGCATTGGATGGTGGCTCTTTTCGCTTCGGTAGCGGCAGGTGCTCTCTGGGCATTGATCCCAGGATTACTAAAAGCCTATGCAAACATTAATGAAGTAATTGCAGGGATTATGACAAACTATATTGGGATGTATCTGGTTAACTGGCTGGTTAAGGATACCAAAGCGCTATTTAATATGTTAGAGAATCGCTCGAAACCGGTAGCACCTACAGCCAACATTCCCAAAGCCGGGCTTGACCAGATATTGAAAGGATCGTATGTAAATGCAGGAATATTAATAGCAATTGCCGCAGCAATTGTTATTTATATTATTTTAGATAAAACAACGTTCGGATATGAATTAAAAGCAGTTGGTTTTAATCGCGATGCCAGTAAATACGCAGGTATTAATGAGAAAAAGAGTATCGTATGGTCCATGGTCATATCAGGCGCCTTAGCTGGTCTTGGAGGAGGTTTGTTCTATCTTGCGGGTTCCGGAAAATACATTGAGGTTGTTGATGAGTTAGCATCTGCCGGGTTTGATGGTATTTCCGTTGCGTTACTTGGCTTATCCCACCCGATAGGTATCTTATTAGCTGCTATCTTCATTGCATATATTAAACAGGGTGGGTTTTATCTGCAGCTTTTTGAATATTCAGGGGAAATCATCGACATTATTATCGCGGTCATTATTTACTTTAGTGCATTTTCAATGATTGTTCGAAATGTTATCTCTAACCGGGAACGTAAACGCAGGGCAGCAAGCGCCGCAGGCAGTGCCCAAATACCTGCTCCAATCAACGAACCCTCTGTTTATGGAAGCGAGACGGAAGAAGAAATCAGAGAAGCATCTAAAAAAGATGTGCAAAGAGATGATGACACACAAAGCTCTGAGGAAGATAAGATGGAAGGAGGTAATAAATAATGAATCCAGTTTATTTCTTGTTTCAGCAGACTATGTTGTTTGCTATTCCTCTTTTAATCGTAGCTCTTGGCGGAATGTTTTCGGAGCGGAGTGGTGTTGTTAATATTGCCTTAGAAGGTATTATGACGATAGGGGCTTTCGCTAGTATCTTATTTATTAATGTATTTCAAAATCGAATGAGCGGACAGCCGCTTTTACTCTTAGCAATTTTGATTGCCGCATCGGCGGGTATTCTTTTCTCCTTATTCCATGCATATGCCTCGATTCATATGAAAGCAGACCAGACGATATCTGGTACAGCACTTAATATGTTTGCGCCAGCCTTTGCAATATTTACAGCCCGCCAGATTCAGGGAGTTCAGCAAATTAACTTTAATAATACATTTCGTATAAAAAAAGTCCCGGTGCTTGGTGATATCCCGGTACTTGGAGAGTTATTATTCCAAAATGCATATATCACAACGTATCTTGGATTCCTTATCTTAATTATTGCAGCCATTGTATTATATAGGACGAAATTTGGATTACGGCTTCGTGCCTGCGGAGAGCATCCACAAGCTGCCGATTCTGTCGGAATCAATGTATACGGAATCAGATATGCCGGTGTTATATTGTCAGGTCTGCTTGGTGGTATTGGTGGTATGGTATTTGTCATTCCAACGTCCACAAATTTTAATGCCAGTGTTGCCGGGTATGGATTTTTAGCATTGGCTGTTTTAATCTTTGGACAATGGAAACCAATTCGTATACTTTATGCAGCACTATTTTTTGGATTGATGAAGACAATTGCATCTGCTTATTCTGGAATTCCATTTCTTGCAAGCCTTGGAATACCTAGCTATTTGTATAAGATGATACCTTATATTGCAACATTAGTTGTGCTTGCATTTACTTCTCAGAAATCCCAGGCTCCAAAAGCAGCAGGTGTCCCTTATGATAAGGGGAAACGTTAGAAAGGTAAATAGGGCGAAAGGGACATATGCAATACGTTAGAAAAGCATAGTTTTCTTAACACATTCCATATGTCCTTAAGTTATATATCGTGTTTGGGTCAAGGAATCATCGATATTCATCTCATAGATTTATCAGAGCTTGCTTTGCGTGTACATAAATTATCTCCGAAAATTATATCATAGGGATTGAATATTATAATATCTACCCAAAATCATAAGGGCTATAAGCCGGAGTAGGGATACCGGGGATGTATTCCTAAGGTGGTATTCTTACTTAACATATCGAACTTGATATAAAGTCACGGTGTTTTAGGGTTGACAGTAATGAATACATTTGCTATAATCGTGAAATCAAGTAAATAAATGATAGGCTATGATAAGAAAGAGTAGAAACCATTGTAATCTGACAGAAAGTTGCCGGTTGATGAGAGGCGCAGGAGAACAGGTTTTGAATACATCTTTGAGCTTCACACCGAACGACTATAAAAGTTTAAGTAGGCTGTTGACGGTTTCCCGCACCCGTTATCGTGCTAGAGTATAACCATCAGGAAAGGATGAGTACTCGAAGAGGTTAGCTGTGCGAACAGTTAATAAAATTGAGGTGGTAACGCGTGATGATATCCCGCCCTCTGAATTAATTTTCAGAGGGCGGTTTTTTGTTGTTAAGGAAAGGAATAGAGTTCTTTCGGCATAAATACGCCCCCCTAAGAATGCTCATCTTTAATCTCATAGCGATAAAAACTTGATGAGATAATGAAGAAAAGGAGAAATGACATGATTTGTGTGGACGAACAAATGAAGGTTATCAAAAAAGGCGTACTCGATATGATGCGCGAGGAGGAATTAAGAGAAAAGCTTAAACTTTCAGTGGAACAGAATAAGCCCCTGATTATTAAGCTGGGACTGGACCCTTCTGCCCCTGATATTCATCTGGGACATACGGTTGTACTCCGTAAAATTAAGCAGATGCAAGATTTAGGGCATAAGGCCATTATCATTATCGGAGATTTTACCGGACGTATCGGTGATCCCACAGGAAAATCAAAGACGAGAAAACCCCTTACCGAGGAACAGGTAAAAGAGAATGCCGCAACCTACATGGAACAGATCTTTAAAGTATTAGACAGAGAGAAAACAGAGGTGCGTTTTAATAGCGAGTGGTTGTCCGGGTTAAACTTTGAACAGATCATTGCTCTGACGTCTGCCACTACGGTAGCAAGATTATTAGAGCGCGATGATTTCCAGAATCGCTACAAGAATCAGGAACCAATTGGTGTTCATGAATTTTTCTATCCTTTCATGCAAGGCTACGATTCGGTGGAAATAAAGGCGGACATAGAACTTGGCGGCACGGACCAGACCTTTAATATTCTAATGGGCAGAACCTTACAAAAATCAGTTGGAATGTCACAGCAGATTGCTATGTTTATGCCAATTCTCGAAGGGCTTGACGGTGTAGAAAAGATGAGTAAGAGTCTTGGTAATTATATCGGCGTAAGCGAAGCTCCTCAGGTTATGTTTAAGAAAGTAATGGAGGTTCCGGACCAGTTGATATTCCGTTATTTCGAACTTGTGACCGATGAGCACCCGGATGACATTGAACAATTAAAAACTGAGATGGAGCATGGAAGAAATCCAAGAGATATTAAACTGATTCTTGCCGGAATTATTACTAAACTCTACCATGGAGAGAGAGGAGCAAAGGCTGGTGAGGAATACTTTGAACAAGTATTTAAGGAAGGTGAGTTTCCAGAGGATATGCCTGAGATTAAACTAAGCAAAGAGCAGGATAACTTGGTTTTAGTTGCCGGTGTATTGGTAAACGAAGGCATTGTTTCTTCTGCCAGTGAATTCCGCAGATTAATTAAACAGGGAGGAGTACAGTTAAATAGAGAAAAGGTATTGGATATCGATTGTATCTTAACAGAACATGAAAATGTATTAAAAATCGGAAAAAAGAAGTTTATACGATTAGTATTTTAAGAAAAGCTGCCGATAAATATCTGGTACGGTGTCATATAATAACGTAATACTTGACAAAATCATAAGTAGGAAGAATACATTAAAAGCGGAGGAAGTTGGCCAAATGAAGTAGGACCAACCAAGTCAATCAGTGAAAATCGATGAAAATACCAGTCTGGATACATTTATGGAAGAAAATCAGGATATTATATCGGAGCTAAGAGCTGCAAAGCAGCCGTTATATTATATTATTGTTGGGGAAGATGGAATAGAAATGAGGGAAAAGCAGCAAGGATACTATCAAGAGATGGTGTCCCTGCTTATCGAAGAAATAAACTTACCTCTGCTGCCGGTAGAACAAGAGGAGATGGTTAGTCTTTCCGAAGAAATAGAAGGAGGTAATCTTTCGTTCATTTTTGGTTATCCTCTCGTGAAAGAACGCGAAGCTTCCTTCCCGGTGAATAAGAAAGAAAACTTAGTATTAGTTACAAGGAAGAAGGATATGACGGTATATGAGGTACCTTATGCTTATTGGGGAACGGAGGAGCACTACCGCAGTTATATCAAAGACACATTATTAGAAGGACGTACTATAATATTTAATACAGGTTCCGAACTTTTCCGGGCAGTTTTGGAAGGCGAAATTGAAGGCATGCTGATAAAGCATAGTTTCTATGAGAAGTATTTACAGGAGAGAGAGCTGTATCTGGTATCAGAGATAATATTACCGATACAGGAATACGTTCTTGTGCCAAAGCAGCAGGATGTATTGTTAAAATTCATGAAAAATTTTCTCCCGTTTTATGAAAAGTACGGTAAGGAAGAACAAACATCCACAGAAGAAGTACGAGCTCTTGAATCCAATCAGAGTATAAGTAAAAAGGTGACTATAGGAACTGCATTTATGCTGATGGGATTAATAGCTTTCCTTACGCTTCTTTATTTCCTTACACAGCATAAAAGACAAAAGGAGAGAAAACAAGTTGCTTCCCTATTATATCAGGAGTTATCTGTTCTTCACGATAGCAACCAGGAAATATTAGTAGTTGACTTATTAAATGGTAAAATTCGTTCCAACCAGCATTTTTCCTGCTTATTACGAAATCAAAAATCCTATCTTTTACATGCTAGAAGTCCTCATTCAAAGATGGGAATCAAGGAATTATCGAATAGATTGGGATTTAATTTTGAGGAGCATTATCGCTATATCTGCCGGCAGTTTCAGCGTACCTATCTGTTTCAATATCAGCTTTACCTTGGGGGAGTTTGTTACCTGATAAAGGAAGAAGGAATTTTTGAGCAAGGGGTCTTGGTTCTTCTGATGTCAAAAGAAATAAGAAAAGAATAAAGATAAAATTGGTTAATACGGTGTAAAATCTACAGGTGTAAAAAATTCTAAAATTTTGCTTGACAAAAGTTGTCTTCCTAAATATAATTATAAATGTGTTCGCGGGAAGCGAGACAGTGATATGGGATCTTAGCTCAGCTGGGAGAGCATCTGCCTTACAAGCAGAGGGTCATAGGTTCGAGCCCTATAGGTCCCATTTTTACGGAAAAAAATAAATATGGCGAAATAGCTCAGTTGGCTAGAGCATACGGTTCATACCCGTAGTGTCGTGGGTTCAAATCCCTCTTTCGCTATTTCCTGAAAGCTCAGAAGTGATAGACTTCTGGGTTTTTTAATATGAGAAATTGTTTTGCAATTATTTCTGTGCTTGTTTTACCGGAAAAGTTTTTATTCCATTGATGTAGTAACTGCCTTAACTGCATAGAATACAATAAGCATTTATGTAGGTGATAGTTTAGAATGAATCCTTGTGAATATACAATGTTAGTTTCTACAATCGCATGCTCTATCGCACAAGATAGGTCAGAGGAGGAAGTTGAATTACTGGCAGCTTTTTTTTCTCAACTGGGAGATAGCTTGGCAACATTTATTACATACAAAGCAGTCTGCTGCTGCAAGAATGACGAGGACGGGAAAGAGAAAGGTGAGAAAGGGAAGGAAGAAGATTTCATTAGGAAAATTTTATAAGAAAGAATTTATTTCAAAGACCCCTTGAAGCCGGAAGCTTAGTTTGGTTTTTGTTACTTATAAGTATTATTCATAGAAAGCATTACTAATTATAATAACTAACAATATTGAAAAAGGTGCTAAAATCAACTATAATTCACCATATCCGAGGTAAGTCAAAGGCAGATGTCAATCGCATATCTGCTTTTTATTATTCATGGTTCTGATTATTCATGGGAAGAAGAAGTTTACGAAGTATACTTTAACTTAAAAGATGAGAGGAATAGAATAATTTACCGGAAGGCAATGATCCAAAGTTTTACAGGGGAAGCGGCAGAGAAATGACAAGCTTACGAATTAACGGGAGGAAATGTATTATGAAAAAGAAAGCGCTCAGCTTACTAATGACAGTAGCGTTAGCAGCAACTCTATTTACAGGCTGCGGGACAAAGGAAGCAGGCAATAGTGCGGCAGAACCAACAAAGGCTCCGGTAACAGGTGCGAATTCCGGAGATGAAGCAAAGAAGGGCTTATATGCACCAATTGCAAAGGAAGACATTAAAATTGGTGTCATTCATATCACTGACCCGGCAGAGGGTTCCGGTTATACCTATACTCATGATATTGGTATTCAGGGTATGCAAAAGAATGTCGGCTTACATGATGCTCAGATCATCAGAAAGAATAATGTAAACGATCAGGATGCCGTAGCCATTCGTAACGCAATCGAAGAATGTATCGAAGAGGGCGCTAATCTAATCTTTGCTACTAGCTGGGGATACATGGACACTGTGGAAGCTATGGCAGCGGAGTATCCGGATGTCATCTTTTCTCATGGTACAGGATATAAATCAAATAGTTCCAACTTTAACAACTATTTCGGCAGAATTTATCAAGCCAGATATTTAACCGGTATCGCTGCCGGTTTAAAGACCACAACGGATAAAATTGGTTATGTGGCAGCTTGGGGGAAAGAAAACTCGGAGGTTACAGGTGGTCTTGATGCATTTGCTATGGGTGTTTATTCTGTAAATCCGGAAGCTAGGGTTTATGTAAAGACAACAAACAGTTGGTTCTCCCCTGAGGGTGAAGCAGCAGCAGCGGAAGCTTTAATCGCTCTTGGCTGTGATGTTATTGGCCAGCACTGTGATACACCTAACCCTATGACTGCAGCAGAAGCGGCCGGAGTATTTGGCGTTGGCTATAACTCCGATATGTCTAAGGATGCTCCTAAGGCAGTTCTTACTTCTGCCCTTTGGGATTGGTCGGCATACTACACAACAGCAACAAAAGCTGTGATAGAAGGCACATGGGATGGAAGCAATTACTTTGGTGGTATGGCAGAAGGCCTAATTAATATTGCACCATTATCTGATCTTTGTGTACCGGGTACTGCTGAGAAAATTGCAGAAGCAGAAGCAAAAATTAAGTCTGGTGAATGGGATGTGTTCACTGGCGTAATCGAAACAAACGATGGTCAAAGCATTGGGGAAGAAGGAAAATCCCTGGATGATGCTACAATTACCGGCGGTATCAACTGGTATTTTAAGAATGTAGTAGAAGACTAATTGACAGATATGATTTAAATTGAGGGAGATATAATTGTTTGGGTGCTGCAAATAGAAAATAATTTTGTTTGCAGCACCCATGTTGTGTTTGAGAAGTTGGTTTGAAGCCGCATATTATCAAGATGAGGATAAATTGACTTTAGCTGGTATAAATAGTATGATCGGGAGTGTCATAATTTCAAATAAACTGTAGAAGAAAAGGATTTGGAGGAAATCTTATGGAGAAGGGGAAAGAACCTGTTTATGCAATCGAATGCAAAGGGATTACCAAAACCTTCGGAAGTGTTGTGGCAAACGACCACATCAACTTAAACGTAAAACAAGGTGAAATCTTAGCACTCTTAGGAGAAAATGGTTCCGGTAAAACAACATTAATGAATATGCTTTCTGGTATTTATCATCCGGAGGAAGGTTCTATCTTTGTAAAGGGAGAAGAGGCGTTGATTAGCTCTCCAACAGATGCGGCTAATTTAGGTATTGGCATGATACATCAGCATTTTAAACTAGTAGAAGTGTTTACCGCTGCTCAGAATATTGTGTTAGGGACAAAAGAAAAATTAGAATCTTTGAAAGTAATGAAGGGAAAAATTGATGCAATCTGTAATAAGTTTGGCTTAGAAGTTGATTCCGATAAGAAAGTCTACGATATGTCAGTCAGCGAAAAGCAGACCGTAGAAATCTTAAAGGTTTTATATAGAGGTGCTCGTATTCTTATCTTGGACGAGCCGACAGCAGTACTTACTCCACAGGAAACAGAAAAACTTTTTGCGATCCTTCGAAAGATGAAAGAGCAAGGAAATGCCGTCATTATTATTACACACAAATTGAATGAAGTTCTTGAAATTAGTGACCGTGTTACGCTCTTAAGGAAAGGGCAAAGTATTGAAACGGTGGTAACAGCAGAATGTGATGTAAATTCGCTTACGGAGCTTATGGTAGGTAAAGCAGTTAATCTTGAGATTGAACGCCCTGAAGTGGCGAAAAAAGAAGCAATCTTAAAGTGTGTGGACTTAACAATTGACTCTTCTGATGGGACAAGAGGGATAGAAGATATTAATTTTGAAATTCGTACCGGTGAAATCTTAGGTATCGCCGGTGTTGCCGGAAGTGGCCAGAAGGAACTTTGCGAAGGTATCGCCGGCTTATTAAAGGTAAAAAAGGGTGCAATTTTATATAACAAGGAGAACATCGTAGGAAAAACACCGCTTGAGATTATTACACTTGGAATCAGCATGAGTTTTGTACCGGAAGACCGTCTTGGCATGGGCTTGGTGGCATCTATGGGTATGACGGATAATATGCTCCTTAAGAGCTATAAAAAGGGCAAAGGCCCATTTATCAGAAGAAAACCAGCGAAAAAGTTAGCCGGTGAGTTAGTAAAGAAGTTGTCGATTGTGACACCGGGGATTGAAACACCGGTACGCATGATGTCCGGTGGTAATGTTCAGAAGGTATTGTTAGGACGTGAAATAGAATCAAGCCCTAATGTATTAATCACAGCTTATCCGGTACGTGGGCTTGATATTAATTCTTCCTATATGATTTATAATCTTTTGAATGAACAGAAGAAAAAGAATGTAGCCGTTATTTATGTTGGAGAAGATTTGGATGTTCTTTTAGAGTTATGTGATAATATTATGGTTCTTTGCCATGGTAAAATTACAGGGATTGTAAACGCTAAAAAGGCAACCAAAGAAGAACTTGGTATCTTAATGACTGGCGGAAGTACGAAGGAGGTGGCTAAGAATGAGTAATAGTATTGGAAAGTCAGGGAAAGGTGAGCCATTCATTCGAACTATAAAGCGAGCGGAATTACCTAAAAATCGTGTCATTGTGCTAAGGCTTGCAGCTCTTCTTTTAGCATTAATAGCAGGTGCCATCTTTATTTTATCGATTGGAAATAATCCGCTTGCCGTATATGCCACGATGATAAAGGGGGCTTTTAAGTCAAAGTTGTCATTGCAGGGAACGGTAAAGATTATGATACCTTTGGTAATAACCGCTCTTGGTATTACGCTGGCATTTCGTATGAAGTTTTGGAATATCGGCGCAGAAGGTCAGATTATTATGGGTGCTGTGTTTGCATCGTATTTTGCACTTTTTCATGGGAACCTGCCACATTGGTTATTGATTCTTGTGATGATGATTGCAGGGATGATAGGCGGTGGTTTAACCGGATTATTACCGGCATATTTTAAGGCAAAGTATAATACGAATGAGACCTTGTTCACTTTGATGTTAAATTATATCGCTCTTAATTTTGTTATTTTCCTTCGTGAAGGACCATGGGCGGATCCAACTTCTCCGGGGTTTAAAAAATTTGGTCTATTCCCTGCCGAGGCACGCTTAGATAAAGTATTTGGAATTCATGCGGGATGGATTATCGCAATTATAGTACTTATCCTGGTGTTTATCTACACGAAGTACACGAAGCAATGCTATGAAATTGACGTAGTCGGAGAAAGCAAAGCGACTGCTAGTTATGCGGGGATGAATGTAAAACGTATTATTCTTCGTACAATGTTTTTTAGTGGTGCAATCTGTGGTTTGGTGGGTATGATTGAGGTTAGCGGTAATGCTGGTACTATGACAGAGGGTGTCACAAGAGGGGTAGGTTTTACTGCAATTATCGTAGCTTGGTTAGCAAATCTAAAACCCTTGTCCATTTTCATCATTGCTTCTTTGTTCAGTATTATGGAAAAGGGCAGCAGCGTTGTAGAGTCCACATTTAAAATTTCAGAAGCGTGTGCGGATGTTCTTCAAGGAATTATTCTTTTCTTTGTTATTGGCTGCGAGTTTTTTATTCGTTATAAATTTACAATAAGAAAAAAAGGAGGTAGGGCATAATGGATTTTAGTATGATTATTGCTTTTATAGTAGCCTCTATAACCTCGGGTACTCCAATTCTTTTCGGTACCTTAGGTGAAATTGTTACACAGAAGGTCGGTCACTTAAATTTAGGTGTGGAAGGTATGATGGCAATCGGGGCTTTTGCCGGTTTTATGGCGGGCTATGCGACGGACAGCTTCTTAATTGCACTGATTGCGGCATTTGCAGCAGGGGCATTGGCAGCACTGATCTATGGTATCTTAACGATTACTTTTATGGCAAATCAAAATGTTACCGGTTTGACTTTAACGATTTTTGGTGTAGGTCTGGCAAACTTTTTCGGACATTTTGCCAGAAAGAGCTTAAAGGTGGAATCCCTAAAGCTTCCGGAAAATATAACTGCGGGGATGAGGGCAGTACAAATCCCCGGTCTTAGCGATATTCCTGTAATCGGCCCTTTGTTATTTTCTTATAATCCATTCGTTTACCTTGGGATTATCACGGCAATACTTCTGGCATTTTATTTTAACCGCACAAAACGTGGTCTTAATGTAAGAGCGATTGGTGAAAATCCTGCTGCTGCGGATGCTGCCGGAATAAAGGTAACAAAGTGGAAGTACCTTAATGTATGTCTTGGTGGTGGAATTTGCGGAATCGGCGGAGCATTTACCATTATGATTATCAATAAAGGTGTATGGATTAGTGACTGTGTTAATGGTCTTGGCTGGATTTCCGTAGCGCTTGTTATTTTTGCTTCTTGGAGTCCGACAAAAGCAATCTTTGGTTCCTTCATTTTTGGTGCACTTCGTCAGTTGAAATACTATGTTCCAAGTTCCCTTGGAATTCCGGGGGCAATCTACGATATGCTGCCGTACATTATCACAACCATAGTTTTAATCATGGCGTCCGTAAGAAATTCTAAAAAGAATGCTCAGCCTGCATCCTGTGGTGTGAATTACTTCCGTGAGGAGCGTTAGAAGGTGAAGTATTAGAAGATTCAAACATTCGTTATAAAATCATTGCAATAAGGAATAAAATATATCAAAGTGCTAGTTAGACTAATAGGAAGAGTAGAATAAAATTGACAGAAAAGAAAAAATAAGATAAAAACGTTTCTGCAGCTTAGGGTCTTTCTTATACTATTCGAATGTATTTTCGTTATAGCATGCTTGCGGGAGGACTTCATGTTAAGGATAAGAATTCCTGGAAAGATTTAAATTTCCGGGAGTTAACATGGGAAAGGTAACTTAGGATTAAGATGGATATAAAAATTTTAGCACTTGATTTGGACGGAACATTAACCAATAGTGAGAAAAAGATTTCTGCGCATACAAAAGAAACCCTGAAAAGGGCGATGGAAGCCGGTGTTACGGTAGTACTGGCTTCCGGAAGACCTTTGGTCGGGATTAAGCCTTTGGCAAAAGAATTGGAACTTTCGAATTATCGTGGTTATATTCTTGCTTATAATGGAGGACAAATTATCGATTGTCATACAGGAAAAGAAGTATACCAGAACGTACTAAGTGCCGGGAGAGTATCATCAATCTATGAAGCGGCCCGAAAATTTGGTGTGGCTATGCTCACGTACGATGGTGAGGATATTATAACGGAAGAGGACAATGACCCATATGTATTAAGGGAATGTTTTATTAATAAAGTAAAGGTGCGTAAGATAGAGGATATCGTTCGTTATGTCACTTATCCGGTACCAAAATGTCTAGTGGTTGGAGAGCATGAAAAACTCCTTCCGGTAAGAGATCATCTGAAAGAAAAATATGGAGATGAACTAAGTATTTATTTTTCGGAACCATTCTTTCTTGAAATCATGCCTTTAGGAGTTGAAAAATCTGCATCTCTGGAACTTTTGTTAAACCGCTTACAATTAGACAGAGAAGAATTAATGGCATGCGGAGATGGACTTAATGATCTTACGATGCTTCAATATGCCGGTCTGGGGGTAGCCATGGGAAATGCATGCAAAGAAGCAAAAGAAGCAGCCGATCATATTACTGCAGCCAATGACGAGGATGGTGTAGCAAAAGCAGTGGAACAATTTATCCTAAGCGGTGAAAAGCTGGTAGGATAAGGTTATTCTTTAGATTATTTGTATGTGAGAAGCCCAATTTAGCAGAGCATTTTATGCCCTGCTAAATTAATATCATTTTTCAACCATATGTTGTGACAGAGCCATTTAGAATAAGATGGAACTATATATTTTATAGGGAGAAGTACGTGTTTACGTACTTCTCTATTTTATTCTGTGGAACTTCACTAAATTCTTCAGGTAGAAAAAAGATAGGATATATAAGTTAGAGAACACTTTTTCTTATTATCAATTGTGTAGTTAATTCTATTTTTACACTTGAGGAGTCAGGCTCATCAATTAGCTGTATAAGCCGGGTTACGGCTGTCTTTCCCATATACTGTTTTTTAACTTGAATTGCTGTTAGCGGAGGTTCCACATAATTGCACATTGGAATATCATCAAAACCTACAATTGAGATATCTTGTGGAATTTTATATCCGGATTCTTTCAATGCTTTTATTGCACCGCATGCGATGAGATCATTATCTGCAAAGTAGCACTTCGCTAATTTCTCATCATTTTTTAATAAGCAGCTCATATCGGCATAAGCACCATCTATGGAGGGAGATAGTTGATGAACGATTGATTTTGAGGTTGACATTCCGTTGGAACGAATAGCATTATAAAAACCATTTGCCCGTTCCTCAAAGTTTGCAATAGGATAGGAAGAACGAAGATATCCAGGTTGACTTTGGCAGCATCTTATCAGGTAATTAGTAGCAATGAAAGCTCCTTGATGATTATTGATTAAAACATAATTACTATCAATCGTGTTAAAGTAAGCATCTAGAATAACTAATGGGGTCTTGAGTTTCAAAAATGGCTTTATATCAGAAGAAGTCATTTCAGTGGCGAGAAGTATAATTCCGGAATAATTATGTTTGTCCAACTCCTCGACTGTTATTCCAATATTGTCATTGTCATAGATATAGTTTATGCAAAGACTGTACTTTGCACATTTACAGCCATCGTTAATACCTTCTGAGAGCTGTGAAAAAAATGGAGTATCTGCAACGATTGCACCACATTTTTTATAAATAATAAAAAGTATTGTCCCATGAATAGTGTTACTTTGTGTAATTTCCTCTATTCTGGTGAAATCATAACCATATTTTTTTGCTGCTTCAAGTACTTTGATGCGCGTGGATGTACTTACCCCAGCCTTATTGTTAAGAGCCATAGAGATAGCAGCTTGTGATAAGTTGAGTTTTTTTGCTAATTCTTTTGCTGTGATAGACATAAGTATTCCTCCTAAGTTCAGTGTAATAAATAAAATTAACTAAGTCAACATATTTTACTTAATAGGTCTAAATAATTTAATATAGTTAAGTGTTAATAAAATGGATTATCTGGGAAAAGCTTAACAATAAATGGCGAAAGTGCTTAACATTTAGCAAGACTGAATAGATAAAAATGGTTGAATTTGGTGATTTTTAAAAATAATCTGAATTAAGTAAATTAAGTTGATAAAGAACTTAAAAACACTAAATAGTTTATTGAAATTAAGTTTATTATAATAGATAATTCTAGATAACAAGAAACAAAGAGTTATGGGCGACGTGGCAGGAAGATAGCAGGTTATAAAAATTATCAGGTTATCAGAATAGAAGCAAGTGATTTTCTGTTATGAAAATAAGGATAGTAGGAGTGTAAGCAATGAGTGAAATAATGTATGTTGAACGCTGGGGAATTTTTGAACTAAAACTGATAGGGGAGAAAGAAGGAAATCCATTTATTGATGTGAAGTTATCGGCTGCATTTCATAACCGTGAGAGGGTTGTAGAGGTGGAAGGATTTTATGATGGTGAGGGTATCTATTTTATCCGTTTTATGCCGGAGGAAGAAGGAGAATGGAATTATGTTACAAAATGTAATTTAGCCTCACTTAACAATATCCAAGGAAATTTTGTTTGCACCAAGCCGGAGGAGAATAACCATGGTCCTGTAAAAGTAAATAATCAGTATCACTTTGCATATGCTGATGGAACCGGCTATTTTCCATTTGGAACAACGTGTTATGCCTGGACACATCAAAGCAAGGAACTTCAAGAAAAAACGATTGCAACCCTAAGAGTGTCTAAATTTAATAAGATACGTATGTGTGTGTTCCCCAAAAGTTATTCAAATAATAATAGCGAACCGGAACTCTATCCATTTGAGGGGACGGCACCAACCTCCTGGGACTTTGAACGATTTAATCCTAAGTTTTTTAGAAGTTTAGAACAACATATTTTATCACTAAGGACGTTGGGTATGGAAGCAGACCTTATTCTTTTTCATCCGTATGATAAGGGACACTGGGGATTTGACCGTATGGATGAGGAGACAGACGCCAGATACTTACGTTATGTGCTGGCTAGATTGGGTTCTTTTCGAAATATATGGTGGTCTATGGCAAATGAATATGACTATATGAAAGAAAAAACAAGAGCGGATTGGGATAGAAATATAGAATTAGTTGCAGCCACTGATCCGTATCATCATTTACTGTCTATCCATAATGGTGATGTTATGTATAGTCATTGGAATCCATATATTACACATGCCAGCATACAGTTAGGAACGATAAGAGGAACTGCTGGTACAAGTATGGGGGGATTTAAGTTGCTTCGTGACGCTTATCAAAAACCTGTTATTTACGATGAGGTTGGGTATGAAGGAAACCTTATACAGCGTTGGGGAAGGTTGTCTGCGGAAGAATTAGTAGATAAGTTTTGGCAGGCAATTACCTCAGGAACTTATATGACTCATGGGGAAACATTTACACATCCGGAAGATATTATCTGGTGGGCCAAAGGCGGTATATTAAGAGGTAAGAGTCCAAAGAGGATAGGATTTTTGCGTGAGATAGTTGAGGAGAGTGGGTTAAATGGACTTGAGCCGGTAGACCGGTCGTGGGTTACGAATGGTGTTGGTAAAAATGGAGATTATTATTTATATTATTTCGGCTATGAGAAACTGGCAGAATGGAAATTTGAATTACCTGCATTTAAGGTTACCGACATACCAATGGGAACTAAATTTCGTGTAGAAATAATTGATACCTGGAATATGACAATTACTCCGGTAGAAGAGTTATATGAAGTAACAGATCAAAATCAGTATAATTATTCTTGCAGTTACAATCCGAAAGTTAGCTTGCCTGGAAAGGAATTCATAGCATTGCGAATTCAAAGGATATACGAATAATTGTAAATATCCTTACTGTGTTGAGGGTAGTATGGGGAAGGAAATAGTTCAGCTATGAAAATTTTATACTCAATGTTATGACATTTTATACTTTTTACTATGGTTTTAACTTTATGTGGAAAGCTGCATTACATCACTATAATTATTCTTATTCCAGAATGAGTTTCCATGTGGGTGTACACATGATAAACATAATTTTATTAAGATGCGGAAATCATGAGCTAAATAACATTAATTTACCTAAGGTTAAAGTTGGGGAGCTTCAAAGTAATTCAGATGTCATATGTTACAAGCTCCTGAAAATATCACAGGGTTGATTTCCTTGTAAAAGCCATAGTAACTTATCAGAAACTATGAAGCTAATTCTGATAAAGGTGTTCTTTGCACCGGCAATCTGATTATTGGAGCAGGCACTTAGCTCTTATTAAATTATGAGATTTTATTAATACCTGGTCATAACAGCTATAAAACGTTCATTGTTGAATTATGGATAGATAATATAAAAATTTTAGGAGGTATTTTATGAAGAAAGTATTATCTTGTTTATTAATCATGACATTACTTGTCACGATATTTACCGGCTGCGGTAAAAAGCCGGTAAGTGAAGAACCTGGCGGCTCAGACAAAGGAAAGGCTACCGGCACGCCAGCTCAAAAAGAAGAGGATAGTGTAAAAAAGCCGGAGAAAATTACAGTTATGGTAGATGGTACATTTTTTACCGAGCAAAATGGTCAAAAAGAATGGATTGCAAAATATGAAGAATTGATGGGAGTTAAGATTGATATAATCCAACCGGATCATTCCGCATTTTATGATGTTTTAAATCAGACAATTGCAAGTGGTGAGTGGCCTGATGTTGTTTTATTAAATCCTACTTATTATGCAAGTTATGCTGCCGAAGGTGTTCTATGGGATATGGCCGAAGCTCTTGAGAAGTCAGGAATTAAAGAAAACTTATCACCTTCTGATCTAGCCGTTGTAGATGGTATGTATTTAAATGGAAAGCTTTATGGTATGACGAGAGAAAGAGGAAACGGTTGTGTTACTTTTATGAAAAAAGCTTGGCTTCATAAGGTGAACTTAAAAGCACCTACCAACTATGAAGAATATTTAAAGGTATGTGAAGCGTTTGCAACAGGTGACCCGGATGGAAATGGTGTAAATGGAGATACCTATGCAACTTCTGCCGCAGGTTTTCTATCTCCGGAAACTCCTTATGTAAACTATTTACCGGAATTTTATCAAGATGCGTACCCAACGTTTTATAAAAAAGCAGACGGGACATGGGTTGATGGCTTTACGGAAGATGCAATGGTTGGAGCTTTGGAACGCTTAAGAGATGCATATCAAAAAGGCTACATAGATCCAGAAACATTAACAAATGCAACAAGTGATGTTAGAAATAAGTTCTATGAAGATAGAACAGGAATCTTTACCTATTGGGCTGGAAAATGGGCAACTAATTTGAAAACAAATTTAGAAGCAAACGGTATTGATTCGGAATTGATTGCAATTGAGCCAATCGCAGAAGTTGGAACATATATCGATAGAGCTACCGGTGGTTATTGTATTACAACAAAAAGTAAAAATCCTGAGGGCGTATTTAAGTACTTTATAGAGCCTATGTTTAATAATGTTGATGTACAGGCATTATGGGCTTATGGAGTAGAAGGAGTTCATTGGTCCACGGCAGCTGAAACTATCTTAGGTGTTACTTATGAAGAAGGTCAGTTACATGGATTAATCAGCAGAGAAAAACCAGATACGGCATATACATTCAATTCTTCCTATTTAAGAGTAGGAATGTCGGAAGAGTTTATTACGAAATATAATGCTGTTGAGCCTGAAGAGGCAAAAAAATCTCAGGTAATGTTTAATGATAATTCGAGACAAGAAGAGAGAATTTTTGCAACAACAGAAATGGCTCAATATAATGGTGATTTAATCACTTTAAAAAGAGAGATTATTGCAAATGTAGTTACACAAGGAAAATCTATTGAAGATGAAATGAAGAGATTTGAAGCTGAGGGTGGTCTTGAGTGGTCAAATAGTATCACTAATTCATTGAATGCCGCTAATAATTAGATTTTATTGTGCAATGCAACATAATGCTGAGGTTTGCGTTCTAAGACGGAACGTAATCACTCTTTCTTAGAACGAATGTAATTTATGATGTCAGGTGGAGACGATACTGTGCTCCACCTGTTCATAAAAGAAAAAGGGGTATGTTAATATGCTAAAAAAAGATAGAATTGAAAACCCGAAATCAAATAGAGCCTTGCGCAAGCGAATTTATAATTATCGTTGGATTTACCTAATGTTTTTACCGGTCTTTGTTTTTACATTAATATTTTCTTATGTACCTATGATTGGAATTTTATATTCTTTTGCGGATTATAGGATTGTTAGAGAACCGGTATGGACAGGATTAGAGAATTTTACCAAAATGTTTTCTATGACAAATTTTTGGAATGCTTTTGAAAATACCTTGTCTATTAGTATGACAAAGCTATTAATCACAACCGGAGTATCGGTTCTTTTATCCTTATTATTAAATGAACTTTTATCCTTAAAATTTAAAAAGATTTCGCAGACAATAATTTACCTGCCGCACTTCCTTTCCTGGGTAGTAACCGCATCTTTATTCGGTATGATTTTATCACCCAGTCAATCAGGGTTAGTGAATTCAATATTAACCTCGATTGGAGTGATTGAAAAAGGTAATGAAATCTACTTTTTAGGAAGCCAAACCTGGTGGAGACCAATTTATTATCTGATAAATATCTGGAAGGAAACAGGCTGGGGTACCATCATATTCCTAGCAACTTTATCAAGTATTAATCCGGAGCTATATGAAGCCGCGTCAATAGATGGGGCGAATAGGTTTAAAAAGGTACTGCATATCACTCTTCCGGAGTTAGCAAATACGATAATTATTGTATTAATCTTGAATCTAGCTAAGATAATGAATCTTTTTGAGTCAGTGTATGTATTAAAAAACGATGCAGTTACAAAGCAGGCAGAGGTAATTCAAACTTATATATTTAATCAAACCTTTAATAGTGGAGCTATTCCAAACTACGGATATACTACAGCTGTTGGCTTATTTAACTCTTTGGTCAGTTGTGCATTAGTTATCCTTTGTAACTATGCAAGTAAAAAGGTCCGCGGACGCGGAATCATATAGGCCGGGAGGAAAATTATGATAGATAACAAGAAGAGAAAAATTAAAATATTCGATATTATATTGGGAATTTTCTTTATTATAATATGTTTCTTGATAATTATACCGTTATGGAAGATATTGATTGATTCCTTCGATCTTCATACCGCATACGGTTTAAAACTTTGGCCAAAAAAATTCGGACTTGATGGGTACATTTCAGTATTTACGAACCCAACACTCTATAGGCCGTTAATGATTTCAGTTTTTACAACATTAGTAGGTACAGTAGCAGGACTCTCCGTTGCAACGCTGGGTGCGTATGTTTTAATACACCAAGATATGCCGGGACGGAGATTTTTTTCCACTTATCTTTTATTCACCATGATATTTAGCGGCGGAATGATTCCAACTTATTTAGTGTTAAGAGGCTTGAATATTACCAATACTCTTTGGGCTGTTATATTGCCGCCTGCAATTAACGTATATAATTTGATATTAATGAGAAATTTTTTTGAGGGGATTCCAAAAAGTCTTTTTGAAGCTGCTGAAATTGACGGAAGTTCTCATATGAATACTTTCTTTCGCTTGGTTTTACCTTTGTCAAAAGCAGCACTGGCATCCATTGGCTTAATGTTTGCTGTTGCATATTGGAACGATTATACAAATTATCGTTTATATATCACAGACTCCGGACTATATAATTTCCAGATGAAACTGCGCAGTATAATGCAAGGAAGTGATTTACCTACTGCGTTAGGGTCTGCAACGGAGAATACAGTGAAGAGTGCTTCTATTATAGTTGCCTTAATACCGTTTATGATTGCTTATCCATTTTGTCAAAAGTACTTCGTAACCGGAATTAATGTTGGAGCTGTTAAGGAGTAAATTGAAAAATAGAAGCAATTTTTCAACATCTTGATTAGATGCGTGCAAAAGCACGCAGGCGGGAGTTAGGTTGAAAAATAAAAAGCAATTTTTCAACATCCTGATTAGATGCGTGCAAAAGCACGCAGGCGGGAGTTCATATGAAAAGTCACGCACTATGATATCCTGTAATATGCGTGGCTTAAATAAATTCAAGACCGGACAAAGAATATTTTGAGGAGTTTTCAAATGAAAGATAAATTTAAGAATCCAGGCAAGGAATATCGTCCGATTCCATTTTGGTCTTGGAATGATACTCTGGAAACCGAAGAGATACAAAGACAAATTGAAGAAATGGCAAAAGCAAGAGTTGGCGGCTACTTTATGCATGCCAGAAGCGGATTAACCAATGAGTACCTTGGAGAAGAATGGCAGGACTGTATCCGTGCCGGTATCGACGGTGCAAAAAAGAATCAATTGGATGCTTGGATCTATGATGAAGAAGGCTGGCCAAGTGGATTTGCCGGTGGAATTGTAACAAAGATGTCGGTTGATTACCAAGCGAAGTATTTAACGATTGAGGAGTACGAGAAGGGAAAAGAAATTGATGTAAAGGATATATTAGCTGCTTACCAGGTGAAGGCGAATGATTCTTATATTCGTATCTCTAATGATTGTCTCCAGGAGGAAAACCTAAGCATTCTAAGGGAGGATAAGATACTTATCATAAGACGAAAGGTTCAGCAGTACTACATCGATGTTATGAATAAAAAAGCAGTGGATACGTTTCTTCTCGTAACCCACGAGGAATATTACCGCAGATATTCTGAGTCTTTTGGTAAAGAATTAAAAGGATTTTTTACCGATGAACCCAGGTTTATCGGAATGCGTCCGGGGCAAATGCCTTGGTCCGATCAATTGCCGATGGAAGCTATGAAACGATATGGATATGATTTGCTTAATTATCTTCCTTGCTTATGGAAAGAGACACCGGAGAGTGATAAAATTCGTTATGAATTTTGGACTATGGCAAATGATTTATTCGTTCATAACTATATGGAAAATATGTACCAGTGGTGCGAAGAGCATTCCTGTAAATTAACCGGTCATATCATGATGGAGGAGAGTATCTTTTCCCAGATGTCAACCGGTGGTGTAATGCCTTGCTATGAGTATGAGCATATCCCGGGGATTGACTGGTTAAGAAGACGAATTGAAACACCAGTGATAGGAAAACAGGTGGGTTCCGTTGCCAGCCAGTTAGGCAAACAGCAAGTTCTGACCGAATCGTATGGGTTAGCGGGATGGAATTTATCGTTTGAAGAGATGAAATGGATCCTGGAGTGGCAGTATGTAAATGGAGTGAATCTTCTCTGTCAGCATCTGCAAGCTTATTCCATAAAAGGCTCAAGAAAAAGGGATTATCCGCCGTCCTTTTTTACACAGCAAAGCTGGTGGGGAAAGTTTTCTCATTTTACCGATTATGTTGGAAGGCTTGGTGTGGCTTTATCCGAGGGGAAACAAAGAGCAGAAGTTTTAGTTCTTCATCCGATGAGAAGCGGATACTTAAGTTATGATAGTACCAGAACAATTGCAATGCAGCAACTTGATGAACATTTTATTGCTCTCTCTGAGACGCTTTCCGGGAGTCATATCAATTACCATTATGGTGATGAGACAATTCTATCAAAATACGGAAAAATAAATCATAAGGTGTTTGAAGTCGGAGAGAACCAATATGAGGTTGTCATTTTGCCTCGTATGTATGCAATTGATAGGAAAACACTAACCCTGTTACTTGAATTCGGAAGAAATGGAGGAATTCTTCTTTGTACGGAGGAATTACCTTATTACTGTAATGGGGAGAAAGCGTTGTTATCTGAGTTAAGAAGCTATGTCAAATTTATAGGCTTTGAGGAAATTCTTCCGTATCTCGTAAAGGTTGATAAGGTTTTGATTGGCATCACAGAGAAGGGGAAACAAGTAAACGATATCCATCTTTCTTACCGGGAAACGAAAGATGGAACAATACTGTTTCTGGTTAATCATAGTCAGGAAGAGACATATCATACCAAGATCAGTGTATTTCACAAGAGAGCCAAGGCAAGCCTATGGTTAGCAGAAAGTGGAGAAGAGATTGAGATTGGCAGCAGTTATGATGGAAATACCAACTTTAGTTTAACCTTTTTACCAATGCAGTCTTATCTTGTGATGCTAAATGATGTGAAGGAAGAACAGTCTTTACTTTCGGTGAAGGAAAAACAGTATGTGTCTATCGATAATAAATGGAGAATAAAAGAGACAGGAAGAAATTCCTTAACCTTAGATGTATGTTACTACCGAATCAATGGCGGTGAGCTGCAAGGACCGATAGCTGCAATCAATTTAATGAAGCTTCTTTTAGACCGTAAACAAGACGTAACCATAGAACTTTGTTATGATTTTACGATTGCTACAGAGCCTAAGAAGTTAAAGGAGCTTTTATTAGTCTTGGAGGACAGCGATAAATATTGTATCTATGTTAATTCTAAAAAAGTAAATCAGGAGATAACAGGTTATTGGAAAGACCGTTCCTTTCATACGATAGATATCCATTCTTATGTCAGGAAAGGGAAAAATACGATTGTACTAAAGGGAGTTTTTCATCAGGATCAGAAAGTTTATGATGTCTTATATGGGGAAAATGTTTATGAGACGGAACGAAATAAGCTTACCTTTCATATGGAGATGGAATCGATTTATTTGATTGGTGATTTTGGAGTTTTTAGTTGCTCTGATGAAACAAAAACAAATCATCGTGCTTTCTTTACCGAAGGGCCATTTGAAATTACCGAAAAACCAACAAAATTTGTTCATAATAATTTTACAACCCAGGGCTTTCTATTTTTCTCAGAAAGTATGGTTGTAACGCAGACAATTAACATTAATAAACAGAAGGGAAAAGATATTATCCTTCGCTATGGAAAGCCAAATGCGCCGGTTATCGATATTACCGTAAATGGAATACTGGTAAAAAATGCGATGTGGGCACCGTATGAGGCAGATATAACGAAAGCAGCGGTAGAAGGAGACAACCTCATAGAGATAAGGCTATATGCCTCCAACCGAAACTTACTGGGACCGCATCACCACACAAAAGGGGAATGCTATAGTGTAGGACCTAGCAGCTTTACAGGGGAATGGAGCTGGGTGGAAAAAAGGTCTGAGGCAGATGCAACAAATGACGCAGACCGAGGCAGCAATTATTGGACTGATTCCTATTGTTTTGTTGATTTTGGATTTTGTACGCAGGATGAGTAGCAGTATGCCGTCGTAAAATCAGGCTGATTGCGTGTTTGAACTTCCGGATGTATTAGACAAAAAGCTTGGATGCAGCCCATTTACACCTGCATTTAATAAAGCCTTGAAAGTTATCCTGCGTACTTAGTCTGGTTATTTAAGGGACGATATACTAGAGGGTTTAGAATAACACTAGGAGGAATTACGTGAAAAAAATTAAGATTGGATATGCTCCGACCAGAAGGAGTATTTTTAGTGCACCGGATGCTGTAAAGTATGCGGATTTGGTACGAAATAGATTGCAAGAACTTGGAGTAGAATTTGTAGATATTAAAGAATTCAACGAAGAAGGGCTTTTATATAGTGAAGAAGACCGTGTCTTAATTGCAAAGAAATTCAAGGAAGAGGGTGTGAAGGGACTTTTTCTTCCGCACTGTAATTTTGGTACGGAATACATTTGTGCAAGACTTGCAAAGGAGCTGGATGTACCGGTTTTATTATGGGGGCCAAGAGATGAGGCTCCGGATCAAAATGGGATTCGATTAAGAGACAGCCAATGCGGACTATTTGCTACTGGAAAAGTGTTAAGAAGATTTGGAGTTCCGTTTACTTACCTTACGAATTGCAGAATGGAGGAGGAAGCGTTTGCACGCGGAATTTATAACTTTCTTGCGGTGTGTAATGTAGTGGAAATGTTTAGAAACATTCGTATTTTACAGATTGGTCCAAGGCCATATGATTTTTGGTCGACGATGTGTAATGAAGGAGAGCTGTTAGAAAGATTTAATATACAATTGGCACCGATTCCTATTTCTGAATTGGTCTCTAAGATGGAAGCTTTAGCAGGAAGTTCCGAGGTTTTGGAAGTTGTTGAATATTGCAAAGAAAATATGAACATTAAGGTAAAAGAACAGGAATTGATACAAATTGCAAAGTTAAAGGCGGCAATGAAGAGTTTAGCGAAGGAATATGGTTGTAAGGCAATTGCCATACAATGCTGGAATGCATTACAAAAGGAAATCGGTATTATGCCGTGTGCAGCGAATTCATTATTAAATGAAGAAGGGATACCGGTTGCTTGCGAAACCGATATCCATGGAGCAATCACCTCACTGCTGGTAGAGGCGGCGGGAATGAATGAGAAGGCCAGTTTCTTTGCCGATTGGACAGTGAGACATCCGGAGAATGAGAACGGGGAATTATTGCAGCACTGCGGACCTTGGCCTATCTCCGTAGCAAAAGAAAAACCAACCATCGGATATCCGTTGGCTTTTGATAGTCCCGGAGCAGTGGAGGCAGAGGCAAAACAAGGAGATATTACCCTTTGCCGCTTTGATGGTGATAATGGCGAGTATAAACTCCTATTAGGAAATGCAAAAGGAATTGACGGTCCCTATACCAAAGGAACTTATCTTTGGGTTGAAGTTAAGAATCTGAAAAAGTTAGAGGCTAAAATTGTGGAAGGCCCTTATATACATCATTGTGTCGGCATACATAAAGATGTGGTACCTGTTCTCTATGAGGCTTGTAAATATATAAAGATAGAGCCAGATTTATACGACGACAATGAAGAGAGTGTAAAAGCGTATATTCGAGGAGAAGAATAATCCCTTTTATATGCAATACACTGGAATGGAGAAATCGATGAAGAATCTTACGGTGAAAGCATATGAACTGCGCCAAGATGTTTTAGATATCGTTATGAAAGCGCAAGGTGGGCATATTGGCGGTGATATGAGTGTGATAGACATTTTGGTTACCTTGTATTTTCATGAAATGAATATCGATACTGGGAAGCCTGGGGATCCTGACCGTGACCGGTTTGTTTTAAGTAAAGGGCATTCTGTGGAAAGTCTTTATGCGGTACTGGCAGCAAAGGGGTTCTTAAGTTTGTCGGAAATCCTTCGTGAGATAGGAACCTTTGGAACAAAGTATATCGGTCACCCGAATAATAAACTTCCGGGAATTGAAATGAATTCCGGCTCTTTAGGGCATGGGCTTCCCGTCAGTGTTGGAATGGCACTTGCGGGCAGGATGGATAATCGCAGCTATCGTGTCTATACGGTCATGGGAGATGGTGAGCTGGCAGAAGGCAGTGTGTGGGAAGGCGCAATGGCTGCTGCTCATTATAAACTGGATAATTTATGCGCAATTATTGACTGGAATGGGCTGCAGATTTCGGGAACAGTAGACGAAGTGATGGGGCATAAGGATATGGTTGGTCAATGGGAATCTTTTGGATGGCATGTGTTATGCGTCAATGGGAATGACATAGCACAGTTAATCTGTGCCTTTGATAAGGCGAGGCTGGTAAAAGGGAAACCAACCGTTATTCTTGCTAAGACAATAAAAGGATATGGCTCAGCATTGATGGAAGGAAAAATAGATTGGCACCATAAAGTACCTACCCTACCGGAGTACGAGCAAATGAAAGAAGAATTACACCAGAGAAAGGAGGCAGCATACCTTGAATAACATAACAAACCGGCAGATAATTTGTGAAACCTTGATGGAAGCAGCGAAGAAGGATAAGGATATTATTGTTTTGTGCAGTGACTCCAGAGGGTCTGCTTCCATGGTACCCTATGCAAAAGAGTATCCCGATCAATTTGTGGAAGTCGGTATTGCAGAACAGGATTTAGTTAGTATAGCCGCAGGATTAGCAAGATGCGGTAAGAAGACGTTTGCAGTATCACCGGCATGTTTCCTTAGTACCAGAAGCTATGAGCAAATTAAAGTTGATGTAGCATATTCGGATACCAATGTAACGTTAATTGGTATAAGCGGAGGGGTTAGCTATGGTGCACTTGGTATGAGCCACCATTCTTTACAAGATATCGCAGCAATCGCAGCGATTCCGAATATGCGGGTATATCTTCCATGCGATAGACATCAAACGAGATATTTAATGGAGGAATTACTGAAAGATTCCATACCCGCCTATATACGTATTGGCAGAAATGCAGTAGCGGATGTTTATACCGAAGAAAATTGCCCTTTCTTCTTAAATAAAGCAAATCAGATTCATGATGGAGAGGATGCTGCTATTATCGCCTGCGGTGAGATGGTAGCTCCTTCTTATGAGGCTGCAATTCTTTTGGAAAAGCAAGGAATTCATGCCAGAGTACTTGATATGTATTGCCTAAAGCCAATGGATAAGGATGCAGTTATCGCTGCAGCAAAACAATGCAGACTTATTGTCACCGTGGAAGAACATTCCGAATTTGGAGGGCTTGGATCACAAGTAAGCCAAATTGTATCGGCAGAATGTCCAAGGATGGTGATTAATATGACACTTCCGGATGAGCCTGTAAAAGCCGGAACCTCAAAGGAGGTATTTGAGCACTACGGTTTGACAGCCGAAGGAATCGCACACAAGGTAACAAAGGTGATACGTCAGAAGAACCTATAACAATTTACAATACGAAGACTTAGGAGGATTAAGTCTTGTATAGATGGTTTTACTTTACGGATGATGAAAAAATGCAAGTGTGAATAGAAAATTCTAGAGTAAGAGGACATCAAGGTAATAATTTTTAAGCAGACACAAATTATTTCTACTTGAATCATCAAAGTATCGGAGTACACTTGTTACAAATATAGATGCGCAAACCATGTGCGCAGGAATAGAGGGAAAAATGCCTAATTATATCATAGGCCTGGACCAAAGTACACAAGGCACAAAAGCACTTTTATTTAATTACTTAGGTGAACTGGTAAAAAGAGTTGATAAGCCACACCGCCAAATAGTGGATGCAGTAGGTTTCGTAGAACATGATCCGGAAGAAATCTATCAGAATGCAATATCTGTCATAAAGCAGCTTATTATAAGTGCCGGAATAGAGAAGTCTGAAATTACAGCAATTGGTATAACGAACCAAAGAGAAACAACGGTTGCTTTTCATCCGGATGGAACTCCTGTTTATCCTGCAATTGTATGGCAGTGTGCCAGAGCACAGTATATTTGTGATAAGATTGCGGCTGCCGGTTACTCAAAACAAATAAAAGAAGTAACCGGCCTGGAGCTCTCGCCTTATTTTTCTGCGGCAAAAATGGCCTGGATTCTTGAGAATGTACCGAATGCCAATTACCTTTTGCAAAATGGTGATTTAAGAATCGGGACTATGGATACGTATTTGATTTATCGGCTTACCAAAGGAAAGTCCTATGTAACGGATTGTTCGAATGCCTCCAGAACTCAATTAATGAATTTAAAAACACTTAGCTGGGACATCGCTATGTGCGATATTTTTCAGATACCGATAACATCACTTCCAAGCATTCAAGCCTCAGATAGTTTCTTCGGTGAGACAGATTTTGATGACTTCTTACCGAAACCAATCCCCATTCATGCGGTTCTCGGAGATTCCCAAGGTGCATTATTCGGGCAAGGCTGCAGGAAAGAGGGTACGGTCAAGGTAACCTATGGTACCGGTTCCTCTGTTATGGTGAATGCAGGAAAATCTCCGGTTAAGACAGGGAATGGCATTGTCACATCGGTTGGCTGGAAAATTAATGAGGAGGTAACCTATGTCATCGAGGGCAATATAAATTACGCCGGAGCAGTAATTACTTGGATGAAGGATGACCTAAGATTATTTGATACGGTGAGTCAGTGTGAGGAATTAGTAAATTCCGCAAGTCCTAAGGATACGGTTTATCTGGTTCCGGCATTTACCGGCCTGGGAGCACCTTACTGGGACAGTGAAGCAAAGGGAATGATCTGCGGAATGACAAGAAATACGAGGCGGGAAGAAATCATACGAGCAGGCTTAGATTGTATTGCTTATCAAATCCATGATGTATTAGAAAGTATAATAAAATCAACAGGAATTCAGGCAAAAGAATTAAGAGCAGACGGCGGTGCGACAAAAAACAAATATCTAATGCAATTTCAAAGTAATATCACAGCAATGCCTTTATATATTGCGGAAACAGAAGAATTGTCGGGGTTAGGAGTAGCCTATCTTGCAGGGATGAAAACAAAGTTATATCGGCAAGATATTACGGAGCTTATGAATTATCACAAATACGAAGCTCAAATGCCTAAGGAGGAAGTTTACAAAAAACTTTCCGGCTGGAGAGAGGCACTTAATCTTGTTATAGGGCCCAGACACTAAGGAGAGATAAGAGTGAAAGATTTTAATCTTTCACTCACCAAGTTTGTACTGCGGCAAACTTGAGCCATTCGCTGCTCCAAAAAAACAATCGCAGCATGGAGGCTGAGAATGATTGATTTAGTATTTCCAAAATTATATCGATACCCAAGAGTTTCAGAGCCATGCCAAGTGGCAGTCCCTTTAAAAAAGGGTGTACTAAAGGATGTATCAAAAATCACAGTTTATCAAAAGGATCAGGCAGTACCCTCTCAGGCGAAAGTAACCTCCCATTATCCGGATGGGAGTGCTCGCTATCTGTTTTTACGGTTTGAAGCTGGTTTACCTGCCAATGCCGGGACTACGCTGCAATGTGATTTAACAGCTAAAAAGCAGCCGGTGTTTGATGGAATACATTGGAACATAGGGGAAGATAGTATTGAAGTTGATTGTAAGGCAATCAGATTTTCCGTAGAAAATAACTCACAACACCTGTTTCAGGAATTTTGGTATGGTAAGACGCTTTATAATGCAAAGCAATGGCAGGGACCATATTTAACCGATGGGGATGGTCAAAGCTATGGTATAAAGCTTCATGAATGGAAGCTCAAAGAAGCTGGACCGGTCTGTGTTATATTAAAAGCAAACGGAGAGTGCCTGGGTCATAAAAGCATAACATTTGAGATACAAGTTACAGCATATCATAACAAACCATGGATTGAAATCTCTTATACCCTTATGAATACTACCTTAGAAGCATTAAAAGTAGAGACTTTGGTTTTTTCTCTCCATTCGAAGAATCTTACCGGTAAAGATTTTGAAAGCAAGAAAGAAAAAGAGGGAAATATCTTTCAAACAGTGGGTACTTCCGAACTCGATGCACTTGAGAAAAAAATACCGGCAGGTTCAATTCGAACCTGTGTCGCAACGTCTAATTATAAAACCAGATTTACAATTGCTGACGAAGGAATGGCATTACAAAAAGTAATTGATGATCAGTATTTGCTTGCAGAAGGTTTGGAGCATTTTTCAGAATGTTTCTTTGGAACATTTTTTGCAGATCGGACCGATCAATTTAGCGGGGTTTGCGCTACCGTTTATCAGGCATATCAAAACTATCCCAAAGCAGTGAAAGCTGATGAGAATGGAATTCATGTAATGTTAGTCCCTGCGGATACAGGAAATATTGTACTGGAATCCGGAATGGCAAGAGAACAGAGATTTCAGCTACATTTCCATGAGCCCGGAGAAACTCTGACAGAAATTAATAACCGCAGTATTATCTATCAGATGCCGGATCGTCCTACCATAGATTCGTCTGTTTTTGCAGAGGCAGAAGTAATGCCTGATATTTTTGTGAAAAATATTAATTATGATATAGAAGCAGAATTAATTGCAAAATGTGATTCCCATGCAAGATGTTTTGGAATGTTAAACTGGGGGGATGTTCCGGACCCGGGTTATACGGCGCAAGGCAGAGGACATGGAAAGCTGATCTGGACGAATAATGAATATGACTATCCACATGCTTGTGTGTTATTATATGCTAAGACCGGCATACGAAGATTTTTGGATTATGCTTTGGTTGCAGGAAGCCACTGGAAGGATGTTGACGTCTGCCATTACAGCCAAAATCCGCTTCATATAGGAGGTCAATGGGCACATACTCATAATCATGTGAAGGAAGGTTCTATTGTTTGCAGTCATGAATGGGTGGAAGGTTTGCTGGATTGCTATCATTTTACCGGGGATGATTCTTATCTTGCAACAGCCATAGGAATAGGAGAGAATGTAGTAAGGCTTTTGGAGACTCCGATGTATCAAAAAAACGGTGAACTGGGTGCAAGAGAAACCGGATGGGCTCTTCGTACTCTAGTGGCCCTTTATTGTGAAACCGGTGATATCAAATGGGTTAGAAAATCAGAATGGATTATTGGCCAGTTTAAGGAGTGGAAAAATACTTATGGAAATTGGCTTTCTACTTATATGGATAATGTTCTTATCAGAGTTCCATTTATGATTTCTGTTGCTGTCGGCAGCTTAATGCGCTTTTATAAGGAATTTCCAAACGAAGAATTAAAGCGAATGATATTGGATGCCATTGATGATGTGGTAGAGAACTGTCTTTTTGACAATGGTTTTTTCTATTATAAAGAGATACCAAGTTTAAACCGGCTTGGTAATAATCCGCTGGTTCTTGAACTGCTTACGATTGGATATCAGCTAACCGGCGATACCAGTTATCTGAAGCACGGCAGAAAAACATTTGAGTATAATTTAAGAAATTCTTTTGACTATATTGTTTTTGATAAAAGGATTGTAGAGGATGCTGTTATAACCGGTGTCAAAGGAACAAAAGAATTTGCACAGAGTTTCCTGCCGATGGCTGTTTATTATAAGGCAGCTTCGGATCATCATATGATCTAAGAAAAAGGAGAGGTTATGAGATACAATAATTATCAATTTCAGGTACCGATTGAAAAACAAATCAGAGTTATCATGGATACAGATGTTAAGAATGAGGCAGATGATGCTTTTGCAGTAGTCCATGGACTACTTAGTCCTAAGTTTGAACATGTGGGAGTGATTGCAGCCCATTTTGGAGTGAGAAAGTACCCGGACAGCATGGAACAAAGCTATAAGGAAATGGAACGAATCCTTCATAAGATGGAGATATCTAAGGAAAATTTTCTTTATAAAGGTGCCGAGTATCCTTTACCGGATGGCAGAACTCCGGTAGATTCCGAAGGTGCAAGACTTATCATTAGAGAGGCCATGAAGGAAGATAGCCGCCCATTGTATTTAGCCTTTATGGGACCGTTGACGGATATTGCCAGTGCTTATCTTCTTGAGCCCCGAATTGCGGGTAGATTAAAACTGATCTGGATTGGCGGCGGAGCTTATCCAAATGGTGGTGCAGAGTTTAACTTAGGAAATGATATTGCAGCCGCCAATGTCGTCTTTTCTTCCGATATTGAAGTGTGGCAGGTACCAAAGAATGTATACGAAATGATACCGGTATCGTTAGCGGAGTTGGAGTACCGTGTACTGCCTTGCGGTGAGATCGGAAGATATTTATTCGATCAATTAATTGAGCATAGTAATACCGAAGCAGCGTTAAAGAATGTGTTTAGAACCGGAGAAACATGGGTACTTGGTGATTCTCCGTCGATTGGATTAATGCTTTATGAACATCGGTTTGAGTTTGACTGGGTAGCTGCACCGCAGATATCACAGGATATGCAATATATTCAAATTAATAGGAACCGCCCAATCAGGGTGTATAAAGGAATTGATCCAAGACTTATCTTAGAAGATATGTATTGTAAGCTGGCTTTATATTCTAAGGTGAAAGAGTAGGCTGGATAAGCTAGACGGTGATTTTATTGTACTGGATCAGTTTGATTGGTAGATAGTATTTGGAGTATGAACATAGACATGAAGTTTCAGTAAGGATAAGCGATGGAAATGCTTGAAATACATTTTCCATTGCTTATCCTTTTTAGTTAGTACAATAACAAGATAGCCGGAGGAATAGTTAAACGCCTATTAGCTTCTTCTTACTTTTCTTTCGACGTAAGATAGGATTCCATATAGTGCAGTTGCAACAATACATAAAATTACAATACTCATAATAACCCAATCCAGTTTAAACACCTGTGAACCGTAGACAATGAGATATCCTAAGCCAGCCTTTGCCGCAAGAAATTCCCCTATGATAACGCCAACAAGAGATAGACCAATATTTACTTTCATACAGCTAATAATAGAAGGCAGATTACCAGGAAGAACCACTTTAAACAATACATCCTTTTTGGTACCGCCTAAGGTATAAATGAGTTTATATTTATCTTGTTCGGTAGAGTTAAAATTGGTGTATAAGGTTATAATTGTTCCAAAGACTGCGACCGTCACCGCTGCCACAATAATAGTCTTCATATTATTCCCAAGCCAAACAATAAAAACAGGTGCAAGAGCCGACTTTGGGAGGCTATTAAGAACCACCAGATATGGTTCCAGCACCTTGGCGACACTTTCATTCCACCACAATAAAACTGCGACGAACAGACCGATTCCTATTACCAGACCAAAGCTTATAAAGGTTTCCATCAGTGTTATTCCGATATGGTAAAATACCGTCCCATCCTTTGCCATTGCCATAAAGCACTCGATAACTCTGGAAGGGCTGCTGAATATAAATGAATTTAGCCATCCCAATTTTGTAGAAACTTCCCATAAGATTAAAAATGATAAAAATATAATCCATTGTGTGATTCGAATTTTTATTACTCTCTTTTGATATCGTTTTAGATATGCCTGATGGATGGCAGACGCAGATAAGAAATCCTCTTTTTTAATACGATGCATCATACGGTTGTCAACTCCTTCCAGATTAAATTAAAATAGGTACTGAATTCAGGAGCTAAACGCTTTTGTAGCGGAGACTCATCCTTCGAGGTTAAGTTAATTTCAAATTCTTTTTTTACGGAAGCTGGCCGATTCGAAAGTACGATTATCTTATCTGCTGTACTGATTGCTTCCGCAATATCATGAGTGATTAATACGGCAGTTTTATTTTCCTTGCGGATAATCTTACAGATATCGTCTGAAACCTCAAGACGTGTTTGGTAGTCTAGCGCTGAAAATGGTTCATCTAGCAGAAGGATATCCGGCTGTAAAAGCAGTGTACGGATAAGAGCTGCGCGCTGTCTCATTCCTCCGGAGAGTTCTGTGGGCTTAGCATCGATAAAGGAGATTAATCCATAGGTCTCTAACATATGATTAATTATCACCATGCTTTGATCTGAGTATTTATGTTGAATCTCCAGACCAAGTGCGACATTCCGCAATGTGCTTCTCCAATCTAGAAGATGGTCTTTTTGCAGCATATAACCGATATTTAAGCCTGAATTTTTAGTGTCCTTACCATTGATATAGATACTCCCTGTATCAGGTTTAATTAGTCCGGCAATTAGTGATAATAGTGTTGATTTACCGCACCCGCTGGGCCCTACAATTGCCAGAAACTGACCCTCTGATACATGAAAACTGACATCCTTTAATGCAGCAGTCTCTCCAGCTAAGGTGTGATACGAGTAGCTCAAACAATCTACATGGAGAAATTCCTTTGTATTTGCATTTGATTCCATGAGTGGCCTCCATAATTTTGCTATAATGTATTATATGTGGTAAGTACTTAGTCGGCGATAGATTTTGACCTATTATTCTGCCTAAATATAAGATAATTCATCAAACGACAGTCGAATTCTGTCGCTTGATGTCACTTACCTCCTTTATAATTATGTCGAAAATGAAATGGCAGTGTTAAGATTAGTGAGAGAATTCATCACATCAATGCTCTGACTCATGGAAATTTAAAAATCATTATAACAAAAAAAAGTTCTTGACAACACTTTAATATAGTAATACAATAAAGGAGCAGTGAGTTAACACAATGATGTATTCAGATAAGAAAGAAAAAGTGGCTAGTAGATAAAAATTTCAATTAGAACCATTTGTAAGTTCTTTCAACTGAAAAAAGCAGAATAAAGTCACAAAAATAAACAAATCTATAAAATTTATTTAGAGTTGTATAAATATACAACACTGAAATTTTATAGTAGTACTTAATGAATTTTGTATTTTTGTAAGGCAATAAAATATGTCCTAATATTAATATTCTATTAAAATCCTATCTAATTTTTATAATCTCCTTTTAAATCCAAATTAAGAATAAGTATTCATTTAGAAAAAAGGCCGAATGAAAAACATGAAAAAAATGGCTTATTTGGCGGGTTTCTGGCAATTTATTTCATTGACATCTGATGACACGTAATATATAATACATTAAATGTAAGGTGAGTTAAATTATAGCAATTACATAAAGTGACTGAAATGCAAAGAGGCATACAAGGGGCAGCGATGTTCACATTGTTTGCTTTTTTGCTGATTTGGTAATTTAGCCTTTTAAAGTGAAGAATTAATAAAGTGCTTCCGGGAGAGGAAAGGTATTGTAGTAGTTGCTTGCTTTACACTACTAAAAAAGGAGGATATATTATGAAGAAGAAATTATTAGCATTAGCACTTGTTGCCTCTTTAGTATTTTCTTTAGCAGCATGTGGTAAGTCTGACCAGAAAACAAATGCAGACCCTACAAGCGCGCCAGAAGCAACTCAGGCACCAGAAGCAACAAAAGCACCAGATGAGACAGCAACTCCAGAGGCTGCTAAGCCATCGGAACCGACAGGACAGTTAATCGTAGGTAACTTTACCGAGTTAACAGGTGACTGGGAAGGAACCTGGAAGAATAATGGGGCAGATGCTGACATTAGAGAGTTAACCGTTGGTTACTACTGTGTTACAGCAGATCAGGGTGGTAACTATTTATGGGATGAGAACGTTGTAGCGGCTCATAAAGAAACTATGAATGATGACGGTACTAAAACCTTTGAAATTACATTGCAGAAAGACCTTGTTTATAACGATGGTACTCCAATCAAAGCGCAGGACTATGTAGCAAGAATTTACTTCTATTCTTCTCCAGTCGTTGTAGCATCTGAAGGTAAGGGTACTACCGGTATGGCATATGCGGGATTTAAAGAATATAAAGAAGCAGTTAAGACAAATCCTGCAGCTCCTTTCTCCGGTTTACGTTTAATAGATGAATACACATTTTCTTTGACAATCAGTGCGGATTATATTCCTTATTATTATGACTTAACTTATGCAAATATTTATCCATTCCCAATGCATGTCTGGTTACCAAACAGCGAGGTTAAGGATGATGGCGAGGGTATATATTTTACTAACTTTGATGTTGAATCTTCTTTAGAGTTTGTTAATAATTATAGATATTTCAGTGATAACCGTGTATCTTCCGGTCCATATACCCTAAAGAGTTATGATGTTTCTTCGAAGCAGGCTATATTAGAGGTTAATCCATCCTATAAGGGTAACTTTGAAGGTCAGAAACCATTAATCAAAACTCTTATCTATGTAAAAGCTGAGCCAGAAACACAAATTGATAATTTGAAAACCGGTGGTCTTGACATCATCTTCGCTTTAGCCGAGGGTGCTGAAATCAATGCAGCTCTTGACTTAGTTGAACAGGGGGGTTTCAATTTCTCCAAGTATGATAGAAATGGTTACGGAAAGTTAATGTTTATTTGTGACTTCGGGCCTACTCAGTTTGTTGCAGTACGTCAGGCAGTCGCACATCTTCTGGATCGAAATGACTTCGCCAAGACATTTACCGGCGGATATGGCTCCATCGTACATGGGCCATATGGTTTGGCTCAGTGGATGTACCAAGAGGCAGAAGATGAATTAGATGAGAATTTAAATCCATATACCTATGGACTTGATACTGCGACCAATCTTCTTGTTCAAGATGGCTGGGTATATGGCGCAGACGGTTCTGATTATGTAAGTGGAATTCGTTATAAGAAAGTAACAAAAGAAGAAGCTGGTGATTATGCCGGTAATGTAACTTTAGCCGATGGTACTATTTTAATGCCATTATCTATTAATTGGTGTTCTTCCACAGGGAACCCGGTATCTGAATTACTTAAAGTAAAACTTGCAGAGAATCCGGATGTTGCATCGGCTGGTATGGAAATCAAACAGACAGTTATTGAGTGGGGTACATTATTAAACTATATGTACCGTGATGCTTCCCAAGGTGAAGAATTTGCAGTTCCAACTTATGGAATGTTCAATTTAGCTACTGGCTTTACTCCTGTTTATGACCAGTCCTATGAGTGGACTCTGGATCCTGAAATGGTTTCTTTAGGATATAACCTTAACAGACTATATGTAAAAGAGATGGATGATTACTCCATGGATATGGTATATAAGGTTGAATCCGGAGATAACGAAGGGTACTTAAAGCTTTGGGTACAATATGTTGAGTTGTGGAATCAGTTATTACCAGAGCTCCCATTATACTCCAATATTTATCACGATGTCTATGTTGAAAGATTAAAGGATTACAATCCTAGCGCTTTATGGGATTTCTCAAGCGCAATCCTTTACGCTTATGTAACTGAGTAATACGTAGAATGATATGGGGTGAGAATAGGGCATGTTACATGCCCTATTTTTGCTCACAAATGGAAAGTTGGGAAAAAGATGCTTAGGTATGTTGGGAAACGACTCATTTATATGGCAGGCGTTTTTGTGGTGTTATCTTTCCTAATGTTTTTTATCTATAACCTGATACCGGGAGATAGAGCTAGAGCAGAAGTGGAAGTTCTAAGACAATCAACAAAGATGACTGTAGAAGAGTATAATATGGAATATCAGTTAGCACGAGAACGTTTAGGACTAAACGACCCATTGATCGTGCGTTATACAAAATGGTTTACAGGATTATTTCATGGTGAATTTGGTACCTCAAGCGTATATAAGGATGAGGTTATCAACATTATTAAAACTCCGTTATTAAATACGGCATTGATTAACATTATAGCTACCTTGGTAGCTTTAGTAATTACAATACCATTAGGTATTCTATGTGCGGTCCGGAAGGGATCGAGATTTGACCAGGGGGTGCAAGTATTTACTATATTAGGGTATAGTTTGCCCCAATTCATCATAGCATTAACATTTATTTATTTGTTTGCTGTTAAATTAAAAATCTTTCCAGTTAGTGGAATGAATACTCCGGGTAAGGAATTTACAAGTTCTATGCAATGGTTTTGGGATCGTTGCTACTATTTAGCCTTACCTCTTATTGTTATGACCTTTGCATCATTAGGCGGTATGACACGTTATGTTCGCCGTGCGATGAATGATGCATTGCATCAAGACTACATTAGAACTGCAAGAGCAAAGGGATTAAAGGAAAAAGTTGTTATCTATTCCCATGCTTGGAGAAATGCTTTATTGCCAGTAATTACTTTAATTATTGGATGGTTTTTAAGTATCTTCAGTGGTTCGGTTGTTATAGAAAATGCATTCTCCTTAAATGGTATCGGAAGTTTATACATATCATCTTTGAATGCGAAAGATTTCGAGGTAGTACTTGCGCTGCAGATGTTTTATGTGATTATAAGTTTAGTAGGTAACTTAATTATAGATTTAAGTTATGGTATTGTAGACCCAAGAGTGCGTATTAATAAATAGGAGGAATGGGAATGAGCAAAGAAAAAAATAAACAAAAAGTCAATTCCTCCAAGAAGTATAGCTGGTTTCGCAGAATGTTCCTGGGGGAGAGACCGGAACTGAATTTCTTAGAGGAGGAACAAGTACAAAGTCCACTTCGTACTATAGTGAAACGTTTTCGCTCTAAAAAGATTTCAATGTTTGGACTTATCGTGTTCTTAATTATGTTTCTTATTGTAATTATTGGTCCGCTATTTTTTAAATTGGATAATTCTTATTCCGATACAACGCAGCAAAATGTAGCTCCTGGTCTTAATATGCAGGACATGCCGACAGAGTTAAAGAAAAACGGGATTGCAGACATTGCAGTCGGCGCAACATTTTGTATTGGCGTTGATAATAATGGTAAGATTTATACTTGGGGTAAAACCAAGATTACAAATATGATTAATATTTCCAGCATTCCGGAAGAGGTAAAGAATACTAAAATTGTGAAAGTTGCAGTTGGTATTGACCATGCGGTTGCGATGGACGAAAACGGTCAGATTTATGCCTGGGGTAATGGCCGTGCGGGACAGCTTGATATTCCACCGGAACTAAAGAGAGTAGATAATGTAAAACAAATTATCTGTGGTTATCAATGTACTGCGGCAGTAACAGAAGATGGTTACATTTATGTTTGGGGTAATACTAACATGAATGACATCAAGATTAAGAAAAAGAATGAAGGAAGTATTGAAAAGGTTGCATTTACTGGAGAAGCATTGCTTGCATTATCAAAAGATGGAAGCGTCCTTTATCTTGGTAAACAAAAGAATGCATATTCTGAAATTCCGGAAGGGTTAGAAGCCGGAGTTGTTGATATTGCAGCAACTTTATATACAGTATCCGCATTAAAAGAAGATGGTCAGGTAGTAACTTGGGGAAGCTTTACGAAAAATGAAAATAAGATCCCTGAGTTTGCCTCCAAACCAATAGAACTTTTTGCAGGACGTTATCACTATACTGCAATAACAGAAAAAAATGAGATTTATTGCTGGGGCTCTGATTATTTTAAACAAGCTACGGTACCTAGTAAATTAGACGGTATTGGTATTGATAAGGTATTTACCGGATATTATCAGAACTATGTTACTTCTTCAGATGGTAATGTTTATTCCTGGGGATTAAAGGGATACATACTTGGTACAGACAATTTAGGACGTGATATTTTAAATCGAATTGTCAATGGTGGTAAGACAACCATGACAATCGGTGCGATATCCGTTATTATTTCAACTTGTATTGGTATCGTTGTCGGCTGTGTCTCCGGTTATTTTGGCGGTAAAGTGGACATGATTTTGCAACGCTTTACAGAAGTTATCTCCTCTCTGCCATTCTTACCATTTGCGTTAATGCTCTCGGCAGTTTTAGGTTCAAGAGTGGCGGAAAATCAGCGTATGATGATAATCATGGTAGTATTAGGTATATTGTCGTGGCCTCCATTATCAAGACTTGTGCGTGCACAGGTACTTGCAGAGCGCGAAAAAGAATTCGTTACAGCAGCAAAGGCTGTTGGAGTAAAAGAACGAGGAATTGTATTCCGTCATATTCTTCCGAATGTTGTTAATGTTATTATTGTTACCGCAACCCTTGACTTTGCAGGTTGTATGTTAATTGAGGCAATCCTTTCCTATCTAGGATTTGGTGTGCAGCCGCCAACACCAACATGGGGTAATATGCTATATGGATGCAATAATTCTGTTATCATCCAGTATAACTGGTGGAGATGGGTGTTCCCATCGATTGCACTCGGTATTTGTACCGTTTGTATTAACTTAATCGGTGATGGCCTAACGGATGCAATTGATCCAAAATCCAGTGAAAGGTAGGTAATTAGTATGGCATTACTAGAGATCAAAGATTTACATACCTTTTTCACAACGAAGCGGGGTATTGTAAAGGCAGTTAACGGTGTTTCTTATAAAGTAGATGAAGGTAAAACATTAGGAATCGTTGGAGAAAGCGGTTCCGGTAAAAGTGTTTCTGCAATGAGCATTTTAAAGCTGCTGGACGGAAATGGTTATATTGATAGTGGAAAAATTACTTATAATGGGAAGAATCTTGCGGAAGTTACAAAAAATGATATGTGTAAGGTAAGAGGAAATGATATCTCAGTTATTTTCCAGGAACCTATGACAAGCCTAAATCCCATTTTTACAGTGGAACGGCAGGTTGCAGAACCTTTTCGTATCCATCAGGGTATGTCAAAAAGGGAAGCAAAAGTGCAGGTTATTAAGATGTTGTCTGCGGTTCGTATTCCAAATCCGGAGACAGTAGTAAAGCAGTATCCTCATCAATTATCTGGTGGTATGAGACAACGTGTTATGATTGCTATGGCACTTGCTTGCCGTCCCAAGTTATTGATTGCCGATGAACCAACAACTGCTCTTGATGTTACAATTCAGGCGCAGATATTAAAATTGATGAATGACTTAAAAGGCGAAAACGGTACCTCAATCCTGTTTATCACTCATGACCTTGGTGTTATTAAGGAAATGGCAGACGATGTTGCTGTTATGTATTGCGGACAGGTAGTCGAAATGGCACCGGTTACAACGATATTTGCAAAGAATAGTAAGTATTCCCATCCATATACGGAAGGTCTTATGTATTCCATTCCGAGACTGGATACACCGGCAGGCGTACGATTGGAGGCAATCCCTGGAGCAGTTCCTCATCCTCTTGATTTACCGAAAGGATGTAAATTTGCACCGAGATGCAAGTATGCAACTGACAAATGCCGTGAGTCTGAGCCGGAACTAAAAGACGTAGAACCTGGTCATCCGATTCGTTGCTTCTATCCTGAAAAGGGGGTTCGGTCGAATGGAGAACAATAAGACAAGAAAAAAATTGATCCACATTGAGAATATGAAACAGTATTTTCCTGTGAAGAAGAAAAATGTATTTCAAAAAGAGCAGCTTTATGTAAAAGCAAATGACGGTATCACACTTGATATTTATGAGGGAGAGACCGTTGGCCTTGTAGGCGAGTCCGGATGCGGAAAGTCTACCTTAGGACGAGCGATCCTGCAGCTTTATCATCAGACGGATGGACGTACCATATATTACGGACGTGACATCGATGAAATTGCACCAAAATATGTGGAAGATATTTTAAAGAACTTAAATTCTTATAAGAATAATTTAAAAATCCTCCGTCATAAGGTAGAAGCCGTACGTGCAGAGCATGAAACGTTAACGGAGAAAGAAAAGCTATTTCATAAGGAAAAGGTGAGAGCGGCAGAAAAGGCCGCCAATGATTGTTTCCTTGATATGGTACAGCTTATTGGTGGTTTTTTTGTACTGGACGATTTACAGCCGGTATCAGACCTATTATTAAAAGAATACCACGAAGGTGTTAAAGTTCGGGAGCTAAAGGATAGTTTAAAGAAAGCGAAAAATGCCGATAATAAGGAGAAGGCAGCTAAAATTACTAAGGAATTATCTGATGCAAAATTACGGTTAAAGAGTGCAAGAGATTCTATCTATGAACTGATGCAGAAGACAAAAAATTCTCCGGATTTTGACCGGTATGAAGCATACCGGGATAAGGGGATTAACTTAGCAAAACTTACAGTAGAAGAAAGCCGCCAGCTTCGTAAAGACTTACAGCTTATATTTCAGGATCCTTATTCTTCCCTAAATCCAAGAATGACAGTAGGACAGATTATTGGTGAGGGGTTATTAGCCCACGAATATTATGCCAGAAATAATACAGAGATGCAGGATTATATTCTTAGTGTAATGGAACGTTGTGGTTTAGCGCCATACTTCATCAATCGTTATCCACATCAATTTTCAGGTGGCCAAAGACAGCGTATTGGTATTGCGCGTTCTTTAGCATTAAAACCAAAGTTTGTTGTTTGTGATGAAGCAGTTTCTGCTCTCGATGTTTCGATTCAGTCCCAGGTTATCAACCTATTATTAGACTTAAAAGAACAAGAGAACCTAACTTATCTTTTTATTTCACATGATTTAAGTGTAATTAAGTATATTTCAGATCGTGTTGGTGTTATGTATCTTGGTAACTTAGTCGAATTGGCAGATACCAAAGAGTTATTTGAACACCCGACACATCCATATACGGAAGCGTTATTATCAGCAATTCCTACAACGGACTTAGACGATGAGAAAGAACGTATTCTCCTGGAAGGAGATATTCCAAGTCCGGTGAATCCGCCAAAGGGCTGTAAGTTTAATACACGTTGCCGTTACTGTACGGAGGAATGCCGAATTGTAGCTCCTGAATGGGAAGAAATTCGCCCCGGTCACTTTGTGGCATGTCATCATAAGCTAGATGTTAAAAAAGATTAAGAATTAAGATTATCCGTAGTATCTGCCGATAAAAATAACAGATACTACGGATTTATTCATAACAGGAGAATACATTTTAATTCCTTATGTTATTAGAAGAGAAATAGTTCCCTGTATAAAAAAAGGATGGGCCTATGTTATATCAAAAGAGAATGAAAAGAGCCATGGATTTGCTTCAGGAGAAAAACAAAAGTCTTAGCGGTAATGATACAGAAATAAAGACAGCTTCAGTTATTCAAGAAGAATTTAGTGAAGACCGAGCGAATGGAAAGGAAGAGATGAATCAAGTTGATGAGAGTTCTTTTAATAAGGAAGAGCAAAGAGAGACTGAAATTTCTTTAGAAAAAAATGATCGTATGGCATTATTTCTGTCTGCTTTAGTAGTGTTCCTGCCATTTGCATTAATTATAGGCGTAATAGGTGCTATTTTAATATTCCTAATTACCCTAATATAAAAAACGCTCAAAACAAAAAAAGACTTATCCTATTATATTTTATATAGGAAACTTCTAAAATTAGATTTAACAGCGTAGCGGTTTTTGACTGCTGCGCTATTTCTTTATGCCGCCAAGAGGCTGAGCCTGTATTCAGCAGAACTCATTTATCTTAGTGTTTCCTTAATTCTTTTCTCGTTCTAATCTTTGCTATTTCTCTCAATCGCTATTTTAAATCATTGCAGCTATAATGGACGTTTCCAAATACATGCATGGGATTAGAATATAAGACTTTTATGGGAATACTACATGATCTTTCCAGTAATTCACTATGTGAATTACCTGTAATATGGAGTATGATGATAGTTCGCAGTGATTTTAGTGAACGGAAAACAGGTAAAACAAGGGGGATTATGATGGCTAAAAAAAGAGCGTATGTCAATGACTACGATATTAATACAGAAATAGTCCGAGATGGAAAGAAGAGAAAAGAGAAAACGAACATAATATACCATGGTAAATATTATCGTATTCAAATGGATGATAAAAAAATAAAAAAAGCAAAGTGGCTCAATGTAATTTACGGAATTATTTTTGCTCTGCTGTTTGCTTTTTTGGGTTTTTTAAACAATGATGGTTCCAGGATTATATATGTTGTGCTGCCCTATGTATTTTTGTTTCTTCCGATATTCTATACAAATATGGGAACAATAAAATTACTGAATATAACTGGGGATATGACAGTGAAAGAATATGATTTTACAGTGGAAAGGATGAAAAAAACCACATTATCCTTATTAATTCTTTCTATTGCGTGTGCACTAGGCGAAATCTTATATTTGATACGCTATAACATCACAGAGATTGCTTCTAAAGATTATATATTTTTAAGCGGTATTTTGATTATGATTGGTGCAGCAATATTATTCATGAAAAATCAGAAAACGGTTAACAAAAATATAACAGAAATAGAAAGTAATTCTGTGAAAAATAGATACAAAAATGGATAAAAATGTTACGCAATAGTGATTTAGCGTGATAAAGTACATGAATATGGTAGTGAATTCTATAGTTAGAAAATTTTTCAAGTTTCCATCACGTTGACAAAAGTAGTTAATCATGTTAACATTCTCAATATTCTAGGACATAATTTTATGACCTGATAAAAAGGAGAGAGACTATGAGAAAAAACAAGTTTAAAAAAGCATTGTCTGTTTTTCTTGTTTTATCCATGTGTGTTGCATTAGCAGCTTGTGGAAAGAAAAATAGTGGCAATCAGCCGGGGGAGAACCCAAATGGCGGAAACACTACAGGTAATACTGACAAACCTTTAGTAGTTGGTTCCTTGCAGTTTAGTGAAAAATTTAGTCCGTTTTTTGGCGATAGCGGCTATGATATGGATATCGTTGAGTTAACACAAGTTCCTATGTTAACTTTGGACAGAACCGGTGGTGTAATTTTAAATGCGATTGAAGGTGAAACAGTAGCCTACAATGGTACTGATTATCTTTATAAAGGTGTAAGCGACATTACTATTCATAATGATGAAGCTTCTAACACCACCACTTATAAGATTAAGATTCGTGATGATGTTAAATTCAGTGATGGTCATGTAATGGACGCAGATGATATTATTTTCTCTTATTATGTGTTATCTGATGTTAGTTACGACGGAAGTTCTACTTTATATTCTGTACCAATTGTCGGTATGTTAAACTATCGTAAGAATAATTCAAATGCAGAGAATACGGTAGTAACTGAGAATGAGATTGCTAAAGAACTTGCCGATTTAAGTGATGCATCTAAGGATGCCATCAATAAAGAAGTCATTGCTCCAACATTAGTTTCAGAGCTTGAGTGGGTAAAAGGTCTCTATGGTAATGAATCTTACAAAGAGTATACCGATAAATTCCCGGTAGCAAAAGATTTATTTGCAAACTTCTACAGTGTAGATGAGAATTATGATGCTTCGAAGGTAGAAGAGGAAGCGAAAGTGGTAGAAGATATTATCACAGCTTATGGTGCTAATTATCAAGCACTTGGCAGTGCATATGCAGGGGATGAAACTTATTTTGCCGATCAGGTAAAAGACGTAGTTTCTGATGTATTATTAGAAGAGAAACTTTCAAAAGGCGGAGAAGAAGTTCCTACTATTGCAGGTATTAAGAAAATCAGCCAGAATGAAGTTGAAGTTGTAACTACTGGTTTTGATGCATCTGCTATCTATAAGATCTGCGGTATTTCTATTTCTCCAATGCACTACTATGGTGATGAGTCTCAATATGATTATGATAATAATAAGTTTGGCTTTACGAGAGGCGATTTATCTTCTGTAAAAGAAAAGACTACAAAACCTATGGGGGCGGGTCCTTATAAATTTACAAAATACGAGAACAAAGTTGTTTATCTTGAAGCCAATGAAAATTACTACAAGGGACAACCTAAGACTAAGTATCTTCAGTTTAAAGAAACAGCAGAAGCGGATAAGATTTCGGGTGTTGGTACTGGTACCATTGATATCGCGGATCCATCCGGCAGTGTAGCAGCTTTTGATGAAATTGCAAACTACAATTCTAACAAAGAATTATCCGGTGATAAGATTATTACAAACACAGTAGATAATCTTGGTTATGGATATATTGGTTTAAATGCAGAAACCATGTTAGTTGGAGATGAACCGGCTTCTGAAAGCTCTAAGAATTTAAGAAAAGCATTTGCTACTATATTTTCAGTATATCGTGATGTAACTATTGATAGTTACTATGGAGAAGTTGCAAGTGTTATTAACTATCCTATCTCCAATACTTCCTGGGCAGCTCCTCAGAAATCGGATGAGGATTACAGAGTAGCTTACTCTCAGACCGTAGATGGTAAAGATATCTATGCAGCGGATATGACTGCTGACCAGAAATATGAAGCAGCGCTTAAGGCTGCTACGGATTTCTTAAAGGAAGCAGGATTCACCTTTGATGAAGCTTCCGGTAAGTTCACAAAGGCTCCGGAAGGTGCTAAGTTAGAGTATGAAGTAATCATTGGTGCTGGTGGACAAGGTGATCATCCTTCCTTTGCAATTCTTACAAAAGCAAAAGAAGATTTAGCCAAGATTGGTATTACACTTACTATTAATGATCCATCCGATTCTAATGTTATGTGGGATAAGTTAGATGCTGGAACACAGGAAATGTTTGTTGCTGCCTGGGCAGCAACTGTAGATCCGGATATGTATCAGACTTATTTCAGTACTAATATCATTGGAAAAGGTGGTTCTGATTCCAATCACTATCACATTGCTGATTCTCAGTTAGATCAATTAATTTTAGATGCTAGAAAGAGTGCTGATCAGTCCTACAGAAAAGCAACCTATAAGACTTGTCTTGATATTATTCTTGATTGGGGTGTTGAAATTCCTGTATACCAGAGACAAAACTGTATCATTTTCGGTGCGGATCGTGTAAATATGGAGACAGTTACCCCTGATATCACCACTTACTGGGAATGGACAAATGATATTGAAAAGCTTGAGATGAAATAAAGCTCCAACCAAATTCAACTTGTTTTGTATTCGGACAAAGGTCAAATTTGTACAAAAGTGTCTGATGGCGGGAAAACGCCGGATGATGCAAAACATCTAAAGATGCAAAATATCTGAAGATGTTTGGAAGTTGTGCAGTTTGATCTTTGTCCAAAATAAGCTATCCACTTCATATTCTATATAGCAGATGGACGGGAGTAAGGGTAACCAGTTTTATACAAGTTTTGTGAGTGATGGTTTGGGTTGCAGATGAGCAAAACATAAAAGCAGATAGTGAGAGGTTTAATATGTGGAAATATATTGTCAAAAGAATTTTAATGAGCGTGATGATCTTGTTCTTTGTAGCAATGATTATTTATACGATTATCCGCTGTATTCCAACTTCCTACATCGAAACACTAGCGAGAGAAAGAGCCTCTCTTCCGGGAGCCAAAAGCTATACTGAATGGTTAGAACAACTAAAAGCTATGTATGGTATGGATAGTGGAATTATTGAAGGTTTTTTTCGGTGGTTATCATCCGCAGTTCGCGGTGAATTTGGTGATTCGTGGTATTTTAACATACCAGTTACCGAGAAGTTTTCAAGTGTTATTTGGGACTCCTTTTATCTTGGAGTAATTTCTTTTGTTTTACAGATTGGTATAGCAATACCTCTTGGTATTCTTTCTGCAAGAAAACAATACAGTAAAACAGATTATGCAATAACCGTGGTTGCTTTGATTGGTATTTCCTTACCAGGATTTTTCTTTGCAACAATTCTTAAATTGATTTTTTCCATCAACCTTGGTTGGTTTGATTTATACGGAAAAGTTGGACGTTACTATGACCAGTTAGATGCATGGGGGAAATTCCTCGATGTTGCATCGCATTTTGTATTGCCAATTGCAACATTAACAATTATTAGTATTGGTAGCTTGATGCGTTATACAAGAACCAATATGTTAGAAGTATTAAATTCGGATTTTATCCGAACAGCAAGAGCTAAGGGGCTTTCTGAAAGTACGGTAATCAATAAACATGCGTTTAGAAATACCTTGATACCAATTGTAACAATCATTGGTGGAACACTCCCTGGATTATTTGCAGGTGCTATGATTACCGAAACATTGTTCCAGATTCCCGGTATCGGTTATACCTCTTATATGGCCATGACGAATGGTGATATTCCATTTTTCATGTTTTACATGACATTTATGGCAGCTTTAACATTGATGGGTAACTTAATCTCCGACATACTATACGCAGTGGTAGATCCACGTGTACGTGTCGGATAATTATTTGGACTGTTATAAAACAAGAATAAAGATGAGTCAGAGGGTATCTTACTTGTCATCAATGAAAGTCAGAGGGAGCACTTATGGAGAATAAAAATGAAAATAGCAAGCGGAATCAAATGAAAGATTCTCTTGTTCAAAATAATCAAGCTGCCAAAAATGAAAATATGAATCAATCTGCAGAGGGAAAGATGGCACTCGACGATGATCAAAGAGTAAAAGTTTTATCTCCTAGCATGTTGGTATTTAAGAGATTTATTCGTAATAAACTTGCTATCATTGGTACGTTTATCATTATTGGTATGTTTTTGTTTGCATTCTTAGGAGGATTTGTCAGTCCATATAAAGAAAGTCAGGTATTTATGGGCTATGAAACTATGTCAAAAGAATATGCAAGCGTTACTAAAAATAAAGAATTTCGTTATACAACAGTAGAAAGCAAAGACTTTCCCTCCGCTGTGAAAGCAGAAGTAATTCTTGCGGTGAATTCAGGTAAAAATGAATTTTCTTCTATGGGAAATGTATATGCGTTAATGAAAGAAGGAGAGAATCTATACCGAATTTCTCTTATGGATAAGTATGCAACTGCTACTATTATTCGTGGTAATGCAAGTGTTAAACCAGAAGATGGAAGAACACTGTCAGAAGAGGCAAAGAATTTATTTTTATCGGCAATCGAAGAGAAAGAAACTAATTTTACTATAGATGGAGTTACCTATCAGGTTACGAACCAAGGGAAAGAATATTCCTTAGGTGTGCTTGATGATATTGCATTAGCTTCTCATAAGATTTTAGATGCCTATAATCCAGATACGAAACTTAGCATAGACTTCAAACTTCAGGCAGAAAAAGCGTTTAATGAAGGAAAAGCCAGCTTTGAAGCAGATAATGTAACCTATCAGATTGAGTTAGAAGGAAATTCTGCAACAATCTATAAAAATGAAAATGGAAACCGGGTAAACTATGCTCAGCTTTCTGATTTTGTTGTAGCCCCAATAGGAAGTGACGCTTTTCTTGATGTTGAATTTAAGTCATTAATTCAGCAAGCAATCCACGACGGGGAAACCTCAGTTATTCAAACAGATGCGACGGGGAATGAAGTAGTATATAAGATTGAGCGCAAAAATGAACAATATACAGTGAGAGCGGATCAGGAAACTCAGTTAATCAAGCTTTTTGAAGCACCAAGTAAGTCACATTGGCTTGGTACGGATGGAAATGGTATGGATATTATGACCCGTCTTATGTATGGCGGCCGTATTTCCTTAATGATTGGTTTTATTGTAGTGGCAATACAGACACTACTTGGAGTAATCTTAGGTGGTATTGCAGGTTACTTTGGGAAGTGGGTAGATAATCTTATCATGCGTATTGTAGATATTTTTTATTGTATCCCAACCCTGCCATTAGTAATTATTTTAGGTTCTGTCATGGATTCCTTAAAAATGCATCCGCAGGTTCGTATCTATTTCTTAATGATTATTATGGGATTGCTTGGATGGCCCGGAGTAGCCCGTATGGTACGCGGTCAGATTCTTTCTCTGCGTGAACAAGAATTTATGACGGCTACTGAAGCGATGGGTATTTCCATTCCAAGAAGAATTTTCCGTCACTTAATTCCTAATGTAATTCCACAGTTAATTGTTATGGCGACCATGGGTCTTGGCGGCATTATTTTAACAGAATCTGCATTAAGTTTCTTGGGTATCGGTGTTAAGTTCCCATATGCTTCCTGGGGTAACATCATCAGTGCGGTATCAAATGTTCATGTTATGACAAATTACTGGTTTGTATGGATTCCGGCCGGTTTTTGCATTCTCTTGACCGTATTGGCATTTAACTTTATTGGTGATGGTTTACGTGATGCGTTTGACCCTAAGATGAAAAGGTAGGTGAAGCAAATGTCAAAAGAAAAGAAAAGTGCAAAAAAGGCAAATTATATTTCAGGGAAAGAATCGAGAAGAATTTCTCGTGAGAATAGAAAGATAACCAGAGGGTATGAAAAGAAGCTTAACCGTAGAAATATACCGAAAGAAGAGTATATGACTCAAATGAAAGACAGCAGCAATGTTGTTGAATTTGATAATCTTCATACCTATTTCTTTACAGATATCGGAACGGTAAAGTCGGTAAATGGCGTATCATTTGATATTCCGATTGGCAAGACGGTTGGTGTGGTTGGAGAATCTGGCTGCGGAAAGAGTGTAACAAGTCTTTCTCTTATGCAATTGGTGCAGCGTCCTCAAGGGCAGATAGTAGATGGGGCGATTCGTTTTAATACAGGCAAAGAGGTATACGATATTGCTAAGACACCTATCTCAGAAATGCGTAAACTAAGAGGGAATCAGATTTCGATGATTTTTCAGGAACCAATGACAAGCTTAAACCCGGTATTTCGTATCGGACCTCAGATTGATGAAGTAATTGAGCTTCACAATAAGAGTATGGAAAAGAACGAAGTAAGAGAGCGTTCCGTAGACATGTTAAAGCTTGTTGGTATTGCAAACGCGGAGGGGGTATATAAAATGTATCCTCATGAACTATCTGGCGGTATGAGACAGAGAGTTATGATTGCAATGGCACTGGCTTGTAATCCCAGATTAATTATTGCGGATGAGCCAACAACAGCCTTAGACGTGACGATACAGGCACAGATACTTGATATTTTACGTAATCTTAAGAATAAGATCAACAGCTCCATTATGTTAATTACTCATGATTTAGGTGTAATTGCCGAGATGGCAGACTATGTTGTAGTTATGTATGCCGGCAGAGTTGTTGAAAAAGGAACGGTTGCTGAAATTTTTGATAATCCAAGTCATCCATATACCATTGGTTTAATGAATTCCAAACCGGTAGTTAATAAGATTGTGGACCGTTTATACAGTATACCTGGTAAAGTACCAAACCCTGTTAATATGCCAAATTATTGCTACTTTAAGGATCGTTGTGACCGATGTGTGGCAGCATGTAACGGTGCATATCCGGGAGAAGTAAAATTATCGGATTCTCACGCTGTATCCTGCTATCGCTATTCCGAAAGCAAAGGAGGGGAGGCATAATATGGACAAACAATCTAAACATGTAAATACAAAAGGTCAGGGAAAAGATGCCGGAGATTATATCCTTGAGGTTCGTGATTTAAAAAAGTACTATCCAATAAAGTCGAGTGTATTAGGTGGAGCTAAAAACTATGTAAAAGCAGTCGATGGTGTAAGTTTTAAGATTAAGCGCGGTACTACGATGGGGCTTGTGGGTGAGTCTGGCTGCGGTAAGACTACAATCGGACGTACGATCCTAAAACTGCAGGAAAAATCCGGTGGAGAAGTTATCTTTAACGGACAGGATATTCATGAACTTTCTAAAAAAGAATTGCGTGCACTTCGTCCAAAGATGCAAATTATCTTTCAGGATCCTTATTCCTCTCTTTCACCGAGATTACCGGTTGGCGAGATAATCGGTGAGGCGGTAAGACAGCACAAAATCGTACCAAAGGAAGAATTAAATTCTTATGTGGATAAGATTATGGCATCCTGTGGTTTACAAAGCTTTCATGCAGACCGTTATCCGCATGAGTTTTCCGGAGGACAAAGGCAAAGAATTTGTATTGCAAGAGCACTTGCATTAAATCCGGACTTTGTAATTTGTGATGAGCCGGTATCTGCCCTTGATGTTTCCATACAGGCACAGATAATCAATCTTTTGAAGGATCTTCAAAAGGAATTTAATTTAACTTACCTTTTCATCAGCCATGATCTATCCGTTGTTGAGCATATATCCGATACTATCGGAGTTATGTACCTTGGTACCATGGTTGAGTACGGTGATAAAGCAGATATCTTCAGGGAACCGCTGCATCCGTATACCAAAGCGTTATTTAGTGCGATTCCTATGCCGGATCCACATGCGAAGATGAATCGAATTATCCTTCAGGGGAGTATTCCCTCTCCTGCAAATCCTCCTTCCGGATGCAAATTCCATACCCGCTGCAGCCATTGTATGGAAATCTGTAAAAAGGAAGTACCTCAGCCAAATGACGTTGGAAATGGACACATCGTTCGCTGTCATCTTTACAATTCAAAGCAGGATAAAAAACAATAGATTGAAAATTGATTATTTATAGTAAATAAAGACCCAGTACAAGTAAGCTAGATGGATAGCCTATTTGTGCTGGTTTTTTAAAGTTGAATCCATTGTTTGAATTTTCATATTGATGTTGAATATAAAACCTTGAGTAAATGACTTAATACATGATTTTCTGAGAAGATTTTGTGAAGGAATTTGGTGTTACATGTTTTCGGAAGTTAGAGAGAATACTAATGCTAGGAAAAATGATAACTCTTACTTATCTTCCTAGCTTCTATATGTTGTAGAAAATGCAGGCAGATTAAATATTTATATAGGCATATCAACTCTGATCGCTGCTTTGACAGATTCTAAGGGGTATTAAGATGAGAAGTAAAAGTTTTTCACACTAGAATGCGGAATGGAGATTAATATGAGTAAGAAAGAAGAGATGGGAATCGGAGCTAAAAATCTGGGTAACGAATTCTTCATAGGAATGCCGGAAAAGGCAGGAATCGATCCTCTAAATACAAATGAAGTTTTTTTCTCTCAGAATTTTGATATTGTGGATGCATCCAATATTGCAGACAGACCATATTACATGGACGGGACACCAAACGTAGGTGCTACAACCGGAGTATCTCCTGATATTTTAGACAAAGATGTCAAAGAGGAAATTGGGGACGGCCGGGCGTATGATGAGTTTACGGCTGCAAAGGAAGAAATTTCATTTACACAAGGAGAATTTATAGATGATGGAAGAAAACTTGCGGATATGAATCTGGAGGGATTACCCTGGTATCAAAAAGAGTTGGAAGAAGAGGAAATCAGAAGACGCCAAAGTGTGCCCGAATTAAATGTCAGAGAAACACGAAAACTGATATTTAGTTCCCTATTAGCAGCACTGCTTGTTGCCGGTGCATTTATTGGTGCAATAGCAATCTTTTTACTATTTTGTATCTATGTTTGGTTTTAATGCAGTAGTACAGTCTTCTTTTATCAGAAGTATCCTCTTTTTACCTGCAAAAGGTTATAAAAAGATGCAATGAGAATAGGTTGCAATCTCTTGGAGATAATGATATAATAAATATCGAACATAGGTTCGATACTATACCATCTTGAGAGGATATTATGATAATACAGGAATCGATGACAATGGAACAAAAGCTATCCATACTTTCAGACGCCGCTAAGTATGATGTTGCATGCACCTCTAGTGGTGTTGCGCGTGATGGAAAAGATGGCAGCATTGGAAATACGGCAGCATGCGGAATTTGCCATGCATTTTCAGCAGATGGAAGGTGCATCAGCTTATTAAAAATTCTATTTACAAATGAATGTGTTTACGATTGTAAGTATTGTATTAACCGTGCGTCAAATGATGTTCCAAGAACAACGTTTACACCGGAAGAGGTGTGCAGTCTTACGATGGAGTTTTATCGCAGAAATTATATAGAGGGTCTATTTTTAAGCTCAGGCATCATAAAAACTCCGAATTATACTATGGAACTCATAGGCAGAACTCTCAAGATGCTGCGTACGGAGTATCATTTTAACGGCTACATTCATTGCAAAGCGGTCCCTGGTGCTGATGCAGAGCTTATCGAAACGATTGGATGGTTTGCAGACCGTATGAGTGTAAACCTTGAACTGCCGACTGCGGAGGGATTAAAATTATTGGCACCTCATAAAAACCGGAAGAATATACTAAATCCAATCCGTCAGATTCAGGCTGGGATTGAAGAAAGCAGAGAAAGTTTTGGTATGATGGGGGGAAACAAGGGGGCATATTGGCATACAAGAAGAAAGGTCGAGCAAAAATCAATCGCTCAGAAAAGAGAAGAGGATGCCTTACTTCATATTAGTCATAAAGATCAGATACGACAGGTAATAGAGAGTAAAACAGAGAGAGGAATTGGTTTTTCAAAGCGTATTCTTAACGGATGGGAGGAAGAATCTAAAATCCTTACTCCGAATCATCGAATCTATCATAGTGACCAAGGAGTATCCGGTAATATAGAAGCACCTTCTGTAATAGCAAAGCCTCAAGGCTTAACCCTGTGGAATCAGTTTGGCGGAAACCGCGGTTTTGTACCGGCAGGTCAAAGTACCCAGATGATTATCGGTGCTACCCAAGAGACTGATTACGAGATTGTTCAGGTAACGGAGGCATTGTACCAGAAGTTTGACTTAAAGAGAGTTTTCTTTTCTGCATTTATCCGGGTAAATGAGGATAAGATATTGCCGGTATTATCCGGGGGACCTCCATTATTAAGAGAACATCGTCTGTATCAAGCGGACTGGCTATTACGATACTATGGATTTGCAGCAACTGAGCTTTTGACAAAAGAAAGGCCTAATTTTAACGTATTTTTTGACCCAAAATGCAACTGGGCAATAGGACATTTAGAACAGTTTCCTGTAGAAGTGAATACCGCAGATTACTATACTTTACTTAGAGTTCCCGGTATCGGCCCAAAATCGGCAGGACGTATCGTAAAGGCAAGACAGATGTCCAATCTTCGATTTGAAGATTTAAAAAAGATTGGTGTTGTACTGAAACGTGCACTTTATTTTATTACCTGCAGTGGTAAGATGATGTATCCAACTAAGATGGAAGAGAACTATATTACCAATCAGATGCTTCAGCTTAATGAAAAGTTACCAAGCCATATCATTAATGGAGGAATTACCTACCAACAATTATCCTTGTTTGATGATCCCAAACTGCTTAGCAATGGTTAGTATTAAGCAATATTATTTTTCGGTTGGATAATCGATTCAGGGTAGTGAATGATATACTTAGTGAAGGACAAAAGTTTTCATAGGATGCATGTAATCCAATTGTAATTTATGAAATTAATGAGTGTAGCATAACGGTTTTGAATGAAAATATTTGCTGGTGTATAGAGTTGTTTTCCATATTGGTTAGAAATAGAGCATCGGAATAGAGGTTAACATGAAGGAAAAACGCATTTATCAATGTGAAGATAGCTTAGAAGGAATCTTTTCTGCGGTCTATATCGCATGGGCTTCCAGATATGGACATGAGAATATAGAGCTTGAAGTATTGGGAATGGAAGAAGAGTATAATTTAAAGCTGTTTTCAGAGTATATTATGGTGGAGAATAATTCAGAGAATGCCTTAAAAGTTGCAAATTCAATTAAAAAAAAGATTTCTCCCCATGCTTATCAGATGGTTGCAAGGGCAGCGTTAAGTAATGATAGCAGAAAAGCAAATGCTATTTATCATTTCTTAGTACGTGGTTTTGCCTTTGGCGCTAAAGTGGAAGGCCATCTATCGGATTCGTACGTTCAAATCATTTTTGAATTAAATCGGTATGTAGGAAATGATGCACACTTATATACCGGATTTGTTCGATTTGCAGAACTTGATAATGGAATACTGTTTGCTAAGATAGAGCCTAAGAATAATATTCTTGAAATAATAACTCCTCATTTTGCGGAGCGTCTCTCTCAGGAGAATTTTATGATTTTGGATGTGAAACGAAAGATTGCAGCCATTCATAAAAGTAACTGTGCCTGGATTTTAACTACAATTTCAGAGGAGGAATTCACCACATTGCTTACTGTTACAGAAAGAAAAGAAAAGTATGAAAGGCTTTGGAAAATCTTTTTTGAAAGTATAGCAATTAAAGAGCGTGAAAATAAAGTATGCCAGAGAAACCATGTAGCGATGCATTATCGTAAGTTCATGACGGAGTTCATGGAAGATAAGGAATATCGTAGTGAAAGATTAAGGGATAGTTTGGAAAAACAGGGATGAAAAATAATGAAGACAAATTGCCAAAGGACATTATCAAGGCTTTTTGGATCATCAAAATATCCGGTGCTTTAAAGAAGAAAATTGTCAAGAGATAAAAAACTATATCAAAAATATGTAATTTAAGGAAGATTACAGCAGAAGAGAAAGCTATTGTTCGTGCTTATCATGTATAAACCTTTCATGGTGTGGAATACTAAGCAGGTAAAGAAATATTACTTGATAGGAGGAGACTCATGAAGAAGAAATTATGTTTCTTAATGGCCGTTGCTATGTTAAGTATGTTCGCGATGACTGCTTGTTCAAACACTGACGGTGCGAATAATGGTACTAAGACTACAACTACACCAGCACCTGGTAATAATACAGTTACACCAGGAACAAATGGAAACGGAACAGGTACAATAGTTCCAACAACAACAGCACCTACGGCAGCACCAACAACAACAGCACCTACGACAGCACCAACAACTAATCCAACAAAGACACCATAAATGTGCTAATATTTAGAAGTCTGTTTCAGCATAAGATATTATAGTATATTTTTTTCTATCACTATAATGCATATAACTGAAACAGACTTTTAAATGTTATTGATTAGGATTTTCTATGATATAGAAATCGCAGTTTCTTCCTTTATGATAAATTTCAGCTTCTAATTTCATACCAATATGAATTGCGGCCTTTGCAGAACGAATATTTTTTTTGTCAATAACAGCAACAATACGAGGAATGTGAAGCTCATAAAAAGCATATTCTAAAACACTTTTGGTGCATTCCAGTGCATATCCATAACCCCAATGATCAAGTTTTAATAAATAACCAAGCTCTATTTCAAAGCGTCCGTTGATTTCTGAATTTTGAATGCCGCAGCGGCCAATCAGTTCACCGTTTTTTCTGCTAAAGATGCCCCAAAAACCATATCCATAAAAATTATATACATTTTTGATGTATGCTTTATGCTTTTCAATTTCTTCTTGCAGATCATCATCGATATCATCAATAAATTCTCTTACTTCCGGCTGTTGATAAATATGGTACATAGAAACAATATCTTCAATACTTAATTCGCGTATGATAAGACGGCTTGTTGTCGCAATGGTAACAGGTTTTCCATGGGAACGAAGATATACATTATTCAAAAAGGAATATGTAATTTCTTCAAACCCCTCTATAATAATATTTGCACCACTTAGATCCTGAGTACCGGAATTCTCATTATAATAACCTATACAGGTCATTCCGGCTGCTTTGGCTGCGGTAACACCATGATACGAATCCTCGATTACTAAACATTCCTCCGGTGAGACACCAAGTAAACCGGCAGCTTTTAAAAAGATATCCGGAGCTGGTTTTGAATGTTTTAAATCCATTCCGGAAACATAGTTATGAAAATAAGAGGTAAGCTTTAAATCCTTTGCAGTTTGCTCAATTTGCTCCATTGGCGAGGAACTTGCAATTGCTAGTTTTATGGGATATTTTGAAAGCTCTTTAATTAAATTCACTACATAAGGAATCGCAGGGTAGCTTTCTTCTAATTCAAGCTGTTTTAAAGCTTCGTGTTTTATTTGAATAATTTCTTCCGAAGTATTTGGTAAATTGAAATCTTTCACAAGTACCTCTGCCATATAGCGGTCCGTATTCCCTATAAATTGATAACAGTATTCTCTGGATAAATCAAGGCCAAATTGCTTCATTGCCTTCTGAAATGCTTTGCAATGCAATGGTTCACTGTCTATAATAACTCCATCCATGTCAAATAATATCGCTTTTAACATTGAGATAACTCCAATCTTTTAAAATTAAACATAGCTTACCATCTTTCTAGTGTCTTTGCAAGTTTATCAAAAGCTCCTAGCTTCTAATTAATTCCTGGGAGAAAGACTATGGATAAATCAGGTGGAATTTGATATAATAGGTAAGAGTATTGATAAAATAATGGAAGAAGAAAGGGGCTGGGAGTATGCCATTCATTAACTCTAAAGTAAGTGTGAAACTAACCAAAAATCAAGAAGAAACAATAAAGCAAAAGCTTGGAGAAGCAATTGAACTGATACCTGGGAAAAGTGAAGCGTGGCTGATGGTAGGATTTGAGGAGGAATATTCTCTCTATTTTAAAGGGCAGGCTTTTGAAAAAAGTGCATTTGTCGAGGTTAAAATATTTGGAAAGGCAGATAGAGCAGCATATGAAAAATTGACTGCCGCTATCTGCAAAATTTATGAGGAAGAATTACAGATACCCGCGGATAAAACTTATGTTACCTATGAAGAAGTACAGCACTGGGGTTGGAATGGAAGGAATTTTTAAAAGTGATTATAAATTGCGGTTTAGAAGTTTTTCAAAATACAATCCGGCAAGAAACCATGCAGGCAGATAATCAAATCGAATCACACCTTTAAAGTTAAGTTTAGCCTTGCTATAGTCCCATGGACAAGCTTTTAATCTCTTTAGCAAGGTACCGGTGATATATTCCGTAGATAGAATACCCAAAGCATAGATGGAACCGCGGCAGAATGTACAACGCTTTTTTAAAGTTTTGCTCACAGGAGAAATAAAAGCGGCTAACCCATAGATTGGAAACATCCATATGGAGGTATGGCAGGATAGGGTCTTGTCCTTTCGTTCCAGCGAGCTAATGCCTGTCCAAAAGCATTCCATACACCATCCGCTAAGACCACATAGGATAAAGTCGATTAAAAAATTCTTTTTCATAATAAATTGCCTCCTTGCTGCTTGTTCACCTGCTGCTGATATCACTGAATAACAAATAATAGGTGCTGTATGATACTATATAAGTGGGGAAGGAATAAATCATATAAGCGGGAAAGAATAATCTGCCATAAAAGCAAGATGCTTTTTATATGAAATCCGTTTTCCTATAGTATCTGTAAAACTATAAGAAGGTATGCACAGTATTGTCGCTTTTATCTAAGTCTTCCGTATGTCATAATAGATTCGTAGAATGAAGAGCTTGCAGATTCCTTTTCTTAATGTAAATGGTTTATAGTTTCCTATAGACGTAAGGAGAGATAAAGTGGAAATTGAACGTAAATTTAAAATAAATAAGATTCCAGATAACCTAGAACAATATCAGAAAAAAGAAATTATACAAGGCTATCTATGTACAAAACCTGTAGTTAGGATTCGTAAAAGCAATGAAACCTGTTTCTTAACTTATAAAAATAAATTGAATTTGAGTCAAGAACATGCGGTGATAAGTGAAGAGGTAGAGCTGCCATTGACGAAAGAAGCATTTGACCATCTAATTGCTAAAGTTGATTTTGGTATCATTGAAAAAACAAGATATTTAGTACCTCTTTCTCAAGGGTATACCGCAGAACTTGATGTATTCCACGGTAGATTGAAAGGGCTTATCTTTGCTGAAGTAGAGTTTCCAAGTGAACAGGAGGCAATAAATTTTAGTAAGCCGGGCTGGTTTGGAGAAGATGTATCAAAAGATAAACGATATCGTAACTCTTATTTAATATCGGTAACGAACCTTGAAGAACTTCATCTGGAGGCAGAGTAATGGATAGTAAAAGAGTTTAGCCTTTCCTAGGATAAGTTGGAGACATAAGGATTGTTACTTTTTACTGGAGGTTATTCTTGTATCAGATTTGTGCACTTTAACGAAATAATGTGTAAAAGTTTTATCACTTTCATAAAAGAAAACAATTGACAATTCTCGATTTATTATCATATAATTGTACCTAAGCAAAAACAATGGGGTAGTTGTGTTCATAACTATACCCATTTTTTCTTTTGCCTTTTTATGTTATGAGATAACGGCAGACGTGCTGTTGGGAGGTAATTCGTTTGAGGGCATACAGATTTATGCTCGGTTAAATTCATAGCTATGATAGAAAAATAATAAAAAAATAGAGAAAAAGGAGAGAAAAGTTATGGGATATGTTGATGAAGTAATTGAGAGGGCGATTGCCAAAAACCCGGGGGAACCAGAGTTTATTCAGGCTGTAAAGGAGGTTCTTAACTCCTTAAGACCGGTGGTTGATGCAAACGAAGTTTTGTACAGAAAGGAAGCACTTTTAGAACGCTTAATTGAGCCGGACAGACAATTTAAGTTTAGAGTACCTTGGGTTGATGATAAAGGTCAGGTACAGGTAAATACCGGATACCGTGTTCAATTTAATAATTCGATTGGGCCGTATAAGGGTGGACTACGCTTGCATCCATCTGTTAATATTAGTATTATCAAATTTCTAGGGTTTGAGCAAATCTTTAAAAATTCCTTAACCAGCTTACCAATCGGCGGGGGCAAGGGTGGCTCTGATTTTGATCCTAAAGGAAAGTCGGACCGTGAAGTAATGGCATTTTGTCAAAGCTTTATGACGGAGCTTTGTAAGTATATTGGAGCAGATGTTGACGTTCCTGCCGGCGATATTGGGACAGGTGCAAGAGAAATCGGTTATATGTACGGTCAATATAAGAGAATTCGTGGCATGTACGAAGGTGTTCTAACGGGAAAAGGTCTCTCCTACGGAGGTTCTTTAGTTCGTACGGAAGCTACCGGATATGGTTTATTGTATTTAACAGATGAGATGCTTAAGTGCAATGGCATTGATATTGCCGGAAAAACTATTTGTATCTCTGGCTCCGGTAATGTTGCAATTTATGCGGCACAGAAGGCGCAGCAGTTGGGTGCTAAAGTAGTTACGATAAGTGATTCTACTGGTTGGGTTTATGATCCGGATGGAATTGATTTAGAAGCAATTAAGGAAATTAAAGAAGTGAAGCGTGCTCGTTTAACTGAATATAAGAACTACAGACCAAACAGCGAATATCATGAGGGTAGAGGCGTATGGACTGTAACCTGTGACATTGCACTTCCTTGTGCTACTCAAAATGAGTTATTGTTAGAAGATGCAAAAGCACTTGTTGCAAATGGATGTAAAGCAGTTGCAGAAGGTGCTAACATGCCTACAACATTAGAGGCTACAGAGTATTTGCAGGAGAATGGTGTTTTATTTGCACCTGGAAAGGCTGCAAATGCAGGTGGTGTTGCTACCTCCGCACTTGAGATGAGCCAGAATTCTGAAAGACTTAGCTGGAGTTTTGAAGAAGTAGATGCTAAGTTAAAGAGTATTATGACTAACATCTTCCATAACATGGATGATGCGGCAAAACGATATGGTTTTGAAGGAAATTATGTTATTGGTGCTAATATTGCTGGTTTTGAGAAGGTTGCTACAGCGATGATTGCACAGGGCGTTTGCTAATAAGTTATGTAATTGGAATTAAGGAAGATTCCGATTATCCGATGACGGTACAAAAGTGCAGCTTCTGATAAGCTATATTATTGAAACAAAAGCATGTTTCAATAATCAGATTAGCAGTACATAGTCCGCATCTGATAAGTTATATTAACAGTGACAGAAAGTATATGTAGTTTGAACGCCTAACTTATAAATATATAAAATAGAGAAGCTGCTCGCCTGGTTTACCTGGGTGAACAGCTTCTAATCATTAGATTGCCGGTTTCTTCCTCGTTTGATTCATAATAATTTTGCCTGGTTACCTTTAGTAACTATTAATTATTCAATATTCTCTTTTCTTCTGGAAATGCGCTTAATAAAACAAGCAACTCCAAGGAAAGAAGGCAGGACATATTGAAAAACCAGATTAATAGGCAGCATATAGGATAAGTAAAATTCATCGAGTTCGTACTGGGTTATCTCACGTAAATAAATATAGCAGCAGCTAACTAAGACCAGAGGAGCACCAAGACATAATAACAATGTAGTATGTCTTGACGGTGAAACAACATCCAGTGGTCCATTCGTTTCTTCCTTCGGTTGCTCTTGCTCCGTTTTCTGAAATACAAAGCTAAAGCAAGTAACACTGATGAGTGCGAAGACGCACACAGCCGTAAAGTCAGACACGATACAGATTAAAGTAATAAAAGCATCAAATCTTTCAAATGTACTTAGGATAGAGATTCCTTTTACGGCTTGATAGATAGGATAGGTGAAGTTTTCTGTTAGTTTAGGTCCATTGATGCAGAGTGATAATAGTATGGAGGCAAAACATAGTAAGATAAACTGCAAGATACATCGATATAACCTTGTCTGAAAGGTATGGTATCTTTTTTGTTTGCAATGGGTATCAGGGGCATAATCAGACTTAATATTGCAGGGTAATTCCGGCTTTCGTTCGATATTACCCAAAAAGAAAAGTAATAACATCAAGTTTCCGCCAACCGATGCGATATCAGGAATTCTTCTAAGATTATCAGTTAAAGAACCGATACTTATTGTTTGCAAATATTCCGTGTGAAAACTAGGTACTGCAAAAAGAAATAAGATTCCCAGAAAGAATACTGCCGGCAAGAATAGGAATTCTGAAAATCTTAGGATCGTTTTACTTCCTTTGGAAAAAGCATAAACACAGAGTAAAAATAAAAAGCCCAGTAAAATATCCGCTGATATGGTTGGAAGAAGTGTAGTTTGCAAAAGAATAGAGTAGGATCCGATTTTAATAACGATCATTAGGATACTCCAAAATGCATAAGCCAACAGAATAAATTTAGCAATCCCTGTTCCAACCAGATCACTTAATATTTCTAACAATGTATAATCTCGATAAGCATATAATACTTGATACATAAGCCATGCAAAGACACAGCCAATTACACCATAATATAATACCGCCACATAGCCGGTTGAATCTCCGGATGGAGCCAGCAGGCCCGGCAATCTTGAAAAAACCGGAGTGATGGACAATAAAAGAAAAGTGTATGTGAATTGGCGAAGAGTTACTTTATTTTTCATAAGATGCACCTGTTTCTATCATATAATTTTTACCTAACCCGGAATCTGCCGTATACCGGAAATTTACCGCCTCAATTTGAAATTCAGGGACTTCTTGTGTGGCTATTCCTTGTTCTTTATACTTTTGATTGATACGCTTCTCTATTTCCAGCAGGTCTACCTTATGAGACTTCATATAGCCTGTCAGCATAGCAAATTGACTTTGCATATATTGGTTTTGTCTTGCCGTTAGTTCTTTTATTTTTTCTGTTTCATAAATAGAAGGTTGGTTTGTTGCTTCTTTAATGTCGGTATCAAATTCTAGCTTTATATCAGCGATAATTTCGTTTCCCTTATTTGTAACATCAACCTTGCATTTATAATTGGTAATCTCTAGTGCTAATGTTGAATTCACTTGATTCGTAAACGCCTGCATGCTATCGCTCTCGGTCAAGCCTTTTGTCCGGTCCGTTTGGTGATAAGATAGGTAGATTGGGTAGGAACGTACTCTGTTTCTAACCAAATCCAGTAAAGCGGATAAGGAGGTATTTAGGTATTGGTATAGGGAATCACCTTTAAAAACAGCATAGCCTGTTATATAAAGAGATTGGTCATCTTCCGTAAGATAAGGCAGCAGCAGATTTTTTTTGCTATCCGACAGAGCATTTAACACATCAAGCAGCGTATTATCGGTTTTCTTTAGCAACTGTCTTTGTTTTGTATCAATTGCTTGAAGTTCTGATATAATGTTTCTCTCCTCTTCTAAACCGCTTAAGATAAAATCGCGTATATTGGGAAGGGGAAGAAGATAAACCGAAGCATTCGTTTTAGTCGTGTGCTCCCTGACAATATAATCAAGCCCTTTCAGAAGCCCATCCTTACAGACCGTATCGCTGACTAAATAATAATTTGTGTGTGCAATGGTAATCGGATTCCGGTTTTTTAATTTGAGATTTTCAAAGGCTGCATAGACCGTGCTGCCGCTTCCACTCACCGTAAGAGGTGCTTCACTATCACCAGAACCGGCGGCATCGGTATAGATTGCAGTAATAGTATAATTTGTAGAGGATTTATCGATAGTAATAATTCGGATCAGGTCTACACTGCTGATCTCTTGGCGATTCATATTGATGTAACATAAATATAGCAATAGCAGTATGGCGAAAAAACCTAGTATTTTAAGATGATGATAGGTGCGGTGGTTTGGTTTATTCATACAGCAATAGTTCCCATTGGATTATGGGAGGCACCTCCTTAATGTATTTTTTGTTTCCGGCGATTTTTTTTCGCAATTTTTTGCGGACGTAATTCAAAATCCTTAATAGGGTATCGCAGGAAGGTATCTTGTAGTACATTCTCATGAGTATCTACAAATGGAGTTAGATAAGCAACTCCAAAACTGTCTAAGCTGCATAGGTGCAGGCAGATAAAGATAATACCAATCATAACACCGAAGAAACCGGCAAAAGCTGCTAGGATTCCTAGAACAAATCGTGAGATACGCAGTGCTATGGCAAGATCCTGATTTGGCACTGTAAATCCGGCAATTCCGGTAAGAGCAACTACAATTACAACGACCGGAGAGATAATATTAGCAGATACTGCCGCTTGTCCAACGACTAGGCCTCCGACTATTGACATAGCCTGCCCTACGGGTTTTGGCAGCCGAAGGCCTGCTTCGATTAAAATCTCAAAAGAGAATAATAATCCTAACACTTCTATCCAGGAGGAAAAAGGTACTTTTGCTTTTGCTTCCTGAATCGATAATATCATCTGAACCGGAAGCAGTTGATTATGAAAGGTTGTAATTGCTATATAAAATGCAGGCAATAATAGAGACACTAATACGGTTATATAGCGTAGTAACCGGAAGGCGGAACTTGCAATAAAGTTTTCTGCATAATCCTCCGGTGACTGCAGTAACATCGGAAGCTGACATGGTAAAACATATACAAAAGGAATACCATCTACTACAATAGCGATTCTTCCATCCGTAAGATTAGAACAGCATCGATCCGGACGCTGTGTATACATTATCTGCGGCATTAAGGTTTGTTTTGGCGGAACAAGATATTCTTCGATAAAGGAGGCAGAGGCGATATTATCGATGTCGATGGATTGCAGCTGCTTTCTGATTTTATCGACAAGAGTTAAATCACAGATATTGCTGAGGTAGACTAGAGCAACATCGGTTTTTGATAGCTTGCCAACATACATTTGCTCGATCACCAGATAGGGTGATCTGATACGCCTTCTTATTAAAGCAGTATTGGTACGCAGAACTTCGATAAAGGAGTCTTTTGCTCCTTTCATTACGCCCTCTTCTGCCGGTTCAGAAATGGAACGTTTATCAAAGGTTCTGACATCAAATAAGATGGCTTTTTGTAAATCATCAAAGATTACACCTACCATACCGCTCATAACACTAGTAATTAATTTGTCCATATCCGAAGTTTCTGAGGCGAAAGCATGATAAGCACCACCGTTTTTAAAGAAGTATTCAAAAAGGGATGCTTGGTCCTGACAATGCCTTGCACCTTCCTCTGTAGCCAGCGGTTTAATAATAGTTAGGTCAAATACCTGACTGTTTACCAATCCATCCACACAAAATATGGTGAGAGTAAGCCCGAAATCGCCTTTCACATGAATTTGGCGTACTAAGATATCGGTACTTTTTTTATAGATTTCCTTGATTGCAGCAGAATTAATTACCTGGTTCATATAAACTCCTATAAAACGTTATTGTGTACAAACAATTTCTATCATTACATGATAACGGTAGCATTTACATTCTTAGGCAAAATTATGTATCCGGGTAAGAAAAAAGTGGTTAGAATAGGTAAGTTAAGTACCAAATTGGATACTATCTATACCTGTTCTAACCACTTTTCTATAGGAGTAGTTTAAATCAATGACGTAGCATATTTTTAATTTCAAACCAGTTAACCACTGATTTGTTTTAACAAGAATGAAAATTGCTTATAAGAATGAAAATTATATCAGTACATTTCATTAATTAAGAATTGCATTTATTTCATTTTCCAAAGTAGATTCACTCATAGCACCTTTTTTAATTTTAGCAATATTTCCATTTGCATCAATAAATAAAGTCGTAGGGTAGGAAGTTACACTATAGGCATAAGATGCACTTTGTTTTGTATCATAAAATACAGGGAAACTATACCCATTCTTTGCTATGAAGCTTTGTCCGCTTTCTTTTGTTTCACGATAACCATCCACCATGTCTACCATTAAGAAGGAAACACTGCCTTTGTACTTCTGATACATACGGTCAAAGCCCGGCATTTCACTTTTACATGGTCCGCACCAGCTTGCCCAGAAATTCACCACAATAGGTTTTCCGAAATAATCACTTAAGGAAACCGCATTACCACTGCTATCATATACGGTAAAGTTAGTAGCCGTATTTTGATTAACAGGTACACTGGTAGGAACCGGAGTGCTGGTAGGAACCGGAGTACTGGTAGGAGCGGGAATGCTGGTTGCCGCAGGAGTATTTGTTGCTTGAGGAACCTTCGTTGGTGCAGCAGAATTACTTTGTTTTTCCGGAATCTTCGTTGGTGCAGCAGTGGATGTTTTCTCCGCTTCGTTCTTTTCTTGTTTGATTGTAGAATTCTTGCTGGAATTATCTATTTTGTTTGTTTTTTCGTCAGGGAGCGGATTAGAAAGTGTCTTTTCTCCAACTTGACCCGTAACCGTATCAGACGTCTTATTTTCTGTGGAATTGTTCTCCGGTAATGCAGCCTGGTCATCTGATTTTACCGGCAGTTCATTGTCCTTTGTAGAAAATGTTTGTGATGTATTCGTATCGTCGCTAGCAAGGCTTGATTCAGACTGAGGCTTGAAGGCTTCATCATTTTCAAAACCTTTGGCTAGTTGTTTGTAAAGTAAAGCAGATAGTAATAATAATGCGGTAAATATACCAGCTATTATATAAGTCTTTTTCTTATTCATACGTTATCCTTTCCCTGCAATAGAAAAAAAGCTAACTAATACTTAGTAAGGCGAGTAATCTTCCATAGATTCCGGTAATCATAAAAAGTCCGATGACAATCAGTAGAATACCGGCAATCATATTAATAACCTTATAGTGCTTCTTTATAAAGTCAAATGCAGACTTTAGCTGATTAATTAACAAGGCACTAAAAAGGAAGGGGATACCCAGACCTAAGGTATAAGCGCTTAACATAAAGAACCCTTTTAAAGCACTTCCAGACTGAGCAGCCATAACGAGTGCGGAGCCTAAGAATGTACCAACGCATGGTGTCCATCCTACAGAGAAGATAATGCCAAGTAAGACAGAAGGGAAAAAACCATGTGACTGTTGATTGGATTTTAGATTTAGAACTCCTGTAAAGAGCTTAATCCGAAATACTCCCAGGTAACTAAGTCCAAATAAAATGATGATGGAACCAGAAACGATATTAATGATTTGTCCATAGCGTATAATAAAACGCCCTAATGTTCCTGCAAATACGCCTAAACTTATAAAGGTAATCGCAAATCCGGCAATAAACCCAAGTGCTGCATACAACGTACCATGCTTTGTCCGCTCCGAGGGCCTGCCTGCGATATAAGTTAAATACAGTGGCAGCATAGGTAAAAGACAAGGTGACAAAAACGTAATGATTCCTTCTAGAAATGTAATAATGTATTCCAAACGAAACTCCTTTCTGAAATAGTTAAGTTATCGTGGGAACTGATTTAAGGCTATCGTAAATCAGTTACAAAAGCAAATGTAAGTTATTGAAGAGCTGTAAAAAATAGGATAACACAACTAAAATTTATGAAAAAGAATTGTATAATAATGGAGAATCTTATTGAAATTATTAGGATGTTTAAGGAAAGAAGTCTTCCTAATCTCAGGAAATCAGGTTACCAGTCAAATGGTAGATAAGCGGACAGTTTTAGACAGTATAGAATAAGATTTTATAGATATGAATTAAAATTGAAATTAAAATTATAAGAAAAATGGAGGAGCGGTATGATTTTAAGGTGTGAAAAACATTACAAAAAATAATTCCTTCGCTGCTTGTACTAAGGATACCAGCCGGGTTATTCTGTATTAGAGTTTACGGGGTTATTTGGAAGAGATGAGAGGACCGGCACTTTTACACATATCATAACGATACTAAATATTATGATAGAGCCAGTCCTTAACCAACGCAAAAAATTCACGTACATAGTATTGAGGGGTGGTAAGTAGAAATTCCGAAGCAGAAGCCAGGGATAAATTTTCATACCCAAGCTTTCTTGCAATCCGTGACGCACGGTAGGTGTGGAAGTTACTTGTTATAATAACAACGCTGCTTTTCGGGTCAGCAATCAATGCCTGGCTAAAGGTTAGGTTTTCAACTGTATTAGTCGAATGTTCTTCCAGTAAGATTCTATCTTCGTTTACTCCCCGTGCCATTAACCCCTGCTTTATGGCATAAGCTTCCGTAATATCTTCACCTTCCCCTTGTCCGCCGGAACAGATTGCTTTGGTGTTCGGATTTTCAATTAAATAGTCCGCTGCCGTATTGATACGAGCATGTAATGTAAGAGAAGGGGTTCTGCCTCTGACCTGAGCACCTAAGATTATGATGTAATCTGCATTGGCAATAGGTGTTTGAAGACTTTTGGCGATTAAAAATCCTTCTGCTAATAAGAAAATGGAAAGACAAACCCATGCACCACATTGTATTACTATTCGAACGGTATTGTTTAGGGTGCTTGGGTGATTCATAAGGTAAGAAAGTAAGAAAGAGGTACTGATAAGCCCGAAAGCAAGAGCGATCCAAAACGATAGGAAGGACGTTTTTGGACCGGAGTAAAACAATACGAGTAGAAAGTAAAGAATTGACAGGACAGAAACAGTTCGTAACATATAGATTGTGATACGCATCTTAACCTCTATTCCAGCATATAGCTATGCTTATAATCTTTGGAAAACTAACTGTGGTTAGCGTATCACAGGTTAGGGAAGATAGCAAGCAGGAAGTATGAAATTCCGTATTTTACATAGAAAAATAGAACGAAACATCTTCAAAGAATGGAAGAAAAATAGAAAAGTTAAAAATGGAGCAAAGAATTTTCTATGAAATCTCAAAACAAAATTGTTCATAGACTGTTCGATGCTCCACTTTATAAGAAGATTATTATTGCAGGTGCTCCAAAGCAAAAGTGATAAGACTAAAATATCAGCCTATTAGCGATGAGGACCACGCCAAGGGCCTCCCCAAGGGCCGGGACCAATCCAAGGGCCGGGACCTCTCCAAGGACCAGGGCCAATCCAAGGGCCGGGACCAATCCAAGGACCGGGACCTCTCCAAGGGCCAGGGCCAATCCAAGGACCAGGAGGTGGGAAAAATGGGGGTCTGTTGCCACAACAAGGTCTATTTGTCATAAAAGAGAACTCCTTTCATTTCTTACTACATTATATGCATTGCTTCAACAATATTTAACAATAGTACAAGCGGTAAATGAAAGAATTTGAAAAAAATTATGATAATTAGCTGACGAGAGAAGTTGAAGAAGAAAGAAATATTTAAAAGAAAATATAGAATTGAGATCTTATAGCAAATAAAAATACTCCACAATTAGAGTGAATTAAGTGACAAAATCTTACTATATAAAAACATATTGTCTATAACGGCAAAAAACGATAATAAACTCTGTGAAAATACACAATAAAATAAATATTTACAAAATATTACATGTTGATTATAATTAGGATAACACAGATAAGGGGACATACAGTGAAAGCGAAAGAATTTAATAGGAGGAGTTATTGTGAAAATTGCCTTTTTTAGTAAAGAAGGCTCATGCGGTGCCACGAGTAGTTTGGCTGCAATCAGCATAGCAGCAGTTCTAAGTGAAAAACGGCGTATCCTAACTTTAGAAAATCATTGGAGTGAAAGCACTATTGCAGAATGCTATTTTTATGAAAATAGCACCAATATCGTAAAGCAAGGATGTGTGCGCTACTTAGAACAAGGTATGCTTGATAATTTGGTAAGACATTTCGCCGCAATGACCAACAAAAGACGAGAGGGTATTATGACAGTAGAAGTGCTTGAAGATAGCCTCTACTATATGCCCCAGAATGCTTTTAGCCATGATTTGTTTGACTATGAATTTTCTTGTAATATGTTACCAATGCTACAAATTCTTGAAACTTCTTATCCTTTTCTTTTCATCGATACCAAAAATCAAACGATGAGTTCCAAAATAATTCTAGAGGAAGCCGATTTTGTAGTAGTACATTTACCTCAGAATGAATTACAAATTGAAGAAATCATGAAATCTTATTCTGCCATTCTTGACAAATCTCTATTTTTAATAAGTGATTATCGTGAACAATTTTCTATCTCTATTCCACACATTATGAACGAGTACCAGGTTTTACCCGAACGATTCGCAATTCTTCCTCATTCAATTCCGTTTGAGACTGCAATCCAGGAAGGAAGTGCAATTAACTTTATTTATAGTAATTATGACTGTGATGAGGATAATACAAACTATACCTTTATAAAGGAGCTGAAAAGAACAACAAAGCTAATTTTACACGGTGCTCAGCTAAGAATGTGTGCGATTGGAGGAAATGAATATGAGACGAAAGCAAATTGTTACGCGTTTTGAGAGGAGAAGGAGATTAAAAATTGCATTACTTTCTTTTTTAATCTCAATTATTTCAATGGCAATTGGTGCTGCCGGCATTTTTATTTACTTAGGAAAACAAAGATCAGGGGCTGATCGGAAGATGGAGGAGAATAAAAGGCTTGTTTATCTTGCAAAGCATAAGATTTTTCCGGGGGAAGTGTTAAGTAATGGTAATATGAAAAAAGTCTATCTTACTTGTAATATGCCATTGGAATATTACATAACAGAGGACGATATGGGGGCGATGGCAATCATACCGATAGAGGCGGGTATGACAATACTTAAACCGATGTGTCTAAGGGGAGGTATTACCGATGGACTTAGAGAAGTTGCCTGTGAGGTAGTAAAACTTAATGATAATTTAATGGAGCATGATTACGTAGACATTCGGCTGCGATTTTCAAATGGAGAGGATTATATTGTCTTATCGAAAAAAAGTGTCCATAATTTATCAACGCTTGAGAAGCAAAGGCAAGGAGAGGAAACGTGTTATCTTAGGATGACAGAGGAAGAAATTCTGAATTTTTCGGCTGCTATGATTGATGCATATCTGTACAGCGGCTCAAGTTTTTATACGGTAAAATACTTAGAACCACAATTGCAAGAAGCCTCAGTGGTTACTTATCTTCCAAGATTAGAAACCTTAGATATGATGAAACAGCATCCTGAGATTGTTGAAATTTCCAAAATTGTACTAAAAGAAAGGCTGCGAAAAGAATTGGAAAACCGCCTTCATTATTTTATTAATCAGGATATCCGGGAAATTGGCTGGACAATGAAAGGGGAATTTCCGGAAGATAGTAAAGGGGATGCTTATATCAATACAAATATTGATACGAAGGAAGCCGTAGAGGAAATTGGCTGGGAGGAGATACCATGATAGCTTTTATTGGAAACGAGGTATCTGATATTATGCTATATTTGGCGATTACTCTTAAGGAACAAAGAAGGCGTGTCTTGATAATCGAGGAAACGAGCCATGAAACGATTTCCTTTGATATGGAGAATTTAACAACAAGTCAATATAAATTTGAGGATATTAGGAAAAGAATTGAGCAGCACAGAGAAATAGACTATTTGTTTGGGTATAAGTTTTCTGCTTTCGATACCGGCTGCCTTGAAAAACTAGAGGAAGAATATCACGATTTATTTCTTCGGGCAGCAAGAGATTGTGATTCTGCATGGGTTAAGCATTGTAAATCGATGTTTTTTCTGTCGGATTTGCAAAAGGATTCCATAGAGTATTTAAAGGCTATTTCAGAAATAAGACAACCCGATATCATATTATTACGCGACATAGTAAACTGTAAGATTAATCCAAGCTATGTTTTAAGGCAATTAGAAAAGAAGGAGAGTGAAACTAAAATTATTTTTGTTCCATTTCGGAATAGGGATAGGAGATATCAAATTGAAAATCAATATAGCCATACGGTGCGATTTATTAAGTTATCTTCTAAACTTCGGAGGGGAGTACTGGAAATACTATATTTTTTAGTGCCGGAGTTAGGTAGAAAGGAAATAATGAGGGTTTTTGAGGTAGCAGGAAAGGGGAGATAGGCATGAAATATTTATTTTGGAGTAATACACGTGGGCAGGCCGGAACAAGTGCTAATATGATAGCGGCAGCAATGATGAATGATCTGCTTTACGAGAAAAGAAGTATGTTATTACAGACACATTTTGACTTAAATCAACTTGAGGTTTGCCTGTTAGAGAGAAAGAAACGTGAATTAATATGTGATTATCGTGTTGGAATTGATCAATTGATTCAAGGAATATTATCCGGAATGGATACAAAGCAGTTACTAATGGATTGCTGTTTATCCTTAACAGAAGAATGTATTGATTTTTTGCCCGGAACACAGGCAAAGTACCGGGAAGTTTATGAAAAGGGGTTGCAGGAAGCCTATCATACAATACTAAATCTTGCACAGCAGTGTTATGAGGATGTATTTATTGATGGCTGTACCGGAATGAATCCATTTATGGAACAGCTTTGGGAAGAAGCAGACTATGTTATTGTGTGTTTAAGTCAAAATACCAGAGTACTGAATGATTTTTTTAATAACTACACGTATGCTCCGGAGAAGACTTTATTCTTAATTGGTAATTATGATAAGCGCTCAGAATTAAATCTAAAGAATCTTTGTAAACGATATAAAACATTGACTTATCAAAATACTATGGTTATTCCGTATAATGTTGGATTTCGTGATGCGATGTCTTTGGCAAGGGTGAAAGAATTTTTTTATCAGAACATTTATAGCGATAAAGAGGATAGTAATTTTGAATTTATAGAGCAGGTGAAAGATTTTGCTTCTCTGTTGTATCGCTTATCGGAAGAAAAACAGTTACGGGTACCGGATGAGTATCGTTACTGGACTGCATTAGGAGGAGCCTCTAGTGTTCTTTAATCTATTTTTATTTGGTGTATTACTGTTTATTCTTATCATCCTAATACTATTTGTGTTGTTTGACGGAAGAGGTAAGGAGAAGAGGATGGAGAACAACCCTTATCAGTTCTCCGTTCTTCAGGATAAATTAAAAAAATATTTCTATGATACTGCCAATGAAGAACTTTGTTATAAACATCTTTCAAAGCAGGAACTGCAAAAATTGAAACAACAGAAGATGTATCTTCAGAAAGCACTACATGAATGTAATGTCGGTTCTGCTGTTTCAAAACGTTTTGTTAAGGAACAAATCAAAGAATGGTTACAAACTTCTTGTCAGATTACACCTGAGAATATAAATCTGCTAATTCCCTTTCATGATGTAATTGATTTAACCTGCCAGGACAAATTTGAAATTTTGTTATATCACTATAAGATAGAACATGGAGCAGAGGCATTTGCCAGATTGTTATTGGATTATGAGCTGTGGAATCCGAAGCAGGTAGAGGATACTCCCTATGAGATAACAGAGGAGCAGATACATAGAATATTTGATATTGCGGGTATTCGCCTTAGTTTTACTAATAAGTTGGAAGTTGTTGCTCAAAGATTATACCAAAATTATAAGGGGCATGGACCGGTAGACGAACTACGGGATATGAACATTGACGGGATATCAGCAGGAGTATCCGGTACTTTATCAGGAAAAGATGGAAGGATGCGAGATACGATTGTCCGTAACACAAGCATTAAGAACAGCATATGGGTATTCTTTCGTGGTCTTATGATTCATCTAAGTTTTTTATCCTTCTCCTCAGAAGAGGAATTACAAAAGATATGCCGAAACATCTATCGATATGGAAAACCCGGACAGTTATCAGCGGTCCGAGGATACATTGTGAATGAAATGATGGATGGCTCACGCGTCGTTGTCGTACGCCCACCATTTGCTGAGAGTTGGTCATTTTTTGTCAGAAAGTTTGATCACTTGGGAGTATCAAAGCTAACTGATTTGATAACCGATGAAAACGCATCTCTTATTATAACTTTATTACGTCTTCTGATAAGGGGGGAGCAGATTATTGGTATTACAGGAGAGCAAGGGTCAGGGAAGACAACATTACTAAAATCATTGATTCAATTTATTCCCCCTTCTTATACCCTGCGTGTGCAAGAGTTAGTCTTCGAGCTGCATCTTAGGGAAATATACCCGGCTCGTAATATTATAAGTTTTAGAGAAACAGCAGAAATTCCAGGAAGGGAGGGATTAGATTTGCAAAAGAAAACCGATGGAACGGTGAATATTATCGGTGAGGTTGCAAGTGCACCGGTTGCCGGCTGGTTAGTAATGGTATCGCAGGTAGCAAGTAAATATACTATATTTACTCATCATGCAAAGACAACGAAACATCTGGTTATGGCACTTAGAAACGATTTAATGATAACAGGAGCTTTTCAAAATGAGCACGCAGCTCAGATGCAGGTAAAAGCCTCTATCCGATTTGATGTCCATATGGCAAAGGATTGTAATGGACACCGATATATTGAACGAATTACAGAAATTGAACCAAATCTTTGGGGAGATGAGATTACAGTAAGAGATATTATAAGATATGAATCTGGCAGGTACCTCTTAGCAAAGGAAATGAGTGAAGCAACGAAAGAAGAGATATTTACTCACCTGTCTGCAGAGGAGAAAGATACTTATATTGAGTTATTTCAATGGAAAGAGGAGAGTGGTCATGAGAATTATTCATAAGGGAAAAAAGGAAATTCTTATTGCAATTATAATCTATACCCTCTCACTGACAATGCTGACTATACGGAATGTTTCATTTTCTTTCTATTATTTTAGTGTGATTGCAGTTGTTTTATTTGTCCTTAATATGGAGATTTGCTGGAAGAAGGAGAATCGAATTTTTGAAAAGCAGTTGAAAGAGCTTGACTGGCTGTTATCGGAAGTAAGGCACCGGTATTATGTACATGGGATGGTAGATGAAGCGGTGGAAGAAGCTTATGAGGTCTGTAAAAAAACTGCCTTAAAAGAAGTAATCTATGCAGTTTATGAAGTTTTATGCTCGGTAGATCTAAGGTTAGAAAAGGAAAGATTTAAACTGAGAAACCAAAATCGCTACTTTCGTATGTTTTTAACCTTAAGCCTAATGGTAATAGAATTTGGAGATAAAACGGTAGAAGGACAATCTCTTTATTTAAGAAACCTAAAGCGTCTGAGGGAAGAAATACATATCGAGTTAAAAAACAATCGGACCCTGAAGCATCATTTCTCCGGATTAACCTTTCTTATTGTTGTACCGGTAACAACTCTTGGAGCGATTGAATCTTGGGGATTAAGTAATTTGCCGGAGTTATCTGCCTATTATGAAGGAATCTTCCGTATTCTATTTTATGCTTTTCTTTTTATTCTAACCGTTGGTTTATATTATCTGTTTTTTCTGCTTAAAACACCAATCAAAGTGATTAGTAAACCGCATCTATGGCTGAAACAATTATCGAGACATAACCTGTTGATGAGATTTTGCAGGAATTATGAGCATTTCTTTCCACAGACATATGAGAAGCTACGAGTATCTTTAATCCAGGTCGGAGAAACCATGGAGGTTTCGGAGTTTCTATGCAAGCGCATTTTTTGCGGATTTTTAGGCTTTTTATTTTCCTTTCTATGGTCGGTATTTTTTCTAATGTTTCTATGGAAGAATGGAATTATTTTTATAGTTTTACTTTCTTCCATTCTTTGTTTCTTCCTTCCGGTTTGGGTTTTAAAATACCGTGCACGGCTTGCTAAGGTTTCTATGGAGGATGAAGTATTTCAATTTCAAGGAATTCTGATGATGGTAATGTATATGGACCGTATCTCAACGTTTGAATTACTTGAGATAATGGAGGACTTCTCTCTTATCTTTAAGAAGCAGTTATGTCAATGCTTATTAGAGTATGATGTCTCGCAGGAGGAGGCCTTAAACCAATTAAAAGTTAATACATTTTGTGAAGAATTTCATAAATTGATTGATAGCTTAATGATGTGTGATGACATAGGGGTAGCAAAAGCGTTGGATGAGGTTGCGTTAGAAATTCAATTTTACAGTGAGAAGAGGCAGCAGCAAACAGATTACCAATTGGAACAAAAAGGAGTTTTGTGTAGATTTCTTTCTTTTTTACCTTTGGTAACTACGATTGCTTTGTACCTTATCTTACCATTTGTCACGGTAAGTTTATCTAAGCTTATGGAAATCAGTGAGGCGATAGCAAGCGGAAAGTAGGAGAATATGGAGAGTGCGATAAAAGGGTTACTGATGGCAGCAGGTGTCGTGTTAACGTGTATGGTTATAGGTATTGGCTTTTATATGGCTAGAGAAGCGAAGTCAACTGCGATGTCATCTGCAGAGAGTTTATCAGACTTTAAACGAGAGATTTCGGAGAAAGATATCAACCGATTTGAGGATAGAGAGGTAACTGGAAGCGATGTTGTGAATTTTACCAGGAAAGAGTTAAGAAATTATAAAAGTGGTGAAGAATCGCCGGTAACAATCAAAATAAATACGGTATCAGGAAATTACACATATGAAAACAATGCTGTTTTAAAGGAATTAAGAGATATTACCAGCGTTCGGTATGTGAACCCGCTTGCTGTGTTTGAAGGAAAAGTTGTCCGTGATGACAATGAGGTAATAATAAGAGTTGAGTTTACACAAAAGTGAGAAGATAGACAGGTAGCGGTTATTTGCAAACATTTTATATATAATAATATATTAAATTGATGGAGGAAACTATATGGACAATTCTTTAAAGGGATTAATATTGGCGGCAGGAGTGGTAATAACGTGTATCGTCGTAGGTTTGGGTTTTTATATTTCCAGAGAGGCGAAGAATACAAGCAGTGGTGGCATCAGCCAAATAACTAGAATGAATAGTGAATATCAGGATATCAATAAGACGATGTATGATGGGATTAAGGTCAGTGGACGTGAGGTTGTGGAAGCAATTGAAAAATATGAGGATGAAATAAGATCAGGGGTATTTTCTATCGTTGTTTATACCGGAATAAGAAATATTGCAAGTTCGGGAATCATTTTTCAATCCAGTCAGTACGAACTTGAAAGAATCAAAGAAAAAAAGAGTGAGTATTATATTAATCCGGATGGAAATTTCCTGGGGGAAACATTCTTAGATCAAAATGGGGTTGTAACGATGATGACCTTTGTTCAGCAGTAAGGAGAGAAAGATAGGTTGTTACGGGGAAAAGGAAAGAGTTCCAAGCCAAATATTATCATTTTTAGAATGTGCTTCGTAGCCGCAAAGAAAATGGATTTTGAACAGGTGTCTATAAAAATAACAAACACCTGATACATAACATAGAAAGAGGAAAATATGGAGGAAGTAACATCGTTTATATCGCATGCGTTTGGAGCATTGTTATTTTGTATTGCACTGACACTTTTATTCTATATACAAAGTGTGGAAGATACTGCTTGTTCGAATCTTACAACCAATCCGGTAGAATCTGCGATTACAAATCCATAGGACTAGGAGGAATGAAATGGATTCACTTGGAAGAATAACAGCCGTTCTTTTGGCAGCAGTATTGCTATTTTTATTTCCTCTGCGGTATGAAGCTTTATTACAAAGGCAGATAAGAGAGGAAGTAATCCTGCAGGAACTGATAAGCTTGCTGGAGCATATAAAGGTAGAAAAAAAGATTACCAAATTAGAATATCAAGGCTTTATAGACCGTATGAATGGAATATTAGACGGAGTTTCCGCAGAACTAGATGGTTATCGGGAGTTTGTTTATGACCAAGGGGAAACGAAGGAGCAATTACGATATCTAGATGTAGTAAATGAGGTAATCGAAGAGTCAATTTTCTTTTTTGAGAGCGGAGACTTTGTTACAATTCGAATATCACTTGATACGGATGGGGTAATTGAACAGTTAGAGTCATTGTTTATACCAATGGGTAGAAAAGGGCAGGAGTATGTTTTTGGAGGAATGATACCATAGTATGCATGTATATGAGAAGGTTACAGATATATTAATTGCTCTGATTATATTCTTTTTAGTTCCTATGCTTTATTTAGGAAAACGGACTGATTTGTTATGTCAGAAGGAGCTGTCGGGTTATACAGAAAATTTTATAGAAGACGTGACTACTCATGGATATTTAACAAAGGAGATGTATGAGGATTTTCTTGAGCGTATACACAGGATTTATCCTGTGATTCAGATTGAGATCATAAGCGAATCGTATGTGTATGAACCGATTTATCAAAGGAAGGATAACCGAATGGAGTATACCAATAAGAAGCATACCTATTGGACGGTAACAACACACAACGATATTTTGAGTAATTTATATTCTGAAAATGCTAGACATTGGTTTTCTTACGGTGGTTATTTTAAAGTGAACTTATGGAACGAAGAAGGTGGGAGTAAGGAGTTAATTACTACGTATGGAGATAAAATACGGGATTTAGTAAATAATTGACTGTATGCACAAGAGGTTTGGTTCGTACGAAAGGGTATTAGGTTAAGATGAAATTATATCACTATGTTATTCTATTTGTCATAATAGGTATCGCATTTATAACTATACAGGATATAAACTATCAGGAAATGTTAATGATACGAATGGAAAGTGCAAAGTTAAATGCATGTTTCAATCAAGCGGTGGATGCCGGAACAAGCAAGCTTGAAAAAAGAGGAAGCCATGTAGCCTATAGTAAGGAGCAAGCCACAAGTTCTTTTTTTCAAAGTATGTACGCTTCCTTAGGAATTTTAGAAGAGGAAGAGCAAAAAGAACGCTTGATGTTAAGTATCCCAATCATAGCAATTATTGATTTTGACGGAGTATATGTAAGTTATTGTACGAAAGAAAGGATAGCGGGCGGGGAATCTATAGTAAAAAGGACTTGGACGGAAAAGATTCCATACAGGTTCTCGGATGATTTATTTGAGGTATTTTTTACGTTATCCAATGTTATAACATTGAATTTAAAGGTAGGTTTCGGGGAAAAAGTAAATTTACTGGAACTTATCGAGGAAGAAGATAAGGAGTTTGGATATATTGATTCGATAAATTATCAAAATGGAACTGAATACTGGATACACTATCAAGATCTTAATAAGCTATATAAATTTTCCGGATATTATAGGAAAGCTCCATCTCACTTTTTATGGAATGAGACTAAATTTTTGGCAGTGCAAAGAGATACGATAACAGAGACAATTGAAAATATCATGAAATATTATATTGATTATCATAATGAGATAGCAAAACAGTTTGGTGTATCCTATGAATTTCATATACCACAAGCAGATAACTCGGCTTGGGACAGAGCGGTTAAGGAATGTAGTTTCTTCGTCTTATTTCAAGGATACCCCTATCAAAGCACACCAGAACGTTTCTACAATCGTCATTCCTTTCATGCAGCCGAGAATAAGCAAAATATAACTTATTTTCTGGAAAAGAAGTCGTGGTATCTGCTTTATCATAAAGATGGATGCCCTGCTTGGATAAATAAAAAAGAGAATGCATTGGAAAATGGTGTAGTGCTAGAAGATATTCTTTGTGAGTCCTTAGAGGAATGCTCAGAGTACGGTGCTTTTCCATGCTTAAAGTGTAATAGTACTTACGAAGGATATCATCCAGAACGTTAATATAAACCTGTCTAAGCTTAGTACTTATTGGAAGTATATGGATTGACGCGAATTACAAATTATGTAATAATAAAGTGGAATTATTTGTATATTAATGGTTATCGTAAAATGATTACCACAAAATTTGGATTATCATATCAAGGGGATATGAAAAAGGGAGAATAAAATATGAAGATTGGAAAAAAAGGACGTAGAATTGCATTATTGTGCATGTGTATGGTATTCCTAGTTGTATTAGTTTTTGGAAAAACTACAGTAGTTCAAGCAAGTACTAATGGTATATCAAGAGGGTATTTTATTAAATTAATTTGCCAAGAGATTGGTATTACAGCGAAAGGAACTACAAATCAAGCATATATCAACGCTGCGGTTGAGAAGGGTATAATTACCCAAAATACATTTTCCGATTATCAAAGAAATGTCTCTAAGTCAGATGCAGCAGTTATATTAGTAAATGTTCACGAATCGTTATATGGAAATACGATAAGTGAAGAATTAATTCATACGATTCTTAAAAAGCGTATTACTGATGTTCATAAGCTCTCGGAGAATCGACGTATATCATTTGCAAAAGCTTATGCCTATGGCTACATCAAGGGCTCTTCTGACGGTAGTTATACTACAAGCAGAACTTTCAAGCCGACGCAAAAAATATCAAAAGCCACTGCATTAAACTTTATTAAAATGTTAAAAGATGAAAGTAAGAGAAGTAAAATAACTGACGATGGACAATTAATTAGAACAACAAACTTACCGAAGTTTGCTAAGTTCTATCCTTATGTGTTAGCAAGTTTTCCGAATGCGTTTTATGATTGGGAGTTTCAGTTTATGAAAAAATGTGAGACGAAATATAAGGATGGAAAGGCTTTTTATGTTTCAAAATATTCTATGGGAGTTTATAAGGATGGACAAGATTTTGCTTATCCTGCTACCATTAAGGAATTCCATAAAGATAACTTAATCTGTACATTGTCTGATGGTACTAAAACTAATTTAGCTGGCTTAATAGAAATGAATTGGAATTCGTGGGAAAATAATGTTAGGGAGTACTTATGGAATGTGTTTAATGTAGATTATAAAAATCTTGAAAATAATAAAAAGTGGTATGAGGTGGTTACAACAGGTACTCCATTTAATGATAGTGTTTATATCAATAATTATGTAAATAATTACATAGCAGAGGCTAAAAAGAATAAGACCATAATTGAATGTGACCAGATAGCATTTGATAAGTCATGCATTTATCAGGATTTATATGGTACATATCTAAGAGTTTATGTACATTATAGAATAAATTCTTCTGCTAGTAGTGAACAGGTAGCATTATCACCATTAGCATTTACTTTTGAGAGTTATTCGACATACAGTAATATGAATTTAGGTGAATGGAGAGATGGATATTATGATATTATGTTAAGGGATAATGGAACAATAAACAGAGCAATTTTTAGCGACTATTTTCATGATGTCAATGCCGTGGAGTGGTGATTTTATGATAAAACATAATAAGGTAGTATTCTGTGCTTTGATTGTCTGTTTATTAGCTTCTTTTAGGTTCTCATTAACAACTAGGGCTGAAGAGACAGGAGCCGAATCATATGCCGAATATAGAGAAGACTACATGGTACAAGTAATAAAAAATGCTGCCATTGAAGATGAATTATATACTATATACTTAGAGGATGCTAAAAAAACAGGAATAATGGCTATGATAGGAAAACATAAAAAAAGTGGTTCTTCTATTCATTATGTAACAGAAGGGTATAACTTCACAATAAAAAAAACGAATGGCAATGTTACTAAGTATAATATAGGTGAAACTAATGAACGGATTTACGTAAAGCATCTTACAGTGGATGATGTACCACATGGTGATATGATTTATACAACATATACCCTTCCTTTTGAGTTGATATCTAAATCAGCAATACAAATGCACATAGCTGAGGAAATTCAAAAAGGTAAAACCCTGGAGCAAGCAGAAAAGATAGTAAACTCTAAATTAAATTCAGGTGGGTTAATGCTCTATTATAGCCATGAGTTTGCAGTTTATGACGGCAATACAATGATGAAAGGTCCCTATGCTAATAAAACGGATATTATCAATGCGGTCGAATGGTCAGCAGAAACAAAAGAAAAGTATCTTCCTGCCTACTATGATATTCCCTTAAAGATAACCCAAAAAATGATGCCATCAGGCACCTATTCTATTATGCTCATTGATATGACCGAAAATCAAACAAAAAGATTTACCCTAAATGATGTTCTATCCGGAGAATATTCCATAGATTACAAGCTTCCGGACAGTACCCAAAATCAACCGGTTCGTGATGAAGAAACACTCATCTACGAAACACCTTCTCTTATAACAGATTGTTTAGGGCAGCAGTATAAGTTTTTGGGTAAGGCGTTTTATAGTTATGGGAACGCACCAGAGAAGTCAGAGGTTGTAAAAGTTACGGAAAATCAGATTTCGCAGAAGAATAGCGGTACAGGTCAGGCAGTGTTAATGCTTGGATATATCAAAGCGGGAGAAGAGAGTGGTGTAAAGGTTAAATATTTTCATGAAAGCGAGAGTGGAGTCAAAACTTTGATGGGGACGGATAGCGCCGGAACGATAAAACCGAATACCTTATTTTCTTTTACAAAATATGCAAAACCTAGTTATCTTTATCAAGGTAATACCTATACTTATAAAAATAAATGGACTTATACTTATTATGGGGAAGATGGGGCTATGGCTGCCTTGGATGGAACAAGCGGGGAAACAAAAGTAACGATACCAAACCTTATGAAAGGAAGCGAAGTTGTAATTTCTCTTTATTATAAAGGAAAAGATGTCATCACGCCATCGGTCATCCCGGATCATTCGGATAGTACCACCATTGACTATTTCGATGCTTCCTCTACAAATGGGCAAATTAGGGCGGATTACTATGGTACAGAAAAATTTTTAGTGGAACAGGGAATACCGACCACAGAAAATTTATATGCGTCCGTAAGAGCACCGGAGTATCTCATCAAAGCTTCCTTTCAAAGAAACATGGTGAACAAAGAATTTCAGGTGGAGGCAAGAAAAAAATACAAACTTCAATGGTATACGGAAGAAGAAAAACCAATCAAAGATGACCCGGAGGGTAAGACTGAGATTATTAAGAAAGACCATACGGAAACAAAAGAAGTAAAGCAGGTTGTAACCATCACTAGACAAGTAAAATACACGGAATTAGTAAGTTTTGACTATTTTAAAATAACTCAGGCAAATATGGTAAACCGTGCTCTGCCGCATGGAAATACTACGCTTTCCCCATTTGGTTACTCGGTTCCGTCCATATCCTATCAAACGTTTGGAGATATTGATCAGCATATTATCATACCGTCAATGATAAAATCAGGAGTGGACTTACCTGAGGAGACGATTGACCTTGGAGGAATTAAACCTTCTATTCCAATGTCTGATTTTACAACCGAAGTTGATGCTTTGATTCCGGAGATACAGGTTAGAAATGATGTTTTTCAATTTGATAATCGTACGGTAATGAATGGCCAGTATAAATTAAAGGAAACAGAAGAAGCAGTATATTCTGCTATTCGAAAACCAGAATTAACTCCATATAATCTCCTATATCAATCCAATCTAACAATTCCGGCCGCATTAGCAAACTCGACCTATTTATCCAGTGGTAGCATTCAATATGAAAAGATTGCGGCTTTTCAATCTGCGAAATTATCTGAGGAAGCATATCCTATCAATAATATCAACAGTATAACAATCCATACTCCTGTGTATTGTCAAGGGACCTTGATACAAGATAATACTCCTTTTATTCAACTTTCTTCTCCAAACCCAAACTGTATTCCGCTTGTATTGGATGAGGAGGGAGACAGCTCTGATTTTTCGGTTTCCATAAGTAATCTTGGTTCGCATATACCATATCCGGGTTATTATATTAGAGATTATGTCAGCAATACATTAGGAAATGCTTATTACATAGCACGAAATTCGAAAGGAATTCTTAGAAATGAGGTTCGTTTTCCTTTTGATGTGCTTATTGATGTAGGGAATGACCGCGAAATATCAAATGATACCTTACTTCATCAGAATACCTGGTATACAGTTGGTTTGTATTCAACACAGCGGTTTTATTTACCAATATACATAGAGTGTGGAATCTATACGGTTGAATTTCGGTCAATTGCCGTAAATGGAGAAGAGATGCTCTCCGGTGTACAAGCAAATGCAAATACGTTAAGAGATAACTATGTTGCTGCTGATACAAAACAAGTGGAGGTATCCGGAAAAGTTTATGGCTTAACCTTATATGATATACAGCAAAATAACCTATGGCGGGAAATATTTCGTTCCGAGAGTTCCTTGCGGTTAAAGATATTAGATACCGTCGTAACGAAGGTTATCGAGGGGATAAAGAAAACCCTCCAAAGAGTAGATGGAACAAAACTAGGCGAGGGATATCATAAGGATAAGTTATACTATTACACCATTGGTACTAGAAATCAATTTGGTATTCCAACAGGCAGGGAGCAGCAGTTTACTTTACCTTTAGTGGACGGATCCCATCCAAAGTATCTTAATAAAGGTATGTTAAAGGCTGGATATACATGGAGATTCACTCTTGACACCGTGGGAAATGTCACAGCTATGGATGAATCAAAAATTAGGATAACACCAACATTTTATTATGTTGATAAAAATGGATTAAACCATCTGGAAGCGGACTTGTATTATTCGGATATCGTAGATGGAAAGAAAAGCCGCTATATCAAAGTAGGCAGTAAGATAGACTTGGAAAATTCGAAATTTGCACAAACCGGTGATGTATCTCTAGGTATCCCGGATAGGGAATTAAAAGATACTGCCACAATCCGAAATATCTCATATAAAGTATGGGCGGCACAGAAAAAAGAAATGTTTAGTTATGGGAGGATAGTTTCGAGTCCGGCATTTAAGACATTTTCAAATCAAAGTTATGCGGCTAAACTCTGTCAGGGAAAATTAGCGGAGGAGCTTTTCGCACTTGGCTATTCAGTACAGGAGCTAACCAGGTACAAACAGTCATATTATTTTAATTATTCCTTACCTTCTGATATAAAAGCAGTAAAAAAGGGAACGGATATACAAGCTTATGCTAAAAAATATGGGATAGCAAGAGCGGATAACCTGTGGCTGTCAAATGGTTTTATAATTATCCGGTTTGATATTAAGGTGTATGATGAGAAGAATAATATTTTTCTTACTTATGACAATGCAGAAAATGAAGAGAATTACAGGCACTGTAATATGTTCCGGATGGAAGGAATGAATACTACTAAAAAGGACTATTTTGGAAGGACATTTTCGTTTGCTTCGGGAGATGTAATTATGATAGATACAGAGAAAACAAGTATGGATGATTCGACTGTCGGCGGACTTTATTAAAGGAGAAGAAAACGTAAATTAGAAAGTGTACGGTAGACTTACTAAATCAAAGTGTTTATTACGATATGTAGGATTGAAAGGATCCTCATCCTTACAATCCAATGAAGTAATTCTTAATTATTTTCTTGTTCCGCATCATTAACGATATCTTCCAAAACTTTAATAAAATCTTGCATTGTATTGATTTGGGTGTTTCGCTCTAAAATCATATTTCTAAGACCTTCGGATAATGATTCGAACTTTCCCATTAATGCCGGAGCGACATAAGTCATTCTCAACACCTCACATTTCTCTCGTTATTATTTTTAATTATTCTAATTAATAGGTACGGTTTTGATTAAAACTGCTAACGAATTGTTCCATTTCCTCTTTGGAATGGATACTTCTGGATTGTTCCACTACTTGTTTGCGCTGCTCCTTCGGCATGGAAGAAAATGCATTCATAGCATTGGTGTCCTTGGCAAGTGCCATACTAAATCCAATTGGTATTTCTTGATTACTTAGTAAGTCCATGTTTCTCTCTTCCTTTCCTGATTATTATCTGTAGGTTTATAAATAATATGTGATGAAAGTAATCATATTAATCAAGAAATATTAATTTAAATATTTTATGAAATAAATAGAAGTATTAAAGTAAAAAGGAGATTTGCAGCATTATTACGCAAAGTCTCCCTTTTTATAAATAATATTACTAGAATGACGAAAAGCAATTTCCGGTACCGTTTGGACATTTAAATCCGGTAAATCCGCAAGAACCATTAAATCCATCGGAGACAATGCCATTACAAAATTCTTCCCTTCTGGAAAAAGGACCCATGCCACAACAACGGCCTCTATTGTTGCAGAAGCATCCGCAGCAATCCAAATCTCTATCTCTGTCACGATTTCTGCCTCTATCACGATTCCGGCCACCGCATCCTCTGCAGCAGCATAACCCTATACCTAATAAACAACAACAAGACATAATTTCCAACTCCTTTCTATATTAATTTATGCGGTAAAGTCGAATATGTGATGAATAAAAAGAAAGCAGTCGGTTTTTCTAAAGAATAAATTATACAGTATAATCGTTTCTATTTAATGTATAAAAAGTAATTAAATATGAATAAATATAACACATCAAATAATCTGAAGAACTAAGATAAATCAACAGAATACAGAGAAATGCTGTAATGTAAGTATAAAATATGAAGTGAATATTTAGAAAATAAAAATTCATATAACTAATATTTATAAATAATTGTTGCATTTTTATAATAGAGGTGTTATAATTCGTATTACAAAACAAGATAAACGAGGGATACATAAGGGAAAGAGAGATTGTCATAGAATAATCTTTCCCATTATAGTTTAGAGGAGGAATTATTATGAAAATGAAAAAAGTTATGTCCGTAGTATTGGCAGGTGTGATGATGGCATCTCTTGCAGGCTGTGGTACAAAAAGCAGTGTGAAGATTAACAATATTGCAGATTTAAAAGGAACAACTGTAGGAGTTCAGACAGGTACTACAGGAGATATTCTAGTTAGCGATGATAAAGAGCTTGGGGTTAAAACTGTGGAGCATTACAATAAGGGGTTTGAGGCAGTGCAAGCATTAATACAAGGTAAAATTGATGCCGTAGTAATTGATGATCAGCCAGCGAAGGTATTTGTTGAGCAGAACAAAGGCTTAAAAATTATTGACGAAGAATATACGACAGAAGCATATGCTATTGGAATCTCAAAGGATAATACAGAGTTAAAAGATAAAATCAATGCAGCGCTTGGCCAGATCAAAGAGGATGGAACTTTACAGGGAATCATTGATTACTATATCGGCAATGTGGAAGGAACGGCCCCATATGTAAAAAAAGAGGTGGAACGTCCGAATGGAACTTTGACTATGGCTACAAATGCAGAATTCCCTCCATATGAGTACATTGAGAATAGCACGGTAGTTGGTCTTGATGTTGATATGGCACAAGCAATTGCAGATATTTTAGGTATGGAACTTGTGGTAGAAAATATGGCGTTTGACTCTATCATTGCTAATATAATTTCAGGCAAAGCGGATATTGGTGTAGCAGGCTTAACTGATAATGAAGAGCGCAGACAGTCCATTGATTTTACAGAAAGTTATTATACCGGACGTCAGGTGATTATTGTAAAAGAGTAGAAGGGAAACATATAAATTTTTTGACATATAAGGAAACGTCCGCTAAGGCGAACGTTTCTTTGTGCGGTTTTAGGCAGATGAAACTGGTAGAGAAGAAAAGTTACTTTGTAAGGGGGTTACAGTTTGTTTGGAAGTGTTGAGATGACAATGTTTGAGAGAATGGAAGCAAGTTTTCAGAAGTTTTGTGATAGATTTGTGTTAAATTTTATAGAAGATAATCGTTATATGTACCTGATAAAAGGGTTGATTATTACATTAATAGTAACTTTTTTTGCGGTACTGATAGGTGCATTACTTGGTTTTATCATAGCGTTAATCCGCTCGACTTATGCCAAAACCGGTAAGTTACGCATATTGAATTTTATTTGTAATATCTATATTACAGTAATTCGCGGTACACCAGTTATGGTTCAGTTATTAATTATTTATTTCGTTATTTTTGGTTCTGTAAACATAAATAAGGTGTTCGTAGCTGTTTTAGCATTTGGCTTAAACTCGGGTGCTTATGTGGCGGAGATTGTACGCTCCGGTATTATGGCAGTAGATGAAGGACAGTTCGAAGCAGGCAGAAGTCTGGGATTTACCTATGCCCAGACTATGCGGATTATTATTTTACCTCAGGCAATTAAGAATATCCTGCCTGCACTTGGGAATGAATTTATTGTTTTATTAAAAGAAACTTCCATCTGTGGTTACATAGCTTTGGAGGATTTAACGAAGGCCGGAGATATCATCCGCGGACGTACCTACGATGCTTTTATGCCACTCATCGCAGTTGCATTAATTTATTTGGTATTAGTTATTATCTTTACGAAACTTGTCAATTCCCTGGAGAGGAGGCTGAGAAACAGTGACCACTGATGCAGAAGTGATTATTAAGGTAGAGAACCTTCATAAGGTTTACAATAAAGTACATGCGTTAAATGGAATCAGCGAAGAGATAAGAAAAGGCGAGGTAGTAGTTGTTGTTGGACCGTCCGGTTCTGGAAAATCGACTTTTTTAAGATCTTTAAACTTATTAGAAGTTCCGACGGAAGGTAAGATATATTTTGAAGGAACAGACATAACAGACAAAGCGACAGATATTAATAAGCACCGTCAAAGAATGGGAATGGTCTTCCAGCATTTTAACCTTTTTCCACATATGACAGTGTTAAAAAATCTGATGATTGCACCAATGAAGCTTCAGGGTAAAAGTGAAGGAGAAGCAAAGAAGAAGGCATTGGAACTTTTGGAACGTGTTGGTTTGGCTCATCGGGCAGACGCATATCCATCCCAACTTTCCGGCGGCCAAAAACAAAGGATTGCAATTGTCAGAGCGCTCGCTATGGACCCGGATGTTATGCTCTTTGATGAGCCGACCTCTGCCTTAGATCCTGAGATGGTTGGTGAAGTTCTTGATATTATGAAGAAACTTGGAAGAGAAGGAATGACCATGGTTGTTGTTACTCATGAGATGGGATTTGCGAAAGAAGTGGCAGACCGTGTAATGTTTATTGATCAAGGTGTAGTACAGGAACAAAATAGTCCGGCTGAATTTTTTGGTAATCCACAGAACCGACGGTTAAAAGATTTCTTATCGAAAGTATTATAGTTTTATATTGAAATAGTGAAGGCGCCCAATTAAGATTAAATTCTTAGTTGGGTGCTTTCACCTTAGAATGGATTACAAGCTACAGCAGCGTTACGATGTAAAAATGAATCCAAAGGAATAATACTGAACATTCCTGGTTGAATCTATTTCATCACAATAGTCGTTTCACCAGCAGCCAAAGCCTTACGTGAAGAGGAAAAATAAGTGATTCGAGCCGTATAAACTCCTGGGTCTAATCTAGTGGTACATGAGGTTAGAGTAGTATCTGCAGCCATTTCAAAACGAAGTTCCTTGGTTCCATAGGTGAAAATCTGGATGGAAGTCTGGCGAACTGACTTTTGATCGCGGCTGCGGAGGTTAGAATTCCAGCTTAGAGCGACTGCATTTTTATTATTGTTGATTTTCTCGGATTGCTTTATTGTGATTGTATTCTTTACATAAGTACCGAGGACTACAAGGTTAAATGATTTCTTTATGTTTATCTCATAAAAGGATAATGTAGCTGTTAATTTTACTTTTGTATCATATAAAGGCCTGTTTACAATACCTTGAGAGTTAATTATGGATGGATGAGAGGACTTCCAGGATATCGTACATCCATATTTCCCTAATACGGGCAGTATGATATTAGAAATAACGCTGCTGGATTTGTCATTGTTTGAAAAGAGGATAGAGAGTAAATCCCGCTCATCCTCCAATAAATCTTCTTTATCTTCGGTTATCGTTAAGGTACTTACTTTTAGCGGATTACTGGTATCAAAATAATTTTCTGAGGTTACGAAGAACTTTAACTGATAGGTGCCTTTTGGTAAATCCAAGCAATCCGTATGAAAGGATATGCTGTTTAAATTAAAACTGGATGCCAGCGGAGTTACGCTTACTTCTGTAATAACTTTGGTATTATACCACTCATTTTTACAAAGCTGCACAGTGATATTTGTTAATTTTGAAGTAGCATATATCATACCACTAAGAAATAATGTTTCTTCCTCCGCCACCACATAGTGATCGCTAACACCGGTTATGTTAGGCACGATAATCTGAGTACCTTTTACAAGTACGGAAAATTGTTTTACTCTTGTTTGATTGTTGTTGATCAGGATTGCAGATAAGGTTACTAAGGTATCCGGTCCGGCTGGTCTTGTAACTTTACCAGAAGTGCTGATAATCGCCGGATTGTCAGAATACCAGATTACCGTTGACTGGTTTGTGCACGCGGTTGGTAGAGTAATAGACGAAGTAACGGAATTTGCATTATCATTTGTACTAAAGCTTAGATTTAATTGCTGATAATCAAGTTCTAATTTATAAGCCGTATCGGTAACAGCGTCAAATTTTCCGGTTGGAAGACTTGCAGCATTGACGGTACTGTATGGAAAACTCATAAGTATGGTGAGGAAAAGCGTAAATAAAATCTTAGTAATGTTCTTTCGTTTCATGTTCAACCTCCTGACATTAGGTATTAATTTACAAAGGATATTATATTGGGAATAAATGACAAACTGATGACAGAGATGTGTCAAATATAAGGTATCTTGGATAATAGTCATTAGTGAATAATAGAAATAGCCAAAAGTCATTTTCTGTTAGACTTGTGGCACTGGAAGATGAAGCAACAACATGGTAGAATTATGTCATATTAAGTACTTAATTTGGTATTTCTAGTCACATTATGTCGTGACTTTGTAATACAAAGAGTGTCTGCTATAACATTCTATATAAAGTTATGATATACATTTCGCCCCCTTAACCGAAGGTCTATCATAATGAAATGAATGGAATGTTATGGCAGGCATTTTTTATCTCTCTATTTCGAGATAGAGTTACCACATTTTACAAAATTTGTTGTATAATACATAGTAAGCAGTAATGTATTTTAGTACGGGATATAGTCTTATTGACCTAGATTATAAAATGTGCTAAATTTAATTGTATAGCAATTTCAGGTCAAAATAGTAAAAATTAATACTTTATATATTAATGATTTAACAAATAATTATAAAATTTATCTTATTTATATGTAATATAGTAGATTTTGATATAGTTCTAGCAGAGTATAAAGGTATAAGTTTTATTGCAAGAACCTAGCGGTCTAGGCTTCTATTGCTGGATTACTTAAGGAGTGGAGTGGATTGATTAAAATAGCAATAGTTGAGGATCAAAGTTTATTAAGAGAAATGCTTGCTAAGATATTATCTCAAGAAGAGAACTTTGAAGTTACCGGATGTCTTGGTGATGGAAGAGATGTGATTAAACTTTGTGAAGAGACGAATCCAGATGTTGTACTATTAGATATTAAAATGCCAAATTCGGATGGCATTCATGCTCTTTCGAAAATAAAGGAACGGTTCCCTAAGATAAAATGTATTATGTTAACAACCTTTGAAGAAGAAAAATATATTTATTCTGCTCTGGCGAATGGAGCTGATGGTTATATTATAAAGGATATAAAGACTGATGCGCTAATACATATGATACAGTCTGTCTATGATGGATTATTTGTTGTACATGGCAGTATTAAGGAATATATTCTGCAGCAAATGCAAAGAAGCTGTGAGGAATATAAAAAACATTCCTTAATAAATAAAGATTTAGATTTTGATTCCACAGACTTGATTGTTTTAAAGCTATTAACCAGGGGAAAGAGCAATAGTGAAATAGCTGCTGAAATCTGTTATTCAGAGGGAACTGTAAAGAATAGAATATCACGGATGTTAGAGATGACGGGAACGAAAGACAGAACACAATTGGCTATATTTGCATTACAAAGCAGTGTCATATAAGTGATGGGTATTACTCTGATGTAAGAAGATTTTTATTTGTAAACTTCCATTTACTTATGGAGAGGAGAAATATTAACATGACTTTACGAAATAAAAAAAGTCTAATTAATTTTTTCGTACAATTATCCTCTTACCTTACCATGCCAAGTGATTTAAGGAAGATATTTATTTCGCTTGAAGATGGGATTTTTTTGTTTAATTCAAAAGATGAGATCTTAGAGGTGAATCCAAAAGGAAAAACGATCTATCAAGCAAAGGGCTATAAATTATATGATTTAGTCCATTGTTTGCTTTATGGTAAAACACAAGAAGAATGCGATGAAATAATTGCGAGTATAAAGGAACGAAGGGATGAAGTAACTTTTGAATGCTTTGGTGAAGGAAAGGCATACTTAGTTACGGTTTTTTTTATCTGCAATATAAAAAAATGCCTTGTCAATACAATTGTTATGATTCACGAAATCACAAAACAGAAAGAATTGCAATTAGAATTACAAAAGAGAAACGATACATTGTTTAAATCAATTGAGCTCTACAAAAAACAACTGCAAATAGTAAATACGCTTGAAGAGGAGAGGGAGCGCCTTAAATTGCTCCAAACGATACAGAACTCCATTTTAGTTCAAGTGGAAGATGTGATGGATCAAGTAAATAAATTACGCAAAGATGAGGATTATGATGAGGAAATATGGAGGATACAATTAAGTAATCTGGCAGAGGAGATTCGAGGAATAATTTTGGAAGTACGAACGGCTGTAGTAAATCTAAAAGTATAAGAAAGGGGAGAAGCAATGCTGCTTGTCGCACAGCATTTAAAGGACGCCAATAATACAATATTATTTTTCGCATTCTTCATCCTGTCATTATTTTGTTTTACAACTCATATCTTCTTTAAGGTTCCCAAATCCATTCTCCAAGATAAGTTTTATTTCTTTTTGGCTGCGTTATTTTTTGGGCTGACTGCAAAGTTTTTCAGATACGTTATCAATGATAATTTTCTATCCTGTTTGGTTGTTATAATTGAATATACCGGGTATTTTGGAATTCAATATTCACTTATTATATTCTCTTTCTGTTACTATAATAGAGAAAAAAAAGCCAGAAAGATGCAATACCTTGCTGCTATATTACCTATCCTGTGGTTTATCCTTGTACTTACCAATCCATTCCATCCTTTGTTTTATATCATCCTTTGTTCAACGATATTTCTTTTTGTCTTGCTAGCATTAAGTTTCCATTTTCTGGGAATATTACCTGCCTCTTATCAAGTTTTATATTATAAATTACCAAGAGGCATTGCCTTTATAAGTAAGAAAGGGTTTTTACATACTCCGAATGAATTATTTATTCAGATGTTTCCGGCAGCAGAGGATGGACTTTGTAGTATCGCAGGCTTAGTAGACAGCCTGAAAGAGCTGGAACCGAAAGAAAAGGATAGTGTGAAAGACTTTTTACTGTTTGGTCTGACGAAGGAATATCTGCTTTCGTATCAGGAAAGAAGGTTTGTAATAAAAAAGCTGAAATCAAAACCACAAGAATATTTAATTTATATAACTGAAATCACTAATAGCGTTACGATGATGATGGAACTAGAGAAAAAAAATCACGAATTAACAGCCATAAATGAAAATCTAAAGGAATCTATAAAATTACGAAAAGACTTCGTTACTACCAGAGCAAGGGCAACAGTTGCACAAAATGTACATGACATCTTAGGACATAGTTTAACAGTTGCGCTGTGTACGGCTGAGGTTGCGGCACAAGATGAGTGCAGAGAAGAAGCAATTCAAAAGCTTGCTATGTTAGAACAATTATTATCAGAGAGTGTGGAAGACCTAAAAAATTCAATACAAGGAAGTGATATTGATTTTCATCAGACAAGTTTAATAAAAGCCATTAAAAATCTTAGCAATTTGAAAGTACAATTGGAAATCACAACCCAAGGTACACCATATGAGCTCACCTCGGCACAGAATGAAGCAGTTATTAGAATATGCCAGGAGGCTGTTACAAACGCAATAAAGCATGGAGATGCAAAAATAGTACATCTCTTTCTAAGATATTATCAAGAAACTCTTGAAATCTATCTTATCAATGATGGAAGGGGTTGTAATAATATAAGAATGGGATGCGGGTTGAGTGGTATGAAGGATAGAATAAATAAACTTGGAGGAACCTTTGAGTTTGGTTCGGATGGTCAAAAAGGGTTTCATATTCATATTGAAATACCAATGATACCAAGAAGGGATAAATAAAGGAGGGAAGTTAATACGAAGGAATAGAAGTTTTCAAACTGTTTCAAGTGTTAAATGCCATAGATGCAAGCATTTTTGCACCTGAAAATAGCAGAAAGCTAAAGTTTAATAGATCTACTACGAAAAGATAGAACGTAAGAGTTTCCTAAAATAAAGATTAAAAATAAATTAAATCTGTTGACGGCTCAACAAAATGGTGCTAGAATAGCACTCTGTTGAGTCGTCAACATTTTTTGAATTTTAGGAAATAGTGTTAAATAAGAAAATATTCTATGATAGAGGTACATTGATTCGATGTACCCTGTGTGCGGCTGAAAAGTTATAGTGATCAAGTGCACTCAGCATTGTTACAGGAATGATTACAGGAATGATTACAGGAATGTTAAGAAAAGGAGGAATATCATGTATGAACATAGGTCGGAATACTTCCATGTCTGGTTTGATAAGATAAAAAAAATGGCACAAAGACGACAGCAAGAAGCGTTAAAACCTTATGGACTTTCCAGTATTCATGCCATGTATCTTGTAGTATTGATGCATCAACCGGAAGGTATGACGTTTAAAGAGATTTCTGAAAAACTTTGTGTGGATAAGGCAAATACTTCCAGAGCTTTTAATGTATTAGAAGAAAAGGGATATGTGTTTCGAGACTATACGAGTGCTGGAGTTTTAAAATATAAGCTTATTCTAAGTGAGGAGGGAAAGAAGATTGCACAGGAGGCAGGCAATACGATGAAGGAGTTTCATCGCCAGCTAGCTGAATCATTGTCGAAAGAAGAGATAAAAACTGTGCGGGAGATCATGTTTAAAATTGCGAAAGCTGTAGATGATATGGAAAATGACAAGGAGGAAAAAGCATGAGATTAATAATGAGATACCTAAAACCCTTTTTAGGGGTTGTGGTACTTTGTATTTTGCTTTTGTTCGGGCAGGCAATGAGTGACTTAAGCTTACCAACCCTAATGAGTAATATTGTAACGAATGGTATACAAAATAGTGGGATAGAAGAACAGGCACCAAAGGCGATTAGTGAAAACGGAATGTCCTTTATCACAGCCTTTATGACAGGGGGGGACAAACAACAATTTCTAAATGCTTATCAGTTTATCGATAAGGATTCCAAAGAAGCAAAGGAATACCGGAAAGATTATGAGTTACTAAATCAGGAATCTATCTATGTAAGAAAGAGTTTAAGTGAAGAAGAATTAGTTCCAATAGAACACAGTTATGGTAAAGCGGCTTTGGCTTTTGTAACCATGATGCAAAAGCAGGTAAAACAACAGGAAGGTCAGACAAATGAAACGACCGGTTCTGATTCTGCAAAAGAAAATTTTGCAGGAATGACGACAGAAAAACTTTATGAGATCCTTCCAATGATTCAAGCTATGCCTAAGGAAGCCTTGGCAGAATTTATTCAGTCTGCATCGGATAGCGATTCTTTTTTACATGCGCAGATGGGTGTTACATTTACCAAGATGTTTTATGAAGAACTCGGTAGGAATATCAGCCATTTACAAAGAACTTACATTATACTTACTGGGTTAAAGATGCTCGCTATTGCCTTAGCTGGTGTTTTTGCTGCAGTTTTAGTAGGATTTTTCGCTTCCAGAATGTCTGCAAGAGTGGCTCTGCGTATGAGAAGAGATGTATTTGCAAAGGTAGAAAGCTTTTCCAGTGCTGAATATGATAAATTCTCCACAGCATCCTTGATTACGAGAACAACAAATGATATTCAACAAGTTCAGATGCTAATTGGTATGGGCGTTCGTATGATGTGCTATGCACCAATCTTAGGGTTCGGCGGTATTATCTTTGCTGTAAATAAATCGGTATCTTTAAGCTGGATTATTGCAGTAGCTGTCATAGTCTTACTTGGTTTAATTGCAGCTATCTTCTTGATTGCCCTGCCTAAGTTTAAGTCGCTGCAAAAATTAATTGACCGGCTAAACTTAGTTAGCCGTGAGAACTTAAGCGGTATGATGGTAATCCGTGCCTTTGGTAATGAAGGGTATGAAGAAAATCGATTTGAAGCAGCCAACGGTGATCTGAGTAAAACGAACCGATTTGTACAAAGAACCATGGCATTTATGATGCCGGCCATGATGCTGCTTATGAACTGTGTCACCTTAGTGATTGTGTGGAGCGGCAGTCACGCAATTGCAAATTCTACCTTACAGATTGGTGATATGCTTGCTTTTATGCAATATGCTATGCAAATCATCATGTCGTTTTTAATGATGGCAATGATGTTTATCATGGTACCAAGAGCTTCTGTTTCTGCAGTTCGTATACGAGAAGTTTTAGATACCGAACTTTTAATAACCGATAAAAAACAGACAGTTAGCCTGATGGAAGAAGCAAAGAAAAACGGAAAAAGCATTCAGGGAGAAGTTGTTTTCCGTGAGGTATCCTTCCGTTATTATAATGCAGAATCCGATGTTTTAGAAAATATAAGCTTTACCGCAAGACCCGGACAAACAACAGCATTCATCGGTTCCACCGGTTCCGGTAAATCCACATTGGTTAATTTGGTTCCTAGATTTTATGATGTTACGAAAGGCAGCATTGAAATCGATGGAGTTGATATTCGAGATCTTAAGCAAGAAGAACTTAGGAATTTAATCGGTTATATCCCTCAAAAGGGAGTATTGTTTACCGGTGACATAGAATCCAATATCCGCTATGGTAAGGAGCTGGCGAAAGATTCTGAAATAGAAAAGGCAATCGAGGTTGCTCAGGCAAAGGACTTTGTGGACTCTACGGAAGAAGGGGTAAAAACACCGATTGCTCAAGGCGGCGCCAATGTTAGTGGCGGGCAAAAACAGCGTTTATCTATTGCCAGAGCGCTAGTTAAAAAACCACCAATTTATATCTTCGATGATAGTTTTTCAGCATTAGACTTTAAAACAGACTCTGCACTTCGTACGGCTTTAAAGAAATATACATCGGAAGCAACCGTGTTAATTGTTGCGCAGCGTGTCAGTACAATTATGAATGCGGAACAGATTATTGTGTTAGAGGAAGGGAAAGTCGTTGGTATTGGCACTCATAAAGAGCTTTTGGCTACTTGTAACGAGTATCGGGAAATTGCAGAAAGCCAGTTATCAAAGGAGGAATTAGCATGAGTGAAGAATCAAACGTAACTCCTAAGGGACCTGGGCGCCGGGCAAAAGGGCCAATGGGTGGTCCGATGGGCGGTATGGGAATGAGCGGTGAGAAGGCAAAGAACTTTAAGGGCAGTTTAAGGAAGTTAATGTCATATCTGGCACCGTTTCGTATACAAATATTCTTTGTTATAGTGTTTGCAGCTATTTCCACGGTATTTACAATTGTAGGACCAAAGATATTAGCAAAAGCAACCGATGAGTTAACAAATGGTATTATGGGTAAAATCTCCGGAAAAGATGGAGGAATTGATTTTTCCTATATAGCAGCAATCATGTTGTGGTTAGTATTTCTTTATGTAGTAAGTGCGGTTTTTTCTTATATGCAAGGGCATTTAATGGCCGGTGTATCCACCGATATGGCTTATAATCTTAGAAATGCTATTATGAAGAAGATGAATAAGCTTCCATTTAGCTATTATAATAAAACCAGTCATGGAGAGGTATTATCAAGAATTACAAATGATGTGGATACTTTAAATATGACCTTGAATCAGAGTATTACCCAATTAATCACCTCAGTAACCTCTGTTCTCGGTGTACTCATCATGATGCTCTCGATTAGCTGGAAACTAACTATCATAGCGGTATTAATCCTCCCATTTTCCTTATTGCTGGTTATAGGAGTAGTGAAGAAGTCTCAGAAGTATTTTGAGGGACAGCAAAAATATCTTGGTCATGTCAATGGACACATTGAAGAAATGTATGGCGGACACTTGGTTGTCAAAGCATTTAATGGAGAAGAAAAATCACTGGAAAAATTTGATAAAGAGAATGAAAAACTTTATGAGAGTGCATGGAAATCAAATTTCCTATCTGGATTAATGATGCCAATCATGAGTTTTGTAGGTAATCTTGGCTATGTGCTGATTTGTATTGTTGGTGCATCGATGGCAGCCGGAGGAACTATGACGATTGGTGGAATCCAGGCATTTATCCAGTATGTCCGTTCCTTTACTCAGCCAATCACCCAGATTGCGAACATCTCAAATCAAATTCAGCAGATGGTTGCGGCTGCAGAGCGTGTTTTTGAATTCTTGGAAGAAGAGGAAGAAAGTAAAGATGCGGTAAAGGTTTCTATGAACAGCCTTAATCTAAAAGGTGACGTAACCTTTGAACATGTGCGTTTTGGTTACGAGGATACTGATCAGATAGTGATTAAAGATTTTTCTGTTAAGGTTAAGGCAGGGCAGAAGGTAGCGATTGTTGGACCAACGGGTGCCGGTAAGACCACAATGGTAAAATTATTGATGAGATTCCATGAAATCAACAGTGGTGCTATCTATGTAGATGGTCATAATACCAAGGATTTCGCGCGTTCTGACCTTCGCTCTGAGTTTGGGATGGTCCTTCAAGATACTTGGTTATATAACGGAACCATTATGGATAACATCCGGTATGGTAAATTAGATGCAACAGAGGAACAAGTAATAAAAGCTGCGAAGGCAGCTCAGGTTGACCACTTTGTTCGAACCTTACCGGAAGGTTATCAGATGGTATTAAATGAAGAAGCCAGCAATATATCCCAAGGCCAGAAGCAGCTATTAACAATAGCCAGGGCTGTACTTGCAGACTCTAAGATTCTTATTCTGGATGAAGCAACCAGCTCTGTTGATACCAGAACGGAAGTCTTGATTCAGAAGGCTATGGATAATTTAATGAAGGGCAGAACCAGTTTTATTATAGCGCACCGTCTTTCCACCATTCGAAATGCAGATATTATCCTTTGTATGAAGGATGGAGATATTGTAGAGCAGGGGAATCATGAAGAACTCATGAAACTTGGCGGCTTCTATGCAAATCTATATAACAGCCAGTTTGAAAAATTACCGGCATAGATGGAAACTCTTCCTAGTATATGCTAAAGCATGTATAGGTGAGTAAAATAAAAAATAACAGGTTGTTTTGTAAGAGCTTTTGCTATTAGATAAGGAATTATCTATGGAGCAAGAGCTCTTTTTGCTTTTCAGAGAAGAAATCATCAAAAGAGTAAAAAAATTACACCAAAAACTAAAAATATTGGATTTTTATTTTAGAATAGAAATTTATAATAGAAATTGGGAGAGATTAAGCTGCAAGTTGCTTTTAATTGAGAAAAATTACAGATCTATGGAAAGGAGTACAAGATGAGGCAATATCAATATTTGAATGAATATGCAGATTTTATTCTGGAAGATCCGGAATTAACGAGCTACCTCTATTTTCCGATTGCAAATGAAAGCGGAGTGATGGCATCGGTAACTCCAAGTTTGCACGGGGATAATAAGATGGGGCAGAATACTTTTCTTTTAGCACCGGTAAGTGCGGAGGAATTACATAACAATAAGGCGGGTAGAAATTTTTGGTGTAAAATAGAAGGAAAAAAGCCTTGGTCTGTAGTTGGTAACTCAAGCCATCAACAGGCAAACCTGTTCTATGAGAAAAAGAAAAAACATATTTAAGAGCTGGTATCATGTGGCAGGAGATTGAGAGAATCTCGGTGGCAAATGGACTAAGAGCGAAGGTTTTGTCCGTGGTACCCGCATCCGGAGAAACGCTTGAGCTTATGAAGGTTACCATAAAAAATATTGGTGCTGACAATGTAACATTGATACCGGTGGCAGCAGTTCCGCTATATGCACGTTCTGCGGATAACTATAGGGATCATCGGCATGTTACTTCCTTATTACACCGGATTCATACGACGGATTATGGTGTTATAGTTAATCCGGCACTTACCTTCGACGAACGTGGGCATAAGAAAAATGAAGTAATATATGGGGTATTAGGTGCGGCGAAGGATTCGAATCCACCTATCGGTTTCTATCCTACGGTAGAAGGATTTATTGGAGAGGGAGGAAGTCTAGAACAGCCCAGAGCACTCTATGATAATAAAAAACTCACTATGGTGGCAGCAGGAGAAGTGACCGCCGGGTATGAAGCTCTTGGAGGACTTGTTTTTGAACAGACAACCTTAAGGGCAGGAGAAGAAGTTTCTTATCATATAGCAATGGGGTATGGGATTACGGAGGAGGACTTTATAGAAGCTGCGAAGAAGTTTCTTACCTCAAGTAAGGCTTTTGATGAAGCAGTTTTATTTACCAAAAACTATTGGAATCAAAAGATTAATATCCATTATTATACAGCAAATCCGGAATTTGATTATTTTATGCACTGGGTTAACTTTCAGCCAATGCTGCGAAGAATCTATGGCTGTTCCTTCCTTCCGCATCACGATTATGGAAAAGGCGGGAGGGGATGGCGTGACCTTTGGCAGGACTGCTTGGCACTTCTTATGATGAACCCTTCCGGGATTCGAGAAATGCTATATGACAACTTCTCAGGAATTCGGATGGACGGTACGAATGCCACCATTATTGGAACAAAGCAGGGAGAGTTTATTGCAGATCGTAACAATATTACAAGGGTTTGGATGGACCATGGGGTCTGGCCGTTGTTTACAACAGAGTTGTACATAAAACACAGCGGTGATCTTAGTTTTTTATTAGAGGAGACAACCTACTTTAAAGACATGCAGGCGGTCAGAGGAGAAGAAAAAGATACAGCGTATCACGAAGAGTTAGGAAAAAGGGTGAAGACTGTTCAAGGAGAACAATACCGGGGAACAATCTTAGAACACTTGCTTTTACAGAACTTAACCGCCTTTTTTGATGTTGGTGAACACAATCATATCCGTTTGCGCGGAGCAGATTGGAATGATGCACTTGATATGGCAAAGGAACGTGGAGAAAGTGTGGCCTTCACAGCAGCGTATGCATTGAATCTTACAACTCTTACCGAGCTTTTAGAAAAGCTTATGGAAAGTGGAGTTACAAGTATATTCCTTGCAAAAGAAATGGATGGTCTATTTACAGAGGAAACTTCTTGCTATAGTGATATCAAGCGTAAGAAAGAGATTCTTTATACTTACTGTAATCGAGTGAAAGAGGCTGTAAGCGGACAAAAAAAAGAAGTAATCGTATTAAACTTAATCATGAATCTTAAGAATAAATCGGAATGGATAAAAGAACATATCCGTAACCAGGAATGGTTAACCGGTGCAGAAGGATTTCATTGGTTTAATGGTTATTACGATAATCATGGCCAGAGGGTTGAAGGCGATTTTCCACAGGGTGTCCGAATGATGTTAACAAGTCAGGTATTTACGATTATGTCAGAGGTTGCTACGAAGGAACAGGTAAAGGAGGTAATACGAGCAGCAGATCACTATCTGTATGAGGAGAAAATGGGAGGTTATCGGCTTAATACCGATTTTTGCGAGGTTAAGCTTGATTTGGGCAGAATGTTTGGGTTCGCCTATGGTCAAAAAGAAAATGGAGCAGTATTTTGCCATATGGCTATTATGTATGCTAAGGCCCTATACCAGCGTGGTTTTATAAAAGAGGGATATCGTGTAATAAATAGCCTATTTAGACATTGCAGTAATTTTGCTGTAAGCAGAATCTATCCCGGAATTCCGGAATATATCGGGGAAAATGGCCGTGGGTTATATCACTATCTGACAGGTTCGGCAAGCTGGCTGTTACTAACGGTGCTTACGGAGATGTTTGGTATAAAAGGAAGCTATGGTGATTTATCTTTTGAACCCAAGCTATTGTCAGAACAATTTAGGAAGGATGGAACAGTAAAGGTAGAGTTTCTATTTGCAGAAAGATTTCTTGAGGTTACGTACCAAAACAGTAAGAAAAAGGAAGCAGCAGAGTATCAAGTCAGTGAAATTATTCTGGATGGACTACGTTATGAAGCAAAAGATTTTATTTGTATAAGACGCAAGGATATCCTGGGACTTTCAGAGTATCGGAAGCACTATATTACGGTAGTTTTAAGTTAGGTGAAAATGAAAAGCAATTCAAAATTCTTATTCCTGTATCATCCGGATACCCGGCAGAGATGCTGCTGCATTCAGAATCGTATCTGCCGAATGTCAGTAGATAAGGAGTAAGTATTCAGTAAGTTTGCCGTAAAATATTTGGGAGGCTCAGAATAGAGACTGTCCAGAAATGAGAGTATATATGAAAAAAGAGTGGATTGAAGTTATTAACTATGACAAGGCTGGGTATCAGCCATTAATTGATTACGGAGCATGGCGGGTTGCCATATTAAATTATTGTGATGAGCTAACGATGGCTCAGATTAACAATATGCAAAAGCACGATGAAACGGATGAGGTATTTGTTTTATTAGAAGGAGAATGTACCTTATTTACAGGTGGAATGGGAGATAGTTTAGAAGAAATAGATGCTATAGCTATGGAACCTTGCCGAATATATAATGTGAAAAGAGGAGTTTGGCATACCCATACTTTAAATCGGCAGAGTAAAGTCCTAATTGTTGAAAATCAGGATACCTCAGAGGAAAACTCCCCAACCATTATGTTAAACACGGATCAGAAAGCAAATCTACGAAAATGTTTCGAAAAAATCACCACAAATATTAATAGTATGGTATAATATTTATGCAATATTACCATAGAGAAGAATAAATAACGGAAGTTAGGGGGCGGCTTTCTGGAAGTGAATGTACTTTAGAAAATGGATACAATGATTGTGCTATGCATCATCATTTAGTTTTATTTTCTGTCCGCAATGCGGTAGACAAGATAGGATTTACATTAAATAAGACAAAGAAAGCGTGAACCTGGAGGAAATGGTATGAAGACCTGGAAGTTAGTCCAAGCGGTTAAAAGAAGGCTTAACATACGTACTAAGATAATTCTATTGTACCTTAGTATTCTTATCTTATCGTTCACGCTTTCTGTAGGTATATTTCGCATTATTCATCAAAGGAGTTTGAAACGTGAAATCGGAGATGCTACGATGCAAACTGTCCAAGCGTTAAAAGGGAACTTAAAATTTATTTTTGAGAATGTCAGTCAGTTCTCTACACTGATATACTTTGACCGAAATGTTCAAAATTCCTTAAAAAATATTGATTCTGCAAATATTGATCCGCATATCCATCAGACGATACAGCGTAGTCTTGTGAATATGTTACTTTCAGGTGATTATATATCGAGTGTATTTATCTTTGACACATACAATAACTATTACTGCTCTTATAAAATGGGTCCCATTGCAGTCGATAAAGATAAGGTGTATCGTACCGACTGGTTTCAAAAATTAAAACAAAATAATGGGGAGCCAATGTTTATCTCAAAAAGTGAAGAAATCATTCAGTTTATCACAAGACCAGAGCATAATTATATTTCACTTGTTCGTGAAATATCTGATGTGGAGGATTATTCTCCTTTAGCTACACTTTTACTTACGATAGATGAAAAAACAATTCAGAAATACTTTGATGAGGTTGGCAAGCAGTATAATTCTCAGTACTGTATCGTAGATTCCCAAGGTAATTATGTAATTTACCCTTCGAATTATAATAAGGCAATGGATGAGTATTTTCTAATAGAGCAAGAGCCAGGGAATGGTTATGAGGTGTATTATACTAAGAAACAACCCATGATATTAGCCAAACAGGACTTAGAGATTCATGATTGGACGTTAGTAGGCATGCTTCCCATCAGCGATAATATGAACTTAAGTGACTATTATAAGTCTTCCATATTACTTATCATTGGTCTTAATTTTATTTTTGTATTTGTTTGCTCCTTGGTTTTAGCGAAATTAATTTTTCAGCCGCTTTCTAAAGTTCAGAAACAAATGGAGATGGTGGAACGGGGCGAGTTTATAGAGATGCCTGTTAACTTAGAGCACAGCGATGAAATTACACAGCTAAAGAAGGTATTTAACCAGATGGTTCGGGCAATTATTGACCTGATAGAGCAGGTAAAGAAGGAAGAAAAAATAATTGCACAAGGAGAGCTGCAATTATTACAGGCTCAAATCAACCCCCATTTTCTTTACAATACTCTGGATGCTGTTTCTGCACTTGCACTAATAGGGGATCATGAAAATTGTCTGAAAATGACACAGGCCCTGGGGAATTTTTATCGTAACAGTTTAAACAGTGGTAAGGATTTTATTACGGTGGAGGATGAACAAAGCTGTATCGATAGCTACATGACGGTATTAAATATACGTTATGATAATAAAGTTACTCTTCTATGGGATATCGAGGAGAGAATAAAGAAGGAATCTATCTTAAAGCTGATTCTGCAGCCAATTGTTGAAAATGCCGTGCATCATGGAATACGGTATAAAGAAGGGCTTGGAACAATTACAGTAAAAGGATATCTTGAGGAGGCAAATATTATTTTTATTATTACGGATGATGGCGTTGGAATGACAGAAGAACGAATTGAGGAGATTTATGGGGGAAAAACAAAGACTGGAAAAGCAGGTTTTGGTTTGTATAGTTCAATTCAAAGGATAGCGTTATTTTATGACTTGGCAAAGCCTTTGACAATTCATAGCGAAGTAGGTATTGGCACAGAGGTAATTCTTCGTGTTAAGAGAATAAAAGGGAAGGAAACGAGAAAATAGAAATAGTAAAATAATTAGAAATTAAACAGTTGATACGTAGTTTTATGTCCTTGTACTACAAAAAATAGCGTAGAAATGGTGGTTTATATGACAACAAAAGTTTTATTAGTAGATGATGAAAAATTAGAACGTGTATTGATTCGGAAAGGATTTCACTGGGAAGAGCAAGGGTTTGAGATTATCGGTGAAGCTTCCAATGGAGAAGAAGCACTTAACATTTTAAAGCATAAGCCTCCGGACTTGGTTGTGACAGATATTAATATGCCTTTTATGGATGGATTGCTTCTTACCGAAAAGATTCTTAAGGAGTATCCGCAATGCAGAGTAATCATTGTTACTGGGTATCGGGAATTTGATTATGCCAGAAGAGCTGTAAAACTTGGAGTAAAGGATTTTTTATTAAAGCCTGTGAATATCAAGGATTTAGAAGAAACTGTTATCAAAATCCAAAGAGACATTGAGGAACAAAAAAGCATAAAAAAGGAATATGTTAAATTACAGGAAAGGGTTCATGAACATCATGAAATAGTAATTGAGAGCTTTTTGCAGCGTTTGGTAGAAGGAAGAGTGGAAGAAGAGGAAGCAGTAAATAAGCTGACTTTATATGGTTTTGAAGAAATATTGAAAAGAAATCGCTGTATTAATATAAAACCAATATTTTTACCGGAGACAAAGGAAGAAGAAAAATTGCAGTTCAGCAACGAATTGCTTGCTATTGCAAAATCAGCCGGCAGTGAGGATATGATTATTTTCCAACATTTCTTATATAACATCATACTTTTTATTCCAAGCATAGAGGATATGCAAGAGGTGATAGCACAGAATCTGTTCGAAGAGATCTCAAAACAAAAGAACATAGAATGTATTATCGGAATCAGTGAGGCACAAGAAGGATTTCAAGGGATTCTCCATGCTTACACGCAAAGCCAAAAGGCAATATCCACCAGTGTTATCTTAGGAAAAAATCGTGTTATTCCATATCGGGAGTATCGTAGAATGAAAAGAAAAAGTAATGCTGTGGAGAAATTTGATTGGAAAGAATTTATTGAATCAATTGAGGATGGGAGGGAAAGCAAGGTATCTGAATACATTGATTATTATCTGGAAGCTATGAGTGAGGAAGAATTATTCGATGCAAATTATCTTAAATTAAGTACAATGAGTATGCTAACGAAAGCGTCAGGCGCTTTAACGAAATATGGGAAAAGCTTGGAGGATATTATTGATCCGGAGGACATGTATGCTAAGGTCTCAAAAATTGATACCTTATGGAATATGAAGCAGTATTTAAAAGAAAGCATTGGAGCAATCGTTGATTTTAATCATACGATCCGAAGTAAAAAAGGCAATAAATTGATTGATCAAGTACTTCTATATTTAGAGAAGCACCTATATGAACCAAATTTGACGCTAAAAAGAATTGCGAAGGATATCTATGTAAATGAGAGCTATCTAAGTCGTGTATTTAAAAAGGAGACGGGGGAAAATCTAATAGAATATATAACCAGAAAGCGGATAGAAGAAAGCAAGAGATTACTGGACACTACGGATTTGAAAGTTTATGAAATTGCAGAAAGGGTTGGAATTAGTGATCCGCATTATTTTAGCATCTGTTTTAAAAAACAGGTCGGTGTAATGGTGAAGGAATACAAAAAGCAGCGGGTGTAAAATTGGAGGGATAGGAAGCGCTGAGACTGAGGGCTATAAGGAGCAGTGATTGATAAAGCTTGTTTGGGATTTTCTATATTAGCGGCTGCCGCAAAAAAGAAATATATCGGGTATCGTATATAATACATTTGTTTCCATACAATATCCGGTACTTGTTCTTTTTTGCGGCAGTCCTTTTTTATATTTATGACAGGGAAAATCTTTTTTATTAAGTTCCATTGTGCCAGACAATTTCAATTGACAATCGCTAGAATAGAACTTGTCAGATTTCTAAATGGTATACTATTTGTACATTGGTAAAAATAGTAACCTTTTATGTAAAAATATTAAATTGAGATACCGGTTGTTTTTTCCTATACTTTAGTTATTAACAAAGCATGCAATGTTAAATGATGACAGGTACATAGGAGGACTCTTATTGTTAACTTATATAAGAATATAAAGTTAAGCTGAGTGTAAAGAGACGCTAAAGCGTGAGAATGGAGGGTATTATGAGAAAATTAGTAAAAAAGTTAGCAGCACTTTTCCTAGTAGGAACATTAACCTTTAGTATGACAGCGTGTGGTAAAGGCGAAGATAAAGCAACCAATAAAGATGGTGATGATAACGTTACACTTAATGTTTGGCATCAGTGGTCAAATGATACCAATGAACTAAAGAAGCTGTATGATGAGGCAGTAGCAGCTTATCAAAAGGAGCATCCGAATGTCAAGATAAATACGCAGACATTAGACACAGAGGCATATAAAACAAAAATATCTGCGGAATTCGCAGGAAAAGCCGGCGGAATTGATGTGTTTTACTATTGGGGTGCCGGAATGGCAAAAAAGCTAGTAAATGCAGATAAGTTACTGCCACTGGACAATTATCTGACAGAAGATGTCAAGGCGAAGATACTTCCCGGTTCCACGACAGCATTTGAATACGATGGAAGGACCTATTCTGTTCCGATGTTTTCCTGGTATATGACCATGTTTTGTAACAAAGACTTGTTTGATCAGGCAGAAGCAGCAATTCCTACTACTTATGAGGAGCTAGTAGCAGCAGTCGACAAGTTAAAAACTCTGGATGGCGTAACGCCCATTGCAGCCGGTGCCAAAGATGGATGGAACGCAGCATTTATCTATCAGGCATTAGCGCTTCGTGAAGCAGGAGCGGCAAATATTAATGCAATGTTAAGTGGCAATGCAAAGTTTGAAGGGGAAGGATATGCAGAGGCGGCGAAGAAGGTCGTAGAATTATATCAAATGGGTGCTTTCGGTAAAAATCCTTTGGAATCCGGCAATGACGATGCAAACTCTGCCTTTATCAGCGGAAAGGCAGCAATTAGAATTATGGGAAGCTGGTTTGCAAATCAGGTATATACCGATACCACAGCAACAATAAATCCTGAGAATGTGGTGGCATGTAAGATTCCGGTGATGGAAGGAAAGGGAAATGCGGCAGATTACGCCGGCGGATTCGTTGAGTCCTTCTGGGTTAATAAAAATACAAAGTATGAAAAGGAAGCTGCGGAATTCTCAATTTATATTAATGAGAAGATGGGAAAAGCGGCGTATGAGACTGGTACCGGATTTTGCGGTTGGAATGTAGAACTAGATGAGAGCAAGCTAAATCCGTTATTTATCCAGATCAAAGGTTTATTAGCGGAGAGCGTGGAAGGCGTATTGGCTTGGGATACTTCCCTGGATGCTAATCCAGCAACCATTCATAATGAGCAGGTTCAGACTCTTTTCGCACCAAAGGCCGATGTTACAGCATTTATTGAGGAGCATCAGGCAGTAATTAATAAGTAAAAAGAGGTATTTTGCGAAATGCTAGTTAGTTCGTAGTTGTTATCGATTTTCTGGAGATTAAGGGAAAGCAGGGCTGTGGCCAAATGAATAGTATCTATCATTTTGCACAGCCCTTTTTATAAACAAGAATAGAAAAAAGGGTTTACTTTGTCTGACAAACACCCTTGTTATTAGATTGGAGGGAATTTCTATGGATCGTATGTTAGGTAAAAAAAGAACAATAGCCCTCTTTATATTACCTGCATTGCTGCTGTTTCTCTGCTTTGTTGTTGCTCCTTTGGTAGCATCCGGTATCTATAGTTTGTTTGAATATGACGGAGTAGGTACTATGAAATTTATCGGCTTACAAAATTATATCGATTTATTTTCGAAAGACCGGTATTTCCCGAGAGCAGTTATCAACTCATTTATTCTGGCAGGTGCATCTATTTTCATTCAATTACCAATATCGCTATTGATAGCAATTGTTCTGGCAAGAGGGGTAAAAGGGGAAAAGTTTTTTCGAACGGTTTATTTTGTACCGGTTGTGATATCAAGCATGGTAATCGGACAGCTATGGATGAAGATTTTCCACAGTGAATATGGTTTGCTTAATCTCATTATTCGGTTTTTTGGCAGAGAAGACTTTGAATTCTCCTGGTTATCCACTCCATCCACTGCATTTTTAGCTACTGTGATTCCAGCAGTTTGGCAATACATCGGTTACCATATGCTATTGTTTTATGCAGGGATTAAGTCTGTTTCAACTGACTATTATGAGGCGGCCAAGATTGACGGGGCATCGAAACATCAGATATCCTTTCAAATTACAATCCCTCTTTTAGCTCCGGTTATCAAAACTTGTCTCATATTTTCTCTCACCGGTTCACTTCGTGCCTTTGATTTAATTTATGTAATGACCGGCGGAGGACCGAACCATGCGAGCGAAGTTCCGGGAACTTTGATGTACAATAGTTTATTCCGTCGTGGCTTATATGGATATGGTAGTGCACAAGCATTTTTAATAGTGGTGGAATGTCTTTTGTTTAGCTTTTGGATTGGAAGATTATTTAAAAAAGCAGAAGACAATGCATCCGCAGTCTAAGATTAGTTGGGATGTGCGGAAAAGAACATGCATGGCTCCATGTACATTCATACCTGTGCAGAAATGAGGTAACTATGAAGAAAAGAAGCATAACATCTAAAAAAATAAAAAAAGCCACGTTACTCCTTGTCTTAAGCCTGATTGCAATTACACAGCTATTCCCGTTATATTGGCTGATTACTTTTTCACTAAAAAGCAACGTTGAAATCTTTGGAGAAAACATCATTGGATTACCCAGACAATTTCGCTTTATAAACTATAACATGGCGCTAACCGACGGTGGTATTCTGCAATACTTTTTAAATTCCGTGTTTTACTCCTTTATGACGGTAGCTGCGGCCGGATTATTTTCTGCAATGGCGGCATATGCAATTGCCAGGATGAGGTGGAGGCTCCGTGGATTCGTATTCGGTTTATTTTCTCTTGGAATTATGATTCCAACGCAGGCAGCATTACTTCCTTTATTTCAAGTGTTAGACTACCTTGGATTAAAGGGTGGATATCTTGGGTTATTAATCCCGTATATTTCGTTTGCTCTTCCGATGAGTATTATGATTTTAACAGGATTTTATAAAGGGATTCCAAAAGAAATCGAAGAGGCAGCTTACATCGATGGTAGTAGTATCTTTCGCTGTTTTCTGGAAATCATACTGCCAATCATTCGACCAGCAATTGCTACGGCATCTATTTTTACCTTCCTTGGGACCTGGAATGAATTGATGTTTGCCAATACCCTTGTAGACAGCGCGGCATATCGTACACTTCCGGTTGGTATTATGTCATTTGCAGGACAATATTCTACCGATTGGGGCTTAATTGGTGCAGGTATGGTAATTGCAACCTTGCCAACGATTCTTATTTATTTCTTACTTAGCAATCAGGTGCAGCAAAGTCTTGTTGCGGGAGCAGTAAAAGGTTAAAGAAAAACTAAAAAAATGACACCATATTAGAAATAAAGATATGATGGGAGAGTGTGATTTTCGTTATGATAAAAAGGGGTTTGTAAATGGTAGTTCTTTGAAGGAAGGTACGTTGCAAATACCCTTTTCTTTATATTGCTGGAAAAAGATTGGGGTAGGAAGGAGATATGCTGGAATGAAAATGAAAACAGTGACAACAGATTATCATAACAGATTATTTTTACAAGAATCGGAGGAAGTTATAGCAGGCGAAGCAGGGAGCAATCAGGTTGTAAACCTATACCCGGAACTAACCTATCAGACGATTCGAGGGTTTGGAGGGGCGTTTACGGAGGCTTCCGGATTTAATTTTTCTAAGCTTAGTAAAGAGAAAAAAGAGATTGTTCTTAATGCTTATTTTGGTAAGGAGGGAATTCATTATACCTTAGGAAGAACTCATATCAATAGCTGTGATTTTTCTCTTTCCAATTATGCTTATTTAGAAAAAGATGAGGAGATTGCGGAAAAGTTTAATCGTGACAGAGACAGGGAATTTATTGTGCCTATGATAAAAGCGGCAATGGAACTAAGCGGGGAAACGCTTACTTTGTTAGCCTCTCCATGGTCCCCGCCGGCGTTTATGAAGACAAATCATGAGATGAATCATGGCGGAGAATTGAAGGAGGAATACAAGAAAACCTGGGCGAAATACATAGCAGCTTATGTACAGGATTGTAAAAAAGATGGAATCATAATTTCTATGTTAACGGTACAAAATGAGCCGGAAGCAACTCAGGTTTGGGATTCCTGCCGTTATAGTGCAGTACAGGAAATGGAATTTGTCCGGGATTATCTTGGCCCGGTGTTTAAGGAAGAGGGGCTTTCGGATGTCAAGTTATATGTTTGGGATCATAACAAAGAGCTGCTGTATGAGCGTGCAAGGGATATTCTTATCGATGCAAAAGCGAGAGAGTACATAAGCGGTGTCGCATTTCATTGGTATACCGGGGATCATTTTGAAGCACTTGACCTGGTACGCGAGCAATTTCCGGAACAGGAACTTCTATTCACAGAAGGTTGTGTGGAGTATGGAAGATTTTTGGATTCCTCCGAGGTTTGGAAGGCAGAAATGTACGCTCATGATATCTTGGGTAATTTAAACCATGGTATGCACGGGTATATGGATTGGAATCTGCTGTTAGATGAAAAGGGAGGTCCAAATCATGCAGGAAATTTCTGTCAGGCTCCTATCATGTGTAACTTAGAAGAAGATAGTATTTTATTTAACCTTTCCTACTATTATATAGGTCACTTCAGCAAGTATATTATGCCTGGCGCGAAGCGCATCGCTTATACCAAGTACACGGATCTCATTGAGGTTGCGGCGTTTATTAATCCGAACCGGGAGCGTGCTGTGATCCTTTTAAATAAATCGGATCAAGAGGTATCTGTTATATTGAGAGAGAATGGAATCGGCCGGGAAATTAAGGTGAATTCCCATAGTATTGTCACAGTGATTTGCCGGGATTTTTAAAAGGTAAGTGCGGCCAATATAAAAACGGTTTTTGAATCTCCATAAGAAACAGGAATAGACGTTAAATATTAAAATGCGTATAGGTACGCGGAACAGGAGTAAATATGCATCATGATAAAAAGTTAAGCATTTTCCTTTTCCTTAGCTGTCTCCTATTTGTACTTAGCAGCTGTGGTAAAAAAATTACCTTGACCGCAGATTCCGCGGTAGTCTCTGTGGGAGGGACTGCAATAACCTTGGATGAAATGATGTATCATGTGCTTCTTGCCAAGATGCAGGGAGAACTCTATGCCTCGTTTTTAGGGGAGAAAGATTTTTGGGAGAAAGAATACAAGCCTTCCATAACAATGGCGGATCAGATGAAACAATTTGCATTAGATAATGCAATAAAATATGAAATACTTTATTTGATGGCAGAAAAAGAAGGATATTCCTTAACAGAAGAAGAGCGTTTTCTATGCAGGGATCAGGCAGACGATATTGAAAAAACAATACCTGCAAATAATCTTCAAACCTTAGGATTAACGGATGAGTTACTTGGTGAGATACAAGAGAAGATATCACTCTCAACAAAGTTTTATGAAGACTATCTTCTTACACTCTCGTCGGATGAAAAAGAAGCAAAATTACGCTTTGAAGAAAAATACGAAGAGTTAAAAAAAGAGTATCAGGTGGAGGTAAATGAGAGTATCTGGAGGAAAGTTGATATTACAAACCCTTCCATACCGGGATAATTTAAATACTGATCTTTGGTAATTAATTTATCGGGAGATTAAAAACTAAAAAAATGATACCTTTTCAAAATACAGTTCCTTATTAACAAAGTCGATGGTCTTTATAATAAAGGTAGAACAAGAAACGGAGGACAGACCATGACAGAGAAGAGTGTACCTAAGAAAAGAAAAAAATCGGTAACCAGGGCTAAGTTTATGAATCAGAAATATCTTCAGCTTATGGTTATCCCAGGGCTTATATGGATGCTTATCTTCAACTATATTCCTATGGGTGGTATTGTAATTGCTTTTAAAAAATTTAAAATTACCAAATCAATTGCAGAGGCTCCTTGGGTGGGGTTTAAATATTTCGTGGAATTCTTTCAGGATTCTAACTTCAGTAACATTATGGTAAACACGATTGGAATCAGCTTTTTAAAGTTAATCATTGGATTTCCGCTTCCAATCATCTTCGCATTGCTGCTTAATGAAATCAGAAATCTGAAATTTAAGAAATTTACTCAGACAATCTCTTATCTGCCTCACTTTTTATCTTGGGTTGTTCTGGGTGGAATTTTAACAACTTGGTTAAATAGTACCGGCGTAATTAATGAATTATTGCAAGCACTGCATATTACAAGCGGATCGGTTTCCTATCTTGGCAATCCAAAATACTTCTGGGGGGTAGCATTAATCTCGGATAGCTGGAAAGAGCTTGGATGGTCAGCAATCATTTATCTGGCGGCCATCTCCTCGGTAGATCAGCAACTCTATGAAGCAGCAACCGTAGATGGAGCATCCAAGATGCAAAAGATAGTTAAGATTACGTTGCCTTCTATCAAAGGAACTATTGCTATCATGTTGATTTTACAGATTTCCGGCTTATTAAATGCGAATTTTGACCAGATAATGATTCTGAAAAATCAGATTAATATTTCCAGAAGCCAGGTAATTGACACTTATGTATATCAAGTTGGTATGACACTCGGTAAGTATTCGTATGCAACAGCAGTTAACCTGTTTAAGTCAGTTATTGCATTAATGCTATTGTTAATTGCGAACTTTTCCAGCAAAAAACTGCTTGGCAGGTCATTATACTAGGAGGTTGCAGCATGAAAAGACGTGTATCATCTAGAATTAAACGCTCCAGAAAAACTTTAATCTTCGACATCCTAAATACGATATTCATGTTATTTATCTGTTTTGTCTGTATCTATCCAATTTGGTATGTTATTGTAAACTCTTTTAATGATGCGACAGATGCATTAATGGGAGGTATTTACTGGTGGCCAAGACAGTTTTCCTTGCAAAACTATAAGACAGTATTCAGTGACAACAGTGTACTGCAGGCTTTTAAGGTGACGATTGCAAAGACTTTCATTGGCACCGCCGTCAATGTATTGTTTACCGCCATGGTAGCCTATCCCCTTTCTAAAAAGTATCTGATTGGCAGAAAGTACTACATGGCGTTTGGAACGATTACGATGTTCTTCTCCGGGGGCTTGATACCAACGTTCCTGTTGTTTAAAGGGCTTGGTCTCTTAAATAACTTCTGGGTTTATGTTATTCCGGCGGCATTTAATTTTTTTAATTTACTTATTATGATTAATTTCTTTCGAGAGATTCCTGATGCATTGGAGGAATCTGCGAAAATTGACGGTGCCAATGATTTTACCATCTTTCGTAAGGTAATTATCCCTTTATCAAAGTCTGTGCTGGCAACCATTGCTTTGTTTGCAGGGGTTGGACAATGGAATGATTACTTTGGAGGATTAATGTATATTACAGATAACCGTTCCCTGGAACCGATTCAGACCTATCTTTATCGTATGGTGGCACAAGTTCAGTCTTCACAGATGGCAGGTTCCATAGCCTCTAATATCAGCGCAAAAGACAGCACTTCGACTGCGATAAAATTGGCGGCCATGGTTATCACAACATTACCTATATGCTGTGTTTATCCATTCCTTCAAAAATACTTTGTAAAAGGAATGATGATAGGTGCAGTTAAGGAATAAAAAATAAAGGGAGGATTTTACAATGAAAATGGGTAGTAAAAAATGGATTGCACTTCTATTGGTTTTCACGATGCTTTTTTCTCTTGCTGCATGTGGTGAAAAGAAAGAGAAACAAACCGGTACAAAACCAACAGCAGGGGCAACCGCAGAACCAACAAAATCAGCAGAAGGTACTGCAGACGGAACAAAGGATAATGACAATCAGGAAGAAGTGGTTCCTGGCTGGCAGAAAAATGCATCCGATAAGGTTGACTTAACATGGTACATAAACTTTTCTTGGTTTACTACTCCTTGGGGTGAGAACTTAGTATCCAGGACGATTACGGAAGAAACAGGCTGTAACATTGAATTCATCGTTCCAGCGGGTAATGAGGCAGAGAAACTAAATTCTTTAATCGCATCCGATTCCTTACCGGATTTATTAACGATTGGTTGGTGGGAAGGCCAAGTAAATCAAATGATTGAAGATGGAATGGTTTACGCTTTGGATGAACTGGCAGCTCAATATGATCCATACTGGTTTGAAGTAGCAGACGAAGGACGTATTGGCTGGTTTACAAAAGAAGACGGACATATCTACGGATATCCAAACTCTTCTTTCTCTCCGCAGGATTATGAAAAATATGATAATATCTCTTCCAATCAGACTTTTCTTGTAAGAAAGGATATGTATGAAGCAATTGGAAGTCCCGATATGACAACTCCGGAAGGATTTATTGCAGCAGTGAAAGCAGCGGCAGCTATGTTCCCGGAAGTAAATGGACAGCCAATCATTCCTGTTGGCGCTCATGAATTCGGGGCAATTGGTAATGTATCCTTTGACCAGTATTTATCGAATTTCTTGGCAATTCCGTATGAAAAAGACGGACAGTACTATGACCGATATACCGATGCGGAATTAGTTCGCTGGTTAAAGGCATTTCGTGAGTTAGGTGCGGAAGGATATTTAAAAGAAGATATCTTTGTTGATAAGAGAGCACAAATGGAAGAAAAAATTGCACAGGGACGTTACTTCTGTATGTTATATCAAAGAACTGACTTAGCGGACCAGCAGAAAGTACTGTTTAAAAATGATCCTAATAGTATTTATATTGCGGTTGACGGACCAAAGAACTCTAAAGGTGAGGCTTATACCTTACCTGGAACTGGTATCAATGGCTGGTGTGTAACAATGATTTCTAAGAAATGTGAACGCCCGGACCGTGCAATTCAGCTATGTTCTTACTTCATGAGTGAACATGGCCAGCATATGACTTGGTTAGGTGTGGAAGGTGTAACCTGGGATTATGTGGAGGGTAAGGAAACAATGAAGCCGGAAGTGAAGCAGCTTTTAACGGAAGACCGTGCCGCTTACGACAAACAGTACGGTGCAGATTCCTGTTACTGGATGTTCCAGGATAATGCAATGTCATTAAAATGGGCGGTGGAAACGCCGGAACCTTTGGGACAGATGGAGCGCTGGACCTTCCCATATGTTATCTCAGTATCTCAATATGATGTAAGCCTTGCGGCAGATTCCGACGAGAGTGATATTCAAAGTAAGGTGGATAATGAATGGGGTGTTGTATTACCTCAGTTATTATTAGCTAAGACAGAAGCGGACTTTGATACAATCTGGAATGCATTTGTTCAGAAGAGAAAAGATTTTGGTTTTGATAAAGTACTTGCAACAAAAACTGGTATGATGAAGGAAGCAAAAGAAAAACTAGGACTTAAGTAATCAAAAGTCAAACATTTAAATATCAGAGAATCGGAGATTATGTGAAGGGAAAACAGCCTGTTGAAAGGAAGAGATACAGGTTGTTTTTCCCATCTTAAGTTTTGGCTGGCGGTTGTCTGCCCCGCTATTTTATGGAGCCGGATTTTTGACAAACATAACATGCACAGACCGAAGTGCAGGAACAGGTGTTGCTATGAGAGAACTAAGAAAGCTTTTTTCAGCAATGAAGTTAAATCATAAGATAACGGTACTGATTATTGGAACCATAGTGTTTCCTATGGTTATTTTAGCTGTCCTTCTTTTTCAGAATATGAGGGAATCTGTTATTAAGGAAAAAATCAAAAATGTTGAAATCAGCATTAATCAAAGTTATAACCATATTCAAAAAAATGTGGAACTATGTCATATGTCAACCCAGGTTATCTTAAACAGCGAAAGCTTTTGGGATAAGTTAATCGAATTTCAGAATTCCAAAGCTGTTGATAAAAGTAAAATCATGGAATTCTCCAAAAATGATGTTCGGAGCATTGAACGGCTGGTAAACAGTAATCCATATCTTTATCAGATCAGAATCTACATCGCTGCTAAAAAAGTACCGGAAATGATGCCGGTTCTTTATCACATGGATCGTCTCGATAATTTTGATTGGTATGAGAAAGAAGATACCCGTAAGATTTTCTGGAATTTTGATTATGACGGTACTATTTTTCCTTATTATGTATTGAAGCCGTCAAAACATATTGTATCGCTTGCAACACGGGTTAAGGCCACCAAGAAAAAAGTAGACGCTCTGATTGAAGTTGCAACAAAGATGGATGTTTTATTCCCGGATATATACGAATCGGACGAAGAACAGTGGACTTGTTTTGTGGATGAACATGGAACGTACTTTTATGGGGAAGAGGGCTCAAATCAAAAGTGGATCGGATTTGCGGAGGGTGTATTTAAGACTATTCCAAAGGATACCAACGAGTCTTATTATTATAATATGTATCTTGATGAAGAACCCGTTGTAGTAGGCTATATACCGCTAGACCAGTTTAATGGGCATCTATTAAAAATCGTTTCTTTAAAAAATGCACTTCAGGATATCAACGAAAAAAGGAATGTATTTCTTGTTGGATTTTCCGGAGTTGTTGCTATAGTAATCTATGCTGCGAATTTCTTGGTTCGATTGGTACTTCGTGATTTTTATCGTGTTATTAACACCGTTACAAAGGTAAAAGAAGGTGATTTAGCGATAAGGGTACCGGTTTGCTCCAGCAATGAAATCGGGCAATTAAGCTGGCAGATTAATGACATGATGGATACAATTACAAGTTTGATGGAGGATCAGCTAAAAAGAGAACTATTAGTCAAAGACAGTGAGATTAGAGCGCTGCAAAACCAAATCAATGCTCATTTTATTTACAATGTACTGGAATCCATTAAAATGATGGCAGAGATTGAGGAACGATACGACATTGCTGATGCAGTTACCTCTCTTGGCAAGCTATTACGCTACAGCATGAAATGGGTATCAAAGAATGTGACGGTAAGAGAAGAAGTTGATTATATTAAAAATTATCTTGCGCTTATCAATCTTCGGTTTGATTATGAAATTTATTTAAGCATCAATATGCCCGATATTGTTTGGAGCCAGGAGATACCAAAGATGTCATTGCAGCCAATTATTGAAAATGCAATCTGCCATGGAATTGAAGAGATTGCAGAGGATACGAGTATTTATATGAAGGGGATACTATTTGAAGATTATTGTACGATAGAGATTACCGATTCAGGAAAGGGAATGACAGAAGAAGAGGTTAGAAGACTTCAGCGCAAAATTTCCGGTGAAATTGAAACCAGTGGAAGTTCCGGGAATGGAATAGGGTTAAAGAATGTACAAGATCGTATCAAAATCAGTTTTGGAGAACCTTACGGAATCAGCGTAGCATCAAGGAAGGACTGTTATACCAAGGTTATCGTAAAGATACCATTGATCCTAGCATAGGGAGGGAATTCCATGAAGAAGCTTTTGATTGTAGAGGACGAAAAAATGATCAGGCAGGGAATAAAAAGTATCGCATTGCGTGCACCTGTTAAAATCGAGCAAATTATAGAATGTAAAAATGGAGAAGAAGCATTAGAGGTAGTAAAAAATGAGGTTATCGATGTCATGATTACAGACATCCGAATGCCCGGAAAAGACGGCATTGCGTTAGTAAAAGAAATTCAGGATTTACCTCATATACCCAAAACAATTGTAATCAGCGGATATGATGATTTTAATTATGCCGTTGAGCTGCTGCGCTGCGGTGCAAAGGATTATTTATTAAAACCAATTGAGCGTGAAAAAATTTTTGAAGTATTAATGAAATTAGAAAAAGAATTGTGTGAGGAGAAGGAAGAGGCAGAGAAAAGAAATCTTGTGTGGCAGCAGCAGCTGCGTTATTGCATGTTAGGGGAAGCAAGCTTAGACAGAGAAGGTTGTAAAGCAGCCTTTGATGAATTTTTGCAAGAAGAAAATTATATCTTATGCTGTACCAATGTCTGGAAGGATGATTGGCTGGAGGAAACGAATATCTTAGGTTTAACTAGGATGCAGTATCAAAATATCTACATAATGAGAGTTTCTCAAAAACAACTTGTCCAGAAGGTATTTAGGGAGGAATACGTTGGATTTAGTGAGGAGCATACACAATTTGAAGAATTAAAGATTGCATTTGCAGAGGCCTTATATGCCAGAAAGCAAGCTTTTTATCAGGAGATTCACCAGATTGACTATAAAGATTGCAGTAGAAAAATAAAGAGGACGGAGGAGCAGAAAGCGGGAAATAAGAAAGAAGAATATAAAATTGAAAAGAAGAACAATTCTTCTAAGGAATCAAACTTTGCATGGAATGAAAATGAAATTGATCAATATATTCAATTGTTTGGAACAAGCAAGTGGGAGCAGAATGATAAATTTATTCAGAATCTCCACTACGGTGTAAAGTGTGGAAAAATCTCACCGGAAGAATTTGAGCATGCAAACCAATATTTAGTGGAAGGGATTAGGAACAATTATCAAAATGTGATAGATTTTAGCAGCTCCGGAATATTACAGCACAAGAGTATCTATGAATATGATGCGGGAACAGGCTATATCAAAAATTTAATGGGGTGGCTTAATGAACTTCATGGAAGGATTCTATCCGAGTTTTCTGATTTTAAGAATAAACAAAAGGTTCAAACAGCCTTAATCTATATCAGGAAGAATTACAATAAGGATTTAAATATGGCAGTAGTTTCTAATTATATATCGATGAATTATTCTTTATTTTCCTATGCCTTTAAGCAATATACAGGGACGTATTTTGTCCAATATTTAAAGGAGCTGCGAATTGCAAAAGCGAAAGAACTGTTAGAAGGAACCGAAAAAAAGATTATAGAAATCAGTAATGAAGTTGGATATGAAAATGAAAAGCATTTTATGAAGATATTCAAGCATCATTGTGGAGTATCACCATCGGAATATCGAAAAAATTCATATGCAGGGAAATCGAAATCCGTGCATTAGTAAAGGAGAAATACGGTGGGGGATAAATTAAAAAAAATAAAACAACGTAGTAACCGAGTTCGATATAAATTAATTGGTGCCTATCTGGTTCCTGTTGTATTAATTATATTGCTTGGAGTCCTCTCCTATAGGAAATCCTCCCAAGGGATTATCCGAAGTTATGAGACTTCCAGTTTAACAACACTTGAGATGATGGCAAATTATTTTAAACTTGGTTTTGAAGGAGTTTCCGGCAGGGCAGCTCAGATTAATACCAATGAAAGTATACGAAAGTATTATTCCGGAGCTTATGAAGAAAAGAAAACAGAAGAACTGGAACAGTTCCGTATTGTACAAAATCACCTCGTATCCTATGCCATGAATGACCGTGTGGTACAGGACATCTTTGTATTTGGCAGTTATGGGAATGGTGCTTCAACACGCGGAAGTGCTCCGGCAAATCTATATCAGACCTTCCAGGCTTCCGAAGAGGGGAAAGCTTTTATTGAATCGAAAGCTCGCTATGAGTGGCGGGGAAATGATACCGTATCTGTTACGAAGGTGGTAATTGAAGATATTGAAAAGCTTCGGAAAAAATCGGGAGCGATTCAAGTAATTCTTGGAACTATCAATGAGATAGCAGGGCAAACCAATCTGTTGTCTTTCAATGCGTCAATCGAAGCAGCTAGAGCAGGAGAAGCAGGGCGTGGATTTGCAGTAGTTGCCGGGGAAATCAGAAAACTTTCAGAGCAGTCTCAAAATGCAGCGAATGAGATTGCCAAAATTATCGAAGATATATCACTTCAGACCAAAGAAACGGTAGATACGGCAAAGAAGGCAGAGACTATCGTCAGCTCTCAGGAAGTTTCATTAAACCGGACAGTGGAGGCATTTAGTAATATCGGTGAAAGAGTGAAGGAACTATCAGCAGATCTTTCGGCGATATTATATGGAATGAACGATATCGAGGAAGTAAAAAGTGGTACGTTAAGAGCGATTGAAAATATCACGGCAACGTCACAGCAGACCGCTGCCGCAACGAATCAATTGATATCGACTGCGGGGAAGCAGCTATCTTCAGTTGATGCACTTGGATTTGTTGCAGTAGCACTGGAAGAGGCGGTAAATGATTTACAAAAAACCGTATCCTCTTTTAGGATTGAGGAAGATTAAGAAGAAATGAGGTTAAATATGTTTGACAGCAAAGGAAGATTTATCATACAAAATTACGCAAAAGGAAGTACTTTTGCAAGTTTTTTACCTGGAATCAGCGGAAGATACGGAATTCCAATCTGGTGTTTTTATGTGAATCGGGGACAGGCAGTTACAAGTTTTGGAGTTTTGGATAAGGATCATTCCATAATGGAATTTTATCCTGCCCATCAAGCTTATCAGATGACCAAAACCAATGGTTTTCGAACGTTTTTAAAGATTGATCACTCTTACACAGAAGCATTTTCTGATGCTGATAGGAAACATGTGATGTACATTGGAAGGAATGAACTGGAATTAGAAGATACTGTTGAAGATAAGGTATGTGTTACTGTTACATATTTTACTCTGCCAAATGAAACGCTTGGTGGTTTAGTTCGAAAGGTGACTGTAAAAAACATTGGCAATGCGGAACATAGGGTGGAATTATTAGATGGAATGCCGTCACTAATTCCATATGGAGTAAGTCTTAATTCCATGAAGGAGATGGGGCAGACGACAAAAGCCTGGATGCAGGTGGAAAATTTACCGGAGTGTCTGCCATATTTTAAAGTAAGAGCCAGTATGGAGGATTCCGCCTGTGTAAAGGAAGTAACAGGAGGACATTTTTCCTTTGCCTATGACGGGAAAGAGTTCCTGCCGGTGTTGGTTGATCCTTCTATTGTTTTTGATTACGACACCTCTCTTACGAGTGCCATTGGCTTTCGGGAGGGAGAGTTAAATTATTTGCTTAAGAAGAATCAGGTCGTAACGAATAATCTTCCCTGCAGCTTTTTTGCAAAGCAGGGATTATTAAAACCTGGAGAAGAGTTTACAATTCATGAGGTGATTGGGCAAGCACAGAATATACAAATTGTACGAGATTTTGCGGTCCGCTGTGAACGTAAGGATTATTTTAAGACGAAATACGAAGAAGCAGTATCCTTAACAGAGGAGCTTTGTAAGGGAATTGAAACCCAAACGGCATCCTTAGAGTTTGATGCTTATTGTAAACAAACCTATCTTGATAATATCTTACGTGGTGGCTATCCGATAAAGTTAGGAAAGGATAAAGTATTTTATCTATATTCCAGAAAACATGGAGATCTTGAGAGAGACTATAATTTTTTTAGTATGCTGCCGGAGTATTATTCTCAGGGAAATGCAAATTTTAGAGATGTTAATCAAAACAGACGCTGTGATGTACTATTCTCACCATTTGTTGAAAAGGAGTGTATCAAAACCTTTTATAATCTAATACAAATTGATGGTTATAATCCTTTGGCTGTACAAAAAGCTACATTTTACATACCAAAGGAGAACTTGGAAGAGGCTGTGTCAAAACTGCCTATTAAGGATGGGGAGAAAGGCTGTTACTTCTTTCAAGGCTCCTTTACTCCGGGAAGCTTCTTAGGGTTTCTGGAACAGCAGGGCTGTACAGATAAGAAAATGCTGGAGGCTTCCTTAACGTATATAATGGAATTATCGGAGAGTGAAATTGCAGCTTCCTTTGGTGAGGGGTACTGGATAGACCATTGGACTTACAATCTGGATTTAATAGAAGCTTATCTTTTAGTATACCCGGAAAGAGAAGAGGAGTTGTTTTACAAAGACAGTACTTACACTTATTTTGAATCGATGGCAATCGTTCCTAAGAGACAGCACCGTTATGTTGAGACAAAGCATGGACTTCGACAGTACACATCTTTGGATAAGGTAAGTAAAAAAGCCGTGGGTCATAAGCAGTTACGCTGTGAATATGGAAATGGATCCGTGTATGAAACTACCTTATTGGAAAAGCTTTTATTATTAATTTCAGTAAAATTCGCGACTCTTGATTCTAAAGGTTGGGGGATTGAGATGGAAGCCGGAAAACCAGGATGGTATGATGCTTTAAATGGGTTACCGGGAATCTTTGGTTCTTCTATGTGTGAAACAATAGAACTAGAAAGAATGATTACATTTGTGTTATCGATTGTGAACCGTTATCCGAATAATCTCTTAATCGCTTCGGAGATAAAAGAATTGATGGAAAGCCTGTATGAGATAGCAAGAAGAGACCTTACTTCGATGGAAGCCTGGAATTTAAGGAATGATACCAAGGAAGATTACACAGAGAAAACAAAATTAGGCGTGGAGGGGAAGAAAGAGCCTATAAACGCAGACGAAATCATAGCAATGCTTACTTGCTGGTCTTCTATTGTAACAAAGGGAATCAAAGAGGCAGTAGAGCTTGGTAACGGAATCTGCCCTACGTATTTTTATTACAAAGCTAAGGATTATGAGAAGACGCCGGATGGAATTTTCATTAACGAGTTTGAACTGATTACAATGCCTTATTTCCTGGAAGGTCCGGTCCGCTATTTAAAGTTAGAACATAGCAGAGAGGAAAAGCGGGCATTATATCATGCGGTGAAAGAAAGTAATCTGTATGATCGTCAGCTTAAGATGTATAAAGTAAATGAATCACTTTCTAAAGCCTCCTTTGAAGCCGGACGTTCCACCGCATTTACACCAGGGTGGCTTGAGAATGAGTCTGTCTGGCTTCATATGGAATACAAGTATTTTTTGGAGTTGTTAAAGTCCGGGCTATACGAGGAATACTTTGATGACTTTAAGAATGGATTAATTCCTTTTCTTGAGGAGAAGATGTATGGAAGAAGTATCTTAGAGAATTCTTCTTTCTTAGCAAGCAGTGCAAATCCCGATAAAAAGATTCATGGAAAAGGGTTTGTTGCAAGGTTAAGTGGTTCTACCGCTGAATTTGTTCATATGTGGCAAATTATGATGTTTGGTCATAAACCATTCCGCTATGAGGGGGAGGAACTTCATTTGGCATTAGAACCAATCCTGCCGGAGTATTTAATCGGTGAAGATGGTGTAATTAAGGCAACATTTCTTGGCACAATACCGGTAAGTTATCAGCTAGCGGAGAAAAAAGCTTTGATACCTGGCACTTATCAGGTGGAAGGTTATACCTTACAGTATCAAGACGGTGAAACAACACAGATTTTAGCATCCAAGCTGCCAAAGAAAGAATCGCTTGACGTTAGGGAGGGTAAAGTAAAAAGCATCGGTGTATCTATCCGATAATAGAACAAAAGACTTGGATTTTTGGTACGGTCCATTTTAATTGTTTGTGGAAACTAGCTGATTTCATAAGCCGGAAATCAACAGCATAGGAAAAGAAATAGGATAGCAGAGAAGTAGGCGGTAAACTTTTCTGTTATCCTATTTAATTATATTTCCATACGAGATGGTAAATGTTTGTACGAATGGTTATATTCTATTTAAAGCATTACTTCGAAGTTTTATTACACGATACGAGATTCTTTATCGTTAGAGTACAAAAAATCATAGAATATACAAAACCTTTGCTTGTAATTTTCCCTAAAATATTTATAATATAGCTTATCGGAATCTGCGAAGCTAAAATCCGATAAAAGGCGCACATTACAATGAAAAGGTGTGTTTGCGCCCGAAATTATAATGTGATAAACTTCTAAGAGAAAAGTATGAATATCTGAAAGGGGGCTAAACGATGCTTCGAATATTTAAAACGATTGAAGGTACGTTAAAGCAGTTAGAAGACATTGAAGAAAATGTGTGGGTGAATTTAACAAACCCTTCCCCCGAGGAGATAGCATTTGCCGCCAGTAAGACCGGCATTGAAACGAATGATATTAAGGCTTCTTTGGACGATGAAGAGGCATCTCGTATTGAGGTGGAAAATAAATATACGTTAATCTTAATTGATGTAGCCACCAAAGAAACACGACATGGTAATGAATTCTATACTACAATGCCATTGGCCATCATATTAACAGAAAAAGCCATAGTTACGGTATGTTTGGAAGATACCATAGTATTAAAACCATTTATGATAGAAAAAGTAAAAGAATTTAGTACGGCTAAAAAAAGCCGTTTCTTATATCAGATATTATATAGCAGCACAACAGTTTACCAGAATTGTCTTAGAACAATTAATAAGAAGAGGGAAGCAATCGAGGCAAGATTAAGCAAACATACAAAAAATAGTGATTTAATTGAGCTCCACGAATTGGAAACTACATTAGTGTATTTTGCAACTTCACTTCGAGTAAATGGTGTGGTGCTTGATAAATTAACACGAAATGAAAGAATAAAGTCCTATCCGGAAGATAGAGACTTATTAGATGATGTAATCATAGAGAATAAGCAGGCAATCGAGATGTCAGGAATCTACCGTGATATTATCAATGGTACGAGAGAATTGTTTGCTTCGGTTATCGACAATACCTTAAACTCTGTCATGAAGCTGTTAGCATCCATTACCGTAGTGATGTCAATACCAACGATTATTTCCGGACTATATGGGATGAATGTTGATACCGGCGGTATGCCGTTTGCAAGGAGTGAATATGGATTCTTTATCGTTTGCATGATTACGCTCGTGATTTGTTTCATAACGCTTTTTATATTAAAGAAGAAAAAGTTACTATAAATAATCTTGTGAGGAGATACGGGGGATTTTACCTGCCAGATGCTTTTTTATGAAATTTTTTATGGTCTTAAATCCCTATAATACAATGTTACGAGAATACGCACAGGAGCGAGAGTCTATTGTGGAAGGCATACTAAAAGTGCATAGATGGGAGTTATTATGAATACGAAGTATTTAGAGCAAGTGGCAGAAGTTTTTCATGGAGAAGTTGCAAGTGGCAGGCTTAAAGGATGTTCTGTCCTAGTTTATCACAAAAAGGAGAAAGTATTTCAATAATCTTTTGGTACGGATAAACCGGATTCTATCTATCGTATTTTTTCTATGACAAAGCCTGTTACCGCGGTTGCAGTAATGATATTGTATGAAAGAGGATTGCTTGATTTATTTGATCCGGTATCAAAGTACCTCAAAGGATTTTGTAATCAGACAGTTCTCGATACAAATGGGGAGAGGCCGGTAAGGAAAGAGGTTACCATCCGCCATCCCCTTAATATGACCTCTGGAGTTGTGTATCATATACGATGCATCAGATAGGATTTACAGAAGTTAATATCGATATACCGTGTATTGAAAGTCTGAATCAAAATATATTTTGATTCAGAAATATACCTGTATCAGATTTACATATGAATCGGATTTACATCTGTATCAGATTGTATCTATGACATTTCTTGTACGCATTGCAACATCCGAAATAAAAGTGAAATTACTATGTAATGTTCGCATTAATTAAGAGAGATATATTTAGAGCCAGCACTGTTTCCTTGCCTTAATTTTTGATTTATTCTATAGTTATTAGGAAGACTATTGATAAAACTCTTATTAAGCTGAGGAAAGTTTTGTGTTGGCTTAATTTATTTGGCAGTAATAATTCCTTACGGTAAATAGTAAATAACAAACAATAAATGAGTCTGCTAAAATGTAGATTCGGAAGAAAGAGATAATAGCATAGCAATACTCATAACAATGTTAAGAATTTCTTTCGTTTTACTGCAAGGTGTTTTTTTGATTTATCTGATATGATATATATCATGGGTAACGAAAAGAGACTAAGATATGAGGGTAGTATTTATGGGATAGAAGAATTAGAATTGGAGGAACAGAGATGGAATCATATCACGTATTAATCGTGGAAGACGATAAAGAAATCTTAGAAGGAATAGGGATTTATCTAAGAAATCAAGGTTATCTCGTATTTCAAGCTGAGAACGGCAAAAAAGGGCTGGAAATTTTGCAAAAGGAAACGATCCACCTTGCAATTGTAGATATCATGATGCCTGTTATGGATGGAATCACAATGACCATGAAATTAAGAGAAAAATTTGATTTTCCTGTTATTATGTTATCTGCAAAGTCAGAAGAAATTGATAAGGTAACAGGGCTTAATATCGGTGCAGATGATTATGTGACAAAACCCTTCACTCCAATGGAATTAATGGCTAGAGTAAATTCACATCTCCGCCGTTATGCCAGATATCTAAAAGCGGTGGATTCTATGGAAGAGAAAGAACCAGAAAATTATTATGTTGTTGGGGGACTGGAGTTAAATGAAGATACGGTAGAGGTATCTGTGGACGGAAGACCTGCTAAATTAACACCTATCGAGTTTAAAATCTTACTTCTTCTAATGAAAAATCCGGGAAGGGTATTCTCACCGGACGAAATCTATGAACGTGTATGGAATGAAAAGCCGATTACAACGGATACGATTATGGTGCATGTTAGAAGAATTAGAGAAAAAATTGAGATTAATCCAAAAGAACCAAAATATTTAAAAGTTGTTTGGGGAGTTGGTTATAAAATTGAGAAGTATTAGAAGTTCTAAATTAGTATTTCCATGATATTAATTTAGGAGCTTCTTCATAAAAGGTGGAGGTATTAAGAATGGATTCAGCAAATGATCAGAAAAGAGAAGAGCAAACATCAAAAGCCAGTGGAAAATCTCCGTTATTTGGAAGTGTCGTCGGTGTATTGCTTGTGATTGTTTTACTGCTTGGAGTAAGTATTACAGCAGTCGATGCCGCAAAGCAGCTCTGGGAAAATAGAAAAAAACAAATGGAAGATATCCAATTTGATGATTTGCTGAAATCGGGGTATGGCCTTTATTTAAGTGTAATGGAACAACGAAAGAATACTTATTCCGTAGATCCTTCAGAGGTTTATTTTCCTAGACTAAAAAAGATAAGAGAAGAATATAAGAAAAAACAAGAAGAGTTAAATAAGGATCAAGGGTTAGACAGTAAGGAGGTTTCAAATAAAGGAGGCTCATATCATAGTGAGGCAAATAACAAAGAGACAAGAGTTGAGGACTATCCTAATTCAGAAAATGAGAATATTAATTCAGAAAACAACAGTGAGAAGTTAGTGGATTATCCGGAGGACGAATTCGATTATAACATGGAGGAACAAGAAAGACTGGAGGTTACAGAAGATGATTTCTATGAAGCCGAAGTGAATAGCTTTAATGAAAGTATTGATTCCTTGAGAAATCATATATATGCTAGTCGCTACTCCTTAGAGTATGCCATTATTGACAGAAACAATAATCGTTATGGTGAAATGTCAGGACATGAAGAGTACTTAGCGTATTTATTGGAAAGTACCGCATCAAATTCGGCTATGGAGGAAAAATTGAAAAACACTTATGCCGGATATCTGGTAGTGGAATATGACAGTAGTGGAACTGCAGCAATTCGGAAATCTTATGGAATTGATGAGGAAAAGGTATCCGGTATTCTTAAGAGTGTAAAGCTGGAAAATAATTATTCCTATTTGTATCGTGACAAACCATATCTTAATATCAAGCCTGAGGATATTTCTTTTGTTGAACCGGCCAATGTTGCTATTGTGTATGCGATTGACAAAAATTATCAAAATTTATTTGATTATACTTATAATTTTTTTGTGGATTATCATGGGACTCAGATGCAGGGGTTAATTATCTTATTTTCGGCAGCTATTTGTGCAGTGATTTTATTTGGTATTATTTTATTCTGTATTCGCCCGTTGGGTATTGGAAATGGTACCTTAAGTAGAATACCATTCGAAGTTGATGCCGCATTGCTTACAGGAATTGTGTTTGCAACACTTGGCGTAGCTTATCTTAGTTCATATTATCCAAGCGGAGCTATTGAGGATTATCTTAAGAATATTAATTTTACTCCTTTTTATGCAAGGCTGATTACCAACATTGCAGTGTATGGAGGGTGGTTCCTATATCTTGGCAGTATCCATGTAGTGTTAATATCTATCTTGCAGATATTCCGCAAAGGCTTGAAACGGTATCTAATAGAAAATGTGTTATGCATTCGTTTCCTTGCATTTATCAATCGTAGTATTGGACGTATGGTAAAATCATTTCTTTCTGTAAAATCAAGCGATGAGATAAATAAAGCAGTAATAAAATATGTAACAGCTAACTTTTTAGTAATCCTGATTCTATGTAGTGTCTGGTTTTTTGGTATCCCAGTCCTTATATTATACTCAATTGTTCTATATTATTTTATGAAAAAATATCTAATGGATTTAAAAGAGAAGCATGATTACCTGCTTCAAGTTACTTATCAGATGGCAAAAGGTAATCTTGAGGTTCCGATTGAAAAAGAGTTAGGTGTGTTAAAACCGCTTGGCGATGAACTTAGTAAAATTCAGCATGGCTTTAAAAGAGCGGTAGATGAAGAAGTGAAAAGCCAAAATATGAGAACAGAATTAATCACCAATGTTTCGCATGATTTAAAGACGCCATTAACTGCAATTATCACTTATGTAAATCTGCTGAAAGAAGATAATCTAACGAGGGAACAGCAGATAGAGTATATTGATACTCTTGATCGTAAATCATTACGTTTAAAGCAATTAATCGAGGATCTTTTTGAAGTCAGTAAAATAAATAGCAATAATATTACCTTAAATCCTGTGGAAGTTGATCTTTCAGAACTAATAAAGCAGGTCCACTTGGAACTTAGCGACCGTTTTGATGAGGCTGGAATTGATATTCGTGCTCAGCTTCCGGAGGAGAAAGTTATTATGATGCTGGACAGTCAAAAGACCTATCGAATATTTGAAAATCTTTTTGTAAATATAATTAAGTATGCCCTGCCTGGAACAAGAGCATACTTGACCCTACAATTACAGGAGGCTTTTGTCTGGATCACGCTAAAGAATATTTCCGCGACAGAATTAAATCTGTCACCGGAAGAAATCAGTGAGCGATTTATCCGGGGAGATAAGGCACGAAATACAGAAGGTTCCGGATTAGGGCTTGCAATCGTGAAAAGCTTTGTTGAAATACAAGGAGGAGACTTTCAGATTGTTATGGATGGAGACTTGTTTAAGGTAATTCTCCGATTTGCAAGGGAATCATTAAAATAAGGTTTTAAAATCAGGTTATGCATCTGATATTGTAATTGATATGAAAAAAGACAGTACGATATAAAAATGCATCTTATCTTGACATTTATAGTTCAAAATAAGATGCATTTTATTATTTTTTATAGACTGCTTTATCCTATGCTTTTTTCATTGAAATAGGAAAAATAGCGAAGCGTGCTTTTTTATTTTTCACTGCCAACAAAGAATAGTGCTACGGTTCCCGGGCCGGAATGAGTACCGATGGTTGGGCAGATGTAATTTATCATAAAGTTTGTAATTCCAAGTCGCTCCTTAATTAAATCTGTTACGAAATTTGCATCTTCAATGCAATCTCCATGGCTAATGAATACAACATCATTTTCATATCCCTTGATTTTATGTTCCATATTATCAACTAAGGTGGTTAACGCTTTTTTTCGGCCTCTAACATTCGTAAGAGGAATCAGATGCCCTTCATTATCCACATGAAGCACCGGCTTTACATTGATTAAAGTACCTATAATTGCAGTGGTTTTTGAAACGCGTCCGCCCCGATGTAAGTGAAAAAGATTATCTACAGTGAATTGGTGACAGATATGATTTTTATTTTCTTCAATATAAGCAACCACTTCCTCTAAAGATTTTCCAGCTTCCTTTAACTGGACTGCTTTATATACTAAAAGCCCTTGTCCCATAGAGGCACAACAAGAGTCCACAACTACAATTTTAGCATCAGGGTTTTCATCACATACTTCACGAGCTGCTACAGTAGCATTGCTGCAGCTCCCGCTTAGAGCAGAAGAAAAACTAATATGAAGGACATCGGCACCAGATTTTATTTGTTTTGTAAAGGAATCCAAAATGAATTCCGGATTAGATGCCATTGTTGTAGGCATAAGTCCATTTCTCATTCTATTATAAAAGTCGGTTGGATCAAGATTCTTTTCCCCACCATAAACATCCCCTTCTAAATTATAGTATAATGGATGTAAAAAGATATTATGTTCCTTTACGTAATCCATTGGAAGATCTGCAGTAGAATCAGTAGAAATAATATAATCTCTCATGATGAATTCTCCTTTATATGAATTAATATAACTTCGTTTATTGGTTATAGTATTTTAGACACAATATAACCCAATACTATTATATACACTTTAGAACCTGCTATCTTGCAAGAAAATTTATGAATTTAAGTAATTTAAGAATTTATTAGATGATTCATTTTAGGATTCTTTAGGTTAGTACAAAATTTGGCTCTAAAGATTATAATATAGTGGTACCTTCCAGGGCCAAAGCAGCAAGGCTATGTAATACCTATGTGTATGAATAGAAGGAGGTACATTGTATTAATTAAAATATCAAATGGTTTTTAATACTATATAACATATTATAACATTCTGCTCCAGACTGTTCAAGTAAATACGTCAAGTAAATACATTAACAAAAGTGAAAAAAACACTTTGATATTTTTTAAAACTATGATATAATATGATAAGTTAACGATATTTAGGAGGCTACATAATGAAGCACATTAAAACTTTGAACACTAAGAATTTGAAAGATACAATGAAAAAGGGTGGATGCGGCGAGTGCCAGACTTCTTGTCAGTCTGCTTGTAAAACATCTTGTACGGTAGGAAATCAGAGCTGCGAAAATAGATAGCAGCCACTTGATACCCTATTCAATAAGGGCGGTATTCATCGATAGGATGAAATAAAAGAGAGTAAGAAAAAGTACGTTTTGCGGCTTTTTCTTGTCATGATTAGTAAGCAGCGCATTTTGTCGCTGCTTATTCCATGTTTGGGACATAAATAAAATGTCGTTTGACATAAGATAGAAGCAAAAGGTTTTGCCCTTATCAGGGCTTATATTGAAAGGAGTAACAAAAGTGGTTCACCAGTATAAAAATAATGGTTATAATATTGTACTTGACGTGAATAGTGGGATGGTACATGTTGTAGATGATCTTGCATATGATATAATTGCTCTTTATGAAACAAAGAGTAAAGAAGAAATCATAACAAAGCTGTGGGATAACTATAGCAAAAAAAATAATTTTGCTGATTTAAAGAAGGATTATCCTGAGCTTACCGGGGAGACATTAAGGCAGGAAATCGGGAATATTTATGATGAAGTAACACAAATGAAGACCGATGGGAATTTATTTACCGAAGATATTTATGAAAACTATATCGGAAGTTTTAAAAAGAGAGAGACAGTGGTAAAAGCATTGTGTCTTCATATAGCTCACGACTGCAACCTTGCGTGCCGTTACTGCTTTGCGGAAGAAGGAGAGTATCACGGAAGACGTGCCTTAATGAGCTATAAAGTCGGAAAACAAGCCTTAGATTTCTTAATCGCTAACTCAGGTCACCGTAAGAACTTAGAGGTTGATTTTTTTGGTGGTGAGCCATTAATGAACTTCCAAGTAGTAAAGGATTTGGTAGCATACGGAAGGAGTCAGGAAGAAATTCATAATAAAAAGTTCCGTTTTACATTAACAACGAACGGCGTCCTGTTAAATGATGACATTATGGAGTTTGCTAACAAAGAAATGAGTAATGTAGTACTTAGTATCGACGGCAGGAGAGAAGTCAATGATAACATGCGTCCTTTCCGTAATGGAAAAGGTAGCTACGACCTCATTATTCCTAAGTTCAAGAAGTTTGCAGACAGCAGAAATCAAACAAATTATTATGTTCGTGGTACATTTACTCACAATAATTTAGACTTTGCTGAGGATGTAAAACACTTAGCAGAGCTTGGTTTTGAACAAATCTCAGTAGAGCCTGTAGTTGCTCAGGACGGCGAAGCCTATGCAATTACAGCAGAGGACCTTCCTGTTTTAATGGAGGAATACGATAAGTTAGCAAGGTACATTATCGAGAGAAGAAAAGCAGGTCACTGGTTTAACTTCTTCCATTTTATGATTGACTTAAGTGGTGGTCCTTGTGTTGCAAAGCGTTTGTCAGGCTGTGGTTCGGGAACAGAATACCTGGCAGTAACTCCATGGGGGGATTTGTATCCATGTCATCAGTTTGTTGGGGAAGATGATTTCTTGATGGGAAATGTGTTTGATGGAGTAAAGGCGGAAGAGTTAAGGGAAGAGTTTAAATGCTGCAATGTTTATTCCAAAGAAAAATGTAAGAACTGTTTTGCAAAATTTTACTGTAGCGGCGGATGTTCTGCCAATGCTTTTAAATTCCATGGAAATATCAATGATACCTATGATATTGGCTGTGAATTACAAAAAAAACGTGTAGAATGTGCAATTATGATTAAGGCTGCTGAGGCAGAATAAGTATAACATATTTATTCACAAGTAGATTCTGCTTAGGTAATATCAGCGTTTCAGTAACGATATTTCTTAATAACAATAAGCTGAATAAGGTGCATCGGGAGAAGTCATTAATTGACTAGGCCCGATGCACTTTTTGTCTGATAAAATAGAATAAGCCTTGGTTATTTCATTATTCAAGAAAATATATTACAATCCACGTCATTTTCACCCTTGGTTAAATTAATTGCCACAGTTTTATTTCTATAATTTAGTGTAATGCTCTGAGGTTCTTTTGACGTAAGAATAAGAGATTTTAATTCTCCACTGGCATAGGTTAAGTTAGCAGTTAGGCCATAGGCTGCTTTATAGCCTAGAAATGTCACATCCTTTATCTCATCAGGGAAGGCAGGCAGTAAAAATAAGGTGTTATTTCTATACTGAAATATCATTTCACAAATACCTGAAACACTGCCAAAGTTACCATCAATCTGAAATGGCGGGTGGTTATCGAATAGGTTTGGCAGGGTACTTCCAGCCAGGAGTGCTTTGACATTCTGATAAGCTAATTCTCCTTCCCCTAATCTTGCCCAGAAGTTAATAATCCAAGCACGGCTCCATCCGGTATGACCGCCGCCATACTCTAACCTTCTTTCCAGTGTCTTTTTTGCAGCTTCAGAAAGCTTTGGAGTTTGTTCCGGCGTAATTTGAGTACCGGGGAATAATCCAAATAAATGTGAGATATGGCGATGGCCTAATTCTAATTCCTCATATTCTTCATTCCATTCCATAATAGTACCGTTGCTATGTATTCTTGTCTCAGGTAACCGGCTAAGACAGTCTTCTACCGACTTAGTCAGCTCCTCCTTCAAGGATATTGAAGTTTCTTTATTCTCTGCTAAAGTCTTGGCATCTAACAAAGTATGATATGCATCCATATAGTGGTGAAACAGCTCTCTTATGATTTGATGATCCATCGTACAACCGGCGCAGAGGTATCCGATTTGCCCATTTGGATGGCGGTATTTATTTTCCGGGCTGGCAGTCGGTGCTAGTATCAGCTTTCCGCTCATATCCTCAGTTAAAAATTCTGTCAGAAACAGACAGGCATCGGAGAGAACCGGAAACATCTTGATTAAGAAATTGATGTCCTTTGTATATTCATAATGTTCCCAGATATGAAGGCAAAGCCATGCGCCGCCCAGTACCCAGTATGTTCCGGGAAGCCAGTAATCCTGTGGTGCACAATCACCCCATAAATCCGTGTTATGATGAGCAACAAATCCATGGCAGCCATACATCTTTTCTGCCGTATCGTTCCCCTTTTGGTGCATCCGTCTAAGAAGGTCAAAGAGTGGAAGATGAAGCTCCGGAAGATTTAATTTTTCGGCAAACCAATAATTCATCTCTGTATTGATATTAATGGTAAACTTACTGCCCCAAGGTGGTGTCATGCTATTATTCCAGATTCCCTGAAGATTTGCCGGAAGTGTACCTGGCCTGCTGCAGCTGATAAGAAGATATCTGCCAAAATGAAAGTAATCTTCTAATAGCTTAAGATCACTATGTCCCTCTTTCATTCTTTCCAGACGCCTTGCGGTATCCAAAGCAGTGACATCCGCTTCAGCCGGCGCAGTTAAAATGAAATCACTTCGGTTAAAAAAGCATTGGTAATCTTTTTTATGGGAACGCTTTAATTCCTCAAAATGTAATGACTTTACATCCATGAGGTGAGCCCGTACTTCATTTACATAGCTTTCGCTTCGAAAAGCTGTTCTGATATCAAAAAACAGGGTAACCGTAGTAGCCTCCGATACGACAAGCTGTGCTCCAATGGTTTGAATCAAGCCATCGCTGGAAGCTGCAGTAAGACGGCTGCAAAATGGAATTCCGCCGTGGTAAACCAAAGCTGCGGAGTCGCCGTCCTCACCGTATAGACGATCCATAAAATGCGGTCTTGATAAAAGAAAACTTAGAGTTAGCTTTCTAGGACCTCTACTGGTGAATCGCATTACCATAACATCTGCCGGAGTACTAATGAAGTGTTCACGAACAAAATTAGTCCCCTCAAAGTCATAAGAAACAGTTACAGTTGCTTCTGAAAGATTCAATTGTCTTCGATAGTTTGTTACTTCGGTATGTCCGGTCGTTATGTGTATTTCCCCCGCGGTTTGGTAGCATCGCATATTATCTGGAGTTCCGCTAAGAGTATGTAAAGCAGAATTTTGGGCTTCTTCTAAATTACCTTCTGCGATTAGTTGCCGAACGATTGGCAGATTCTTTTTTGCATCCGGGTTATTTCGGTCCATCGCATAACCGGACCAGATGCTATCTTCGTTTACTTGGATGATTTCATGCTCGGGTTTCCCATAAATCATCGCACCAAGTCTGCCATTGCCAAGCGGCAAGGCCTCATTCCAGTCTTTTGCTGGCTCTTGATACCATAGGATATGTCTTTGCATACGAGTATTTACTCCTCCCCTTATAAATTCTCCCAATGTAAATTACGTGATTGTGCCCGTAATCTCATTATTGTTGCTGCTATTTCTATATAATTGGTTACCTATAGGTTATACCAAATAGAGATAGAAATCAACAACATTTGGAAAGAGGCAAAAATTCTAAAGATAAGTAGGATTGATAACAAAATTTCTGTATTATTTTGAAGATATTCATGATACACTGGTGAAGTAGCTAAAAGGAACGACAGACAGCAAGGCAAATACGTTGCTAAGGAGTAGAAGAATGACATTACGCGAGGCAATAAGAAACAAAGATTTAGAGACGGTAAAAGATCTGCTGATAAAGGATCCAAATTCGATTGAGGATAGGACTGGGGGCATATGGCTGCCATTTTTGGTAGCTTCTCTGGGAGATTTGGGAATTGTACGGTATATTGTGGAATATTCCAGAGCAAGTTTTAATGAAACTGATGAAATAAATAGAAGTATACTTCATTATGGAGTGGAATCCGGAAATATTTCCGTGGTTCGCTATCTAGTTGAAAGAGTTGGGATGTCACCGGTTTCCGGAGATATTAACCTGGTGACTCCATATGAAATAGCTTATAAAAATAAAAATCAAGAAATACTATCCTTTTTTGAAGAAGTATGCGGGGCTCCATATGAAAAGATGTATCGTAACCCAATCCGTACCGGCATGCATCCGGACCCTTCGATCATTTGTGTAGGGGATGATTTCTATATGGTGAATTCCTCCTTTATTTTTTTCCCTTGTATTCCAATTTCTCATTCCAAAGACTTAATAAATTGGAAAGTAATCGGACATGCGATTACAAATCCGGAATGGGCGTACTTAGATGAATTGGAAGGCGGGCGAGGCTATTGGGCACCGGACATTTCTTATAATGAGGGAAAATTTTATATCACTGCAACCTATCGCTTAAATGATACCGGAACGGTTTATAGAAAACAGATGGTAGTATCTTCAGATAAGCCGGAAGGTCCATATTGTGAACCGGTATTTCTTGATGAGGATGGTATTGATCCATCTATCTTTACGGATGATGACGGAAGACGCTATATGCTATTAAACCGTGGCGCAAGAATATTTGAGATTAGTAAAGATGGAAAGAAACAGCTTTCCGAAGCCACCCTTTTATATTATGGCCATCAAAAAAGAGCACCGGAAGGTTCTCATTTATTAAAGAAAGACGGCTGGTATTATCTCTTCCAGGCAGAAGGGGGGACCGGACTGGGGCATCGTATCTCTGTTGCCAGATCAAAAGAATTATTTGGTGTTTATACGCCTTGTCCTTATAATCCAATTATGAGACAGCAGGATGAAAAGGGAGCAATTCAACGCTGCGGTCATGGAAAACCTGTGAAAACACCAAATGGTGAGTGGTACATGGTTTACTTATGCGGCAGACAGCTAGAGGGCGAATATAGTTTGCTTGGCCGTGAAACAGCATTAGACCCGATTACTTGGACAGCAGACGGATGGCCAATTGTTAATAATTTGGAAGGCCCCAGTGTATTGCAAAAACGTCCTAATCTGACGACCTATATTCCTGAACCGGAAACAGATGATTTTTGGAATGGGGTTTTAAGTAGTTTGTGGGTATCTCCTCGTGTACCGTTAGAGAACGCTTATACTTTCGGTAATGGCTACTTAAAAGTACAGGGAAGCAAAAAAGATTTAGATACGACAGAGTCCAGAAATATCTTACTGCGCAGACAGCAGGATTTTCATTTTATCTTTGAAGTTACGGTGGGGGAGGCTAATCTTAGTACAGGTCAGGATTATGGTTTAACTTGCTATTATGATGAAAATACGTTTCTTAAATACGGATTTTTTGAAACCGAAGAAGGTTTATTCTTACAAGTTGTGGAACACATCGATGAGGATACTAAGGTAAGCTTGCGAGTGAAGGTTTCAAAAGGGGAATACCGCCTTCGTATTGTGACGAAAGATCTGGAGAGAAGCTTTTCTTATCAAAACTTAAAACAATCGGAGGCAAATTGGAATTTACTTGGTAAACTCGAAAGAGTATATTATCTTTGTGATGAAGGAATTAAACGCGGAAAACGCTTTACCGGTGCTATGGTAGGAATGTATGCTTATGCAGGTGAGGATTCTTCCTTGATTGGTGAGTTTAAAGATATTGTATACCAAGGAATGGATCAATAAAAACCGGAAGGAATTAACCTATAACAGGCATTCGCAGTTAAAAATGAACTGCGAATGCCTCTTTTCGCATTAATCTTGCAAAATAATACATGTTTTGATAAGATTATTTATCAGAAGTTAGTTTATAATTTCAGATAAAAGGCGAATAGAGAGAAGAGTGAACAATGAAAGAAAAATGGATATTAGAGGCAAAGCGGGCCAACTTCGATACACTTGCAAAGCGTTTTGCTATCAGTCCGGTTTTGGCACGTATTATTGTGAATCGTGGCCTTTTTAAGGAAGATGAAATAAACCATTTTCTGTCTTGTGATTTAACGAAGATGTATTCGGGGCTTAGGATGAAGGGGATGGAGCAAGCATGCAACCTTATAATCAAAGCGATTGGAGAAAATCAGTTAATTGCTATCGGTACGGATTTTGATAACGATGGGATCTTATCCGGGCACAGCTTATCTACAGCCCTAAGGAGAATCGGCGGGAGAGTAGTTGTCTATGCACCCGACCGGGTCTCGGAAGGTTATGGATTAAATCGGCGTATCGTACGCGAAGCTTATGATGCGGGGAGCCGATTTATCATAACTTGTGATAATGGAATTGCTGCCTTTGATGCAATAGATTACGCAAAAGAACTTGGAATGACAGTCGTAGTAACCGATCACCACGAAGTTGTATTCCAAGAGGATGAGAAGGGCGGCAGGACATTTTTACTTCCGAATGCGGACGCTGTGGTAAATCCTAAGCAGGAGGGTTGTCCGTATCCTTTTAAAGGACTGTGCGGAGCCGGCGTAGTTTATAAGCTGATTGAATTGCTGTATGAGCATTATCATATAGCAAAAGAGGAACTTTATGATTTATTAGAGTTTATTGCCATAGCAACTGTAGCTGACGTGATGGATTTGGTTTCGGAAAACCGGCTGATTGTAAAACATGGATTGAAATTATTAAGTAATACAAAAAACTTAGGCATACAGGCATTAATGGAAGAGTGTGGGTTAGAACAAAAACGTATCAGTGCATATCATATCGGTTTTGTCATCGGACCGTGTTTTAATGCTGCCGGAAGGCTTGATACAGTTGATGTCGCTCTTGACTTGCTGAATGCGAAAACGGTGGAAGAAGCAAAACAATTGGCAGCCTCCTTAAAGAAATTAAATGACAACCGAAAGGATATGACATTACAGGGGGTTGAGCAAGCAATTGAACGAATTGAAACGTCAGAGCTGATTCATGATAAAGTTTTAGTAGTAAAGCTAAGGGATACCCATGAAAGCTTGGTTGGAATTATTGCCGGCCGTCTGAGAGAACGTTATAACAAACCGGCGCTTGTTTTTGTTGATGTGGAGCAAGGGGTAAAAGGCTCCGGCCGTTCAATTGAAAGCTACAATATGTTTGAAGAACTCTCAAAGTGTAAGGATTTATTAACGAAGTTTGGCGGTCACCCAATGGCGGCAGGGCTTTCGTTAAAAGCAGAAAATCTAGAAACTCTAAGGGTGCGGTTAAATCAAAATACTGTTCTTTCCGAAGAGGATTTTATCCCGATTGTTCGAATTGATGTTCCGCTCCCGATTGGTTACTTAAACGAAGCCTTTCTGGAAGAATTAGAAAGGCTGGAGCCGTTTGGGAAGGGAAATAATAAACCGGTATTTGCAGAACAACACTTTAAGATACGAAAAGCTTGGATTCTTGGTAAGAATCAGAATGTATTAAAACTAAATATAATCAATTCCGATGGATTTGCAATGGATGCCTTATATTTTGGAGATATCACAGAATTCAATGAGTTTGTAGAAGCGGAATATGGAAAAGAAGAAGTAAGAAAGATGTATCTTGGGCAATATAATGAGATAGACTTGGCATTTACGTATTATCCTACGATTAACGAGTATATGGGAACTCGAACAGTACAAGTAATTATTCAAAATTATTGCAGGATTAGGTGAGAAGAGAATTTCGAAGGTGTTAAAAAATACCGTGTAAGAAAATTCTAAAAATTTTAACCGCAGGAATGTAACTTCAGCATTTTTTCAGGGATGGGCAAGGTAACGATCATTTGCAGCCGTGATTAATTTTAACTGGGAAAAATAAAAAATTAGGAAGATAGAATTCTATACAGGATCGAGGTAAGGGATGAACGAAGAATTACAAAACAGGGATATGGATTTACGTGAATTGTTTGTAGCTCAAAAATACGAAGCAATGATAGAAGTCCTGAATTCTATGGAGAATGAGGAAGTTTATGAACTTTCTATTGCAAATTGGGATATAGTGAAGAAATATAATGAAATGGAACGTGTAGATTTATTACGCCAACATATCACATTCGTGGCATACACCAGTTTGCTGGTCGAATATGCGGGGCAAAGAACATTGCTTTCGGAGGATGATTTTAAAGTAAAATATAATTTATTTGAAGAAATCTACGGGAAATTACAGCTTACATAAGCTGCTATTTGTGAACAGTAAAACGCTTGAAGTAAAAAAGGTATGAGAATTTTAATGATTCTCATACCTTTTTCATAAGTTAGGTTTTGTACCGATACCGTTTTTATTACTGTTATACCTTCTCCGATTTTGCAGCAGTCTCTTTTGGCTCTTTTCTAAGAAACATATGAGCGCTGATTAAAGCAGGACGCAGCGCATTATAGAGAAGTACAGCCATAATTGAGGAAGTAACAGCATTCACAAAGGTGGTTACTGCAGTCATTTTAGCCCAGTTAATTGCTAAATCACCTTGCAGCCCAAGGATAATTTTTTTATAAAAGTAACCAATGACGGGGTCGGCAATTACGTTAAAGCCTAAGCCGGCAACGGAGGCTGTGATAGAAGCAACCAAAACCTTCGATTTTTTGTGTAAGGTGCTGATATGAAAAATCCTGTGAGCAACAAGACCGGCAATTAATCCGATACATAGCTTTAAGAAAAATGTTTGCGGAGCTACGGTAAAATACTTACCGCTCATCAAATCGGCAAGCGAAAGTCCTACTGCACCGGCAAGACCACCCCAGGAACCACCGAGTAAAAGAGCTGCAACAACAACGAAGGTATTACCAAAATGAAACGCAGTGCTTCCGGGACCCACCGGGATATCGATACGAAAGTAACTAAATCCGATATAAGCTAACGCAGCGAACAGAGCAGCTTGCGCTAGAGTAAGGACATTTCTTGATGATTTTACGGCTGTAATTGCAGGTTTTCTTAACTGAATTACTCCATTCACAAGGATTACAATTCCAAAAAGTAAGATAATCAATCCGAAGATTAATAATCGATCGGTCTGGCTTACCTCCACAGCTTCTTTGGAGCGATAACCATAGATAACTGCTGCAACAGATGCAATAGTTAGGAGTACTCCTACGATTAATGCCACAGGTTTGCTTTGATTTAAATTGGATTCCCCTTTGTTTGATTGTATGGTTTTTATAGAGTCCATATGTATCCCTCCTATTATTCTTGATAAAGAAAAGTTAGCAATGCACGTTTTTCTTAAAAATTTTATGACTTGCTTAATACCTAAGATTTCTTCTGATCAGCTTAGACGTATGTTATCACTAAACTGGATATATGAAAATGTCCAGTTTAAATGTTTTTAACCATGCCAGACGAGACAAGATTGCGATAAGAAAATGTAACGATATTCTTTTCCTACGGAAAAAAAGAGCCTCTAAAGTAATATCTTAGAAACGCACGGAAATTTACTTTGAAAGCGAAATGAAATATGATACAATAGCACTAGAAAATAATGAAGTTTACTCTCCTAAATTTGATATTTCCAATTCGGTTGGTGAATCCTAGAGATAGAATAGAATTAAGAATGAGTAGGAAACAGAAACGTTGAAGTATCGTAATAGGTGTCTTCAATTATTATCAATACTGCTAATCTTGCCGAGACAGTCAACGTAAGAAAAGACAGCAGATTATAATATATATTGAAAATAGGCAGTACAGAAATGAGGAAAGATATGAGAAATATTCAATTAGTAATAGAATATGATGGCTCTCGTTATGATGGCTGGCAAAAGCAAGCCGGGAATCAGAAGAGTGTAACGATTCAAGATAAGATTGAAGATGTTTTAAATAAGATGGAGAATGAAGCCGTAGAGGTAATCGGTGCGGCTAGAACAGAGGCAGGGGTACATGCCTATAAACAGGTAGCTAGCTTTAAGACAAATTCAGATCGGAAGGTCTATGAAATTAAACAATATCTAAATCGGTTTTTACCAAGGGATATTGCCGTGTTGGAGGCATTAGAGGTACCGGAACGGTTTCATGCCGGCTTTCATGCGGTATCTTTTGAGTATGAATATAAGATATCAATTGGTGAAGTACCTTCCGTGTTTGAACGCAAATATAATTATTACTGCTTTAAACGTCCAGATGTTGCTAAGATGAAGGAAGCAGCAAAATTTTTAATAGGGAAGCATGATTTTAAAGCTTTTTCGGATAATAAAAGAATGAAAAAATCTACGGAGAGAGAAATCCATTCCTTAGAAATCTATGGCGATGAAAAGGAAATAGTGATTACAGTTTGGGGTGATGATTTTTGGCCCCACATGGTACGTATCATCGTAGGAACCTTACTTGAGGTAGGTTTATCAAAAATTGAGCCTGTGGAAATAAAGAGAATTTTAGAGAGCAAAGACAGGGACAAAGCTGGTGAGACTATAGATGCGAAAGGTCTATTTTTAACAGAAGTACATTATAAATAATATAAGAAAGAACAGGTCAGCATGTTACCATAAGGCAAAAGCAAAGTGGGAATTCTGCTGCATTGACATTAAAAGGGCGTACAATCAAAGGCTGCCTATCCTAGGGAGTATACGAAAGAAGTACGCACCTAAGAGGTGTTGTTCTTACATTAGGAGGCGCAGTATGGAAAAGTATAAAATTGTAGTGAAGGGACTTGTAAAAAGTGAAGGGAAATATGCCATTGTACAGCGTTGGTATGATGACAGGATTTTAGATCCATACCGTTGGGGTTTTGTCGACGGCCAGATTGAATTCGGTGAAGCACCGGATAAAGCGGTGGTAAGACTGATACGGGAACAGCTAGGAATTGATTCTGTAATGGACCGGGTTTTATATACTTGGACTTATATGGTAGGGGATACCTTTTATATTGGAATTTGTTACGAATGCTTTGCACTGCAAACAGAAACCATACTCTCTGAAGATTTGCAGCAGATGATGTGGGTAGAGCCGCCTCAATTTGTAGAATATATTGATAACCAGGATATCATACATGATTTAAGACTGGTGATGGAATTTTAATTTATAAAGGATTCAGGACTAGGCAATGGGTATCATACCTTGATATAACCTTTATAGTAAGCTATTACAGGGGAGAATTTAATACCTTACACTTGTGACGTATGGATAAGACATATAGAAACTGCACAGAAATGAGGAAAAGATGAAAGTATTGATTAAAAATGGGTTTATTCTTGACCCTGCAACAAAAAAAGAAGGCAGATATGATTTATTAATAGAGGGAGATACAATAAGTAAAGTCGCAAAGAGTATCGAGGAACCCGGTGCGGCTGTAATTGATGCTGCCGGTAAATATGTCATGCCCGGATTCATTGATTTGCATGTGCATCTTAGAGAGCCCGGATTTGAATATAAGGAGACAATTGCAACAGGTACAATGGCCGCAGCAGCAGGGGGATACACAACAATCTGTCCTATGCCAAACACAGATCCTGCCATCGATTCGAAAGCTATGGTTGAGCTTTTAAATCAGAAAGCAAAGTCCGATGCTAGGATTCATATTATCCCGGTAGGTGCGGTTACCGAAAAACAGATGGGAAAAGAGTTAGCTGATATTGAGGGTATGGCAAAAGCCGGAGCTCTTGCTTTTAGCGAGGATGGAAAATCTGTTATGGATGTATTATTATATGCAGAGGGATTAAAGGCAGTGAAGAATGCCGGACTTACTATGTTTGCCCACTGTGAGGAAAAACAATTAGTGCGAAATGGTGCTATGAACGCCGGGAAAAAAGCGGAAGAGTTAAATCTAGGTGGGATTACAAATGCAGTGGAGGACGTGATTACAGCACGTGATATTTTCTTAGCAGGTGAAATCGGAACAAAACTTCACTTATGCCACTGTTCCACCAAAGCATCGGTAGCCTTGGTTAAGATGGCAAAGGAACTTGGCTTTCGTGTAACTGCGGAAGTATGCCCTCATCATTTTATCTTAAGTGACGAGGATATTCCTGGAGATGATGCAAATTATAAGATGAATCCTCCGCTTCGTGGCAAAGAAGATGTACAGGCGTTAAAAGAAGGTCTTAAGCAAAATATTATGGAGGTTATCTCCACCGACCATGCACCTCACGGGGAAGAGGAGAAGAGGAACTCCATGTCAAAAGCTCCGTTTGGTATTGTTGGTTCCGAAACAGCGTTTAGCCTAACCTATACAGAGTTAGTGAAGACAGGCTATTTAACACCGATGCAGATGGTAGAGAAGATGAGTTACAATCCGGCAAAAATTCTTGGAATTGAGAAGGGAAGCCTAGAACCCGGCAAGATGGCAGACATAGTAATTGCTGACTTTACTAAGGAATATAACATTGATGCTGCAAAATTTTATTCCAAAGGGAAAAATACACCATTTCATGGAAGAAAGGTTTGTGGTAAAGTAATGTTTACGATAGCTGCCGGAGAAGTGGTATATCAGGCAGAGGAGTAGTTTACTTCTTATTTATGCCATGCTTATTATTTTTAAAATAAACCTTGGAGGAATCGATATGATACAAAAACTTATAACCAAAATAGAACAGAACAATGCACCTATTGTTGTCGGATTAGATCCAATGCTGGATTATATCCCAAAGCATGTTTTAGAGAAAGCATTTGCTGAATTTGGTGAGACCCTTGAGGGTGCGGCAGAAGCAATTTGGCAGTTTAATAAGGCTATTGTAGATACCACCTACGATTTGATTCCGGCTGTGAAACCTCAGATTGCAATGTATGAGCAATTCGGTATTCCAGGGATGATTGCATTTAAAAAGACTGTTGATTATTGTAAGGAAAAAGACCTTGTAGTAATCGGAGATATTAAACGAGGGGATATTGGTTCTACCTCCGCGGCTTATGCGACGGGGCATCTTGGTAAAGTAACCGTAGGAAGTAAGTCTTATTACAGCTTTGATGAGGATTTTGTGACGGTGAACCCTTATCTTGGTTCGGATGGAATAACACCATTTCTTGATGTATGTAAGGAAGAAAAGAAAGGGCTGTTTATTTTAGTAAAAACCTCAAACCCATCCAGCGGTGAATTTCAAGACCGGCTTATTAATGAGAAACCACTCTATGAATTAGTTGGAGAAAAGGTCGCACAGTGGGGTGAGATGTGCATGGGTGATAAGTACAGCTACATTGGTGCTGTTGTTGGTGCCACCTATCCGGAGATGGGAAAGGTTCTTCGGAAATTAATGCCTAAAACGTACATATTAGTACCGGGCTATGGTGCCCAAGGCGGAAAGGCTTCTGATTTGGCTCCGTATTTTAATGAGGACGGTTTGGGTGCAATTATCAATTCTTCACGTGGAATAATCGCAGCCTATAAGCAGTCTGCTTATGAAAAATTTGGTGCTCTTAATTTTGCAGACGCTTCAAGACAGGCGGTTCTCGATATGAGAGAAGATATTAGTCAGGCATTCTCTATTCGGTAGAGTAGAAGCTGCAAAGACAGGCAAAAAGCAGTGCGTGTGACCAGGAAGATTTAATGGGAGTGCATTTTTTATGCACTCCCATCTTTCGCTTCCTCTTCTTGTGGCTTTCTCTTTTGTAATTTGCGTACAACTAAAAATAAAATTACAAGCAATAGAACCGGAATCAGAATATCTTTATATTTGGTATAGTAATTAACCGTACTTGACCAATTCCCGCGAAGGAGATATCCAATACCGATCAATAAGGTATTCCATATGGTAATACCAAGGATGGAGAAAATGGCGAAGGCAGGATAGGGCTGTTTGACTGCACCTGCAACGAAGGCTATGTAGGTACGGATAATCGGTATCATTCGTCCAAAACAAACCACGTAGGAACCGTAACGCTCAAATCGCTGATAGGAGGTATCGATACTCTTCTTGGTTTTTGGAAATTTTCTAGTAATTTTTTCTAAGACGCAATGACCGCCGATTCGACCAATGAAGTAACAGATGCTAGTACCTATAATTCCGGCACATACGCTGACCGGGAGCATGAGAAGGAAAGGAATGTTCTGAAGAGCTGCAACGGCACCGGAAAAGGGTAGGACAATCTCACTAGAGATTGGAAAACATCCGTATTCAAGTAAAATAATAATAAACATAGCAATAAGTCCATTTTCATAGATAAAACGGACAACAGAATCCATAAGTCCCTCCATAAGAAATCTGTTTTTTGTAGTCTATGTGGAAATAAAGTCTTTCAGAACAAAGGAATTCATTCCGTATTATTTTGCTTGTTTTGGATTTTCTTGTGGTGGAATGTGTAGTATGGTACAATCTAAGTGCTAGCAGGAAGCATGAAAATTAGATAAATGAGGTTGCATCTTATGGAAATCTGTCATTATCATCATATACAAAATAATAGTATGGAAATTTGTACCTATGATTTAAAAGATGAAGCAGGAATCTATGATCAGGAACTTGTAATGGAATGGAAGCGAAGAGCAGCAAAGAGGAAGTTATTCTGTGCAGATTGTGGCAGTCCGGTATATTTGGCGGCAGGACTAAAGAGGGAACCCTATTTTGCTCATTATGATATGGTATCTTGTACATATGGAAAGAGAATGGAATCACAGGAACTTATGCGTGGTAAACGGCTCTTGTATCATATGCTTAAGAGAAGTTTTCCGGCAAAAGAAGTTAAGGTTAGGTATCGGCTTTTTAATGGGCTATATGCTGCATGCTATGTTAAGAATGAAGAAGGCTATGATCTGGCAATTGATTACCGGTTACATACGCTGCCAATTAAGGAACTTGATTTAAGAGTGCAGTATTTTGATGAACAAGGAATTATACCGGTATTTCTATTGGGGATAAAGCAGGATAAACAAAAAGGTCAGTTATCATGGTATCAAACTTACCTACAAAATATTAGCGGGTGCTGTGTATTTTTTGATACGGAAGAAGAAACCTTTACGATGAAACATCATTTTACTTACCTGGAGAAAGGAAAAAGAAAGAGTAAAGTATACCAAAAAAGCTACCATATCCATGACGTGGCACTTTCAGAAGAGGGTAGGTTTTTATGTGATTTTCATGAGAAATGTGAGAATATGAAAATAGAACTGAAGCAAAAGGAAGAGACGGAGAGAAAGAGACGAAGGGAGATTAGTGAAAAAGAAAAAAGCTATCATGAGGAGCAGATCAGAAAGGATAGAATTCTTGCGGCAGCGCAAGAACAAAAGCTGCGGCAGTACGAAAAAAAGCTGCAAGAATACCAAGAGTGGTGCAGGCAGGATAGACTTATGAAAATTGATTTTAACACTATAGTTTTGCCGGAAGGAATACGGAAGGACATTTTATTAAACTGTATTGAACTAATACAGAATGGCAAGGAAGAGATGGTATCAAAAAAATATTTGGACTACATGGATACGCTTTTGGAAGAGTGATAAAGGTGCGCTTTTTGCACCATTCATCATATACAATATTATAAATTGGGGGTAGCGTCATGGAAGTAAAAGGATTCACCTATGGTTATATGGCAAAGAGAGGAGTTTATCAAAGTGAAGCATCGAAAATCTCCCAAGAAGCTATGTTTGATCTTGGTGTAAACTGGATGTGTTTGGCATTTCCTCTTATGCAGGATACCTATCAATCCACGGAAATTCGATTTGATTATCGATATGATATTACAGAAAAAGATATTTTAACAGCCATAAAACGCGCAAAGGACCGAAATATTAAAGTTTGTCTGAAACCTATGGTAAATTGCAGGGATCATATCTGGAGAGCTTATATTGATTTTCCGGAGGAAGATTTTCTAGGAATGGATACTTATTGGAAGCAATGGTTTGAGTCTTATACGGCATTTTTACTGCATTATGCAGAAATAGCACAGGATACAGGCTGTGAGATGCTTTGTATCGGCTGTGAGATGCTTGGTACAGAAAGAAAAGAAGAATACTGGCGAGAGTTAATTAAAAAGATTCGTGCGGTCTATAAGGGACCGATTACATATAATACGAATCATGGAAGAGAGGATAAAGTTAGCTGGTTTGATGCTCTTGACTATATTGGTACTTCTGCTTATTATCCGGTTGCAAGAGCCGGAGGAGCTCAAAAAGATAGTATGGTAAAAGAGTGGATTAAGATTCGTGACAATCTGAAAGCTTTAAGCGAAAAGCGAAAGAAGAAGATTATCTTCATGGAAATTGGCTGCCGCAGTGCAAGGGGGTGTGCTTCTATGCCATGGGATTTCATGCACAAGGAGTTTGAAAGGGATGAAGAGGAACAAGCAGCATTTTATGAATCCTGTTTAGAGGTTTTCTTTGATGAACCCTGGTTTTACGGAATATTCTGGTGGGATTGGAGTACTTTGATTTATAATACGGAGGAAGAAGCCAAGAAAGATGTTGGATTCAATATACATAAAAAGAAAGCGGAAGCTATAGTAAAGAATTGGTACAAAAGAGGGTGTGAGTAAGGGTTTTTAAATTAGAAATCTTATAATGAAATAAAACAATAAAAATAGAAAGTCCAGAAGGAGCTTTCTATTTTTATGTACTTATAAATTTAAGGAGTGAAGCATGTCAAAACATGACAGGTTTCTGAAAGAAATTTCTACCGGTTTAAGAAGATGTATTTCCTTATCTATACTACAATCACAGGAATTTATGTACCCTTATACGAGAGTGAGAGGGCTTAACGTCAGTGGTTAGGCATCATGTTCTTTAACATATCCAGCTTCATTTTATCTGCCGGTGACATATTGGCGGTTAGTAAATCGGTTATAATATTAACTTCCTGTGGTGTGAAATCCATATTCATTGCTTTTAATTTTGCATTTGCTTTCATTAGATTTGGAAGTGCTTTCTCCATCGGTTGACCTTGGGATTCCTTTATTAATTCAAGGATAATTTGTTTCTTTAAAGGGTGCATACTGCGCAGCGATTCGTTATTCATCCAATCAGTGTTCATATTTTTTACCTCATTTCTTTTCTTACTTCTTTTACAACTTAAAATTAAGTCGGCATAAACATTCCGTTTTCAAACATCTTCTTCATGGCATCAAAGGTGTTTTTTTGCTCTGGCGGCACCATGCCGGCAAGCATATCAAACATCTGTTGATTGTTTGGTTTTGACGGATTGCCTGCATTAGCATTGGCTGCTTTCGCCGCATTTTGAGAGAGTTTTGCAGAATTTCCTTTTCTTGCAGCTTCGGCTGCAGATTTGGCAGCGCGATAAGGAGTAGTGTTTGATATATAATATGGGGCACTTGTCACATCCTTATCCATATTTCCCATATCATATGGCGGTGAATTCAGTGGGGTATAGGTATTGTAATCAGGCCAATTTTGTGGCATATTGCCAGATACATTTTCAGGTACCGGTGTATTCGATGGCTGAGATATTATCGGGTCTTTTGTATTTGCAGCCGTATCTGGCGGCGGTGGCTGACCGTACATAGCTTGATATAGCATATCATATGGAGTAGGAGAGGTACTTTCATAATAGGAATTATCGTAATTCATGGAAGGCGGTGGCGGAGCCGTACCCGGTGGTGGGGAATTTGGTACATTGTAACCTTGGGAAGGGTTTTGAGCTGGTGAACCGGAGGATGTTCCTCCGAATGGAAAACCGCTCATCATATTCATCATGTTTGGTATATTATTCATCATTCCAGGCATATTCATCATTCCGGACATACTCTGATACATATCCATAAAGCGCTTCATATTAAATATGTTCAGTATATTATCAACAATTGAAATTTCCGATGGTGTACAGTATGGACGGATACTTTTTAGTATTCCTTCAAAATTAATGGAACCCTCTCCTTTTCCAAAGCCCAAAAGTCCCTGCAATCCGGAGAGGCCGGTAGCACTAACGGTATCATCTTTGGTATCTGACTTCTTCCTGCCAAACAGATTAAATCCTCCCTGTTGTCTAAAGGTATGAATCACATCCATAAAATCATTAAATTTTATAAATAGATCCAGAGTTTTTCTTGTGCCAGTATCAAGGTACGGAGCTGCTGCTTGAATCATTTTGGAAGAACGACTTTGCCCAGAAAAAGAGGTAATATTATCAGGGCTTTTCTCAGCCTGATTCGTCTCATCCATAAGAACTCCTCCCTGTTGTCCGATTATGCAAGAAATTGTTATGTAGAGTTTTAATAGGGTAATATGTGCCATCTTGCCTATAACAATATATTCTAAAGGTCATAAAAATAGACCGCAGGTTCTGATAAGCTAACGGAACCTGCGGTTTATGAAATAGCTAGTTTGGGTATTCCAATCGTTCTTTTGTAATCGTGTTTAGTACTTCGGTAAGATAACGTTTTGCCAGAAATTTCGCCATTGGCAAATTCATATCGAGATAGTTGCCGCAGTGAATTGCAGCAGCACCTGGTACCTCACCCTCAAACTCACTGATAAATGTAAAAAGTTCTTTTATTAACGGGATAATTTCTCCGGAAGTGTAATCACCTGCAAGCAGTAAATAAAATCCGGTACGGCAGCCCATGGGCCCAAAATAAATTATTTTACTGCCATATTCCGTATGGTTTCTTAAAAATGTAGCAGCAAGATGTTCTATGGCGTGCATCTCCGCGGTATTCATAACCGGTTCAAAGTTCGGTCGTGTCATACGAAGGTCGAAGGTGGTAATAATAGCATCACCGGCACTATCTTTCCTAGAAACATAAACACCCGGTAATAATTTTAAATGATCAATTGTAAAACTTGCAATAGGTTTCATATTTCTTATAAATGTATCCTTTTCGATACACTGCTCCTCCTTTCCTTTCTTTGCATTGAATTATATCATAGTATGACTGTGATAGAAAGAAAAATCAGTATCATGCGAAACTGCATGGATTTTTTTATGAAAATCGTATATAATCATAATCAAAAATGGATAGGATTGGAGAACTCATATGATAAAAAATATTATATTCGATATTGGTCAAGTACTTGCAGACTTTCGCTGGCGTGACTACATTAAGGAGCTTACAATCAAGGAAGAGTACAAAGAAAGGCTGGCAAAAGCAACAGTGCTATCCCCTTATTGGAATGAGGTGGACCGGGGCGTTTTATCCAAGGAAGAGATTATGAAACGCTGTATCTCAACCGATCCTGAGATAGAAAAAGAAATCAAATTGTTTTTTCAAGACACAAGTCAGTTGGTCGTGGAGTTTGAGTATTCTGAAGAATTGGTGAAAGACCTTAAAAAACAGGGGTATCAAGTTTATATTTTATCAAACTATGGCAGAGAGAATTTTTCCTATGTTAAGGATATATTTCGTTTTCTGAAACACGTAGATGGAGCGGTGATTTCCTATGAAGAACAGCATATCAAACCGGAGCCGCAAATTTATGAAGCATTAATGGCACGTTATGGGATAGTGCCCGAGGAATCTGTATTCTTAGATGATTTGGCAGCGAATCTGGAGGGAGCAAAAGCTTTTCATTTTCATACGATTCAGTTTCACTCCTTGTGGCAGGCAAAAAAAGAGCTTAGAAACCTAGGTGTAATGGCTGGGGAGAGAGAATATGACAGTATCATCTTTGATCTCGACGGCACCATGTGGGATTCCACAGAGAACGCAGCCCTTGTGTGGAAGGAAATAGCGAAGAAGGATCCTCGTATTACAGATGAGGTTACCGGTCCTAAGCTAAAGGCACTATATGGTCTGCCTTTAGAAGATATTGCACGGGGCCTTTTTTTAAGTGTTTCACAGGAAGTGGCAATCGAGACAATGGAGAAATGTGTGGTGGCACAGTGCCCATATTTGGCGGAACATGGAGGAGTTTTATTAGGAGAGGTTAAAGAAACCTTAAAGCAGCTTTCTAAGAAATATCGTTTGTTTATTGTTAGTAACTGCAAGAGTGGTTATATTGAAGCATTTTTGCAGGCGCATAAGCTGGGGCAGTATTTTGAAGACTTTGAGTGCCCGGGAGGTACCGGAAAATTAAAAGCGGATAACATCCGTATTGTGATGAAACGCAATCAATTAAGAAATCCAATCTATGTTGGAGATACAAAAGGGGATGGAGATGCTGCTCATCAGGCGAAGATTCCCTTTGTATATGCACGCTATGGGTTTGGAAGTGCAGCAGAGTATGAATATGTCATTGACTCCTTTCAGCAATTAACTACGTTGAAAATGACAGAATAATGAGTTGAGGGAAATTCACACTTGGTAGGTTTGGCGTGAGAGATAAATTTTCACTTAGTAAGTTATATCCGTTTCAAAGCATACAAAATGAACCAACACGCAAAGCGGGCAGGTATGCAAAACGAACAGGTGCGTAAAGCGGCAGGTACGTAAAGTGAAGAAGTACCTATAATGAATCAGTTTACTTAGAAAACTTGAGATGCGCAAAAACAGTGCAGAAATGAGGAAAAATATGAAAATTGTAATCATGGAAGCAAACACTTTGGGAAACGATGTAGATTTAAGCATGTTTCAAGAGTTTGGCGAAGTAGTTATCTACGGGGAATCTAATCCAATGGAGAATGCAGAAAGAATTAAAGATGCCGATGTTATCATAGTGAATAAGATTCCGATGAATGAGGAGATTTTAAAAGGAGCATCAAAGTTAAAATTAATATGCTTAACTGCGACAGGAACAAATAATATAGATTTTACGTATACTAAAAAGCGTGGAATATCGATAGCCAATGTAAAGGGATATTCCACTCAGTCTGTTGTGCAGCATACGTTTGCCCTGCTATTTTATGTCTATGAGAAATTGGCTTATTATGATCAGTATGTTAAGTCCGGCGAATATACAAGGAGCGATATTTTTAGCAATTTTGATGTAAAGTTTCATGAATTATATGGAAAAACTTTTGGTATCATCGGTCTTGGAGAGATCGGCCTTGGAGTAGCAAAGATTGCGGAGTTATTTGGCTGTAAAGTAATCTATTATTCGACTTCCGGAAGAAATCATAATTCGGATTATGAACAAGTAGATCTGCCTACCTTGTTAAAGGAATCGGATGTAGTATCGATTCATGCACCATTAACAGAAGCGACGATAGATTTAATCGGAGAAGCTGAGCTAGAGATGATGAAGCAGGATGCTATATTATTAAACTTGGGGCGCGGGCCAATCATTAATCAAGCAGCACTGGCAGATGCTTTATTGGCAGAAAAGATTGGGGGAGCAGGTCTTGATGTTTTAACGGTGGAACCGATGCTTGCTGACAATCCATTATTAAAGGTGAAGGATAGTACCCGATTAATCATAACACCTCACATAGCCTGGGCTACCGTAGAAGCAAGAAATCGCTGTGCGAGAGAGGTATATCTTAATCTTAAGTCCTATTTGTCAGGAGAGACAAGAAATATTGTGGAATAAGAAATTGTCATAGAAAAATATTCTTGGATGTTTCACCGGAGCAGGATAAGGCATAAAAATAAGTCTTATGAAATGTGTCATATAATAAAAGCGAGCATATACTTGATATTTTTAAGAAGTGGTAATCTTATAAAATATTAAGCAGCTCGCTTTTTTTAGTTTAGAAGGTAGACAAGTTCTAAGGATTTAGTTCTCTATCTCAATCCTTTGCTGCAATTAGCACATCTGGCTATAATAGTTGACTGCACATTGTACCTGCTCCCCAAATTCCTGGTTTGCTTTGTAAAAATAGCAAATTACACGTTTGATAATATCTTGCTTGCATTTATAAAGCTCAACTGCAATATTATCGATTAAATGACATTTTTCTTCGCAGGATAATGATTCATAGCGTTCTCCGGCTTGTTTAAAATCGCATGGATTTTTGATTGGAATGCGGGCAATATATCCACTTACGCATTCTGGCTCTGACTGGCAGACTTCAGCAGCTTTCGGAAAGTCACAATTTAAGCTGTTAGGAGAGTAGTTAATCGGGTTTGGGTTAAATAAATAAGTGGCCGCACCGTCGCGTTGGTTATTATTGATACAGGAGATAGAACGGTTGATTGGAAGTTGGGCAAAGTTAGGTCCAAGACGATGGCGCTGGGTATCAAAATAGGAGAAGGACCTGCCTTGCAGCATTTTATCTGCGGAGAGTTCTATGCCAGGAACAATGTTACCTGGGCAGAATGCTGCCTGCTCTACCTCCGCAAAGAAATTCTGCGGGTTGCAATTTAATGTCATTAAACCTACCGGCATAAGTGGGAAACGGTCTTCCGGCCAGATTTTAGTATCATCCAAAGGATCAAACTCCAGACAATCAATTGTTTCAGGATCCATAATCTGCACACATAATTCCCAGCTTGGATAACATCCATTCGCAATTGACTCATAAAGATTTCTTACTGCAATATCAGGATCGGAACCTGCGAGTTGTTCTGCTTCAAAGCGGTCAATTGTTTGGATTCCTTGCTGAGTTTTCCAGTGATATTTAATGTAAACACGTTTCCCGCAAGCATTTACCCAAATGAAGGTATTTACACCAAAACCATCAACATGACGGTAATCTTTGATAGTTCCGCGGTCAGAATAAAGCCAGGTAATCATATGAGTTGCTTCCGGAGAAAGAGAGATAAAATCCCAGAATCTTTGCGGGTCACGTAAATTACTATCTGGCGATGGTTTTAAGGAATGGATTACATCCGGGAATTTGATACCGTCACGAATAAAAAAGACCGGCAAGTCATTTCCTACAATATCAAAGATACCTTGCGTGGTATAGAATTTTACTGCAAAGCCTCGAGGATCACGTACTGTATCCGCAGAGCCTTTGGAGCCGATTACTGTGGAAAAACGTGCAAAAACTTTAGTCTTGCAATTTGGGTTTTGTAAGAACTCCGCACAAGTATAGTCAGCCATACAGCGGTATGGCTGGAAATAGCCAAAGGCACCCGCACCCTTTGCATGTACAACTCTTTCAGGAATTCTCTCACGGTCAAAGTGTGCAATCTTATCAATTAGGTGTAAATCCTGAAGGAGAACCGGGCCATTTGGTCCAACGGTTAAGGAATTCGTATCATTTGAAACAGGCCTTCCAAGGCTATCAGTCAAATAATCACAACAATTCTTATCATTTCGTCTATCCATTTGTATCCCCTAATATAACATGGCTATCGAAAGCCTTTTTACTATTTTATTCAAGGGGCGGTATTTTGTACGTTAGATGGCTGATAATTCATCCTTCAAATTAAGAGTTTTTATGACAACGGGATTAAGATAATATACCTAAGAGGAGAATTAAAAGAAGGAAAGTGATAAGAGGACAATCAAATTAGAGAGAATAACAAAATTTAAAGAGTAGCATGATAGGAAACAAAGGAGGGTAAGAGAAAGAAATGAAGGAGAAGAATAGTAAGAGGATAAAAAAGAAAGTTGAAAAAAGAAAAAGATATTAGAAGATGAAATCTACGAATAATGTAAATAATAAGAGTAGTTTAAAAAAGAGGTCAAACGAAATAATTCAAAGAGACGTAAACTATAGCTAATTTCTTTTTCTATTTCGTTTGACCATCTAAAATGTAATGTTTATTGCTAGTTAAATTAACGGTTAATCTTTGGTATGAGTGTGTGAAGAAAAGTCTGTAAACGGCTTTCTATGATATTAAAGGAAGTATTTTAGGACTGTTTCACAATCTCCGGGTAAAAAATTCAAAGGGTTTATTCTATTAATACTTAACCTCATTCCACTTGCTGACATAGATATTTTCCATCTCTTCACCAAGATATCGGAAGGATTCGCAGCGTTCAAGTACAGATGCTTCTGGGAAAGCCACCTGGCTGTTTTTAATATCTTCGTCTTCAATTAAATCTCTGGCTGCTTGGTTCGGTGTAGAATACGTAATGTATTCAAAGTTTTTTAAAGCGATGTCAGGACGGCACATAAAGTTAATCCAAGCTTCTGCATTTTCTTTGTTCTGGCTGTTCTTAGGAATTACCCAGCCATCTATCCATACATTGGAACCTTCCTTTGGTACTACATATTCAAGATTTTCATTCTCGCGTTTGGTATAGATTGCTTCACCGGAATAAATAACACCAATCGCTGCTTCTTCCCCGATCATCTTATCACGAACCTGATCTACAACATATGCCTGAACCAATGGATATTGTTCTTTCAATAAATCTCTTGCAGCGTTTAATTCATCTTCATTTGTTGTATTGGGATCGTAGGAAAGATAGGTTAAAGCTACCATGAAGGCGTCTCTGACACTGTCGATCATTAGGATTTCATTTTTGTATTTTTCATCAAATAATACACCCCAGCTATCAATCGGTTCCTCTACCATCGTTTTATTATAGAGAATACCAACGGTTCCCCAACAATAAGGAACGCTGAATTTATTGCCCGGATCAAAGCTTTCAGCAGTTTTTAAATAGGTTTCATCAATATTGGAGAGGTTTGGAATATTATCATAATTAATTTCTGCAAGCAAGTCTTCTTTAATCATTTTCTCAATCATATAATCAGAAGGACAAACAACATCATAATTTACAGCACCAGTTTTAATAATAGGATACATGTCTTCATTTAATTCGAATTCATTATAAATAACCTTAATACCGGTCTCCTCTTCGAACAGGTCGATGACTTCACGGTCAATGTATTCACCCCAGTTATAAACATAAACTTCACCGGAACCTTTGTTAGAAGAATTATTGTTTCCTGTGTTTTCTTGACCATTTCCCTGACTTGAATTATTTCCTTTATCTTCCTTGGAGCCACATGCGGAGAATGCCAGTGCGCAAACAAGAAGGAGAGCTGCAAAAAGTTTAGATTTTTTCATATAAATTACCTCGCTTTTTCTGTTTTAAAGTTTTTTACAGGTGCAAGTGCTACTGTATTTCGTTTCTTCTCAATTCTGTCATTTCTGCGGTTGATTAGAACAAGTAGAATTAAGACAGAGAGGAAGAGAAGAGTAGACAGTGCGTACATCTCAGGCTTAATGCCCTTTCTGGTTTCAGCATAAATTTTAGTGGAAAGGGTATTTACAGCCGCACCTCTAGTAAAGTGTGTAATTATAAAGTCATCCAGTGACATAGTAAATGCTAATAAGAATCCGGAAAAGACACCTGGAAGAATATCCGGCAATACAACCTTAAAAAAGGCAGAGATAGGAGAAGCACCAAGGTCTAGCGCGGCTTCGTAAGTATTTTTATTGGTTTGTTTTAATTTTGGCATAACACTTAATATTACATACGGGATATTAAATGTAATATGAGCAATTAAAACACTTTTAAACCCAAGTGTAAAATTAATCGCTACAAATAGAAGCATTAAAGAGATACCGGTAACAATATCAGCATTTAACATCGGTATGTTTGTGATACCCATCAGAATTGTTTTTGGTACCTTACGCATATGGTTAATTCCAATCGATGCCGCTGTTCCGATTATCGTAGCAATCAAAGCAGATAAGAATGCAATGATTAGTGTAGTATACAGTGCATTCATGATCTCCTCATTTTGAAATAAGGATTGATACCAATCAAAAGTAAATCCACCCCATTTACTGCGGGATTTGGATTTATTAAACGATAGGACGATGAGTACCACAATTGGTGCGTACAAGAAGAACATAATGAGGGCAACATATATTTTTTGACATATTTTTTTTACCATACATTCGTACCCTCCGATTCTTTGTCATATTTTGCAAGAATTGCCATGCTGATTAGGATAAATATCATCAAAACTAAGGAGAGTCCGGAACCCGCATGCCAATTACCAACTTTTTGGAACTGTTGTTCAATCACGTTGCCGATTAAGACAATCTTACTTCCGCCGAGAATATTAGAGATAACAAAGGTGGTAAGTGAAGGCACGAATACCATTGTGATACCGCTGATAACTCCGGGAATACTTAAAGGAAAGATAATCTTTTGAAAGGTAATCCATCCGTTCGCACCAAGGTCACGAGCGGCATTGATTACATTATCATCAACCTTTGCAAGAGTATTATAAATTGGCAATATCATAAATGGCAGAAAGTTATATACCATACCAAGCACGATCGCAGTCGGAGTATTAATGATACGGATGGCTGGCAAATTTAACGTTTTTAGTAAAGTGTTGATGATACCATTGTTTTCTAATATATTCTGCCAAGCGATGGTACGAAGTAAAAAGTTCATCCACATTGGAAGTATCATAACGAATACGACAAAGCTGTTATTTTTCAGCTTCATACTTTTTAAGATTAAAGCCAGCGGATATGCAAGTAATAAGCATACTAAAGTGCTTATCAGGGATAGCTTTAAACTTAAGTATAAGGCTCTTTGGTTAATCGGATCAGCGATTAATTTTAAATTATCTAAAGTAAAGCCACCGCTTGTCTTTGTGGTTAAGCCGTAGTAAACGACCATAAGCAGTGGAATGATGATAAAAGCGCCCATCCATATCACATAAGGGAAGGACAGGAGCGTCTTACCACTGAAGCGGTGAGACTTTTTCACCAATGTAACAGTAGCCTCTTCTGTGGTTACTTTGCTTTCCTCTTGATTATTCATTGACGCCTACCGCCTCCTCATCTTCTGATTCTGGCTTGTTCATAATCTGAATGTCATATGGATCGACTTTAATACCTACTTCGGCACCAACCGGAGAAAGATCGGTAGAATGTACAAGCCATTCAAATCCATTTGCCATAACTGTCATCTCATAATGAACACCCTTAAAGATTAAGGAAGTGACACGTCCTGTGATAATACCATTCTCTGGAGCTACTAAATCGATATCCTCCGGACGAATTACTACATCGACCGGTTGGATTTTACCAAAACCTACATCCACGCATGGAAAGTTCGCTCCAAGAATATTAACTAAGCGGTCTTGTACCATAGTTGCACTGATAATATTACTTTCACCGATAAAGTCTGCAACAAAAGCATTTTTTGGTTCGTTATAGATCTTTTCCGGAGTGCCAATCTGCTGAATATAGCCCTGATTCATGACCATAATGGTATCAGACATGGTTAAGGCCTCCTCCTGGTCGTGAGTAACATAAACAAAGGTAATACCAAGTTCATTTTTTAAACGAATTAACTCATACTGCATGTCTTGGCGAAGTTTTAAGTCAAGAGCACCAAGAGGTTCATCTAAGAGTAGAACCTTAGGCTCATTTACGATGGCGCGGGCAATTGCAATACGCTGCTGCTGACCGCCGCTTAAGGAATCCGGCATACGATTTTCAAAACCATCTAAGTTAACTAATTTTAGAGCATACGAAATCTTATCCTTGATATACTGTTTGCTTTTTTTCTTGATTTTCAGGCCGAATGCAATATTTTCTGCAATCGTCATATGAGTAAACAATGCATACTTTTGAAATACGGTATTTAACTGACGCTCATTGGGGGGAAGCTTTGTAATGTCTTTCCCGTCAAATATTACACGGCCCTCATCAGGCTGTTCAAAGCCGCCGATAATTCGGAGAGTAGTAGTTTTACCACATCCGGAAGGTCCTAGTAGTGTTAAAAACTCATTCTCACGGATGTAAAGATTTAAATCATCGATTACGACATTATTTCCATAGCGTTTTGTTATATTTATAAGGTCGATTAATTTATTATCTATCATGTTCCTCCTCATTTCTGCGCTACCTTTGCGCATCCTAAGTTTGTGCGCGTAGCGCAGTTACAAACTTCTGTGTAAAAAAACGAAGTTATTTCACACTTACTTCTTAGAAGCTAGGCGGGGTGGATACCCAAAGGAGCGTAGCGCCGGTCTTACCGGTAGCTGCTATATAGTGATTTTTATTTGGAGTAAAGTAAAAGGATTCCCCTTTCTTTGCCCGATGTGTTTTATTACCGATGTGAATTGTAATCGAACCGCTCAGTACATATCCGAATTCTTCCCCTTCGTGCGGGTTATCCGGATAGGTGGAACCACCTGGTTCTAAGGTTAATAAAATTGGTTCCATCATATTTTTTTGAGCATTTGGAATAATCCACTCTATCTTATTATTCAGCTCATTATCTACCTTTTCAAAATAATCTCCACGTTTAAATACCACCTGTTCCGAGGTTGTATCTGTAAAGAAGGCTTCAAGATTTGTCCCCAAACATTGCAGAATATCAACTAACGTTGCGATGGAAGGCGAAGTGATGTCACGTTCTAACTGAGAGATAAATCCTTTTGAAAGCTCCGCACGATCTGCAAGCTCTTCTTGGGTTAAGCTTTTTTGAACACGTAGTTCTTTGATTTTAGCACCTATCTTCATGATGTTCACCAAACCTTTCTTTGTGGTTCATGACAAAAAAGCACCAATTCCATGTGCTTTTTGCAGTTTACATGTATTATCATTCGTTATAAAAAGATAAGCCGGTTATGTAATCTTATCTGATTATACTTGTAATAAAATTCCATTAATAGGAAAATGAAACTTTATTAAACCATAAGTTTAGCATTTCTAAACTTGACTTCTATTATTATACACGGATAAACTCGTATGTCAATATAAAATCTTTCTATTACTAAACTTTTTGTGTCATTTTACTAAACTTATTAAAAGATGGATGGGAGGAAAAAGGCAGTTACTATTAAGAGGATAAAAAAAGTCATTGTATTATTGCTGAAACAGCAATAATACAATGACTTTTTCATTTATCCCTATAAACACGTGCGATCTATCTTTCCGGAATGTTGTATTGAGAGGATTTCTTCTTTTCATGCTTGGTATCATGATTATGGTTTGCCTGAAATGATGTTTCATTATTCACTAAGCTCTTCCCACTGCTCCATAAGAAGTTCTAATTTTTCTTCTACTTCTTTCTTTTCTTTATGCACTTCAATTAGTTTCGACGAGTTTGCATAAATTGACGAGTCTGCAAGTAATTCTTCCAGTTCTTCATTTCTAGTTTCCAAACTTGCAATTTCATCTTCAACTTTCTTTAAGTCATTCTGACGCTTTCTAAGTCTGGCTTGTTCTTCCTTTTGCTGCTGCCAGCCAAGTTTATTCTCAGAAACCGGTTCTTGTGGAAATGCTGCGCTTTGCATCTCCTTATTATTTAGTGGCTCCAGATGCTTATTAATGCGAAGTCCGCTTAAAACATCACTATTGGTCTTAAATACTGATGGAATATCACCATTATTACCAAAAGCTCTCCATTCCATCTCCGGTTTTTTCTCAAGATAATAATCATAATTACCCAGATAATTTAAGAAAGTCTGATTGGTTAAATCAAGAATTCTGGTTGCAGTACGATTAATAAAATAACGGTCATGAGATACATAAAGCACGGTACCGGTATAATTATTAATTGCATTTTCTAGTATTTCCTTTGAGGTAATGTCAAGATGGTTTGTAGGCTCATCCATGATTATGAAATTCGCATCGGACAGCATGAGTTTTGCCAAAGATACGCGTCCGCGTTCTCCGCCGCTGATATCCTTGATTAATTTAAAAACATCATCGTTTGTAAATAAAAATGCGGCAAGGATATTACGGACCTTTGTATTGTCCATGGAAGGATACGTATCCTGTATCTCATCAAAGATTGTTTTATCCATAGTAAGAACATGATGCTCCTGATCATAGTAACCAACAAAAACCTTTGCACCAAGTTTCACTTCCCCTGCATCGGCATGGATAAGCTGATTGATTATTTTTAATATGGTAGTTTTTCCGGTGCCGTTATTACCGATAATTGCAACTTTTTCACCGCGTTTTATCTCAAAATTCAATTGATCAAAAAGTGTTAGAGAGCCATAGGACTTTTTTAAATTGGTAACGGTTAACACATCATTCCCACTCACAATATTTGGTTCGAGAGTGATATGCATTTTATCATTCACAGTGACCGGTTTATCCAGACGCTCAATTTTATCAAGCATCTTCTCGCGGCTTTCCGCACGCTTTATGGATTTTTCGCGGTTAAAGGAACGAAGCTTTGCTATGACCTCTTCTTGATGCTTGATTTCACGCTGTTGGTTTAAATAATGCCGGATCATGGTTTCACGCAGCTGTTCTTTCTTCCTTGCATAGGCAGAATAATTTCCTTCGAATACGGTTGCCTTTGTGTTATCCAGTTCTATTACCTTGGAAACTACTTTATTAAGGAAGTAACGGTCATGAGCGATTACAACAACAGCCCCGGAATAGTTTACCAAGAAGGTTTCTAACCAAGCAATGGATTCCATGTCAAGGTGGTTGGTAGGCTCATCCAAGAAGATGATGTCCGGTGTACTTAAGAGAAGTTTACCAAGGGCAACACGGGTTTTTTGCCCTCCGGAAAGGTTTGATACTTTTTTATTAAAGTCTTCTTCCGTAAAACCAAGACCTTTTAGTACGCCAATTACCTCACTTTGGTAGGCATATCCGTTTTTTAACTCAAAATCGTGTGTCAGTCTTGAATAAGTAGAAAGCATTCGGTCTAGTTCGATACCGGAAGCTGATTTCATCTCTAGTTCAAGACGGCGAATGTTTTTTTCCATTTTTATAATATCAGATTTTATTGCTAAAACTTCTTCATAGATCGTACCAGCTGTAGATAGATCCTGATGTTGGGCAAGGTATCCGACCGTGGTACCTTTTGAAAAGATTACTTCACCTTCATCCGCTGTTACTTCGCCCATTATGATTTTTATTAAGGTAGACTTCCCGGCGCCATTAATGCCTACGACGGCAACTTTCTCACGCTCATTAACATGGAAAGCAACTTTGTCAAGGATTGCGGCAGTCCCAAAGCTTTTACTAATATTTTTGCATGCTAGTATCATGATGTTTCCTCACGTTTCTTATTTAAAGCAAGTATTAAAAAAGCAAAATGAAGATTTTGTATTTTTCATTTTGCACCATAGGCAAGAAGACAATAGTTTCTCACGCTTTCTAAATACCTCCGACTCCCATGGATAGAAGTTAGCCGCAGGCATATATTAACTATAGATTTATTCTAACATACGCAGTATCCTACGTCAAATCATTGACAGGTTATTCACAATTTACTATAATATTTATAATAAAAACACATCCTATCTGTGTATTGTAATACCAGGATTACAATCTTTTGGCTGCGGGGCATAAAAGTATGGGAATAGGATTACCTGGAAGGAGAAAGAAGGAGGGTTAGCATGTACGATAAGACAATTTCATCAGCAGTTATCAAGCGTCTGCCAAGATATTACCGTTATCTGGGTGAATTATTAGAGAATGATGTGGTTCGTATTTCTTCTAAAGAGTTAAGTGAGAAGATGAATGTAACAGCATCACAAATTCGTCAGGATCTAAATAACTTTGGCGGTTTTGGACAACAAGGGTATGGTTATAATGTAGAGTATCTATACACTGAGATTGGAAAAATACTTGGTCTGGATAAGAAATATAATGTTATCATTATTGGAGCGGGAAATTTAGGTCAAGCGCTTGCAAATTATACAGATTTTGAAAGAAGAGGATTTTATATCTGCGGAATTTTTGATGTTAATCCAAGATTAATAGGAATGTCCATTCGAGGAATTGAAATCCGTTTAATTGATGAATTGGAAGAGTTTATGAAAACAAATACCGTGAACATAGCAGCACTTACGATACCGAAGGCAAAAGCTCCGCAGGTGGCGGCAGATTTAGTTCGTCTTGGTGTTCATGCAATATGGAACTTTGCACCAACGGATTTACATTTACCAAAAGACGTTATGGTAGAAAATGTTCACTTAGCGGAAAGCCTTATGAGACTTTCTTATAACTTAAAAGCGGCAGAAGAATCGGGGGAGAGTATTTGAGATTAGGATTACGTTTGGGCGATAAATCGGAACCAAAAACCAAGCCGCTAGGCGATTTAGATGATTTAAACGAGGATGTTAGTCTTGAATTTGATAATCTGAAAGAATCGGGTTTTATTGGAAAGCAGAGGATAGAATCTCGAAAAGATAATGAGAATAGATCGAAGCTAATCTCTGCATCTGCACTGCGCCGGATTTTTCGAAATCGAAAGCTTCCAATTGTTACGCTTGATGAACGCTTTATCAACTTATTTCCGGAAAACATGATGTCGAAAAGACAGCGCAAATTGAGGGATGAGCTTGTTGAACTGATGAAGGACCAGAGTAGAATCTTAGAAGACGTCAAAGGCCTGACAAGGCATAAGTCTCAACTAATGCAGGAAATTGTTGAGAACATGGAAGTCGATCACACACCGCTTGGTAGGTTAAAAGAAAAGAAATTAGCCAGGAATCGAAAACTTATTGATGATATCAATCAGCAATTATTGCTTGCAGAAGACAGCCTTGAGAAACTACCGGGTGAGATTGCTGCAAAAAATGAGGAATTGATGGTTGAAAGTTTACAGCGCTGTTATGATAGTGTTTTTGAAAAAAATCTAAGAAAAAAAGCCTTAGAAGATGAAATTAAAGAGATGGAATGGAAGCTTCGCGATTTAAAGAAACGAAAATTTGAGATAGAGAAGGACTATCGCGGAACTTATACATATCTTTATGATATGCTAGGAACTGAGATGATGCGTAGGATTGATGAAGAGCAGGATTTTATTTAGCCACCGGGAGAAAGAGTGGAGTTTCTTATTATGATTTTTGGAATTGGGACCGATTTAATAGAAATTAACCGTGTAGTAAAAGCTTGCGAAAGGAAAGCATTCCTTACAAAGATTTATACGGAGCAGGAGCAGGAGCTGTTTCTTTCGGATATGCGAAAGGCAGCTTCGAATTTTGCTGTAAAAGAAGCGGTTGTAAAAATGTTTGGAACAGGCTTTCGTGAGATTGTACCAAGGGAGATTGAGGTACTTCGTGATAAGCTAGGGAAACCATATGTAAATCTATATGGAAATGCTCATTTTTTAGCAAAGGAACATAACATTGGGAAGATTCATGTTTCCATTGCAAATACGAAGGAATTAGTCAGTGCTTATGTAATCGGAGAGCAGTGTGAGGATAAGGTTTTTCCGCATAATGATTGAGCAGGCAATATTGTGTAGGTTGCCGCAGAATGGAGGTTAGCTATGCGGTATGCACTTGATGCAGCGCAGATGAAAAATTTAGATAAAAAGACAATGGAGCAGATTGGAATTCCTGCAATGGTTCTCATGGAGCGTGCAGCACTTTATATAGCAGAGCATGTGAGAGAGCGTGCGAAACCGGCCGATAAGATTATTGCGGTTTGTGGAACCGGCAACAATGGCGGTGATGGAATTGCGGCTGCTCGCATTTTACATTTATGGGGATACCAGGTAACAATCGGAATCCTTGGTAATCTGGAGAAGTGTACAAAGGAATGTAGAGAACAGTGGAAGATTGCGAAAAATTTAGGGTTATCCATCCGTACCGAATGGGAGATATCAGAATATAATATAGTAATTGACGGTATCTTTGGAATTGGACTTAGCAAACCGGTGGGCGGTGAATATGCGAAAGCCATCCAAAATATCAATCAAAGCGGCTGTTATGTGGTTTCGATTGATATACCGTCCGGTGTCAGCGCAAGTCATGGGCAAGTCCTTAGCTGTGCTGTAAGAGCAAACGTAACGATTACTTTTGGTGAACAAAAACTTGGACTTTTACTTTACCCGGGAGCAGCTTATGCTGGGGAGGTGCATGTCACAGATATCGGATTTGCACAGGAAAAACCGGACAGTCTTGCCTATACTTACTATGAAGCTGCTGATTTGGGTAAACTGCCGATGCGAATGCCATATTCCAACAAAGGAAGTTATGGAAGGGTACTTGTGATTGCAGGAGCAGAAAATATGGCTGGTGCAGCATATTTTAGTGCGGCGGCAGCATATCGTATGGGTGCGGGTTTAGTTAAAATCCTTACTGCACAGAAGGCTATCTCTGTGCTTCAGGGAATGCTTCCGGAAGCTTTGTTTGCAGCCTATGATAGTGAAAATAGGGAAGAACAGATTGAGAAAGCATTGGAATTTGCGACTGTTATTGTTATTGGGCCGGGTTTGGGGACAGAGGCAGCAGCTGGGGAGTTACTGCTTAAGGTATGTAAAGAAGCGAAAGTGCCTCTGATCGTGGATGCGGATGGAATTAATTTACTTGCTCAGTTATTAGATGAAATGATACCAGCAGTCTCACAGATAACGGATGAAGCAGAACGTTTGTATCAAAGAATTTACCATATAAAGGGGATACTTCCAGAAAACACGGTCTTGACACCTCATTTAAAGGAGCTTTCCAGGCTGACTTTATATCCACTTAATAAAATTCCTAGTAATTTAATTGACATAGCCGGCTATTGTACTTATAATAACTTAATGATTTATGTGTTAAAGGATAGCAGGACTATCGTTGCTTCAAAAGACTTGCGCTATATCAATGTATCGGGGACCAATGGAATGGCAACCGGCGGCAGTGGAGATGTACTCACGGGAATCATTGCCGGTTTGGTAGCACAAGGACTTGGGGCAGGAAAGGCAGCAACACTGGGTGTGTATCTTCATGGGCTGGCAGGAGAAGAAGCCGCCAAAGTAAAATCAACTTACTCTATGTTAGCCGGAGATATCATCGAAGCGTTGCCGGAGGTTTTAAGATATCATGATTGAGGAAACGTATCAGCAAGAATACTTGCGCGTAAGCGCTAATATTAAGTTGGATAATATTATCCATAATATTACGGAAGCAAGAAAGAACATAAGGAAAGAAACTGGGATTATAGCTGTTATTAAAGCAGACGGCTATGGCCACGGAGCAGTTCCAATCGCTAGAGCTATTCAGGATATCGTAGAAGCGTTTGCGGTAGCGATAGTGGAAGAAGGAACCGAACTTCGTGACGCTGGTATAACAAAGCCTATCTTAATTTTAGGCTATACGGCACCGGAGCTTCTGACTCAAGTAGTCCAATATGATTTGACACAGACAGTTTTTCAACTGTCGATTGCAAAGAAAATGGATGAAATTGCAAGAACTCTTGGCAAGATTGCCAAAATTCACATAAAGCTGGACACTGGTATGAGTAGAATAGGATACCAGCCGACAGCCGAAAGCATAGCTGAAATTGTGCAGATGAAGAAGTTTTCTAATCTAATGTTAGAAGGAATCTTTACTCATATGGCATGTGCAGATAGGAAAGACAAAACTTCGGCGAAAAAGCAATATGAATTGTTTACAGCCTTTGTCAGTCAGTTAGAAGCACATGGAGTTAAATTGCAAATACAACACATTTCAAATAGTGCTGGAACAATCGACCTTCCGGAAATGAATCTTAGTATGGTACGTTTTGGTATAAGTCTCTATGGATTATATCCGTCCGAAGAGGTTGATAAGAATCACCTTAGATTAGAACCGGCGATGGAGCTTAAAACACATATCTCATTTGTAAAGGAACTGGAACCAGGCCATGGAGTCGGTTACGGAAGTACATTTGTCACGAAGAAAACGATGACGATCGCAACAGTACCGGTGGGTTATGGGGATGGTTTTCCAAGACAACTGTCAAATGCTGGCAGAGTCTTGGTTCATGGAGAATTTGCCCCAATTGTGGGTAGAATATGTATGGACCAGTTTATGATAGATGTTACAGACATATCTGATGTGAAGCAAGGAGATATCGTGACGTTAGTCGGAAGGGATGGCGATAATTTTATACCAGTGGAAGAACCTGCAGACCTCGCTGGCTCCTTTAACTATGAATTTGTCTGTAATGTAGGAAAGAGAATTCCAAGAGTTTATTATCAGAATGGAAAGCCCGTATCGATCCGACATTAAAAAAGTAACTATATTTTGTTAGGAGATGTGAAATACATAACCGCAATCTACATAGAATGTTACGTTTTATGGAATACGATGGTCAAAAGTGGTAATAATAAAGCTAAAGCCATAAGATGGAGTGTGAGTTATGTGATTATAAAAAGAGGCGATATTTTTTATGCGGATTTAAGACCGGTCATTGGAAGTGAGCAGGGTGGTGTACGTCCTGTATTAATAATACAAAATGATACCGGCAACAAGCACAGTCCGACCGTTATCTGTGCAGCAATTACTTCAAAGATGAATAAGGCAAAATTGCCAACGCATGTGGAAATCGATGCTGATAAATATGGAATTGTCAAAGATTCCGTAATCCTGTTAGAACAGGTACGTACCATTGATAAATCCAGATTAAAAGAGAAAGTGTGTCATTTGGACCAAGATATCCTAAAGCGTATTGACAAAGCTTTACTTATTAGCTTCGCCCTGGATACATAGGTCGTATTTATTATGAATGCGGCAGTGACGATAGTTCACTTCCGCGCCTCATAATAACGTGCTCTTAAGGTGAGCAAATAAGTAGTGTGAAAATATAAAACAATTTTCACACTGATATTGGCAGTATCACATAGGATTGCAGATGTGATATGGTTTAGGAAATGATGCCTAAATAGGTTGAGTTTGATAGATGACACAAGGCAAGCAGGACACGCTTGCCAGTTTTTAAGTTGAAAGTTTTGTTACCCAGCTCAGTGATCTTTGGGTAACAAGCTTTCGTAATTAACCCATAGATAGAATTTTAATAATACGTGATTTGTATTAGTAATATTTTACATAACATTCATGAGTATGTTTTACATCGCAAAAAAATATGGTATAATAAAAACTGCGGAAAACTATATTAAAGGAGATTTTAAATTATATGGATGGACATCCCATACGTGGTCTTGTCTTAATACTTGTACTGGTGGCATTAAATGCGATAGCATCAGCCGCTGAGGCAGCCATCGAAAATGTAAATGAAGCCCTTGCCAGGAAGCGAGCAGAAGAAGGTAATAAAAAGGCAAAACGCTTAGTTAAATTGTTGGATACCCCACATCGATACATAAATGTTATCGAGATTCTTCTAACATTAGCGAGCTTACTCATTGGTATGACGTACTCTTTTCAGCTTTATGGAGTGATTGAGAAACTCGTAGAGAGAAGTACGTTACCGGAAGCGATGGCGATAACAACGGGGATAGCAATGGTAGTGGTTACGATATTAATCACATACCTTATTGTGTTATTTGGTATGTTATTACCACGAAAGCTGGCGCTTAAATATGCAGATTCCTGTGCCTTTAAGATGGCGGGGATGATATTAACCTGCTCTCATTTATTTGCACCATTTATCTGGCTCTTAGAAAAAAATACGAATGGCATCCTTCGGTTGTTTGGCATTCGTCCTTGTGACTTAGAAGAGAATGTAACAGAAGAAGAAATTATGTCAATGGTAAATGAGGGGCACGAACAGGGAGTTCTTGAAGCAGAAGAAGCAGAAATGATATCCAATATCATAGAATTTAATGAAAAAGCTGCGAAAGACATTATGACTCACCGTAAGAAGATGATTGCAGTGAATTGTGAACTCTCTATGGAAGAGGCTCTTCGCTTTATGTTAGATGAGAATTATTCCAGATTCCCGTTGTATGATGGGGATATTGATAATATTGTAGGTTTGCTTCATTTAAAGGATGTTATGTTATACTATCTGGACCCAAGGCTTAGGAAAGAGCCCTTGTCAAAGGTGGCCAGAGAACCATATTTTATACCAGATACACAAAGTATCGATGTATTGTTCCACGATATGCAGACAAAGAAAATCCATATGGCAATTGCAATAGATGAATACGGCCAGACAGCCGGTATTGTTGCCATGGAGGACATCTTAGAGGAAATCGTTGGTGATATACAGGATGAATATGATGAAGAGGAGGAGCTTTACACAAGATTAGAGGATGATTCCTACTTGGTGTCCGGTGAAGCTTCTTTAGAAGATTTAGAAGATATGTTATCTCTTCCATTTGCAGAGGAGGATATAAAAAATTACGATACGTTAAATGGGCTTATAGTATCGCTGCTAGACCATATTCCAGGAGACGATGAAAAGGCTACCATTCAATATTGCGGATATGAATATGAACTAATGGAAATACAGAATCGAATGATTACTTCTGTTCGGGTTCGTAAGATTTCTGAGGAGGAGTTAAAAGCATCTGATAATAATAATCAAGGATCACAAAAGCTTGATGCGGCGATGGCGGATGCGATTGATACAACAGATGAGAAGATTCTAGGTAATGTTGAGGATATGATCCTTGATAAGAAAAAGACAGACAATCCATGAGTTTAAGGAGTTTCACAGTACATAAGCTGTGAGACTCCTTTCTTATGGTGCAACATAAAAATAGACCAACGGCTAGGCCGTTGGTTCAGACTATAGACAAAGTCAATTTTGAAAAACAGTGTGGTATCCATGTATAAATATGGAATGCTGTTTTTTCATGTGCCTATGATATAATTAAAGAAATTTGAATATATTACCACCTAATATTCATTATTTTTATCTCAAATATGCTAACAAAGTTATTTTTTGGAGGATAAAACAAAAGGCAAGCAGGGGATGCTTGCCTTTTGTTTTATAATGCCTGAACATAATTAGAACTAGGGAGGTTCTGATTACGTGATATCAGTGGCCTATACAACCGGGGAGGAAGTATAGAAATGCTGATAACAGCACTACAATGTTGTACAAATCAATGTACCATCTTGCGTATAATAGGGTGGGAGTAGAAAGTGTTTAACCACTATCTGGTTCCTATTATAAAATTGATTTGTGTTCATTTTGTGTTTTAAGTATGAAAAAAATCTGAATAGTATAAACTATGTCTTAGAAATATAAAGAATTCTTAGGATATGATTTTATAAATATTGCGATGGGTAAGAAGCAGAAAAAAACCTTAGCGGTTAACTAAGGTTTTTTCATATATTATAATTGGGGGAGGAGGAGAGAGTGAAACTTAAGATTCACTTTCATGTGTTTATTATATTCAATAAATATGAGGAAACTATGAAGTAATTTAAAATAATTTGTGAACAATTTATGTAATTGTTTGTTCATATTTTGAATAAGTACTGTAATTATATGGAAAAACGACTTATTTGCGACAATAAAACCTATTCTCTTGCTATTTACACCGGCTAACATTATAATTATGCTAGATTTTAACCTGAATGAGGAAAGTCCTGTTTCTAGAGCAAAATGCAAAGCAGATATTGACATTAACTTAATATAGTGTGTATAGTATCTTACGGTGAAGAACTTATTTAGAGGTTAGGAGTAAGCAGCAAAGCAGAATGCGTCTCTGCTTTGACATCCAAAGAAGGCGAGGATGTGAATGAATTATAAATTATTGGTGGATACTGCGGTATTGGCCGGTGAAATTATGCTGCGTTCCGGTGCGGAAACATATCGTGTTGAGGATACTATCTATCGAATATTAAAAACATCGGGGTTTGAACGCTGCGATGTCTTTGTTGTGTCTACAGGGATTATCGTAACATTAGCGGATTCTACAATTGACGCAATCAGCCAGGTAAGAAGAGTTGCCGAGAGACAAACAGATTTGGGAAACATCTATTATGCAAATGATATTTCACGAAAATTATGCAGCGGGGACATTGATCTTGAAACCGCGAACGAAAAGTTGAAGGAGCTCACCAAAGTAGTGCGTTATCCGGATTGGCTCGCCTATCTTTGTATGATTATTGCAGCTCCGGGATTTGCAATCTTACTTGGGGCAAATTTCATAGAGTGTTTTCTTGCTATGTGGAATGGTATTTTTATTATGGTTAGCAATATTATGTCGAAAAGGTTACGAATAAACCGCTTTGTAACCAACATGATGGTTTGTTCCGTCATGGCGATCAGTTCGACTTGTATCGTAAATCTTTTTCATCTGAATGCGGAGATGGAACTGATTATAGCCGGTGCTATCATGCCGCTATTGCCTGGGGTAGCTTTAACGAATGGGATTCGGGATACTCTTCAGGGGGATTATGTATCTGGTGCTGCAAGATTGGTAGAAGCATTTGTAACAGCGGCTTCTCTTGCAGTAGGAATCGGCGCCGGACTTGCATTTGCTAAAGTGATTTTAGGAGGTATTGTATGATAGTACAGATTATAGGTGCCTTTATCGCAGTACTTGCTCTTGCTTTGGCATTTGGTGTACCAAGAAAATTTTTAGTGTACTCAGCCGTAGTGGGAGCAGTAGATTGGCTTGTTTATCTTATCTGCCTTAATAGAGGTTTGGGTCTTTCGATGAGCGTTTTTCTTACTACTTTAGTGATTGCTTTTATCTCCCATGCTTTCGCAAGGAAATTCAAAGCACCGGTAACCGTATTTTTAATTCCGGGCATTTTACCATTGGTTCCTGGTGTCGGAACATACCGTATTGTTTATTACCTAATTTTAGAAGATGGGGTAAACGCTTCCTATAATTTTTATCAAACCCTCCAAATTGCCGGCATGATAGCAATTGGTATCTTTATTATGGATACTTTGTTTAAATTCTTTCAAAAACCTTTATCCAAGGCTTGCAATGAAGCCGAAAATAATTTACCTCAAGGAAATGATGGTTTAGAAGATGGCATAGTTCACTCTTTGGAGGAGGAGAAACGAATGGAACAGGAACTTCGTGCCAGAGCGGAAGCATTACGAAAGAAGATGAAGGAGAGGGAAAAGGATGATTTGGGTTTGTAATATGATACATTGTGTTTGTAACACGAGCTTGGTACATGCTGCTCAAAGTTTATAGACTATGGAAAGGCATAATTACTAATATGAAAATTACAGTAGTATGTGTTGGAAAAATAAAAGAAAAGTATTTGATGATGGCAGTTGAAGAGTATGTAAAACGCTTAAGCAGATACTGCAAATTAGAGATTATCGAACTGCCGGATGAAAAGACACCGGATAATGCTTCACCTGCCGAGGAACTCCAGATTAAGAAAAAAGAGGGAGAGAGGATACTTAAAAATATCAAAGACAGTGCCTATGTAATTGCACTCGCTATTGAAGGAAAGATGCTTTCCTCCGAAGAGTTAGCAGACAAAATACAGCAGCTTGGAGTGAATGGGGAAAGTCATCTGGTTTTTGTGATTGGCGGGTCGCTTGGGTTAGATGGTGAAGTTTTAGATAGAGCAGATTTTAAGCTTAGTTTTTCTAAGATGACATTCCCGCATCAGGTTATGAGAATGATTTTATTAGAGCAGGTGTATCGGGGATATCGGATTATGGGTGGGGAACCGTACCATAAATGACGGAGAGTTTTACTGATTTTGTAAAGTAAAATGGTTGAGTTCAAATCCTATTGATTGCATGAAGAATGATTAGGATCAAGCAGAGATACTTGCTCCTTTTTTCGTTCAGAAGACTAGGCGATTAAGGTGGAGAACTGAAAACCTGTTTGAGTGAACTGAATTTAGAGTACATGGTTGATTATGCAAGCTTGGATAGATTAGGTGAGGGGAACTTATGCAAGTGTGCACTTGAATGGTTTTAGTGTCAGATTAAATAAAGATGTCATAGCAATGGATTCTTTGAGAAATGCGAAAAAGGTTTTTCATAGGTAGGACCACATAGCTCGTCTTAGGAAATATAATGCTGAATGAATTGGAACACAGTGAACAAAAGTTCGTAGGATTTGCAAATGTCTGTATAGAATTTTTAAGGATAAAAAAAGGTGAATTGAAAAAGTAAATTTCACCTTGCAAGATTAAATTCCACCAGAGATAAACTTTTTAAAATAAAAAGACATTATCTTCGGTATTTTTATGATATTAGAGGAATTAAGTAAATTCATCTGATTTTTGGGTATAGAATACCATGAGTGCGAAATTATCATTTTTTTGAAATAGTAACTTCCACCCTGTAAACAATGTATTTTCTTTTCAAAAATTGAGAACAGAACAATTGCGGCGATTGCAACAATCATTAAATGAATGTCCCCAATACCCTGATTTCTGAAAAACAAGGTGATTACGAACTTCTTTGGAAATGGTAGTAGTATCACGTTCTAGCAATTGCTTTAAAAGAGTCAGAAGTGTCAAGCATTGATTTAATAATAGAGCGTTCTTCGATAGATAAATGTTTATTCTTATTCATGGTAGTATCCGAATTACATTATAAGAATAATATTAAATTTGCAAAAGTAACATCCACCCATTAGATTGTAATATTAATTTCTACTATAGTTAGGATATAAGGTGGAAATTAAATTTTCAATTCAGCAGATAAAAAGTATTGGCATTTACTGGAAATAAAGATTGATAGATAATAGAAATTATAGTAGTATAAAGGTGTCTACATTAAGTTTGAATCTCAAACTAGATAATGTTACTAAGATTTTACGAAAGACTTTATAAGTTGTGTATTGATTGCACTAAGTAAGGAAACAATTATAAGGAGGGAAAAATGAAAAGCATTAGATTAAAAAAAATGATAGTTTTTTTTGTTATTGGAGTTCTAATTTTTACTTCAACAGCTAGTGTGAATGCGGCAACATATAATCTGAATGTGACTAAATATTCACAAGAATACGCCAACTGGTGTTGGGTTGCATGTGCTAAGATGATTGGAAACTATTATGGTAGCAGTTATTCGCAAAGCACTATTTGTACCTATGTTAAAGGAGGTGCTGTGAATGATACAGCTACTCTTGATGAAATAACAAGCGCTATTAAGTTTGCATCTAATAAAACTGTATTTCAAGGTGGAACTGTGATATTTGATGCATTTGTTATGAGTATAAAGAATAGTAAACCAAGTGTTTTAAGAATGGCTTGGGATTCTGGTGGTGGACATGTTTATGTTGTTTCAGGTGTTCAGGAGGAATCTGGTCCAGCGTTAGCTTGTTTGTATTTAATAGACCCTTTTGCTGGGACTTCAAGTGCACTAATTTCATATTCAAAACTAATTAATGGAACAACATTATCTTCTGGAACAGGTAAATATTCGCATACTTGGACGGTGAATCCATAGAAAGGGAGGAGTATATGAAACGTTTTGTGATTATTATTGGTGTTCTGATAAGTTTGATATTACCAAATGTAGTTTATGCGAATACTATACCTTCGTATTTGATTGAAGAGTTACGAGATAACCAAGCAGACTATCTTGAAATTATTGATTTGCAACAGCCAATCATAGATATGATTAAGGATATACGAGAGAATTTCCAATATAAGCAATTAAATGAAGATTACCAAATTGATATAACATCAGCGAAAAAAATATATGTAGATACGGATATATTTTCACTAGACACATCAAATACTAGTGAAATCATTGATGAATTAGAACAAAGTACATATATGTGGTTACTATTGGTGACTGTAGGAAGTGATACATATCAAGTTAACATTGCAAAAGGTTTGCCGCTTGATAAATCAATTGCTGGTATGCTAACAGATGAAGAAATTCAAAGAATAAAAGATGAAGAAGGAAAATGGTCTATCTCTGGTATTGAGATTTTGGAAGGAAGAATACTAGATTACGAGAGAATAATTAATAATAATCTACAAAGAATACACTATGATTCCGATGCAAAAATTGTATTATGTGGAGGATTAAAACATATCAATCAGCCAGTTGCTCTAGTAATGAACCAAGAAGAAGTAGAACTTTTAATACCTTTATATGACCTTCAAATAGATGGCACAAATGAAGAAATAGAAAGTATTAAACCGAAGAATGCAAAGAATGAAGTATATCTTTACAATGGAATTAAAGATGCAGTAAATGGGATGGAAGGTCAAAATGAAGTTTATGTTGGGGGGGGAGGTTATATTAAATTACAGTCAAATCAATCTATGTATCAACGTAATATGATTATAGTTTTAATTGTTGTAGCAGTACTTTCTAGTTTATTCGGAATTTATTATAAGCTTAAGAAGCACAACTTAAAACAGTAATTCTGGAGGATTTTTCAATGAAAAAAGTTATGATTCTTCTAATCCAATTGTGTTGTATTCTCATACTCACAGCCTGCAATAAAACAAAAACACAAGAACAAGCCAACATAGAAGATTCAACTACAGAAGAAAGTAAGCCATTTATAGATTTAACCAATGATGACGTAGTTGGTATTAAGATATTTGTAGCTTCTTTAAAGTCAGAGATATCTCTTTCAGAAGATGAGATTCTAGAAATGGTAGATTTACTTAATAAAGTTGTGATTTATGAAGAAGTGGTTGAGGAGACAATTGCCGGCCAAATGATACAAATAAAGATTAATAAAGTAGATGATACTTCAATAATTGTAAAATGTGCAAATCCATATTTTATAATTGATGATGTGTGGTATAAAGCAGAATATGAGCCTTGTGAAGAGATAAATAAGTATGTAAATGAAATAATTAATTAATATAATCGAGTGAGACTATCTAATATGATTACAAAATAAAGAGCTGATTTTACTTAACGTAATGAAATCATTTCCCTTTCTTTGATTACGTCTTCGGGTTCGATATCCCCACACAAGATAAGTGATGTTTTATTGTAGTGTTGAATCTTTTGCATAATAGTTTTATTACTTGCATTTGCATAACAGTATTGACAATTGTTTAGACATGTATTATATTCACCGATATCAATACTTTGAACACAACCACATTCTAATCTTTGATTTTTATCTTTTTTAACGTTAATTTTGGAACCTAATATGTCTCCAATTAATTTTTCATCAATACAATGTCCATGATTTATCCCATATTTGCTTAAATCATATTTTTCCGCACAAGATTCAATGATTAACTTATTTCTATGTGCGATATCTGAAAGAATTCTTGCTAATTCCCATATGGATGTTTCCTCGATAACATCTATATCTAATAGTCGTATGCGTCTTGAAATCTTTTTATACATATCAAAAAAGCTGATGATAACTTTATCAGTATAGTTATTCAAAGCCTTTGCAATGAACTCAAAGTTATGAGCATGAAATTCTAGATCAAAAGTATGATTTAAAATAATGGGATCATATCTCCAGATCACTCTTTGCTTTCCAATCCGCTGCGAAAGTTTAATAAAAGTAGATATCAATTCATCTCTAGGTGGTATAGTTTTCTCAAGAAGAGTTCCATAACCATTTAATGTGAATTGGAAATAATATGGATAGTTTTTAAAGTAGTCCAGTTTGCTTAGCATATTTTTTGGGTTCTTGGTCCAAAATACTATTAAATCAACGACATCAGGATTAAGATTGATTTTGCTTACGCTTCTATAGTTCATTGGATTTCTTGTATAAACGAATCCTTCTTTGATTCTATGAATAAACCAATCAGAATAATAGCATGGAATATCAGTTCTTCTACTTGCGCTTATAATCATGTTGTTCCCTCACTTATCAGATAAAAATGTTATCCATTTATTTCTAACTACATATTATACAAATTAACTATATTTGTCAAATTTACAGATGCCAATGATTTATGGATACGAATTTTGCCTCTTTTATTTGAGTATCGGATAGACATGGAATTTAATGTATAATGAACTCAAACTGGAAGAAAGCCAACTGTGGAATAGCGTGCATTTTGCTGGGATATTCGTTGCTTTAGCCATTTTTAGAAGTTCAATCATTGCATGTGTACCTTTGATCATAGAGAGTTTACGTCGTTTGTAACCAGCCGTTCTTTTGTCTAGATCAGCAGCTTCATTAAGACGATTCTTTTCATTCTCTGAAGAAAGAAGAATACTGTTAACTGGTAGAAAGGTACTTCCGTCTGAAAATCAAGTGTCAACATTCAAAAAACCAAAACGATACGCAGGCTTTGTGTGGTTATCATTCGAAATAGGATTAATTACGGATACTAAATGATATTTGGATTGTATAAGTGTAGTCATAACATAAGCTATTATGGTAAAATATAGATTAAGACGTATAAGAGATAGAACTGTAGGTATAGAAAAAATGAAAAAGGATTGTAACTATGGGAGAAAATAAAAATGAAATAGAATATCTGTATACTATTTACATAATTGACTAGAGGTGCGTGTAATGAGTCAAAAGAAATTGAATTCGCAGTATTTTGCATTGAAAACATAGCAGAATATTTAATATGAATGCAAAAGACGTTTACTGCTGTTAGGAGTAAAAAAAGCTATTGTTTGAGTATATTGTACCCTGCTATGAGCTGTTGCATACAGAAGGTAAAGCGTATATCGTTCGTGAAGTTGTTGATATCATGAGGGAAAAGAGAATGATTTGTATATCATGGCTCCTAATGTGTGATTGAGAAGCTAAATATTACGTATTCCAGAGAAAAATTAGATTTTGGGAAGGGATATGATGATAGGTGGAATTGCTAATGATAAAGTATTTAGTACCAGCATAAGCGGAATAAACAATAATATGAGGGAAACTATTTGGTGAATAAGATGTTTCGAACGATTAACTTGGTTAATTATGATTCAGAACTTGAACGCTTTTCGGATAAAGAAGATTTCATTCAATTTTACTCAAAGTATGGAATAGATGGAATTGAACTACAAAAAGTACAGGAATTACAAGAAAATTATCTGCATCAAGATATGATTATAGGAATTCATCTTCCATTTTTTAATACGTGGGTGGATTTTTACAAAGGTGACATGGATAGGATATTAAAAGAATATGGGACCATGGGAATGGTAGAACAAATCTATGGTGGTACAGATAAATCTGCTTTATTAAAGGTTTATAGTAAGCAATTAGAGTTCGCAAATCGTATTGGTGCTAAGTATGTTGTATTCCATATTTGTGATGTTTCGCTTGAAGAAGCGTTCACCGGTAAGTTTATTCATTCAGATGAGGAAGTTATAGATGTTTCCTGCGCTTTAATAAACGAATTGTTGGATGGCAAAAACTATCCGTTTGATTTCCTAATGGAAAATTTGTGGTGGCCAGGTTTAAATTATAGGAATCCACTAATGACAAAAAGATTAATGGATGGTGTGCACTACACCAAAAAAGGACTAATGCTTGATACAGGGCATCTAATGAATACAAATCAAGAATTAAAGACTTCAGAAGAAGCCTTACAATATATTAGAGCAGTTGTGAACGGACACAATTCACTAAGGGGATATATTAAAGGTATTCATCTTCATCAGTCTTTGTCCGGGGAAAGTGCAAAAAGAATATGGAATAGTAAAATTTCATTGAAACAGGATTATTGGGAGCGTTTGAATCAGGTATATGAAGATATCTTTCAACTGGACGAACATAAACCTTTTGTTTGTGAAGGCATGAAAGAGTTTATAAAGGAAATGAATCCACAATATATCACGTATGAGTTTATTACCCGCGACCGAGAAGAACATGAAGCATACTTAAAGAAAATATGTGCTTACAATAATAGAAATACTAGAGCATATGGTTCTTTCCGCGAAGTATAGTAAAAGGTTGTATTTTTATGAATATGGTTTGATTAGAGCGCTAAAACTATATGGAGAGAATATTCTTAGAAAATTGTTATTAGATTGTCTGAATCCATAAGAATTCTATGAATTATTAAAAAACTTGCTTGAATCATTAAGGAGTCTAATGAATCATTAAGAAACTTAAATAAATCCATTATGGAACACGAATAAATCAAATCCTATTATAACATTAGCCTTGACAGAAATGAAGATTCAAACTATAATACAAAAAATAAGAAAAAGGCTGAGAAGAGAAGAGTAGTCTTTCTAATACTTGCAGAGAGCCTTCGGTTGGTGGAAGAAGGCAGTAAAAGTTAGATGAAACAAGGCTCGGAGCTGCATACGGATATAAAATTAAGAAGTATTAATATTTGCCAGAGTATTAATGGTTATTAAAGTACTGGTGATTGCTGGAGTATGAATCATTATCAAAATAGTGGTAATTGTTTGAAGGCTAGTGGTTATCGGAATACCAGTGGCTGCTTCCTTATTTTATTGATGCTATGACGGTTGTCTCCGTTACAGGACTAGAGTATCTAAGTGTACTTGATGAGGTTGATATGGTGACGTATCAATGAAATAGGGTGGTACCGCGATTTCCTTCGCCCCTTGCTAAAATAAATGCAAGAGGTGATTTTTTTATGTCTGAATGGAAGAAAGAAAAGGTGCGCCCGGTTTTTCCAAAACGCGCAGTCGTGACAGCAGGTATGCCATACGGCAATAAAGAACTTCATTTTGGCCATGTCGGGGGGATGTTTGTTCATGCAGATACCTTTGCAAGGTTTTTGCGGGACCGTATCGGAGAAGAAAATGTAATTTTTGTTTCAGGAACCGATTGTTATGGTTCTCCTATCTTAGAAAGCTACCGAAAAAGAAAAGAAGAAGGGGCAGATCTTGGCTCCATAACAGATTATGTCCGAAGGAATCATGAAAAGCAAAAAGAAGTACTGGAACAATATCAGATATTACCAAACCTATATGCAGCCTCCGCCTTAGGAGAGGCTGGAAAAATCCATGAAAAGGTTTCAGAAGAAGTATTTTTAAAATTAAAAGAACAAGGCTATTTAGAAAAACTAACAACAACTCAATTTTATGACCCTGATTTTGATGTGTTTTTAAATGGCAGGCAGGTTGTAGGACAGTGTCCGATTGAAGGCTGTCAATCAGAACATGGATATGCGGACGAATGTTCCTTAGGACATCAATATATGCCAAGTGACTTGCTTCATCCAAAGAGTACCTTATCGGGAAAAACTCCAAGGATGAAAGAAGTCAGTAACTGGTATTTCCGGTTAGAAGATTGCACTAAGATGCTTCAAACTAGAATTGATTGGCTGAGAAAAAATACCGTATCAAGAAAGTATTTATTAAATACCATCGAAGAGTTTTTAAAGCCACCTGTAATTTATGTATTAAAAAAGCAAATAGAAGATTTTAAGATATTAGAAGAAAAGCTTCCACCCCATGAGACTGTCAATGAGGAGAAGAAGTCCTCCGTAACCTTTGTATTTCGTAACTTAAACGATAGAGACAAAGCAAAAGAAATCTTAGCTGCTGAGGGGCTTCGATATCGTACCGGAAAAACATTAGTACCATTTCGGCTGACAGGAAATATCGAGTGGGGGGTACCGGTACCGGGAGAAGAAGAGTTAACCTTTTGGGTATGGCCGGAATCCTTGTGGGCACCCATTTCCTTTACCAGAGAATATCTAAAACTACAAGGAAAAGAGGAGGAGTTATGGAAGGAATATTTTTTTCATAAGGATAGTGAGGTATATCAATTTATCGGTGAAGATAATATATACTTTTATGGAATCGCTGAGATGGCGATGTTTGCAGTTCTCTTTAGTGAGGATGCAAGTCACATCGATATGGAGCAGGTAAAACTTCCAATGCTTATTGCTAACAATCATATTTTGTTTATGGATAAAAAAGCGAGCAGCAGCTCTGAGGTGAAACCTCCTATGGCTGGTGAACTTCTTGATTATTATACAGAGGAGCAGTTAAGAATCCATTTTTTAAGTTTAGGATTAGCCAATAAGAGTGTTAGCTTTATGCCACAGGTATATTTGCCAAAAGAAAAACAAATCGGTGCCGATCCGGTATTAAAAGACGGTAACCTTCTTACCAATGTGTTTAACCGTTTGGTTCGTTCCTGCTTTTATCAGGTGCAATCTGATTTTGACGGAAAGTTCCCGATGGGAGATGTAAGCAAGGAAGTACTTGAGGAAGCAACAGACGCTATCTTAACCTACGAGAGGCACATGTATCATCATAAGTTTCATAGTATTACGTATGTGTTAGATTCGTATATACGCTCTATGAATAAACGATATGCGAATGGAATTAAGATAGCGCAGGAATCGAGGGATAAATCAGTATTAAAACAGCTCTTAATTGATTGCTTTCATGGTATACGTACTGCCTCCATACTTCTTCACCCAATCGCACCAAGAGGTTGTGAGATGGTACGGGAATATCTAAAAGTTGGGAAAGAGTTTTTTTCTTGGGAGCATGTGTTTGAACCAATATCTTATTTTACTTCCTCGGAAGTTGAACATGAGCTTAAGTATTTAGAGCCAAGAGTAGACTTTTTTGCAAAACATCCAAGTCAGTTTGAGCGATAACTATATAATTTTTAAACTCTCCAAGAGATACGCCCCACCCTGCAAGCTAAGTAAATGGAATTGTATCCACACATATTCGAATTGAAATACTTGATTTTTTTATCTGTTGTATTAAACTTGTAATGACATGAACAGATTAGTTATTTCATAGGATACTGAAAGAAAATCAATACGCTTGGTTTATTGAAACGAATGGTGGAAAGGAAGTGGGATATGTGGATATTATTTGCTTTTTTATCTGCGTTATTTGCAGGGCTGACAGCTATTTTAGCGAAATGTGGAATTAAAAATACGGATTCGAATGTTGCAACAGCGTTAAGAACAATTGTGGTTCTCATTTTCTCATGGATTATGGTCTTCCTGGTGAATAGTCAAACGGGTATTGGAAGTATCGCTGTTAAGACCTGGATATTTTTAATATTATCCGGATTATCAACAGGTGCTTCATGGCTTTGCTATTTTAAGGCGCTGCAGATTGGAGATATTAATAAAGTCACACCGATTGATAAGTCTAGTACGGTATTAACGATTTGTTTTGCTTTTCTGTTTCTTCATGAGAGTATTACCGTGGTCAAAGCTTTTGCTATTATTTTTATCGCTCTAGGTACCTATCTGATGATTGAAAAGAAGCAGGGTAAAAGAAAAGAGAGTAGTGAAAAGTATACATGGCTTATTTATGCATTTGGTTCTGCAATCTTTGCTAGTTTAACCTCCATCCTTGGCAAAATTGGTATGGAACAAATTGACTCTAATCTTGGTACTGCAATTCGTACTATCGTTGTTTTGATTATGGCTTGGATTATAGTGTTTGCAACTAAGAAGCAAAATACGATAAAGAGTATAAACCGAAAAAGCTGGTTGTTTTTAATTTTATCAGGTCTTGCGACAGGTGGTTCGTGGTTATGTTATTACCGAGCATTACAGACTGGTCCGGCTAGCGTGGTTGTACCGATAGACAAATTAAGCATTGTAGTCACGATTGTATTTTCCTATTTTGTTTTTAAAGAAAAACTGAGTAAGAAAGCCTTGATTGGCTTGGTTTCTATTGTACTGGGAACATTTTTATTACTGATTAAATAAATGGGAATAAATTTAGTTAAGTAAGTCTTGATTACGGAAGGGTATGAAATAGTACCCTTCCATATTAATTAATGTATTATGATTGACAAAAGTAGAGTGAAAGATAAGATGGCTGGCGATTAGAAATTAAGGAAAAATCTTAAGGCATATCTAACCTGCCATAACAGCTTTTATAGATTGATAGAACGATAGGCGGAAGCAGAAATTCTCTTGACTAATGAATAATTCATGTTATGATAGAAAAGAATGAAGTAGTGCTGGACTTTGCTAATTTTTTAACAATAACAGAGCAGTTCTACATAGAATATTTGAGCGATTGAAGTTTGGCACAGGTATATATTGAACAAAAGGAGAATAAATATATGAGCAAAAAACCGACCGTACTAATGATACTGGATGGATTTGGATTAAATGAGAAGACGGAAGGCAATGCGGTTGCATTAGCTAAGAAGCCTGTTCTTGATAAATTAATGAAAGACTATCCATTTGTCAAAGGAAATGCTTCCGGAATGGCAGTGGGTCTTCCGGAGGGACAAATGGGAAATTCTGAAGTCGGACATCTTAATATGGGTGCCGGAAGGATTGTATATCAGGAGTTAACCCGTATCACAAAAGAAATTCAAGATGGTGACTTTTTTGAAAACAAAGAATTGTTAAGAGCAGTGGAGCACTGTAAAAAGAAGAATTCAGCACTTCATTTATTCGGTTTATTATCCGATGGTGGTGTTCACAGCCATATTACACATCTTTATGGACTATTAGAACTTGCAAAGAGACATGGATTAGAGAACGTTTTTGTACATGCGTTTTTAGATGGCAGAGATACTGCTCCAACCTCCGGTAAGGGCTTTATGGAAGATTTAGAAGCTAAGATGACAGAACTCGGCGTAGGTCGTATTGCTTCTGTTATGGGACGTTATTACGTAATGGATCGTGATAACCGCTGGGACCGTGTAGAAAAAGCATATGCTGCTTTAGTAGATGGGGAAGGTATCAAAGCAGCGAATGCAGTGGAGGCAGTAGCGGCTTCTTATGCAGAAGGTGTGAATGACGAGTTCGTCGTACCGACCGTAGTAGTGAAAGAGGATAAGGCAATTGCTCCAATTAAAGCAGAGGATTCCGTTATTTTCTTTAACTTCCGCCCTGACCGTGCCAGAGAAATTACCAGAGCGTTCTGCACCGATGAATTTGACGGTTTTATTCGTAAGAGCGGAAGATTACCTCTTACTTATGTTTGTTTCTCAGAATATGATGTAACAATTCCTAACAAGAGTGTTGCATTTGAAAAGGTATCGATTACGAATACCTTTGGTGAATACTTAGCAGCACATGGAAAAACCCAGGCCAGAATCGCTGAGACAGAGAAGTATGCTCATGTTACCTTCTTCTTTAACGGAGGTGTGGAAGCTCCAAATGAGGGAGAAGACCGTATTTTAGTAAGTTCTCCAAAAGTTGCAACCTATGATCTTCAGCCGGAGATGAGTGCATATGCCGTAGCAGATAAGTTAGTGAGCGCAATTACCTCACAGAAATATGATGTGATAATTGTTAATTTTGCCAACCCGGATATGGTCGGTCATACCGGAATTTCCGATGCTGCAATCAAAGCGGTAGAAGCAGTCGATGCTTGCGTTGGTAAGGCATATGAAGCACTTCTTTCTGTGGATGGCCAGATGTTTGTTTGTGCGGATCATGGAAATGCGGAACAGTTAGTAGATTACACAAATGGAGAGCCATTTACCGCTCATACTACAAATCCGGTTCCATTTATTTTAGTAAATTACAAGGAATCCTATACGCTAAGAGAAGGTGGTTGTTTGGCAGATATCATTCCGACCTTAATTGAAATGATGGATATGGAACAGCCAAAAGAGATGACTGGAAAATCTTTATTAGTCAAAAAATAAATTCCAAAATCAGTTACTACTTGTCTTATTACCGCCTTTGTGGTAAAATATGCAGTGTGACTTTTAGGAGGTGTTATTGATGGAAATATTAAGAGCGATAGTTACAGTTGTATACGTTCTCATCTGTTTAGGATTAATAGTTGTTGTATTAATGCAGGAGGGCAAGTCTGCAGGACTTTCCGGTTCGATCAACGGCGTTGCAGATACTTATTGGGGAAAGAACAAAGGTCGTTCCATGGAGGGCGCACTTGTTAAGGTTACAAAGCTTTTAGGTGTTCTTTTCATCGCTATTTCTGTAGTTCTAAATATGAATTGGGGCTTATAAGAGATTGATTACACATAAGTGAAATGGAAAGCGAGAATAGGTGGATAATTCCAAAAAGAAGCGAATAAGCTTCAAGGAGGAGTTCCATTTATTCTCGCTTTTTTTGAGATTATCTTTCTGGTTTTTTCTGATTTTTACTTTTGCTATAAGACAAATGGCAGATGACATGTTATAATAGGAACAGTCCAAAAAGTAACAAATTTGGAAAAGGGTATTAATACTCGAAAGAATTATGTTTTTGCTGATTTTTGATTATAATTAAGCTGCATAAAACGAATAATAAAAGAAACGCAGAAGGAAAAGATTCCGATACGACAATGACGTTCATTATAATATCGTATACAGATTGGAGTTTAAATGGAAAAAGAAATATTGAAGAATAAAAAGGATTTATTGTTTGGAGTCATAACAGACAAGGCATATCGTCCTATGAAATTTCGTGAACTTGCAAGTTTACTTCAAGTTCCAAAGGATGAGAGAGATGACTTAAAAATAGTACTGGATTCCCTTATATCAGATGGGAAGCTTATGCTGGATGGGAACGGCAGGTATAAAGAAACGAATGGAAATATTAAAACAGGTATCTTCTCCGGTACAACAAGAGGGTTTGGATTCGTAAAAGTCGAGGGTGAGGAAGACGGAGAAGATATCTTTATTCCGGAGAGTGAAACCAAAGGTGCTTTGAATAAAGACCGTGTGCAAATTGCTATTTTTGAAGAACAAAGCGGTAAGCGGAGAGAGGGTGCGGTCATCAATATCCTTGAGCGGAATGTGACCGAGTTAGTAGGAACCTTTCAAAAAAGCAAGAACTTTGGCTTTGTTATCCCGGACAATACGAAGTTTAACAGCGATATTTTCATCCCTAAGGAACATACAAAGGGTGCGGTAAACGGTCATAAAGTATTAGTTCATCTAACGGATTACGGCAGTGAAACCAAGAATCCGGAAGGCAAGATTATAAAGATTATCGGTCATATCAATGATCCCGGTGTAGACGTTGTATCAGTAATCTTAGAAAATGGCTTGCCCACCGAATTTCCTGATGAAGTAATGAAGCAGGTAGAACGTATCGGAGAAGAAGTTAACAGTACGGAAATTGGTGGCAGAGTAGATCTTAGAAACCTGCAAACAGTGACGATAGACGGAGAAGATGCCAAGGATTTAGATGATGCAATCACGATTTCAAAGCAAGGTGACATCTATCAATTAGGTGTTCATATTGCAGACGTTAGTAATTATGTTACCGAAGGTTCCTGGCTGGATAAGGAAGCGTTAAAGAGAGGAACCAGTGTATATTTGGTGGACAGAGTAATACCGATGCTTCCGCATAAATTATCGAATGGAATTTGTTCCTTAAATGCAGGCAGTGATCGTCTTGCATTATCCTGTATTATGGAGATTGATGATAAAGGCAATGTAATTGGTCATCGTATTGCGGAAACAGTGATTAACGTTGACAGAAGGATGACCTATACTTCTGTGAAAAAAATCCTGGAGGACCGTGATGAAGCAGAGAGGCAAGAGTATAAAGAGCTTGTTCCAATGTTTGAATTAATGTTAGAGTTGGCAAAGATACTTCGTGAAAAGCGAAAAAAACGCGGTTCAATCGACTTTGATTTTCCGGAAAGCAAAATTACCCTAGATTCTGATGGCAGACCGACAGAGATTAAACCATATGAAAGAAATAAGGCAACAAAGATTATTGAGGATTTCATGTTAATTGCCAATGAAACGGTTGCACAGGATTTCTTCTGGCAGGAACTGCCGTTTGTATATCGTACCCATGAGTATCCGGACTTAGAGAAGATACAAAAGCTTAGTATCTTTATCAATAACTTTGGTTATACCATGCGAATCGGGCAGGAAGAAATTCATCCAAAGGAATTACAAAAATTATTAGGAAAAATAGAAGGTAAGCCGGAAGAAGCATTGATTAGCAGATTGACACTTCGCAGTATGAAGCAAGCAAAGTACACCACTACTTGTGACGGACATTTTGGGTTATCTACCAAATACTATTGCCATTTTACCTCACCAATCAGGCGGTATCCGGACCTTCAAATCCATCGGATTATAAAAGAAAATCTGCGTGGAGGCTTAAAGGAAAAGCGTATTAATCATTATGAGAATATTTTAAATGAAGTAGCGAGACAATCCAGCTTAACAGAGCGCAGAGCGGATGAGTCCGAAAGAGAAGTAGAGAAACTAAAAAAAGTCGAGTATATGAGCCAGTTTATTGGGCAAACCTTTGAAGGAGTAATTTCAGGAGTGACCTCTTGGGGCATGTATGTAGAACTTCCGAATACGGTTGAGGGAATGGTACGGCTTGCAGACATGCATGATGATTATTATATTTACGATGAAGAGCATTATCAGTTAACCGGGGAACATACCAAGAGAACCTTTAAATTAGGTGAGGCTGTCATTATTCGGGTTGAGGACACCGACAAATTGATGCGTACGATTAACTTTTCTATTGCAGGCAGAGCAAATCGCATCGAAGAATGAAAAGAAATAAAGAAGTGGGAAAGAACTTAGTTCTTTCCCACGGCCTATGGCAGAAATGGGGGATAAGACATGGCAAAAGAAGGTACAAAGTTAATTGCAAATAACAAAAAAGCCAGATTCGACTATTTCATAGAGGATACGTATGAAGCAGGTGTGGTATTGCATGGTACCGAGGTAAAATCTCTGCGTATGGGAAAGTGCAGTATTAAAGAATCCTTTATCCGTATTGAAAATGGAGAGGTTTATATTTATAACATGCATATAAGCCCATATGAAAAGGGAAATATATTCAATAAAGATCCATTGCGTGTGAAAAAGCTTTTGCTTCATAAATTCCAGATCAATAAGATTGTTGGTCAGATACAGCAGAAAGGATATACCTTGGTGCCGCTGATGATTTATCTTAAGAATAGTCTGGTAAAGATGGAAATCGGAGTTGCTAGAGGTAAGAAACTTTACGATAAGCGACAGGATATCGCAAAGAAAGATCAGAAAAGGGAAGCAGAGAAGGACTTTAAGGTAAAGAATCTCTAGCAGGAGGAGAGGTATGACAACAAATGCGAAGCAAGTAATAGTAATTGGCCATAAGAACCCGGATACCGATTCCATCTGTTCCGCAATCGCTTACGCAGCATTAAAATGTAAGTTAACAGGCGGAGATTATGTTCCGAAACGTGCAGGACAGATTAATTCTGAAACGCAATATATCCTGGAGCGATTTAAAATAACTCTTCCGGAGTATATCACCGATGTCAGAACACAAGTACGAGATATCGAGATTAGAGAAACAGAAGGGGTGAATAGTACCTTGTCTTTAAAAAAGGCATGGAACTTAATGAGAAAGAATAATGTTGTAACTCTTCCGATTACGGAGAAAGGAAAATTAGAGGGCATTATTACGATTGGTGATATCACCACCTCCTATATGGAGGTATATGATAATCGAATTCTTGCACAAGCAAAGACACCTTATATTAATATCTTAGAAACACTGGAAGGAACTCTTTTGGTGGGAGATGAGCAAGCAATCTTTGAAGAAGGAAAGGTACTCATTGCTGCTGCGAACCCAGATTTAATGGAAGACTATATCGAAGAACATGATTTAGTTATTCTGGGAAATCGTTATGAATCTCAGCTATGTGCTATTGAGATGAAAGCCGGCTGCATCGTAGTATGTGAGGGTGCCAAAGTTTCTATGACTATTATGAAGTTAGCGAAGGAAAGAGGCTGTACCATAATCAGTACTCCGCATGATACGTATACGGTAGCAAGGCTAATGAACCAGAGTATGCCGATTAGTCAGTTTATGATTCGCGATAACTTAATAACTTTTCGTACGGATGCGTTTGTGGATGAGATCAAGACAGTAATGGCAAAGCAAAGAAATCGTGATTTTCCTATTCTTGATCATAAAGGGATTTACCGAGGTATGATTTCCAGACGTAACTTGTTGAATATGGAACGGAAACAAGTGATTATGGTGGATCATAATGAGAAGGACCAAGCGGTAGATGGAATTGAAGATGCAGAAATCCTGGAAATTATAGATCATCATCGTCTTGGCACCATTGAGACAATGAAACCGGTATTTTTCCGAAATCAGCCGCTTGGCTGTACCGCAACGATTGTATATCAGATGTACAGTGAAAACCGTATTGAGATATCACCGCCGATTGCCGGAATTCTTTGTGCAGCTATTATATCAGATACTTTAATGTATCGTTCTCCAACCTGTACAAAATCAGATATAGAGGCAGCAGAACATCTTGCTAAGATTGCGGGAGTTGATGTAACGGAATTTGCCGGAGAGATTTTTGAAGCAGGAAGTAATTTAAAGACGAAATCAGCAGACGAAATTTTTTATCAGGATTATAAAGATTTTTCTGTAGGAGATACCACCTTTGGAGTAGGTCAAATTAACTCTTTAAATGCATTAGAGCTTTCAGAAATCAAAGATCGTTTGTATCCATATCTGGAGAAAGCAAGAGAAGAGCATGGAGTTGATATGATATTTTTTATGTTAACCAATATTATCCGTGAATCAACAGAATTGCTCTGTGTTGGAACCATGGCAAAAGAAGTGATTGAGAATGCCTTTCATGTAAAAGAAGCAGCCAATGGCTTTAAATTAGATGGCGTAGTATCAAGAAAGAAGCAGTTGATACCTGCAATTGTTGCAGCTATGCAGGAATAATTCAATTCGTATGGATATAAAATAAAAGAGCAAACCAATTGATGTGACCCCTAAAAGTTAGACTTTATGGCGAGGTGGATTTTTCCACTTCGCCTTTTTCTTTTATGCAGCCAAGAGGCTGAGCCTGTATTCAATAGGGCTCATCCATCCCAGTTTTTCTTTTAT
>JAEWMB010000036.1 GCA_023457255.1 Bacillota bacterium | reverse complement strand
ATATCTTCCCAAGAAGAACCCGTTCCATCTGAAATACAACGTTTTCAGATGGTTTGTTTGCCATACCCTTTTTTATCTATAAAAAAAAAATCTAAAAACCCCTTGACTCTTTATAGTTTGTCACCTCTCACTCACTTCAATCTAATTTGCATATAAATCTAATACAAGTTTTACTTCCCCTTGCCCTAAGCCTAACTGCTTTGAAATATCACGGATGGAATACTGCTTCTTATGGAGACTAATTATTTCATCCTTGTGCTTTGCTATTAATTGGGAAGAATCTAACGTATCCGAATAATCTTCACTAATTTTTTCACTGTGAACAAATTCCATTGCTTCTGCTTCCTCAAGAGCCTTAAGTTTCTCTTCCGTACTCTCATAATGTTCTTCACTCTTCGCAGTCACAGAACTTACTTTATTCCTGACAGCCATGAGCTTTGAGAGTTTCTCAAGCAAATCCCTAACATCTCTGCGAACTGTTTCCATCTTTGAGAAGGTTTCTTTTAGTTCTTCCTCTTTCTCCTTTAACATCTGAAATAAGAAGACAACTTCACTATTATTCATTTCTATCTTTTCAAGAACCCCTGTAGAAAACTCATTAATCGCCATAATCTTTTCGTTCGATAACCGATTCAGCTTATCCTCAGCATCGAGAAAACAATCGCTCATCTCTTTGTCGATCACTGCCTGCACTTGTTGCCTTATCTTTTTCTTCTCTTCTTCGCTCAATTCATAGTTGAAACTATCACTAAGACTAGTCTGTCTCTTTCCTGCTTTGGGTCGTTCAACAAGGAAGAAACTTAGAAGAATAAATACGAAACCGGCAATCAGTAATATTATTTGTGGTGTACTCATAATAATTTATGTTCCCCTTTATATTCTGATATCAAAACCTCTATGTGGTTCTTTTTCATTCTTTCTTGTTGTTTCTTTCTCTTTCTTCTCTTTTTTCTTCTGTTTATTCTGCTTTCCATAGAAGGAGTTATTTCCTTTTTCTTTTGCATCATACCGATATTCCGGATTATCACTTTTTGTTGCCGCTATCGTTTGTTGACTCTGATGCTTAATTTCTTCCTGAAACTTTGCGCCAAAAGCCAACTGCTCATTCGCGGATCTTTGATTCTCAGCACTTTTTACTAAGGATGCTTCTTGTGACTTCGTAGGTATCGAAATCATTTCAATCGGTGTTATAGGCATAAGGACTCCCCCTTCATAGAAAATGGGCTTAGTAAAGACCTAACTTTATGTCCGCACGATCTCTTACTAAACTGCAGTGAACAGTTTCTTTACGTACATAATATACCACATTCGAAATTACTACCTTGCATCCTGGATATAATGTGTCGCTTATCCTAATACATCCGCTCTCATTATCATCCATAAAAGTCTGAAGTTCTTCCATTCGAGCAATTGCTTCTGCTCTCTTTTTTTCAAGTGCATCCTTATTGACCGACATTGATTTAACCATTAACATCTTATCTGCCGGCAATCTCTCCCCACCTTTTAGTTTTTTTAGATATAATAAAAGGTTCTGAGTAAGCTGCTCCAAGTCCTTATTCATAATCGGCAGCTCTTTTTCGATACGGCGATACTCTTCTATAATGTTTGGATCGACTCCCACCTCAAGTAAAGTATTCGTTCCCATCGTGGAACCTGCTGTTTTTGCTTGAATCATTGTGCCAGAACGGATTTCTCCACCGGTAATATATCCCTTCTTGCCCCCGACAATGACATCTCCTCTTGCAGAAACACGACTATGTAACAATGCTTCAGAAGATATATAGCCTCCGGCTCGAACCTCTGCATTCTCAATAAATTTACTGACTATATTACCCGCTGCGATAAGGGAACCTTTGTTCATCCCTTGAATACCACGTTTTAATATAATCTGGCCGCCTGCCTGTAACAGTGCACCCTCTACTACGCCATCCACAATGATATCTCCATTGGCAATTACCTTATAGCCTGTACGTACACTTCCTTTAATCGTAACATTCCCCTCATATTTAACATCTCCAGTAGAAGCATCCACATCTCCTCTGATTTCATAGGAATCAGAAACATTAATCTTTTCACCAGCCAGTAATACATGCCCATCAACCAAAGAATATAAAGAACAGTTGTCCTTCGATAATTGAGTTTTTGTTCCGGCCCTTAGAATTTTATGTTCTACTCGCCCCGGTTGAATAGCAGTTCCAACAACACTAATCCCCGGTTTCCCTTGAATTGCAGGTTCTAATTTCGCGAGCAATTCTCCTTTGCTTACCCTGCTAATCGTATTTAGCTGATGAAAATCAACCGTACCATCCTCATTCTCTTTCGGCTTTCTTGTCAAATCAGTATTAAAGTAGTAAGTTATCACAGCATTTTTCCCTTGAACCGGTTCGGTTCCACGGGCTAATACAATATCCTCTAAATAATTTCTTTCTTTCAAGAATGCTTTGACATTCTCTTCAACAACCCCATACTTTACTCCTGCTTTTACAAGATCATTAATTATTTCGGCGAAATTCATTACATTACCATTTGGTGATGGCGGATAAAACCTTGCAATTGCCTCCATTCGGTCCTCTGAAATTGTTACTTTGATCCCTTCGCCCTCGGGCATTCGAACAGCGTTATTAAGCTTTACTATCTTAGGTTCCATTAATCTTAATAAAGCATCATTCACTACTATTTTGTCATAATCTATTCTGCGCTTAGTCAGATATTCATCCAATTCGCTGAATAAAAAACTCTTTCCCAATCCTTTCGCCGGAATTAACTGAAGGTAAGTACCATCATTATTCGTTATCAATTGAAATATTGCATTCCCATTTGTCATTTATCCCCTCTCCCTATACATTCATACTCTACAAGTTTCCTTAGTTTCTTGCAGCCATTTATGCTGTCTCAAGAGTTTATTCACCTACTGCCCCATAAAAATATTTAGGTTACTGCCCAGCTTTTGCCTCATCTTTTGTAACGCTTTCGTATGCAGTTGTGATATTCTAGATTCAGACACTTCCAGTACTGCACTGATTTCTTTTAAAGTCAAATCCTCATAATAATATAAGACTATAACTTTCTTTTCTTTTTCTGTCAGGTACTCTAATGCCTTCACTAACATTGCTTTTAATTCCTGCTTTTCCATTACTTTTTCCGGCTGGACAAAATCTTCGCTGGTAATATTTTCTACTCTTACTTCCCCTTGTTCCATGTATTCGTCTAAGGATACCAAATTCGATATCTTTGTCTGATTCTGCCAGGTATCCAATTCCTCAATCGTAATTTCAAGCTCTTTTGCCACTTCTTCATCCGTTGCCTGCCGGCCATACATAATTTCCAGCTTTTGATATGCCGTATCAAGACGTTTTTGCTTCTGCCTTAATGTTCTTGGAATCCAATCCATCTTACGGATTTGATCTAAGATTGCACCACGAATACGAAGAGATGCATAGGTTTCAAATTTGGCCCCTTTTTCACAGTCAAATTTATCTATTGCATCAATTAAACCGAAGGTTCCATAACCAACCAAATCGTCATATTCCACATTATATCCTAAATAAATGCTGAGTCTTCCTGCTACAATCTTTACCAGATTTGCATACTCGATTATGATTTTTTCTCTGAGGTCAGGAGTTCTCTTCTTACTGTATTCATCCCATAATTTTTGCTTTATATCAGCACTCATAGGCTATCTCTCCCCTGTTTTAATCAACCTTCTCTTGTAATGTTACCATTGCTTCGTCTTTCACTTCTTCCATTGACTCTGCCATCATGTCATCCTCAGACGCCGCTTCTTCCATCTTAGCAGCTTTTATTTTCTTTCGTTCCTGCTCGATATATGCATCACTTGCAGCTTTGTTTGTTTTAACAATAATTTTACCTACAATTAAACCAACGATATAAAAGACAATGAGCACACACAATACGATTCCGAGCGTAGAAACCAGATCATATCGATTTACTATACAGGTGATGCTTGCGATGGCTCCTGCACATAACGTAATAATCGCAGGTATGTTCTTATTCTTCATAATTACCTCAATTCCGGCGTGTCAGTGCCTTTTCAATGGCATATTCTCTTCGTATCTGCCACCTCAATCATTTATTTTCTGCGCAAGTTTCTGCGCTAATGAGCTCATATATAAATTAAACACAACATTTAAACTTTTATTTCTCCAGATTCCACTCTGTATTCAGATATAAAATTCACGGAAATTAAAAAAACTTAATTATAGCTTTTTAAGGGGTTTCCCTACCGACTTAATCAGCAATTCACCTGACTCCGGACTAAATTCAATTGTCCTACCGTAATTAGCACCTGTATCCTGCGCTATAATTGGAATCCGTAAAGAATTTAATTTTTCTTTTGTTGCCTCCACGTTACGTTCACCAACTCGCAGCATGTCATTGTTACTACTAAATGCAAACATTTGCGCTCCGCCGGCAATTTTCGCTACCAATGCGGAACGGCAGGCTCCGAGTGCTAACAAGCGTCTTATTAATTCATCTATTCCGGTATCTGCAAATTTAGCTATATTCTCATTGTTTTTTATCTTGGTACTATCCGGCAGCATAATATGTACCATTCCAGACACTTTTTTCCCCGGATCGTACAAGATAATTCCTACACAAGATCCAAGTCCTAACGTTGTAATACTATCCGGAGGTTTACAAACATTCATGTCTGCCATACCAACTTTTATCATTTCCCCCATAGATACACACCTACATTCCTAAAGAAGTTAATATTGCGTTATAGGAATCCAGGGTTGGTATTAATACAAAATATCCGTTAACTTCTAGATCCTTATCACCAAATTCTGTTTCAATTAGTAGTGCTTTATCACTTATCTTGCTAAACTCTATTGCCGGTACACTAAGAACAGCTCCTGCCATATCAATCGCTAAGTATGGTATACTGGAGGTTATTGTCATATTCGTTAATGTTGAGAGAGAAGATAAGTATGCCCCGGCAATAATATTTCCAATCTCCTGCAATGCTGACAGCTCTAATTCCGTAAATTCTTCTCCAACTTCACACATTCCCTGCATTAACATGCGAACGATCGCTCTCGCTGGTTCTTGCTCGAGAATAAACATGATCATTCCATCAATATCTCCATCTAGCGTTAGGAGGATACCAACAACTACGTTCTCAGCACCGCCTATGATATCCGATAATTCCTTAAACTCCAGAAGCTCTATCTTTGGTACTTTCATATCCACTTTTGCATTGAGCAGCTTGGACAATGCCGTGGTTGCATTACCGGCACCAATATTACCAATCTCTTTTAGTACATCAAACTGCATGGAATCCATAGTGTCAAAATCTTTATCAGACATAGTAACCTCTATTCTGGTGCATAGCACCTTCTATAACAATGACAGCTTTGTGATTAGGCACAAACCGCCAAACTTTTCATTTACTACCACTAGCATTAAAAACCGCAGGAAGAGTAGTTCGGACTTTTCTTGCATTCTGACTTAGAAGTCCATTTAACCACAATTTAAAGTTTCGAAACCTCTTCCCACGATAGTTACTGCCGTGTTATTTCCCCTCTGTTTCTTTTTCTATAATGACTGCCGGGAGATTTAAAAGAGAAATCAAACCATCTCCATGTTTCCCAACTCCAACAAGATAAGATGCCTTTTCATCACTCGTACTGCCGGAAATCTTATCTACACTTTTATCCTCGATGGTAACTACTTCTTTTACTTCATCAACAATGATGCCAATTGCTGCCTGAGGCTCTAGCTTTATGATTAGAATACGGGTAGCATTGGTTATTTCGTCTGGTTCTAAACTAAATTTTAATCGAAGGCTCATCACTGGGATAATTTCACCTCGGATATTGATAACACCTTTAAAATACGATTGTGCTTTGGGAACTCGTGTAATACGCTGCATTCTAACAATATTATCCACATATTGGATGTTTATTCCAAACTGTTCATTTCCAAGGGTAACAACAATGTATTGTTTTGAATCATTCCCTGTCACTTTGTTCGTTTCCATACTGCGTCCCCCCCCTATACCAAAGAATTTACATCAAGAATTAATGCGATTTCACCATCACCTAAGATAGTTGCACCGCTTATCATCTTGCTGTTATTGATATATTTGCCAATTGATTTGATTACAATCTCAAGCTGCCCAATTAAGTTATCTACAACAAGTCCTGCAAGTTTGTCACCTTTCTTAACGATAACAACGGTTAAATCTTCGGTTTCCTTTGCAGCTTCCGTCACATCAAGAATCTTATTCAGGCGTATTAATGGAATAACGTTCCCGCGAAGATGAATTACTTCCTTCGACTGTACATATTTGATTTCCTTCGTTGCTACATTTTCAATTGTTTCAATGCTGCCAAGTGGAATCGCATATTTTTCTGTTCCAAGTTCTACCATTAATGCTTGTATGATGGCAAGGGTTAGAGGTAAGCGAATAATAAAGTTACTGCCTTGACCAAGAGCTGTCTTGGTTTCAATGCTTCCGCCCAGTGTCTCAATCTTTGTTTTTACTACGTCAAGCCCAACTCCTCGCCCAGAAACATCGGAGATTACCTCAGCGGTTGAAAAGCTCGGACGGAATAACAAATCGATGATTTCCTTATCTGTCATCGCAACTGCCTGCTCTTCGGTTATCGTACCTTTATCGATTGCTTTCCTCTTAATTACTTCTACATTAATGCCGGAACCATCATCTCGAACCTCAATTACAACATTATTGCCTTCCTGATAAGCATCTAAGAAAATCGAACCAACCTCAGGTTTTCCAAGCTTCATTCTCTCTTCATTGCTTTCAAGCCCATGGTCCGCAGCATTACGCAGAAGATGCATTAACGGATCACCAATCTCATCAATTACCGTACGATCTAATTCTGTATCTTCCCCTGTCATGTATAATTCCATCTTCTTATCAAGTTTCTTAGATAAATCTCGAATCATACGAGGGAAACGATTGACTACGCTTTCAATTGGTACCATCCGAACCTTCATTACAGACTGGTGAAGATTGGTTGTAATTCTTTCCAAGTACTCAATCTGCTCGTGAAAACCACCCATCGCATCGGATTTCGTTTCGGTATTATTCATAGAAACCAAGCCATTTTTCGCAATAATAAGTTCACTGACAAGATTCATTAAATCATCTAGCTTCTCAATATCAACACGAACCGAACGGTTAACAACCGGTTTCGCTGCCTCTTTCTGTTTTGCAGCGGCCGCCCCCTTGTTATAGGAATCTTTCAATACGGATTTTTGATCTTTTCTTGTATCTGAGTCATTAACAGTTTCATCTTTCTTCTCACTTTTTGGTACTATAATCTCTGAGATATCAACATCCTTAATCTCAGAAACTCCAGTAACAACCTTCTGTACCTTCGCCATAGATTCTTTCGTCAGCAAGACTACGGAAAAATCCAAATCAAAGCGTTCATCTTCGATATCTTGTACCTCTGGTTTACTCTTAATTATATCTCCTAATTCTTCTAACGCTTTGAAAACTAAGAACGCTCTGGCAGCTTTTAAAATACAGGTCTCTTGTATATAAACCGTTAAAGAATATGCATGACCGCCCTCTTGTGTCATCTTTTCCACAGCACGCAATTCATGCTCAGCGAGCGCAATGTCATCCTTCGGTGATTCTTTCACTGCAGTCGCCGCAGCACTAACTACCGGTTTGCTTATCTCTTCTTTACTCTCAGCAGCACCTTGCGCAAAAGCTTTTACACCTTCATCAAGAATACGATTTAAGCTTTTAATAATATCCTCATTATCTTCGGTACCCTCATCAGCAGAAGTAACAATACGTTCCAGATAAGATTCCAGCGCATCTAACCCTTTGAAGAGCACGTCCACCAGTTCAGCCTTTACTTTCATTTTACCTGCCCGGATTTCTGAAAATACATTTTCCATGTCATGGGTCAGCCGCTGCATTCTCCTATAACCCATTGTTCCAGCCATTCCTTTTAAGGAATGTGCAGAACGAAATATCTCATTTATTGTATCTTCATTCTCAGGTTCTTTTTCAAGGATTAATAATTGCTCGTTTAAACTTTGAAGATGTTCCTTTGTTTCATCGATGAAAATCTCTAAATATTGACTTACATCCATCTCATTGCACCCCCACATTCTTCGTTATAGCCCCGGCAACCATTTCAATCGGTACTACCTCGTCCACAAGTCCTGTCTCATAAATAACTTTTGGCATACCATAGACAGTACTGGTTGCTTCGTCCTGCGCTATCACGTAAATATTATTTTTTTCATTCAGCTTCTTAATTCCCTGTGTTCCATCTCCACCCATTCCGGTTAGGACTACACAAGTAATATCGTCATAATCTGTATCCTTCAAGGATTCATACATGATATCTGCACACGGTTTTAAACCATTTCTTGCTGCTTCCACGGTTACAGATAGGGTATAGCCGCCATCTCTTGACTTTACTATTCTTAGCTGTGATCCACCTTTGGCCACATAAACATAACCTTTTTGTACCGTTTCCCCATGTTCTGCCTCCTTTACGGTTAGAGCACTTAGTTCATTCAGGCGGGAAGCCAGGGAATTGGTAAAACCCTCCGGCATATGCTGAACAACAACAATCGGTGCATCTAAATTTGCCGGAAGCTTTGGAATCACTTGATGAAGTGCTTTGGGTCCACCGGTAGAACAAGTTAAGGCCACAATTTTCTTTGCATTGTTCAAGACCTTGACATGAACTTTACGATCAAGTAAAACCTTAGGTCTCGCTGCACCACCCATAGTTTGATTATTCACTGTAGGCAGTATTGTCCGGGGCACCTGTACTGTTTTTCCTCCGGTAGGTGATACTAACTCCGTTGCATAGGATAATGCTGCTAATATCTTTTCTTTAAAGGCCCCATCCTTTGCTTCTATGTAACTTTCCGGTTTTGTAACAAAATCAAATGCTCCAAGTTCCAGGCAACGTATTGTCTCTTTTGCTCCTTCTTTTGCCAGTGTACTAACCATAATGATTTTTAACTTTAAGCGCATCTTATTTAGCTGTTCCAACAACTGAATCCCATTCATCTTAGGCATATTAATGTCAAGTAGAATTGCATCATATTTTGTCGGATTCAATGTAATAAGATCAAAGCCTTCCAAACCATTCGTTGCAACATCACTTATGCTGAATCTCTTGTCACTTCTAATTATATCAGATATGAGCCTTCTCATAAGTGCAGAGTCATCAATCACCAAAATATTTTTCATCATATTGTACTCCATTCTATTGATAGGCTAGTCTACACTCTAATTTTTCCTATATCTTTTTGAAGGAATGATTCAAATGTATCGTCTACAAATCAACTTAGCCGACAATACACTAACTTAACCTATTTTCTTTGCTTCGGCGTTTGCGTTCTTCCTCGAAAATGTATCGAACAATTGCTTCTCTCTCGTCACTTTTCATTTTTAAAAAAACAATACGTTTTGCATAGATATCCGGGAGATTTTTTGCTTCAGAGCAGCTCACAACTTTGGCATAAAGAAGAAATTTCTTTGGACCACTTTCCATATCCAAGATGAATTTTACCTGGAGTATCTGATCCCCTTTGAAAACCTCTCCGGAGTTAAATTTCATTCCACCGCCACTGATGTCAACCATAACTCCCTCTTGCCAACTGTACATGTTTTTTGTCTCAAGCTGTTTTAGTATCTCTTGAATATCCGATTTATCAAGGAAGCTGTCATACAGCCTCAATATTTCATCCCATTCGTCCTTCGATAAGACACGAAAAGACATATCTTGCACTACATTAAGCCGAAAAAACTGCCTTCTTTGTTGTTTTTCCAAATCAGAAACAATCTGAATCTGCGCAGCATACGCATTCCGAATACGGAACCTGCTCATTACTTTTGCCTTACATTGAAATAAACCATGTTTGCTATAGACATAAATAAGATAATGACTTCCAATTTCCAAAGGAATTAGCCTGCTATTTTCAATTGGGATGGCGATAGATGCAGAATCAGCCTCATCTAACTCATATACTACACTTACATGGCGTTTTGTTTCATCCATTGCATTACCTTGATTGTTGATTTTCACTAACTCTAGTTTATCTCCAACTGAGGCTATGTCTTTAAACATTCGTTTCCTCCCCTGTATTCTTTATCTTTTGGTTGTCATCCTTAAACGCATCAGGCTGGCAAAGATTCGTTTTATTCCTCTTGTTTCACTCGGTGCCTCTATATCTCCCTCACAAATACGTTCCGCTAAGGAACATATAGCCTTTGCAGCCGCTGAATTAGGGAGTGCCGTAATAACAGGCTTCTGCTGCATAATTGCTTGGGATACAGCCCTATCCTGCGGTATTCCCCCAAGGTATTCCATTTCAATATCAAGAAATTTCTTAACTACCGTATTTAATTTATTGTAAATCTCTTTTCCTTCATCTTCCGAATAAATTCGGTTGGATATCAATTTAATTACCGTTTCCTCTTTATTAAAATTTTCTCTGCGATGAAGTGCTTTTAAAACGGCATAAGCATCTGTAATCGAGGTTGGTTCAGGGGTAGTCACCAGCAAAACCTCTGCGCTGACCGAAACAAATTCCATTACAAGGTCTGATATTCCTGCTCCGGTATCTACAATGATAATATCTGCTAAGCCGTCCAGATAATCCATCTTTTGTATAAGATACATAATCTGTTCTTTGGTAAGTCTTGTTAGTTCTGCAATTCCTGAGCCACCGGAAATAAAACCAACATTATCAGGCCCCTCTGTTATTATATCTTGCAGCTCTCTTCCTTGAAACATTAAATCGGCAAGATTGTATTTTGGTCGTATTCCTAACATTACTTCTATATTGGCAAGGCCAAAATCCGCGTCAAGAATTAATACACGATTTCCTAATCGACTAAGGCTAATTGCCAGATTTAGTGAAGTACTTGATTTTCCAACGCCGCCTTTTCCACTGGTTACGGTAATAACCCTGGCAGTACCTTTAGGACGCGTCTGCTGATTCACTAATCTCCTTAACTGTTCTGCTTGATCCATCTATTCATTGCCTCCCAATAACTGCCGTGCAATACTCTGAGCGTCAATTTTTTCGATATCATCCGGAACATTTTGTCCAAATGTTGCATAAGACAGTGGTGCATTGGTGTACATACGAATATTAAAGATATTACCAATACCGGTTGTCTCATCAAGCTTAGTAAAAATCAATCGATAATTTACAATATCGGAATACGTTTCAGCAATACGAACTAAATCTTTGTATTTTGTTGTAGCGCTTAATACAAGGTATACTTCTCTGTCTTCCTCAGAAACAATATGAATTAATTTATCGATATCATCTCTTTGTTCCTTACTTTTGTGAGATCTGCCTGCAGTATCGATGAATACAAGATCATAGTCTTTAAAATCATCCATAGCTTCTTTCATCTCCGTCTCAGAATATATCACACGGAGTGGAATATCTAAAATATTGGCATAGGTTCTTAATTGCTCTACTGCTGCAATACGATAAGTATCCGAAGTAATTAACGCTACCTTTGCTTGCTTTGAAACTTTATAAGAAGAGGCAATCTTTGCTATTGTAGTTGTTTTGCCAACACCGGTTGGACCAATAAAATAAATGTATTTCGTTTTCCCTTGTTCATATTCTATTGTTTTTGGCTGTCCCAATTTTAAAATGATTTTTTGATAAAAACTGCCTAAGATAGTGTCAATTGTTGTATCCTTTTTTAAGGTCGGTTCTATCTCAGATATAATCTGATTTGCATATTTTTCATCGACTTCATGGGATACCAACTGATTGTATACTAAGCTGACACAGGCATAATTAGGGGAGGTTTCTTCCTCTTTTTTCTTCTCCTTTATCTCTGCCTTTTCTTCCGGCTTACTAGTTTTATTCAATTGCTCTGCCAACATGTTCTGAAGGTTATTTAACTTTTCTTCAATGGCAGAAGGTTCTTTATCGAAATTGTATTCCTCCCTCGGGCTCATCACATGGAAGCCTCGATTGAAGGTACTATCCGGTTGAGAATTATTTCTTATGCTATCCTTCGGATGTTTTACTTCCTCATTTTGTGCCTGCATCTCATCAACAGCAGCAGTTACTTCTACCAGAGGCTTTCGAAAAAGCTTAAATATTCCTTTCGGAGATATCGTTTTAATATTCATTACGATAGCATCTTTTCCTAATTCTTCTTTTGCTAACAAAATAGCCTCTTTTTCCGAAGTTGCCTGGAACTTTTTTATATTCATTATGCAGTCACCATCCCAACTGATTGTAATTCAACATTGGATTCAATTTCATTATACGAAATGACAATTAAATCATTAAAATATTCCTTCGTAAGCTTTTTAAAATACATACGAACAATTGGTGAAGTAATAATAATCGGGGTTTTTCCCAGGTTCTCTAACTTCTCTACCTCTTCTTTTACTGATTTCATAATATTCCCTGTTTTTTCAGGGTCTATAGCTAGGTAAGCTCCCTGCTCCGTCTGTTTTACACTGTTCATGATTTCTTGTTCAATCTTTGGATCCAGCGTTACTACAGAAGTCATCTCACTTGACTGGAAAAACTTATTTGAAATCGCACGTTTTAGACTTTGACGTACATATTCTGTTAATACATCCGTATCCCTGGTCGTTGATGCATAATCGGCTAACGTTTCAAAAATTGTTACCAAATCACGAATTGAGATTCCTTCTTTTAATAAATTCTGTAATACCTTTTGAATCTCACCAACACCAAGTAATTTTGGAACAAGTTCGGATACCAAGGTATGATTTGCTTCGGTTATATTATTAATAAGATTTTGAACATCCTGTCTTGTAAGTAACTCATCCAAATGACCTCGGATCACTTCGGTCAGATGGGTTGCGATAATAGACGGCGGATCAACAACAGTATAGCCAAAGGATTCTGCTCTTTCCCTCTGACTCTCGGTAATCCATAGTGCCGGTAAGTGAAAGGAGGGCTCGAAGGTAGGAATCCCGGTTATCTCTTCTTCCACATATCCAGGATTCATTGCCATATAATGGTCGAATAATATTTCACCTTCACTTACCGGTATTCCTTTAATCTTAATTACATACTGATTTGGATTTAACTGTATATTATCCCTTAAACGTATGGTTGGAACTACACAGCCTAATTCCAATGCAATCTGGCGTCTAATCAAAACAACACGGTCTAATAGGTCACCGCCTTGATTTACGTCGGCTAATGGTATGATACCATATCCAAATTCCAGTTCAATTTGGTCAACCTGAAGTAAAGAAACCACATTCTCCGGTTTTCTAATCTCTTCACCGGACATTTCTTCTGTAGAAACTTCTTCTTCGATACTAGCAATTTTGATTTTCTTATCGATTATGGTTCCGCAGAAAATTAAAATTCCGCCATAACTTGTAAATACTAAGAACGGCAGCGGAGTTACAATGCCTAAAAAGGCTAATGCTCCACCTACCATATACAGTACTTTTGGTATAGAAAAGAGCTGCCCCATTAAAAGATCGCCTATATCAGCCTCTTTACTTACCTTAGTAACTACGATACCGGTTGCTAAAGATATCATCAGGGAAGGGATCTGGCTTACTAAACCATCACCGATGGTAAGGATTGCATATTTACTAAAGGCTTCCGCCGCAGGTGCTCCTGTTTTCATCATTCCCATGATAGTACCGCCTACCATGTTAATTACAGTAATAATCAGCCCTGCTACTGCATCTCCCTTGACATACTTTGTCGCACCATCCATCGCTCCGAAGAAACTGGATTCCTCTTGAATCTTTTCTCTTCTTTCTTTTGCCTGGGCATCTGTAATTGCTCCCGTATTTAAATCCGCATCGATAGCCATCTGCTTACCAGGCATGGCGTCCAGAGTGAAACGAGCGGTGACTTCAGATACACGTTCAGAACCTTTGTTAATAACGATAAACTGAACAATAATTAAAATTATAAAAACGATTACACCGATGACAACATCGCCCTGACCTACGAATTTACCAAACTGGGTAACAACGGCTCCTGGATTTCCATCTGTTAATATTAATTTCGTAGAGGATACATTTAACGAAATACGGAAAACCGTAGTGAACAGAAGAATCGTTGGGAAGGTTGACATATTAAGCACTTCCTGAGAAAAAAGTGCATTAAACAATATAATCATCGAAATCGAAATATTCAATGCCAAAAGAAAATCGAGCAGCATGGCAGGCATTGGAACGATTAAGAATATGATGGAAGAGATAATAAATAAGCCAACACCTAAATCTGTTTTCTTCATCTTTACTGCCCCCTTTCCTTTCTATGTTTTTAACGAATATACATAAGCTAATACTTCAGCCACCATCTGATAAAGTTCTCCCGGAATCTCAGATTCAATATCAACATTATAATAGAGCATTCTAGCCAGTGGCTTATTTTCAACAATTGGTATCTTATTTTCCTTAGCAACTTCTTTCATTTTAGCAGCAAGTAAATCTGCACCTTTTGCTATTAATATAGGAGCTTCTGATATTTCCTTATCATATTTCAGCGCACATGCAAAATGAGTAGGATTGGTTATTACAACATCTGCTTCCGGTAATCTTTGCATCATACGCCTTTGGGAAGCTTGCCTCATTTTTTGCCTAATCTTATTCTTAATCTGAGGATCTCCTTCTTGTTGCTTGAATTCATCTTTTATCTCTTGTTTCGACATTCGCATATCTTTCTTAAACTTTATCTTCTGATAAATAAAATCCGCGAAGCCTACAATTAGAAACATAATACTAATGTTAATACCCAGATCAATTACGATTTCACCAATGTATACAATGACTGCCTCTAGGTTTCCCATCTCATACAACAGATACAACTTGCCTAATTGATCTTCTAAAGCATCATACACAATATAAATGATGATACCAACTTTAATAATTGACTTTACTAATTCCATGATTTTTTCCATGGATAGCATCTTTTTAAATCCGCTCATCGGATTAATTTTGTTAAGTTTTGGCTGCAGTGGTTTTCCTGTGATTTTCCACTTAACTTGAAATACATTGACAACAAAAGCTACCACAACACCTGTAATGAAAACTGGAAGGCAGATAAGAAGTATGTTAATTCCGATCTGATTCACTAGCCTTGTCCCTATTTTATAGGTCATTTCCTCTTTTGCAAGCACTTCTATCTCTTTATAAAATTCGGAAAAGGCATCAAGAAAGCTGCCGGCGATATATCCTGCAAACATTTTTACTACCAAAAAAAGTGATAGCAAGCTTGCGGCTGTAGTTAACTCCTGACTTCTGGCAACCTGACCTTCTTTTCTGGCATCACTCAGCTTTTTGGTCGTTGCTTCTTCTGTTTTTTCACCGCCGGGTCCTTCTTTTGCGAAGAACTGAAGACGGTAAGCAACATAATATTTGTCGTTCTTAAGGTACACCAACGCACTCCCTTACCTTTCATCATGTTAAAAAGGCAATTGCACTTTTTAACATTCCCATCATTTCCGTAAAGATAAAATCTGCAACCGACGGAATCATCATAGTCATAAACAGTAAGACAATGAGCCCAATAAGCACTTTTAATTGCAAACCAATAACAAACATATTCATCTGCGGTGCTACCTTAGCTAAGATAGCTAATACCACATTAACAATTAACATAGCTGCAAAAATCGGCAAGATGATTCGAAAAGCAATGACAAAAAAGTCCAAAACAAATTGCATCATTACAGTGTAAATAAGTGGGTTAATTTTTGCCCCACCCACCGGAATTATCTGATAGGAGTCTACAAGTGCTTTTAAAATATAATGATGCATATTCGTTATTAATAGCAACAGCATTACTGCATAATGGTAGAAGTTTGCAGTAATTGTAACCTGAACATTTGAGATCGGATCAAATTCATTCACCATCGAAAATCCAATTTCCATATCCATCAATTGTCCCGCTAGAGAAAGAATATGAAAACAAATATTGGAGAAAAACCCCATAATGGCACCCGCTAATGCCTCCCCTATAATAAGAATAGCAAACCCAATAACACCTTCGTAAACTAATTCTGAATAAGAAACAGTTTGACTTAATATAACGGCTATCGCCAGTGATAGCCCTACTTTAACCTTTTGCGGCACATTCCTTAGACTAAAAAATGGCCCGGTATAAATAAATGCGGATATCCTCACCAGTATCACAAAGAAGAAAACTAACTGTTCTACAGGTATTACCATAGTAGCACCTGTCACTGAATAAAGTAACGGAAGTTATCTGCTAAGTACCAAAAATATTCCGTTATATTTTTCATAATCCAATTACCGCAAAGCATAAGTACCAGGAATACTCCGATTAACTTTGGAACAAAAGTGAGGGTTTGTTCTTGAACCGAAGTAACCGTCTGTAATACACTTACCACAAGTCCAATTACAAGTGAAGTAATCAACATCGGAGAAGATACCTTGATAATTAAGAATAATGTTTGGCGTAATAGTTCCACCAATAAATTTTCATCCATACACTATCCCTCCTTTCAGTAAAAGCTTTTGATTACTGATCCAATGACTAAACTCCATCCATCCGCCATAATAAATAATAAGATTTTGAATGGCATAGAAATCGTCGTAGGCGGGAGCATCATCATACCCATCGACATCAAAGTGGAAGCCACCACCATATCAATTACTAAAAATGGTATGTATATCAGAAAACCAATAATAAAAGCCGCTCTTAACTCACTTATGATAAATGCAGGAATTAATGCTGTAGATGGGACATCAGCTCTGCTTTCAACTTCTGTAACTCCGGCAATATCAAGAAATAAATGCATATCTTTTTCATTAGTCTGATCAAACATAAAATCCCTCAGTGGCTCCAATCCTTTTTCAAAAGCTTGCTCTTGCGTGATCTCTCCCTTTGATAAAGGCTGGATGGCATTGGCATTAATGTTTGTGAGTATTGGTGACATAATAAACAACGTCAAAAACAACGCCAATCCAATCAATACCTGATTAGGAGGAGTTGTCTGTGTTCCTAAGGCAGAACGGACAAAGTGAAGCACCACGATAATTCGAATAAATGATGTTAGCATAATTAGTATCGAAGGTGCCAAAGTAATCACGGTTAAGATTAGGAGCATCTGAAGAGTTGCCGATAGCGAGCCTGTCCCTTCTCCAGAGTTAAAATAAAAAGTTAAATCATTATTATTTACTGCCTTATCATCCGTGTTCGCTGTGGATTCACTTGTTGTTCTGTTCACCTCAGAGGCATATACTTTTTTTGGAGTAGCACAAAAAAAGGTTAATACAAACACCATAATGACGAAAAGCCCAGTAAGGAAAGTCTTCTTATTGATAAGATTACATTTAGACGTCATAGCATATATCAACCTTTTCCATTTGTTTTATTTTTTCCTGCCATCTCTGACAAGATCTGCTTAAAGTTTATCTCTTTCTTCGCCTCAGTTTCTTCTTTATGCAGCAGCTCTTCCTCATAAACTTCCGCGATAAAGGAAATATTGTCTTTTGTAATTGATATCACAACATAACGTGTCCCAATCTGAACAATCTGCAAAAACTTATTTTGTGTTATTCGATAAGTATCAATCACTTTAAAATTATTATATTTCTTCTGCCGCAATTGCTTATTTGCAACAAATCTTGTTGTAAAGTAGCAACCGACAACAATAAAAATAAACAACAGAAGCAATCCAAGCAACTCAAACCAACTCTTGGAAGAATTATAAACCGGTAGAGACGAATCTGCCTCTGTTGCAACTATAATCTGAGAAAGAGAACACATTAGCCAATCGCCTTCTTAACCGCCTCAAGTACACGGTCTGCCTGGAATGGCTTAACGATAAAATCTTTTGCTCCTGATTGAATCGATTCAATCACCATCGCTTGCTGTCCCATCGCAGAACACATAATCACTGTCGCATTTGGATCTGCTGTTTTAATCTTCTTTAACGCTTGAATTCCATCCATCTCCGGCATTGTAATATCCATCATTACTAAATCAGGCTTTGTCTCGTTGTACTTTTCTACAGCTTTTAATCCATTCTCTGCTTCTCCCGCAACGGAATAACCATTCTTTGTAAGAATATCTTTAATCATCATTCTCATGAAAGCTGCATCATCACAAATTAAAATACTTTTTGCCATAACTTTGTTTCTCCTATTCTTTGATCTGTAATAGCTGTATACCATTTTATAACATACCGTCTTCCGGCGTTAAAAAATCGTATTACTTATTTAATAATATCTGTAACCCGAATACCAAACGCTTCTTCGATTACAACTACTTCACCCTTGGCGACGTACTTTCCATTTACTAAAACGTCAATTGGTTCACCAGCGAGTCGATTTAATTCTACAATAGTTCCTGGTGCAAAATCAAGTATTTCTCGAATAGATTTACTTGTTCTGCCAAGTTCTACTGTGACCTCCAAAGGCACATCCAATAACAAATCAATATTCTCTGTCTGCAACAGAGGACTTCCAGTACTAACAAATGGCTGAAATTGTGCAGGTGCTATATTCACATTTTGTACCATCCCTTGCGGTACTTGCTGCATATTCATACCTTGTAAAGGTATTCCCTGCATAGCCGTTCCCTGAAGTGGCATCCCCTGCGGCTGCATTTGTGGTGTTTGCATCTTCATAGTGTTTTCCATGTCCTGTGTAAACGAATTGTTTTTTGTAACTGGTTCCGGAGCAGGTGTTACTGATTCTTCTTTTTTTGACTGTTGTTGAGAATATCCTGTGGCTGCATTTGTTTCTGTTTCGGTATATCTCATAAATTGGTCATATAAATCCCTGGCAAAATCAAAAGGATATAATTGCATCAGTTCACTATCCACCAAATCACCAATTACCATACGAAAAGATACTTTTACAAATCGTCCCTTTAAGAAATCCGCAATATCTCCCCCATTGATCACCTCTGGGATATCTACAATACTTGCTACCGGCGGAGAGATGTCCACCTTTTTCTCTAACATAGAGGAAAGTGATGTGGATGCGGAACCCATCATCTGGTTCATTGCTTCTCCAATTGCACTTAAATGAAGCTCCGATAACTCTCCCTCACTATTTACTCCATCTCCGCCCATCATTAGGTCGGTGATAATCTTTACATCCTTCTCTTTTAGGACTAAGATGTTATTTCCATCTAAACCATCCTTATAATAAATCTGAATAAAAACACATGGGCGATCATACGCTGACAATAAATCTTCCCACTTAGCATAGGATACTTTTGGAGTTGTGATTGTTACTTTTTGATTTACCAGTGCAGAAAGCGTTGTTGCAGCGGTCCCCATACTGATATTTGACATTTCCCCCAGAGCATCAATTTCAGAATCCGTGAGTGATTCGAGATCAGCAGCGGTTTCTACATTTTCGGTACCCATGCCATTTAATAGAGCGTTAATCTCTTCTTGAGATAACATACCATCCATCGATTTGCTACTCCTCTCTTATTATAGTTGATATTTTAACTGCATAAGAATCTGATGACGCACCAGGTAACGCTGTAAATTTTTTGATATTTCCCACATAAACACTGAGTTCATCGTCAATCTTTCGATCCAGTTTAATAATGTCGCCTTTTTGCATATGAATTAACTCATTTAACGAAATACTGCTTTTACCAAGTACTGCTTTCACTGGTATTCTAGCTTTCGCAATCGCAGTTTCAATAAATTCCTGATAATTGGAATCTCCTTTTTCCTGCATCGTAGAGTACCAATATTTCGTATTCAACTTATCAATAATTACTTCCAAGCAAGCATATGGAAGGCAAACATTCATCATACCCTCAATATTTCCTATTTTTATGTTCAAGGTTACAATTGAGGCCATGTCACTTGGCGATATAATCTGAGCAAATTGCGAGTTTGTCTCGATACGAATCAATCTTGGGTTTAGTCTCACAACATTCGCCCAAGGTTCTGCCAAAATATTAGTCATAACCGTAAAGATTCTCTCGATAATAACCAATTCAATTTCAGAAAAATCTCTGGATTTTTCAAGTGGATTACCACTACCTCCAAGCATACGGTCGACTATAGCATAGCCAACATTCTCTGCTAATTCAATTATAATATTTCCCTCCAGAGGAGAGAAATCTATGATACCAAGCAAAACAGGGTTGGACAGCGCATTGGTAAATTCCTGATACACAACAGCTTCAGAGTTAATAACCTCCACTTGTACATTCTTTCTTAGATACGCCGGCAGATGAGTTGACAACAATCTGCCATAATGTTCGAATATAATATCAAGTGTCCTTAGGTGTTCCTTCGAAAACTTTGATGGGCGGTGGAAATCATAATTCTTTATTTGTTTCTCACCCGTCTCCTTGAATTCATCTGCATCAAGTTCACCACTGCTAAGTGCAGCCAACAGATTGTCTATTTCGCTTTGGGATAATACATCTCCCATCGTTTAGCCTCCCAACCTCAAGAAATCTGTTCTATTCAGTAACGAAGTCACCAAATGTCACACTAATAATAAAATCAGAACCAAAAACATCATCTTGAAGTACCTTTAATACATCGGTCTTGATATTCTCTTTGTTCTCCTGCACGTTACTAACTGTATACTTCTCAACTTCAGTACGAATCACCTCTTTGATTCTGCTTTCATTTGCCTCCACTAACGGTTTCATTTTACTGTAATCCTTATGATTCTTATTTAGTACTAAGGACCATTTAATTACAGCATAATAAGTTTTGCCGGCTCCTTGCTCTTTCTTGAGATTAACGGTTAAACCTGTGACATCAGTAGGCTTATAAGTATCGATATCGGAGATAGAAACCTTCTCCTCCTTTACAACTACATTCTCAAGTTCCAGATCAACAGTTTGTGCTACCTTGGTGATTAAATTGTTAGTCTGTTTTACATTCGGTAGAAATACAAACAGCATGACTATCATTAATGTCATATTAATTAATGTAGTAGCAAGTATAATTACCGTTAAGATATTCTTTTTCATAGGAAATACCTTGCCTTTCAAATTTCTTTCGTCTGCCTAATTAATTTAAAAGCTTACTTAATTTGTATTTAGAGAATTATATATTCTAATCTCAATACGTCTGTTTTTGGACCTTCCTGCTTCATTACTATTGTCCGCGATTGGATCATATTCACCTCGGCCAATCCATTCAATGTAGGCTGGATTAATCCCTTTGACCTCAATCAAATATTCGGCTGCATTGATTGCCCTGGCAGCAGACAATTCTTTGTTACTTCGGTATATCCCAGACGTAACCGGCACATTATCGGTATGTCCAATCACTGAGATACGGTATCCTTTATATTTTTTTAGAATGTCACCAACCTTAGAAAAGACAGGGAGCGCCTCACTCTTAAGTTTTGCATTTCCAGAATTATAAAGTAAAGAACCGCTGATATTTATCAAAACATATTGACCGCCCATTTGGTCTGTCTCAATGTCCAGATAATTGTCTAAATTGTACTGAGAACTCATCTCTGAGATACTGTCATACATCTTTTCGGTTTCAGCTTTATTGGCTTCCGTTAAAACCTGTTTAAGCTCGTCAATTTCTTCCCCTTCCGTATTCTCTGTGGTTTGCCCCATATTGGTGAAATACTCATCAAACTCAGTTAACTGCGCAGCTCCCATATTAATCAATTGACCATCTCCAATTGAAGATTGACCTCCGCTAAAGATACTAAAGCTACTGGAGAAAGAAGCTGCTACTTGTTCAAACTTTTCTTGATCTACGTTTGAGAAAGCAAACAGTAATACGAAAAAACAAAGAAGCAGATTCATTAAATCAGAGAAGGTTGTCATCCACTCCGGTGCTCCCTTTGGCGCTTCTTCCGATTTCTTTCTAGCCAATTGATTCACCACCTTCTTGTCCTGCTAACTCATTACGTTTTGCAGGGGACAGAAAGGACTTTAATTTTTCTTCAATTACCCGAGGGTTCTCACCTGCCTGAATTGACAGTAAGCCTTCCACCATAACTTCCTTCATCATGATTTCACTCGCATTGTTCGTCTTTAATTTATTTGCTACCGGTGCACAGATCCAGTTTGCAAGCAAAGAACCATACAAGGTGGTAATTAATGCTATAGACATATTAGGTCCAACGGAAGCAACGTCATCCATTTTACCAAGCATGTTAATCAGACCAATCAACGTACCAATCATTCCCCATGCAGGACCCATGGCACCAAGGTTTTCCCAAAAACCAATGGTAGATTTATGCCTTTCTTCAATACATCCAAGTTCTGTTTCTAAGATACTTCTTACTAATTCCGGATCAGTTCCATCTACGATTAGAAGAACTCCTTTTTTCATAAATTCGTCTTCAATACTATTTGCTGCCTCTTCGAGCGCTAATAATCCTTCTTTTCTAGCAACATTAGATAAAGTAATAATACTTTCAATGGTTTCCTTCTCATTCGAAGGAAGCGGCTTTAATATTAAAGCAAAACTCTTCAAGCCATTCAAATATGTAGAAAAACTCGGGCTCATTGCTAATACCGTAAAAAACGCACCACCAAAGGTAATTAAGATTGAGTCTCTGTCTATGAAACCCATAATCGCTGAGAAACCATCCTTTATCGTGATACCAAAGATAACAAGAATCATTGCCAGCACTAAACCAACCACGGATGCTAAATCCAAAAAAACCACCCACCTATCGTCAAATATTCAATCTTTCTATTTTACAGAAATTTTAGCATCTTGTACTATCATTTCCATATATAAATTTTATATCTTCAGCACTTTTCGTGCTTCTTTTTCAAATTCCTATTTTTGATATTATTTATCATTTTCCGATATTGTCTGACATAAAACTTCTTTTTTATACAATTTTACTAGACTCACAACATTTTGTCTACTTTCTTTTACGAATATTTTTTTCCCATTCACCAAGGTAATTACCGTATCCGGAACCTCCTCTATGATTTCTATTAAATCACAATTTAATGTAAATGATATATCATTTAATCTGGTGAGATTAATCATGATATCCTCCCTTCCCTCATTAGAACTTCCTGCATCCAAAACCGCTGCATCAGACGCAGGAAGTAAAACGAATCCTCCTAAACAGGTCCATTCGGTAGATAAGAAGTTTGTGCGGGGATTACGCAGTCACAAGCTTCTGTGTAAAGCTATAGAATCTTTTAGGCGGCACCTGTTAACGCCTTAGAAATTCTCTTTACACTTATCTCTTCAGATTAATCAATTCCTCAAGAAGGGTATCTGAGGTTGTAATTATTCTTGAATTCGCCTGGAAACCTCTTTGTGTAGTTATCATTTCCGTAAATTGCTGTGAAAGGTCTACATTTGACATTTCAAGTACACCTGTTATAAACTTTCCGCCCGATGCTGTGATGTCTTCACCAACACCGTTAAATTCACCGGAGTTTGGTGTGGCTGCAAACATATTATTTCCGATAGCCTCTAAACCGGCTGGATTGGAAAACGTTGCAACGACAACCTGTCCAAGCAATCTGCGGTCACCGTTGTCATAAGTACCAAAAATCATACCCTGTTGATCAACAGAAATACCTGACATATTGCCGGCTGCCTTACCTGCACCGGAACCATCATCTTTTGTTCCTTTTGTAGACTCAACTGTGGTTGTACCACTGTTGTTGTACATAGTAATCGAAGAGAAATCAATATTGACTTCTTTAAATGGATCCGGGTCTGCATTTATCTTAAACTTAATGCTTGTTGCGTCGTCAGCATCATCTCCAACACTAACAAAATTACCGTTTGCACCATTAAATTTAAGATCAATCTCATCACATTCTACTTCTAAAGTACCATCCTCGTTTACGGTAACTGAACCACTCCCATTCCCAAAACTAAAATCCGTAATGTTGGAAGCTTCATATGTGATATCACCGGTGTCCGGATCAACCACTTCCTTAACAAAAATAGAATCACCATTCTTATTGTAAATATTTTGTATCGTAACTTTATAATCACTTGTACTTTCTTCACTTTGCTTAATTTTAAGTTCTGCAGTATAGCTGTTACCTAAATTATCAAAGAAGGACATGTTCACGATACGTCCTGTAGATGAGGTTAAGTTTGTATCCATGCTGTCAATGTTTCCATGAAGATAGATATCTGTGGTAGCTTCCGGTGCGGAATAAAGATTCTCCGGTGACATAACACGAAGTGGAGAAACTGTACCGGCTACCGTCCTGCTTGGGTCCTCCCTGCTTGGCTGCCATCCCATTACAGTCGCACCCGTTGGAGTACATAAAGTTCCTGCCGCATCTACGTTAAAAGAACCTGCTTTGGTAAAAAAGTTACCTACTCCATTATTTACGACGAAGAAACCGTCTCCCTCAATCATCAAATCGAAAGGATTGTCGGTTCTTTGAGAACCACCGGTTTTTGTAATGCTTGTTGTAATAGATGCAAGATTTGCACCAAGACCGATTTGCATCGCATTTGTACCAGCCGTTCCTGTGGTTGGATTAGGTCCGGAAGCACTTTTAGTTGTCTGATATAAAATATCAGAGAATGTTGCAGAGCTGGCTTTAAAGCCTACTGTGTTAACGTTTGATATATTATTACCAATTACGTCCATTTTGGTCTGGTGAACTCTAAGTCCGGAGACACCAGAATATAATGATCTCATCATAAGAAAAAAACCTCCTACTTGGTGAATGTGATTAGCTTCTGTCCATCCACTAACCTCGCTTCCCGAAGGTCCAGCGTTCATTCACATCTTTACATAATTACTGCACCGTCAATGTTTGTAAATACCCTATCCTCTCCATCATTCACTGCAGTTACTACGGTATTATTTTTAATATTTACGATAAATGCGAGATTGTCCACCATGACTAACGACTCTTTGATTCCCTTCTCACCTGCTCTTCTCGCTCCTGATTGTAACCGTTCTAATTGAGAACTTGTTAAATCAATCTTTCTACTTAATAGGCGCTCATTTGCATGTTTTGAGAATTTAAGTTCCGTATCACCTGTGATTGACTGCTGCTCTAATAAGATTTCTCTAAAACTCTTACCACTAGGTAAGATAGAGGATGCCGTTTGCTTATTATTAGGCAGATACCTACTTGCCGCCTGTTCGATGGAGGTAAAGTTTTTATTTATTTGATTCATACTTATCACTACTCCTGTCGATTGTGAAAACAAACTTTTGTTTCTCTTAAACTAATGCGTCTTCTGTGGGATTCGAATTATCATTTTCACCACTGCCATTATTTTCTCCGGATTCTGTATTCTCATCTCCAGAAGGCATACTTGTTACTTCGGAATTCACAACTTTAATATGAACCTGATCTGATATTGTAGTATATAAAGAATCATTAAATACAACCGCAGGCTTATATTCTCCGTTTGGTAAAGAAGATAAGATATCTTTACTTATCGTTACCTTATTTCCATTCAGTGTTACATACTTTGAATCCAAAATAAGGTTGTTGATAATGACAGCAACTTGATTTGCTACGGTTTCACCTTCGCCAAGATTTACTTCAAAAGTAAGATCACTTGGTTTATCTGCATCAAATTCAAAATTCACCTTATCCGGTACCTTAGGTCTGCCCTGCTCAATAATGTAATTATTATCAACAACAGTATATAGCTGATCCAAATCATATAAATTGCCATTCACAGAAAGCTTTGCTTTTAACTTTGACATATTTACAAAGTCAACTGTTCCGCTGACATAAGTTGTTTTTCCATTGCTATCCGTTGTAGTTAAAATAACATCTTTTCCAACTAAGGAAAAAGCTTGTGATTTATCCGTCGCAGCAGTTAGGTTCTGTAATTCCTCTAATTGAGAAAATGTTGCTAACTGAGAAACAAATTCGGTATCCGTACTTGGATTTAAAGGGTCTTGATTCTGCATCTGACAAACTAACAGTTGCAGGAATGCATCTTTGCCAAGTTCTGAAGTCCCAACTTTCGCTTTATTCGTCGTTGTAATGGCACTACTTGCCTGCTCTAAAATACCATCTTTGACACTGCCGATAATTTCTGCCATATTGTCCTCCTTTCCCGAAAGCTAAGCTGAGGTATCAAAATTTGAACCGGTCAAAACATTTTGATTACCTGCTTCCTCTTCTTCCGCCGGTTCATCGTCAAAACCATCTACCCGAAGAACCTTATTGGCTTTTGCTCCTGCTTGCTCATCATTACTACGTTGTCCATCCATCTGACTGTTTTGATGAAAAGAAAAATTTGCTACAGTAACTTCCATTTCTTCCACCTTTAATCCCTGTGCCTCAAGATTTTCTTTTAGTACTTGAATCTGACTTTCAATTGCTTCCTTTGCGGCCTCCGTCTGAGTGATAAAAGAAGCTGTTAAAACTCCTTCTTTTGAACTTATATTAAGCTGAACTCTTCCCAGATGCTCCGGATTTAACATCATGTCCATAGTGGACTGTGATGGTTTTATTACCACTTTAATCTGCTCCACTATCTGATTTGTAATATTACGAACTTCTTCTATTGTTGTTAACGTATTTGTAAAATCTGTTCTTGTAGTTGTAACTGTCTGTGTTAACTGATTTAAGAATTGTTCACCTGGTGCTATTTGCTTCTCCGATGTTTGATGCTTTTCCTGAGTATCAGTGGATTGATTCGTATTACTGGTATCGTTTTGTTTCACAGCAGAGAATTCAAAGTCAACAGTACTTTCTTCCTCCGTATCAAGAACTTGCTCCTGCACTTTATGATGGCTACTTCCAGCAACATCCGCCGGCTCATCGGTACTTAATTCCTCCTGAGGCTGGCTCGTAAGAGCAGCAAAATCTTGTTCCATACTTTGCAATGCTAAAATATTCTCTTGTTCAATTCCACATTGGTCCATGATTTGATCAAGCGCCTGAAGTAACTGATTTAATGCTTGATTGAGAGTTTCATCCGTTAACAAAATAGTAATATCTTCAGCACCGGCACTTGCAAGCGTTAATTGTTTTAAACGTTCCGGATTTAGTAAATCTAACATGGAAAGTCCTAAGATACTCATAAATTCTGTCAATTCTTCTTCTGTAATCGAAAGAGTTCTTACTATTGTTTCTTTCATTTCTTCGACTGCTTTTGTAATACTTTCCGCTTGACTATTTAAATCCTGTTTTTCTGTTTCACCGGATACCGACTTAGTATCCGAAGTACTATTGTCATTTTTTACAGGACTTTTTAGTACTTCCTTACTATTATCTGCCGTAATATTATCCTTTGATACTTTGGGTAATCCTTTCGTCCTATGATAGGAAGTATCCGATTGATCCGATTGTGATTTAACTTCAGCACTTTCTTGTAACATTTTATCAAAAGACAATGTCTTTGGATTATTTGCAGTCTTACTTTCAAACGCAGCCATGGCTAGGAAATTTCCAGTATCTACTGCACCCTTACTAATCGATTGCATCTGCACACATATCCCTCCTTTCCCATATTGTTATTTATGTAAAACTTAACAAGCTCTGCTTATCAAGCTTTGCATACCATCTAAATAAATTATCAAAAGAGCTTAAGACATATCGGACTAATTAGCCAAACTTGCTTTTATGCTGTTTAATTTATCTTCATCCATGTCGGCCATCTTCTTAAATATTTTGGCAGCATATAACTGATCCATCTTATCAAAAATTGCTGCACTTTCATCTGATTTCATGCTGAGTAGTACTTTTGCGGTCCATTCGATATCCGCCGTCATCTCCTCAATCACTTGAGCAGCCTGAGACGGCTTCATTGTCTTGATAATTTTCGCTTTTTCCTTAATGCTGTCATCATATTGTAATTGCTCCAACACCAAACGATAAATTTCTTCTGCGGTGGCTGGATTAATCTCTTCATAGTATTTTCTATATTCATCAATACTTGGAGCTTTGTCATTAAATACAACATTCTTATCAAATGCTTTTACCCGTTCTTCAAATGCAAGCACATTTTCTTCAAATACTTTTAATCTGGCGACTTCTGCTTCTAATTGAGCAACTTTATCTATATTCGCCTTGCCAGATTGTATTGCAGTGTCTAATTCAATCTCTAATTCTTTAATACGGTTAACTGCATCTGTAATACTTTCATATGGATAATTTTCTTCCCATATCAGTTGTTCTTCTGAAACCGGCGGCAATAACAAACTCATAATTGGAACATTTTTTAATGACGGGCGCAATGAAGTACCGATGCCGCCAACATCCAAACGCAGCAATGCTCCTAAGAGAAGAAGCCAAATCAACATAATACCAACAACCACAAGTATGGTTGCCAGTGTACCATTTGCTTTTTTCTTCTTATCCGACTCATCACGTTTCTTTCTCGCCATTATACGTTCTCCTTTGCTTTCTTGCCGTATTGGAAACTGACCAGCTCATCAATTTCCTTCATTTCTTCCCCGGCATATTCCTTAAGATAACCATCAAAAGCATTTTCTCTAAGTTTATCATGGGTTTTTCTTTCAATCATTGCATTGCTAAGCCTTTGCATCGCAAGTTCTACAACTTGCTCCGCCTTTACTACAGCTTTTCTCTGCTGCTTAATAAATTGTTTCATTGATTCTACAGCATCTTCTAATCTTCGGATCTTAGCTAGATGTAAAGTGGAAGACATCGCTTCCTTTAATTGAAATTCATAGGAATCCTTTCTCTCCACTAATTCCGTTAGCTTTTGCTCTTCCTCCATTAATTTAGCTTTTGCAATGCCGTAATTATTCTTTTCTTGTTCTTCCAGCTTATTTTTTATGTTTAAAATATTTTGCATTGGATAGATGAACTTCTTCATATTGGTCCTCTTTCCTGCATATTCAGGCTTTACAGCTATAACGCAGACACATGCTTACCTTGAAATAATATTATTTACTTAAATTCCATGTCCGGATTTTTATGTATTGCAGATTTTATACCGAAACAGCTCACTAATAGAACTTAGTTCTACCAAATTAATCTTCAAATATACTTTCTAATTTATAAATAGTATCCTCAAAGTCCGCTTTCTCTTCTACCTGCTGACACAGAAAATCATTTACCTGTTCAATCTTTCTCATCGCATAGTCGATGTTTTTATTCGTACCAGGCTTATAGGCTCCGATATTAATCAAATCTTCCGCATCCTGGTAAGTCGCTAATACCATCTTTAATTTACCTGCAAGTTTTTTATGTTCGGAGGCTGCAATTGCACTCATAACACGAGAGATACTTGCCAAAACATCAATTGCGGGATAATGATTTTTTTGAGCTAGTTTTCTTGACAGCATAATATGCCCATCTAGGATACCTCTTGCAGTATCGGTAATTGGCTCATTAAAATCATCTCCATCTACTAAAACTGTATAAAGTCCGGTGATAGATCCTTTCTCACTATTACCAGCTCGTTCTAATAGCTTTGGCATCTCTGAATAAACACTTGGCGGATAACCTCTTGATACAGGAGGCTCCCCGCTGGCTAATCCAATTTCTCTTTGTGCCATCGAAAATCTTGTTAATGAGTCCATCATCAACAAAACATCTTTCCCTTTGTCTCGAAAATATTCCGCAATTGCTGTGGCTGTTTTTGCTGCCTTCTTTCGAATGAGAGCCGGTTTGTCTGAAGTTGCAATTACTAACACGGAACGCCTTACACCTTCCGGGCCTAAATCTCTTTCAATAAATTCTTTTACTTCCCTGCCACGCTCTCCAATAAGTGCAATAACGTTAATATCCGCCTTCGTATTTCTTGCAAACATACCAAGTAAGGTACTCTTTCCAACACCACTACCGGCAAAGATGCCGATACGCTGTCCTTTTCCTATCGTTAACAAACCGTCAACAGCCCTTACCCCGAGAGATAATACCTCTCCGATTAATTCTCTCTCCATTGGATCAGGAGCTTTTGCATCAACCGGATAACTCTCACTTAAGGTAAGTGTACTCCTATCCATTGGATTGCCTAAACCATCTAACGCCTGACCCAGCAATTCATCACCGACTTTAACCAAGAGTGGTTCTTTTCGGTTTAATACCATACTTCCTACCCCAATTCCTGTGACATCATCGTATGGCATAAGCAGAAGCCTGTCGTCGCGAAAACCTATTACTTCTGCTTTCACTGCTATATTACTGTCTTGCGAAATAATTTCACAGACGTCATTTACGTTAGCATCAGGGCCGATAGATTCCACCGTCAAACCAACTACTTTTGTTACCTTACCCAAACGGTTTGCATAGGATTTCATTAGAAGTTCTTCGTACTTGACAAAATCTATCATTTATAACCTCTATTCCCGTACATTGTTTTACATAACAGCACTTTGTTTAATGGTGTAAAACACACCTTTTATGAGAATTTGCTTCGCATCTTCTGCCAAGTTATATCCTGTTAACTTTCACATCCAGATACAAAGAATGTATCTGACCTTTCCATGCTCCTACTTACCTGCCAGCAATTTCATATCCGTCATTAAGTTCTTTAATTGAACATCCAGACTACAGTCAATAACACGGCTATCTGTCTCGATAAGACACTGACCCTTGGCAAGAAGCCGGTCCTCCACAATTTCAAGTTCTGTACCAACTTTTAGTTTACTTAAAACCTCTTCCTTCTTGGAATAAACTGTTTCAAATTCATCATTAGAAACCCGAATAAGGTAAGAACTGCTATTTTCTATTGTTAGAAACTCCCTCTCTATCAAGTGGAATATAATTTCTTTTTTATCTTCCAAGAAAACTCCGGTAAAGTGTTTCATAAAAGCAAGAAACAACTCTACAAAAGAGGGCTCTAAATCTTGTACTTTTTGTTTATACTCTTCTTTCAATCGATTTCTTTCCGCATTTAATTCTGCAATCTTATTTTGCTGTTCAAGCAAAGCTTCCTGCCTGCCCTTTTCATATCCCTCTTGCCTCGCCTTTTGCATGATCTCTATTTTTATCTTATCTGCATCAAGCTTTGCCTGGTTCATCATACGAACAACTTCGGATTTTGCTTGCTCAATAATTTGCTGCGATTGTTCCATCAATTTTTGATTGTTAGCAACCATCTGTTCCTCAGATTGCCGAATCAAATCTTCATCACTTGGCCTATCCTCTTTTGAAAAAGTTTCGATTTTTATGGCGGATATTCCTTCATGAAATCCGCCATCGCCAGAGCAATTGCCTTCCTCACTACAAGCAAGCTCCTCTGTGATTTCAGCTTTCTTCCTTCTGCTATCTAGAAACTTCCGAATGTATTCTTCCGATAAGGTATTGCAATCGATTACCTTTTTTTCTTCTTCATACCGAATCGAATACGCCTTTATCACATTAGACAACGATCTCGTCACCTCCACCTCTGGAAATGATGATTTCAGCAGAGTCTTCCAGCTTTCTGATTATATTAACAATCTTCTGTTGAGCTTCTTCAACATCCTTAAGACGTATAGGTCCCATGAATTCCATATCTTCCTTAATCATAGCAGCCAGACGCTTACTTAAGTTATTGAAGATAATGCTCTGAACTTCTTCTGTTGTACTCTTAAGAGCGACTGCAAGCTCGTTGTTATCCACTTCACGAAGTACACGCTGTATGGACTTATCATCCAGCGTAATAATATCTTCGAAGACAAACATTTTCTTTCGGATTTCGTCTGCAAGTTCCGGTTCCTCGAGCTCCAGATTTTCCAGAATGTGCCGTTCAGTACCACGGTCAACTGTATTTAAGATGTCAACAATGGCATCAACACCACCTGCAATTGTGTAATCCTGATTTACTAAGGAGGACAGCTTTCTTTCTAATACTCGTTCCACTTCTTTAATTACATCAGGCGAAGTACGATCCATCTGAGCAATACGCTTTGCAACATCGGCCTGCTTATCAGGCGTTAAGGAGGAAATAATCGTAGCAGCCTGTCCCGCAGAAAGATAAGATAAAATAAGCGCTATTGTTTGCGGATGTTCGTCTTGAATAAAGTTCAATAACTGATTTGCATCTGTTTTTCTGACAAATTCGAATGGACGAACTTGCAACGAAGCAGTAAGTTTTCCAAGTACTTCTTTTGCTTTTTCCGGTCCAAGTGCTTTTTCAAGTAAGTCTTTTGCATAAGTAATACCACCCTCTGCAATATACTGCTGAGCTAGGCATACCTGATAGAATTCGTCAAGAATTGCTTCCTTTGTAGAAGAAGCAATACTTCTTGTATTTGCTATCTCCAAGGTAAGTTGTTCTATTTCTTCTTCCTTTAAATGTTTGAATATATTTGCTGAACGTTCCGGTCCCAACGCAATCAGAAGGATTGCAGATTTTTGAACACCTGTCAGTTCTGCTGATATTTGCTTTAAAGCCATATCTTACCTCCTTAATCAACCCCAACCGTCTGTTAACCAATTACGCAGCAAACTAGCAACAGCCTCTGGATTTTCATCCACAAATTTTTCAATCATCCGTCTGGTCTCTGATTTTTCGCTAAATTCAATATCGTCTAAGGATTGATTTTCTTTTGTAGTAGCCAATAACTGTTCTACTGATAATTCCGGCTCAATTTCAGTCACCTCTACCGGTGCCATGCCACGGAATACTACAAAAATTAATAGTCCTAAAATTAATGCGGCAAGAATAATTTCAAGTATTAGCTGCCAGTTTACATCAGACTGCGGCGTTGGAATAAAGTTTGGAACCTCCCACATAATAAGAGAAATATTATTCTCATTCAGTCCTGTTGCATTGGCAAATAATGTGTAATACTCTTCGCTTACCTCCAATTGTTTCGGTTCACTATTACTAAGTACATATTCCTCAAATGTTGTGTCTTCTAACAGCCCCAGGAGTTCTAATTCTTCCTCTTTGATATCCTTTACACGTTTTAACGCTATGGCTACTCTGGAGGTATCGTTATTTACAATCCCCCAACCTTTTAGCGTCTTAGTAAGCTTCTCACTAGGAAGATAGGTGATATTTAATTCATCATAGCTGCTTTTACCGGATTCTTCTGTTTGTATGTAGTAATCGGTGTCCGTATTCGAGTCAGTGCCTGGAATATCTCCGCTAGCTCCTTGATTTTCCGATGAAATCTTTTGGTATGTTTGATATAACCCTTGCTCCAAACCCTCTGCGGCGAAATACTCACGAATTTCTTCCGTAATCTTATCAAAATTTATATCAAGCGCAAAACTTGGTTCTACATAGTCGAATCCATTCATCAACCCAAAACGCACTACTCGTTCGGTGTAATCATCCAATACCACTCGACGAAACTCCAAACTTTTATTTGTGTAGTCGCCCTCTTCATCTTCCGGCCCATTGTATAATAAATTGCCGTACTGATCGATTACTTTAACCTTATTCGTAGTTTCATTCCCTAAACTATTTGCAACTGTAATCGCTATAGCCTCTGCAGACGTCTTCTTAAATTTGTCATTGATGGTAAGAAAAATGCTGCAGCTAATTTCTTTTTCCGTCTCCAGGATGCTTGTTCTATTATCGGAAGGTAAATAGCTGATTCTTGCATCCTCAATCCCTTCCTGGTTCTTTAATAACTCTTCTAAATCACCTTGGTAATATAGATGGAGCTTTGTTTGCTTATCATAATTTGTGGTAGACATATCATTGTCTAACAACTGTTCTAGGCTTAACTTTGCTTTCGAAGCAATCTCACTATCTGCTATTAATAATTTTGCTTCTGTCTTTTTTGTTTCATCTACTAAAACTGTGACGCCATCATCTTTCAACTGGTAAGCGATACCGTTCTCTTTCAGAATATCAATTGCCTGTTTCGCTGTTTTGGTATCCTCTAGTTTTATGAGCTCTACATATTCCGTTCTGCCAAGTAGAAAGATAAGAAGCAACAAAGCACAGATAACAGAACTTACTGCGCTAATGATAATTACTTTTTGCTTTTTACTGTATTTCTTCCATATTTCTAATAAGCGAACAGGTATCTGTTTTATTCGTTCCTGCATTATTTAACCCTCGTATGCTAAAATTGTAGTTGCATAATCTCCTTGTATGCATCCAAAACCGCATTGCGTACCGCTACGGTATATTGCAAGGAAATACTTGCTTTCGACTGTGCAATCTGCAAGTCATGAGTACTGTTTGTTAAACCCATCGCATAATCCATTGCTGCCTGTTCTGCCTGATCTGTATACGCTTGCGTTTCTTTTATCATATCAAGCGCAGACTGAAACATAGTCTCAAATGCCTGATTACGATTTTTCGTTGTGCTCTCAGAAACATTGATAACTCCATTCTTAAGAGAACCTAGTCCTTGAATAGATGAAATACCAGTGATATCCATTGAAATCCCCTTTCCCTAATTTACTTGCCTACCTCAAGACCTTTTAAAAGCATATTTTTTGTAGCATTAAAAGCTGTAACATTCGCTTCATAAGAACGTGTTGCACTGATTAAGTTTGTCATTTCAGTCACCGTATTTACATTTGGCATTGTTACATATCCGTCTTGATCTGCATCCGGGTGGGATGGATTGTATACTCGTTTCATCGCCGTTACATGATCTTCCACAATCGCGGTAACCTTTACACCATTTCCTTGCTTATCGGAAGCTTTGCCTGCTGCCGTTTGTGCCAGCACCGCACCAAAGCGGTCCGCCTCTCTTTCCGCAAATACAACAGTTTTTCTACGATATGGATTGCCATTCTCATCTCTGGTAGTTTCTACGTTCGCAATATTCTGAGAGATAATATCCATTCTAAGCCTTTGAGCCGACATTCCGCTTGCACTTATATTCATGCCATTAAAAAAAGACATAACATTACCCCCCTAATTATCTTGTTAATACCGTTCTAAGGCGCTGAAACTCTTGTGTCATAGTTTGTAATAATGTATAGTATCGAATTTGATTTTCTGCCAGATATCCTTCTTCTACATCAATATCCACGTTATTCCCATCGTAACGATAACTTAATTCTTCTCTATCGGTGTATATTGAACCGTTAAGTCTTGATAGATTGGCGTTTGCGACTCGCTTGTCCAAATCATCATTCCCTTTTAATTCTCTTTTTAAAAATGATTCAAAATTTAAATCCTTACGTTTGTAGTTCGGCGTATCATTGTTAGCGAGGTTATTGGCTAAAAGTTCCTGGCGTATTACACTGGCATCCGCAGCTTTGTCCAAGACATTAATATAATTGAATGCGTTCGAACTAATCATCTCTTTTTCCCTCTTTCCGGCTAGGCAGTTCTTGCCTAGTAATTTTTTTACATTTTCTTAACACTTTCCATAAACTTTCACATACTAAACTTCCATTGTTATGATTGTCTGACATTTTATTCAATAATCTTGGTTACTATTATAAAGAAGCGGTCAAAAAAACACAAGATATATTTAAAAAAAATGAAGAATAACGCTATAATTTGTATTATAATGAATCTTTTTGTCGTATAAACAAATTATATTATTTCTGACAACTTTTAAAAATAAGTAATATGTACTATTAAAATTTCCTTACAATATTATTACGAGGTAAACCCAGTGGGTACCGCTGTTTCATAAATCTGCTAAAATATCAACAATTACTTTTTTCCTATAAAATTGAACATACGATTCCATACAATTTACCTAAAAAGTATTTTTATAAGTCAAAGCTGCAAATTTAAACAGAATAAGCCTTGTTAAAAAATCGAATGGAGTTACTTCTTATTATAATACTTATAATACCTATATAAAAAGTATGTATAAATCACACAAAAAAACAGACTCATAAGATTGCCTTACAAGCCTGTTATGATTTATTGCATCTTTTTCAATTCATCAAAAACTACATCATTCAGAACTTTAATGTAAGTTCCCTTCATACCGGATGATCTGGATTCTATAACACCTGCACTCTCAAATTTTCTAAGTGCATTTACAATAACAGATCTGGTAATACCTACACGGTCTGCTATCTTGCTGGCAACTAAAATTCCTTCGTTACCTTCCAGTTCCTCAAATATGTGAGTGATTGCTTCTAATTCAGAGAAAGAAAGAGTACTGATGGCAGAACGTACGATATGTACCTTTCTGTTTTCTTCTGCATTCTCTTCATTCACGGAGCGCATCATCTCCAGTCCTACTACGGTAGTACCATACTCACTTAAAATGATGTCGTCAATCGAATATTGGTCTTTATTCTTATATAAGAATAAGGTTCCAAGTCTCTCACCGGCAATGTCGATTGGTGTAATGATTGCCTGATAATCATTCACACCGTCAAATTCAAAACCTAAGGTTGCTAAATTCACATTTTCCTTTGTTGATAAAATGTTCAGCAGACGCTCATTCAGCATTCCATCGATATAACCACCTACAGCATCTTTAATCAATTCATTGATTGGAGCGATATCTGCTCTATTTTTAATTCCTAAAACTTTTCCCTTCTTGCTGATAACAAGAATATTGGACTCAAGAATATCACTGAGTACGGAACAAATATCATTAAATACTACCTTGTGCGAGTTATTATTGTGTAATAACTTATTAATTTTTCTGGTTTTATCCAACAACTGTACGCTCATGTAAGAACCCCCGTGACCTTATTTTGGCCTAATTCATAACATACATTACACATGTGGTATAATATACCTTTTAGTCTATGTTACATTCTATCACATTCTTTTTTAAAAAACAATAGCAAATTTCTTATTTTGACACACATTTCACAACTTTGCTTCTGTTTTTTTTAAAAGTTGAGACTTTTCGAAAAAAAATGAGATTGTATCTAATTCTCGTACAATCTCATTTTAAACCATTAGGCAAGTGAAATTTTCATGAAATGTTGAGAGTTATCTCTCATTACTAATGATTTTATCTCATTATTATCTGATTTACTCTTTGTTCTCCATATGCCCGCAGCTCTCATTCACACAAACAAGTTTTTGTCCCTTTTCTACCATAATGCTATTGCAGCTTGGGCATAACTTGCCGGATGGTTTTTGCCATGACATAAATTCACATTCCGGATTGTTCTCACAGCCATAGAATCTACGGCCTTTTTTAGTTTTCTTTATAATAATATCACTGCCGCACAAGGGGCATGCAACACCAATCTTTTCAAAGTAAGGTTTTGTATTTCTGCAATCCGGAAAGCCAGGGCACGCCAAGAATTTTCCGTGAGGGCCATATTTTATTACCATATTTCTGCCGCATTCAGAGCAAATCACATCCGTTGTTTCATCTTCAATGGTTATTTGCTCCAATTGCCTTCCCGCATCTTGTACCGCACTTTCTAAATCCGGATAGAAATTACTTACGACGGTCTTCCAATTAACAACACCATCTTCCACACCGTCAAGCAAAGCTTCCAGATTTACCGTGAAATTAACATCAACAATAGTAGGGAAAGCTTGCTTCATGATTTTATTAACAGCTTCACCAAGTTCGGTTACATAAAGATTTTTATTTTCTTTAATGACATAGCGTCTTGCAATAATAGTTGTTATCGTTGGAGCGTAAGTACTTGGCCTGCCAATTCCTAACTCTTCCAGGGTCTTTACTAATGCAGCCTCCGTATAATGCGGCGGTGCCTGCGTAAAGTGCTGGCTTGCGTTAAATTCTTCTAATGTCAATTGTGTATCCTCAGATAAAGACATCATATTAGAGGCCGTATTTTCTTCTTCCTCATCTTCACTCGCATAAACAGCCAGGAAACCATCAAATATTAACTTTGAAGAAGCTACGGTAAACCGATATCCATTTCCATCAATTTTTGCTGTAGCAGTTTCATACTTTGCCGGCTGCATACGGCTTGCAATAAACCTCTTCCAAATTAACTGATATAAGCGAAATTGCTCTCTGCTTAAAGATTCTTTGATAATTACCGGTGTTAAATCTACATAAGTAGGTCTTATGGCTTCATGAGCATCTTGAATCTTTTTCCCGGTTGCTTTATTAACATCCTGACTATTCACATATTCTGGTTTATACTTAAGTTTTATAAACTCCCTTGCTGCGGTATCCGCTTCTTCCGATACTCTGACCGAATCCGTACGAAGGTAGGAAATCAAACCAATCGTACCATGCCCTTTTACATCTACACCTTCATAGAGCTGCTGAGCAATACGCATCGTTTTTTGAGTTGAAAAATTTAATAATTTTGCAGCCTCTTGCTGTAAGGTACTTGTGGTAAACGGTAATGGCGCCTTTTTTTGCCGTTCTCCGCGCTTTACTTCCGTAATCTTAAACTGAGCACCTTTTAAATCTAATAAAATTTTATCCATCTCTTCTTTGGATTCTACGGTGAATTTCTTTTTTGTATCTCCATAGAACTTCGCCGTCAATGGCTTTTTTTCACCCTTTACTTTAAAGGAAGCCTCTAAATTCCAATATTCCTTTGGTACAAAATCGTTAATCTCTTCTTCCCGGTCACATATGATTCGAAGTGCAACAGACTGTACTCTGCCGGCACTTAAGCCCCTCTTCACCTTAGCCCAAAGAAGCGGGCTGATTTTATAACCTACCATTCGGTCTAACATTCTTCTTGCTTGCTGGGAATCCACAAGACTCATATCAATCTCTCGTGCTTCTTTGATGGAATTCTTAATTGCATTCTTTGTAATTTCATTGAAGGTTATTCGGCTTGTATTTTTATCATCCAGCTTTAACGTTTGTGATAAATGCCAGGATATCGCTTCTCCTTCGCGGTCAGGGTCAGTTGCAAGATATACTTTATCCGCTTTCTTCGCTTCTTTGCGAAGCTTTGCCAGTAAGTCTCCCTTTCCCCGAATTGTAATGTATTTTGGTTCAAATCCATTCTCAACATCAATCCCCATCTGACTTTTGGGTAAATCCCTTACATGGCCGTTTGACGCAAGGACTTCATAATTATTTCCTAAAAACTTTTTAATTGTTTTTGCCTTTGCAGGCGATTCTACAATTACTAAATATTTTGGCATTGTCTAGCTCCCCTCATCTATGTCATGAAACAACGAATACTCTCTTAATACACAATGCTGATAAAACCCTTTCCCCTACTTTTCATGTTCAAAATTAGTATAGGGAGGCACCATCGTTTCACTTAATTTTCTATTTCACAGAGCTTTATCATTATTTTCCAATTCTTCGGCTCTAAACTCAAATAATCATATCCTATTTCTAATTGGCTTTCAAGTAAAATTTTATTAAATTTGTAAAAGATAGTATTACACTTTCCGATAATATCTCTTATATCTCGTAGTAGACCAACAATTTTTAAAAAGATTCTTGGTCTTTTTTCGTTACAAGTATATGAATTATCTTATCTATTTATTAATAAATTTTCATGTCTTTTTTCAACATATATTTTTATTTGTTCCTAATTATATAACAAACATTTAGAACTATGCTTCACTTCACAGAGTGGTGATTTTTAAAGATAACGCTACAAATAACAAGAAGTGGCAAGCCACTTCTTTCCTGTTCCCCCACGAAAAGTTAAATCTAAAGACCTATGGTATGCTTCTGCTGATAAAAACCAATCTGCATCCGCCATTTCCGGATTACTCTTACAATATGCAAAATAGTTAACATTAATCTCCTTGGTGACTCCCGATATAGTGATTTCATTTTTTTCGTAGAGTTTACCAGTGTACCCCATTTCCTCGGCATCTGTTAGATTCGCATAACAATTCCAATAACTATGCCATCACTCCTGCTATTTGTAATTCTTTTGTTAAACCTTCAAAAAATAGACTTTCCTCCATATTTACCTCCAAGTTTTTCTATTTCCACAAATTTCTCCTCAAAGCTGTACAAAGAATTTGTAAAAGGCTATTAATACAATTAAAATAAAATCCTAATAAAACAGGTAATTATAATATAAATTAAAACTCCTAGTAAGACAGATGATAACTTGATTTTATTTTTTTCATGGTTTAATCTTCCTTAAATATCATATTTTCTTATTATTCTACAATTTTTATCGAAAATGTAAATAGAAAATTAAAATAATCCCTTCCTTCGTTAATTCAAATCATCTGCTTTGAGTCGTTCTCACACACTGCCGTTTTTTATCTTTTCTTTGACAAATATTCCTGCACTCAGCACAAATCACCTTACCATAAAAATGGTTGCTTATCGGCTTATGGATTCAAATATATTAGACCAAAGATAACCAAAGCTTCTAAAACCATTTTCTACAACGTCCTTATATACTGCTGCCCGGTAACCATTTTCACATACTGTTTGCTCTCCAATTCAAACAAAGCCTCTAGTAACTGTCCTTGATTTAAATTTGTTTTCACCAACAACTCTTCAACATGAATAGCCTGATACGATAACAAAGAGTAGACCCTTTGCTCCATCTCGGTTAAATCTTCTTTTTTTGATGTGATTGCATTGGTTTTAACACCTAACAAAGAAGGATATTGATTTCTAAGCTCCACTAGAATATCCTCGGGACCTAATACTAGCTTGGCTCCGTTTTGAATTAATAAGTTACAGCCTTTTGATAACTCGTCGGTAAGCTTTCCGGGCAGCGCAAAGATATCCTTTCCTTGCTCTAATCCACTGTCTACCGTTATCAAAGTACCGCTCTTTTCTCTAGCCTCCACCACTAATATCCCGTCGGAAAGTGCAGCTATTATTCGATTTCTTAAGGGAAAATGATACGGTAACGCCTTAGAACCCATTGGATATTCCGAAAGAATTCCACCATGTAAATTAACTTCCTGATACAGCCCATAATTTTCCCTGGGATAACATAAATCAAGCCCATTACCGATTACACCATAGGTTTTACCACCACAGCTTAATGCACCCTTATGAGCCATACCATCCACCCCCCTTGCAAGTCCGCTGATAATCTGTATCCCAAGTTTACTTAACTCTCTGGAAAAATAATAAGCAGCATCACTGCCATAAGCACTGCAAGTTCTGGCTCCAATAACAGCGATGGAAGGCATGCTGACTTTCGGCAGCTCTCCGCGATAATAGAGAAACCAAGGTGCATCATAAAGTTTTTTCAATTTTTCAGGATACTCTTTATCTTCTATACTGATGAAATGAATCCCTCGCTTTTTCATATGATCGTATTCATTTTCTAATTCTTCGATGGAATATTTTTTAATCAGATAAGCAATTACTTCTTCCTTTAAGTTAAGTTTTATTAACTCCTCTTGTGTTGCTTTAAAAACTCCTTCTACCGAATGAAAGGCGTCTAATAACATAACAATCGTCTTATGTCCGATCCCTTCCTTTTTTGATATCCAATACCACAGCAATCGTTTCTTTTCTTCCCTCTCCATCTATACTTCCCCCCAATACTTTCTATCCAGTCCCCGATAACCGATTGCTTCTATTAGATGGTGCTTTTCAATCATTTCCTTTCCCTCTAAATCCGCTATAGTACGGGCAACTTTTAAGATACGATGATAGGCTCTTGCACTTAAGTTCATAGAAGTAAATGCTTGTTCTAAAATCTTTTGCTCCTTATCTCCAAGGGAACAATATTTCTTAACCTCCGAAGGTGATAACTGAGAATTAAAATACTTGCCGCTTTTTTGATAACGGTCTAATTGGCGTTTTCTTGCCGCCTTTATCCGTTCTCTGATAACCGAAGAGGACTCCTTTCCCTTACCATAAGTTAATTCTTTGTATGCGATTGGCATTGTTTCAACACAAATATCAATTCGGTCCAGCAGCGGTCTGGAAATCTTACCAATATATTGTTTAATTTGCCGCATGGAGCAATTGCACTTACTACGGTCCGGATAATAGCCGCATTTGCAGGGATTAAGAGCTGCAACCAGCATAAAGTTTGCAGGATAAGTGTAAGTAGCATGAAGTCTTGATATCGTTACTACTTTCTCCTCCAGCGGTTGTCTTAACACTTCTAAGGTTCGATTATCAAACTCTGTTAACTCATCTAAAAATAACACTCCATGAGCTGCCAAACTAATTTCTCCGGGCCTTGGACACCGTCCACCTCCAATAAGTGCGGTCTGAGTGATTGTGTGATGAGGCGAGCGATATGGTCTTTCTAATATCAAAACACGATTACTGTCAAGCTGCCCGGATACGCTATAAATCTTAGATATTTCAAGGCTTTCTTCAAAACATAACTCCGGCATAATCGATGGAATTCTTTTGGCAAGCATGGTTTTTCCGGAACCGGGAGTACCAATCAGCATAATATTATGCTGACCGGCAACCGAAACCTCAATTGCTCTTTTCGCTGCTATCTGCCCGACGATATCAGAAAAATCCATCGTATTTCTTTCCTTCTGCCGTAAAAATAAAGCTGCAACATCAACAAACTCCGGATTCATAATGAGAAGGCCAGATAGGTATTCCATTGTCTGGCTAAGGCTGTCGATGCCTATAATCTCAAGATCACCGACGACTGCAGCTTCTCTTGCATTATCCTTTGGTACGATGCAGCGTTTGAAGCCCTGTTTTTGTGCAGCACAAATAAAAGGAAGGATACCATTTACACGCTGAATCTTTCCATCTAGACTGAGCTCTCCTATAAATAATGTTTGTTCCAAGTAATCATTGGGAATATAACCTGATGCGGTTAGAATTGCGACAGCAATTGCTAAATCGAAGGCAGTACCTTCCTTCTTAACATCTGCTGGTGATAAATTGATGGTAATACGCTTTGGCGGCAGGGAATAAGCAGAATTTCGAATTGCTGTCTTTACCCTTTCCTTCGCTTCTTTTACCTCTGAGCCTAAAAAACCAACCAAATCAAAGCTTGGAAGCCCATCACTGACATCCGCTTCCACATTCACGATAAATGCCTCTATGCCATCAATCGCAGCGCTAAAAGATTTACTAAACATATCAAATCCTTTCCTCTCTCCAAGGAAAGCAATTGCTTGATGGTAAATTGCTTGTAAGCAATTACCTATTTGCATTATATCAGACCAGGATGTTTGTGACAACAAATTTCTAATAAATAGAAACTTTCTCCTATCCCCTGCCTTAGAATACTTCACCTAAAAAACCTCCATATGGTTCTATCCACTTGGAGGTTCTAAGCTTATTACCTGCTAAACGTGTTCATGATCAAGTATTTTCTTTAATTCGTTCATAAAAGTATTGACATCCTTAAATTCACGATAAACGGAAGCAAAACGAACATAAGCAACTGCATCTACGTTCTTTAACTTATCCATCAAAATCTCACCGATTTTATAACTTGGAACTTCTTTTTCTTCCAAATTAAAAATAGCATTTTCCACTTCATCCACGAGTGCGTTAATCTGATCTACGGAAATTGGCCGCTTATGGCAGGAACGAAACACACCTGCTTCAATTTTGGATCGATCGTAAGACTCACGATTATTATCCTTCTTAATTACTACCAAAGGTATCGTCTCTACTTTTTCGTAAGTAGTAAAACGTTTGGAACATTCATCACACTGTCTTCTGCGTCGTATGGAACTGCAATCATCCGCCGGTCTTGAGTCAATTACTCTTGTATTTTCTCTTCCACAAAATGGACACTTCATACGGTACCTCCCACTATTATATTAACCCGCACACGCTATCCGTAATCACTGCTTTCATTATATTGAATAAAATCCCATAGGTCAAGCATATAGTTACTCATGTTTTTATATTTCCTTCATATGATAGTAAAAAACGGGAGGATCTGTCTTATGCGATTATTCGAAATGCGAAATAAAGAAGTCATTAACTGTAGAGATTGTCAGCGATTAGGCTTTGTCTGTGACATTATTTTTGATGCCGTCACGGGATGCATCGAAGCTCTCATAGTTCCAGGGCCGCCAAAAATATGGGGCCTTCTAGGAAGAGACCATGAATATATCATACCTTGGGGATGCATTTGTCAGGTAGGTCCTGACGTCATTTTAGTTGATATTGATACCGCCGAATGCTTTAAAAAATGCGGTGTATAGAAAATGAGACAAAAATCCCCTCTTTACATTCGAACTGATGTTTCCTATAATAATATTATGGAAGCTAAATGATATTTCCATAATCCGATTAACGGTGCAAAAACCCACCTTTTATCAAGAGGTATTTTACGAACCAGGATGAGGAGAAAAAGCAAGCCTGTGTTTTATTAGTTCTATTATTAACAATTGCATTTATTATAAGGAAATGAGAGATATGATGAAAAAAAATCGGCTAATTTTTCATGTGGATGTGAATAGTGCCTTCCTAAGCTGGGAATCCGTGCATCGTTTAACATCTAATTCCAAGGCACTTGACTTACGTACCATTCCTTCTGCAGTAGGCGGCGACAAACAAAACAGGCACGGTATTGTTTTAGCCAAATCCACGAAAGCAAAATCATATGGCATTATAACAGGGGAACCGCTAACGCATGCACTTCAAAAATGCCCCTCTTTAATGGTTGTCCCTCCGAACTTTGAAGTATATACAAGCTATTCCGAACGATTAATAAAACTCTTATCGGAATATACACCTTCCCTGAACCAATTCAGCATTGATGAAGCCTTTCTTGATATGACGGATACTTATCATCTGTTCGGTTCTCCTATGGAGATTGCAAATCAGATACGAGAGAGGGTCTTTAAGGACTTGGGTTTTACTGTAAACATTGGTGTTTCTACCAACAAACTTCTTGCAAAGATGGCTTCTGATTTTAAGAAACCGAATCTTTGCCACTCGTTATTTCCCTCTGAAATACCGGAGAAGATGTGGCCGCTTCCCGTAGAAGAATTATTTTTTGTAGGAAAATCTGCAAAAGCCAAATTTAATATCCTGGGGATTCACACCATCTATGATTTAGCACATACCGATGCAGCTATCCTAAAAACGCATCTGGGAACCAAATACAGTGCCCTAGTTCACGATTATGCGAATGGCCTTGATGAAGAACCGATAGAAGATACCGACACAAGGGCAAAAGGCTGTGGAAACAGTATAACCCTAGGACAGGACGTCCTTGATACCGCTACGGCAAAACAAGTCCTGCTTGCATTAAGTGAAACCGTTGGAGCAAGATTACGAGCCTCAAATGTCTTCTGCAGCTGTATTACGGTTGAAATTAAATATACCAATTTTAAAACCTGTACACATCAAACCATCTTACCTCAGCAAACCAATACGACAACAGCTATCTATGAGGCTGCCTGTCATTTATTTGATGAGTTTTGGGACAACTCTCCTATTCGACTATTAGGTATTCGAACCACGAAACTAGACGATACCCATTTCTCACAACTCAGCCTTTTTGAAAATAAGCAATCGGAAAAATTAAAAAAGTTGGATTCTGCCATTGACTCTATCCGTAATAAATATGGAATTGATGCAGTAAAAAGAGCAAGTTTTTTAAAAGAAGATACCATCTGTAATCATAAAGTAGGCAAAAATTAAAAAGATGACAGTACCATTCGAAAAAATAAAAAGGTTAAGTTTATTATCATCTTCCTCAAAAAAGGACTGCCCCAAAAGAAAACAGATACCAGGTATCGTATGGTAACAAAGCTGTTGCCTACAATTCTGGTCTGTGCTTTCTTTTGTGCCAGTCCTTTTTCTTAACTACTTAGTTAAGTATACTTATGCCTCTTCATAACATTTTCTGATATATACTGCAGAGGCAAGTGCATTCTCGGGAACAGAATCCTCCAACAGCATATGGATCATAGGCTTCTTTTCTTTTGCAAGTTTCATAAGCAGCGGCAGATTTAATAGACCTTGCCCAACCGCAAGAGGCCTCGATACAATATTTTCATCCTTGACTATAAAATCTTTAATATGGAGAACATCAATTTCTTCACCGATTAATTCAAATGCTTCCCGGATAAGCTCGTCTTGGTTCTTGTAATTTTCCATCGACATTATATTCACAGCATCGAAGATGACACGAAGATTCGGTGAATTAACCGCATCCAACACCTTTCTCGTTCTCTTAATATCACTCATAATATGTTTATAAACAGGCTCTATTCCAACTATAACGCCCATTTTTTCAGCATATTCTACTACAGGCCGTAAGTTCTTAATAAAGATATCTAAAGCCTCCTCCGAGTGATTTGCAGGCTCATAGGAATATTCTTTATTTACTGCTCCGGTCTCTGTCCCAACCATACCACAACCTAGCAAAGAGGCAAAACGAATATGAGCCTCGTAGCTTTTCTGAATTTCACGTAATACTGCCTCCTCCGGATGCCCTAAATTTAAATAGCATCCTAATACTGCTACTTGTACATGATTCTCTTCAAAAACTTCTTTCATATATAGGGCCATACCTGATGTCATTGCTTCCCTGCTTACATTAAAGGAATCAATTGCTTTCTTCAGCGCAAGCTGAGTGCAGCAAAACCCTTTGTTCGCAATATTCTCTACTAAATTTTCAAAAGAAGCTTTCTCCATATCATGACCACGTATTCCAAGTCTTAACATATTAACCTCAATTCCGGCGTTAAACACCTTTCATAATCATATTTTATAATTAAAGTAGAACTATGCCACTTTACAACCCTACTCCCACAATTTTACCGTTTCATCGGCTTTTACTTCAACTGCTGCGGCATCATTGACAGATAACCAAATCGAGGCGGCAGACGGGTTAAAGGCAAGATTTCCTTTTGCCGTAAATTGGAGCCTTTCTGCTGCTTCTAAGTAATCTACAATCTCAATATTGGTCGCATACCAGATATCATCACGATGCGAGACTAGTTTACAAAATTCCTCTATGACTTCCCAGTTATTATGATTGGTAAACTCATAGCTATGCCCCCAGACATACATCATATACAAGTATTGTTTCTTTGTAAGGCTTATAAATTCTTCCCCAAGCTTTAGCAGATTATGATTATGATGGCAGGTCGCCTTCCATTCATAAAAATCAGTTGGTAAATTAAAGTCATCACTATTTCCAACAATTCTTGAATACTTAATACCAAGTCCAGGCAATAAGTCTTTAATTCGTTTATCATAAGATCCATTGGGATAGGATAATCCTCTTACCGGATACTCCACCAAACTTTCAAGCCCCTTACGATCCTCGTATATCTGCTCGATAATCATAGAAGAGGGGCATCTAGAAATCGTTGGATGGGTAAAGGTATGTGCGGATACTTCATGTCCCTGGTATAGTTCCTTGATTTCTTCTTTATTAATGCGCTCCGGCTGATCCATCAGTCCAAAATTAAGATGAAACGTCCCTTTTATTCCATATTGCCGAAAGATAGCTAATAATCTCCTATCCTCCTGCTTCCCGTCATCATAACTCATGGTTAATACTTTATGCTTTCCACCGGGAAAACAGGTATATACTTTATTCATTGTCAGCCCTCCTATGCAGTTTTTATGTAATTTATCATATCATTATCTAAATTATTTTACAATATTAAAAAGACATGAAACATGTAAAAAAGCCACTGCTTAAGAACCCCGGAAAGGAACTCTAACCCAAATGGTTAGGTTCCTTGTCGCCTGATTCTTTCAGCAACAGCTTTTATCTTTCCTATGAAATCTATAAAATGTCATTACTCTTTGATCGCACCAATATTAACACCCTTTACGAAGTACTTCTGGCAGAAAGGATAGATAATAATGAAAGGTAAAATCGCTACCATAACGGCTGCACTAAACATTGTGTTCTGAGGAATATTCTCGGATGTATTTGGTGTATCACCGTCCATGATTAAGTTACGTAATTTCTGCTGGAAGTTATATAAACTACTCTTCTGAATGTAAATTTTAAAGTTTGTATAGTCATTCCAGAAAGCAACAGAGAACATCAAACCGATGGAGGCAAGTGCTGCTTTGGAAAGCGGAAGTACAATCTTAAAGAAAATACCCATTGGAGAACATCCGTCAATGGATGCTGCTTCAAACAATCCTCTTGGAATACCTTCAAAGAAGTTACGCATTAATACAAGGTTATAAACGTTGATACCAAGCGGTAAGATAACTGCAAATAATGTATCAATTAAACCTAATTTAGACATAACTAAGAAGGAAGGTACCATACCACCACTAAAGATCATGGTGAATAATAAAAGGAAAGAGAATAAGTTTCTGCCTGGCATTTCATATTGGATTAATACATAAGCACCTAAAGTAGAAAGTGTTAAACCAAGGAAAGTACCGGCAATTGTTGTAATACAGGAGATTAAGAATGGTTTGTATAAGGATTCATAAGTTAAGATAACCTTATAACCAGTCAAACCAAAGTCCTTTGGCCATAATCTCATACCATAGCTAGTCTGTAAGTCAATAGAGTCAACAAACACCTTCCATAATGGTACTATAATAAATAAACAAACGATAAGAAAGATTAAACCATTAAAAATAGGAAAGAGTTTGATTTTGTTTGCTTTTTTCTTAGAATTCATCGTCTACCCCTCCTATACGATACCGCGACCGCGGACTTTTTTACTTGCGTAATTACAAATTAATACGAGTACACAACCTACAAGAGATCTCATTAAACCTACTGCTGTTGTATAACCATAGTTTGGTATACCACCACCGAAGGTCTGACGGTAAACGTATGTCTGGCAAACGTCAGAAACTGCATATACTGCTGTATTATACATAACGAATACTGATTCAAACAGGTTCATAATCTTTGCTAAGTTAAGAATTAATACAGTAATGATTGTATTAGCTAAGCTTGGTAATGTAATGAAACGCATTTGATTCCAACGGTTTGCACCATCGATTTGTGCTGCTTCGTATAGTTCTGGGCTAATACCTGATAATGTTGCAAGATAGATGATAGTACCCCAACCAGTATCTTTCCATATATTAACTATATAATAAACCGGCCTCCACCATTTTTCTTCCGCCAGGAAGTATATCATTTGATCTTTATTAATAACTCCAAGGTTAACTAAGAAGGAGTTAATAAGACCTTCGTTGGTAGGAGAAAGAATTAAGCGGAACACAGATGCCGTAACTACCCATGACATAAAGTGTGGTAAGTAGATAAGCGTCTGAACAGCCTTCTTTGCTTTCAAATTCTTAATTTCATTCAATAACAGAGAAATAATAACTGCCATGAATGTATTTAACAACAACTTAACGATACTTAACTCAAAGGTATTAACAAATGCACGGATGAAATCTTGCTTCTTTAATAACTTCTCAAAATGTTTTAACCCTACAAACACAGGTTCCTGCGCCATCTTGTAATCATAGAATGAGTACTTAATAAAGTACATTGGTAAATAGTTAAATAATGTTATGAATACTAATACTGGAATAAACATTACGTAAAACCATCTATGGGTATAAATTCTTAAGGCTAACGGCTTTTCGCTACCTGGTACTTTTTGACCTCGTTTAATGCTCATCGAAGCACTTCCTTTCATAAATTAGAATTTCCTCTCACGAGCATCTCTCGTGATAAGGAGGGGCTGAACCTTATCTTACGTTCATACCCCTCTTTATTAACTAACAACATTAGTCTGTTGACTCCAACATTACTCTGCCGGTCTCAACCTATCAATCGTTGTTTGCAACAGTTATTAGTTTAAAGAATCTAAAATTTCCTGTACCATATCAGCGGATTGACTTGTGTATTCATTTATACCTTCCTCAACGCTCATATTGCCAGTTACAACCTTAGTTACAATCTGAGTACGAAGATCCCAAAGGTCTGCATTGTACTCATTAATAGTATCATTACTTACTACCATTTTAGCTGGAACAGCCCAATCATTGAACTTATCAGCAGAAGCCTTAGCAACTTCATTGACAGAAGCAATACCAGGGTCAGCGTTGTTTACGAATGTTGCAAAGCTTAACATTGGATCAATATGACCCTTAGTTAATAAGGTGTCTGGCTTCTCTAAAGAAGGTAAGAAGTGGAACTGGCCTTCTGTAAAGGTAAGCTCTTTATCCTCAGTTAACTTAATTGTTTCAGCCTTATCATCCCAGTGAACGCCCTTAACACCATAAGTCCAAAGTGTCTGAACAGCACCGCCATCTAACATTGGCTCAAGGAAATATTTGAAGATACCAGCAGGGTTTTCAGCCTTAGCAGTAATACACCAAGCTGGAGCCTGTCTCTCAACATAAGCACCCATTTCAGCAATTGGAGGAAGAACAACTAATTCGCCATCCTTACCATTGCTTTCAAGGTTGTTCTTTAAATTATATGCCCATGTACCAGCCCAATAAGTGAATACACCAAACTTATCATCAAAGAACTTTGTACGGCAGTCTTTTGTACCATTCGTGATTGTTTCTTTATCAATATAACCAGCAGAATAAGCATCTTTTAATCTCTGAAGAGCTGCTTTCATAGCGTCTGTGGAGAAACCATCAATCCATTTACCGTCTTGCTGCATAAAATCTGGATAAGCATCCTGATAGAACTCTGGTAAATAGTTTATATATGGAGCTTCATTTCCGATAAGACCAGCTGCAGAAACTGCATAAGTGTTACTTGGGTCACCGCTGTCGTTCATATCAGATTCTGTAAATACCTTTAACATGTTAAGGTATTCAGCGTAGTTAGTAGGAACAGATAAACCAGCTTTATCTAACCAAGCTTTTTTAACATAAGTAACACATCCGTTACCTCTTGCTGGAGTAAAGCCATAAAGCTTTCCATCAACCTTGATTGCTTCTACAGCTTCTACATTGGTTACTCTACCAGAAGCCTTTAATTCAGAATTATCCCAGTACTCTGTGATATCAGCTAAAAGACCAGCACTTGCATAATTAGTATAGTAAGAACCGCCTAAGATAACAACATCCGGCCAGTTGCTTCCTGCAAATGTAAGACCTACAGCATCATAGTAACCAGAGTGATCCGGCTGTGTGAACTGAACGTCAAGACCAAGTTCAGCTTCCAGTGCTGTTTCTAACTGAGCACGTCCATTAGGCTCTGTAAATACAGTACCATCAACCATTACTGAGATTACAGATGGCTTCTCTACTTCAGGAGCGGAAGCTTCTGGAGTAGCTGTAGGATTGCTGTTGTCAGCACCCTGTGTTGGAGCTGTTGTTGGCTCTGTCTTTGGTCCTTCGTCTTTACCTTTGCTTCCACAAGCTGTTAAGCTGAATACAAGAGCAAGACTTAAACCAAGTGATAAGAATTTCTGTGTAGATTTCCTCATCGAAATACCCTCCTTTTATTGAATCAATTATAATATTGTAGATAGTATATAAAATTTGTAGTTTTCATTAAAATTATGTAACCTCACCACAAACTTTTATACTTCTTGTCAGTCCGGCTAAAACTATTGTTGGATTTTGAAAACCAGTTGTTTAGTTTTGTCCGATTTGACAAGTACATAGTAACATGCTTTGTACTTTTTTAACAAGAAGCAATATTTATTATTACTGTGCAATTTTTATGATTCCTTCTAAACCCTTGATTTTACTAGCTTTTTAGAGATTGGTATGCAATTTTTTTATACTTGTATGCGCTTTCAATTTTTCCCAAACTAAAATTTTGCTTATATTGCTTGCAAATAATGCACCACTTTGATATAATTTTTACGCAATGTTTTGTCTGCTTTTACTAATAGTAAGAAGGAATATCAAATGAAAATTAACTTTAAAAAAAATAATACAAATAAAAACAAAAGATTCTTGATGCGATTTGTAACCTCTTACAGCATATTGCTGATATTTGTTCTTATTATGGGCATGTTTTTGTATCAATATGGAATTACCGATGCAACAAATAATCTTCATAAACAGAACAAAGCAGTTTTGGATAATTCGGTATCAGATTTGGATACTTCTTTATTGCTTTTGTCTACGCTTTCTACCCAGATTGCAAATGATTCTAATATAAGGAAGGTTCTTCGTTATGATACCAGGGCTATGGATTTCTATCATAATGCAAAAGAGGCTATGAGTTTCTTAACCGACTTTATTCCGTTAGAAATTACATTGCCTTTAGATGAATATTATATTTATCTTCCAAAAATCGACTATTTAATGTCCTCCAGTATGCTAACAGATACGAAGTATTATTATCAGCATTATAAAGCATATGACTTAGACTACTATGATTCCTGGAAGACAATGCTTTCTTCTTATAATAATTCTTATCAGTTTTTACCGAATTCAAACTATGGAAAAAATGGTTATTCTTCCTATTTATATAAGGTTCCGGTACAGACAGCGTTATTAACAAACAAACCGTTAGGTGTTGTTTGTTTTGAAATTAATCGGAATCGATTGAATAATATCTTTTCAAATCTTGATTTCTTTCGAACCGGATTTCTATATGTAACCGATACTGATAATAAGGAAGTTTTTCGTATCACCGCAGACCGTAGTCCGGAATTAACAGATAGCATATTAAGCCATATTATTACTTCTATGGAAAAAGACCCGGAGCAAGATTATATGGAATTAGAATTAGGAAAAGAATCGGTTGTTGTAACTGCCTCTGTCTCTAATGTAAACCAATGGAGGTATTATTTGGTTCAGCCTGCCGATCTTGTCTTTCACGATCTAGGCTCTTATCAGAATACTTATGTCTTCATTATTATATTAACACTTCTTTTCTGCTTAATCATGATTTTCATCTTATCAAAGAGAAATGTTAAACCAATTATTCAAATAGATACGGAATTACAGGATTCACTAAATGAGAAAAGGAATCTAAAACAAGAACTAGAGGAGCAAAAGCCTATCATTTACAACTCTTATATAGCAAGATTAATGAGAGGGCTTATCTCAAACCAGGAAGAATATAATAGAATTTCTAATTTCTTAGGTTTAGATACGAAAGAGAACCAGTACAGCATCCTTTATGCTTGCATCTATCAAGATCAATTAGAGTTTTATTTAGAAGAACCGGCAAATAATTCCGACTCGGAACTGATACAAAAGAATTATAAAGAGTTAATCCGAACATATTTTTATGAGTACTTTGGTGATGATATTTTAATCTATGAAGCTGATGTTAATTCCTTTGCTATCATGATTCCATCGCCAATGGAGGAACCACTCGATGAAAACATCGCCAATATTGAGAGCTCTTTTCTGGAATTGCATGATAGCTTAATGGAAAAATACTCCATTTGGATTTATGGGGGACTTGGTAAGCGCAATTGTTATCCTCCATATTTCTGGAAGTCTTACCAGCAAGCAATACAAGCTGCTTCCTTTGTCCGTGAAGGAAATGTATTCCAAAGCTATTATCAAATTAAGCCTGATAAAACATCTTATTACTATCCTTTTGAGATGGCTCAGCAACTATCTAACTTTATCACTTCCGGTAACACAAAACAAGTTCAGGAGCTCTTCAATCTGATTCGATGGGAAAACTTCGAATGCAGATCACTTCCTATCACTGTTGTGAAGTGGCTATTTTCAGATATAAGAAACACTTTATTAAAGGTTCGTTTTCAAATTGGTGTTTCGGATGTAAACCATGAAGTAATAGAATCCATCGACTTGGCCTTTCAGGAAAATAAGACAATTTCTGTTTTAGAAGATATTGCACTGCGTTTATGCAACTTGTTTGAACCAAAAGCCGATGGGAATAAGCTGATTCATACGATTAAGGAATACATCAAGGAGAATTACAAGGATTCCTCCTTAAGCCTTAAGAAGATTTCGGATGAGTTTAATATCTCAGAAAGTTATTTCTCCTATTTATTTAAAGCAGAAACCAAACAAAACTTTTCTGAATATCTTGAGATCATCCGTATGGCACAAGCAATGCACTTATTAAAGACCACCGATATCAGTGTCAGCGACCTGTATCTGGAAACCGGTTATAACAATGCAAACTCCTTTCGAAGGGCATTTAAAAAAGTTCATGGAGTTGCACCTAAGACAATACGTGACACAATGACTCACGATATCTAGAAAACATAGATTTTGGAATCATGTTTTAATTTTCTTTCTAACTCAAGAAATAAATATAAGGAGGATTCTTATGAATCACACAATATTCTGGGCTGGTGACTCCACAGTAAAACAAAATGACTTCACTAGTTTCCCACAGACTGGAATTGGTCAAGGGCTTCCCCTCTTCTTAAAAAAAGAGGTCCATATTAGAAATTTTGCACAGAACGGACGCAGTACCAAAAGTTTTATTGCAGAAGGCCGTTTGCAAATGATGGAAAAGTTAATAAAAGAAAATGATTTTTTACTGATTCAGTTTGGACACAATGATGAGAAACCTGAGGAAGAACGCCATACGGAACCCTTTACTACATTTCAGGAAAACTTAAGGCAATACATTAAGACTGCAACTGATCACAAGGCACATCCGGTCCTTATTACACCATTATATCGGCGGCTCTTTGAGGAAGATGGCCGGTTAGTAGAATATACCCATCTCGATTATCCAGATGCAATACTTGCACTTGGGAAAGAACTTCATGTACCTGTAATTGATCTATGCACAATCAGCAAAGAATTGATACAAAAAACCGGCGAGGAAAAGTCAAAAAAATGGTTTATGCATTTAGAACCGTTAGAGTATCCGAATTATCCGGAAGGAAAGACCGATAATACACACCTTAAATACGATGGAGCTGTAACCTTCGCCGGAATTATTGCAGAAGAATTACGAAAACTTGGCGGTATGTATGCCGATCTTTTACTTCCAAGAGAAGGTGAGAAAGAGGATGCTTCCTTATTAGTTGATTAAACTATATCTCATGAAGCGAAAACCATATCTTTCATAATATCTGTAGTTATAAAAAGCTTTTTGTCATTTCTTCCGTTTTAATCGGACCGTTGAATGACAAAAAGCTTTTTTTAAGACTTGCAGCCTCGATATCTAGGAGTGCTGCGCAATTTCTTATAAGCTATGATTGATTGATACAAAAAACCATGTTTCAATATCAGATTCACGACGCAGGAGAGATGTATCTCTTTGCGCAGAAGCAAAACATCAAGCATTTATAAGTGATAGCTCTTGCTCATTACTCCTGCACTAAGTTATCGATGCTTCTTAATAAGAACTTTTCACCCTTGCAACCCTCTACTGTAACATTCTTTAATTCTAAGGTCTTTAAATTGTTCGCAAATAAACCGAGTAAACTTGTCTCATCTGCACCATCCATCATTGCCGGAACTGATTTTACAGGATTATCGGCAAAAGATATCTTAACGTTCTCAAAGGTTACCTTTTCTATTTTTTGTTCCGGAAGTCCATACATATAGGAAGCTGCGGCGTGACAATTTGTGCATTCTAAATTTCGGAAGGTAAGTTCACCGATATATGGGGTTCTTTCATCCACCTCATATGGACTTTTACTCTGAACATATTCAGAATGACCATCCGGATCACAGAAATAAAAACAGTTAATTACTACCGGAGTCATAACATGATCCATACTGATATTTTCGAATAAAATGCCATCAATAATAGCATCTTTACCGCGGCCGCGTCTAGTCTTAATACGAAGTCCTCTATCCGTATCAATAAAAAGACATTCACGAACCGTTAGGTTTTTTACCCCTCCTGCCATCTCACTGCCGATTGTGATAGAACCATGTCCGTCTCTCATACAGCACTGACGAATTTCTAAATTTTCAGAAGGACGCTTGTGCTTTGCTCCCATGTAGATTTTACCGGATTTAATTGCAATACAGTCATCTCCTAAGGAGAAATATACTCCGACAATTAATACGTTTTTGCAGGACTCCGGGTCGAGTCCATCTGTATTTGGAGAGTCTTTCGGATTTAAGATGGTAAGGTCTACAAATTTAAGATCATCTGAAAAATAAGGATGTATATTCCAGGATGGACTATTCTTTACTGTAATACCCTGCATTGTTACGTGATTACAATGATTTAAGAAGATTAGTCTTGGTCTCCAGGCGATATTTCTGACTTTGGGATTATCCCACCAGTTGGTAATATCGGCACATCCGTCAATGGTACCTTCCCCGGTGATCTCTACATTTGATACATTAATTCCGGTAATAATGCCGGCAAATGAGTCCAAGGGATTGCCCTCCCAACTTCCTAAATTATACTCCCCTGTCTCATCGTAACTTTCAATTCTTCCGGGAAGGACAGGGAATTTGGAACGATCTGTGAATGCAGATAATACTGCGCCTTTTGCTAATTCTAATCGTAAATCACTTTTTAAAAATAAAGTAGAAATCTTATAGCAGCCTTCCGGGATTAATACTCTTCCATCCTTTGGACAAGAATTAATAGCACATTGTATCATTGTGGTATCATCATGAATTCCATCACCTTTGGCACCAAACTCTTTTACATTAAGTGTAACGAATTCATAGTCTGTTTTAATAGTAATTGCTTCGGAAGCTCCCGTACTGTTTTTCACGCAGATCTTATACTCGGTATCAGGTTTTAGGTTATGAATCGATTGTACTACTTTACTGCTTTTTGCATATAATACATTATTTACATAGATTTCGTATTCTTGATTTGTATCATAAAATCCTTGTCCTATTAATTCAATTACCGCCGTTCTGGCAGTCTTTAATATCACATTAAACTTCATTCTAAACTCCTATCTGCGTGCATTTGCACGCATCTAAATCAGGATATCCAACCCTTAATTCCAGTGCTTTAGTACCTTTTTATAACGACAACACCTATGTGCGCCAATATGAAATAATTTAAAAATTGTTTGGCAGATACGAATACGCCATCATAAAGATGCCTATCATTTTTATCTTGTCCAAAAATACTTGTCCTGACTTTACTACATTCTGTTTCTGATGAGAAACAAATTTCTCCATTGCTGCATGAAATAGGTATGCCCCTGTCGCTTCATATTTCTCCGATAGTAATATTTTATAATGACATGCTTTCAATATTGCATAGGAGGCAAAGATAGTACTTTCGATGGCTTCACTGCCATCGAAATCATTATGATCCAATAATAACTTTTGCCCTTTGGCATTTGCAAGCATATCTTTAATCGTAACTTTTGTAAGATTTAATAATGCAGCATAATGCTCATAAATCTCCTCTGACATTCCAGAAAAGCAATCTACGTAGAAAGCAGCTTTTTTACTCTCATTTGGGAACTGATTGATGAGATGAAATTGTTCCATAATCTCAAGATAGTGTTCCTTCTTATTATATATGGTATCATAGAGCGTATAAAAAGGCTGAACCATATAGATTTTAGATATACTACTCTCTTCCTTCAAAAACATAGGATTTTTTCCGTCATATTTTAAAGAAAATGCACTGCCAAGCTCCCTTAATGCCTTGTCATAACAAACTTCATCTGTTTGATGATATAAAAAGAAAAGAAGTATTCCGAAATGATAATTTTCTAATATTTCCTCGTTTTTAAAACTATCCTTTAGGGCCCCCTCTTCTGTAATACGCTGTTTTGCATAAGTCTTTAAAATCTCAAGATAGCACTCTTCCTTTGATTTTTGATACATACTCATACAGCCTTTAAGGAACAGGCTTGTCTCATAACCCTTAAGACATGCCATCTCACTTTGAAATTCCGCTAAATAATCCTGAAAGAATTGATCCAAATTCATATGTGTTACCGGTACCTTTCCCTTTTATAACTAAGAATGAATCTGCTTCGTCCCCAGTTACTATGAAGATTAATAATGTATAGTATATAACTTATCAGAAGTTGCCTTTTAACTTCTGATAAAAGGTGCAGACTTTGCACCGCTAATCTGATTATTGAAACATGATTTTGTTTCAATAATATAACTGATCAGAAGCTGCCTTTTAACTTCTGATAAAAGGTGCAGACTTTGCACCGCTAATCTGATTATTAAAACATGATTTTGAAACCTTAGCATGTTTCATTCAAATTGTCTTTGGATTCGACCATGTAAACTTTTCTAAAAAACGCCTGCGATTTAGACAACTGCCTAGAACCGCAGGCGTTACAAAACAATATTACATCCGTCTTATCTTAAATCCTTAATATCACAGGCATCCATATCATCAAAGTCCTGATTCTCTCCTACCATACCCCAGATAAAGGTATATGCCTTTGTTCCGCAGCCCGAATGGATGGACCAGCTTGGAGAAATGACAGCTTGTTCGTTTCTCATAATGATATGTCTTGTTTCTGCTGGCTCACCCATGTAATGGAACACCAGATCATTTTCCTGCATATCAAAGTACAAATAAACTTCCATTCTACGATCATGAGTATGGCATGGCATTGTATTCCATACACTGCCCGGTTTTAACTGTGTCATACCCATTACAAGCTGACAGCTCTCTACCTGGCCCGGAAGAATGTATTTACAGATAACACGATGATTGGAACCTTCTAAAGACCCGAGTTCCACCTTCACACAGTTTTCCGGTTTAATTAATACGGTAGGATAAGAAGTATGTGCCGGAGCACTGTTGATATAGAATTTTGCCGGATTTGCAGCATCCACGCTTGCAAAAGAAATATCTCTTGCTCCCATACCGATATACATACCGTCTTTATACTCTAATTCATATACAGTTCCATCGATTGTAACAGTTCCTTTTCCGCCAATGTTAATGATTCCCATCTCTCTTCTTTGAAGAAAATACTCTGCACGCAATTCATCCCCTGCAGTTAACTTTAATTCCTGACTCACCGGTACGGCAGAACCTGTTATAATACGGTCAATGTGGCTGTAAACAAGCTTAATATCATCCGCCTTGAATAAATCATCAATCAAAAATTCTTCACGAAGACGATCTGTTGTGTAATGTTTTACATCCTTTGGAGATGCTGCTGTTCTAAGTTCCATATCTACCTTCTTTCTGCGCTGCAATTTTTGATTGGGGTGAAATGACAAACTCTTTCACATACAAGTTCTAGCTACAGCGCTTGCTATCACTTGCATTCACTGTCTATCAAAAGCAAACTAATATTATCAATTTGCCATAGACGATATAAACTCTCTTTTTCCTTGCTATCACCATTGTATATCACATATGGGTATTGTTCTTATTGACACAATACCCATAGCTATTACATTATTTTTACACCAAATAAGTATCAGCAATAGAATCCGTAAGATACTATTATGCTGATCTGAGGTTACATAACATCCTCTTTTTCAATTATCTTTGTACACGGCCTGAACCGTCTCCGCCAACTAAAGCATCCACTTCAGAACGAGTTACAAGGTTGAAATCTCCAGGAATTGTGTGCTTTAATGCAGAAGCCGCAACACCATACTCAAGAGCGGACTTAAAGTCCTTACCATCAACAAATCCGCAGATTACACCAGCAGCAAAAGAGTCACCGCCACCAACACGGTCAACAATAGGTGTTACTCTGTACTTTCTGGAATGATAGAACTCACCGGTCTCACCATTGTAGATACAAGCAGACCAACCATTATCAGATGCAGAATAGCTTTCTCTTAAAGAGGATACCACATACTTAAAGTTAAATTTAGCAACCATCTGCTTGAAGATATCTTCATAACCCGCTAACTCCAAATCACCGCTTGTTACATCAGTGTTTCCTGGTTTAAATCCAAGAACCTTCTCAGCATCTTCTTCATTACCGATACATACGTCAACATATTGCATTAAGTTTGTCATAACCTTCTGAGCCTTTTCAGAAGACCATAATTTTTTACGGAAATTTAAGTCAACAGAAACTGTAATTCCCTTAGCTTTTGCTGCCTTAAGAGCTGCCTCAGTTACCTCAGCCGCCTTATCAGATACCGCTGGAGTGATTCCTGTAAAATGGAACCAGTCGGCACCTTCGAAAATTTTGTCAAAATCAAAATCAGAAATTTCAGCTTCTGCGATTGCAGAGTATGCACGGTCATAAACTACCTTAGAAGGTCTCATCGCCGCACCTGTCTCAAGGAAGTAGATACCAAGTCTTTCTCCGCCGTGTGCTACGTTCTTTGTATCAACACCCATCTTATTTAAAGCTGCGACTGCACAGTCACCGATTTCGTTCTTTGGAACTTTCGTTACGAAAGAAGCATCATGTCCGTAATTTGCTAAAGAAACTGCTACGTTTGCTTCTCCACCACCGTAGCAAACATCAAAGCTGTCTGCCTGAATGAATTTCTGGAATCCCGGAGTGGATAATCTTAACATAATTTCGCCCATTGTTACTACTTTTGCCATTGTCTTATATCTCCTTTATCTTCAATAGTTTCTCTATTTGCGCATGACTTGCGCCTTGCTCTTACCCTACTATTGTAACCTGTACCGAAAGTAAGTGCAACCTTTCTAGAATAGTTTGTTCGCATTTTTAACATCTATCCTAGATTTCTCAAACAATTATCCGCATTGGTAATTGTATCTTGAGCCTTGATGACTTTTTAATCTTACCACATCTTTTGCAGGAAAACCATGCTATTTTTTAGACTATGGTACAGCCGCTATAACATTGTATGCTTAATCCTGCAAGTTTTCTAAAGCGTTACGCCACTTTTGAAAATAGCCATATCATGAAATCCTGCTTCTTCAGATTTCACTTTCCTGCCGGAAGCAACCGAAAGAACATATTCGAACAATTCTTCCCCTAAGATATCAAGTGTTTTTCCTTCCACTAAAGTACCACAATTAAAATCAATCCAATTGTTTTTCTTCATTGCTAAAGGTGTATTAGTAGATATCTTCATTGTTGGTACCGGACAGGCAAATGGAGTTCCTCTGCCGGTTGTAAAAAGTACCATATGTGCACCCGATGCAGCTAAAGCAGTAGCCGCAACTAAGTCATTACCAGGAGCACTTAATAAGTTTAAGCCCTTTGTCTTAACAATTTCTCCATACTTTAAGACATCCTTCACAGGAGCAGAACCGGACTTTTGTGTGCAGCCTAACGACTTATCCTCTAAGGTTGAGATTCCGCCCTTTTTGTTGCCAGGACTAGGATTTTCATAAATTGTTTGATTATGGCTCTTGAAGTAGTTCTTAAAATCATTCACCATTTCTACAGTTTTTTCAAACAACTCTTCATTCTCACAGCGAGCCATCAAAAGGGTTTCGGCACCAAACATCTCTGGTACTTCGGTTAATAATGTTGTTCCTCCCTGAGAGACTAAAATATCGGAGAACACACCCACCGTTGGATTTGCAGTAATACCAGACATACCGTCGGAGCCGCCGCATTTCATACCAATTACTAATTCATCTGCACTGATTAGCTCACGTTCAAACTTTGCAGCATAAGTAATTAACTGCCCGATAAGTTCCTCTGCAATTTCCATCTCATCCTCAACATCTTGACATTGCAGGAATTTAACCCTGTTTTCATCATATTCGCCAATGTATTTCTTCAACTCAGCAATGTTTGTATTCTCACATCCAAGTCCAAGTACTAATACTGCTGCTGCATTTGGATGATTAATCAAGTCTGCTAAAATAATTCTTGTATTTTCCTGATCATCCCCCATCTGTGAACAACCATACGGGTGCGGGAATGCTATAATATCCTCTACGCTGCCGGTAAGTTTTTCTTTCAACTGTTTTTCCATCGCCTCTGCAATCTTATTCACACAGCCTACGGTTGGAATAATCCAGATTTCATTACGAATACCAACTTTACCGTTATCTCTTCGGTATCCCATAAAAGTAGCCTTTTCACGTGATGACAACTTTGGTACATCCGGTTCATAGCGATAGGTTAATAATTCACCCAGGTTAGTCTTAATATTATGCGTATGAACCCAGGAACCGGTTTGGGCCGATTTTGTAAGATGACCTATTGGGAAACCGTATTTAATAACATTCTCGCCTTCGTTTAAGTCAGTTAAAGTAAATTTATGTCCGCGCGGAATGTCTTCCACTAAAGTAACAGCTGCTCCGCCAACCTCTAAGGTCATTCCCTTTGATAAGTCACTAAGGGCAACTGCCACATTATCTTTGCTATTTATTTTTACGAATTCTTGCATAAAAATCCTCCTTCCGCTCTCCTTGTACCACCACCCTATCCTTATAGGCGGCGGCACAAGTTGTCAATTATAGATTTTCCATTGCCTTTCTCATACCATTTGCACGAATATCATCTACATAGGAAGCGACCAAATCCACAAGACTTTCCATCTTAGTTAAATCTTCTCCGAAGAATTTTTCATTGCTTAAGTAAGCCTCTGTAAATTCCTTAGAAGATTTTTCGCTATTTGCAGCAAAGAATTCCAATGCAAATGCATCATCTAAAATCTTATACGCTTCTTCTCCTCTGTGCCCGATTAAAGCACCCTCTTCCATCTGTGTTCCTGTATAAAAACTCATTAATGCGGCAAGAGAGAAACATAAGTGCTTAGGAAGTGTATTAAACTTCTCCACATACCCCTTTAAGCTTGGCATACAGCGTGATTTCCATTTGGACACGGAATTTAGGGAAATCGATAGTAACGCATGCTTAATGAAAGGATTTTCAAAACGTTCAATTACCGCATTTGCAAATTCTTCGCACTCGGCCTTTGGTAAAGAAAGAGTTGGAATAATTTCATCAAATACCGTACTCATCATAAACTTGCGAACGGTTTCATCTTCCATCGATTCCTTAACAAACTCATTTCCGGCAAGGAAAGAAGCAAGTACGAAAGAAGTATGAGCACCGTTTAAAATGCGAACCTTTCTCTCTCTGTATGGCTTCTGATTATCAGTAAAGATAACCGGAAGGCCGGCTTTGTCAAGTGGTAATTCCTTAGAAATATCTTTATCACTTTCAATTACCCAAAGAGCAAATAATTCGCCTGTACAAATTAAATTATCCCTGTAACCAAATTCTTTACACATGTCTTCTGCTTCTTCTCTAGGGTAACCGGTTACAATACGGTCAACAAGCGTAGAACAGAAGATGCAAGCATTCTCAACCCACTGGATAAACTCTTCGGAAAGATTCCAAAGTTTTGCAAACTGAAGGACACATTTCTTTAACTCCGGACCATTGTTTTCAATTAATTCGCAAGGAATCACGATAAGCCCCTTGCTCTCATCTCCATTATAATAAGTAAAACGATCGAACATAAACTTAGTAAGTTTCCCTGGGTAAGTCTTTGGAGGGCATGCGCTAAACTCATCCGTCTCATCGTATACGATACCTGCTTCTGTTGTATTAGAAACGATAAAACGTAAGGTATCGCACTTTGCGTATGCTTCATATTTTTCAAATTCATTAATGGTATCTACTGCATCAGAAATACATGTAATGATACGACTTACAACTTTAGTCTGACCCTCTTCCTTACCGCGAAGGGATAATGTATATTGACACTCCTGCTCATGGAACATGTCAAGGTTACCAAAAGCGATTGGCTTTACAACAACTACACTACCGTCAAAAACTTCCTTTTCATTTGCAACATCGATCATGTAATCCACAAATCCACGAAGGAAGTTACCTTCACCAAACTGAAGGACCTTAACTGGTCTTTCTTTTGCTTTTGAAATTGATTTGTTAAGAATGTTCATTCCTGATTCTCCTTTATTGTCTTTTTATTGCTTTATGATAAGCCTGCAAAATTGCAGGCTTATCATAAGCCGGTTTTCTACTTCCGTTAAAGGCCATATTACTTCTAGACTTACATTTCTTACATAGTATTTTCCAAAAATAATTTATCATACAGGAAAATTTTCGTTCATTAATGTAAGCGTTTACATCTCCAATTCTACCCGCCTTTGCGTCGTATGTCAATGCTTTTTCATCGAATTTTTTTATCTATATAAAATCACTAAAAATAAATGAAAAACTTTTAACAATTTGCCCTTGTCAGTATTTTAGGGGTATAGTATAATAAGAGTTGAATTTTGACATGTAATGCAATCATTTTGTAAGCGCTTACAAATTCATTTATAAAAGTGCTTACATAACTTCTCTAATAAAAGCGCTTACATTGCCTCGATGAAATCTACCAGAAACTTACACAAAATGCTCTGATTAATTTCTTTGGCAAAACTTTGATGCGTAGGGAATTCTATAAGGGAAGGAAAAAGCCAAAGGAGGAGTCAAATCGCATATGAATATCTACGATGTTTCACAAAAAGCTGGCGTCTCCATTGCCACGGTTTCTCGTGTCATTAATGGAAATCCGAATGTAAGTGAGAAAACAAAACAAAAAGTTCTTGATGTTATGAAAGAGATTGGTTATACTCCGAATGTTTTTGCCCGAGGTCTTGGTCTAAATACCATGAAGACAATCGGTATTATGTGTTCCGATTCTTCTGATACGTTTCTTGCTAATGCAGTTTATCATTTAGAACAAAACTTACGGAAAAATGGTTACGATTCATTCCTTTGTTGTACCGGCTATGAACTACATACAAAGCAGAAATATCTGAAACTCTTACTTTCAAAGCGTGTGGATGCTATTGTTATGGTGGGTTCCAGCTTTCTTGAAGTGAACAAAAAGGACAACGCTTATATTATGGAAGCGGCTGACGAAGTTCCTATCATGTTAATTAACGGTTATCTCAGCCATCCAAAAATTTATTGTACTTTATGCGATGACCATCAGGCAGTTTATGATGCGGTAAGCAAGCTTATAACTCAGGGAAGAAAAAGAATTCTGTATTTGTATAATTCAAAATCCTATAGCGGTTTACAAAAATTAAGTGGTTATAAAGCTGCTATTGCTGCTCATGAGCTCCCACTTGATGAGAACTTAATGCAGATTTGCCCCAACAATTTAGCTGACACTAAGAATCTACTAAGTTCTTTAGAAAAACAAGGCCTGCTGTATGATGCTGTTGTGACTGCTGAAGATTTACTTGCCATTGGAACTATAAAGTTCATCAAGGATTCCGGCAAGCAGATACCACAGGATGTAAGCATTATTGGTTATAATAATTCACTGTTAACCACTTGCTGTGATCCTGAATTAACTTCCATTGATAATCACGTCGAAACTCTTTGCATTAGCACCATATCAACCTTAATGCGTGTATTAAATGGAAATGATGTACCAAATAAAACGACGATATCAAACGATTTGATCGTACGTAAAACTACCAATTTTTAAATACTTAGTTCTTGCATCGATCAATGGTTTTTTTATCATAATAAAAACAGATACAAGGAGGACTACTATGAAACCATTTATGGACAAGGATTTCTTATTATCAACAGAAACCGCAAAAACTTTATATCATGATTACGCTGCGAAAATGCCAATCATTGATTATCACTGTCACATCAACCCGGAAGAAATTGCAAAAGACCGAAGCTTTGATACAATTACACAAGTTTGGCTTGGTGGCGATCACTACAAGTGGCGCCAAATGAGATCCAATGGGATCGATGAAAAATATATCACAGGCGAGGCAAGTGATATCGAAAAATTCAAAAAATGGGCTGAAACTCTTCAAAAAGCAATTGGTAATCCACTTTATCATTGGAGTCATCTTGAGTTGCAGAGATACTTTGATTACTTCGGTACCTTAGGCACTAAGACTGCGGAAGAAGTTTTTAAACTTTGTAACGAAAAATTAAGTCAGCCGAAAATGAGCGTTCGTGGATTAATCAAACAATCCAACGTAGAAACTATTTGTACTACAGACGATCCTATCGATTCTCTTGAGTGGCATAAAGCAATTGCGGAGGATACTTCTTTTGATGTGAAGGTATTACCGGCTTGGAGACCTGACAAGGCTATGAATTTAGAAAAGCCGGAATATCTTGATTATTTAGCAAAGCTGGAAGCGGTTAGCGGTGTTAAAATTGCAAGCTTTGCTGATTTAAAGGAAGCATTAAAGATTCGTCTTGAGTTCTTTCATTCCATGGGATGTAAAGTTTCCGACCATGCACTTAATTACGTCATGTATAAACCGGCTGCAGAAGAAGAAATTGAAGCAATCCTTGCTAAGAGATTAGCCGGCGGTGCCATATCGGAAATGGAAGAACTGCAATTTAAGACTGCATTCATGGTATTTGTAGGAAAAGAATATAACCGTCTTGGTTGGGTAATGCAGTTACACTATGGCACTAAGCGTGATAATAATGTATTCCGTTATAATCAGTTAGGTGCAGATACCGGTTTTGATTGTATTAACACTGAAGGTTCCTCTGCAGAATTAGCAAACTTCTTAAATGCACTAAATTCTACGGATGAGTTGCCAAAAACAATCATTTACTCCCTAAATCCTACCGATAATGCCGCAATTGGTACCGTACTTGGCTGCTTCCAGGATTCTACTGCTGTTGGTAAGATTCAACAAGGTTCTGCTTGGTGGTTTAACGATCATAAGACTGGTATGACGGAGCAAATGACCTCCTTAGCAAACCTTGGTCTGCTTGCAAACTTTGTAGGTATGTTAACTGACTCCAGAAGCTTCTTATCCTATACCCGCCATGAGTATTTTAGAAGAATTCTCTGTGACTTAATTGGAACATGGGTAGAGAACGGTGAATATCCAAACGATATCGAATTCCTTGGACAGATAGTACAAGATATCTCCTATAATAATACGAAGAGATACTTTGGTTTTTAAATTAATTTATTAAATTCCTACCGTAATTACAACATAAGCACCCTGTAATTGAATTGCCCCCTGTCAACAGACAGGGGGCATTCATAATAATACAGCACCGGCTCTGCAATGGTGAAAAAACTTCTTGTAAATAAGGATTACATATAGTACAATGAGTAGTTGAAAAAACATTGGAGGTGCTTATGAAACATATTATCAGTCCATTAGATTTATCACTTTCGGAGTTATCGGATGTTCTTAATTTAGCTGAAAAAATCATCGCCAATCCGAAACAGTATTCCGAATGCTGCAGAGGAAAAAAACTTGCTACTCTCTTCTACGAACCAAGTACAAGAACAAGACTTAGCTTTGAGGCTGCAATGCTTAACCTTGGAGGTAGTGTCTTAGGCTTTTCTTCCGCCGATTCCTCCTCCGCTGCAAAAGGTGAAAGTGTTGCTGATACAATTCGTGTTGTTTCTAGTTATGCCGATATCTGTGCAATGCGTCATCCAAAAGAGGGTGCTCCGCTAGTCGCTTCTTCTTATTCTTCTATTCCGGTCATTAATGCCGGTGACGGCGGTCATAATCATCCGACCCAAACTCTCACTGATTTATTAACCATTAAAAATTTAAAAGGCCGTTTGGATAGCTTAACCATCGGTTTTTGCGGTGACCTAAAATTTGGCCGTACCGTGCATTCCTTGATTAATGCAATGGTTCGTTATGAGGGGATTAAGTTTGTTTTGATTTCGCCAGAGGAATTAAAGATTCCTGCTTATCTTAGAGAAGAAGTTCTCGGTGGCGGGAATATTCCATATGAAGAAGTGAAAACTCTTGAAGCGGTTATGCCAGAACTTGATATTCTCTACATGACAAGAGTTCAGAAAGAACGTTTTTTTAATGAAGAAGATTACATTCGCTTAAAGGACAGCTTTATCTTAGATGCTAAGAAGATGGAAGGCGCCAAAGAAGATATGCTGGTACTTCACCCGCTTCCGCGTGTGAATGAAATCGCTACCGAGATTGATAACGATCCTCGTGCTATTTACTTTAAACAAGCTGAGTTTGGTGTTTACGTCCGTATGGCATTAATCATAACCTTGCTAAATGCAGTACCGGAGGAATAAGATTGTAATACCTCTGGTAAAATGAATACAATTGACATATCGCTAAGTTTTATATCAGAAGGGAGAACTTATGTTAAATATTGGCGGGCTGACTCAAGGAGTTGTAATCGATCATATCCAGGCAGGATGTGCTATGAAGATTTATGAATACCTGCATCTCGAAAAATTAGATTGCAGCGTTGCTATTATAAAAAATGCGAAAAGTAACAAAATGGGCAAAAAAGATATTATAAAAATTGAAGGTCCTCTTGTGGTTGATCTTGATATGCTGGGTGTCTTAGATCCGACCCTTACTGTAAATATTATTGAAGATGGTGTTATTATCGAAAAACGTCATTTACATCTTCCAGAACTCGTAACTGGAATTATACGCTGTAAAAATCCAAGATGCATCACCTCAATTGAACAAGAGCTTCCTCACCGCTTTAAATTAGCAGACCAGAATAAAGGCGTATACCGCTGTATCTATTGTGAACAAGCGTTTGGAAGCAAATAAGCTTAGGCTATCCGACGATTCCATGTTGATACGGTCCCTGGCGAAACAAGATAAATAAAATAATTTAAAGTAAAATAATCCTCCGTAAACCAAATGCTTACGGAGGATTATTCAAAGCATGAATTTAACATCTGTCTGCACCAATCAATCCAAAAGTTAAAATAGTCCTGTGATGACGCCTTCTTCATTCACATCAATTCGCTCCGCTGCCGGAACTTTAGGTAGTCCGGGCATTGTCATAACCGTACCGGTGATAGCAACCACAAATCCTGCTCCCGCAGACACATATACCTCTCTAATGTTTACGGTAAAGTTCGCCGGTCTGCCTAATTTTCCTGGATCATCCGATAAGCTGTATTGATTTTTAGCCATACAAACCGGCAGATTCCCGAATCCTAATTCCGTCAGACGGTCTAATTCCTTTGCTGCAGCTTCATGAAAGGTTACACCATCTGCTCCGTAGATTTCTCTTGCAACTGTTGCCATCTTTTGTTTTAATGGCATTTCATCCGGATATAAGGCATGATAATTACTTTCTTTGGTTTCAATAGTCTTAATCACCTTAGCTGCTAAATCAATACCGCCTTCACCACCCTTTTCCCATACTTCGGATAAAGAAAATTCGCAGCCCCTTACTTCACAAAACTGTTTTACATAAGATAACTCATTTGCGGTGTCACTAGAAAATTTATTTAGAGTAACAACAACCGGAACACCATATTTATGAATGTTCTCGATATGCTTTTCAAGGTTTACGATACCTCGCTGCAAAGCTTCCATATTTTCTGTGGATAAATCCGCCTTATCAACTCCACCGTTATATTTTAATGCCCGAATTGTAGCTACTAACACTACTGCTGCCGGTTTTAAATCAGCGATTCGGCACTTGATATCCAAGAACTTTTCTGCACCTAAGTCGGCACCAAATCCTGCTTCTGTGATAACATAATCGGCTAGTTTCAGTGCTGTCTTTGTCGCTCTTATTGAATTGCATCCATGGGCAATATTAGCAAATGGTCCGCCGTGAATAATAGCAGGCGTATTCTCAACCGTCTGAATAAGATTTGGGCGAATGGCATCTTTTAGTAAAGCAGCCATGGAACCGACTGCCTTTAAATCGTTTGCAGTGATCGGTTTGCCATCATAGGTATATGCAACAATAATCCGGCTTAATCTTTTCTTTAAATCCTGCATATCACTAGCCAGGCAAAGTATTGCCATAATCTCAGAAGCCACGGTAATAATAAAATGGTCTTCACGAACCACTCCGTCTGCTTTTCTTCCAAGTCCAACCACAATATTACGAAGTACCCTGTCATTCATATCAAGACAACGTTTCCATGTGATTTGACCGGCATCTATGTTTAGCGAATTTCCCTGCTGGATGTGATTATCAAGCATAGCCGCCAATAAATTATTTGCTGAAGTAATCGCATGAAAATCACCTGTAAAATGAAGGTTTAAATCCTCCATCGGTACAACTTGTGCATAGCCGCCGCCGGCAGCACCACCCTTAATACCAAAACAAGGCCCTAAGGAGGGTTCTCTAAGTGCAATTACAGCATTCTTTTTCAGTCTGCCAAAGGCTTGTCCAAGACCAACGGTAGTTGTTGTCTTTCCCTCTCCGGCAGGTGTCGGATTAATTGCCGTTACAAGGACTAGCTTTCCATCCTCTCGGTCCTTAATTTTACTCCAGAGCTCATCCGTGAATTTCGCTTTGTATTTACCATAATAGTCCAGGTCTTCTTCTGTGATGCCTAACGACTTTGCAACCTCACGAATGTGTATCATTTTTGCTTCCTGAGCAATCTCTATATCAGACTTCATGTCTAGCTCCTCCTACCCTCTTTCTATCTTTGCTTTCATTATAACAAAAAATTCTCAGAAAAAAAGAGATTTCATTATTATTTATTCGTATCCGACTTATAATGGGGACTAATATTCCTGCTTTTAGCGGCTATCCCCCTTACTATCCTTTCAACTTTGATTAATATAGCTGCCAAAGAGTTTAAAGGCAAATGTTTATTCCAAAAACAGTGATTTCATCTTATGTGAATGAATTTAAAATCCAAGGCTTAACCGTTATTCCCAATACTAAGCCCTATGATAACATTGATTTAGCCTCCGCTCCCCTGCCAATTGCCGGCATTGAGCAAAATGAAACTATTGATTTAGCAACCTCATCAGAAACCATAATTTCCTATGTAAATCAAACCGATAGAAAAACCCTTTACAGTTTTGATGAAGGAGCAACGTGGACACCGCTGACAGAGAAGGAATATGAAACTATGTTCCCTACCCGGGATGTCAAATGGTGGACTTATGAAGAATATAAAATCTGGCTGGATAACGAAAAAGAAGCGCTGCAAAACATTATTGGTGAAAAAGGCTATAATCCAACAGAAGGTTGGTATGTTTGGACTAAAGAACGTGTAGAGGAAACAATTAAGATTTATGAAGAAACATTACAGTATATAAAAAATGGAACAATGGTATCAAAACTAAAATTATATTTGAGGAAAGTACCCCTAATTCCTAAACGCCAAAAAACTGTGTTAGGCATCTTGGTATTACAAAGACCAGCCTAGCACAGTTCCTTTTTCCTTTGCAGTTTAAAGTTTCGCATGCTATTAACTTTTTTACCTTCATTTCTGTCGTAAATTAGAATTTACAGCACCAACACTATTATCATGCCAGTAATAATATGTTGATTCCGATGTCTTCCTCTTCTTGTCTTTCGTATTCGGCGAAGCTTGCCGGTGTGCGTGCAATTTCCGCCATCGTTATTGGAACATAATCTATTATAACATACTATAAACTTTTTGCATTGCACAATTGTTGGTAATGCTTCCATTTCAAAGATTTATACATTTCTTCCAGCCTCTTCAAAAAGCTCTCTCGCTTATCAATATTCTGCTCTTCCCTCTCGAAAGAGGAAAGAACTTCAAAACGTTTTCTTATGGATCAATATTCCAAGCATACCTTATATTAACGCATCTTTATCACAAAAAATAAATACCATATAGGTCATTTGAATACTTCTCCATCGCCGCTATATGGTATCTGAATTGCTTCTATTGAAACATCGATAATATTTTATCATAATTCGACTATTTTTCAAAGTAGTTTTTTAGAAAAAACTCCTATTTTCTGCATATATTTGTAGAAATATAAACACTGCTACAACTTCATCTCCCGGCATATGTAGCAAAGATATTCTTTCACCAGATCTACCTTCGTGCATTGGTATAACATACGAGCCCCAACTACATCCTCTATCTCGTTAAAGATTAACTTGCCATCCTCCTTCACCAAAAAGTCAATACCGGCCAAATCAAAGGAATACGCCTCGATTATCTTTTGTACAAGCTCTAGTTCTCCCGATTTTAGCTGATACTCGCAAACCGTTCCTCCCAGCGAAAAATTTGATTTAAAGCCTTGCTTGGCTGTACGAAGGATGCAGGACAGAATCTTGTTTCCCAAAACATAGACACGTAAATCTTGTTTCCTTCCTTCTATATACGGTTGGATAACAAAATCATTCGCCTTAAGGCATCGTATCTTTGCCAATTGCTCCTCCTCATCTTCGCCTGATATCAAAAATACTTCACTCCCGCCGTGGCCATCCACCGATTTTACAATGCAGGGCTTTGTTTCCATGGTTAACTTTCTTTCTAAGTTTTCTTTCTTTACAAACTCCGTTGGGATAATTGGTATATTTAGTTTCAATATTTCACGGTATGTTCTTGCTTTATCATTGCACATTGCAGAAATTAAAGCTGAGTTAAAGACTCTTATTCCCATTGCCTCTAAGTGTTCACTAAGCAGCGGCCAGATTGTTCGGATAATTGCTGCCTTCGGCGGTTTTACACTTTTTTTATGCTCGGATAGAATGAAAGCTCCTTCTTTTACGCCGATTTCTAAATCCTCCACAAGTTTTAATTTGATTTCAAGTCCCATCGACTTGCCAATCTCTTGATGCTCCCTGATATACCACTCATTTTTCTTAGCATCCGCTTCCCGATAGACCATCCAAATTAACATCTTTGGTTCCCCTTCTGAATAAGTATATAGTCAATGATCTGCTTGGCAGTGTCCACTCCTGTACAGTCAAAGATATTTTTAAAATGAGCATTGGAGTTGACTTCACATACAATTGGTTCGTCATTTTCACCAAATAATAAATCAACACCTGCAAAACTTAAGCCAAGCCTTTTGCTGCATTCAAGCGCAAGAGCGATTTGCTCATCCGTGGGCTGATAAGCTTTCATCTTACCGCCATTTGATATGTTGGCGCGAAAATCAACATCCGAATAACGATACATTGCGGCTACCACTTGATTTCCAACTACTTGTAACCGAAGATCCCTGCCCTCACTGCTTTTGATAAATTCCTGAAACAACATAGGTTTTACTCCTATTCGTTTTACTTTTTCAAGTAAATCGAATTCGTCCTTTGCAAGAAAAACCTGAGCTCCGAAGGAACCGAAACACTCCTTTACTACCAACGGATAACAAAGTTCCTCTCCCACCTGCATTAGAAAATCATAATCGGTATACCCGATATTTTCATAAGTCATCGGGGCTAAGATTGTTTTTGGCATGGGTATTTTATACCGCTCTAATGTAAGGTGCGTCATCGACTTATCATCACAAAGTGCGATTGACCGGGAGGAATTGTAGACCGGTATTCCAATACTTTCAAGATAGCTCGCCAGCCTAACATCCTTATCCCAAAAAAGAACAAATTCAGGGAGCGTTTTGTGGAACTTTCGAAATGCCTCCTCTCCTCCCCTTCCAAGAAAGGCAAGGCATTCTGCATTTGTCTTAATCTCCATCTCTATATTGGAAGCCTTTGCCGCCTGAAATAACCAATCAGTCAGTTCACTAAATTTATTACTCATAAGAAAATGATTGGCAATGAGCCATGCGTTCATAGGAACCTCCCTTATTATCCTATTATCTTACTATTAAAAATCAGGAAATTACCATTACAATACTTCATGCTTAAACTATATCAACAACAATGAATCATTAACAACTTACATTGAAACATATTCGTCAACATATTGCTCGAATTCTTCCAGCGACATCAAGATCTTTCTTGGCTTTGTACCTTCTTCCGGACCGACAACACCGGCATCGGATAGCTGTTCCATAATTCTTGCTGCACGGTTGAATCCAATTTTATATACACGCTGCAGCATACCAATGGAGGCTTTGTCTTTTTCAATGATAAACTTACCGGCTTCCACAAAGTATTCGTCTCTGTCATTTCCACTGCTTGCTCCTCCTGCAGCCGATGAAATTTGAACATTTTTGATTTTATCATTGACTTCTTCATTATAAGTAATTTGATGATTCTGACCCTTTAGGAAATCAACTACCGCACTTACTTCTTTGTCGGATACAAAGGCACCTTGAATACGTACCGGTTTTGGATAACCAGAAGGGAAGAATAGCATATCACCCTTGCCAAGAAGCTTCTCTGCTCCGGAACCATCTAAAATAGTTCTGGAGTCAATCGCAGAGGATACGGAGAATGCAATTCTTGATGGCACATTGGCTTTGATCAAACCGGTAATAACATTTACCGATGGACGCTGTGTCGCTATGATAAGATGAAGCCCCGCTGCTCTTGCCATCTGTGCCAAGCGGCAGATGGCATCCTCCACTTCACCAGGAGCTACCATCATAAGGTCCGCAAGCTCGTCCACGATAATAACAATCTGAGGAAGTTTTGTAAATGCCGGGTCGTTAAGATGTGCAATCTCTGCAACTTTTTCATTATACCCCTTTAAATCCCTCACACCATATTCTGCAAATTTCTTATATCGGTCTGTCATTTCCATCACTGCCCAGTTTAGTGCAGCCGATGCTTTCTTGGGATCTGTTACAACAGGAATTAAAAGATGTGGAATTCCATTATAGACACTAAGCTCTACCACTTTAGGATCGACCATAATAAGTCTCACATCTGCCGGATTCGCCTTATATAAGATACTCATAATCAGTGTATTAATACAAACCGATTTACCGGAACCGGTAGCACCTGCAATCAAAAGGTGAGGCATCTTAGCAATATCTGTGACGACTGCCTGTCCACCGATATCTTTGCCAACAGCAAACGCAATGTCCGACGGATGATTGTTAAATTCTCTTGTTTCAAGGAGTTCTCTTAACATAACGGCAGAGTTTTCCTTGTTTGGTACTTCAATCCCTACTGCTGCCTTTCCTGGAATCGGTGCCTCAATACGTACATCCGCTGCTGCCAGATTAAGCTTGATATCATCGGCTAAACCGGTGATTTTACTAACCTTAACCCCCTGCTCCGGCTGTAATTCGTATCTTGTTACTGCAGGTCCGCAGCTAATATTGGTTATTGTGACACGAACGCCAAAGCTTTCCAAAGTTTTTTGTAACTTCATTGCAGTCTCTTTTAAATCTTTCTCTGTCATTCCTCTTTGATTTGCCTTAGGTTTTCCCAGCAAATCAATGGAAGGAAATTCATACTTTTTTTGCAGCTCTGCCGTTTGGTCTACCGATAATACTTCTTCCAAACCATTCCCTGCTTTTACGTCCTTAGGTTTAACCTCATTTTCAATAGAATCGCCCGCCGGCACAGAAGAAGGAGCCGATGCTTCTAACTTGTTATCTTGAAGGATTGAACTCTCCTGATCATCCCAGGCTTTCATTTCCTTGACAGCCTCACTCTTTTGAAACTCTTCTTGCTTGTTTACCGGCTTAATGATTTTCGCTTCATAAAACGTATTATTATCCGCTTGATTAAAACCTTCTCCCTGACCAAACTTCCGATTTAATTCCTCCTCATAGATAGAATTTACTTCCTTCAGCATTCCCTCCGATGGAGAAAAACTTATATCCGCGATATTTCCCTCTGTTTGTTCCGATTTTATTTCCGTCATCTCAAACATCGAAATCGGTTCCTCTGCCGCTTCCTTCTTCTTATGCTTTTTATCTTTTCCTCTTCGCTTCAGCTCCTCTAAAAAGCTAACCGGCCCATCTTCCATCTCATCGCAGCTAATATCGTCCTCGTCCTCCCCAAATAAAGATTTCACTTTCTCACTCGCCTGCTTTTGTAAAGTAACAATTCGAGGTTTTCTACGTTCATCTCCATAGGTTTCGTCTTCCATATCGAGCTGTTTAAATTCTTTTGCATAATTTTCTCTCATCTGGCGGTGATCACTTAATTTTTGTTCTCCTTTTTCTCTCATTAGCGTCAGCAAGGCTTTGCCGGTAATGAAAATAAAACATAATAGGAGCATCACTATTAGAATAATGACAGTTGCTATGCTGCCAAACAGCGGGCATAAAACAGAGACCAACGTCCCCCCTATGAGACCGCCGCCATTATAGTTTTTTGCACTCTGAGTAAAATATTCAAAATACTTAATTTCTTCTTTATAGCCCTCCAGCATTTGAATCAAAGCGGTTAGTGTAAAAATTAATACAATACTTCCGACTATTTTTCTTCTGGCAATCACACTTCCTCGATTTGAGATTGCAAATGCGATAAAGAAAAAAAGTGCAAATGGGAACACATATGTAAAATGGCCTAGCATTCCAAAGAAAAAGTACCTGATTTTTTTACCAATTGGGCCACACAAATCAAAATTACTTAACAGAAGCAAAAAGGATGCTAGCGCAGTAATGATAAGAACAACTTCATCACGTATCGATTCATTTTCTTCAAGATATTCTTTCGTCTGCTTCTTACTAAATGCTTTTGAGGATCGGCTCCCGGTTTGTTTCCCCTTTGACTGATTCGTTCGTTTCGAATCACTTGTCTTTGCTCTTGACGCAGCTTGTCTTTGTGACGGTTTAGAACGAGCCCCTGTTTGTTTTGAAGCCATGTTACTCCTCCTTTTTTCGAATCTCCCTGCTACTATAATTTTTATTATTAAGACAATGATTTATTGGATTTTATTACCACAAAAAACAATAGACCGCACGACATACGAGCGCCCTATTGCTTTCCTAGGATTGTTCAATACACTCCTAAAAATATTATATCTTTTCTTACTTTATCTTGCAAGTAAGAAATACCCCGCTACAATAGCACCTAGTACAATTCGGTACCAGCCAAATACCTTGAAATTATTCTTCTTGATATACCCCATTAAGAACTTAATTGCAATGACAGATACAAGGAACGCAGTCAGCATACCGGTAATTAATGCAATAATTTCGGTACCGGTAAACGTAAATCCAAACTTCAATAATTTAATAAAACTTGCTCCAAACATAACCGGAATTGCCAGGAAAAAAGTAAATTCCGCAGCTACATAACGGGATGCCCCAAAAAGCATTGCTCCAATAATCGTAGCACCGGATCTTGAAGTACCAGGAATCATTGCTAACAATTGGAATATTCCAATAAATAACGCCATCTGGTATGTAATATCGGATAACTTCGCAATCTTAGGTTTTTTACCGGCATTTCGATTTTCGATGACAATGAATAAGATACCGTAAATAATTAATGTTGCAGCAATTGTCTGAGGATTAAAGAATAACTCTTCCACCTTCTCTTCAAAAGGTATCCCAATCACAATTCCCGGAATACATGCCACAATTATTTTAAACCATAGGGAGAATGTATCTTTTTTTATATAATTTTTTTCTTCCTTTGAAAATGGCCATAGTTTCTTAAAATACAGCACCACAACCGCAAGGATAGCTCCTAACTGAATTACCACATTAAACATCGACATAAATTTTTCACTGAGATCTACTTCCAGAAATTCATCCACTAACAATAAATGGCCTGTGCTGCTAATTGGCAGCCATTCCGTGATTCCTTCCACAATGCCAAGAAATATGACTTTTAACAATTCAATAAAATCCATCGTTCTTCTCCAATCCGATTACTTAATCTATGATATTTTAACATATCGAATGGTGCAAAACAAGAAAGATTATGTATTTTAAGAAAAACCTGTAGCATAACTTTTCTATAATCTGACATAAAAGATAAGTAATTATAAAAAACTGACAATAGGAGTCTTCCTAACTCTCCTATTGCCATTAGATTATTTACTCTTTTTATTTTTTCTCTCTTCTATCATTTGATGAAGCTTTTCAACTGCTTGGTTAATACCGCCAACCTCATTTATAATACCTTCCGCTACCGCTTCATCTCCGACAAGAATTGTTCCAAGATCTTTAGATAACATACCGGTATTTAACATTAGTTGTTCCAAACGCTCTTTACTGATTCTGGAATGCCCGGAAACAAAGCCTACTATTCTATCTTGAATTAATTTAAAGTAATCATAAGTCTGCGGTGCACCAATCACCATACCTGACATCCTAACCGGATGCACAATCATTGTACCGGTTGGGACAATAAAAGAATACTTCGTTGCAACTGCAAGCGGGACCCCAATTGAATGACTATCTCCAATCACAAGGGAAACGGTTGGTTTACTTAAAGAAGCAAGCATTTCTGCAAGCGCCAAGCCACAGGATACATCTCCTCCAACTGTATTAATTAAAATTAACAATCCGTCTGTCTCCGTATCATCTTCAATAGCTGCTAACTGCGGTAATAGGTGCTCATACTTGGTAGTTTTTGTGTTTTGCGATAAACATTCGTGTCCCTCGATCTCTCCTATGATGGAGAGTAGATGTATCTTATGATTTTTCCCGTTATCCTCTAAAGTTGTTTGTCCAAAGTCCTGAATTTTTTGGTCTTTTAATCTTTCATTTTCTTTCTTTGTATTTTCTTTGTCTAATTTTTCTTTCTTAATATTCCCCGCCGCCTGTTTTTCATCTACCTTTGGGCTTTTTTGATTGTTATTATGTGATGCTCCATGATCTGCTGTATCTGCATTCCGGCTTTCTGCTTGTAAGGAAGCTACTGAACTCTCTTTTAAGGAATTCATATTAACTGTATCTGTTTCTGATTCACTATTCTCGGTTTGAATCTGCTGCGCGCTATCATATAAAATAAAATTCACATCACTCATTTAAGTACACCTCTTTCAAAAATGCATTTCTTAAATATTGTTTGGTGATTTGAATCTTTCTATGCACGGTAAGTCAGAATATGCGAATCTAAGAAATATTGGAAATTAAGTATTTTTTAATTCATTTGAAACAAAAAAATAAAAATCGCTTAATATCGTCGATTTCATGTCCTTTGCTACATTCCCACTATATTCATGGCCTTCACCACATTTCCACTATACTTTTTCAACGCTTGAATATGTTAATTCTTTTAGATTTATTCCTTTATTTTTTCTGAGTTAAATTCATCAAGTAGCCATTTTTCATCTATTAATTCCATTTCCTCCTGTTTCACTATATTTACTTATGTACCATCTTTTATTTATTAGTTTTTTGTTTTGTAAAGGCAATAAATAAGGATTATTACTATATCTCTAAACAAGATTGTTGAACAAGAAACAGAGCTAGATTTGCTTCAAATAATAGTAAATGAACTCTCAGCAAAATTTCATCAAATATAAATATCTTATTCTGAAATCATTCAAAGTTATAGGCGTAAAATATTATATTTATATACCCATAAAAGGCCTTTTTTCAATACTTTGTTTTTGTAGTTTATCGTGATAGAAAAATCATAATTCTTTCACGCATATGTTACACCTATAATAAAAAGTATACAAATAGTGTAATAATACTCCCTACTATGCCAAGTATCAATAACAGGTAGGTAGATAAGTTGAGCGCATTTATACTGCTTGGTGTATTTCCAGCACACTTTACGATTACTAAGCTTTTATAGACTCCTACTACTAAAACTACAACAAGAAAACAAAGAACTGTTAATAATACATCACGAATTGTAATACCTTTTCTCATTTGTAGAATTGTTTTCACTATAAATGTAATTATGAATCCTACTAAGCCTACACATAATTCAAATCGACTAAGATTCACCCCACCTCTCTTCACATAATTCACTCTGCGTACACTATCTAGAACAACTGCCAAAAATATCAATAGTAATATTCTCATCGAACCCCCTCTTTCTATATAGTTTATGCGTAACTCTTGCTTCATGGTTCGTGAAATATCTGTTTCCATATCCATTCTAATATTCTTTCTTCTTTTTGTATAAGATATATTTTAACTGTACCTCCAATTTTCAAATTCTCATCTGTTGTCTTGAATTTTATTTTATCCTTATGAATGCTTGATCTTGCTTTGTAACAATTACTTCCCATAACTTCATTATACTCAGAATCAATTGAAATTGAATCAATTTTATCTTTGAATTCACACTGAGTTGAATTATGACTAATAATTGCACCATTCATATCGTCACCCTCATGAATATCATAAATATAATACCCAGGAATCATAAAATCAATATTCCAGTGTTCAAAATCTTCTATTATTTTTCCAATGCCCTGTCCCTGATTCAATAGAGCTCTACTTACTACTGTTTAACGATAAATATCCATTGCAAGTAGCCTTCAATCCATATTCATTTTGACTGGAATTAATCTCGACATATGTCAAAATCACGTCACCTTCGCTTACTATATCTCCATCCTTATAGTTGATACTTCTAACATATCCTGTCACTGGAGAATAAATTATTTTTTCATTTGCAGGTCTCATTTCACCATATAACTCTAAAGAGTCTTCCATCGTACCAAAATATCCCCATACTAAGAATCCTATGATTAAGAATACAACAACTCACCAATATCATTCAATTCTAATTCTTTCGCTATATCCTCAAAATGAAGATCTAAACGTTGTAATATTTCTGTAAAATGTCTAGTCAATTCAATAGTTTTGTTTGTCACTCTTCTTGCACAAACTGGGTATTTATTATAGAATTCCACCAAATCCTTTGCACTATAGAACTTTTGAAGCATATATATTAATTCGAAGTAGAAATGGTGCAATTGATACTCCCAAAATCTATTTGATCGCAGCCATATTCAACTTTTTGACTTACCTCATCATACTCATCTATTATTTTCTGATATTCTTTGAACCAATTTTTTTCTTCAACTTCTTTTGCAATTACCATAGTTTCATGCTCTGATAATTCCTTTAATGCATTATTGAATTCTTCTCCTGACAAAGCCTCAATCTCAAGCATTTTCTTGATGTCACCTTCAGTTACTACCCCACGTGTATTTACCCATCTCTGTTAATCATCATAATCCATATTATAGATATCATGTTTCTCATAAAGTTTAACTCTTTCCTTAATCCTTAAAGCACTTACATAGTTCATTGAATTAATCTCACAATTTAACATAACTATTTTCCTCTCTCTGATTCATAATCATTTCATTCAAATTCACTTCATAACTTCTGTCTTAGTACGTTCATAGAAACAATTTCGCCTTTAAGGTATTTTGTACAATTTCCGTATAGTCTTTGGCGTTTTAGACTCTATATGTATTAATTCATCTAAATAATGCTTACGTTCCAGAGTATTGTTCTCTTGTTCTGATATCGCATATAACTGATAATTTGCAAAATAACGATAGGTATAATCCTTCGATTCTAACAACGAAGATAACATAGCTTTAACTTCTTCTAATCTTGGTCTACTAGGATAAAGCAAATCGAGCAGTGACAGATTCAATAGCGCCTCTTCTTCTACCTTCTCAACTCCATTTCGAGATAACCTCCAATATCGGTATCCATCTGAATAAGTGATTCCTGTCCGAAGTGGGAATGGTAATATGCAAATTACCCCCATCCCAAAAGATTCTGCTATTAAAAGTAACACGAAATAACTTCTTGTTAGAAATAAAACTGGAATTAGTAATATACTAACAATAATGGATAAAAGGGGGCCAGAAATCAAAATTTTTCTCCATATGGTCGGATTGACAAGTTGGCTATCTTCAGGCATAGCACTAGACACTCCTCCCCAATATAAAGGATTGAACTCAAATCGGAACTTAATTGGCTGAGTAGAATCCGTTCGTTCCCAACATAATGGTCCAACAATTAATAATCTAAATTTCCACTTATAAAACAATGCAATGAGTAAATGACCTGTTTCATGAATAAAGCTAGCAAGAATAAAACCGATTAAGCCATACAAAATTAATACAAATAATAACATTGCCATCTTCCTTTCCCATAAATTTCACTACTTAGTTTTCAGATTCTCCAAATAAATCAGAATATGTTTAAAGAACAACCCATTCTGTACTTAGATCGAATTTGTATTTTTTCGGAAATTTTTATTTACAATATAACTGTCATTATATAATAAAATTGTAAAACTCTACAAGTAATATTTTTACAAAATACGTCAAGGAAGGAGGATATTTCTCCAGGAACTTTGAATTCAGTAACGTCAGTAGACCATTTTTGATTTGGTGCAGTTGCATAAAAATCTCTTTGAATCTTATTATCTGCAGTAGTCTCAGGTATAGCTGATTTATATTTCTTTGGAAATAAAATCATTACATTTTAAATAGGTGAAAACTAAAATTCCCCTTCAAACTTGATATAGAAAAACTAAGAGATATCAAATGCAGCCTGATATCTCTTAGTTTCCATTTCTTCTATCTTATTGCTCTTTAAAGTTAATACTTATCTAATAACGGTTGTTTGCTTACTCTTATTTCACATAATCAAGGGCTTGCTTGATATCGGCAATAATATCTTCTTCATCTTCAATTCCGATACTCATACGAATTAAATCCGCGCTAACCCCTGCGGCAATAAGCTGTTCCTCCGATAATTGGCGGTGTGTAGTACTTGCCGGATGAAGGACAGAGGTCCTTGCGTCGGCAACATGGACTACAATCGCTGCTAATTTAAGCTGATCCATAAACTTCATTGCTGCTTCTCTGCCGCCGCGTACTCCAAAAGATATTACTCCGCTGGTACCACTTGGCATATATTCTTTTGCAAGAGAATAATATTTATTTCCTTCCAGTCCAGGATAGTTAACCCATGTGATCTTCTCATTCTCGGAAAGCCATTTTGCTACCGCAAGGGCATTTTCACAGTGGCGTTTTACTCGAAGATGTAATGTTTCTAAACCAAGATTTAATAAAAATGCATTGTTTGGAGAAGGCATTGCACCCATATCTCTCATTAACTGAGTTCTTGCTTTCGTGACAAATGCAGCCTTGCCGGCAAATTCTGTATAAACCACTCCATGATAAGATTCATCCGGTGTTGTTAAGCCTAAGAATTTTCCGTTATTCCAGTCAAAGTTCCCGCCATCCACAATAACTCCGCCCAAAGCGGCCGCATGCCCATCCATATACTTGGAAGTAGAGTGGATGATGATGTTGGCACCAAATTCAAAAGGACGGCAATTGATTGGTGTTGCAAACGTATTATCAATAAATAGTGGAACACCATTTTGATGCGCTGCTTTTGCCCATCTCTTAATGTCAATCACAACTAAAGACGGATTCGCCAAAGTTTCTGCAAAGTAAAGTTTTGTATTCTCCTTCGAAGCCGCCTCTAACTCTTCCCCGGTTGCATCCGGATTTACAAAAGTCACTTCAATTCCCAATTTCTTTAAGGTAACCGCAAAAAGATTTGTAGTACCACCATAGATAGCACCGGAAGATACAATGTGATCTCCGGCATTGCAAATATTAAGAATTGCAAGCAGTGCAGCGGCTTGACCTGAAGAAGTACACATTGCGGAAACTCCGCCTTCTAAAGCAGCAATTTTCTTTTCAACACAATCCACCGTTGGATTTGCAAGCCTGGTATAGAAAAATCCCGCCTCCTGTAAATCAAAGAGCTTTCCTACGGTATCAGCAGAATCGTATTTAAATGTTGTACTTTGACAAATCGGCAGCACCCTTGGTTCACCATTCTTTGGTGTATATCCTGCTTGTACACATATCGTTGATAACTTATTATATTCCATATCATAATCCTCCTTTATGTAAGACAAAAGTATAAGATAGTAGTTCTCAATGCCTAGAAAATATCATTGTCAATACGGCAGCTATCCTATTATCCATTCCTTTCTTCTCCGTGTATCTCATGCTTTGCTATTCCATATAATTTCATTAACAGGTTATCCCTTTATATTAAAAAATAAATTCTGATATTCTTTTTTTAATGTGGAAAAACGTACTCCGTTCTCCGCACCAATCACACATAAACTCGCAGAGCCGGCCCCCCATATTTTATTTGCAAAGCGGATAATATTCTCTGTGGATAACCGATTTAAATCCTCAATTATCTCGTCTAATGTTTTTACATATCCACGTATCAAAATACTTTTCGCATTCGAATTCATTCGTGCTTTTGCACTTTCACTGCCTAAAATAAATTCTGTCTTTACTTGGGCTTTGTGAGTATCCAGTTCTTCTTTTGTAATTGGTGCTGTTAAAAACTCGTCCATTACAAGCTTTGTCTCGCGAAGCACTCGCAATGCCTGCTGGGGATTCACTGTGATATCCAGATGATACAAACCTGTCTTTTCAAAAGAGCTTCCGTAGGTATAAATGGAGTATACTAATGATAATTCTTCCCGAATACGTTGAAATAATCTGGAATTATTACTCCCTCCAAGCATTGAATTTACAACTGCAAATACAACGGACTCATCGGAACCAAGCGGTATCGATGAGTATGCCAGATTGATATGTAACTGCTCATTATCTTTGTGCCTCTGACAAAAACAAGTATGATAACTTGGAACATCCTCTGCCTTACGATACTTTTCCTCATACGGAGCCAATAACAACTCCTCTTTCTTTTTCTTAAGTACTGAAAGTGTACCGGAGGCTTTGGGATTCGTACCACGAATTCCACCGAAGCATCGTTCCAACTGCTCCATTAACTCCTGTTCTGAAAAATTACCGGCTACTGATATCACGATATTCTCAGCAACATAATGTTTTTTCATAAAATCAATAAGCTGCATTCTTTTAAAAGAACGTACATTTTTCTTTGAGCCTGAGATGATATAGCCAAGCGGATGGTCTTTAAATACATTTTGCTGTAATATCTCATGTACCATATCATCTGCAGAATCCTCATACATATCAATTTCTTCAAAGATAACCCTTTTTTCTTTTCTCAAATCCTCTTCTGATAACAAGGAATTGCATAGCATATCTGAAATTAACTCGACTAACGTTGGTAAACTTTCCGTTATCGTGGTACCATAATAACAGGTTTGCTCCTTACTTGTAAAAGCATTCACATCATCACCAACCGATGCAATAATATCTGCTATTTCTTTTGCTGATTTTGATTTTGTGCCTTTAAACAGCATATGTTCAATCATATGAGAGATTCCGTTGTTTTCCTTATTCTCCTTGGCAGAACCAACCCTAATCCATACACCAAAGGAGACCGTCCTTAAATAGGAAAGCTCCTCGGTGACTACCTTTATTCCATTTTGCAATACTTTTACTTTTACCATAATTAACCCCATTCCTACGCATCTTTTTGCGCATTCGAAGTTTACGTTTATGCCGCAATAAACTTCCTGAGTGAAAGATCTTATCTTTCACTCCTACCTTTTAGGATGGCTGCAATCTGTTGCACACATAACTGTAGTGTAACAAATCCATTTGAAAATGACAAGATAATTCCTTCTGAAGTTACGCAGTTTCAACTGTATTATGCTCCGTTTTAAGTGTCATTAATTTATCTCCGTGAGATACATAACTGAACCGTTTCACTAATAATAGCTGTCCCTCCTGATAAGAAGATAACTCCATCTTCATCTGATAAGTACGGTTTCCCTTGCGTATTAAGCCTTGAGTAAATTGGCAGAGCTGCTCGCCAACACCGATGTAGGCTCCTTGGGCGAGCTTCATAGTAAACACTTCGGTTTGCAGAACTTCCTCCTCTTTTAATACCGATAACAGTACTTCAACTCCAGTGTCTGATTGGATCGATACCATATTAGGATTTTCTGGTTGCCATGTAATTCGTCCATTCATCGGAGCATATACCTTATCATCGGAAGGCACCATTATAACTCCTGGATGATCCAAACCGTTTTCTTTGGCTTCCATATTATTTTCCGCTGCTTCCCCCATCTCTCCATTACAAGGAGAAAATATCATAAACATATTATTCTTTCTCTCATTTTCCATCTTCTTAAATATTTCGTTTGCTTCCTGCTGCTTTTTTTCTTTCCACATCGTTTCTTCCGCTACGCGATCCGGATGATTGCGCCGATGAGATACCCTTGCACCATCTAAACGCTGATTCCCTGCTGTTTCATCAGCGTTAGCTAAGGCTTTGGTCACCGGGGTGATTCTTTTTGTCTGGTTCTCACTTCCTTGGATATTCTTCGACACTTTTTTCTTTGCCGGCAGCTCCTTTATTTTCTTTGCCGGCAGCTCCTTCATTTTCCTGACTCTTCGTTCCTTCTTGCTGTGATGCTTGGCATGCCGCTTTCTAAAAACAAGAAAAGCAATAACCATAATAACCAATACCGCAAAAGAAATACCACCAACCCATAACGCTATATAATCGTATTGTGTCATAATAACCTCCTTTTGTACCCGCATGAATGCGAATATCCTGCTGTTTTAGACGTATGGCAATAGTATTCCATTTTTATGGTATTTCATACAATAATAAGTATCTTACCTATTTATTAAAATCTTTTCTGATTGGAGTTATAATCAAATAGAAACTAGTACTTATTAGCTTATGCAGGGGTTAGGGCCGAAGCCTGATACAGACATAACAATGCCTCTGAATGCAGCAATGGAGTAGAATTCAAAAATCCCACCAACACTTGTCAAAGAGCCACAAAAAGAGGAATCAGTTTGCTGATTCCTCTTTTTCGTGTGCCATGCATGCACATATCTTAACACAAACAATTAATTCTCTTTATAATCCTTGATGCTGAAACTAATACGCCCCATCTTATCCTTACCAAGGCATACAACTTTAACAACATCACCTAAAGTTAACACATCTTCTACATGGTTGATTCTTTCTTTGCTAATCTTAGAGATATGAACCATACCTTCTTTGCCGGGTGCAAATTCAAGGAATGCACCAAACTCTTTGATGCTGATGACTTTACCTTCAAATACCTGACCTTCTTCAAAATCAGTTACAATCATACGAATCATATTGATCGCCTTATCCATCATATTCTTATCTGTTCCGCAAACGGATACTGCCCCATCATCCGTAATATCAATTTTTACACCAGTCTGCTCGATGATTGCATTGATTGTCTTACCTCTCTGACCGACAACATCACCAATCTTCTGAGGATCGATTTGAATCTGAATAATCTTAGGAGCGTACTTACCAACCTCAGTTCTTGGCTCTGCAATAACCGGAGTCATAATCTCATTGATAATATATTCTCTGGCTTCCTTGGTTCTCTTAATCGCTTCTTCAATGATTGCTCTTGTTAAACCATGAATCTTAATGTCCATCTGAATTGCTGTGATACCGTCATGAGTACCGGCAACCTTAAAGTCCATATCGCCGAAGAAATCTTCAAGTCCCTGAATATCTGTCAATACCAGATAATCATCATCGGTATCCCCAGTAACTAAACCACACGAAATACCTGCAACCTGCTTCTTAATAGGTACCCCTGCCGCCATTAACGAAAGGGTTGAAGCACAAACACTTGCCTGAGAAGTAGAACCGTTCGATTCCATAGTCTCAGATACGGTACGGATAGCATATGGGAATTCTGCTTCACTTGGAAGAACCGGTATTAATGCTTTTTCCGCTAAGGCACCGTGACCGATTTCACGACGCCCCGGACCTCTGCTTGGCCTTGTCTCACCAACGGAATAGGATGGGAAATTATAGTGGTGCATATATCTCTTGCTTGTCTCCGCCTCATCTAAACCATCTAATTTCTGTGCCTCTGACAATGGAGCTAACGTAGTTACAGTCAATATCTGAGTTTGCCCACGAGTAAACATACCGCTGCCATGTACTCTTGGCAGAAGATCTACTTCTGCTGCAAGGCGGCGAATCTGATGGATCTCTCTGCCGTCCGGACGCTTGTGGTCTTTTAAGATCATCTTTCGAACTGTCTTCTTCTGATATTTATAAACTGCTTCATCAATTAATGGAAGCCAGTCCGGATTACTTTCTTCAAAGACTTCAGCCAACTTATCTTTAATGATACGAATATTCTCTTCTCTAACCTGTTTCACATCAGTGAATACCGCTTCTTCCATCTGCTCCGGAGTAACAACCTCTTTGATTGCTTCAAACATCTCTCCCGGAATTTCGCAGCTAATATAGCTGTGTTTTTCTTTCCCGCATTCCGCAACGATTTTATCAATAAACTGAATTACTTCCTGATTAACCTCATGAGCAGCAAAGATAGCTTCTAACATCTTATCCTCTGGTACTTCGTTTGCACCAGCTTCAATCATGATAACCTTATCTCTTGTGGAAGCTACTGTTAATGCAAGATCAGATACTGCCTTCTCGGAAGCTGTCGGATTAAATACGAATTTACCATCTACAAGACCAACTTGAGTTGTTGCACATGGTCCGTTAAATGGAATATCAGAAATTGCTACTGAGATAGCAGAACCAAGCATTGCAGTTAATTCCGGACTGCAATCCGGGTCTACAGACATTACGAGATTGTTTAATGTAACATCATTACGATAATCTTTTGGGAATAATGGTCTCATTGGGCGGTCAATAACACGAGAAGTTAAAATAGCATTTTCACTCGCTTTCCCTTCTCTCTTATTAAATCCTCCCGGTACCTTACCTACTGCATATAATTTTTCTTCATACTCTACACTTAATGGAAAGAAATCAATTCCCTCTCTTGGCTTATCCGATGCTGTAGCTGTAGATAATACTACAGTATCGCCATAATGCATAAATACAGCACCATTTGCCTGCGCTGCTACTCTGCCAACATCAACACTTAATGTTCTGCCGGCAAGTTCCATGGAAAAACTTTTGTACATATTGTAATCTCCTTTAATTAATATATGAGAACTTCTGTCCTCTTGTGGAGATTCCGAAACAACTGAAAACCTCACTACCACATCCCTGCCACTAAGGAAGTAATGGTTTTTTCAGAAGTCTCGGGAAATATCTCCACGTTACTCTACTCATAGGTTATTATAGCCCATATTTATCCATAGGATAACCCACTTCTCATAATTATAACACTCCCCCCATAAAATTGCTACTATATTTTCAATAATAGTACTAACATTAGCTTTCCCTTCCTTACGATTTATAGACGAGCATTAGCTAAGAAATTTCTTATCTCATACTATGCTCTTAACTTAAATGTCATCCTTATAGACAGAGAACTCATAATGCTTCCTTTCCGATTCTGCCTTACTCATGAATAAAACAATCCCTTATCTCTGCTGCCATATATAACGATCCAATCGCACAGATGATATCATCTTCTCTTGCATCTCTTAACGCTGCCATAATACCCTCTACCGGTGATGCATAGTGGGAAACAGACGGGTGATACTTAGATAGCTCTTCTGCCAATTCTTCACTTGGCAACGCCCTTTTATTGTTTGGAGTTACTGCAAGAAACCTTTTTGCTAAGGGAAGAAGATGCGAAATCATTCCTTGATAATCTTTATCAGCCAGGACACCAAGAATTACGGTTGCTTTCTTCCCCGGAATAAATTGTTTTAATACTTCTGAGAATGCTTCGACACACTGTACATTATGCCCGCCATCTAAGATTACTAAAGGTTTTTTGCATAATACTTCAAATCTTCCCGGCCAAGTAACATAAGCCAGTCCCTCCGAGATAGCATTTGCCGAAACCTGATATCCTAGTTTTTGTAACTGTGCAATCACTTCAAGGACTACTGCGGCATTCTTTCTTTGATGCTCTCCAATCAAGGATAAAGAAAGATTTTTATTTTGCTTATAAGAAAACTTTTGTCCGGATAAATTCTCTTGATGAAGCTTTAACTCAGAAAAATCTGCAAACACGAGCTGACTGTGCTTTTCTTCACAGCACCTCTTAAGCACTTCTTCTGCTTCTTTTGCCTGCTCATAGCTTACAACTATCCCATTCTCCTTTATAATGCCTGCCTTCTTAGAAACAATTTCATGCAATGTTTTTCCTAAATAATCAACATGGTCAATACCTATATTGGTTAGCACTGCTGCCAATGGAGTCTCTATCACATTGGTAGCATCAAGTTCACCGCCGAGACCAACCTCTAATACTACCAAGTCACAATTGGTTTCATAAAAATATTGAAAAGCCATTGCAGTCGTCAGCTCAAATTCTGTCGGCATCTCATTTAGCATTAAATAAGAGGAAAAATCCTTTACCTTCTTACACACTTTAGCAAAATCCTCATTACTTATTGCTTGGCTGTTGATTTGTATCTGTTCATTCTCAGTTTCTAAAAAAGGTGAAGTAAATAATCCCACTTTATACCCTGCACAACGTAATATGGAAGATAGCATCTTGCAAGTGGACCCCTTGCCATTCGTACCGGCAACGTGTATAAACTTCAATTTCTTCTCCGGATGATCCATGTAAGCTAATAGTTTGTTTAAGTTCTTAAGTGACAGTTCTCCAGTATTTCTCTTGTAACTTCTCAGATATCTAAGTGCTTCTTGATAATTCATATCCGTTCCTCGCTTCCTTCGCTATTCCTTATCCCTAATAAGGAAATCACCAGTTGACCACCCTTTCAGACAATATGATGCCCGAAAACTCTCTTTTGTAGCAGAAAACATTGGAATATCATTCATGAGCATCTTGCCGCATCATGCAACAAAAAAAGCTGTGGCCGTCTTTTGAGATATCCTACTTTGTTAGCAGTTGATTTTCAAAAGACTGGCGCCACAGCCTATGACATCCGTATCGGCAATATAAGTCCACAATATGAACTTACTATTGTTCTAACAAGTGAAGCAAACAAATTTGCTTCTTGTTATGAATAAAAATTACATCGTAACAATTGCTCTCTTAATTCTCGGAACAATTGTCTTACTTAAAACATAAGTCACACTAATGATAACAATTGTCATCACTACAGCTTGAATGGAACGTACGGAAATTAATCCCCAAAAAGTCGACTTACTTGATATAATCGAAAGCCAATAAGAATTAATTAACAAACCACCGACAAACTGCGTAATAACTGCTGCACCAGCAATGTTTGGTAAACTTTGTTTCTTATGAAGAAATAATCCATAAAAGAAACCGCTTATTAATGCAGTAAGCGTAAACCCTGGAAAATATGCTCCAATCGGGAATGCAATCGCACCTACAAAATCGGCACAGGCTGCAACTGCTGCACTAGCAAGTGGTCCATATAAAATTGCTGCAATTACCACTGGAATAAATCCAAAGGAAAATCGTATATTCCATTGCTGAAGTGATAAAAATCTAGTAAAAATCACTTCGATGGCTACCAGTAAAGCAAGTATTAACATCGTTTCTACGGTATATAATTTTTTTCCTTTTAAATTTTTAGATTTACTGTTCTTATCTTGATTTTGCATAAAGTACCTCCTTTCCTAGCTATTGTTATCAAATAGCTATATTTGTCTCGCAACTATTGCCCGCACAAAGCGGCCAACCATACATTCTAAAATGAATCCATGTTTTGCTACAACAAAAGGAGATCTTTTTTGTAGCAGCGGGATGCGAATTTTGTACCGCAAGTTATACTTTTCGTTCACGCAGCAACTCCCCGTCCGCCTGACACTTAACGCACAAAATCCTACTCTGCAACAATATTTGCTCATCGACAAAATAATTTTATCATAGCTTTTTCTAGAATACTATTAGTAAATTACACAATTTTTACGAAGATAATACGAAAACTTTGTAAGAATATGTTCCTAGTCAGCTATATTCTTAACTATTTCTTCTACCGTATTTCACAGTATTTCAAAACATAAGCGTCCTCCATTATTTTATCGAAGAAAAAGAAAAAAGAGACTGCACCAACGTACAGCCTCTAAATTGCTTATTATTACTTTCTTAAGCCTAAGCGAGCGATTAACTCACGATATCCTTCAAGATTAGTTTTCTTAAGGTATTCAAGTAAACCTCTTCTTTGACCTACCATCTTAAGAAGACCTCTTCTGGAATGGTGATCTTTATTGTTGCTCCTTAAATGCTCTGTTAACTCAGTAATTCTCTCAGTTAAAAGTGCAATCTGAACCTCAGGTGAACCTGTGTCGTTCGCATTTCTACCATATGCGTTGATAATCTCTTGCTTTTTCTCTTTGCTAATCATGGATTAGTCCTCCTTATAATTTTAATCGCCATATACTAAGAGACTGGTCGGAGTGTCCAGATTCTGAGTATAGGCTGTATGACACATCAAAAATAATACCATAGCATTTCCCACTTGTAAAGGGGCAACTTATAAATTTGTCAATCCGTTTTCTCCTCCGGCATCTCCCGAATCTTTCGCTAAGACAGGAAACTCATATTGGCCTGCTCTTTAAAAAGTTCTTTCATTAACAAATTTACCCCATCTATAATCAGTTTTTCGGATAAATTGGCAAAGCCAAGTAAAAAGGTTGGATATTTAGATCGATAATTTGTTATATAGTGTTTACTCAACGGATACAACTCTATTTCTTTTTTTCGTACTTTTTTTATTATCTCTTCCTCTGTTAAGGGAGTATGAAAGCTTACCACTATATGAAGACCCGCATTCTCACCGGTAATAGAAATCCTGTCCTCATACGGCTTTAACTCTCGAAGCAGCAAATCATGCTTCACTTTGTAGCGTTTTCTCATCTTGTTTACATGACGTTCAAAATATCCGCCATTTAAAAATTCACATACTATAGCTTGATCAATTCTTGATACCGTGGAAGCATAGAAAGAGTACTTCTCCCTATATACCTGATACAGCCTATGTGGTAAAACCATATAGCCCATACGAATGGCAGGTGCGATTGCACGTGAAAATGTTCCAAGATAAATCACCCGGTCATTTTCATCGATTCCTTGAAGGGAGGGGATTGGTTTTCCCTTATAGCGAAACTCTGAGTCATGGTCATCTTCTATGATATATCGATCATCCCCTTTTGCCGCCCATTGCAAAAGTTCAAGCCTTCGTTTGATTGGCATAACAGCTCCTAATGGATATTGATGTGATGGTGTGACATAAACAGCCGTAGCATCCGTTTTCGTTAACTCCTCAATACTGATTCCATCTGCATTCACGGTAATAGGACGAATCAGATAAGGTACTCCTTGAAAGATACGGTAAGCTCGTTTATACACAGGGTTCTCCATTGCAATGATTTGCTCATTGCCAAGAATTTGAGATAATAATACCAATAGATAATCTGCACCGGCTCCAACAATAATCTGAGCAGCTTCTACTTTTACACCACGAGAACTATGAAGGTATGCCCCAATTGCTTCTCTAAGAGAAAGATCGCCTTGATTTTCTCCAAGAAGAAATAAGGATTGATTCATATCATTCATACATTGATTGCTAAGCTTTCTCCAGGTAGGAAACGGAAACTCTGACAGGTCTACTGCAAATGGCGAAAAATCATAGGTTAACCTCTCTGCCTTCTCAATTGTTTCCTTGCCAAGAGCCTTTTTTCTTTGGGTAATCCGAATTAAATCAGCAATCCCCTGCACATAATACCCGCTCTTTGGTATTGATTCAATATATCCTTCGGAGATTAACTGCTGATAGGCAAGCTCCACTGTGCTTCTACTGATCTGCAGACTTTGCGCAAGGTTACGCGAAGACGGCAATTTTGTAGCCACAGGCAGCTTGCCTGCTTTGATTTCCCTCTTAATATAGTCATAAATCTGTTCATATAGCGGTACTTTACTACCCAAATCCAGTGGAATAATGAGCATAATAACCTCGATTTCCTATGGTGCGGCAAAAAAATCCTTCACATTCTTGATATCAAGCTGTACTCTGGTTTTAAGCTCCTCTACAGAAGCAAATTTCATTTCCGGCCGCTCATAACGATAAAGCTCTACTTCGATTGGTTTCCCATAGAGGTCGCCTGTAAATCCAAATATATGTGTCTCGACACCAAGCTTCTGCCCTGCGCCGACGGTCGGCTTATACCCTATATTAGTCACACCGTAATAAGTACTATCCTGAAAATTTATGCAAGATGCATAAACACCCTTTGGCGGGAGCAGCTTATGCTCCGCCGGAAGTAAATTCACCGTTGGAACTCCTATTGTTCTACCAATCTTATTTCCTGTAACGACGGTTCCCATAATGGTATATGGGTGTCCTAACATCTCATTCACGGATTCCATATGTCCTCTTTTTAGGTCCTCTCGTACTCTGGTACTACTAATCACCTTGTCATTATAAGTTAATTTTTCACAGACCACAAGCTCGTACCCATAAAGATAGGAATGCTCCCTAAGCATCGCAGCATCACCTTTTCGGTTTCTTCCAAAACGATAATCCGTTCCAATAACAATAGCTTTCGCATCTAATTTCCCAATCAAAACTTCTTTGATAAAATCTTCCGGTTCCATGGAAGCAGTTTCTTCCGTAAATGGATAAGAAATCAATACTTTCGGTCCCAACCTTGATAACAGCTCTTTTTTTTCTTCTTCTGTGTAAATTAAATCAATCTCTTTTTCAGAAAATAAATTACCTGGATGATAGTCAAATGTAAATATCACGGAGGTTAATCCTCGTTGCTCAAATTTCGCCAGTTCAGAAAGCAATAATTGATGTCCGCGATGCAAACCGTCAAATTTGCCTAACGTGACACATGTATTATGATATTTAAATTCTGTACTTCCATAGATGTATTCCATGTTATTTTGCTCCCAACTTTCTATATATGCCGAACTTTAGTATGAAACACTTAGTTCAACTTATATAACAACTATAAAAACATTTTCACCGGTTGATAGCAATTCTTCCTTTTATCGTATTCATAAATACCGGTAAAGACATCTTCGCTGTCATAAACCCGAATTTTATCTGGATTAATTTGATTATTGACATTTTCCCCGCAAAAATTCTCATCCTTTAGCTGATTTCCATTGTATAGAAGTCTATCCGCTTCTTTTTTCACTGCAACTTTTGGTAAAGATAAAAACAACTGATCGACCGGCATCAGTATCTTCTCCAGTGTTTGATTTTTTACGCAGTCTTCAATTTCCGCAAGCCTGAGGGCATTTTCCAGCGTAAAGATACTTACCTTGGTACGAATTAGTGATTTCATACATCCCCCGCATTGAAGTGCTTCTCCGATATCTCTGCATAAAGAACGAATGTAAGTTCCTTTGGAACAAGAAACTCTCATTCTAACTTCGTGGATTATATCCGGTTGTCCCATTAAAGGTGTAACTTCCAGAATATCGATTGTGTGTATTGTAACAGCTCTTGCCTTTCGTTCAATCACTTTACCCTGACGAGCAAGCTCATATAATTTCCGGCCATTTACCTTTATCGCGGAATACATCGGCGGAATCTGATCATACGTTCCGATAAATTGCTCTATTGCTTCTAATACCCTATCATAGGCTGCCGTTACCGGACGCTTTTCTAACACTTCACCAGTCATATCTTCCGTATCTGTTGTAATACCAAGGGTAAGCACCGCCTCATAGACTTTATCCTTGTCCGTTAACAAATCACAAAGCTTTGTTGCATTCCCTACACACACCGGAAGCACACCTTCTGCTTCCGGATCAAGTGTACCGGTATGACCTATTTTCTTTTGTTTTAATATGCCTCTTAGCTTTGCACAAACATCAAAGGAGGTAAAACCTTTTTCCTTATATACATTTATGATACCGTTCATAATACCCCCGTCAGCACACCACACTTGAAAACCTGCTTACTTAGCAGCGGTTTTTAGCTGATGCTCAATTCCTATCGTAAGATTATTAATTACATCGTGGAAAGAACCCTCCATACTGCAGCCGGCAGCCATTTTGTGCCCCCCTCCGCCAAAAAAAACAGCAATCTTACTGACATCTACGATGCCATTGGAACGCATACTAACCTTATATTCCTGCACGTCATCTTCTCGAAGAAACACAGCCACCTCAACTCCTTTGGTAATTCGAAGCTGGTCAATGATACCATCAAGATCTGACGGTACAACATGATAAAAGCTCTGAGCCCGCTTGCTGACACTTGATACAATGATTTTACCATCCAATAATAAAATGCTCTCCAATAAACAGCGCCCTAATATTTGGTTTTGAACGTATGTTTTTTGATAAAAGGTTTCATCTATTATTTTATTTGGAGTGGCTCCGAGTGTAATTAATTTTCCGGCAATCCTCATCGTTTTTTCTGTTGTATTGGAATGCTTAAATACTCCTGTATCATGGACAATTCCAAGATACAAAGCTTCTGCCGCCGCCTTACTAATCTTATCAACCTCAAATAAGTCATATAAAACTTCACAAGTAGAGCTGGAATCTGCAACCACCAAAGTAACACCAGCAAAACCGGTGTTACTGATATGGTGATCGATATTCACTGACTTTTTCGCTTGCATTGCATAATCTTTCGCAGCACCTAAACGGTCTAAGCTGCCGCAATCTAATGCAAAAAACAAATCATAAGGTTCCTCGCTCTTATATTCTGATTGTATACAATTCGAGGAAGTTAAGAAGCGGAAAGGCGCTGCAATTGGCTCTAAGTAAAGATCAATGTTTTTTGTTCCCTCTGCATTATAGTTTTCTTCTAAATAATTATACAAAGCTAAACAAGAACCTATACAATCCCCATCCGGACGTACATGACCTGTAATTCCAATTCTATTTGCTTTTCGAATGTCTTCTTCAAAACGTTTCATGAAAAGCCTCCTTATTGCTCATCCTCATGCTCTGCCTCATCCTCAGATTCTAAGGATTCCTCCAAATCTTCTTTGTCCGGTGCCCTATGACTCGCAGCATTTAATTCATCAATTAATCTTGACATGGAAACGCCATATTCAATGGATTGATCTACAACAAAGAGAAGTTCCGGAGTGTTTCTTAAATTAATACCACGGGCAAGCTGCCCGCGTAAATACGGAGCAGCACTTTTCAGCCCGGTAAGAGTATCCTTTTGTGATTGTTCGTCACCAAGAACACTAATAAACACCTTGGCAGTTTTTAAGTCCGGTGCAACTTCTACTGCAACGATACTTGTCATAGGATTAATTCTTGGGTCCTTAAGTTCCCGTGATATGAGCATACTAAGTTCCTTTTGAACTTCTTGATTTATTCTCGTATTTTTAATACTGTTCTTTCTCATAAAAACCTCATTCTTTCACCAACCCGCCAAATGGGACAGCCGCACAATATTACTTCCTATCTTGGTACTTCGACCATCATATATAACTCAACTAAGTCGTATTCCTGAATATCATTGAATTTTTCAAATACAAGACCACATTCGTATCCTGTATTTACTTCCTTCACGTCATCCTTGAATCTCTTTAGTGAAGCCAGTGCACCTTCAAAGATCTGTGTTCCTTCTCTCGTGATACGAGCGGAGCAGCCCCTTATAATCTTACCGTCTAATACATAGGAGCCTGCGATTGTTCCAAGTCCGGAAGCTTTAAATACCTGACGAACTTCTGCATGACCAATCACTTTCTCTTCAAAGGTTGGATCCAGCATACCCTTCATTGCCGCTTCTACATCTTCAATTGCATTGTAAATAACACGATACAATCTTAAGTCTACCTTTTCACGCTCCGCAATCTCACGAGCCATATTATCAGGGCGAACATTAAAGCCTATGATAATTGCGTTTGAAGTACTTGCTAACATAACGTCCGATTCATTGATTGCACCAACACCGCCGTGAATAATACGAACTGCAACTTCTTCATTGCTAAGCTTGACCAAACTCTGTTTTACAGCTTCTACGGAACCTTGAACATCTGCTTTTACGATTAAGTTTAATTCCTTAATGTTACCAGCCTGAATCTGAGAGAAAAGACCGTCTAAAGATAACTTTGCCTTAGTATCTGCAAGAAGACGCTCTTTACCCTGTGAAATAAAGGCTTCTGCAATATTACGGGCTTCTTTTTCATTTTCTGTAGCCATAAAAATTTCACCGGCATTTGGAACTGCGTTCAGGCCAAGGATTTCAACCGGAGTAGATGGAGTAGCTTCTTTTACTCTTCTTCCTTTATCATCCATCATCGCACGTACTTTACCATAAGTAGCACCAATAACGATATTGTCTCCAATATGAAGTGTACCTTTTTGTACTAAAATAGTAGCAACAGTACCTCTTCCCTTATCAAGTTCCGCTTCAATTACAATTCCTCTTGCCGTACGATCTGGATTTGCCTTGAGCTCTCCCATTTCTGCGGTCAAGATAATCATCTCCAGTAATTGATCAATACCTTCTTTGGTATGAGCAGAAACCGGAACAAAGATGGTATCACCACCCCAATCCTCTGCAATTAATTCATGCTCAGTAAGCTCTTGTTTTACTCTCTCAATATTTGCACTTGGCTTATCAATCTTGTTGATAGCAACAATAATCTGAACACCTGCTGCCTTTGCATGACTGATTGCCTCAACTGTCTGCGGCATAACGCCATCGTCGGCGGCAACTACTAAGATAGCGATATCTGTGGATTTTGCACCACGCATTCTCATGGACGTAAATGCTTCGTGTCCCGGTGTATCAAGGAATGTAATCTTCTCTCCATTAACCTCAACAGTATATGCACCGATATGCTGTGTAATACCACCTGCCTCACGTGAAGTTACGTTAGCCTCACGGATAGCATCAAGAAGAGAAGTTTTACCATGATCAACGTGACCCATAACACAGACTACCGGAGGACGTTTTACCATGAGGCTTTCATCTTCTTCGTCTTCTTTTAATAATTCTTCTACCTTGTTTACAACAACTTCTTTTTCTACAATAATTTCATATTCTAAAGCAATTTCTTCTGCTTCTTCAAAGGTAATTTCTGAATTAATAGAAACCATTTTACCAGCAAGGAATAACTTTTTAACTACCGCAGATGGCACAATTTTCATCTTGTCTGCTAATTCTTTGATCGTTAAAATTTCCGGGATAATAATTGTTTTGATTTCATCTTGTTTTTCTTGAGTCTGCTGTGGCTTTGGCATAATGAAGGCACCTTTGCGATTTGGATCCTTTTTGCCTTTTATTAACTTAAGATTACCATCCTCCACACTATTGCGTCCACGATCACGATCACGGTTACGATCACGGCTCTTATCATTGAACGCCGCTGCTCTTTGTTCTTTTGTTAATTCATTTACAAGGTCAGATTTGATACTGGACTTCTCACCACTCTTTGGGTCGGTACGTTTTTTATCAAAAGGTCTTGCGTAACCTGAATCCTTATCCTTGTCAAAATCCTTATTGAATCCTCCAAAAGACCCCTGATTTTGGTTTCTACCAGAGTATCCGCCTTGGCCTTGCGGTCTTCTATCGCCGTAACTTCCCTGGCCTTGTGGTCTTCTGTCTCCATAGCTTCCCTGACCTTGTGGCCTTCTGTCTCCATAGCCTCCCTGACCCTGTGGTCTTCTATCTCCATAGCTTCCCTGACCTTGTGGTCGGTCGCCGTAGCTTCCCTGGCCTTGCGGTCTTCTATCGCCATAACTTCCCTGGCTTTGTGGTCTTCTATCCCCATAGCTTCCCTGACCTTGCGGTCTGTCGCCGTAGCTTCCCTGGCCTTGCGGTCTTCTATCGCCATAACTTCCCTGACCTTGCGGTCTTCTGTCCCCGTAGCTTCCCTGACCTTGTGGTCTTCTATCTCCGTAGCTTCCCTGGCCTTGTGGTCTTCTGTCTCCGTAACTTCCCTGACCCTGTGGCCGGTCGCCATAGTTCCCTTGACCTTGTGGTCTGTCTCCACTATTTGGTCTTCGATCTCCAAAGTTCTGGCCCTGCGGTCTGTCTCCGCTGTTTGGTCTTCGATCTCCGTAGCTTCCCTGACCTTGCGGTCTGTTATTATTTGGTCTTCTGTCACCATAACTTCCCTGGCCTTGTGGTCGGTCTCCGCTGTTTGGCCTTCTGTCACCATAACTTCCCTGGCCTTGTGGCCGGTCTCCGCTGTTTGGTCTTCTGTCACCATAACTTCCCTGGCCTTGTGGTCGGTCTCCGCTGTTTGGTCTTCGTTCTCCATAACTTCCCTGACCCTGCGGCCGGTCTCCGCTGTTTGGCCTTCGATCTCCGTAACTCTGGCCTTGTGGTCTTCTATCCCCGGAATTCGCTGAATTATGTGGTCTGTCTCCGCTATTACTTTGAGGTCTTCTATCCGTATATTGAGACTTTCTATCACTAAAGGATTGCTTATTCTCATCACTTGGGGTACTTCCTGTTGTTACTTGTTCTTCACTCATGTTTTTTCTCTCTCCCTGCGCTGTCATTGGTCGTTGTTTTTGCACCACTGACTCTGAAGGAGTCTGCTCTGCCTTTGCCTTAACGCTGTTATTATTCTCTGGTTTTTCCACTCTTGATGCCTTTCCAATATCTATAGATTTTAGTTCATTTTTACTTACTGAACCTTTAAATTTACCTCGGACCAAATCAATTTCTTTTTCTTCAATGCTATTGCGATAGCTTTTTACCTCAGATCCTTTCGACTGTAAAAAGCTAACAATCTCATTGTTGTCTACTCCTAACTCTTTGGCTAATTCATGGATTTTCATTTTTGCCATATATTACTACCTCCGCTTAGTAGGTTCTCAACAATATTGCTTCATCATTTCGAACTCTCCTGATTCAAATATTTTTCTATGCTTCTTGCCATTCCTTGGTCATTAATACTTAAGGATGCGCGAAATTCTTTTCCTATCGCGTGTCCAAGTTCAGTCTTTTCACCGAAGTCATAGATCGGTACGTTGTAGAAGGTACACATATTGCGAAACATTTTCTTCGTATTCTCCGAAGCATCTTCCGCCACTATGACCACGCACGCCTTTCCCTCTTTTACCGCCTTTTCGGTAGAAAATTCCCCACTTGCCACATATCCTGCTTTGGTTGCCAATCCCAGCAGCGACATAACTTGCTTTTTTGTAGCTGCTGCTTTTAGCAGCACTTCGTCATCCATCTGCAATCTCACTCAACTCACTTTCCAATTGTTCATATACCTCTTTTGGAATCGCAGTTTTTAAGGATCTCTCAAGCCCCTTACTTTTGATGGCTTTTCTAAGACATTCCAATGAGTTGCATATGTATGCGCCTCTGCCGTTTTTCTTTCCAGTTGCATCAAGTATAATCGTATCTTCTGGTGTCTTCAACACTCGAATCATCTCTTTTTTACTTTTCATTTCGCTGCAGCCGGTACACTTACGTAATGGAATTTTTCTTGTATTCATATCGTCATCTACCTCTCAGGGAAACTCTATTCCTCGTAGTAACTGCCATATACTTGTGATTCGCTCTTGATATCAATCTTGTATCCGGTTAATCTTGCAGCGAGTCTGGCATTTTGTCCCTGTCTTCCAATCGCTAAGGATAACTGGTAATCCGGAACGATAACTTTTGCACTTATTTCCTCTTCATTTACCTCCACCGAAACAACCTTTGCGGGACTTAATGCGTTCTCAATCAACTCTGCAGGATCATCGCTCCAATTTACAATATCAATTTTTTCACCGCCAAGTTCATTTACAATGGCATTTACTCTGGCACCGTTTAGGCCGACGCAAGCTCCTACCGGATCAACGTTAGGATCGTTGCTGGATACAGCCATCTTTGTTCTGTCTCCGGCTTCACGGGAAATGCTCTTAATTTCAACAATTCCTTCTTTTACCTCTGTTACTTCAGCTTCAAATAATCTCTTTACAAGTTCCGGATGAGTTCTGGAAACTGTAATTTTAGGTCCTTTGGTAGTATCTTTCACTTCCAGTACATAAAGCTTCACACGGTCAGTCGGACGAAAACGTTCTCCCTTAATTTGCTCATTTTCCATAAGAACAGCATCTACTTTACCAAGGTTAATACTTACGTTATTTCCAACATAACGCTGAACGATACCTGTTACGATATCTTTTTCTCTTCCATAATATTGATTGAATAAAACTTTACGTTCTTCTTCACGAATCTTTTGAACTACTACCTGTTTTGCTTTTTGAGCTGCAATTCGCCCAAAGTTTTTTGGAGTAACTTCCACCTGAGCAATATCACCTAATTCGTACTTTCCTTTTGGGAATTTCATCGTAGCCTCTGCAAGGCTGATTTCGAGTACGGGATCTTGCACCTGTTCTACAACAACACGTTCTGCAAAAACGCTGACAGCCCCAGTCATACGATCGATATAAACCTTAATATTATCTGCCTTCCCAAAATGATTTTTGCACGCTGCCACTAAAGAATTTTCCATCGCCTCTAATAAGATTTCTTTGCTGATATCCTTTTCTTTCTCAATTTGATTCAACGCTTCAATTAATTCCTTGTTCCCTTCCATGTTCTATAAATTCCTCCTTAAGATTAAAAGTCAAGCGCTAATCTTACCATAGCGATGTCTGCTCGTGCAAACTCCATGGTTGTTCCGTCTGCCTGCTGTAGTTTAAGCTTTTCCTGATCAAAATCCGTTAATGTTCCCTCAAAATCTTTTTGCTTATTGATTGCCTTATATAGCTTTATTTCAACTTCTTCACCAAGGCTGCGTTTAAAATCCTTGTCTTTTTTAAGCTGCCTTCCAAGTCCCGGAGAACTTACCTCAAGAATATAGGCATCCGGAATAAAATCCTTTTCATCAAGCAAATCACTTAACCGTCTGCTGACTATCTCACAATCATCCACCGTAATACCGCCTTCTTTATCGATGTAAGCACGTAAGTACCAATTGCCGGCTTCTTTTACATACTCCACATCCACCAACTCGAAATTATTTTCCTCCATAATTGGTGTTAGAAGTTGTTCCGTTTTTAACTCATATTCTTCTCTCTTTGTCATAAAGACACCTCCTCTTTCTATTATTACCATAATGCTACTTCTTCATGACAAATGATGTGCTGACTTGGTGCTATGCGGCCTGCATGTGGTCCTCTTTTATTGGACCCCACAGCAAAAAGTAAGAGTGGACTTTCGCCCACTCCTGTCATAATCATATCATTGCATCGTATTCATTATATCATTCATTCCAAATTATTGCAAGAGCTATTTCAGATCTGTTAGGTTAGACGGATACTAACTTCTCCTGTATGAAGGGTTTCCTTCTTTCCATCCTCGTATTCTACAATTAACCCTCCATTCTCTTCAATTCCAACAGCAATTGCCTTCTTCGGTTCACAAAAACCTAAAATGCTGATTTCCCTTCCAAGTACCAAGGAGTTTTCCCTATAATCATTTAAAAATTCTCTGTTGTCAGAATCCATACAAAGTTGCAGCACTTGATGGAGAATCTCAGCAACAAGCTGATTTCTGCTTACTCCACTGGTGTCTCCATAATACAGGGCACCGGCAATTCCTTTTAAATCGGCAGGAATTTGTTCCACCCGTATATTAAAATTTACTCCAATTCCTAGAATGATACTGTCAATAAGCCCTGTCTCACAATTTGTAACTGCTTCTGTCAGGATACCACAGACTTTTTTCCCTTCAAAATATAAATCATTGACCCACTTAATCTGTGTATCCTTACTTGTCACCTTTTTAATTGCACGGTAAACAGCAACCGAGGCTGCCGTAGTAATATAAATTGCATCGGAGGCATTTAGCAGCGGCTTTAATATTATACTCATATAGATACCGTTTCCCGGCATGGATATAAAGTTTCTTCCACGTCTTCCACGTCCCATGGTCTGCTCATTTGCTATGAATACACTGCCATGGGGTGCTCCGTTTGCAGCCGCCAATTTGGCATCCTGATTCGTAGAACCAGTTACATTTCTGACTTCAATTTGCAGTTCTTCTTTCTTATTATTGGAATGAAGAAAGGTTTTTATACCCTCTGCGGATAATACATCACTGGCTGCCGCCAGACAGTAACCTCGATTAGGTACTGCGGTAATTTTGTATCCCATTGTTTCCAGTGCTTTCACAGCTTTCCATACCGCAGCTCTTGATACTTTTAGTCTGCCTGCAAGCTCTTCTCCGGAAAAAAATTCACCACGGTTTTCTTCTAATGTTTTAAGTACTTCTTGTTTTACTGACATCCAATCCCTCGTTTCACATCGCTAGTAAGAGCTGCCTCTTTTTCATAATCTTAATTATAACGAATCCAGGGAATGGATTCAACTATTAGATAACTAATACATCCTTTTGATAATTCAGAAGGTTATGCTGCTCCCTACGACAAGATACCGGTATCAGCAGCCGCCTTATAGTAGGAAACTAAGGGAAGAAAGCTTTGTGCAAAGTTTTTGGTTCCCGGTCCTGAGCCTATGACGCTGTCGCCTACTATCTTTTTACTGCCGCCTAACGTAGCATTTTGATTTTCTATAGCGGACTCAAACGTCATTAATCCGTAGGAAAGATATTTCTCATCGCCCGTCAACTCATAGCATATTGTTAATGCTTCCAGGATAATTGTATTATTACCAAGGCGTTTCAGACTGGGTAATTCTTTATAATAGAATAATTCGTTGTCCATATAGCAGTTTTCTATTAAATCATCCACGGCTCGAAGAATCATACTTTTAATACTTTCCTTCGGTCTAATCCGATAATATCTCATCAGGCTTCCAACCGCGATAGATATCATAAACACAACTCGAATTGCGGTATTGTCTGTGTATGGAGACAACCAGTGTCCATACTCCTTCTCCCAGTCTTCAAAATGCCCTACAATCCAGTCACACTTTGAGAGCCAACGTTCGTCATGGGTCTCTTGATATAGTGCCACAAGGCTTCGCATCGCCCAGCCTGTCTCTCTCGCATTAATCTCACCCTTTTGCCGGAACATTGGAGTTTCCAGTAAACGCAGGATATTCTCCCCGATTCCGATTGCTGTTTTATAAGCCTCTTCATCACCTGTGAAGTGATAATAATCGATTAGCCCTTCTACCCATTGATGACTGCATACAATTGTACTGTTTAATACGTGATTATTCGTATGTTCCCATTGACCTCCATAGTATAACGGATTATCACTATAGTGGCATACGTCCACATCCATCCAGTGCCTTCCTGCCACCAACAAATAGTCTAGGAATCGTCTCGTACTGGTCCTTACATACATAAGTGCACATGCGTGAGGAAAATCATATTCATTATTGGTCCAAACCGGTAACCCGCCCCCACGTCCTTGTGTAGTATATCCGGCATCCGGAGAGTCACCCCAATTTAGCATACCATAGCATCTGGAATGACTATCCGCCTTTGCAATTAATGAGAGTTCTACCTTTGGTATTTTTCGGTCTACAAAGACATCATGGAAGACGCTTGATTCTTTGTAAACACTACTGTCTAACTGCGGACGGTCCGGCATTTGATAAATTAAACTGCGGTTGTTTAATTCCTTTAAATCCTCTTCCCCAGAGTGAAAATGAAGTAAGAATTTCTGTTCTCTTGCCATACCGGATTGCATAATAATCTTCGTTGCATTCTCAGGAACTAAACTTATCTTAATTCCCTGTTTTGACGCCTCTACTGCCTTTGGATAGTTTTGCTGCGCCTGATAAACCGTTGCACAAACACCACCCTTTACCGTATTATAATCTGCAAACATTGTTCCATAGAATACCTCTGCAATATGCTCATTCGCTTCATATAATAAATCCTCTGCATCCACTTTTCTGGATACTGTTTCTCCCTCTTCACTTACCAGATAACTCGTACGGTAATTTGAAGTTGCCACACAGGTACGTATTCCCTCTGATTCTTTCTTCCCTTCTCCATTTGCATAGATTTCATACTGCAGAAATTCAATTGGCAAAGTATCCATGGAAGTGTTAAACAAACGGTAAGAAACTTCAATCCATGGTTTTCCTGCATAGGCGGCCAGCTGAACCGTCACTCTATAAGACTTCTCTTTGCAGGTATGTTCTCCCTCACCTTCCAGGATAACACAAACCGGCCCTTCTTCTACCACATGAAACTCATGAAGATTAAAATCACATTGCCCTGCCTGCTCCACATAAAGTGCAGGCGTACCAAATTGACTTTCCTCATAAATTGTTCCGCTGCATTTTACTTCTTTTAGAAAACCTCCCTGACCTGTCTTGGTAGTAAAAGAAAGTACACCGGTATCAACGGTAAAATTCTCGGATTTTTGATCCTTTGTTATAAGCAAAGTATTTGGATTTTTTCCCTCGTTAAGAGTTGGATTTTTTGTCTTACTTCTATTTCTGCTTTCTTCAAATTCTGATCGGTCCAGATATAATTCATAGAACGTTCCAAGATTTCCAGGCAGATCAGCTAAGAAACGGACAAATAAAAAACGAATGGAACCATCCTCCCAATAGCTTGTGACTTTTGTCTGTGACAAGGTTTCGATTCCGTCTTTTGCAACAACAATGTCCTCTAAATTTCTCAACCTTCCCTTTGCTATTGGTACTGCAATACTGCAAGGTTCTAAAAGGCGCTCTTTTAAGTAAATCTTTTCAAAGGTTATTGTAATCATACGTGTGTGTCCTCTCCCTTCCACGGCAACATGCATTGCTCTATTCATAGAAGTCTTTTACAATTATGACAATACTATGCTTTCTTTTGTATATTAGCGATATATTCTCACCGCTTTTCAATTGTTACTTGTATTATATCACAATAATTCTTTATTGTATGGCAGTATTTTGCCCTTTTAGATTGCTTTTACTGATTTTTTGCATTTCATTCTATGGTTTTCCTAACTGCCTTCCTCGCCCTGATAAGGTACCTCACTTTTTTGTGTGCGGTTTCTTCCATTGAATCTGTGGCTGCAGGGGCAGCAGTGAGAGAGGATGTCCCATTTCGAATAAAAAAATAGCCATATGTCAAGTATGATGAATTCTATAAATCCTATCTACTTTCGATATAGCTATCAGCTTCTTATTATAGTTATTACTTTAACATTATTCCTTATCTAAAGCTGCAGATGCTACTTTCTTATTCTTATTGATCCGAATAACCTTACCGGCAAATACACCACCCACTGCAACTGCTGCCAGGAATATAAACTTAAATGTGGTTCGTAGAAATTCGACTATAAAATTTTCCATCGCTCTACCTCCTTCAATTGAATCTTACGTTAACCAAAACTAAATTTATTATACAATAAACCGAAGGAAGATGCAAATTGAAAAAAACTATCTGCGATGAGAAAGCTCACCAATAATATCTTCCCAGTCAACACCGCGTTCTGCCATTAACACCATCATATGATAAAGAAAATCCGAAATTTCATATTTTAATTCTTCAGAATTCGGATTTTTTGCTGCAATCACAATTTCGGTGGCTTCTTCACCACATTTTTTTAGGATCTTATCGATTCCCTTATCAAACAAGTAGTTTGTATAAGAACCCTCTTTGGGATTCTTTTTCCGATCTAATATTACTTGGTACACATCCTGCAATACCAGAAGAGGATTTGATTCTTCATACTCCTTTTTCACCAGCTCCTGAAAAAAGCAGGTTGTATTTCCGGTGTGGCATGCAGGGCCTTGCGGCTGAACCATCGCCAAAATCGTATCTCTGTCGCAATCAATTGTTAAAGCCCTTACATATTGATAATTTCCGGAAGTTTCTCCTTTCAGCCATAGACTTTGCCTGCTTCTGGAATAGTATGTCATACGTCCTGTTTGTAATGTTGCTTCATATGCCTCTTTATTCATATAAGCAACCATAAGAACTTCCTTCGTCTTATAATCCTGTGTTACAACCGGGATTAAACCTTGCTCATTCAATTTAAATTCTGAAAACGGCAGATTGCTTCGAAATGAGTTCATTGCTATCCCTGCGTCTTCCAATGCTCTCTTGATTTTGTAGATGTCCTTATTTTCATAATAATCTGTTGCAACACCAAGCACATTTTTAGTTTTAATCAAAGTCTCCATATCATTACGTAGCAAACTATCTCTAAGATACACCGGGAAAGGAGCTGTCTCAATCTTATGAAGAATGCTCTCTGTCATATAGACATGCTTGATAAGTACTGCATCAATACCCATTGGAAGGATATCATTTGCCAAGTCTTCTCGTTGCAAAATGCCATCATTTTTTTCAGCACTTGCATCAAACTCCAGGATAATTTTATCTTTTCCAAACCGGTCGGAGCCTTCTTTCAATATAGCGATATCTGTCAATTTGCAAAAGGGCAGAACCACCTTGGCAGCCCCGGTATAGAATGCTTTTTTAATATCCTCAAAACGTTTTGCGAGGTATCCGATCATGACCGGTATCTCAACCTTCTTTACTATGGATTTCACCGTTAATAAAAACTCTTCTCTCTCCTTCTCCTGAATGGAGTAATTATAAATCAGCAATTCATCCGCACCGTTTTGTTCGTAAGCCAAAGCCCGTTTTATTACACTTTCATCCCACTCATTTTCTGCATTAATGTAAGCAATGATTTTTTTATACATAGTAAATCTCTCTTTCTTAGTTGAATACAAGCAAGAATAAGCTACTGCTCGAACAGTTTGACTGCTTTCTCTAGTTCAATTCTTCGTTCGTATAACGCTTTTCCAATAATAACTCCGGATACGTTAATCTCCTCTAGTGCCTCTAAATCTTTCATTGAGGATACTCCTCCCGAAGCAATGATATTAAGACCAGTGAAATCGACCATCTCTTTCGTGTGCTCTATGTTAGGGCCTTGCAGCATACCATCTTTGGATATATCGGTATAAACTATCGTAGATACCCCTATCTCCTTCATTTCAAGAGCAAGCGATACCGCATTATAGTTGCTAACTTTTTCCCAGCCTTCTATGGCTACCATACCATTTTTTGCATCGATACCTATTACTATTTTATCTGATCCAAAGGTAGATATAATTTCTTTTACAAACTGTGGATTTTCTACGGCCTTAGTTCCTATAATAACGCGGCTTACTCCGAGATTTAATTTATGCTCTATATCCTGTATCGTGCGGATACCGCCTCCCACCTGAATAGGTACCGAAACAGTCTGAACAATTTCTTTAATCACCTCGTCATTCACGCTATGACCAGCTAAGGCACCATCCAAATCTACAATGTGAATGTAGTTTGCTCCTTGATGTTCCCACTGCATCGCTATATTGGCCGGAACATGGGAATACACTTCTACGTCATGAAATTGCCCTTGTCTTAATCTGACGCACTGCCCATTTCGAATATCAATTGCTGGATATAATCTCATTGTTATCTCCTATCTGCCGTCTTTGGCTAAACATAATGAATAGAAATCAAACTACCGTTCCTTTGGTGGATAATACACCCTGAATCCTTGGGTCAATACTGCAGGCTTCATCAAGTGCCTTCGCAAATGCTTTAAACATAGCTTCTACTATATGATGATTGTTCTTACCGTCCATTTGTTTTATGTGAAGATTCATCCCTGCACTATAAGAGAGGGCATAAAAAAATTCTTGTACAAGCTCTGAATCCATGTAACCTAACTTTTCACAGGTTAGGTGAGCCTGATAGTTTAAATACGGACGCCCGGATAAATCAATTGCACATAAGACCAGAGTTTCATCCATTGGAAGTAAAAAAGAACCATACCGGCGAATACCATTCTTTTCATTCAATGCCTGCTTGATTGCCTGCCCCAGAACAATTCCGGTATCTTCTACCGTATGATGGGTATCCACATAAAGGTCTCCCTTTACATTCACCTTCAAATCAAAAAATCCATGCTTTGCAAAGCTTTGTAACATATGATCAAAGAAACCGATTCCGGTATCTATTTCAGCCGATCCGGTCCCATCCAGATTGATCTCTAATGTAATATCTGTTTCCTTCGTTTTTCTAGTAATTTTCGCCATACGGCTCATACTTAACCTCATTTCTGCAATGCTATCAAAAAACTCGCCTGCTTAAACTTCATGCCCCTTTTCAAACCTTACCGAGATTGAATTTGCATGCGCGGTAAATCCTTCTGCTTTTGCAAATGTAACAATATCCTCGTAAACCGGAAAAAGTGCTTCTCTTGAGTAAGAGATGATACTGGATTTTTTTATAAAATCATCTACACTCAGAGGTGAGAAGAATTTTGCGGTTCCATTCGTCGGCAATACATGGTTAGGTCCTGCAAAATAATCTCCAAGCGGCTCCGATGAGTATTCTCCAAGAAAGATTGCACCGGCATTCTTAATCTTTGTCATTACCTCAAATGCATTCTTTGTCATAATCTCAAGATGTTCCGAAGCTATTTCATTTGCTGTATCAATTGCTTCTGTTAAATTATCTGCAACTAAAATATATCCATAGTTATCTAAAGAAGCACGAATGATTTCGCTTCGTTCTAGAACTTTTAAAAATCCATCGACTTCCTCCGATACTTTCTTTGCGAGTACTTCACTTGTTGTAATTAGAATAGAGGAAGCAAGCTCATCATGCTCTGCCTGTGATAAAAGGTCAGCGGCAACAAATCTTTCATTGGCAGTTTCATCGGCTATGATAAGAATTTCGCTTGGTCCGGCAATCGAATCAATGCTGACGTTACCATAGACAGCTTTTTTTGCAAGAGCTACATAGATATTACCAGGTCCAACAATTTTATCTACTTTTTTTATTGACTCGGTACCATAGGCAAGTGCCGCTATTGCTTGAGCTCCGCCAACTTTATAGATTTCGGTTACCCCTGCCTCCTTAGCTGCAACTAAGGTGCCGGGATTCACCGTTCCGTCCGCTCCCGGCGGAGTTGTCATTGCAATCCGTCTAACGCCTGCAACTTTTGCAGGCAAGACATTCATTAATACCGAAGAAGGGTACGCTGCCTTACCTCCTGGGACATAGACACCGACTGCATCGATTGCAGTTACCTTTTGTCCAAGGATGATACCGTTTGGCTCACTGTCAAACCAGCTATACTGCTTCTGCTTCTGGTGATAAGCCTCAATATTATGTATGGATTTTCGAATAATAGAAAGCGTGGAGGGCGCTACCTGTTCATAGGCCTTTGCAATCTCTTCCTCAGATACCAGTATGTTTTCTTTTGTTATAGCTGCTTTATCAAAACGCAGACTATACTCAAATAAGGCCTTATCGCCACGTTTTTTCACTTCTCCGATAATACCTGCAACTACATCTTCATATTCTCTATATTGATTCGGACTACGTTTTAGTAGGTTTTCTAATATATTATTTTTTGTCCTATCATTTAATTCGATAATTCTCATAATCTGTCCGCCTTTCTATCTTATATTATACCGCAGATTAGGAGCCACAGACTTGTCTGTTCACCCGCGCTGCACTGGTCCCTGAAATCTATGCTGTTTTTAGCAAGCCTACAAATCACCCTGGTTTCCATGGACTAATCTGCTTATCATGTCATGAATATTGTAACACAAGCTTTCCCTGTTAGATACAAGAAGTTACCAGTACTTCCCGTAAGTCATTAATCATCCTGGTAATTCTTTCATGTTCCATCTTCATACTCACCTGATTGACTACAACACGGGCAGACAGCGGACAAATTTCTTCTAATACTTCCAATCCGTTTTCACGTAAAGTAGATCCTGTTTCAACAATATCTACAATTACTTCTGCTAAACCAACAATCGGCGCTAACTCGATAGAACCATTTAATTTAATAATTTCTACTGTCTGATGCTTTTTATTATAGAAATAATCTTTGGCAATGTTCGGATATTTTGTTGCAACACGAATCAGTTCCCCATGATGTAACAGTTCTTTTGCACTCGCTGGACCGGCAACACACATTCGGCATTTGCCTAAATTTAAATCCAAGACCTCATACATCTTTCTTCCTTCTTCTAAAATAGTATCTTTTCCAACTACTCCGATATCAGCCGCACCATATTCAACATAAGTTGGGACATCGTTTGCCTTTGCCAGAAAGAATCTCAGTTTTAACTCCTCATTCGTAAAAATTAACTTTCTGGAATTGGGGTCCTTCATCTCATCACAGGTGATTCCAATCTGTTCTAATATCTCGAGCGCCTTTTTTGCAAGGCGGCCTTTCGCTAATGCTATTGTAATATATTTCACTATAACCTCCATACCACGTTAATAATATCTTCTAGGATAACATTCCTTTCAGCGGCACCGTCCGAACGCTCCCATCCATTGCATGGATAACCTCAACTTCTTCCTCGCTTAATAATGAAAGAATTCCGCCAATTCCCATGCGTTTTGCATAGGTAATATAATCCTCTCTAGTTCTGTTCCCATCATGAACAAGCATTTCAATCTTCATCTCCTGTTCACGGAAATGATTGGCAAGAGCTACCGCATTTGCAATATAAGAAGACTCATAGAGAATTAAAGTATTTTCTGATTCCGGTGTCTCCATTAGTTTTTGCCTGTTTAGTGCTATTAAGAGCTGGTCAACTAAAACTGCCATGCCAATCGCCGGTGCCTGCTTTCCAAACTGACCCACCAACGAATCATAACGGCCGCCGGTAATCACAGCATCACCGGTTCCATAGGTGTATGCACGAAAAATAATTCCGGTGTAATAATTATATTTACTAAGCATTCCCAGATCAAAGGTGATGTACTGTTCATATCCGTACAGTGTCAATAATTCATACAACTTTTCCATGCGTTCCAATGCTTTTCTTGCACGTTCATTGTGGATGGATTCCTTCACGCTAAGCACTTTATTTAACGTACCAAATAAATCAGTTAGCTGCAGGATAATACTCTTTACAGGCTTTTCTAAATGCTTTCCGCGTATTAGTTCTTCCACACCAAGTAAATTCTTATTTTCAATCAAGACACGCAGTTGTTCGGTTTCCTCTTCATCAAATCCTGCTTCTTCTACAATACCATGAAAAAAATCGGCCTGACCAATCTCAACTTGAAATTCTTTTACCCCTGCACATTGCAAACATTCTACTGTCAAAGCAATCATTTCTGCATCTGCTTCAATGCTTGCATCATTAATCAATTCCGCTCCCAGCTGGGTAGCTTCCTTTAATTTTCCCTGATAGCTGCTGCTGTTGATAAAAGTACTGCCGCAATAACTTAACCGAATTGGCATCTGTTCCGTTTTATAATATTTTGCAACACATCGTGCTATGGAAGGAGTGATATCGGGGCGAAGAACCAAGGTATTGCCTTCCCTGTCAAAAAACTTATACATTTCCTTTCCACTGACACTTCCCCGCTCTTTACTAAAAATATCTAAAAACTCAAACATCGGGGTTTGTATCTCGCGAAATCCATGCAGTGCCAGACGCTTTCCAAGCTCTTGCTCTAACATCTTTTTCTTTGCAAACTCGGAATTATAAATATCTCGAACCCCTTCCGGGGTATGTAATAATTTATCCATATGAATCCTTCCTTTATGAAAATAACTGAAAACTTTAGCTGTAAATATCTATTATACAAATTACTTTAATGAGGTAACGTGATAATTCGCTACCATGCGAAGTTAACTTATTATAATGCAAATGTTTTTCTCTGTCAAGGGAAGAAACATTGTTAACACTATCCTAGGTAGATGTTTGAAACATTCTCATTTCATTTTGCCAGAAATCAAGAATATGCAAAAGAGCTGCCACGGACAGACTTTAGCAAAGAGCATTACTCTTCTCTTTCCAACAAATCCTTCTGTAACAGCTCTAAAAACGGAACGAATACCCCACTATGCCTGCTCATATAAAAGTCTTTACAAAGCTCTTCTTTTCGGAAACTCTTCCTTCCTCCGGATAACTTACGATTCCAAAATTTCATAAGTTCTTGAAAACGTAAATAATAAAACTCATCCTTTTTTGAAAAATAAATCAAAATAAAGGCTACTCCTCCCTGTTCTTCGAAGTCCTCCATAAACCTCACTTGATGTTCCTGTACATTTTGCAAAGAAAAAGTATCCACCGCACATTCCTTTGCATCAAAACAAACCGGGATTCCTTGAACCGCACCAATATAATCGACCGTACTTTTTTGTTCAAAATAAGCAAGGGTAATATGACGTTTTTCTTTATCAATCTGAATCGGCGTAATCGGAGTCGGCACTTTTTGAATTAACGCCAGGTGATTTTCACGATACTTCTCCAAAGTCAGATTAATTAACTCTTCCAGAGCAGAGCCACGAAGCCCCCGCGAATTCCATGATGGCACTTAATTTCCCTCCTTCCTGCTATCTTAATTTCCCTATATATTCTTGGCTGCATTCCCTATAAAAAGAGAATGCTTCTTAAACCGGCAGTTTCCCAGCTATAATTTGGCAGATATGTCCTTATCCCTAACAGACCTGTCATTCGCATGAAATAAACTCTTCTCTATCTTTTGAAAAAGCTGCGGAGGCGGTGCAATAATCTTTTGATTACTTAATTTCTCAAGCTCCTTGGGAAGCATGGGAAATTCTAATCGGTAAGAATGAAGTAACTGGAAGCCGAAACCATATTGTTTTTGCAGTTTTTTATTTAATGCTTCTTCTCCATATTTCATATCACCAATAATCGGATGTCCGATACTGCTTAAATGGGCACGAATCTGATGTGTCTTTCCGGTAACCAGCAGCACCTCTAAAAGTGTATACCCGTTCTTACTCAGAAGCGGCTGATACTCAGTCTCAATGTAGGAACTTTCCCCTTCCGCGGAAGCACTTTCATAAATCGTTACTTTATTTGTTCTCTCATCTTTCTCCAAATATCCCTTGATTCGTGCTCCTTTTGTCATCCTTCCTTTCACTATGCAGCGATAATATTTATGAAGACTACGATCCTGTAATCTTGCAGACATTTCCTGCAGTCCAAATAAGCTTTTTCCTGCTATTACAATCCCACTGGTATTTCGGTCCAGACGGTTGCACACCGAAGGTTTAAAGGTAGACAGCTCTTCTTTTGTTAAACTCCCTTTATCTAAAAGGTAAGCTATTAGTAATTCAACCAAAGAAACATCTGTCTCTTTGGCACGCTGTGATAGCACGCCAACGGGTTTATTTATAATTACAACATGGGAATCTTCATATAAAACATCTAATTTTACAAAGCTTTGCTTCACCCGAGCAGCCAGTTCGTAAGACTCTTGAAACCCTTCCATTGTTTCCTCGGATAAAAAAAGACGTACGACATCCCCCTCTATCAGTTTTTCTGCTCCTTCTGCCTTCTTTCCATTCAAGGTGATATTTTTCTTTCGAAGCATTTTATAAAAAAAACTCTTAGGAGCCTTGTTTAGATATTTTGCTAAAAATTTATCAAGCCTTTGTCCTGCCTCATTTTTTACAATGGTGATTTCTCTCACTTTATTAACTCCCTTTACTGTATTAGATTACTTCGTCAAAGGATTCTATAAAATAATCCGCCAAACTCTTCTTTTCTTCCTCAATCGGTACGGAAAACTCATCCCAAACAGCACAAACTTTCATACCGGCATTTTTACCAGCTAAGATTCCTTGAGGAATATCTTCAAAAACAAGGCAGTTTTCCGGTGCTACGGAAAGCTTTTCCGCCACATACAGATAAATATCCGGAGACGGTTTTCCTTTTAACACCTCGCAAGAAGTATGAATGGCATCAAAATACCTCTCCACATTAAGCCCTTTTAGCACCGCACCAGCAAGTTCTCTGGAATTGCTGGTTGCGATCCCTGTTTTTATATTATTTTCTTTCAGATATTGTAGAAATTTAAGGGCCCCCCGCTTTAATGGAACCTCCTTTGCATATTTTTCATATGCCATCTCATTCCAGGTATCCTTAATTTCTTCTATGGAAGGCTCTAACTGAAAACGTTTTTTAAAATAAATTGCAGTTTCAGAAAAACTCATCCCTTCAATTTCCCGCTGCAGGTCTTCCGGTAAATCGATACCAAATCTACTTAAATATTCCACATCAATTGCCCTCCACATCCACATGGAGTTAACTAACGTTCCATCCAAATCAAAAATAACTGCATTTATATTCTCTAACATACGGTGTCTCCCATCTGTGCGCCTTACGCACGTCTGCCTCAAGATTGCCGGCGCAATGCCTCAATTTCTTCCTTCGTAAGTTCACGATATTCACCAAGCGAAAGGGTTTCATCAAGAGTAAGACTCCCCATAGAAATCCGCTTCAAATATACAACTTCATTCTCAACTGCTTCAAACATTCGCTTGATTTGATGAAACTTTCCTTCTCTGATTGTCACATATGCTTCCCGCTTGGAAACACTCTTTAACCTAGCCGGCAAAGCCGTAAATTCCTCATTTATCTTAAGACCGGCGGCAAAAGCTTCTTCATCTTCTTTTCTCAAAGGCTTAAGAAGCCTTACAAAATAAACCTTATCCACATGCTTTTTAGGACTTAGCAGCCGATGTGCTAAGTCACCATCATTTGTTATAATTAAAAGTCCTTCGGTATCTTTATCTAAACGGCCTACCGGGAAGAGATCTTTTCTCTTTGCCTCATCGATTAAATCAACGACGGTAGTCTGTTTTTTGTCACTTGATGCGGACACAACTCCGGCCGGTTTATTTAACATAAAATACTCCAAAGGAACATAGGACAGCTCTCTGCCGTCTACGGAAATTTTATCCTGGTTACTATCCACTTTTGTCTCAGGCACCGTGATGGTTTTTCCGTTTAACATTACCCTGCCCTTTCGTATCATCTGCTTTACTTCTGTTCTGGTTCCGACCGATAAATCCGCAAGGTATTTATCCAGTCTTAATACCACGTTTGACTTACCCATTCTACCTCCAGCCTTACATCCAACGCCATCCCGGCAAATACTTGTTCTTAAAATTTCCTTTGTTATACTTACCAAATCCAAGTGGATATCCATCTACACATACCAAAAGCCATCCATCCTGACATTCCTTCTTTATCTCAATCGATTCACACTTAAGATAACGTACCGCATCCTCATCCTTGGAAGCAAGATTATAGATATTATCGTACTCTGAGGCTTTCAGCGCACAGGCAAGTGCCTGACTAGGCTCAAACCGATTCTTTTTCATCTCACCTAATAATAAACCGGAACGTAAAATTCGAAGTCCTTTTAGATCCACTAAGCCTTCCGGCAGCAGATACAGACGATCTTCTTTCACTGTAATTCGATTCCGATCAATCGGGAAACCAATCTTTCCAAAGAACTCTCTTGCCTCCTCAGAAATTTGTTTTGTTTCCTTCGCCGGTATACAGTATATCTCATGATAGTTACCTGGAGCGGTTTCTTTTTTGCGGAGCAGTGCAACATAGTGCCCCTCTCCCTCTATCCTCTGAGGCCATAAACGTAAGGTATGCACCAATTCTTTTGGTCCGTCTACCCATTCTGGCTTTCCAAAATCAAATCCCTCGTAGGATACATTGTCTCGCTCTTTTCTTCTCAGCAAACGAATTTTATCTTCTTCGCGAAGAGAAAAGTCCGGCTGATGCTCTAAGGAATTCCAAATTGCCGGTACAATCTCCATATCCGGCTCTTCTTCGAGTAAAAATTTTATGGTACCTTCATTCTCTTCTCTGGAAAAGGTACAGGTCGAATACAGGAGATATCCTCCTGGCTTTAACATCTTTACTGCCTGTACAATAATCTCTTTTTGCAGCTTATTATAATAATCTACGCCATACTGTTCCCAGTTTTTCATAATAGCCGGGCTCTTTCGGAACATTCCCTCTCCGGAGCATGGAGCATCCACTAAAATCTTATCAAAGTAGCCGGTAAATGTGTTAACAAGTTTTGCGGGAGCCTCACTTACAACAACCGGATTCCTGACACCAAACAGTTCTATATTTTTTAAAAGTGCTTTTGCTCTGGAATTACTGATATCATTCGCAACCAAAACACCTTCTCCCTGAAGCTTTGCAGCCAATTCCGTACTCTTACCGCCGGGTGCCGCACACAAATCCAATACCTTATCTCCCGGTACCACCGGCAGTAAGCTTGCCGGAGTCATAGCACTTGGTTCCTGAATATAGTAAAGTCCGCCGAAATAATAAGGATGTCTTGCCGGCTGCTCTTTCTCCTGATAGTAATAGCCATTCGGAATAAAAGGAACACGCTTTATCTCATAGGGACTTATTTTTTCAAATTCCTCCTTGCTTAACTTTAAAGTATTGATACGAAGCCCGCCACGATGCTTTTCCTCATAGCATTTTTCATATGCTTCATACTCCTCGGAAAGCATCTCCTGCATTCTTTGTTTAAACTCTTCCGGTAATTTTATATTCATGTATGATAACCTTTCTAATCTTATATCTAGTTATATGATGAGCCTTTGGAATTTTATTGAGACAAGAAAAAGCACGCTTCGCGCACTTTTCCCTGTCCCAATAAAATTCCAAAAGCCCCTTAAATCTTCTTATCTAAGACTCTGTGCCCGATAACCTTCGGAGATAATATCAAGCTCCTTATTGAATCGTTCCAATTGTTTTAAGTCTTCACTTTCATAAATACGGAAAAATTCATCCTGAATCTTTACAACTTCTCTTTTATTTGCGACCTTATATAAATTCTGTATATTAGTCAAAATATCTGCCACAATATTCGCACGGATATTAAAGGAGTTTTGAGCATCCATAATTTCACCGCGCACAGAAGACATCTCCTCATCTAATGTTACAATCGCATCCGAGGCTTTATGAAGTCTCTGACGTAAATTATCCGGCATATTTTGCTTGTATTTATATTGCAAGGAATGTTCTACCGTAGCCCAAAAATTCATTGCTAACGTTCTTATTTGTATCTCCGCATGAATTTCTTTTGGACCATAAAGCGTTTCCACATGATAGGAAACTATCATATGATAACTTCGATATCCGCTTGCCTTCTTATGCGTAATGTAGTCCTTTTCACTGACAACCGACATGTCAGATCTATGTTTAATTAATTCTACTACTTTATAGATATCGTCTACGAATTGACATATAATCCGAATGCCGGCGATATCTTCTATTTCTTCGATACTATCTAACTCGATTGACTTTTTTTGAGCCTTCTCAAGAATACTTGAGATAGTTTTTACCCTACCGGTAACCTGCTCAATTGGAGAGTACATGCCTGCTTTTCGATATGCCTCAATAATATGATTAAACTTTACCATAAGCTCATCAACAGCAAGAGCATATGGTTCCAGTATCTCTCTCCATAATTGTATTTCCATAGTGTACCCCCCTTATACCTTATTCCTCAGCACCAAAGATAAATGTATGCAGTGCTTCAACATTTTTCTGCAAATTCGGTATAATAACACTTTTCTTACTTATATATGCATCTTCATACGCTCCATTGATTGGGATGCGCAGCTGTTCTAACTTAGTTAATCCAATGTCAAGTGCAAGCTGTATATAAGTTTCAAGCTCTTTTGCATCCAAATCCGTCGTCACCATTGGTAAGCAACTATTCATTAGCATGGCCAAATCCCAATAATTTAATGATCTATATTTACTGAAAATAGCCTCTAGTACGGTACGATGCCTTGAAGTTCTTCCAAAATCATTATATTCTTTCGTTCCGCTGGCAACATCTCTAATTCTGCAAAAACCAAGAGCCTGGTTTCCATTCATATGATTAAGACCGGCTGTAACAGTTCGATATTTGGGATTTGAAATATAATTGGTGGTATTTAACCAATTTGCCTCTGTCTGAGTTAATGTGATATCAATACCATCCAGTTTATCAATGATTTTTTCGAAGTCATCAAACCCCACAAGGCAATAACCATCTAATTTTAAATCAAAATTTAACTCTATTGTATCGAATAACATCGGTATTCCGCCGACCGCATACGCAGCATTTAATTTATCATCCTGATAACCTGGTATCTGAACATACATATCTCTCATTAACGAAGTTAATTTAATAGATTTTTCCTTTGAATTTAATGTTGCAATCATCATAACATCCGTACGTCCTCTGGAATTTCCGGAAAAAATAGCTTCTTCTCCAAGAAGCAGGATGTTAACCGCATAATCTTCATGTCTTATTGTACCCTCAGCCGCATTTAATTGAACATCTTCTTTCTTTTTTTCTATATCATCATTCGTCGGAGGATCCGTAATTTCCGGAATAGTCTCCACCTCATGCCCACTTCCATCGTCATAATTAAACTTGCTTGCTGCAAAATTTGCTCCAAGCCGAATTAAAACACTTTGACCTGCTTTTGTAAATAATAACATACATCCGGATAAGAGCAGTACACCAATCGAAATTAAAATTGGTATTCCTATCCGTTTCCACCGTCTTTTTAAAGACTCCTGTTTGATTCCTTCCTCCAAAGAAGATTCTCTCGTCTCCTCGTCTGCCAATCCCGGATCCACTTGTTTTGCCAGCGATCTCGTAATTTCTGATATAATCTCTTCCTCTTCCTTGCTTAATCTATCGGTATGCTTCACCTCTTTCTCTGCATCCATCAATTCCTGATTGACTATGCTATGTACTGCTTTTTCAAAGAGTTCAAAATTATCATTTTCACTCTCATTACCTGCTGCAAATTCAATCGCATTCTCATGAAAAACATTAATATCATCCTCGTATGTGTTTTGCTTTGCTTCTTCTTTTTCCTTTACGGATGCTTCTATGTCGATCCACTGTATATCCTCGTTATGATTTAACTCAAGCTGTTCCTCCGGTTCGTCCTCGAAAAAAGCCTTCTCTAGGTTTCTTTGGAACTCCTCATCATTGGATGGGTCAAACTCCTCCCAGGGTATGTTCGTTTTTCTTTTCATACAAATCTCCCATTATTTATCGATTGGAATAGTATCCTTCGTTGTTGGAATTTTTAAGCATATCCTTAGTATACCATATTCCTATGTGTTTGTCCTATTTTTTTGAAAAAATGAAATATCTTATCTGCCCTTTTTCTACATATTGGGTATCAATTTTGACAAAATATGCATTTTTTCTAAAAAAAGAGCGGGGTAACCAATCATTTTGATTGGTCGCCTCACCCTTTTGCAACTTGCTTGTCCTTACAATTAAAGTGGAAGTTATGATTCGCTCTCTTAATTTATACCAAACCCTAGTTCGGAGTATCAATAAGAACTTCCGGCGTCGCTGTCACTTCTTCCTCCAAAAAAATGATGCGGTACAATTCTTTAATATTAGCCTCAAAATCTAAGATTAACACAGAACCACGTTCATTTTTACCAGAAGTATACATCCCTTCTGCCGGAATACGATTATTTTCAATCGTAAATATTCTGTTTTCCACAATTGCCTCTAATACCGCAGATATCTCAGAACCGGTTAAATCTGTCTTTATAAATGGTAAAACCTGATCCATAATTGACATTAATTCAAACAAATTCTTTGATTTATATTCATCAAAGATGGCATTCAATACCCGGCGCTGACGAAGAGTTCTGCCAAAGTCATTGTTTGCCCCGCCAAGAGTTACAACTTTTCTCACACGAGAATACCCAAGTGCTTGATTCCCATTGAAGTGGTTCATACCGGCTTTCACATCCCGATATTCCGGATTTGAAATATAATTCGTTCTATTTAAGTAACTTGCTTCTTCCGCCCCAAGTTCAATATCAACTCCGCCGAGAATATCAACAATACTTTCAAAGGAATTAAAATTTACCGTTCCATAACCATCAATCTTTATCTTAAAATTCTGTTCTACTGTCTGTACCAATAAGTCCATTCCGCCAAGGCTGTACGCAGCATTAATCTTATTCGGAGCTTTACCAGGTATCTCAACATAACAGTCTCTCATAATAGAGGTTAATTTTATTGTATTATCCTTTTTATTTACAGATGCTATCATAATAGAGTCAGTACGTCCACCACCACCTATTTCTTCAATACCTGCAATTAAAAAGTTTGCGACATATTTTTCTTTTCTTCGGTTGGGATCGGTAGTATCGGAATCCTCATCCTCATGTTCCCCAAAAATATTACTCGGTTTCTTATTTTCACTATCGTCATTATCAAGACGACCGGACACATAACCACCAACCATGTTATAGATTATCTTACGGCCAAACGGTGTTCCTATGATCAAGCCTAGTGTAAGCAGTAATGCTCCTAAAATCGATAACGTTATTTTTAGTGCCTTTTTCTTCTTACCTTTTTTGATATTTTTATTATTACTCATCTCTTCCGTGGTTCCCCCTGCCTCTTGCATCAGTTCCTCGTTTACCTGCTGCTTTAACGACTCACTGATTTCACTAAAAAAATCCTCTTGTGACTCTAGTTCCTCAGGCATCTCAATTCGATCCGGAAAAAAATCCTCTACCGCATCATTTCTACTATGTTGACCATTTGGTTTAACATCATCGTCTTTCATTTCATTCCCCTGTTCCCTTTCAATCAACAAATGTTATTCTTTATAAAACTTTATTATGTCAAATTTTCGTAATTTTGCTCTCTCTAAATTTCTCTTTTGAAAAGATGATGGCTAACACATAATACGACATTTATTTTAAAAAGTAAAGTTAAGATTTTATGGCAAATATAAATAAAATCTGAACTAGGTCAAAAATACTAAGAGGCAGTAAGTCTTAACCCCTATGCAAATTTTCCAATCAAAAAGCTGCTTCCTGCATAAAAAATGAGATGAAAATCCATTTTTTAAAGCAGGGAAAGCAGCCTCACCTCAGCATATTTACTGGTGTTTTTCTTATAATTATTTCATTTGTTTTAATAAATTTTCTATCGTCTGATAAACACGAAGGGTAGACGGAATATCCAATTGCTCCATCGGTGTATGAATGTCTTTCATATTAGGTCCGATGGATATGATATCCATATCAGGTATCTTTTCACTAATTAATCCACATTCTAGGCCTGCGTGGATGGACATTACCTTAGCATCCTCAGAAAAAAGTTCCTTATATACTTTTAAATACAGATCTCTAAGTTTGGAATCCTTTTTATACTCCCAGGCAGGATATTCAGAGCCGCATTCATATTCGGCTCCTAAGAAGCCAAACAAAAAGCCAAGTTTATTACTGATAAAATATTTATAACTGCTCTTACCGCTGCGTACGGAGTAGTGGAAAATAGCCATATCATCTTCGATTGTAAAGATTCCAAGATTTAAGGAGCTTTCAACAAGGGAAGCTATCTCAGAACTCATTACTTGAACCCCATTGGGAGCTTGTAAAAGAGCGAATAAAACTTTCATCATTGAGCTTGGATGTATCACCTTTGTTTTTTCTTCTCCAAAAGTCTGACATCCAAACTCTACCTTCGGTTCAGACGCCTGTAACTCCTTCTGATACTTCTCCTCTAGTTCTTTCGCATACAAAGCGAAGCTTTCCGCATCTTCCGGAGAAACAATCACTTCCGCTTGTGCAAAACTTGGAATTGCATTGTCTTTCTCTCCGCCCTTCATATCGCATAGAAAGAAATCAAATTTCTCTTTCAATTCCATTACCGCCCTGGCTAACAATATGGTTGCATTCGTGCGGTTATTATGAATTTCTGCTCCGGAGTGACCGCCTTTTAAGCCACGTACCACAAGCTTAACTTTCTTTCCCTCTTTCTCTGTAAATTGAAGAGGAAGTTCAGCATAAAATCTAAGACCACCGGCACAGCCAACTAATACGGTGCCTTCTTCTTCAGAATCCACATTAATCATATAACGACCCTTTAAATGGTCGGGGTCAAGTGCTTTGGCACCATCCATTCCGGTTTCTTCATCCGTTGTGATCAACACTTCTAAGGCAGGATGCTCTAAAGTTTCATCCGATAAAAGTGCAAGTCCATAAGCTATGGCTATTCCATCATCCCCGCCAAGTGTAGTCTTATTTGCGCGAATACTGCTGCCTTCTACGATAAGCTCCAGCCCCTCGGTTAAAAAGTCGTGATTACTGTCTTCCTCCTTAACACAAACCATATCCATATGACCTTGAATCACAACCGGAGTATGAGTTTCGTAGCCTTTTGCCGCCTCTTTATAGATAATTACATTTAACGCTTCATCTTGAACATACTTCAAATTATGTTCTTTGGCAAAGTTCACAAGATATTCGCTGATTTTCTCATTATGCCCCGAGCCTCTTGGCACCGCCGAGAGTTCCACGAAGTATTTTAATACATTTTTGTAATCCATACCGGATAACTGTTGATATACGCCTTCCATCGTAACCTCCATATCTCGCATGTTATCTGCCGCTAACGTAATCTTCCCATGCAATTAGCATTACTAAGGTTTCTACATAATTTCCTTATGTATTTTCCTTTTCTTTTTGCTTCCATACTAATTTTTAAAACTATGAATTGGTGCCGGAATACGGCCGCCACGATTTACAAAAGCATCACAAGAGAAGTTATTCACCGGCATAATTGGTGCATATCCTAATAATCCGCCAAATTCTGCAACGTCACCAACTTTTTTACCGATAACCGGTACCAGACGAACTGCGGTTGTCTTTTGGTTAATCATACCGATTGCCATCTCATCCGCTATGATTCCGGATATCGTTGTCGCCTTAGTATTCCCCGGTATTGCAATCATATCAAGACCTACGGAGCAAACACAAGTCATCGCTTCTAATTTTTCTAACGTAAGACAGCCGGCTCTGACTGCATCAATCATCCCCTGGTCTTCGCTCACCGGAATAAATGCACCGCTTAAACCTCCTACATAGCTAGAAGCCATAACGCCACCTTTTTTTACCGAGTCATTCAATAAAGCAAGTGCTGCTGTTGTTCCGGGTGCCCCCGGATATTCCAGCCCAATCTCTTGAAGAATTTCTGCCACGCTATCACCTACCGCAGGAGTCGGCGCAAGTGACAAGTCTACAATACCAAAGGGTATGTTAAGCATCTTTGATGCCTCCATCGCTACCAACTGTCCCACACGAGTAATCTTAAAGGCCGTCTTTTTAATGGTTTCGCAAAGAATACCAAATTCTTCTCCGCGAACATTTTCTAACGCTGTCTTAACTACACCGGGTCCACTGACTCCGACGTTAATTATGGCATCTGCTTCGGTTACACCATGGAATGCTCCCGCCATGAACGGATTATCATCCGGTGCATTGCAAAAGATAACTAACTTGGCACAGCCAAGGGAATCTTTTTCCTTCGTATACTCTGCGGTATCCAATACTATCTGTCCTAATAACTTGACTGCATCCATATTGATTCCGGTTTTTGTAGAACCAACATTAACAGAACTGCATACTCTTTCTGTAACTGCCAAGGCTTCCGGTATGGATTCAATCAACAGACGTTCAGAGGAAGTCATACCTTTTGAAACAAGTGCGGAATAACCGCCAATAAAATTTACCCCGACGGTATTCGCAGCTTTATCAAGTGTTTTTGCAATCGTAACAAAATCTGCTGAAGTCTTGCAAGCAGAGGCTCCAATCATTGCAATCGGAGTTACAGAAATCCGTTTATTCACCACAGGAATTCCAAACTGTCTCTCAATCTTTTTACCGGTGGCAACCAAATCTTTTGCTACTTCTGTTATTTTGCCATAGATATTCTGATTTAATTCCTCTAAATTACTGCTGATACAATCTAAAAGACTAATTCCGAGTGTAATCGTGCGAACATCGAGGTTTTCCTTTTCTATCATCTTATTCGTTTCTAAAATTTCATTAAAATTTATCATTGCGAATGACTTCCTTTCTTTATAGATGGTGCATCATATCGAAAATATCTTCTCTTTGCGCTTTGATCACTACACCAATTTCTTTTCCAATTTGCTCTAATTCATCCGCTAACTCACTGAAATCTTTATTGGACTCATTGGTATCCACTATCATCATCATGTTAAAAAATCCGGATACAATAGTCTGGGAGATATCCAAAATATTAATCTTATTATTTGCAAGATACGTACATACCTTTGCAATAATACCTACACTATCATATCCTACTACCGTAATAATCGTCTTCTTCATAGTAATATTCCTCCTCTAAGCTTATATTATAAAAAACATGTTTTATAATCGGATTTACGGTGCTAAAATCGCACCTATTTAAAAATTTGCTCCGCAAACTTTTAAGTTATCGATTGAAACCAAAATAGGTTTCAATCATCAGATTTATATAATAACCATCTCTGATGGGATATCACGATTTGCTACTGTGATTACCGGCATCTTGCTTAAGCAGGTTACACTTTGTTCTACCTCACAGCGCACGGTTTCATATGCCAATTCAGCATAATTATTCTCTTTACTCATATGTGCTAATAACACATGCCGCAGCTCATCATGCAGCAGTTCACAGATGAGTTTTGCAGAGGTTTCATTGGATAGATGCCCCCGCTCCCCAATAATTCGCTGCTTTAGATGATAAGGATAGCTCCCCACCATTAGCATATTAACATCATGGTTTGCTTCCAGATAAAGCACTTCTGCTCCACATAATTTAGAAACTATGTAATTGTCATAAGTTCCAAGGTCGGTAGCCATTCCAATCTTATGTCCTCCGCTGGAGAACGTATAACAAACCGGATTACTGGCATCGTGTGAAATCGAAAACGGCTCCACTACAATATCACCTATGGAAAACCTCTCATCCGGCTTTACAAAACGAAGCTGGCCCTCCTCAATCCTTCCCACACTGTTTGACCGAAGCATCGCATTAATGGTTTCAACCGTACCATAAACGGGCAATTTATACCTTCTTGCCAGAACGCCAATCCCTTGGATATGATCGGTATGTTCGTGAGTAATTAATATTCCGTTCAAAGAACTTGGATCCACTCCGGAGGCTAAAAGACCGCCCTCAATTCTCTTCCCGCTCACTCCTGCATCCACCAAAAGGTTTGTCTCATTGCTCCCTATATAAATACAATTGCCACTGCTTCCACTGGCAATACTGCACATCTTCATAGAATTTCATCCTTCCTGCATCCATAGCGCCTTTCAATTGTTGTTTAGTATATCTCAATTTTCAGTAAATAGCAAGAAAAAGGAAGTGTAACTTGTGTTTTTAGAACCTAGTTACAACTTCCTCTTGTTTCCTTGTTCTCTCTTACATAGTCTTGCACAATATCATTATCTACCGTGATGCTGTTACGGCCATTCCGCTTGGAATAATACATTGCTCCGTCAGCGCGGTTTAGAAGTTCCTGACAGCTTAAACTCGTTTCCGGATAGGAACTAATTCCAACACTAACTTTCACATTAATTTCATCCTCATTAAAGTATAAGGTTGTAGAATCAATGGATTCTTTTAACAAGGTTATGATCTGATAAAAGTCCGTTATACCGACATCAGGCAAAACGATAACAAACTCTTCTCCTCCATATCTTGCGGCAATACCATAATAAAAGTTCGCTACCTCCTGCATCTTTGCTGCAACCATCTTAATTACTTCATCGCCGAACAAATGCCCATAGGTATCATTGATTTTCTTAAAAAAGTCGATGTCAAGCAAAGCAACGGACAAAGCTTTCTTCTCTTCTCTGGCACGTTTTGTATACTGGTCAAGAATGACATTTAGCTGACGCCGGTTGTAGATTCCGGTCAGGCTATCACGGATTGCCATCTGCTGCATCTTGCTGTAAAGGCTTGCATTATGAATCGCAACTAAAAGCTGTGCAACTACGGTCTCAAAGAACATAATATTCCCATGGAAGTATTCAAACTGAAAATGTCCGCACAGCAAAGCACCAATTACCTTTTTTTCACGAACTAAAGGAACAATTAATAAAGAATTTATCTTACGGTCCATTAAAAAAGAGTATGCCCCGGGCTGCACCTGGTTATCAATATAATTTCCTTCTGCCTTCATGTATTCTTCGATACATCCCTGCTCGATACTGCTGCTCATCTGTTCGTAAAAGTCATTCCCTAATCTGGTATGTATTTCGTAGGTAACCTGTTTATTACCGGCAATCTCCGGTTCTAAAATAATAGTGCATACGTCTAGCCCCATAGCCTCAAATATAGCCTCTGTAATCAGCTTCATCAAATTTTCAATCTCCAGCTCCGTTGAAATGTATCGAATAATTTGATATAGGGTCTGTGTTTCCGTATTTGCGCTATTTATCTTATGATAAGCTGATTCCAGCTTAATTTTTTGAATCCCTAATTCCTCATTTGCTTTTCGGAACTTTTCCTGTTGGTTTCTGAGTGCTTCATTTGCCTCCCTCGTCTGCTCCGAAAATCGGCGTAATTCAAAAATTCGCTTATCGGTAGCAACTAAGACCTCACTGATTAGAGCCGATAGCAGCATTACCACAAAGACAAGAGATAGATAGGCACAGACCATGCCAAAGAACTCCCCTTGATCCCCGGGATTTACCAGCAGCATCAAGATCAGATAAATAATTGCCGGAAATGTCATTGTTGTTAGTGTGATCGCTCTGGAATATACATCTAAAAAATCAGTTAACATAAGCAGCTGTAACATTACCGTGACAAGTTCTATCCCTATAAACATTGAATTCACCGAGCCGATGGTAACAAAAAAACAGATAGAAAATGATATCAACTCGGCAGTTCTAAGAATCATCCATGCAACTCTGTTCTTAAATAACTTTGTATGCTCTGCCAGGATGTCGATAATAAGAGCTCCTGAGGATATGAATAATCCCCATCTGCTATGCTCTGATGAATCACCAATCAATTGAATTAATGTATATATCCAGAATACCAGCGTGACTAGCACAAGGCCTCTGGAAAACTTCTTCCGAAATACAACTAGATCGTCGCTCATCCGTTCCCTTCTCCTTCCGGACATCTATGAAAGCTTACTTTTCCCAATATATTTCTAATTTATCCTGCTCCATTAAGGGACTTGTAAATTCTGCTTCAGCTCCATTGATTTTTAGAACTACCCTGCTTCCATGAGCCGTAGTTAAATCAAAGGAATAAACATCTAAGATATCCACAAATATGAATTTCTCTTTTCCGCTTAACGTAATAGGTATCCCATTCACGATGACTGCAATACCGGAATCTTTCTTTAACTTATCCTTCTCCTGCGTTGAGGCAGCAATCTTCTCTTCCTCTATGGAAGCTTCCTTCATAAGTGTTTCATATAAGGAAGCTTCCTCGTCTAAAGAATACTCCTTAAATTCATCCTCTGATAACATAGCCGCTACTTCTCCGCAGACGATTTCCTCATGAAGCGGATAATAAATGGTAAAATTCTCATAAACAAGGTCTTGTGGCTTCGCAGGCTGATGATTCACCTTTATTCCTTCCCGGTAAGGCAGATCCATGAATTCTAGCAACTGTTCCAGCGTATAATGATTCAGAAGCTCTAAACGGTCCCCATCTTTAATCTGATAGGTATCCGATACCAATATATTATTTGCAAGTACATATTTCGGGCATATCACTTCTTTGTGATTCACCGCAAATGTTATTGTACTCTTATACTCAGGAAGCTTAGCTACCATAAGGGATGCATCTGCACCTGATGTCGATTCTGTCATATGAATGATGTCATTTTGAGTAATCGATGCATTTAAACTTACCTGTTTACCATTTAATATGATGACTGCACCTTCCCCTGCTTCTCCGCGTGCGAGGCGCTCACTTCCGTTAATGGTATAATGCAGAGCTTTTCCTCTGCGCGGGAATAACAATTCATTTGGAAATCCAACGGCAAGTGCTGCATCAACAATGGTTAAATGAGTATTATCATATAATTTAACCCGCTCCCCGTTTACCATCACATAAATAAAATTATTTCGGTTCTCATAATAGTTTAAGCAAATACCAATCGGAGTTACTAGCAATGGATCCTTCTTAATCCCTTTTTGTAAGAAGGAAACCATATTAAGGACTTCTTCCCCTCTAAGAGCAACCCTTTCTTTTGGTAAATTTAGCTTTGATGACAACGCCTCTACAAAGTAAGGAAGCTTGCCCCCGCCGCCAACGACAAAAACGGCACTCACTGACTTTCCGCCGTTAAGATATAGAATCTGCTCAGCAATCCGGGCAGTAATATATTCTATTTCCGTTCTGGTTGCTTCGTAGATTTCTTCTCTGGTTACTTTATTGAAAAGCCCCATGATATCTTTATAGGAAATGATTTTTCTCTTTAATGCAGAGGTTTTCATCGTCTCCGCAGTTTTAAAGTCGACCAAATAACGCTGCATCAAGGTATTGGTTAACGCATCACCCGCCATTGGTATCATACCATATGCTATAATACTGCCTTCTTTCGTAATACAGATATCACTGGTTCCGGCACCAACATCAATCAATGCTATATTTAATAAACGAAACCTTTCCGGAATTGCAACATTAATGGCAGCTATCGGCTCAAGCGTAAGATTCACAACTTCAAGCCCTGCTTTCTCTACGGCTGCATACAAACCCTCTATTACTTCATCCGGCAAAAAGGTAGCCAGCAAGTCCGCACCGATTTTATTGCCTTTATGATCCTCCAGATTGGTCATTACATAATCATTGAGATAGTATCTGACAACACTGTAACCGACACAATAAAAATTCCCTTCCGAAGAATTGATTTCTTTTCTAAGTTCTTCGTATGCCTTCTCTACTCCATTTAATTCCAAAGTGCGTATCTGTTCTTCTGAAACCCTTCCTTCGTTAACTAAGCCATACTCTGCTTTCACCATAACGGTTTTAAGCACACGTCCTGCGGCTGCAATGCATACTTCTTTTAATTTTCTTCCAAGCTGTTTTTCTAAATCCTTTTTCACATCCCTTATGGTTTCTGCAACTTTATTGATATCATGGATCTGACCATCCAACATAGCTCTGGTCTCATGATATCGGACAGACTGTGAGACAACGATAAAATCATGTTCGTTTTGTTTATACCCAACGGTCCCAACAATACTTCTTGTCCCAATATCAAGGCCGAATACCATATTCTCAGGATATGCAATCGTATCCATGCTGTGATTCCCCCTTAGTATATTACTATGATTAGGCATAATGTCCTATTTTTTCAATTTTAAGCATATTTAAAACAGAAGTTGCAGAGCAATTTCTGTTTTGAAATACAATATCCGCCATAGATGATACTTCTTTCCTAGTATTATATCACAGATAGTGATTTTTTGCCAAGAATGTTTGCAAGAATTCAAAGAAGAATCTATCGAGAAAAGAGACCAAAGGAAGAACATATAAACTAGCTGCTTCCGTTTGGCCGTCCCCTGTTAAGCTTTATGTTTTTACTTTTTCATTTTTAAATACTGTGCACATTGGAGCCGTAACTTATCAGCCTCCACTTCATTCCCATTCTCAATTACTACCGTACTGTTCTTAAGAAAAAATTCCTCCGGTTTTTGCTTTCTTATGATGGAATCTATTTTTTCTTCCGAATATCCTCTGGTTTCCGTTAGTCTTTTAATCCGGTCGGCTAACGGAGCATGCACATACCAGATTTCATCACAAAAGTCCTGATATCCTGCCTCAAACAGCAGTGCCGTTTCCACAATAATCGAAGAATATTGCTCTCCCTTGCCCTTCACTGCTTCAATTTGATGCTGCACCTCCTGATGGACGTTTGGATGTGTTAATGAATTTAAGAGCTTCACTAGCTCTTCCTGCTCGAAAATAAGCCTCGCAAGTTTAGCACGATCGATTTCTCCACTTTCCTCCAGGATATCAGTACCAAACTGCCTCACGACCCCCTGATAGGAACATCCACCTTTCCTCATCTGTTCTCTGGCAATCTCATCCGTATAAATAACATACGCAAAGAATTCTTTTCGAAGTAAATCTGCCACTCTTGATTTTCCACTGCCGATGCCACCCGTAAGTCCGATTACTTTCATAATAAACCTCCATAGAAGTTTCTTTATTTTGCCTCATACCAATTACTTCCCTTGGTAACCTCCACTTCCAGCGGAACAGACAAACGTGCGGCCTGCTTCATTTCCTCTTTCATAATTTCTGCTACTTCCTCTACCTCAGATTCATGAGTTTCCACAAGCAATTCATCATGGATTTGAAGTAATAATCTTGACTTTAAATTTCGTTCTTTTAACGCTTGGTTCACATGTATCATTGCTAATTTCATGATATCTGCCGCAGTACCCTGGATTGGCGAATTCATAGCAATTCTCTCTTCTGCAGAACGTTTTATAAAATTAGTATTATTCAGGTTTGGAACCGGACGGATTCTTCCATATAAGGTCTTAACTACCCCTGTTTCTTTTCCTTCCTCAATTAATCCGTCAAGGTAGGTCTTAACTCTTTTATAGGTCAGGAAATACTTACTGATATATTCCTCCGCTTCTTTTCTGGTAATCGCTAAATCTTGTCCCAAGCTAAAGGAACTGATGCCATAGACAATTCCAAAGTTTACAGCCTTCGCATTGCTTCGCTGTGCACTTGTTACCTCATCAAATGGGGTATGAAATACTTGGGAAGCTGTTAAACGGTGAATATCCTGTTCTTTCCGATATGCCTCTATAAGCCGTTCATCCTTTGACATATGAGCAAGCAAACGAAGCTCTATCTGGGAATAATCTGCATCCAAAAACAGATAACCCTCCTCAGGGATAAATACCTTTCTAATTTTTCTGCCTAACTCCATACGAATCGGAATATTTTGGAGATTGGGTTCTGTACTGCTTAGTCTGCCTGTCGCAGCGATTGTCTGATTAAAGGTTCCGTGTATTCTGCCATCCCCTTCCACATAAGTTGCAAGACCGTCTGCATAGGTGGATTTCAGCTTCGTTAATTGGCGGTACTGTAAGATTAATTTTATCACCGGATGTTCACTGCTTAGCTTTTCTAAAACTTCAGCAGAGGTGGAATATCCGGTCTTAGTTTTTTTACCGTAGGACAAACCAAGCCGCTCAAATAAAATTTCTCCTAACTGCTTTGGAGAATTAATATTAAATTCGGTACCTACCAATTCATAGATTTGCTTTTCCAGTTCTATAATGCCGATTCCAAGCTGTTTGCCATACTCTTTTAGTCCTTCGGTATCAACTCGAATTCCTCTTTGCTCCATATCAGACAGGGTATATACCAGAGGCATTTCAATCCCTTCAAACAGCGGCAGCAATCCACGCTCTGATAATAATTTAAGCAGGACCGGATAGCTATGATGAGCTACATAACTCTCATAACATGCAGCTTTTTTAAACTGCTCCTGATCTAACAAAGCCAAAGCTGCATAAGACTGTCCGCCAATCACCTCTTTCTCACTTGGTAAAGAAAGTTCGAGATATTTCTCCGCAATGGTTTGGTATTCATAAGTACTCGCATCCGGTTCTAATAAATATCCGGCAATCGTTATATCAAAACAGGCACTTTCTTCTTTTGCTTTTAGGTATGGTAAGTATTTCTTAACATCAAAGATAGAAAGCGTTATATTTTTCTCAAGAAGCTCCTTCAGCTTGAAAGAGAGATAATCAGAGGTAATAAAACCTTCGCAGAGAATAAGAAAGGAGGCCTCCGATCCATAATAAACGGAAATTCCAACAAGGGATTTATTTTCAAACACCAGCTTAATTCCAACTGCATCGGAAGAAGTATATTCCGGCTTCTTAATTTCTGAAATTTTTATTTTACTAGTGTTTTCCTCCTTAGAAGCTTTCTTTGTTTTCTTTGATTTCTGCTGATGCTTCTCCCACACTTTTATTAAGTTTGCGAACAGATTTTCCGCTTCCGGTAAATCAGAGGTAATTTTAATTTTATCTTCTTCAAAAGGAAAGGTATCGGCAGAGGTTACTTCTTCCTTGGTATCATCAATCTTTATTGTCTTAAACTCCAGTTCTTCAAAACACTTCTGCGCTTTCTCTTTATTGATATAAACTCTTAGCTGCTCCAGACTAAGCTCTTTTAAATCAATATCTTTTTTAATGGTAGCCAAAGTTTTACTCAGCATGGCAGCTTTTTCTCCCACAAGCTCAGTATCACTAATCTTTAATAGAGCATTCAATGGGGTTCTTTTAATTCCGAGTGATTTCCAGTACTCATTAATCTCCTTCTTACCTGCTTCGTCTAACTTGTTCAGCACCTCATAAAGATGCTCTACCGTCTTATATTCTTTTATTAAGGCAATCGCAGTCGCTTCTCCAACCCCGGGTACGCCCTTTATATTATCTGAGCTGTCTCCTTGAATTCCCTTTAACGATGGAACAGACGCCGGCTCAATACCAAATTCTTTTTCCACTAATTCCGGGGTAAACAAAAAGGTACGGTCCGGGGCATTCACTTCCTTCTTGTTTAAACCATATTTCTCATATAATTCATCCGTCTTCTTTACTGTACTGTGAATTAACCAAAGGTTTGTCCGATCGGTGATTAATTGAAGATAATCATTATCCTTGGTCATTACACGAATCGGGACTTCTGTTTCAAACTTTTGACATAAGCTTCCGCTAAAATCATCCGCTTCATATCGTTCATCCATAAACTGAACGATTCCCATCTCGTCAAGCACATGCTGGCAAAGCTTAAACTGATCCTTTAAGGGTTCTAATGTTTCGCCACGATTTCCCTTATAATCCGGATAAATCTCTCTTCGAAAAGTATTACGGCTAATATCCCATGCTACTGCCAAATAGGCAGGCTTTTGTTCCTTTATAATCTTTAATAATACTCTTAAAAAACCATACACTGCATTGGTATATACTCCCGTGGTGGTCTGCATAATCCTATCATAGTACTTTTCTTTTTCTTCTGTGGTCTTTGCAAACATAATTTCTTTTGGAAGGTTGCCGAAAAACTGTGTTGATAGAAGGCTGGAACCATCGATAATTAATAAATAATCTTCTTGCTTACTATCCCTTTTATTGATAGCATTTCTATTATCACTCATATTAACTCCCATCTGCGTGCTTTAGCACACATAAAAATCAAGAGGTTGAACACTAACTTTTATTTTCAACCTAACCTTAATTCGAATGCTGCCATGTATTGAAATATTATATAATTTTCATCAATTGTAAGTGTCACCTGATCGGATCTTCTTTCTCTCTATCTCTATTTGTTCGCGCTGATGTACATAAAGTTGCCGTACTATCTCATATTCTTTGCGATTCTTTCGATAAAATTCAAGTCTTCCCGCTTTGATTTTCCCAACATATTCTCTTGCTATCGTATCATATTCCGTGCGAATACGATACATTGGATCATATCTTCTTGGAATCCCGGAATACCTTAGGATATAGGACGGTTTTGCCGGTGCAGCCGGAATCTCTGTCAACTTTCGAATCGATAAACTGGAAATAACCGTTACTCCAGCTACTACAAACGCAAACACAATTCTTCGCTTCACTTTATTTCTCTTGCTTCTTCGGATATGCTCCTCACAATTACGGATTTTACGATTCAGTTCGTCTGTAAAATTATTTGACATCTCTTTCTCTTCATCCAATAATTTTATTGCAGTTAGTAAGGCATAATAAACCTCCAATTCTTCTCTGCATTCCGGACATTGTTTCACATGAGCAAGGAATCCTTCTAATTCGGTCATGCTAAGCTCATCTTTTATGAAGGGTGTAATTAACCTTTGCGCATTCAGGCAATCCATGACCTAATCTCCTCTCTCTACGTTACTTTGCTTTTAGAATGCCAACTGCGTCCTAATCATATATCCCTATTCTACACTGATTTTTTTCAAAATGCAAACTTTTACCTTAAGAGTAATTCTGCGAATTAAGCTTTTTTTCTTAAGGCGTTATTATAAAATATAAAACACTTTCCAATTATGATAACATCATTTCTAATAGTTTTCCCTTAGGATTTTTAATTTTTAATTTTTGCAACAATTTATGCAATTTGTACTTGCATTATGAAAAGCAATGTTATATAATAATCTTTGCTAAGTCACTGGCTTAAAGTGATTCATGATTAGTTTTGTCAGTTAATTTCATAGTTTGCATTAGTGGCGGAACGGCAGACGCAACGGACTCAAAATCCGTCGGGGGCAACCTCGTGTGGGTTCAAATCCCACCTGATGCATTAGAGAACGCAGGTACGAAGTATTGAACAGTTTTATTGGACTGTGCAGTATTTGGTACCTTTTTTATGCCCAAAAAATTTCATAAAAAATCAGATTGAAAAAATTTTTCTTTTTCAATCTGATTTTTATGGTATGATGAAAAGATTTTTGTGTCTTTTGAGGCATTGTCAAAAGAAAGGCAGACATTCTTTCACGAACTTATTGAATCAGGTCCAAAAGATACCCATAGCCTTCCTGTGCCATCTCTTCTTTTGGGATAAACCGCAGAGATGCACTGTTAATGCAGTACCGTAATCCGCCTGATTTTTGGGGACCATCGGGAAATACATGACCTAAATGGGCATTTCCTGTACGGCTTCGAACCTCTGTCCTATGCATTCCATGAGAAGTATCATATTTTTCCTGAATCACGCTTGGATCAATCGGTTTTGAAAAACTGGGCCAGCCGCAGCCGGATTCAAATTTGTCACTTGAGGCAAAGAGCGGCTCGCCGGTTGTGATGTCTACGTAAATTCCGGATTGAAAGGTATCCCAGAATTCATTGTGAAAAGGAGGTTCGGTCGCATTGTTCTGTGTTACCTCGTACTGTTTTGCAGTCAGTGTTTCACGCAGCGTATCGGCGCCGGGCACTCTGTAAACGGTAGGATTTACAACTGACTTTGCCGCCTTTTCAAATTTGGGCTTTGAAATATGACAATAGCCGTCAGGATGTTTCTCCAGATATTTTTGATGATGTTCCTCCGCGGGGCTGAAATTGTGCAAAGGCTCTACCTCAATTGCAATAGGCTTTTCATACCGCTCTTGCAGTTGTGCAAGGGAGGCTTGAATCACCTCAAAATCCCCGTTATTAATATAGTAGATGCCAGTTCGATATTGTGTACCGTAATCACCGCCCTGCCGGTTGATGGAAACAGGGTCAATTGATTCATAATACAGTTCCAGTAGAAATGCCAGAGGAATTATCGCAGAATCATAGACAACGCGTACCGCTTCCACATGTCCCGTATTTTGATAGCACACTTCCTCATAAGTGGGATTTTCCGTATTTCCGTTGGCATAACCGACCTGTGTGGATAAAACGCCTCGAATCGCCGAAAAGTACTTTTCAGTTCCCCAAAAACAACCTCCTGCAAGATAAATTTCCGACATAACATACCTCTTTTCATTCATTTATAGTAACACTACTGGCATCCAGGCAAAAAAACTATTCATAATAGAAAGCCAATGGACATATCGATATCGCAATTGCAAAACAATTATAATATATTGTTTACACGGAAGAGGTCTATTATTCAAACAATATAATATCCGTTTTATTCGGTGGGAAGATTCCATAAATTTGCGTATTTTAACATCAGCCCAAAGAAGCATTCACACTTTGCGGCTGCTTCCTGCCATCGTTCCCTTATCATGCATTTTCTCCTCTTTAACAATGAATATAACGATTCCTCTACTCATAACATAATGATAAGAAATTGTATTCTTAAGCTTGGAAGGAGGAGATTTTTATTAATAAAGCGATCGATGAAAATTATTTTGACCTGATCATTGACAATACATTTGCTGAATTATTAAAAGAAGAGGATAATATTACAAGAATTAATGAAAAAAATTCAATTCTCCATTTGCCGGTCAGTGAATTTAATATGTGTATTTTGGATACTCATCCATACCATGCCTTTCCTTCCCTCTATACGTTAAATTCCACAATGAGTCTTGAAAAATCCGGTGTATTCAGCGTACAAAGAAATATCCCTTTGTATGGCCAAGGCATCTTAATTGCTGTTATCGACACGGGGATAGAATACCAGCATAAAGCTTTCTTAAATGCGGATGGCACTTCAAGAATCCTATCAATCTGGGATCAGACTATTAAAAATGGTTCACCGCCGGATGGTTTTACCTTCGGGGCAGAATACAGTAAGAGATTATTGAATTATGCGATAAGACAACCAAACCCATATTCCGTTGTTCCAACCACAGATAATAACGGACATGGTACAATGCTTGCCGGAATCGCTGCCGGTAACCGAAATAGGCTGGAGGATTTTAGCGGCGCAGCACCTAACTCAGAATTAGTCATTGTAAAGCTAAAACCGGCAAAGCGGTATAACCGGCGAATCTTTTCCGTACCTGAGAATATAGAGTGCTATCAGGAATCGGACATCATGCTTGGAGTCGAGTATGTGCGCTCTATCGCGGTGAAAATGAATAAACCACTGGTAATATGCATAGGCTTGGGTACCAGCCAAGGAAATCACAACGGAAACGGTACTCTTTGCCTGTTGGTGAATGATATCTCTCTTCTCCCTCGTATGGCAGTTAGCGTAGCTGCCGGCAATGAAGGAAATAACCGCAGGCATTTTAGAGGCGAAGTAACTGAACCCGATTACACCAGGCAATTTCACTTAAATATATCGGAACAAGATAAAATGTTTTCTTTTGAAATCTGGCAGGAACTTCCTTACCGTCTCGCAGTCAGTATTATCTCACCATCCGGGGAAGCAACAAACCTGATTTATCCACGCTTATATGAATGCCGTAAGTTTGATTCCGCTCTGGAATCCTACACTATCTATGTAAATAACATAATATTTGAAGAAGAAACCGGGAATCAGCTTATTCTGATCAGATTTGAAAATGCCCAAAGCGGAATATGGACGATTCAAGTAGAAAGTCTTGAAAAAAGTAATAGCACCTTTAATGCATGGCTGCCATCCGGCAATCTCATCTCTACCGATACCTATTTTTTAGAACCCGATCCATATATCACCGTAACCGCACCCGGAAATTCTGAAAATACTATCACTGTAACCGCCTACAATCAATATGATAACAATATCATTATCGATTCCAGCAGAGGTTACACTCTTAGCTCCACTGTAAAGCCTGATCTTGCTGCTCCCGGATATTTGTTAACCTGTCCGACTTTACAAAATACTTATGGCAGTGCTACCGGTACCGGAGCTGCTGCTGCACATACGGCAGGAATTCTGGCAATGATCCTGGAATGGGCTGTACTAAAAGGAAATTATACTACCATAACCGGCAGAGATATTGGGAGACTATTAATTCGCGGGGCATCCAGAGGCACTAACTTAGAATATCCAAATCCTATCTGGGGATACGGCGCACTTGATGTATACGGACTGTTCACACAATTGATTCCATAGGTAATCTCTCTTTGATCTGTCCCGGGTCCGGCCGGTATAGTCTTTTTATCTTTTCTTCTCAGCTTTTGAAGATTATTACTTGCAGTTTATGCACTATATTTTAATTTTTGTTTATCAATTCGTCCTTAAGTGAATATGATATAGTAAAACAAAAACTGTGAGTTCTTATGGCAATTAAAATATTTATTGATCAAGGCCACAATCCGGGTGGTATTAACGGCGGAGCGACCGGATTCGGTGTCAATGAACAGGACATCACCTTTTATGTAGGTATTTATTTAAGAAACCTATTAAATGCCGATCCTAGATTTGAAGCCCGTACCTCGCGCCAAACTATTGATGAAATCCTTGGAACTAGTAATGCTACCAGCTTAAGAGCAAGGGTTGACATGGCAAACTCCTGGCCCGCAGATTATTTTATCAGTATCCATTGCAATGCAAATGTCAATCCGGCAATTAACGGATCTGAAGTCTATGTATATGCTTTATATACAGAAGCTGCAAATTTAGCGGAATCCGTATTGGAATTTATGGTAGAAACAGTAGGAACAAAATATAACGGTGTAAGAGCAAATCCATCCTTATATGTACTTCGGCGTACTCAGATGCCATCCATTCTTGTTGAACTTGCTTATATCACCAATTATGAGGATAATCTGCTGCTTCAAAATGAACAGTATGCTTTTGCTTATGGAATTTACCTTGGTATCTTAAATTATTTTGGATTCCAGCCAACGGAATAAGTGTGAAAGAACTCTTTGACTCCTTTCACACAGCCTACTAAAAGACATGTTTTCAAGTGTTAAAAACCGAAGTGATGCCATTATCATCACTTCGGTTTCATATTGTGCTGATAACATCTAATCCAGATCAAACAAGGCTCTTCGAAGAAAAATAACATCTTTGGTATTTTTTAATGTGTACTCCGAAGCTGGGCCATAGGTTAACGTCAACTCAATCTTTACACCCATGAACCCACCCATACCACTCTTTAAAAACTCCAGCGGGACATTGATGTAATAAGGTGTATCCGCAACTACTGCATTCTGTTCGACTTTTCTGTCCGTATCTACTTCTCTCGTAGTGAGAAATTTCGTCTGGCTATCAAGGGCTTCTCCTTCAATATCATATTGGAGTAAGGTATAAGTAAGAGTCGTTTGCTTATTCGTAAACACGCTATTATCTACTAAAGTAAACATCAGTCGCTTGGTTTGTTTCCCTTCCTCTACTGCTATGCCATTACCTACCGCATATTCAGTATTGCTGGTATCATAATCCACATACAGATAATCAATGATTCCATCCGGACTTGTCTTGTCTTCGTTGTTAATGATGATTTGGGAAACAGCCGGAGTGGAACGATAGGCAGCCACGATAGTATTTACAAACAGTTTCACCTCCATATCAGGCATTTCACCAAAGGAAGCAGCACTTAACATATGTCCTGCACCCGAATAGGTAATATTCCCCTTGCTATAGATATAATATCCATTCCTCACATCGTTCTTTTCATAAACTTCCCTTGTGGTATTTCCGGAATCTGTTTTTAAGCAATACCATACGACAATATCCGGATTTTCCATATCCAATTGAAAATACTGGTGGTGTGTAGGTGCAACCATCACGGTCTCATCAATCACATAGGGATAAGAAGTGATCTGACCGTCATTTACTTTAGTTACATAGGTTGTTGTTAACTCCCCCAGACTAATTGGATTTGCCAAAGCAAAGCGCAGTGCGGTCTGATCGGTATATCCGTATAACTGTTTATAAAATACATTGCTGCTATTTGCAATCTGCTGTTTATTTGGAATATAAGGTAAGTCTTTCTTTGCAGCGATATCTTCCATTATCTTATCTATTGGCTTATCCTCTATTCTCATAGCATCTCTTTTTAACATCATACCAAAGCGATCCATTCCTAGCATCTCCCGGAATGCACTTGTGGTTTTATGCGTTGAGGTAACAAAGGTAGTATCATGAGTGAATAGAATGGTTTTTCCCTGATTTGCAAAATCTTTTATCTTATTTGCTGCGGCCTCCTCCGATAAATCGGTACACATGTCTGCAAAGCCAATAATCAACATATCATAGCCACTAATATCGATAGTACTAGGAGCTTGCTTACATAGCTGAACAAACCTTTCTACCGAAATCCTCTCAAAAGTAATCTGATAATCTTCTAAATCCTTTGTATAATAATAGAATAATCCGGTTGCTCTCGCTAAATTAGCGTTATTATTTTCTTCAGAAAAAGTCAGATCATCTATCGTGATTTTACCGACAAAGGAGTTTATGATCTTTTTCTTTAAGCCATCTATTCCTATTTTTTTGATCTCTTCCTCCGTATGAAAGCCATCTGCGCCTGATTTTTTAATATCCTCTTCTGTCGGCAGAGCTATACTAAGACGATTCTTACTATATAATTGCAGTATCCTTAGTTCTACTTTTCTTTCCTTCGTGTTCTTTATCGCTGCCATTCCTGTAATATCTCTTCGTATCCCGGAGTACGACAAATCACTTTCTAAACGCTCAAGACTAAGCTTCCAAGGTAATACTCCCTGAAACGTAGAGACATCAAGACTCAATTCGTACCTTGTATTTTCCTTTAACTCATTTGCCTTTACTAACCTATTGTCCTCCTTACAGATTATATTTTCTATCTGCTGCCGCTCTATTGCCGGATCGAAATATCCGTCTGAATTTAAATCCAGGTAGAACGAAAGTCCGTATCGTTCTCCCACACTCATATCCTGTATTATGAATTCATAGGTTAATGTTTTATTTGTTCTATCCTCACCGTTTACATAAATCTCTGCATCGCTGATAATTTCTCCTTGTTCCGCTTTTGTTATCTTATCCTTGTATGTAACCGGCTGTTTACTCATAATAATAGTCGTAAAATTCTTTCTTAACTTTGTTTCAAAGGCAGTGGCGCCGACTTTATGTTCCAGGAAAAGGGAAGAATTATATTGGGAGTCCTTCCCTAGAGTATCTGCCAACTGAAACATATAGGAAGCTGTATCCACTGTCATACTGTTTACTTTGTCTGTATTATTATAAAAATCATCTTGCAGAATAATTGGATAGCCGGCTCTTGCATAGGAAAGCAGTTCTTCCTTACGTCTGTTCGTAATATCGTTACCGGCAAGATGAATCGGAAATGGGCTATCCTTTACGGAGGTATCCCAGCTCACCAAATTATGGCCTTCTGCCACCTGCTTTAACAGCACCAAGTCTCCGACATGCATGTAAATTAAATTGCGCATGGTAGTATCCCGAAAGGAAGCCTGCCCTAGCGTGGAATCACGCAGTCCTATGTAAATCAGGTCATAGGTTCCATTCAAATCCTCTACTTTTCCGATAAATTCCTTGGTGGTTTGCTGATCAATAAGTACTTGATGTTTAAAACCCGGTAACAAGCCATAGATATAACTTTCCCATTGCAAGTCCGACTTAAAATCGTTACATGGTTCTATCTCTAATATCCTGATATCCCGATCAAGTTCCCTCCCTAAGGTATTGCGAACCAATAAAAACTGTACAATCTGAGCAGGGGTTAAAACCTTTGTTTTCTTTTGCTCTATTGAAAGGGTCGGAAAAAAATAATCAAAGGCCTCTTTCGTATGAGTATCATAATAGATGCTCGCTGTTGTGAAGCTCATATTAAGGCTAGTATCTGCATTAAAAATATAGGTATTATCCTCTACCAAGGTATTACCGCCAAAATCATTCCATCGGTAACCAAGCTCATTTAAATCTTCCCGAAGATGGTCTACATTATTATCATAGTTAACAAGATGATAAGGATATAAGGTATCTACTGCCCAGTAGATAGTCGGGTAAGGGTCACCATCGAAATCCTTTTTGGCTCCATTTGGAATAACTAACTCCTTGAATTTGCCTGTTGTCATTCCATCATCTCTGGTAGTAGTTGTTATCATTTCAGTTTTAAAATAAAGATTATATAAATCATAAGTATCCATTTGACGTAACATTAATCCAAGCTTGTATGCATTGTTGCTGCTTGCCGGTACATTATTTACCGGATAGGTCGTCTTCTGGTCTTTCATTTTCTTCTCGATGGTGACTAGTTCCGTAGTTACATTACCCGTTAAACTGCTGGTATCATAAATAATCGGACAGGAGTATTCTCCTTCTGGTAAATCCACTCCCAGTTTCTTTTTTAGTATCCGGACAACTGCCTCCCAGGAGAAATCCCTGCCTGGGGATAAAAACCTTATCTGATTATTATAATCCAAATGATCCGGTAACACTTCTCCATAAGTAAACATGTCTTTTCTTCGATAATCCGGACTGTTCCACATATGAATAAAACCATAACCATTGTGGCTTTTATCTGTGATATAGATTAAATCTGCTCTATCAATTAAGGATAGATTATTGTTAATCTGAGCAGCAGTTACCGTAATCACTTTGATATGGTAATCAGGTATCTGTTCCTCTGTTAATAACAGACATTGCTTTAAAAAGATGTTCTGATTCGTATAGGTATATACATAAGCCTGATATAACTCACTTTTCTTTGTAGTGAAAACCTTATCCGCATTGTGATTCGTGGTTTCGGAGTGAGTAATTCCGTTTTCATAGCCAACCCAATGATAATCTCCCATACCATCCTCAACCTTTTGATAATTTGCTGTAAGTATCTTTCCAGCTTTATCATAAGTTACATCAACTTGCTTATAATCGCCCTTTCCTTCCGCAGCTCTTTCATAATATCCATATTGGTCCTTCGTATAATGCGACGGTTTTGCAAGCTCTAGCATATCTTTCGATGGAAAAAAGGTTTCCATATTCCTGCCTATCGAAGTGATAGCATTGGTTGATCCTATTGTTCCGCCAAATGGCCCATAACGAACTCTTTCCATATTCACCGGTTCCTGTCCGCCAATGAGATATCCTATCTCTGCATATCCTTCATAGGGTACAATCTCAAGTAATACAAAAGGATTGTCTGCTGCACCCAGCGGGCTGTCTGTATTCCTTACCGGTATTGTTATCTTTCCATCATTTGAGACAACCGCAGCAGCGCTTTCTCTTTCTTTTCCGAATCGGCTGCCAAGGAATAGGACACCAATTACGCCTAAGAGAATGCTGGCTATTAGTATTTTCTTCTTCACCTTCTTGCCTCCTCTCTAATTTATATACATTACACTAGCGTGCTGTTTCCTTGACAATTGGACTGATGCAGATTTTAAGTCTGCAAGGCGGGCAAATATGACATAGCGATAACTACGTTGACCGCCAACAGCACACAGCTTCAAGTTCAGGTAATCTCATTAGACAAGACACCTGCCTTTAGTTCTAATTATGATTACGCAGACTAATGCTGGAAAAGCTGGAAAATGTCTTTCCATCAAGTTCTAATAATATCGAAACAGTGACAAGACTTTCCTTATTATTTGCAGCAGGAGATACCTTTAAGCTGCTCACATAATTGGCTAATAAGGAGGGGGGCCCTTTTAGCTCCTCTTCTGTGATACGCTTTAGAGACTGATGGAAACTACTCTCACTAACCTCCTTTAGCTCCTTTCGAAACCTTAACTGCTTATGTACCGTATCATGAATTACTGCATAATTATATTCCATGGTACCATCTTTGGTTTCCTCCGCAGCTTTTATTCCAAGCACAGGATAAGTCACTCCATCGATCACAATATCATTGACCCATTCATAGGAATTTGCCTTCATGAGAAGATCATCGATCTGATTGAGTGCAACCTGTGCCTCCATCTGTAAAGAGGTTTCCATACTATTGCTGCGATAGGTTCTGGTGCTCACCATAAGAAAGCCGGTTACTGCAAGAAGAACAAGAGAAGCAATCAATAAGGAAACAATTACTTCTATTAGTGTTAATCCACGATGGTCTGGCATCACATCACGCATCCTATTCCTCCTGCTTTAGATAATTTCGTCCGGTTTCTTTCACCAACAGTATCCTGCTTGTCTTTCTGCCAACTATTTTTATCTCAGATACTGCCCCTTTGATAGAACCGGAATCCTTGGTAAACTGAAGGGTAAGCGGATGATCTGCCGTTACCGCCTCTTCACTCCCCGCATTGGTATAAGAAATAGTAAGAGAATCACTGCCTATCTTTACCTTATCAAGTTCTGTCTTGATAGTATCCCCATTCTCTGTCCTGGTACGATAGGTGATAGCGTAATAAGAATTATCCTCTTTTACAACAGATAGGGTCACCGAGTCCTTCACCATACCCATCGATTCCAGCCTGGTTTTATCAAGCATGACTGAGAGCTGCTTTGCGCATTTGTAAGCATTGTTATTATTCACATAATGAAATCCGAGTATTGCAATACCGGATACAATACCAAGAATAATGACCGTCACAAGTACTTCTATTAAGGTAAATGCTTGATTTCCTAAGATTTCGTTACCTTGAGATTCTTCTGTGTTCTTCCTGCTTTGCTGACTTCCTATGCTCTTGTAACCTTTTTGATTTCCCATGATTCTATCAATCCTTATTCCTTCTTCCAGTTCTGATACTCAATCCATATCGTCTTTCCAAATGTTCCCGTTGTACCATCTTCATTGATATAATCTTTAAAAAAGTAACGAAGCTGTTCCTCGTGTTCTATTAAATTCTTACTGTATTCCGGATTCGCAGTAACATGCCCGCCCGGTCCAAGGATTACATTACCTTTGGTAAGAATCATCCCGGTAAAGGTAGCATTTTGTATTCTTACGTCTCCGGATGCTATGATGATGCCTTGACGGTCATAACCGGAAATCACAGTTTCACCAGGGCTATTGGTTACTAAGATATAATCCGGTTCTGTTCCTAACGGCTCTTTTTCATATACCTTATCTACCCCGAGTTTGCGTGCCATTTCCTCAATGCCTAAGATACCTTTTCCCTCATCCGATTTGTAATATATCAAGCGCTCTGCTAAAGAATCCGTAACGGTTGCCGTATTATTATTCTCGTCCAGGCAACTGATTAGCCCGTTGTATTTTCCGCTATAGATATCTTCGTACCGTTCCAGATACTCATCTTTGGAATCAATCCGGTATCCCAATTCATCGGAGCGGATTTTATTCGATAGAATACCTGCGTCATAGGACAACACATTTCCAGTATTTCTTATTCCTAAAAATTCTCCACCCTGTTTAAGACTCATACTTCCTAACTTCATAGAAGCTGCAAGATTTTCTAGTTTGGTTTGATTTTTCTCTATATATTTGGCAAAATAGTCACTTGCAGCATTGGAGCTTCGAAAGTTAAGATATAGATAAACCATATGATGAGTAACCCCGCTGGAATTTTGGTATTGGACAACAATTGGCTGATAAGGTTCTCGATGGTCCACATAATCTTCTAATAAAATCCCGCCCTTTTCCCCATTTTTAGTTATGTCTACTCCATATCCGGGTTTATTTAGTTTTAAGTTTTCATACTCCGTTCCTGTCATCGGATTATGCCCCACTCCAATAATACAATCTCCCGGAACCAAATAAGCAATTTGATTTCCTTTAAAGGATATGGATTCTCCTGATAATACCGGTGTCATCTCACCCTCGTTTGAAGTAAAGCCATAGGTATTCGGTATGGATAAGTAGGACTTTCCGGCAATCCATAACTTAGACACTTCTCTCATGTCAAGAGATGCTTCCGAGGCATTTACACTAATGGAACTGCTGCCCTCCGGAGTTCCTTTTGGTTTCTCAAGCGTTGCATTATTGGTATGAAACCCGTAGTATGTACCCTTAAGTATGACATTCCCTTTTCTTGCATTCAGCGTAAGGTCGTCCAAAACATAAACATTGGCTGATAGGTCAAAATATATCGCCGGTTCATAGGTACTCGCAGAATAATCCATTGTATTATTGGTTATCAGGTTCTTTGCCCAAATGAAATTTTGAAGTCCTCCGTCTTCTCCATAGGAAGGAGAAACAATCATCCTGCCCCGATCAAATACCCCAAGATCTCCTCTGCTGATAATTCGATCCGATTGTAAGCGTAATACCGCCCCGCTGTTTTTCACAAGGATTCCCTCTCCGGTATAAACATTTCCAAGGATGACAGCCTCTCCGCTTTCCTCTTTTTTAAGAAAGCCATCTGCTATAATTCCATAATCCGTATAATAAATTCCATTATAGTTCACTGCGCCAATCAGACGAATCGGATAGGTGGAAGTTATTTTAAAATCCGTAGTTATCGTTGATTCATATCCTTCTTTATTACGATAGCAAAGAGATACCCCCTTAAGCGTAACCGAAGAATCCAAGTAGTCACGAACCACTCGAACTTCTTCTATATTCAGTAAAGTAACCTCATCCATCGTATTACTAAGGAGATACCTTGTCAGAACTTCTTTCCCTTTCAGCTTTGACTGATTCTCCCCGGTATCTTCTGCCAGTTCTTCATAGAGAAGCGTTACGAATTTACGAAGCAATAGATTCGGCCGTTCCGATTCCGGGGTTACGGAATACCTTTGTAACATATAGGCATAGGCTTGCTTTAGACTATGTTCCGACAGCTCTTCTAATCCAAGCTTTAATTCATCCACCGCACTTTCCGCAGTGTAAAAATTACTCTTTGTCTTGGCGTCAACTAATTTCATTCTTAAGTTTGCCATCGTTGCAGTAAGCAAAATGGCAGCCAAAATCCCTAGAAATGTCATGCATAGAAGAACAAGAATCAGCGAAGCTCCCTGCTGATTCCTTCTAAGGCTGGTACCGTTATTCCTATCTTTCTTACCTTGGTTCGACTGCACCCTATCCCCTCCGACTATTTCATTTCAAGCAGTATACAGCAGACAACCATAATAATCGAGCAAAATACTGCTATGTATTTGACATGTAACCGCATACCTTATCGCTTTAAGGATTCGCGCTCGTAGAACTTAAGGTGTATAATACTTCATCGCTATCCTTTTCTAAAACCTGTATCGTAACCGAATAAATCCTTTCCGTTTCTTTCTCATACTCTACCAAAGATGGTATGTTATTCTCTTCTGAAAGTGGATAAGCTTGAAATGAGGTTAACGTTTTTGTGAGATCAAACTCATTCTTATAATAAAAATCTACTAAGGCTGGTCCGTCCACCGCTACCTGGATCTGCTCGGTGGTGATAAATTGATTTTCTATGGGCTGTTCTGCTATAAAAACCTTTAATTTAGAGCTTGGAGACAGCAATGGGTCTACCTCAACCAATACACAGTCTGTTTGTTCCGAATACCATTCCCCGCATTTTAGCGGCATATGAAATAGATAAATACTATCTAACTGCGCAAAAGCAGTCTCCGGAAAAAAACCGGTATAGCGTTTTCGATCTGCGGAAGGGTCCTCCAAGGAATCACGCAGTACCCCTATGGCATCATGAAAGGTATACTCATAGTAGCAGGTTACACTTTTTGATTCTCCCTGCTTTTTTACCTGTATTACTGTGGCTCTGGATATCTTTTGCTTTATTTGTTCTTGTGGAATTGGAGTCGGAAGCACCGGTGTAACAGTAGGTATCGGAGCCGGCAAACCATTATTTTTGGCATCTTCTCTCAATCTGCGATTCTCCTGTTCAATTCGTTCACATTCTTCCAGCCATTTCTTTTCGATATATTCTTTATGCCTCTCAACAAATGTATGCACTGCTTTATGTTCATACGTTTTACTATCTTTCAAAACATAACTGTCTGTTCCCTTATCATATTGATATCCCCCCTCCGGAGAGGTCTCATATTGTACGATAGCGGCAAGTGGATTGATCAGAGCTGTTTTTGTATGGTCTAGTTCTGTTAAATTAGGAGCTTTAAACTGGTTTTGTGATATTAAAAGTTCATCGCCACTTATTTTGGATGAATTCCCTTGATATTCATTGGCATCATAGGAAATTCTTACATCAAAAACTGCACTTCCTTCTTTTACTCCTTTTATGAGGTAATAATATTTTTTCCCGGGGAGGTTTTGTAGTTCATAAATACCATCCCTATTCTTATCACAAATAGTCAGCGCCTCCTGCTGTGAGGGGTTACTAATTGATAATACCTGATAAACTTCATCCGTTTGCGAAAATCCAATACCAGATACCGCACTAACTAGATTTTCGGTTGGAACAATACGAAATTCGCAGCCGTTGACCGCATGAAACTGATAAGCAATTTCTTCAAAGGAGTATTCTTTTAATCCCTCCATAATATTCTTTCCCAGGGTAGTAGCGTACTGGCGATATCTTGTTTTTTGATTTACCCTGGCGGAAAGAACCCATTGGCTTAACAGCGGAATAAGAATAATCGCCAGAATTACCATACTAACAATTACTTCCACCAGAGAAAACCCTCGATTGTTTTTACTTCTCTTTCCCATGCTAATCTCCGCTCTGCAGGATAATTTATATAATCGGAATTAAGAACGGTTCCGATTTTTCTTCTAGTTTCGTGGAGAAGCAGAAATCTCTGCCGTTCCAAAAATATTGTCTGTTCCGATTGAAATACCGGAAACTTCGGGTTTTTGATACCGTTTACCGGTACCGCTCATCGCATAAAGGTTAATCACCATCGTACCGGTCAGATTCCCCGTAGTCGCATCGTAGGAGGCTGTTATACTCTCAACATTCCTGCGTTCCCCGTATCGGTTGATGTAGTCCATGCATTCTTTTAATCCCTCATAGGTTGTACGGTAAGAGATACTAAGCGGACTTATTGATACCGATACCCCCAGCCCATCCGCAGAAGGCACGGCAGAAGAGGTAAAAATCTCAGTGTCAGCACCAAAGGATACGCTAGGAATTTCAATTCTCGCATACTCTTCCAGCCCTACAAGAAAGATCAGGCTTTTCTCCGGTGTATTCTGCGGACCATACCTTTCCGTAATATCTTTCATTTTTACTAGCGAAGTTTCAATATCCTTCTTATAGTCCTCTTGTTTCTTCTCAAGCACAGTTAATTGCCTCACACGGTCACTTAAGACCTGATTCTCTTCCCTTAATGTGCCGGCTTTCTCCTCATACCTGATATATCCGAATCGGTAGCAGCCAAACACAATCAAAGCTATCACAAGAAGAATAAGCAGCCTGATTTGTTTTTCGGAGATTTTATTCATTGGCACTTCCCCCAATCTTCGTATTTTGGTAAATACAAGACACAGAAAATATAATTACTTTCGTACCAAACTCCTCGTTAGTTACTTCCGTAATACCTGCAATTTTTACATCCGCAATGTAAGGTATCGTTTGAAGCTGCAGCAATAGCTTGGCAGCAGATTCTTTGGAGTCCGTGGTGATACTTGCAGTAAAGCCTTCCGTCGTTGAAGTAAAGGATTGTATGACGGCACTGCTTGGAAGCTTGTCCTCCAGATAAAAAATCAAGTCATTCAGCTCTTCGTTCGGCCGATAAGTAGAAGCATCCATAGAAGCTAACGATTCTTCTGCCTCTTTTAAGATATTTCTCTCTTGTAACAATGGTTCCAGTCCACTTAGCATGGCTATTTTAGCTTCAAGCTCTTTGTTTTTATTTCGCTCTTTTTGATAATTAAGATAGCCGCCATTCACTAAGATACCTCCGGCTAATATGGCTGCCAGCAATAGCCCGATATAAAGCTTCCAAAATTCTCGCTTTTGCTCCAGTTCTTTGTAGTCCTCCGGAACAAAATTAATTATGCCATAGGAAGCTCCAAGGCATCCTATGAACTCTTCCGCCTGCTCTATGATAACCTCTTGATGGGCGTTCATAGAAATCTCAGCTCCATAATAAGAAATCGGTATTTGTAATTCTTTTTCTATAAATTCCTTCAATTTTGACTTCTCAGCACCGCCGCCAAGCAAGGCTATTTTTTTAATTTTATCCTGCTGACGGCTTTGCGATAATCTTGAAGTATAATATTCCATAATCCGTGCTACCTGATTTATAAAAAGGCTTAATATTTCAATTGCATTTTCAAAATCATCATTTGATACCTTTCGGTTTGATTGCTCCTTAAATTCCTCCCAACTCTTATCCTGAAAGCTATGGAAGGGGATTACACTAGCTGCGGCTTCCTGCTGGTCGATACGATATTTTCCTGCATCTTGCAGCAGCGAATATAACATAGCTCCGCCATAAGGAATTGTACGCTGCAAGGCAAGTATGCCATTTTGCATAATGGTTACAAACGAATAGTCCTCTTTTATCTGTAATACAAACTCTGTCTCTGTGCTTGCTTTCTTTTTATACCATTGGTAACTTGAGTTACCGATAAAATCAATTCCCATCACCTGCAGCCCTATTAATTCTGCAAGGCTGTAATAATGTTTAATTAAGCTTGACGGGGCGGCATAAGCCATTAAGGAGATTTCTTTCTTCTCCGGATTCTTGCTCAATATGGAATATGTAACAATATATTCCTTAATATCTTTTGGAAAATACTCATGTGCCTCTGCTGCGATTACCGCCGGGATTTGTTTGTCTTTCACCAAAGGTATCGTTATTTCTCTTGATAATATCTTATTGGACTGAATCGCAAAGATAACGTTCTTCTGCCGATAGCCCTCCTTATGAAGCTGTTCCTTCACAAACTCAGCAAACTTATTTTTATCCCGGATGTACCCATCCTCAAACATCTTCTCCGGAGTTTCCCAAATCGAGGTTTGATATAGTTTGGGATTTTTCTTTTTGTAGTCCGTCTCACATACCCGGATAGAAGTATTTCCAATCTCAATACACAGTACCTTACTCAAATTTAATCCCCTCCTGCAAGCCGTATTAGTTCCACCCCGCGGTATACCATTCTAATATTTTTGTACCAAACCATGCAGCAGTAATGATGCCGGCTGATAAATATGGACCCATAGCAAGCACATGTTCCGCTCCACTAACTTTCATTCGTATCATGTGAATTACCGAACCATACAAACAACCAAAAAAGAATGCCACTATAATAAGCTTCCAGCCAAGGATAAGACCGACTGCTGCCATCAGTTTGATATCACCGCCTCCTATCCCTCTTCCTCTCGTAATTACAAAAAGAAACAGAAGAAAGCCGCTTACCAAGAAAAAGTCAAGTAAGATGGAACCAGAAATTCCATCCACCACTTCACGAATTATTCCTATTATAAACAAATAGACATTAATCCCAAACGGTATCTCAAAGGTCCGCCAATCAATTACGCTAAGTACAAGCAGCCCCGAAATCATCAGGCAATATAAGATGCCTTTAACAGGATCATCTGCCAGAAAAAAGGTCAACACCCACAGGCTGCCATTTAGAAGTTCCACAAGGGGATATTGTATTGATACTTTTTCCCCGCAATATCTGCACCGGCCGCCTAAGAAAACATACGAAAACACCGGTATGAAATCCCTTGCATGAAGTGTAGTGCCACACTTCATACAATGAGATCTGGTGATTACGATATTTTCCTGTCTTGGAATCCGGTAGATGCAGACATTTAGAAAGCTACCGATGATGATACCGTAAAGGAAGATTAGTATGTAGATTATCATGGATAAAACTCTTCAGCTTACGGAGTTGCAGTTGGGGCTATTACAGTAACAGTTCCATCTTTAGTAATTGTTATTTCAAAGTCTGTATCATCCTTTGTTTTCGGATACTCACCATTAAGTACTTCTGCAATATAATGATTTATACTTGTTTTTGTTGATGGAATTAATGTAGGTGATGGTATATCTGTCGGGTTTACTTTAATTCCGGACATAGTAGATGACAAAGTATTACCATCCGCCGTAAACTCAGCATATGCCGTCATAGCAGCCGATTTTATTGTAGCTGCATTATTTTTATCCGTATTATCTCTCGCCGTCCCCACCCATTTCATAACCTGTGGTGCCAACGCAACCGCAATAATCGCAATTATTAAAACTACAACAATTAATTCCACCAAGGAAAATCCCTTATTATTCTTTCTCTTCTTACTTACCAACTTCATGGCAGTATCCTCCTTATTTTCTTTTCTTTTTTCCGCTGTTCGACCGAAGTTTCCGTGCTTCTGTTCCTCGAACATGCTCTGCTTTCTTTCCTTTTCCCAACTACTCCTCTTTTGTAAGCTGAAACCCGATATGACCCCTGTCAATTACAGGTTAATACTTCTCATTAATAGAAAAGATGCTTTTGTTTCCTTCACTCCCTTACAGCTTATCAAGTCCTTGGTACATACTAACCATTGGCATATAGATCGCCATTACGATGACACCAATAATAACCGCCATCACTATAATGATAATTGGTTCCAGAGAAGCTGACAGTGACTGTGTCGCTATCTCAACTTCCTCCTCGTAATATTCTGCCACCTTATCTAACATACCCTCGATATTACCGGTTTCTTCCCCAATACGCAGCATCTGCGATACCATCGGCGGGAATAAGCCGCTTGCTGCTATCGGAGTAGAAAGGGAAACTCCTCTTTCTGCTTCTTCTTTGGTTTTTCCAAGCGCTTTTTCAAATAAAACATTGGTCATGGAACGTGACGTGATCTCCAGTGCTTGTGTTATCGGTATTCCTGAGCCTATTAAGGTACTTAACGTACGTGCAAAGTTTGCGCTGGCACTCTTTACATGCAGTCTGCCAAGGACCGGCAGTTTTAACTTTAGTTTTCCAAATAATATTTTTCCTTCCTCCTTCGTTTGCAGTACCTTCACTCCTGCTGCGAAGAGAAGTATAATAACAGCTATGAGATACCATCGAAAACGGATCATATCACTCAGCTTCATAACAAATTTTGTGATAACAGGAAGCTCACTTCCCATCTCCGTAAACATCTTTGCAAATTGCGGTACAACAACCACGGACATTATGATCAATACTGCGGTTGCCACAAGCAATAGCATAACCGGATAAATCATCGCTTTTTTCATCAGTGCTTTTAATTTTGCTGTTTTCTCGAATTGTAACGCCATTCGCCCAAAGGCTTTATCCAGGCTTCCTGAGGCTTCACCAGCCTCTACCATATTAACTAATAACGATGGGAATATCTTTGGTGATGTTCTCATCGCATCTGCCAGAGTTTCTCCTCGTTCCACAGACTGCTTGGTTTCCTTTATTGCACTTTGAAATATCTTGTTTTCTGTCTGTGACGATAGCATATCTAAGGCATTTACTACAGTAACACCGGCATTTAAGATACTTTGGAACTGCCTGCAAAATACCGACAGTTCTCTTACCTTTACCGGACTTCCAACTGTGATATTGATGTCTTTATTTAAAAGGTTTAACTCTGTTACCGTGATTGGAATAAGTCCATCCCCCCGAAGAGAAACACGAACTTTTGTCTCATCGGAGGCTTCCATCTTTCCCTTTCTTTCTTTTCCTTCTTTTGTAATAGCGATATAAGAAAATTCCGCCATTCTTATCCTCCTTAGTGCTAATACAACACACTGATTGCTATAAAAGAACTGCAAAATAACATTGATAATGAATAAAAACTTTCCTCTAACTAAGTTGAAGTAACCTTCTTCTAAAATCCATAACAAACTCAACTATTGATACCAATAAAACCTCCTCAAATCACCGGGAACCCTTCGTTAAAATAATTTTCTCTCTAGCGATCTTGGGTCTAACGCATAACGGATTGCGTGTTCTGCATCAACCTTCCTGTGCAAATAGAGGTCATAAATTGCATCGTCCATTGTTTGCATCCCATACTTCTTATTCGTCTGTATCATGGAGTCAATCTGATGTGTTTTTGCCTCACGAATTAGATTCTTTATTGAGGAATTCGCATGCAGCACCTCAAAGGCGGCAACTCGCCCTGTCTGTTCTTGATTCGGAATTAGCTGCTGCGATATTACAGACTCTAGTACCGAGGCTAATTGAATTCGTATCTGCTGCTGTTGATGAGGCGGAAATACATCGATAATACGATCGATGGTATTGGCTGCACCGGTCGTGTGCAGTGTGGAAAATACAAGATGCCCTGTTTCTGCCGCAGTAATCGCGATTGAGATGGTATCCAAATCTCTCATCTCACCGACTAGGATTACATCAGGATCTTCCCTGAGAGCAGCCCTTAATGCTTGTACGTAACTTGTGGTATCAAGCCCGATTTCTCGCTGGTTTACAACTGCTTTTTTATGATTATGCAGATATTCGATGGGATCTTCTAACGTTATAATGTGGGTATTATATGTTGTATTGATAATATCGATTAAGGAGGCTAACGTGGTTGATTTACCGCTCCCGGTTGGACCCGTTACCAAAATCAGCCCTCTCTTTTTTTCGGTAAGCTTAATTACCGAGCTTGGAATCCCCAATGTTTCTGCATCGGGAATGATGGTTCCGACCAAACGTATCACCAATGCATAGGAACCCCGCTGACGAAAGATATTCACACGAAACCTTCCAACACCGGAAATCGCATAAGCGAAGTCAACTTCTCCCTTCTCCTCCATACCCTGTTTTATCCGTTCATTAAAGAGCGGTTTCACTAAGTTTTCGGTATCACTAGGCTGCATCCGCGGGTAATCCAGATCCCTTAGTTCTCCATGTACCCGAATTTTAGGCGGAATACCAACGGTAATATGCAGGTCGGAGGCTCCTTTCTCCTTTGATAGCCGTAACAATTCATCAATAGTAACCATGGCTCTTATCACCTCTCCACTGGTAATTCAGGAATAATTTTTTCTAGGAATCTTCATCGTTGCTATAAGCAACCCGTCTCATCTCCGCAAGGGAGGTAACTCCTTCTAAAACCAAGCGTTTTACGCTTTCCTTTAAGCTGCTCATACCTTCCTTTTGTGCTTCTTCCTGTAATTGCTTTGCCGTACAGTTTTTTGATATCATCGCTTTTAAATTATTCGATATCGGCATAATTTCGTATACGCCGATTCGTCCAAGATAACCGGTTTCGTTACAGCTTGGGCAACCGCAGGGTTCATAAATCTGCAGATTCTCTCCTTCTTTTTGCTCCAGCAGTTGATGATCCGTTATCGATAGGTTTCTTAGGCGCTTACATTTGCATAAGCGTCTCACTAAACGCTGTGCAATTACGCCAATTGTTGCATCTGCCAGCAAATATGGTTCAATCCCCATATCGACAAGCCTTGTAACCGAGCTTGCTGCTGAATTTGTATGTAAGGTACTTACGACTAGATGTCCCGTTATGGAAGCCGTGACAGCAATTGAGGCTGTTTCCTGATCTCTGATTTCTCCAATCATGATAATGTCGGGATCCTGTCTTAGAATCGACCGAAGTGCGGCTGCAAAGGTTAAGTCGGCCTTTGGATTGACTTGCACCTGATTGATACCGTTAATATTTGCCTCCACCGGATCTTCCACCGTAATGATGTTCACATCTTCTTTATTTAGCTCACTAAGGGCTGTATAGAGTGTGGTTGATTTACCGCTCCCGGTGGGTCCGGTCACAAGCAGCATGCCATGAGGATTTTCTAACAGCTTATGAAACTTATGTAACTCTTCCTTCGTAAAACCCAGATGACTCTTTTCTCTGGTAAGGGCATTCTTTGCGGTCAAACGCATTACAATTTTCTCCCCGAATACGGTTGGCAGAATCGAAACTCTGATATCATATTCCACCTTATCAACCTCTTGTGTAATACGTCCGTCCTGCGGCTTACGTTTTTCTGAAATATCCATTCCCCCAATAATTTTCACCCTCGCTGCAATCGCAGGTAACATGGTATCCGGATATTCCCCCACCTCCTGCAAAGCTCCGTCTACCCGGTAACGAACCCGAATATGGCCCTCGAGAGGTTCGATATGTATATCACTGGCACGCTGTCTTACCGCTTGCTCAATGATTGTTCTGACTAAAACAACAATCGGTGCATTATTGACACCGTTATTTAACTCATTCTCCAGTTCCTTATACTGGCTTTCTTTCTCCTTAGTAAATTGTTTCGCGACAGCTTGTACCTCTGCATTCCCATAATATCGGTCAATTGCTGCCATAATCTCCTTATTCGTGGCAATTACCGGTATGATTTGTGTATTGGTCACAATCGATAAATCATCCATGGCGATAATATCCAAAGGATTTTCCATGGCAACTAACAGCTTCGTGACACTGCCCTCTGCAAAGGCAAAGGGCAGCATTACATATTTTTTCAAAATAGAAGGCTCCGGTATGAGGTTTAGCACCTCTTCTTTAATACGGATCGAGGACAACTCAATTCGTTCCAGACCTAACTGTTGTACTAACGCATCTGCTATCTCGCTCTCTGTTGTAAAACCCATATCCACTAATATGGTTCCTAATTTCCTCTGCTCCTTTTTCTGATGTTCCAATGCTTTCTCGAGCTGCTTATTGTTAATGATACCTTCCTCCATTAACAAATCCCCCAAACGTCTTCTTCTATGAAGCAACCCTTGTGTTGTACTGTGTTTTACCAACGCTATCCTTCCCTATCTAACTTAAGGCAGCCCTCTATTTATTCCTTGCTTCCTTTCGTGCCTTAAGAATAATATTTCTAATTTTAACCGCATCCTCTACCTTCATATCGGGTACTCCCTCTAAGGGATATGTCATGTTCATTGATTCATATTTACTTTTTCCCATCGTATGATAAGGAAGTACATCCAAGGCTTTTAAGGAGGTTAGTTCTGCTAAAAACTCTCCTAGCTGTCTTAGTTCTTCTGGATCATCGGTTACTCCCGGTACAGCAACAAACCGAATCCACAAGGTAACCTTCTGTTCAGAAAGGAACCGGGCAAATTCTAAAATATTGGAATTGTCATGTCCTGTTAATTCCTTATGCCTGATTGCATCCATCTGCTTTAGATCTAACATTACTAAGTCTGTCGCCTTGAGCAGAGGCAGGTACTTTTCCTTATCAGCCGGGCGAAACGTAATTCCCGACGTATCAAGGCAGGTATGAATTTCTTTTTTCTTCGCTGCTTCAAACAATTCTGTAACAAACTCAAGCTGCAATAAAGGCTCTCCGCCGGTTACAGTAATTCCACCGCCTTTTAAAAATTCTTTGTAAGAATCATATTCCTTTAGAATATCTTCTACCGATCGAAGTGTACCACCGTTAACTTCCCAAGTATCCGGGTTATGACAGTATTTACACCTCATTGGACATCCCTGCAAAAATACGACAAAGCGTATTCCAGGCCCGTCTACTGTTCCAAATGATTCTGTGGAATGGACTTTTCCTAACATAGTTCCTCCGTTCTTCCAGCGTGAAACTTAGAGATTCTTAACCCGCATATTTTGCCGTCCTAGAATCTTTTCACATTTCCTTGGTATAAAAATTGTCAATCCAATCCTTTCCTAATCGCCGGCAATAAAATCTTATTCGTTGCTTGATTCGTATTTTATAAGGAAATTATTACACGAACTAAGAAAATACAAGGCAAAATTACTCCTTCTTATTACAAAACTAGTAATATTGGACTAGTTATAATATACCAAAATATGGAATCCAAGTCAATGACTAATTATACATCTCATCGCTATTTTTCGACCTAAAACAATAAGAGTCCACCACCGCCATACATCAGGCGAGCCAGCAAGCTGTCTCACTTGTCATGAATAAAACGGTAGCAAACTCCTATCGGCTTAACACTACATAAATATAAATATAACTTATCAGAAACTGCGAAGCCGATTCTGATAAAAGGTGCACCTTTGCACCTCAATACGATGAGCGAAATATCCTCATTCCGATCATCTTAACTTCCATAAAAGTGACGGGAGTTCACTTTTACCCATAAATCAAGTGCCTACATGGACTGATGGAATGTTCTTGAGATAACATCATCCTGCTGCTCTTTTGAAAGTTTTGTAAAGTTTACCGCATAACCGGAAACACGTACCGTAAGCTGCGGGTAATTTTCCGGATGAGCCTGGGCATCTAATAAAGTCTCTTTTGTAAACACGTTAACGTTTAAATGATGTCCGCCCTTTTCCACGTAGCCGTCTAATAAAGATACTAAGTTTTCTACTTGCTGATTTGACATCGTTACCTCCTTCTGCCGTTTTATACGGCATACTGTTATACGGTGTACTGTATAACAGTATTGAAATTTTAAAGAAAATCTATGGTAAATCCTAATGGACTTAATTTTTACAGGTCATCAAGGCCTTTATGCAAGGTTGGAACCCGGCATGCGACGTTACCACCCTGACAATCTGCACTGATAGACGTTTGGTCAATCCGATCCGCCGCCACAAATTCAGAATCTTCTACCGTAATGTTCATATGCCCGCCACCGCCTTCTACAAATTGGTCAAGCATCGCTACCAGTTCCTTAATTCTTTCTTGTTCCGTCATATCGGCCCCTTCCTTTCTTAGTCATCTGCCATAAGATCTAAGTCTAAGTCTCCGGCAAATAACACATCATTTTTACCTAATGCTCCTGGTACAATGGAGAATGTATTGGAAATACCATCCTGAGCATCACGGAATGGAAGCTTTGCAACAGATGCAAGGGACGCAGCTGCACCATGAGTATCACGGCGGTGCATTGGGTTAGCACCCGGTGCTAAAGGTTCGCCCTTCTTACGTCCGTCCGGAGTGTTACCTGTTTTCTTTCCATATACTACATTCGAAGTAATTGTTAAGATTGACATGGTAGGGTATCCGTCACGATAAGTGTGGTGTTTACGAATCATATTCATAAAGTCATGAACCAACTGAACTGCAATATCGTCAACACGGTCATCATTGTTACCGTACTTTGGATAATCTCCTTCGATTTCGTAATCAGTTACAATACCATTCTGATCACGAATTACTTTTACCTTAGCGTACTTAATTGCACTTAAGGAGTCTGCTACAACAGAAAGTCCGGCAATACCGGTTGCAAAGTAACGCTTTACATCACGGTCATGAAGTGCCATCTGGATTCTCTCATAACTGTATTTATCATGCATATAGTGAATTACATTCAAGGTATTCACATATAGTTCTGCAAGCCACTCCATCATATCTTTGTACTTCACTAAAACATCATCATAATCCAGGTACTCCCCTTCGACCGGACGATATTTCGGACCAACCTGAATCTTAAGGACTTCATCCACACCGCCATTGATCGCATAAAGAAGGCACTTGGCAAGGTTTGCACGAGCTCCAAAGAACTGCATCTCTTTCCCAATTCTCATAGAGGATACACAGCAAGCAATTGCATAATCATCGCCATGCGTCGACCGCATGATATCATCATTTTCATACTGGATGGAGGATGATTTAATTGACATCTTTGCGCAGTACTCTTTAAATAACCTAGGTAATCTGGTAGACCATAAAACTGTCATATTTGGTTCCGGTGCAGTACCAAGGTTATCCAAGGTATGAAGGTAACGGAAGGAAGTCCTTGTTACCAGGTGACGCCCATCGGTTCCGATACCGGCGATACTTTCTGTTACCCAAGTAGGATCACCGGAGAATAAGGAATTGTATTCCGGAGTTCTGGCAAACTTCACAAGACGAAGCTTCATAATAAAATGATCAATATATTCTTGTGCTTCTTTTTCTGTAATTACCCCATTGTCTAAATCCCTCTGAATGTAGATATCAAGGAAAGTAGAAGTACGGCCCAAACTCATTGCAGCACCGTTTTGTTCCTTAACCGCTGCAAGATATCCAAAATAGAGCCATTGTATTGCTTCTTTTGCAGTTGCAGCAGGCTTAGTTATATCATAACCATAGAGCGCTCCCAGTTTCGCTAATTCCTTTAATGCACGAATTTGTTCTGCTAGTTCTTCTCTTAAACGGATGTTTTTACTTGTCATCCTCTTTAGGGAAGTTGCAAGTTGTTCTTTTTTATCTTCTATAAGTAAATCTGTACCATAGAGTGCTACTCGACGGTAATCACCAATAATTCTGCCCCTGCCATAGGCATCCGGCAAACCAGTAATAATTGCTGATTTTCTGGCAAGTTTCATTTCATCCGTGTATGCGTCGAATACGCCTTGATTGTGCGTCTTACGGTAATCCGTAAAAATACGTACTACCTCATCATCTACCTCATATCCATTTTCATGACAGGAACTCTGAGCCATACGGATACCGCCAAATACATGAAGGGATCTCTTAAATGGCTTATCTGTCTGAAAACCTACAATTGTTTCAATATCTTTATCTAAATAACCAGGACCATGAGAAACGATGGTAGATACTACCTTGGTATCCATATCAAGGATCCCGCCTTTTTCTCTTTCCTGCTTCGAAAGCTCCATAACCTGAGCCCATAGCTTTTTTGTTGCATCGGTTGGTTCTGCTAAAAAGGATTCGTCACCATCATACATTGTATAGTTGTTCTGGATAAAATCTCGAACATTAATAGCGGTGCACCATCTTCCTTGTTTAAAACCTTCCCATTCCTGTTTTATAACTGAAGTCATCGTTATCCTCCTTACGCTGTTTGCAGCTGTGTGGAATGAACTCGGGAACAAGCAATATTTTCAGAGAGCTTGACCAGTAAACCACAACATATTGATGAGTTGTTAAAAAATAGACAATATATTGTACAAATCTATTCCAAGTTCTTCATACTCATTATAAGGGAAATAGAAATGATTATCAATATTGAAAATTATAGAAAATAGAATACTAATATGCCGTTAGTTTATACTAATATACCAAAAACGCATATTTAAACATGAAAATGATATCTTATTTGGGTTGAGTACTGAATTTTCCTGTGCTATAATAGTCGTGTTTGAGTTCTATTGACCCATATTGTTGTATTTTGCAATAATACCTTAATTGGCAGTCAATGCTTGTAAAAATAATAAATGTAGCAGGATAAAGAAAGAAGGGACGGTACCACATGAAAGTCGGATTTGACAATCAAAAGTATTTAAAGATGCAATCGGAGCATATACGGGAAAGGATCAGTAAGTTTGATAACAAACTTTATTTAGAGTTTGGCGGCAAATTATTTGACGATTACCACGCATCCCGCGTATTACCTGGTTTTGAACCGGACAGTAAACTAAAAATGCTTCTGGAATTAAAGGACCAAGCAGAGATTGTAATCGTAATTAGTGCCATTGACATAGAAAAGAGTAAGGTTCGCGGGGATTTAGGAATTACTTACGATTTGGATGTACTCCGACTTATTGACGCTTTCCAGAGCAAGGGATTATATGTTGGCAGTGTCACTATCACTCAGTATTCTGGCCAAAGCAGTGCAAATCTTTTTAAAACCAAACTTGAAGCCTTAGGAATCAAAGTATACCTTCATTATATTATTCCCGGTTATCCAAACAATATTTCATTGATTTTAAGTGAAGAAGGTTATGGAAAAAATGACTTTATTCAAACCACCAGGCCTCTGGTCGTAATTACTGCTCCCGGTCCCGGCAGCGGTAAGATGGCTACCTGTCTTTCTCAGCTCTATCATGAACACAAGCGTGGCGTAAGAGCCGGTTACGCCAAATTCGAGACCTTCCCAATCTGGAATCTTTCTTTAAAGCACCCGGTAAATGTAGCCTATGAAGCAGCTACTGCTGATCTTAATGATGTTAATATGATTGATCCCTTCCATTTGGAAGCTTACGGTGTAACTACAGTGAACTATAACCGTGATGTAGAGATCTTCCCGGTATTAAAGGCAATCTTTTTAAAGATAGACGAGCATTGTCCGTACAAATCTCCTACCGACATGGGAGTTAACATGGCAGGTAACTGTATCATTGACGATCAGGCCTGCAGAGATGCTTCCAAACAAGAGATTCTTAGAAGATATTATCAGACACTCTGCAATGTTATCACGGGTGTAAATGATAATGATGGAGTATACAAGCTAGAGCTTCTTTTAAATCAGGTTGGTGTATCTGCAGAGGATCGGCCTGTCATTAAGGCTGCAAATGATTTAGCCCGGCTTCGTAACTCTCCGGCAGTTGCAATGCAGCTAGCCGGCGGGAACATAATAACCGGTAAAACAACCGAATTATTGGGTGCTTCCGCTGCTGTGTTATTAAATGCATTAAAAGCTCTTGCCGGGATTCCACATGAAATTCATGTTATTTCACCGCTTGCAATCGGACCAATCCAACAGTTAAAAACCCAGTATCTTGGAAGTTCAAATCCAAGACTTCATACCGATGAGGTACTGATCGCTCTTTCAATCAGTGCAAAAGAAGATGAGAACGCCAGAAAGGCAATGGAACGGCTTCCTCAGTTAAAAGGCTGTGAAGTTCATACCAGCGTTATTTTATCTGAGGTTGACCGAAAAGTATTTAATAAATTGGGAGTACGCCTCACCTCGGAACCGACCTATGAGAATAAGAAGCTGTTTCATTAAAAAATGACTTAAATCTCATGATTCTTTAATTTTTACATTACATGTGATATTTTTGGAATAACGTGAAAAACTAATGCTATCTTGTGTTTTGAACCGGAAATATCTTGTGTTTTAAACTTGAAATAAAAAATTAAATTTTACACAGATTTTACAAATACACCTATTTCATTTTACATTTATCTTCTATCCTAAAAAGGCAATTGATTTCAGAAGACAAATGATAATTTGATAAAAAGGAGAATCCCTATGGATATTTTTTCGTTATTTACACTACTGGGCGGATTAGCATTTTTTCTATTTGGTATGAATGTTATGGGCGCAGGTTTGGATAAAGTGGCCGGTGGCCGCTTAGAAAAGTTATTAGAAAAATTAACCTCTAATCCGGTTAAGTCAGTAGCACTCGGTGCCTTAGTTACCGCCGTCATTCAATCCTCTTCTGCTACCACCGTTATGGTAGTGGGCTTTGTCAATTCTGGCATAATGAAATTAAGACAAGCAATCGGTATCATAATGGGTGCTAACCTTGGTACTACCGCTACTGCTTGGATATTAAGTCTTACAGGATTAGAAGGAAATAGTTTTTTAGTTAAAATTTTAAAGCCTTCTTCCTTTGCACCTATCCTTGCATTCATTGGTATTATTCTAACAATGGCTGCAAAGAAAGATAAGAAAAAGGATATTGGAAGTATCTTAATTGGATTTTCTATCCTTATGTTCGGTATGGATGTTATGAGCGGAGCAGTTAAGCCATTGGCTGACATCCCAGAATTCAGAAATATATTAACGATGTTTTCCAACCCTGTTCTTGGTGTATTAACGGGTGCAATCTTAACTGCAATCATTCAAAGTTCCTCTGCTTCCGTAGGTATCCTGCAAGCACTTTCCATGACCGGCGGTATTACCTTTGCTTCCGCCATTCCAATTATTATGGGACAAAATATCGGAACCTGTGTAACCGCATTGATCTCTAGTATTGGCGCTAACAAAAATGCCAAGCGTGCCGCCTTAGTTCACCTTTACTTTAACTTAATCGGTACGACAGTATTTTTACTTCTGTTTTATACCATACATTATACCATTGGATTTTCTTTTATTAATAACTCGGTAGATGCCATGTCTATCGCTGGGGTACACACAACTTTTAACTTATTCTCTACTGCATTATTACTTCCATTTACGAAAGGCCTTGAAAAGCTGGCTTGCCTTACACTGAAAGATGGGGAGGATAGCAAGGCTTCTGAGGATAGAATCCTTGGAATAGATGAGCGTTTCTTAGCATCTCCCGGCTATGCGGTAGATCAGTGCAGCGAAGCCACCAAACAAATGGCTGAACTAGCAAAGGATACCATCTTATCTTCTATTCATCTCCTGTCAGGATTTGATGAGAAAATCAGTGCTTCTATTATGGTCAATGAAGATAAAGTTGATAGCTACGAGGACATGCTTGGAACTTACCTTGTTAAATTGGGCAGCAAAGATTTGTCAATCAGCGATAGCAATACTGTTTCTATGTATCTTCACTGTATCGGTGATTTTGAACGTATCAGCGACCATGCAGTAAACATATTAGAGCTTGCCAAGGAAATCAATCAAAAATCAATCATATTTTCTAAGGATGCACAAAATGGCCTGAATGTGATGACAAATGCTGTGACCGATATCTTAAACATGACAATAAAAGCGTTTGTTACTGATGATTTAGATCTGGCTAAAAAAATTGAGCCATTAGAAGAAGTCATTGACCTCTTAAGAAAAGAGCTAAAAGATCGCCATATTAAACGATTGCAGAAAGGAAAGTGTACAACAGAACTCGGTTTTGTTTATACGGATATCTTAGCAAACTATGAGCGTGTGTCCGACCATTGCTCCAATATTGCAGTTAGTATATTACAGTTAAGTGAAAGCAACTTTGATACTCATGGGTATCTCCACGACATCAAATATACAGGAGAACACTCTTTTACCGAACAATTTGAAGCAAATAAAAAGAAATATGCTTTACCGGAGGTTACTGCTGAGTAAAGACCTCTCTTCTTTATCATAAAGCTTATATAATTAACGTATTACATCTATCATCGGTTATAACAGAAAAAGTAAGGTGCCCTTGTTCTTAGCACCTTACTTTTTCTCTTGATTCTCATTGGAGGAGAATTCAATGGTTACCGTTGTTCCTACCATTACTTCACTTTTTAAAAAAATCTTTGCATCATGCTTTGCAACAATATGTTTTACAATTGCAAGTCCAAGGCCGGTTCCTCCGGTTTGTTTGGAACGGCTTTTATCGACCCGGTAAAACCGTTCAAATACACGGGCAAAATGTTCTTTTGGAATTCCAATCCCAGTATCCGCAACGGTAAGAACTACTTTTTCTTCCTTGGGATAAAGAACAACCTTTACCGTACCACCCTTTTTATTATATCGAATGGCATTATCGCAGAGATTTGTAATCAGTTCTTCCATCATATTTTTATTGGCGTAAAGATATACCGGATTTCCTATCAGCTTTAATTCTACCTCGTGATTTTTCGCAGTTATCTTAAGAGTATCCACACAGCTTTTTACTATCTCGTATAAATCCAGTCTTTCCTTTCTTACCTCTTCCTCTGAAATATCAAGTTCCGATAGCTCAATAATATCATTGATCAGATGAAGTAATCTGGTAGCATTCTTTCTGATTTCTTTTGCAAATCGCATCGTATCCCCGGGAGAAGCTATTCCTTCCTCTATCAGCTCAGAATAACCCGTGATAGCAGTCAGAGGAGTTTTTAATTCATGAGACACATTTGCGGTAAATTCCTGACGTATCTTCTCGCTATGTTCCAAATCCTTTAATTGTTTATGAATATTGCTATGCTGGTCTTTAATCATCACAGCAAATGGTATCAGTTCTTCATAAGGAACCTTTTCCTCAAACTCGGCAATATGTGACAACTCCTTTGCCATGTTCTCTATAGGACGAACAATACGCTTTGTAAGGTACTTTGAAAGTATCGAACAAATAAATAAAAGTACTGCCGCACCGACAATAATGATGGGTAAGGCTTCATAAAATAAGGCAAGCATTCCATTCGCTTCTTTGGCAACACGCAAAACATAGCTATCCTTTATTAATTTCGCATAATAATAGGTATTCTGTCCAACCGTATTCGAAACTCGAATATCCGTTCCGATACCTTCCTTAAACGCTTCTACAATCTCCGGCCGCTCTTTGTGATTCTCCATGCGGATAGAGTTGGCATCACTATCATATAAGACCTCTCCCTCCCGATTAATCAGTGTCACACGAAGCACGTCCTCCGACGGAATCCGGAAGCTGTTTTCATCTTTTCCATCCCCAAACAAAGCCTCCATAACCCCAAGGTTTGTCTGCAAATCACTAAAGATTTGTCTTTGAAACATCATATAGTAGACGAACATTGCAAGCATTGTGGTAACTACAATGGCAATACCGCCTACTACACATAACTGTACCGTTATCCTTTTTTTCATACTCATAGGACTTCCTCCTATTTGCTAGTCCCCAATCTTATACCCGACGTTACGAACGGTTTTTATGATATCACCGCCGGCCCCTAACTTCTGACGTAACGTTTTTATGTGCATATCTACGGTTCTGCTCTCTCCCTCGTAATCAAATCCCCACACACGTTCCATTATACGGTCTCTGGATAGCACAATTCCCTGGTTCTCTAATAAATAGCGAAGGAGTTCAAATTCCTTATACGTAAGTTCACAATTCTCTCCCTCCACAGTCACGCTATGTTTTTCAACATGCAAAGATACATTATGGTAGCTTAGAGAACCGGTATTTTGACCATTCCCTCCGGCACGGCGTAACAGTGCTTTGACCCTTGAGACTAATTCCATAATACCAAATGGTTTTGTAATATAATCATCGGCACCAAGATCTAATCCCTTAACCTTATCCATCTCTGTAGTTTTTGCTGTAACCATCATGATAGGAATACTCGCTGTTTTCGCATCTCTTCTAACATTAGAAAGAATACTAAGCCCATCTTCTTTCGGCAGCATAACATCTAGTAAAATTAATTCTGGAATCTCCTTGTCCAAAGCGATATATAACTCTTCCCCGGTTTCAAAAACTTCCACCTCAAATCCACTATTTTTTAATGCATATCCTTCAATTTCCCGAATATTTCTATCATCCTCCACAATATAGATCAATGCTTTTTCCTCCGTAGCCATTTCTTATCCCCCTACTACATTAGTTTTTGCTCATTTATGACAAGCTGAAATTTTAGATTTAACTTTTCAGCCGCCTTTCTGCATAAAAGCATCCTTCCCAAAAAAATTTCAAAGTAATCCATTACCGCACATATTGAAGTATCTACCTGTAACTTTAATTCAATCCTAGTCTTTTCTGCATTAATCGTTGTTTCCGACTGTTTAACAGAGTAATTAACACGGTCGTGGATGTCAAAGCTTGCGATATCTTGATTTCTCACTCTTGTATCTCTGACATCCGTTTTATCCGCTAAAATCAGAGCGGCAGCAACCGGGTTTACAGGAAATGCAGTCGATTCATCATGGTTTCCTATGGCTGTAATAATGGTTGCTATATCCTCTGCATCCGCCCCCATCTTATCCAGAATTCGAAATGCCATGACAGCACCACTTTGTGCATGATCAACCCGGTTAATTACATTACCGATATCATGCAAATATCCGGCAATCTGAGCAAGTTCCGCCTCACGTTCCGGGTAACCAAGCGTCAATAAAATATCCCTTGCTGTAAAAGCCACTTTTCTGACATGTGCAAAACTATGTTCTGTATATCCAAGTGCAATTAAGGTTTCATCTGCCTTTTTTATATACGTATTTACCGATTCATTTTTTATTATCTTTTCAAAGGTAATCACTTAAGCCCTCCCTGCCGCATTGCGTGTCTGTCGTTTTGCTAAGTCCGCACTCTATTTTATTTGTAGTATTACTTCAGTTTACAATTTTATTATAACATTTCTCTATTATTTTACACAACCTTTTGTCACTCTACTCTCATACACTGCATAGGACTAGCCTGCTAAACTATTTATAAATCACAAGCCTTTCTAGCTGTTAGCCTTAACCTTGGGTAACCTTACTGTGAAAGTAGAACCAACGTTTAATTCACTTTCCAAAGTAATATTGCCGCCATAAAAATTCACAATATGCTTCACTATCGAAAGTCCTAATCCTGTTCCATCTACTGTTCGGCTTCTCCCTTTATCTACCCGGTAAAATCGTTCGAATACCCTGACTTGTGACTCTTTTGGAATCCCAAGCCCTGTGTCTTTAACGACAATAAGCAAATCTCTTCCTAAGGTTGTTATCGTGACATAAACCATACCATTTGGCTTATTATACTTAATGGCATTCCCAATCAGATTCAGCAGCAGCTCTCTCATATGCTGCTTGTTCGCATTGATAATAGCAGGCTTACATTCCGTTTGCAGATGAACTCCTTGTTTCACAGCAATCGGCTGGAGTGTCTTTATCATATCTTGTAATAGCATCGCCATACGAAGCTCAGTAGTTTCAATCTCATAATCCCTTGTCTCAAGTCTTGATATCATAAGGATATCATTGATGAGATTCGTCATATTCTCCGTCTCTGTTAGAATTCGTTTCATAAAATCTTTACTGGTCGCTTCCTCTGTTGTAAATCCACCCAGTAATAATTCCGTATATCCACGGATGGAGGTGATTGGAGTCTTTAACTCATGCGAAGCATTCGAGAAGAATTCCTGACGAACCATTCTCTCAAATTCAATTCCTTCCGTATACTTTTTAACAGAATCCGACATCTTCTTTGCAGATTGTGCAATTATATTCAGCTCTTTGTATGGTGTCTTCGGTAAGGATAGTTCCGGATTTTCTTCCTTATAATGATCCATAATGGATGCAATTTGCTGCAGCGGTTTTGTAATCGACTTTGTCAAAGTATCCGACATGATAACCGCTAATAATGCTGATACAGTAATACTAATTACAATCGAGGGAAGAAGCCATAGCAGGTATTCCGAATTCTCGGAATATGGAATTGCTATTCTTAAAATATAATCCGACTTGCCGGAGGCAACCGCGGTATAAAGCATTCGTGTCTTCATTGTAGCGGAATAACGTTTGCCATATCCTACCCCATCCTTTAATGCTTCTTTTACTTCCTCACGTTCCAAATGATTCTCTAAGTTTTCAATATCCTTCGTACCGGTATCAGCAACAACCTCTCCCGCCGCATCCAATATAGTGTAACGGGCTTTTTTCTGGTCCCGGACTGTTGATAATATTTTAATCTGATTCATAAAAGACTCAGTATAGTCAAGCGAATTATCAAGCATGATCAGACTTAGTTTCATGTCTTCCATTGTATTCTTGTGCAGGGTATTACTAACCGTTGTATAAAATAAAATACCGCTAAACACCATAGTTCCTACCAGCACCAGAATAAATCGTTTCATAATCGCTTTTCTCATAGCCTACCATCCCTTACCACTTATAAAATCCGTACATTATTAAGGGAACCGGTTTCATGAAATTCTGTCCACTCACAGATATTTACCGCATGATCACCAATTCGCTCCATGTACTTTGCTATCATTAAGATATCAATATAGCTATCCGCATTCTCACCGCTGTTTTTCATTGCCTCTATGACAGTAGTCTTTACTTCATTGAATAAATCATCGACGATATCATCCTTTTGTATTGTTACCCTTGCAGCTTCTGTATCACAAGAAATAAATGCCTCTACCGCATCATGTACCATTTCTTTCGCCACCTGTGCCATCTTAGGTATTGCTTTTACGATAGTATACGTATTTTGCTTGATATTACGAAGAATTAATTCTGAAATATCCGCTGCATGATCTCCGATACGCTCCATATCGGTTACCACCTTAAGCGCGGTAGTCACAATTCTAAGGTCTTTTGCTACCGGCTGCTGACGAAGAATTAAAGAAAGACATCTGGCCTCAATTACCCGCTCCATATCGTTAATGGTACGGTCTCCTTGAATAATCTCTGTGGCTAAAGTTCCGTCCTCATTCTCAAAAGCTTTGATTACCTTATCAATCGCCGCCTCAATTAAGGTACCCATATCTCTTAAATTATTGTTTAATATTGTTAACTCATATTCAAAACTTACTCTTGGTGCCATAGAATCCTCCATTCAGGGTTTTCCGCTTACAAACTATGATAGCATATTTACACACTATCTGATATGCTGATTGAAATAATTTTCTCAATCTAACCCATTTCCTTTTATCATCCAAATCTGCCTGTAATATAATCTTCCGTTCTCTTATCTGAGGGTCTTGTAAATAATGTTTCTGTTTCCGCAAATTCCACCATATCTCCGACTAAGAAAAATGCTGTATAATCAGAAATACGTGCTGCCTGCTGCATATTATGAGTTACAATCGCAACGGTATACTTCTCCTTCAGCTCACTCATTAAGTCCTCTATCTTTAATGTAGAGATAGGATCCAGCGCCGAAGTTGGTTCATCCATTAATAATACTTCCGGTTCTACCGCAAGTGCTCTGGCAATACATAGTCTTTGCTGCTGTCCGCCGGATAAACCAAGTGCAGATTTCTTTAAACGATCTTTTACTTCTTCAAATAATGCCGCTCCGCGTAAGGATCTTTCAACAATTTCATCTAATTCTGCTTTTGCCTTTATTCCATGAATCCTTGGCCCATATGCTATATTATCATAGATACTCATCGGAAAAGGATTAGGCTGCTGAAATACCATACCAACCTTTTTACGAAGCAGTGTGGTATCTACCCGCTCTCCATAGATATCTTCTCCATCAAGGAGTATCCGGCCGGTAATCTTAACCCCGTCCACATAATCATTCATACGGTTTAAGGTTTTTAAAAATGTTGACTTACCGCATCCCGAAGGTCCGATAAAGGCTGTGATAGCTTTTTCTTTGATATCCATGTCAATTCCTTTGAGTGCATGATTTGCTCCATAATATAACTGTAAATCCCTTGTTATAATTTTATCTTTGCTCACTTTATTACCTCCGACTCACGTCAAATTTACGTGCTAATACTTTTGTTAAAATATTGATTCCTAGCACTATCGTTAACAAAACAACCGCTATACCAAATGCATCCTCGTATTTTGCTTTTGTCATACTAAGATAAAGTTGGATGGTTAAGGTTCCGCCTGGCTGAGTTGCCTTGGTAAGCAAACCTTCCCCATATTCACCAAGTTTCGGAAGCAAGTACCCGCTGCCTGCGGTAAATAAAAGAGCTGCGGATTCACCGACAATTCTGCCTATGGCAAGAATAATACCGGTAATAATTCCAGGCATCGCAGAAGGTAATAGTATTGTTTTGATCATATGCCATTTGGTAGAACCTATCCCAAGTGCACCATCACGATAACTTTTGGGAACCGTCTTTAATGCTTCCTGGGTATTTCTTGTAATGAGCGGAAGCACCATCAGACTTAAGGTTAGGGCACCGGTTAATAAAGAGTAAGACAATCTGAGCGTTGTTCCAAAGAATACCATACCGAATAAACCAAAAATAATCGATGGAATACCGCTTAACGTCTCTGTGGTAAACTCAATCCATCGTACTGCTTTTCCGGGTTTTGCATACTCATTCAGATAAATTGCAGCCCCGATACCGATAGGCGTTACCAATAATAAAGTTAAGATGACAATATACAGTGTATTAATAATATTTCCCGCAATACCAAACGTACCTTTGACGGCACTTGGAGCAGTAGTTAAGAACTTCCAGTTAACACTTCCAATTCCTCTGACGAAAACATAAGAAACGATTCCAACAAATAAAGCAATTGAAATTCCCGCACAAAGAATCGTAAAACCAATTAAAATCTTATCTTTTGGCCTTTTTCTTTTTTCATAAATACTAACTTTTTTATCCATCTTTACTCAGGTTGAAAGAATGCTATCTTTCGACCGTTCCTCCCTTTTTTAGAATTCTGTTTAAAGAAAGGTTGATTATCATAATAAACACAAATAATACCAATCCGATCGTAAAAAGTACCTGACGATGGGTTCCTTGAGAATAAGACATTTCGCTAACAATTGCAGTTGTTAGAAAACGAACCGAGTTAAATGGAAGCGGAATATTAACAACACTGCCACTTACTAAACTAATCGCCATCGCTTCACCAATCGCACGGCCAATACCTAAAATGATTGCTGTTACAATACCAGATTTCGCTGCCGGAAGTAATACTTTTGTTATTGTTTGAATTTTGGTTGCTCCTACTGCTAAGGAGGCGTTTTTTAAGGAAACCGGAACTGCACGCAGGGCAGAAGAACTGATACTGATTACTGTTGGCAATATCATAATTGCAAGTACCAGTACTGCAGAAATTAAATTTGCACCACCGGTGAAGATATGTGTCTGTGAATCTTTGAACAAATACATTTCTAATTTGTACATCAGCGGATTTAAAATTAACAAACCAAGCAAACCATATACAACCGACGGAATTCCCGCCAATAATTCTACCGCAGGAGTTATGATCGCTGCTACCTTCTTATTTGCGATTTCCGTTAAAAATACTGCAGTACCGACACCGATTGGTACACCGATTATAATTGCTGCCAATGTACCCACGAGGGAGGTTAAAATAACATAAGCGATACCAAAGCCAGGCTCCGCAGCCGTAGGCTTCCATACCGTACGAAACAGAATTTCTTTTAAACCTACCTTAACTATCGCCGGTACACCGTTGATAACCATGTAAAGAGAAATCGATACTACTGCGAGAACAGCAGCAAAAGCGCAGGTAATAAAAATACCATGCGCAACTTTCTCTACCCTATCAGAAGCTTTATGATTCACCCCGCCATGTATTGTACTGCTTACCGGCATTGCTTTTTCCTCTTTCTTTTTTTTCATACATTGCCTTCCTCTTTCTATAGCATTCTAATCCCAAGTACTTAGCCGCATAGGATAAAAAACCCTATGCAGCCGTTTTCTTATTTTCTTCTTATTTCACTTCTATCAGTCTTTTGCTTACTGGTTTTCCTTTATTATATTTTCCTTCTAATCTACAGTAATTAAACCTACTGCTTCAATTATTGCTCTTCCATCTTCTGATTTCATATATTCAAAGAAAGCTTGAACTAATTCACTCTGCTCGCCGATTTCACCTTTCGTAGCCATTACAAATGGTCTGCTTAAGAAGTAATTTCCAGCCTTGATATTCTCTGACGTTGCAGCTACACCTTCTAAGCCGGCAACTAGAACACTGTCATCAACAACATCAAGTGATACATATCCGATTGCACCCGCAGTAGAAGCAACCTTTGCCATTACAGCACCTGTATTATCTAATTCGTTTGCATAAACACACTGATCTTCTACTTTTAAGATTTCCTCAAATGCGCCTCTTGTACCAGAACCAGCTTCTCTGCCGACAACTACGATTGGCTGATTACTGCCGCCTAATTCACTCCAGTTACGGATAACCCCCGTATAGATACCGATTAACTGATCCTTGGTTAAGTTTGCTACAGTGTTAGACTTATCAAGAACTACTGCAATACCATCAATAGCAACAATATTTTCAACTGCTCCGGCTTCTTTCTCTGCATCTTTTAAGTTTCTGGAAGAATTACCGATGTCTGCGGTTTTTTTTGTAACTGCCTCAATACCTGCACCAGAACCAACAAATTCGGCTGTTACTGTTACTCCGCCGTTTTTATTCATAAAATCTTCCGCGACTGCATTGCTTAGCTTTTCCATCGAAGTGGAACCTACTAAAGTAATTGTTCCGCTTAATTTCTTATCCTCTTGTTTGTTGTCACCTTGTTTATTCTCTTCTGCTTTTGTAGGTTCGTTTGTCACACTTCCATTTCCTGTATTTGAATTGTTTGAATCTTTACTATTCTCATTTTTGCTGCAACCGGCAAGAACTCCTCCGATGAATGCTGCGCAACAAACCATGACTACTGCCTTCTTCATAAATTTACTTATCATCCTGCTTACTCTCCTTTTCCCATGAACTTTCCTTTTTTTCATTTCCTTTTGACACTCTTAATTTAACATAAAAAAAAAGCGTGAACTATCACACTATTGTATAAGTTATGTGAAATCTATGTAAAATTACAGCTAATTATTTCTTGTAAAGCACAGAATAAAAAACGGGATACCTCCAGACCTTAAGGTAGTTTCCTGAATCCGCCCGGTATCCCGTTTCCATATAATACAAAACAATATGCTAACTTTCTTTCATTAAGAGCCAAGACAAAATTCAAACGCTTCCGTTTTCATTGGCCTTCCAAAATAATAACCTTGCACCATATCACATTGCATTCGCTCTAGAAAAGCAACCTGTTCTTTTGTCTCCACACCTTCACAAAGGACAGTCATCTTCATCAGCTTTGCCATTCGTATGATACTCTTAATAACTACTTCCTCTTTTTTGGAGACTATATCATCGGTGAGAAAATCCTTGTCCAGCTTTAATATATCAAATTCCAGATTCATCAATAAATTCAGAGAAGAATATCCTGAACCAAAATCATCCATAGATACTTTAAATCCATAATTCTTTAATTCAATCAAGGTTTCTTTTGCTTGCTCTGAGTTTTCTAAGAAGATATTCTCTGTTAGTTCAAATTCAAGATATTCCGGAGGTATTTGATGATGCTCCACTAAGCGTATTACTTTTCTGGCAAAATTATCTTGCTTCAAATGTGCTCTTGAAACATTTACCGAGATTGGAACAATCTCCTTGCCATGTCTAATTCTATGCAATAAGTATTCACATACTTTTCCATAAACATAAAAATCTAATTTTGTAATAAATCCATTCTGCTCAAAAATTGGTATAAACTCATTCGGATATACTACGGTTCCATCCGAACGTGCCCAACGAACCAATGCTTCTGCCCCCACAACCTTCTTGGTTTTTAAATCTATCTTTGGTTGTAACTCAAAATAGAACTCATCGTTTTTTAAGGCTTCCTCGGCAATGCTAGTAATCCGATAGTATTTTTTTCGATCCGCTTCCATTTCCTTATTAAAAATCACACAATTCGTTCTATTATATTTTGCTATTTTTCTAGCTTGATTTGCATTATCAATATAGGTATGGATATCTAAACTTCTATTATCAATGATAATCACTCCTGCGACAACATGAATCAGGGATTCCGGATAGATACGTTGTACCTTTTTTTGAAAGCTATAGTTTAACGTCTGTATTTCTTGAATCAATTTATGCTCCATTAACGGATTCTTCAAAGAAGTCATGCCAATAAAATAATCAGAAAAAATACGGCAGCCGATGATATAACGTGAACTTTGTGACATAAAATGCTGCTCAAATAAACGCAATACCTCATCCCCGGCAGCATATCCGTAAATCTCATTGAAGTACTTGAAATTATTAATATCTGCATAAAATAATATGTATTGATTCTTTGAATCGCTCTTATAAATTAACTCTGCCTGCTCTAAAAAGGAATCATACTTAATTAGACCCGTTACCGGATCAAATAAAGTTACTTGCTCAATACGCTTTTGTGCTTCTTGATTTGCTCTGCATATTAAGAAAAAGCTTTCAAGAATTCGTTTCGTCTGTAAAAAAGCAATAAGTTCCTCTTTTGAAAAGCTATCTATATTATTTCTCGTTTCAACACTTAGAAATCCTATAAATTTCTTTTTTTGCTTTAGGGCACACAAAATCATATTTTTAGCCTTGCTTTGCTCAATAATAGAAACAATATTTTCGGCTTCTCCGATATCTCTTAGTTCCTGCAAAGTAAAAATCTCTTCTGACTGTTCCATACGCCTGAAAAAAATCTCTTCCAATTCCTCTGAATAGGTAATGATATGATTTCGCATTGGATCGATCCCAGATGTATGCCATTCATAGGTTGCCATAAGGCACGGTAACTTGCGTTGTTTTTCTAAAACTGTAATATGACTTAATGAAAATTGCTTCCCAACCTTTGCTAAAAGAAGAAAAATAGCTTCAGATACATCATTTACTCGGCTTATTATGTCCAAGGCATAGCTGGATAATTCTAGGCTAAACTGCGTTCCTAACACATCCTTGTTATAGGTCATTTGCTCCTCCTCCGTAAGTCATGCCCCCATCTTACTGTTATACGAAATTCTCTCGTTACCCACTTCTTTCTTATCCATTCCCATTGATATGCTGTAATATCACTTCGTCTCCTTCGCATATCCTGTTGTGTATCGTCGATTACTATAAAATTATAGCATATTTAGTAAATTCTAACAAGTTCGGTACAAATTTTTTTCATAATACGTTAGACCTAGAAAATAGGTTCCCAAAATGTAAATTTTGGGAACCCTAATCCAGTAAAGCACATACTTATTTTGTCGTATAAAGTAATTTAAAGTAAACTCTACCAAAAATGATTTTTAACACAATTATAAATAAACGCCTTTAAGATTAGTAAAACCTTCTTCTTGGCCCACGTTCTTTCTGAAATACTTTTACTTCCGAACATGGCTTTAAACATACATCACATGCATCATTAATCATAAAAAATTCATCTAATGTCATGTCACAATTGCAAAGAATATCACCAAGTGATTCACATTCTCTTACTACATGAGTCATAGTATTCCTTCTTTTTGGAATTTCACAAAACGGTTCTTCCGGGTTTAAAGGACAGATTGGTACAGTTTCATATTCCGGCTCTTCCGGGCAAACCGGTATCACTTCGACTTCCGGTGTCTCCGGTATAATTGGAATTATTACGATTTCCTTCTCTTCCGGCATAACAGGGAAAATAGGACGAAGAGGAGGTCGCTGCGGCCGTTCTGGCTGTGGTGTAATCGGAGGCCGTTGAGGCATTGGTTTTAATTGTGGCCGTTCCGGTGGAGGTGTTATTGGTTGTGGTGGTTGTGGTGGTTGTGGTGGTCTTGGTGCTGGTGCTGGTACCGGTCTCACCGGAGGCGGTACCGGTCTTATAGGAGGTGCTACCGGTGGTGTTGGTGCCGGAGGCGGTACCGGTCTCATTGGAGGTGCTACCGGTGGTGTTGGTGCCGGAGGCGGTACCGGTCTCATTGGAGGTGTTACCGGTGGTGTTGGTGCCGGAGGCGGTACCGGTCTCATTGGAGGTGCTACCGGTGGTGTTGGCGCCGGAGGCGGTACCGGTCTTACCGGCGGTGCTACCGGAACCTCTTCCGAAACTCTAGGAATACAGACTTGCTGACCTATCTGTAAATTATAAACATCAACATTTGGATTCGCACGCATGATAGCTGCAAGTGGAACACGAAATTCTAAGCTTAACTTATAAAGCGTATCATCAGCTTTTATTGTATATAACATACCATCTTCACATGGCGGAGTAGGCGGTACCGGCCTTGGTGATACCGGTTTTGGCCGTACCGGCTTTGGTGGTGCTGGTGCCGGAGGCGGTACCGGTCTCATAGGAGGTGCTACCGGCGGTGTCGGTGCTGGTGCCGGCGGTACTACCGGAACCTCTTCCGAAACTCTAGGAATACAGACTTGCTGGCCTATCTGTAAATTATAAACATCAACATTTGGGTTCGCACGCATGATAGCTGCAAGTGGAACACGAAATTCTAAGCTTAACTTATAAAGCGTATCACCAGCTTTTATTGTATATAACATACCATCTTCACATGGCGGAGTAGGCGGTACCGGAGCTACACTTGATACGCCTGGAATACAAACACGCTGTCCAATTTGAAGATTATAAGGGTTTTCATACGGATTTGCACGAATAATTGCATCCATAGGAACATTGTACTGCAAACTTAACCTGTAAAACGTATCTCCTGATTTAATTACATGAAATATACCATCGCAGGCTGCCGGATTCTCCGAGCCTGTGCTTGGTGTTGAAGACCTTTGGCTGGCTGGCATAGGAGCAGCACGTTTTCCTGATGAGGATCTTGCCAATATTGCTGATGGAGTAGTATAAGACTGCGACGTTGGCATAGATGTTGTCGGAGACACAGGGGTTCCCGGTGGTGCCGGTATCGTTATTCCTGGTGTCATCGGCGTTCCCGGTGCTGTCGGTGTTGTTATTCCTGGTGTCATCGGCGTTCCCGGGGTTGCCGGCATCGTTATTCCTGGTGTCATTGGCGTTCCCGGTGCTGTCGGCGTTGTTGTTCTTGGTGTCATCGGCATTCCCGGGGTTGTGGGTGTTGTTGTTCCTGGTGTCATAGGCGTTCCCGGTGTTGTTGGTATAGTTTTTCTTGGTGTCATAGGCGTTCCCGGTGTTGTCGGTTTTGTTTTTCCTGGTGTCATTGGCGTTCCCGGTGCTGTTGGTGTTGTTGTTCTTGGTGTCATCGGCGTCACCGGGGTTGTTGGTGTTGTTGCTCCTGGTGTCATCGGTGCTGTCGGTGTTGATGTAGTTGGTGATATCGGAGTTACCGGGGTTGTTGGTGCAGATGTTGGAGGTGATGTTGGAGTTACCGGCGCTGGAGCTGCCGGAGTTGTTGGTGTTCCAGTGATTACATTAGGAATACAGATACGCTCCCCAATCTGAAGATTGTATACATCCACATATGGATTAGCACGAAGAATCTCTGCCAGTGGCACTTTGTAATATCCACTTAATTTGTATAGCGTATCACCGGACTTAATCGTATGAATAATTCCATTACATGATTTTTGATCCATAGCAGTCCTTGATAGAAATAGTATCATGATAATATATGAAATTACTTCCTATTATGTGATGATATGTATCCACATTCTTATAATTTTGTCAAGGAAGAAGACAGCAAAGATTTCGTTATAATTTTGTTAACTTTATAAAATAAGGATTATTGGGTTGAACTAAAGTTCTGGGTGTCGTATAATAAGTAACTGGTATATTATGATTATCACCAATTTATGGCTAAATATGTTAAAAATCATTGATGCTTATCCATGGTTTTAGAACGAGAGGTTTATTATGTTAAAATCCAATTATTCCTTAGGAATCGACATTGGTTCCACGACGGTAAAAATCGCTATTTTAGACAGCAGCAATCAGATGATATTTTCTGATTATGAGCGTCATTTTGCCAACATACAAGGTACTCTTGCGGACTTAATCACTCGTGCAAAATCTGCACTTTCTAATCTTACAGTTGCACCTGTAATAACCGGTTCCGGCGGATTGGCGATTTCAAAGCATCTTAATGTACCCTTTGTACAAGAAGTTGTTGCAGTAGCAACCTCGTTAAAAGATTATGCACCTCAAACAGATGTTGCCATCGAACTCGGCGGAGAAGATGCCAAAATAATCTACTTTACAAATGGTATTGAACAACGAATGAATGGTATCTGCGCCGGAGGAACCGGTTCCTTTATTGATCAGATGGCAACTCTTTTAAAAACAGATGCTGCTGGTTTAAACGAATACGCAAAAAACTATCAGGCAATTTATCCGATTGCTGCCCGATGTGGTGTTTTTGCAAAGTCAGATATCCAACCGCTAATTAACGAAGGCGCAACAAAACCGGATCTTGCGGCTTCTATTTTTCAAGCAGTAGTCAGTCAGACTATTAGCGGTCTTGCATGCGGTAAGCCGATTCGCGGTAATGTAGCCTTTCTTGGCGGGCCGCTGCATTTCTTATCCGAACTTAAAAATGCTTTTGTGCGAACTCTGGATTTGACAAAAGAACAGACGATCGCTCCAAAACATTCTCATTTGTTTGCAGCAATCGGCTCCGCAATGAATTATAATTCAAATGTAACCACTTCACTTCAAACATTAGTAGATCATTTAACTACAGGAATTACACTCGATTTTGAAGTAAATCGAATGGAGCCACTGTTTGGTAATGAAGAAGCTTATGAGATGTTCTTACATAGACATAATACTCATACCGTAAAAAAAGGTGATTTATCCACCTATCAAGGCAATTGTTACCTTGGAATTGATGCTGGTTCCACAACTACAAAGGCTGCCTTGGTTGGTGAAGACGGCTCCCTTTTATATTCTTTCTATAGTAATAACAATGGCAGTCCCTTAAAGACTACAATAAAAGCAATCAAAGAAATCTATGCACTATTGCCAAAAGAAGCTAACATTGTTCGTAGCTGCTCCACCGGATATGGAGAAGCTTTGATTAAATCTGCCTTAATGCTTGACGAAGGTGAGGTTGAAACCGTAGCACACTATTATGCCGCAGCCTTTTTTGATCCCAAGGTAGACTGCATCCTTGACATTGGCGGTCAGGATATGAAATGTATTAAGATTAAAAACGGTACTGTAGACAGTGTACAGTTAAATGAAGCTTGTTCTTCCGGATGCGGTTCTTTTATTGAAACCTTTGCAAAATCTTTAAATTACGAAGTTGCAGATTTTGCTAAGATTGCATTATTTGCAAAAAATCCAATTGATCTTGGCTCCCGCTGCACTGTTTTTATGAACTCAAAAGTAAAGCAAGCTCAGAAAGAAGGGGCAACTGTTGCCGATATTAGTGCCGGACTTGCTTATTCTGTAATAAAGAATGCGCTTTATAAGGTTATAAAGCTATCCGACGCAAAAGATCTGGGTTCACATATCGTAGTGCAAGGTGGTACTTTCTATAATGATGCTGTTTTAAGAAGTTTCGAACGTATCTCCGGTTGTGAAGCAGTTCGTCCGGATATTGCCGGTATCATGGGTGCCTTTGGGGCCGCTCTTATCGCAAGAGAACATTACAATCAAGAAGCTACAACGATGCTTCCGATTGAACATATTAACGAACTAAAATTTGAATCAAGCATGGCGCGTTGTAAAAGCTGTACAAACAGCTGTCTGCTCACTATGAATAAGTTTACAGGCGGAAGACAGTTTATCTCTGGTAATCGCTGTGAAAAAGGGATTGGAAAGGAAAAGAACAAAGATAATATTCCTAACCTCTATGAATATAAACTTCACCGCTGCATGGATTACGAACCGCTTGCAAAAGATCTCGCCCCCCGAGGTGTCGTTGGTATTCCTCGTGTCCTAAATATGTACGAAAACTATCCGTTTTGGTTTACCTTCTTTACAAAATTAGGTTACCGGGTCGTTCTCTCCCCGGGATCTACAAGAAAAATATATGAGCTTGGCATTGAATCAATTCCAAGTGAATCCGAGTGCTATCCGGCAAAAATCGTTCACGGACATATCATGTGGCTGATTAAGCAGGGTATCCCTTATATCTTCTATCCTTGCGTACCTTATGAAAGAAAAGAGGTTCCAGGTACCGGTAATCATTACAATTGCCCAATTGTAACTTCTTATGGGGAAAATATTAAGAACAACGTAGAAGAGCTAAAGACCGAACTAATCTGCTATCAAAATCCTTTCCTCTCCTTTGAGAACCAGGAGATTTTGACGAACCGTTTGGTCGAATACCTGCTTGCAGAACAACGAATGGCTTCTGAATCTGCCATGGCATATACCAGTGAATTTGCATGTACGAATAACTTTTCCGATAGTAAAATTACCGAAGCTGAGATTCGGTCTGCTGCCTCCCTCGCTTGGGCTGAATTAGAAAAAGCCAGAGAAGATATGAAAGAAAAAGGGGAGCAGACCATGGAGTATTTAAGAAAAACCGGACGCATGGGTATTGTGTTAGCCGGACGCCCTTATCATGTCGATCCTGAGATTAATCATGGTATTCCGGAATTAATTAACTCCTATGGTGTGGCAGTCTTAACAGAAGACAGCATTTCTCATCTTGGAACTGTAGAAAGACCGATGATTGTTGTAGACCAGTGGATGTATCATAGCCGTTTATATGCTGCTGCCTCCTATGTAAGAACTCAGCCTAACCTACAGCTAATACAATTAAACTCCTTTGGCTGTGGTCTGGATGCAGTTACAACAGACGGTGTTAGTGATATCTTAACAACAGCAGGTAAAATCTACACGGTACTTAAAATAGATGAAGTCAATAATTTAGGTGCAGCAAGAATCCGGATTAGGTCACTCCTCTCTGCGGTGAGTGACCGCAATCGAAAGCACATCGAAACAAAAGCAGAATCTCCTGCTTATCACCGTGCCGTATTTACAAAAGAAATGCGTAAGGAGTATACATTACTTGCTCCTCAGATGTCACCAATTCATTTTGACTTCCTTGAACCTGCCTTTAACTCTTGTGGATATCACCTTGAAGTTTTGAACAATGACAATAAAGCTGCCGTAGATGCCGGTCTTAAGTATGTAAATAATGATGCCTGCTACCCATCCTTAATGGTTGTCGGTCAGATTATGGATGCTCTTCTTTCCGGAAAATATAATCCGGATAAAGTTGCGGTTATGATCACCCAAACCGGAGGGGGCTGCCGTGCAACCAATTACATCGGATTTATTCGAAGGGCATTAAAAAAAGCAGGTTTTGAGCAAATACCGGTTGTATCTATTAGTACCTCCGGAATAGAGAAAAATCCAGGTTTTGAAATTAATTACAACATGATAGTCCGTGCGGTGCAGGCGCTGGTTTATGGTGATATCTTTATGAGGGTACTGTATCGTACAAGACCGTATGAGAAAGAACCGGGTTCTGCTAATGCACTTCATGCACATTGGAAAAAAATCTGTGCAAAATCGGTGCAAAACGGCAAATGGAAAGAATTCCGTAAAAACTGCCGTAGTATTATACAAGCCTTTGATATCCTTCCACTGGATGAAAGCATTACAAAACCAAGAGTAGGTATCGTTGGTGAAATATTAGTGAAATTCCTTCCTGCTGCAAACAATTATTTGGTTGAATTGTTAGAAGCAGAGGGTGCTGAGGCTGTAATGCCTGATATGATTGATTTCTTTTTATATTGTTCTTATGATGCAAATTATAAAGCGCAATACTTAGGAAAAAAGAAAATTGATGCATTCTATAATAATTTGATTATCCGTTTTCTTGAGTTTGCCAGAAAAGAAGCAAGAAAAACGTTTGAGGAAAGTAAGCGTTTCACCCCTCCAAAATACATCCATGAACTGGCTAAAATGGCAGAGCCAATTGTATCTATTGGTAACCAGACCGGTGAAGGCTGGTTCTTAACCAGTGAAATGGTAGAGTTAATTCACTCCGGCGTTCCTAATATTGTTTGTGCGCAGCCTTTTGCCTGCCTGCCAAACCATATCGTCGGTAAGGGTGTAATTAAAGAACTTAGAAACCGTTTCCCATCCTCTAATATTGTTGCGGTTGACTATGACCCGGGAGCAAGTGAAGTAAACCAGTTAAACCGAATCAAGCTAATGTTAGCAACTGCTGTAAAAAATTTAAAATAGCGATAACTTACTGACGGAGGTCTGTTATGTATTCACTCATGCTTGCAATCCAGATAATAGCTCTCTTAACCAACTTCACAGTGATCCTAGTGTTGTTGGTTAAGAAACCATTCCGTGGACAAGCTATCTTCCTGGCACTGTGCCTGGCGGTACTAGTTCAATGCTTTGGTTACACACTTGAGATTACAAGTACTACATTAGATGCTGCGATGATGTCTATTAAAATCCAGTACCTTGGCAGTGCTTATGTGAATATTTTATTTTTATCCTTTTTGTTAGATTATTGCAAAATCCAAAAGAGTAGATTGCTTTTCTTTCTACTCTTTTTGTTTAATACATTGATTCTCTTTGCAGTAGTCACCTGTGAATATCATCCTTATTACTACTCATCCATTCAATTCGTTTACGAAGGTACCTTCCCTCATGTCGTATTTATCAAGGGAATCCTTTACAACTTGTTTAAAGCTGAAGTTTTGCTGATCAATCTAATTATTTTGATTATTGTAATATACCATTACTTTAGACAGGGAAAAAAGCGAAGAAAACAAGAGCTGAATTTCGTTGGTGCATGTTTATTTCCAAGCATTACTTGTGCTTCCTATTTTATGAGTTTCTTCCGTGAATATGATCCTTCTTCCGCCAGTTTTGTTGTATCCGGCGTATTAGTATTAATTGCAATCTATCGCCATCAATTATTTGATATTATTCATACTGCAAGAGATCGTGTTATTGAAATTATGGAGGAAGCTTTGGTGGTTGCCGATGCCGACTTCCATCTCCTTGACTTTAATCCTGCAGCTAAAAAATTATTTCCGGAATTAAACACTGCGGTATTAAATAGTCCCCTGCACAAGCTTTCCAGTGAACTAGACTGCTTGTTTCATCAAAATCAGGTTTATGAATTTCAAAAAGAGATACGTACATACAATGCTCATATCAATAAAATTTACTACAATGATGATTTAGTTGGATATTCTGCATGGATATTCGATATTACAGACAGTAAAAACTATATGAAAAACCTGATTGAAATGAGAGAACAGGCAGAAAAAGCAAACTCAGCGAAAAGCCTGTTCTTAGCCCATATGTCTCATGAAATCCGCACTCCTTTAAACGCAATTATTGGTTTAACGGATATTCTGCTTCATAAGGATATCGATTATGAATTACATAATGACATCCTTAATATAAAGCATGCGGGTGGAACACTATTAAGCTTGATAAATGATGTTCTTGACTTAACCAAAATAGAATCCGGTAAACTTAGCTTGGTAGAGGAACCCTATAAGCTGACGAGCGTTATCCATGAAGTAATCAATATTATCGGGGTAAAATTAATGTCAAAGCCGATCTCCTTACAGGTTTCGATTTCTGATCAGCTGCCAAAGTATTTCTACGGCGATGAGCTAAGACTAAGACAAGTCCTTATTAATCTCATGAATAATGCGGTAAAGTTTACTGAAAAGGGAACTATTTCTCTCCAAGTGGAACTAAACGGCTATAATCTTGATACTCAGACGGCACAGCTTTTATTCCATGTAAAAGACACTGGGCTTGGCATAGCGAAAGAAGATCAGAAACGTATTTTTCATAGTTTTGAGCAAGGTTCTGCCGGAAATGAAGTCTTGGTTGAAGGTTCCGGTCTTGGTTTAACAATCTGTAAGAATATCATCGAATCTGCCGGAGGAACAATTCAGGTAGAATCCGAATTTGGTGCTGGCAGTGATTTTTCATTCCTCTTACCTCAAAAAGTATATTCAAAAGACCAACAAAATTCTTCCTCTACTTTAAAACCAGGTGCCATCTATAAAATCACTCCGCCCTTTACCGCACCGAAAGTTAAAATACTTGTAGTTGATGATAACCGTTTGAATCTAAAAGTGGCAAGCGGTCTGCTAAAGTTATTTGATATCTCCGTAACTGTCGCCTTAAGTGGAGCCGAATGTTTAAAGCAGATTCAAAAGGAAGCTTATCACATTATATTTCTTGATCATATGATGCCGCAAATGGATGGCTTAGAGACATTAAAAGAGATACGCTCAATGCCATCTCAGTATTATCAGAAGGTTCCAATCATCGCATTAACCGCAAATGCTATTTCCGGAACGAAGGAAATGTTCCTTTCCAGCGGATTTAATGATTACTTAAGTAAACCGATTGCAATCAGCCACTTAGCAGCGCTGCTAAAACGATGGCTGCCTTCCTCGTTACTCCTATTACAGGAATCTGAAATAAGTGAGCCATTGTATCAGGAGGTTGCGGATTTTGGCAACATTGACTACCAAAGCGGTCTGGTGAACTGTGCAAATCAGACGGAAGTTTATTTGGCTGCTGTAAAACAGTTCTTAAAAGATTCAAGAGCTACTACGGAACAATTAACGAATGCTAAGGAAATCGGGGATGCCTTACTCTTTACTACCATCGTACATGGAATAAAATCCGCTGCCAAAACACTGGGAGCAATTGAACTTTCCCGTATCGCTCAGGAGTTAGAGGAACTGGGACACAAACAATGTTTTAACGAGATTGAGGAACTATACCCGTCTTTTAAGGCCGAGTATCAAAATGCGATATCCTCCTTTACCAATTTTATAAAAGAGTATTCCTAGTGCCGAAACTCATACATTTGGAATCCAAATAGAAAGACTCATACTAAGGAGTTACCGCAAACTCACCTTAATTCTCCATAGAATAGCAAACAACAAGGATTGAGTCCTGTTCAATCAGGATTCAATCCTTGTTTGCCGCTTAATATTAATTTATATCTAACGGTTTGGCTCCAAATTAAATACGCTGTACAGAGAGCCATTTTTATAATTTTTATATCCTTAGATATTTTCAATCTGCCAATCAATTGGCTCCATCCCATTTGCTTTAAAAAATTCATTTGCCTGGCTGAAGGGCTTACTGCCAAAAAAACCACGGTATGCAGACAAAGGACTAGGGTGCGGGGCTTTTAAAATAAGATGCTTTGGATTTGTAAGCATCGGTATTTTGCTTTGTGCCGGCTTGCCCCAAAGAAGATATACGATCGGACGATCTTGCTCATTTACTGCTTGTATAATAGCATCAGTAAACTGCTCCCAGCCTCTTCCCTGATGGGAATTTGCCTGATGTGCTCTTACCGTTAAAACAGTATTCAGCAGCAAAACTCCTTGATCTGCCCACTTTTTAAGGTAACCATTGTTTGGTATATAACAGCCCAGATCCATCTGCAGCTCTTTATAGATGTTCTGTAAAGAAGGAGGAATCTCCTTTTGCTCCGGTAATACAGAAAAACTAAGTCCATGTGCTTGATTGACGTTATGATATGGGTCTTGACCCAGTAACAAAACCTTCACTTTATTTAACGGAGTAAAATGGAAGGCATTAAAAATATCTTCTGCCGGAGGAAAAATCGTGGTTTTGTTATACTCTTCCTTTACAAATTTATACAGTTCCTTATAATATGGTTTGTGAAATTCCTCCCGAATAGAGTCTAACCAATCGTTTTGTATCATTGACATTCTAACAGCTCCTGTCCTCTAATCTTACGCTAACTTCTTTCGTTCTCAGGTATTTCTTTAAATCATTAATTTCCAGTTCCTTATAATGAAATAATGATGCAGCTAAAACAGCATCCGCCTTTCCTATTACTAACGCCTCATAAAAATGTTCCTTTGTACCGGCTCCACCTGATGCAATTACCGGAATTGATACGTTTTCTGATATCTGCCTGGTTAATTCCAGGTCATAACCATTTTTAGTTCCGTCGCAGTCCATACTTGTTAGCAGAATCTCTCCGGCACCAAGTTCATTTGCTTTCATCGCCCACTCCAAAGCATCAATCCCCATATCAATCCTACCACCATTTTTATAAATATTCCACCCACTGCCATCTGGCCTTCGCTTTGCATCGATGGCTACGACAACACATTGACTGCCGAACTTATCTGCTGCCTCACTAATTAAGCTGGGATTCATAATAGCTGCGGTATTCACTGCTATTTTATCAGCTCCTTCCCGTAAAATCAACTTAAAATCTTCAATGGTTCGAATCCCTCCGCCCACAGTAAATGGAATAAATACTGTTTCCGCAACTTTACGAACCATATCTAATTTGATAGTTCTTGCATCAGAGGAGGCTGTAATATCCAAAAATACCAATTCATCTGCCCCTGCCTGACCATATTCAGCACCAACCAAAACAGGATCTCCTGCATCTCTTAGATTAAGAAAATTTGTTCCCTTTACAACACGTCCGTTATGTACATCCAGGCATGGTATAATTCTCTTTGTATGCATTGTATTTCCTACCTTTCTTCTAATTTTGCAAAATTCTTTAGAATTTTTAAACCAATCTCTCCACTCTTTTCCGGATGAAACTGGCAGCCATATACATTATTCCATTCTACCGATGCATCAATTAAGGCACCATAATCTGTAGTAGCTGCAACGATACTTCTGTCTTCTGATTTCAAATAATACGAGTGAACAAAATATACATAAGGAGATCCTGTAATATCTTGATATAAGGAAGCTCCTTGTGTAATCTTTAAATTATTCCATCCGATATGGGGAATCTTAAGTCCTTCTCCTTCAGGGATACGAATAATTTTTCCGTGTAATAATCCCAGCCCCTCAATACCATTACTTTCATCACTGCCTTCAAACATAAGCTGCTGTCCAAGGCATATTCCCATAAATGGTTTCCCGCTGCCGGCAACTTCCTGAATGGTTTTAACTAAATCATAGCTGTGCAGCTTCTTCATAGAATCACCAAACGCTCCTACACCAGGCAATATAACTTTATCTGACTTCATTATCTCCCCATGGTTTCTTGTAATCACGGCCTCTTCTCCAATAAAATTAAGGGCTTTTTGAACACTTCTTAAATTTCCTGCATCGTAATCGATAATTGCTATCATAATGCCACATCCTTTTTATTTTATATAACGATAACCATTCGGATATCATAGATTACATAGGTATCTTATTTATCGTTTTCCTTTGTATATCATAATGGATAATAGATATTTTTTCAAGATAATTTGGTAAAGTGGTAAAGAAGTAAATCAAAAAAAACATCAAAAACTTCTATGATTAATAAGAAGCACGTCTCAGAAAGCTCATCTTTTAGGAATAAAAAATAAGAAAAACAGTAACCTTTTCTTTCGAATCCGGATACTGTTCCTTAGTTTACTTATCATTATCTGTTGTTTTTTGCACAAACTTATCATCAAGACGTTCTAAAACGACATTATATACCGCTACGCTATAATCTGATTGTGTAGGACTATTGATAATCTCATATGCTTCTTCCAGCGGCACATAGAATACACTATCAAGTTCTTTCACAATTTGGTTTCGAACATAATCCAAATCTGTTTGTATTCCCAGTTTCGTTGCCAAAGCATAATATTTATCATAACGTTCCAAGCCTTTTAATAAAGAATCCAACGCTTGTGGATACATACCTATCGCCGAATAATTGTTATAGGAATTTAACTGCTTATTTACAAACATTACTGTCATAATCTTATCATAGATTTCAATATCCGCATCCTTAATATCTAATCCATATACTTCGTTATAAGCCTCATTATATCTCTGCAAACTAAAATTCTTGGCTGCATTTTGAATATTAATAGCATAGCTATAAATGTTGGTACCTATGACAACAAACAAGGCAATACTGGCAAATAAGGCAAATACGAAAGATGCACCGATGCGGTTAATCCTACCTTCATTTTCATTAATCTCATCAATCAGCTCCTGTACCTCTTTCGAAAGCCGCTCTTTTTCTTCCTTCTTTACTTTTGCCTTCTCAGCCTTAGCTTGTTTCGCTTTTATCGCATCATCCTTAGCCTTCTGCTGTGCTGCCAGCATATCTGCTTTCTTCTTTGCTTTAGCATCCTTTTTTTCTTTCTCTGCCTCTAACATTTTGGCCGCTTTTTGATTAGCACCTTCAATCGCTTTTTGCTTTAATTGCTCTTTTTCCTCTTCCGAGTACTCCTCTTTTACATTTCCGAAAATACGGGCAAATAAATTCTTTCTACGGCCTTTGGAATGCTTTTCTTTCCCTTGTTTCTTACTTTTCTTTGATTTCGCTTCTAGATTCTTAATTTCCTTTGGCTGTGCTTCTTCCTGACTAGGAACATCTGGTATTAATTTAAGTAACTCTTCATCAATCCCAACATCTTCTAAATTAGAAATCCCGCCAAATATATCTTGATAGCTTCCGCCGATGTCTTTCACCGAAGAATTCAACGTATTATCCGGTTCGCTGTATAAACTTAACATGGGGTCTTCCCTAGACACATCAGCGTCCATGAAATCATCAATGGAAAGTACATCTGAAACATAATCCTCTTGACTATTGTCTTCCGGTGTTCTATTTATTTCATTTAATAAATCAAGTATATCTTGATTTCCATCAAAATCAGGCGTACTACCCACCGCAAATTCTCCCTCTGCTTTGTAATTTTTTTCCGAAAATAATTCACCGTAAGGATGATTGATACCATGTTCTCCATCGGAATCCTGCAGGAAGTTATGGTCTTTCATTTCATCCTCTATCTCTTCACTATTCAAAACATACTCCGCTTTTTCATGTTCCTCATTTTCTTTTGGATTTAATATGGACTGAAGTTCCTTATTGTTTATTATGTCCTCAGATTCAGTGTCAAATATACTATAATTCTCAGGTAAATAATTTTCATTCGTATCAGTAACCTCACTATGAAGTAGTGCTTCCATGGATACAGATTGAGTATTAAAATATTGATGATCTAAGCCTAATTCGATACAGTTTAAGCAAAATTCACTGCTATTTATTACCTCCGCATGACATATCCTGCATTTATCCATTTGTATACCACCTAGCCTCTGTTATTTTGGAATTAATCTTTTAATAGCAATTCATCAATCTTAGCTACTAGCTGTCCAATTTCCGGCTTCGATAATTGGGCGTCTGCCCCTAAAGCTTCACCCTTTCTGCGCATATCGTCATTTACCAAAGAAGAAAAGATAACAACCGGAATTCGTGATAATTTAGTATCCTCCTTCACAAGCTTTGTTAAGTGATGTCCGTCCATCATTGGCATCTCAATGTCTGTGATAATAAGAGCAGCCTTTTTTTCGATAATTCCGTCTTCTTTGTATTTCATCAATAAGTCATAGGCTTCTTTCCCATTCTCAGTTCTGGTAATATTGGTATAACCAGCTTTTGCAAGGCAGTCAACCAATAGTTGGTTTAATAGGTGTGAATCTTCTGCGATGATAATTGGTAAATCGCAACGCCTTCTATTGAGGAATGAATCCATATCTGAAACCTTCAGACTTGTCTCAGGACTTATATCGGCGACTACTTTTTCAAAATCAAGTAAAATTATTAATTTATTTGATAATTTAATAATCCCAGTTGCAATCCCCATACCTGCGTTACTTAAAGTAGCATCCGGTTTCGAGATATCTCCCCAAGAAATACGATGTATACCCAAAACTTTATTTACATGAAAACCTACATGCAGGTTATTAAAGTTTGTTACAATAATCATATCCTTTCCGTCCTGCTGCACTTCTTTATGCAGGTTTAGTGTCTTCCTTAAATCTATGATGGTCATGATAAAATCACGAGGCATATAAATTCCCTCAACGGTAGGGTATGCATTCGGTACCGGTGTCGGACTTACATAAGGAAGTATCTCTCTAATCTTAGCCACATTAATACCATAGCTATTACCACCAATGGTAAATTCAAGCACTTCTAATTCATTTGTGCCACTTTCTAATAATATATTGTTATCCATAGGTCTACCCCCATATCGTCTTGAGTTTATAGTCTGTATCCGTAACATTTCCTTATTTGTGTATATATATGATATTATATGATAAAATGACAAAAAATTCAATTATAACCTCAATAAAACGACACTATCTTCCACTTATAAAAACTATGAATGATTCGGCTGGTATATCTTTATTCCTTATAAGTATCGGCTAATTCTCAGGTTTAGATTAGCAGCAAATTATAATTCCATCTTCCTCTAAGACTTTCCTATTTATCTAGAATTCCTGATAAAAACCCACAAGCGAATAAATTATTATTCCGTAACAACAAGAATGCAAGAACTGATGCAACCTTGTGGATACCTCTTCCTTCTCCGGGGTTGCTTATGATTCTCGCATTTTTATGAAGCATTATATTACTTTCATCAGTTTCATTTATTGCATAGGTTCATAATGGATTCTCACTTTAATGTCTTGGTTATAGTTTCCAAACCCACTGCCATATATGGTAAGACCGCCAACATTTGCGGCTTCGTCTTCCACAGCAAGTTTCAAATAAATATCACTGCGATAGTTTAAGTTAAACTGATCAATTGTCACTGAAGAGATTTTTCTCCCATCAATATATGTTCCTGATTTGTTAATGACTAATATCTTTAATAACCCATACTGATTCCAGTTGCTAAACCACCATTTAGGAGTAAAGATTCCGCACTTATCACCAAAATCACCGGGACTGGTCCAATCACCAATTTTTTTATCATTTATGAAAAAAGTGATATCACTTGGCCACTCATTATTTATCCCAGGTGCCTCAGAACCCAGCTCCATAGAAAATGTGATCTGGTCTATTTTCTGACCCGCCGGCAGCAGATTCGGTATCTTGTACTCTATATATCCTTTCGTAAACCATAAGATATTTGCATCTACACGCTTTGCATGTGAAAAATAACGAGGGTCATCCACTTCACCAATTAAAATTTCTCTCGTAGCAAGACCACAAGTAGGCAAGACACTATAATCTGAATAATGTCCAATTTTTACTTCTGTTTCATATATGTTATTGTCATAGGAATTTTCCAGATCCATAATTTCAATAAATATTTTATCTACATCGACACGGCATATTTTTTGATTACCATGACCTGCATATTCCGGAAGCAGCTGAATAATCCCACTCTCTTCTAATTTTTTCATATGCCCTGTTAATGCCCCGTTTGTGATATTAAGTGCGGCTGCTAATTCATTCATATTCATTTCCTTATTATCTAGCAGCAATTTAATAATCTGCAATCGCACGCTGGAGCCTAGTGCTTTAAAAACACTTAATCCATCTTCTAAGTTCTTAATATGTAACATATTGTCACCTATTGCCTTCCCTTGAATATGTTGTCTCACTTATTCTGTCTATCACTTGCTATATTCTACCATATATTTTATAACTAAGCAATATTATGTCAAATTTGCTGTTTACTGAAACACTCTTTGTCTTTTATGTACTAATATTTAGTGATTTTATTTTATAAATAGCAAAGAAGCCGATTACTATAAGTAACCGACTTCTTTTATGACTCCAAGGGGATTCGAACCCCTGTTACCGCCGTGAAAGGGCGGTGTCTTAACCGCTTGACCATGGAGCCAAAGAATATAGTTCATTCTCTTGTACCATTGTACTCTCAAAACCTCATATTGACAGATATTCTAATACTAAACAAACCTTTTAGGTTAAGCCCTCGACCGATTAGTAACAATCAGCTGCATGTGTTGCCACACTTCCACCTTTGTCCTATCAACCTGATCGTCTTTCAGGGGTCTTACTAACTTTCGTTATGGGATATCTTATCTTGA
>JAEWMB010000035.1 GCA_023457255.1 Bacillota bacterium | reverse complement strand
CAAAGTTTTTTGAATTATTTATTCTTTTCAAACAATTTTGCGACTTGCTTATATTAACACGCTTTCATTTGCATGTCAATCCCCATTTTGAAAGGTTTTTCGAGAGTGTAATTGTTCATACAATTTACTCATCTCTCAGCGACAGCCTATTCAGTGTATCACCTTATGAAATGAATGTCAACACCTAATTTACCTTTTAATCTTTTTTATGAAATCAAATGATTCTCTTTAAAATACTTCTTTCCGAATTCTCCCCCTGCTATGGATTAATTACACGAACTTAACAATAATACAATACAGCAGAACAAGAAGCCGCCATTATTAATAAATACCTTCAATGTATTAAATTTTATGAATATTCAAACCCCGGCAAGAAATACCCAATCTCTTTCTCGTCTAATTTAGTTCTTTTCCCTAGTCTAATTATCAATTGTGAATTATCCAAACAGTGATAAATTTAGGTATTCGGATTAGGACACTATTATAATTAAGTACAAAGTTATCGGTTATAGTTTGGATACTGCTAACCTAACTTCGCTTTAAATTATGGACTTTACTAGAAAGACTATTTATTTACATGAAAAGTGCTATCCTAAAATCAATCCATAGGATAGCACTCCAAATAACTTTTACAATTTAAGCTTATTTAGTAAATTACCTTATTTGATAATCACTTTGGTCTGATAAGTATAAGTCGCTCCGTAATATAATTTTACTTTAGTAGTAATTGTAACAGTACCCCGATTCCTGGCAGTAATTGTTCCATTTTCATCAACGGCAGCAATTTCTTTATCACTGGATTGATATGTTATAACTACTCTTCCTTTGGCACTGAATAAAGCCTTTTTTGTAAAGTTTTCAACTCTTTCCAGCGTAATTGGAAGGCTAACTAATACTTGTTCTTCTCCTCCATAATTTAAAGTCCGCTTATTCTCTACCTGTATAAGATCTTTTGTCGGGGTAATTCCTTCTTTCGATACTTTTTCTTTTAATAGAACATACGCATTCCCTTTAATAAGAGGAATCACCACATAACCGTCTTTATCAACTCTGTATGTTGTACCAAATGGTACTGGCTCAAGCATTCTACTCTTACTATTTATCGAATAGAGATATAGTTTTTGTAAGGCTTTAAATCCATACTCTTTCCCAACAAATAATTTTACCTCACTTTGTGCCGGCAGTGCCCCTGATTGTGTAAAATCAAGGAAGAGTCCGTCCGTATTGTTTTTATCTTTCGATATAATGCTACTTATCACCTTATTATCCGATATTCTACCAATATCTACACCAAGTGACAGCTCTCCCTCAATTGTTCCCTTGGCTAAATTATCGGCATCCAATTTAAACTCGTAGAGAACTGTACCTAAAATATCCTTGACAACATAATAAATATCCTTATTATTTTTAGCTGCTGCTTCCAAAACCTCTTTCTTTATCCCATAATTAGGAAGCATATGTTTTGTACTAACTTCAATAATAACCTTATCAACCTCATTGCTATGAAGCTGTGAAAGAATAAATTCCTCCGGAAGCTCTATCAAAGAAGTATCCATATTTAGTACAATCTTAGCCGCTCCATCATAGATATATACTTCAACCGGATTCCTAACAGGTTCCGTTATAGGTACTATGGTTGGAGTAATCACTGGTGTTGGTTCCGGAATTACGGTTGGCGTTACCTCCGGCGTTGGTTCCGGAATTACGGTTGGTGTTACCTCTCGAATCACAATATCATCGAAGATCATATCATGTGGGTTGTTTTGATTCGATGTTATCAAATCCCCTTTGGTTACATTCCCAAGTAGAAAATTTAATTTTACTCCGCCGGATACAAGGGCATCATATTGAAACTTATAATGAGAGGTTTCCGTTTCTAATACTTCTGTGGACAACGGATTTGCACCATTTTTCACACCAAGTTCTACGGTAAATGGTCTGCGTATCGTAGCACTTGCATCAAATTCTAATATATATGATTTTCCGCCTTCCAATGGAATATTCTCCTGATAAAGCTGTATATCCCAAGTATTTCCCTCATGCCATATAAAATGAATCTTCGCATTTTTTTCTGAAGAGTCTATCGTTCCGCAGCCATTTTGAAAATAAGAGCCCCAGCCTTCTGTTCCATTATCAAAAGAACCATTGACTACGAGATTACCACTGCTCTCCATTACAGATTGAACCAGAGCATTTGTTGAATCATAACCATCTGCCGTTGCTTGTATGGTATAGGCACCGGCTCTGTCAAATAATTCAGAACTTAAAGTAACAGTTTTTGCTGCTTTATTAAGACTAACAAAATTGCTGCCAACCGGAATATTATTGATAGAAAACCTTATATTTTCTGCATCTTCCCAGCCTGACTTTTCATAATATTTTAGAATAATATCTTCGGATACTTTTGGTGCCGCTTGAGAGCTGACCAAAAATGCGCCCTGTAATAACGGCCTATTGGTAACATAAAGCTCTACGTCCTTGACATAAAAACGACAAGTCTCACTAAACGCCCCTAACAAATATTTAAGCCCAAGATTTCCTGAAATACTTGCTGTGAAATCATAAGTATATTCCTTCCATTCCTTTGTGATATCAAAGCTTGTATCCAATACGCTCGCCCAGTCTCCTCCCTCTCGCTGTATTCTGACAATCGGAGTTTGAGTCTGGTCACTTGAGGTTCTCGCCTTAAATTTAAATGTATAATTTAATCCCTTAACAATATCAACACCTGGGTACAGTAGCATCTTATCATAATTATTTATGCATCGAGCACCAACTGCGTAGCAAACATTTTCACCATCTTCAGACTCAACCGCAAAATCAGTTTGTGATACGGTCCATCCTGCGGTTCCTGCTGAAAAATCTCCATTGCCTACCGGATAAATTTTCACATCCTCATAACTTACATTATTGTCGGTCAAGCGTTTCATGGAGATATCATCCAGTGTAATGGTACCTGTATTTCCGCCTACATAGATTCTTAACTTTGACAGTTCATCTGTGTCAGTTCCCATTGTAAACGTTAATTCGCATGCTGTCATGACAGGGCCTATCTCATATTCCTTACTTCCATAGACGGTCATTCCATCTTCACTTAAAAGTGCTAGCATAACCGTACCGGCATGTTCCGATTTTGCATTGAACTTTGCTTGATAGACATCATTTTTTAATAAATTTAAACCTACTTGTTCTATAAAGGAATCTGATAAGGATACGTTAAAATCCGATAGTTTTAGAGCCCTTTCCAAAGGGGTAACATTCCCCGTTGTTCCAACCGCTCTCCAAAACTGCATACGGGTACAATTTCCCTGATCAAAGGTTCCATTATAAATATGCTCTCCATTTGCAAGCGACAGCTTTGCAGCATCCTTCGAAACATCACCAATTAATTCTAATACTTCAACTTTTACATTTTTTATTGAAACAGGAATGTTACTAAGTCCCATATTTAACTCTAGCCTTCCTGTAGCGGAATCTTTGCTCATATCAAAAGTAAACTGATGTGTCTTATAAGACGTAGACAATGTGGCACTAACAACATCCGAATAAAGATTAAAATTTATTGGATTGGCCACTTTAATTTCCATCGTACGTGAGGCATCTGCTTTTGCATCAAAAGATACTTTATAGCGATATCCCTGTGTTAACGGAAGCTTATGTATCATCTGAATAGAATAAGTCTGATTTCCCTGTGAAGATATCGCTATTCTTGCAGAATCCCCTTCTTGTCCTTCTGCAATTGCATCCCCCAAAAAATCAGGCAAACAAACCAAGTCCCAACCATTGGTACTATTATTCGCATAGTCACTGGTTACTTTGTTAATTGCATCAAAGGAACCAGTAATAAGATTAGAACCTATGGCAACGCCCTCCGGAAGAGGATCTGGCTGTACGGCCGGCGGCAATACATTTTCATCATATGTCTGCCCTTCCAAGTCATAAACTCGCACATAATCTATCTTCATCTGTCTGTTATCCAGTGTAGTATCCAGCTGTCCGCCATCGTAATTTCCACCGACAGCCAAATTAAGCATAAGATAGAATTCCTGATCAAAAGGTGCCGGATACGTATAATTCACGGGATTTCCATCTATTTTTGAATACCAATCACTTGTTTCATAGAAAAGAATGTCATCCACATACCAACGCATAACACCCGGTAACCATTCTAAAGCATAGACATGTTCCTCCGTAATGCGGAAGGATTCTGAAGTATAATCACCACCCATATATTTGTTGTTTGGCCAGGTTCCGCCATAGTGGAGTGTTCCGCCCACTTGATTCACAAGTCTTCCCCTTGCTTCCATAATGTCGATTTCACCGGACAGTGCCCAGCTTCCATATTTATCATAAGTCGGCATCATCCAAAACGCCGGCCAATAACCTGTTCCTTCCGGCATAGAAATTTTTGCTTCAAAACGTCCGTATTTTTTGGTAAATAGGGCAGGTGTTCCTTGTTCCGAGGCATCAATGGAGCCTTTGGTCCAGATTCTTCCGGAAGTATAAGAAGCTCCCTGATATTTACTGCTATCATGATTCTTCTTTGCAGTAATTACCAGCTTACCATCTTCAAAGCTCACATTATTTCCATCATCCGTGTAATACTGTAACTCACTGTTCCCCCAACCCGCAATTCCATAGGCAGACCCATCACCGACTTGATATCCCCATTTTGTCGTATCAAGTTTTGTTCCATTAAATTCATCCTGCCATACCAACTTCCAAAGATTATCCTGTGTACCATCATTGGTAACAATAGTATCTCCTATCATAGGAGCAGACTCTTCCGGTGTCTGAGCCGATGCCCTTGTTATATTTGGTACGGCAGAACATAATACCATACTTGTACATAGGCAAATTGACAGAATCCTTTTCCCAAGAAACCCTCTTGTTTTCTTCCTCATAACATACCTCCTTCTTACATATCGCAGTACCCAAAGCCCCATGCGTTGCCTTTTAGCGTGGGATATCGCTGATGGACTCAGCTACTTCCTATAGTAAAACACAACCAACCCGGATATCAGTGGTTGTATTTTATAGAAGGTGTATATTTTTTAGATAGTAAACCTTTTAGACAAATTTCACCACAAAAAAGGGAAGCAAAGCTTCCCTTACCTGTATTCTTTCTTGCTTTTAACATTTATATCTATAATTCTATTTCTGACAATGTTCACAAAAGTAAATTGTGCCACCCATATAGCTGGCCTTTCTTATTTCTTGTCCGCATTTTGTACATGGAGTCAGATAGGTCTTTCGGCTTAGATAAGTAAGATACTTTCCTTCTTCACCAAAGATATCTTTTTCCGTATCTCTGCCGCCGCCTTCCACCATATCACGAAGAACATTCTTTATTGCGGAGAACAGATTTAAAAATTCTTCCTCCTCTACCTTCTTCATCTTTCTCTTTGGATGAATACCCGAGGTAAAAAGAATATCTTGAAGTACTCCATTCCCTAAGCCGGGAATTCGCTGTTCGGTCGCCAGGAATGCTTTAGCGGACAGATTCTCACATTTATCGGTATATAAGGACCTAAAATAAGTATAATCAAATTCTTCAGATAGCGGATGTGGTTTATCTATTGCTCCCTGATAATAGCCATTCTTAAACTCTCCCTCCGTAAATGCCCAAATTCCACCATACATCATAACTGTCACTACCAGGGCAGAATCATCTTCAAATTCTATATATAATTGATGCTTTTTGGGAGCTGTATTCTTGTCGGCATAATAGCGTATGGCTGTTCCGTCTGTAAATACGATGTTACAATCTTGTACTTTTATTTCTAGCATGCCTCCACATGGCCTTGCTGTTTCTATGGTTTTACCAGATAAAAGCTCATCGTAATTCTCTGGATCTCCATGATACCACGCAAAAGAATGCGGTGATTGGTTTGCTTTTACATAGCGTATCACTTTACCTGTAAGAGTCTCCTTTATTTCCTTTGATAATACTATACTTTCCGGTATTTCAAGCATAAAAACCTCCTCTGAAATGATTTGCATCGGACAAAATGCATGACCAAAACTAAGATATTTGTTTTGATAATCGAATGGATCAGTAATTAATTCTCATCTTTATTTAGAAGCAAAGGGAGAACTTAGAATGACTTACTGGCTATATTATAAATCAGGTGGAATATTTTGTCACTTTAATTTTCCGTCTGATTTATCCTTCTTTCACAGGAGTTTTTATAAATTTAATAACTTAAATATCAAAAGTTCACATACAAATCCTTTCTATAAATTCCATGCTTTCGGAAGATATGTCTTGGTAGCATCCAGCATATCTTCTACCAGTTTTTCCACTTCTTCTTTTGCTGCCATTCCCTTCACCAGCGGATCTTGCTCAAATGCTTTCACAACCAAGGTTTTATCAAAGGTAAGCGCCGCTTCCATAATGTACTCATGATTTAAGATATGCGGTATTGTTAATTGTACAATATTTTCGGGCATCCTGCCAGCCATAATAGGCCGAATGGAATCTCTCTCAAAAACCGCATTTGTTTCTACAATTGCAGTACTTGGAAGGTTTTCAATCTGCTGATTCGTATTTGGAATGTTTACATTGCTGATAATTCTTGTTAAACCGCAAAGTGCCTTTATTAATAGGATACCTTCTTCCCCACTTGGCTCAAGTTTGATTTCTTCTTCCCCGCTGACCAGCCGATGACTTTTGTTTAAACGATCCTCTAAATCTTTCTTTCTCCACCCTACTGCTGTCAGACCGAAATTCCAATCTGCAACCGTTTCTTTATCTTTTAAGTACCGTGCACCCGGCATAAACTCTGCAAGATGTCTATCACCGGCAGCCGCAATTAAACCATATTCTTTGAATAGATCAAACTTCACACGATGCTTACAAGCAAAGGAGGCATTTGCCCAATTCCCATCTGTTTCTTCGAAGCCTTCTTCAAAATGTTCCTCAATATACTTACGATAGATGGGAAATAAATCAACCCCTTGGTACGAGGCATAGTCAAACCAAGTAAAATGGTTGATACCAAGTACATTAACATGGATCTCACTTCGGTTAATATCATTAACTTTTAGTTCTTTTTCTGCAATCCCTTTTAAAACTTTCTGTGTTCCAAATACCTCATGGCAACAACCAAATGCCTTAATTTCCGGAAATACATAATACAGTGTTTTTACACAAAGAGACATAGGGTTGGTATAATTAATAACCCAGGCTTTTGGGGAATATTCTTTGATTGCATTCGCTATCGCAGCAAACATGGGAATGGTACGAAGCGCTCTCATCATGCCACCCGGCCCGGCAGTGTCTCCAACAGACTGATAAATGCCAAGGCGTTCCGGCATATGTACATCTGCTTCCATCTCCTCAAAAGTTCCTGGCAAAATAGAAATTACAACAAAGTCAGCACCCTTTAATGCTATATCGATAGTACCCGCGGTTTTGTAGTTCCATTTTCCCACCGTTTCTTCTCTCTTGGTTATCCTGTTTCCAATGATTTCATTGTTCATTGCAGCCTCTGGATCGATATCATAAAGACAAATCGTACCACTCATACTTGGTTCCATTGCCAAATCTGTCATAAAGGTCCATGCCCAGCCACGAGAACCTCCTCCTATATAAGCAATTTTTATATCGGAAACCTTTCCATTTTTATATTTCATCTTCTGTTACTCCTTTCTAGCAAAAACTCTTACTCTACACTGGACTTTCCAGTATAATGAGGTATAATTATATTATAAAAACATCGTATCTTATACTAATTTTCAAACTATATGATACCAATTATTTTTTTCTTACCAACTTTTCACTCTGTACACTGTTTAAAATCCGTAAGGGCAGTACAAAATTGGAGGTAGCTATGAGGCAAATTGTGTTTGAAGAATCCCTAAATGGAATCACGATTGACCGTATCATACGAGACTATGAATATAACATGCCTACAAAGCACTTTCATGATGAGTATGAAGTGTATTATCTTTTAGAGGGGGAACGTTATTACTTTATTGAACAACAAACCTATCTTGTAAAAAAAGGAAGCTTAGTTTTTGTAAATCGCGGACAGATACATAAGACCGGTTTAGCAGGTACTTCCTACCATGATCGAATTCTCATTGAGTTAAAGGAAGAACCTTTTGCTTCTTTCTTCTCTTTTTTCGGAGACTTATCCTTAAAGGACTTTTTCTCCAAGCATTATGGTGTATTAGAATTAGAGGAGAAAGATCAACGCCGCATTGAGCGCCTTATGATTAGTATCGCAACAGAAATTCAGAACAAACCGATTGGCTCTGAACTATCTGTCATGATGAAACTAGCTAAATTACTGATATTTTCCATTCGCTGCAAGGCTGATACCAATGCCTTTATCCCTGCTACTACTGCTGCCACAGCAAAACATCGAAAGGTCGATGAGGTTGCTTCCTATATTGTAAACAACTGTACCAAACCAATTTCTCTTGATGCACTTTCCAAGCATTTCTTCGTAAGTAAATGTTATCTTAGCCGTATATTTAAAGAGGTTACCGGATTTACGGTAAACGAATACATTAATATCCACCGTGTTCAAAAAGCCCGGCATTTGCTGCTTTACAGTGAGTCTAATATCTCCGAAATATCGGATCAGCTTGGATTTGAAAGTATTACTTACTTTGAGAGAGTATTTAAAAAATACACAGAGACCTCTCCATTAAAATACCGAAAGCAAAATAAAAAGGAAATCCAGCCAGTCCGTACAAAAAAGGCAGAGCCTGAAGTATAGGAGAAACTTAACGCTTTGGAAGAATTCAAATGAACCGGAATCTCTTTATAGAGGAAGAACCTGAATTAGGTTCTTCCTATTTTTATTCCTCATAATGAAAATAATCAAAATCTGCCGGTAAGGATAGTCCTGTCATATCATAGCAAAACATTCCAAAATGTGCTCCGGTAAAACCTCTGCAATGCTCATCCGTAAGTATCTTTGTGCTGTACTCACCTGTAATCCTATTCCATTCTAATCCATCGTAGGAATAGGAAAAATAAGCAAGGGCACCATCCTTATCTGTTTCTATCTGTAAATGCAGCCTGTTATGTTCTTTTAACTCCAGTGGCTCGATCACATCTTCGTATACTCCGGTATCACTGCGAAGTAAAATCAATACTTCCCTTCCCTCTTCATCCACGGATTTCCCCAGGATATAATGATTCATGGCATCATAAAAGTACGTAATACCTGCCACCTGCTCCGGATGACTTGGTTTAAACTCCAATCCGGTCATAGCTTTTGCATAATACTCGGTCTGCCTTCTTGCAAGCAGACTAACACGGTGTAAAGAATTTAGCGATTCTTGCCCATATAGCCTTAGGAAACCAACCCTTTCAGACAGACTTGCTTTCTCTCCCAGAGGAATTCTTGGGCTAGAATAAACCACATCCAATACCCTGTCATTAAAGTCATCCCTCACTGCCAAACTCTTCACAGGATAGGAAGCTATCCCTATCGGCTCCTCCACTTCTAACGCTGCTTTTCCAGTCTGATTACTAAGTCTTAACCAGCCGTCTTCGCTCCACTCCACTTTTTGAATCGCAGTCTCTCTGCCAAGCAAAGAATCTTTTGTACCTTCTCTAGGTCTGGAACAAAGATGAACCATGTACCATTCACCCTGACTCGTATCTGTAAGATCAGCATGTCCGCATTTTTTTAGGATGCCGTCATCCGCTTCCCTTGAAGTTAGCATTGGATTATTTGGATCCACCTCATAAGGGCCCCGGATATCTTTTGCTCTGGCAACCGTAACACAATGGCCATACCCGGTACCACCTTCTGCCGTAACCAGATAATACCACTCTCCTATGTGATACAGATGTGGTCCTTCGGTATATCCATAAGATGTTCCATAAAATATATTTTTAACTTTTCCGATTAATTTTTTTTCTTTGGGATCATATTCTTGAAGCAGTATTCCTTTGAATCCGTTTCTCATATTCACCAGATACTTGCGGCCATCCGTATCATGGAATAGAGAAGGGTCAAACCCCGTACTGTTTAAATAAACCGGTTCCGACCATTCTCCGCCAATCGTATCTGATTGAATGAGATAATTATGGTTATTATAAAATCGTCCCTTTTTTGTCTTGACATCCGTATATACAATATAATAAACACCGTCAGCATAGCTAAGACACGGTGCCCAGATTCCGCCGGAAGTTGGGTTGCCTATCATATCAGCCTGACTCCTTCTTGTAATCGGAGACGGTAACTGCTGCCAGTGTTTTAAATCCTTCGAATGAAAAAGATGAATTCCCGGCCACCATTCAAAGGTAGATGTTGCAATATAATAATCCTCACCAACTCTGATAATGCTTGGATCCGGACAAAAACCTCTTAATATCGGATTTTGAATCATACAAACTCCCATCTGTGCTCTGCACATATATAAATCAAGTATATTTTATACTCCTTGCATATCACATTCGTTCACAGATTGCTTTGTGCCTTTTCCTATGAATTGCAATTATGTGAATCCGCGAAAATCCCCGTTCTTAATATGGAAATGGCAGCATTCTCTCTTGTCTTACACACCAACTTCCATCCTTGGGGAAGCCTGGCGCCTCCTCCTCACAGCCCTCATATCCTGCAGCCATCATTGCTACTGCAAGTAACAAGGAACCATTTCCCGGAAGATAGAGCGGCAGGTCATGCCGTAATCGCTGATAATTATTACCGCTTGCTACATAAGAGTTTTTCGGGGTATCCATTAATAGAATATCAATGGCACCACTAGGGTCCCCTAGCCTGACTTTCGTCATTGCCATTAAGGCAAAATCCCATCCCCACATTGTATCGAATTTCCAGCATTCCATTATCTTATCATACGTATTACTCACATAATTTGCATCTGCACGTTCGCCCGGTAACAGCCCATACGCTAACAGCATAGAGGGGTGGTCCTCATTAAAATGAGTAAAGGTATCAAGACAGCCTTCATGCGAAAGATATCTTCCATCCTCTACCGGAAGTGGTGCCATATGAGCTGCTACAAACTCCCATTCCTTCTTCTCTTCTCCAAGCCTCTTTGCCCAAGAAGCCGCTATCTTAAGACCGAAGCTCCAGTATTCCAGCTCGAAAGTTGGATTCGATGTAGTACTTGGTTTAAACCGCTCCTGTGCCGGAATCAATGGTGCCGGCAAATCATAGCATTTCCTTTTCTCATTCCACTGTGCAAAATCACACATGAATTCTGCGGTTTCTTTGATAATATTCCAATATTGCTTAAGAATATTTTCATTCTTCGTATCTCGGTATAACAATTCAAGCATATAGAGAATATGAGGCTGCTGCCATATCAGCAAAGTCGCAATCGGTGACGGACTGTCAATTGCATCATAAGCCACCATCTTTGGCCATCTGGCTCCGGCATAACCATTCCTCTTTGCATTCTCCTTCGCCTGCGGTAAATGTTCCTGATACCAGGAAAGGCTCTTTTCTAAATATCTGCTTCGATTCCACAATGGCAAGAAAGCACTGTGCCACAGATGCATCTCCAGATGAAATTTTCCGTACCAACTGTTACAGGTTAACCCTGTCTCCTGCGGTGGCATAGAACCACAAGATTGTATCTTTAACAAATATAAGGACAAGATAACTCTTCTCTCTAATTCGTTTGCTCTTTGGTCAGTAGATCCTGAAAAATCTACAATCGCACCATTTTCCCAAAAATCATGATAGGAAACGATACTACTTTTTACTATCTCAGAAAATGACATTTCCCAATTTGTACCCTCGATAGGCGCTTTGAGGAAGGAACAGGTAAAACATAGGGAATCCTCCAACGCTCTTATGACAAACTCATGCTCCTTCGGATTCTGTAATTCTGCGTTTGTTTCAGCTTTAATAGCAACATGATAGGAATCCTGATCCAACTTGCGTTCCAGGTACCAACTACCTTCCTGTTGTTTTACCGTAGTTTGATGACTGTTCGGTTCTGCCCAATCAGAAGCCGTAATATCCGGTGAGCCATACGGAAATAAGATTTTTACCGTCAGCTTATTAAGGGATAATGCTTCTGACTCTATATGGATTCCCAGAGTATCCTTCTCTTGATGGCATACTGTTGTTACCTTGACAGAATATCCCTCCACCAAAAAACGGCTATTGATAATACCTTCATATAAATTAAGTTCCTGCTTGATATCTTTTATCTGATTGGAGGCTATCTCCTTCCCCTCCCAAAAAAATCCAATGCGTGCCAGATTAAAACGATGTGGATTTTCCCGAAGCCAATGATATACTTCTTCATTTCCCGGTATCTTATCAACTGCATAAGTTACTGTTCTATCTACGGAATCATATTCTGTCATCACCAAATCATTCATCGTATAGTACTTATGATCCATTACCGGAGTTTTATGCCATCCCCATTGACTCATCGTACAAAGAGGTACTTCCTTCTCTTCCTGTTCCTTGTAAAGCGTCTGCAATCCAGTAACATCCACTGTAAAAGCAAATTCACCATTGCCTACCGATAGAGGTGATTCCGGATTCATTTCCTTCATGATAGGATTATGCCTATTCACTAACTCATAACGATTTATCATAATAACTCCCATCTACGTGCTCCAGCACGCATAAAATCAAGATGTTGAAAAATTAATTTTTCAACCCGCCTTGTTCTCGTGCATGTTTTTTTATCCTTTTAATCCACTCGTGCTAATGCCTTCTACAAGATACTTATTAAAGAATAGAAAGATTAAAAATACCGGAAGGAGGGATAAGGTTGACATTGCAAACATCGCACCATAATCCGTTGTAGAAGATGCATCGGCGAACAATTTTATTGCAATGGATACCGTATAATCTTCCGGCTTATTCAAATAGATCAACGGTCCCATAAAATCATCCCATTTCCAATAAAACTGGATGATAACCGTTGTTACTAAAGCCGGCTTTAACAGCGGCAGAATAACTCTTGAAAATATGGTATATTTACTACAACCATCAATTGTAGCCGCTTCGTCTAACTCTCTTGGAATTCCCGCCATAAATTGCATCATCTGATAGATAAAGAAAGCCTGTCCAAAAAAGTGAGGTAATACTAAAGGTATGATAGAACCTACCATTCCTAATTTATTATAGATAATGTATTGTGGAATTAAGATAATTTGTCCCGGCAGCATCATCGTACATAACATTGCGGTAAATAATACCTTTCTTCCTCTAAACTTAACTCTGGCAAAAGAGTATGCTACGCAAGCAGAACTAACTACGGTTGCAAAAGTCGCTATCACGGTAACAACAAAAGAATTTTTGAAAAAGGTTGCGAAGGTGATTCCGCCGAAGCCTCTCCATCCATTCACAAAGTTTTCCCATCTCCAGTTTGGAGGTATTAAACTTAAAGAGCCATTTAAGATTTCCACATTGTTTTTTAAAGAACCCGTAATCATCCATAAAACCGGATATATCATGATAAAACCAAAGCAAAGGACAAATGCGTGGTACAGTACTTTGCTGATTTTCCTTCTTACTTTCATGCCCATCGCCGCTCCTCCCTTCTAATCCTGTCCTGCTTCCGAAAATACCCAGCGCTTTGAGGACTTAAATATCAGTAAGGTAATCAAACTCATCACAACTAACATTACCCACGACATTGCGCTTGCATATCCCATGTCATAATATTTAAATGCTTGATTATATACGTAGAGGGAGTAAAAATTCGTTGCATCGTTTGGTCCGCCCTTGGTAATTACAAATGCCTGGGTAAATGCCATGAACGCTGAGATAGTCTGCATCACCAGATTATATAAAATAATAGGGGAAAGGCATGGCAGTGTAATCTTTACAAAGGACTGCCCTTTGTTTGCACCATCTATTTTCGCTGCTTCATAATAAGTAACAGGAATTTCCTTCAGTCCCGCAGCAAAAATAATCATAGAAGAACCAAATTGCCATACTGTCATTAAGATCAATGGCACCATCGCAAGCTTTTGGTTTCCGAACCACGATACCTTCTCAAGCCCTAGATTCATCAAAATTGAGTTAATTAATCCCTTGGAAGAAAATAATTCTTTCCATACTAATGCTACTGCGATACTCCCCCCAATAAGGGATGGAACATAATAAAGAGAACGGTAAAAAGTTACACCCTTGCTTTTTCTTGTAAGAAAATACGCAATAAACAAGGCAAAGGCCAACTTAAGAGGAACACTAAAAAATACATACTTTAACGTAACACGAACTGATTTCAAGAATCTAACATCTTGAAATAAACGGATATAATTATCAAGCCCTACAAAGTTTTCCTGTGCAATTAAGTTGTAGTCCGTAAAGGAATAGTACATGGAAACAATCATAGGAACGATGGTAAAACCAAGGAATCCAATAATAAACGGAAGTGCAAAAGCATAACCAACCGTATTCTCATTGTAAAGAAATTTATGAAAGCCCGATTTTCTTTTTTCCTTTTTCTCCATAGAATCCTCCTTCTTGCGAAAAGGACTCTTACCTTTCTTCGTAATTTCCACAAAAAAGAATAAGAGTCCTAGTACACAACATTTTATTCATGTGCCATACACACGTGGTCAAGGGTAAAGCATACTATCACTATTTAAATTGTTTGCTCGCAAAGTCATAAATTTCTCGTGCTGCTTCCTCCGGTGTCTTGTCTCCATAGATCACTTGCTCTACTAACAATTTGTATTGATCTTCAATTATTGTCTTACACTCCGGGCTAATTACATTAACATCTCCAGTTTTAAAGCTTCCGATTAAATCGATAAAATTATACATCACATTGGTGGTCTCATCTGCAGTTGACTGTAAAGCGATACGAACATTATCCATAATTGGAATACCACGTTCTCCTTGAAGAATTTCATTTGCTTCTACGCTGTTTACAAAGAAATTAATAAACTTAGCTGCTTCTTCCGGAACTTTGGAATCCTTTGATATACAAAGCATCTGTGAGGACTGAATTACAGAACCGGAGGGGCCGTTTGTAAACTTTCTTGGAGCAGGAGCGATTTTAATTTCTCTGCCTGCCGCGTTAATTAAGGACTTTAACTGATTACTTGCTACCCATGTCATGGCAGCTTCTCCTGTGACTAAGTAGTCACCTTCAATATCCTTGATTTCAGCAATCGCACCCGGATCAGGATATGCACCGGCATCCACCAATTCTTTTCTCATCGAAAGATAATCTACTAACATATTTGGATCATCAAATCCAAGCCTATCATTTGTTACTGCAAAAAAATTCAATGCATAGTCTTCTTGGGAAATTCCCATACTGCAACCGGAGATAAAGTCATCCATTTTAGAACTTCCGTAAATACCTAACTTCTCATGAATAGTCAAGCAAGCCTGCTTCCACTCATTCCATGTCCAGTTTTCGGTAGGTTCCGGCACACCGGCCTGTGCAAATAGTGCCGGATCATATGCAATGCCATAAGCATTTACACCACTGGATAACGCTAATTGAGAGCCATTATACGCCGTTGTTAATAGGTAAGCCTCTGTTGTATGAGACGTATCTACAGTACCATTTGTTATGTATTCATCAAGTGGTACGATTTTGTCTAAATACGTCGGGAAATTTCCCCCTAACTGAAAGATGTCCCAGACAGAGTTTGATGCTACCAAAGTATTTAGCTTAGTGAAGTATCCGTCAAAATCAAAAAATTCGTACTCGATATCAATGTTAGGGTTTTGTGATTCATACAGTTCGATTACTTTTACTGTAGCATCATGTCTTGTCTGTGATCCCCACCATGCCATACGAAGTTTAATCTTGTCCCCATTTGTTCCCGCATTGTTTGTACCTGATTGTTCCGTATTATTTTTACCACCGGAATTATTATCTTCCGTAGTATCTTTTTTACCAGAACCGCAAGCTGCTAGTCCCAATACCAAGCCTGCTGCCAATAAAGTTGCCATGACCTTTTTAAGTTTCATAATCTCTTCTCCTCTCTCATTATGTGTTATCCGTAGTATAGAATAAAAGCCTTATCACGTCAATAAAAGTGTATAAATTGCACAATATCTAGCTAACTTTCACCATTTTAGTACTATATTTACCGGTTTTTTTATATGGCTCGATAAAACTTTATGAGTTTTTTATAACATTTGCCAATTTTTTAAAATTTTAAAAGCCTCATTGCAAAGATATTCACAAATATATTATTAGGATATCCCTATCCTATTTATCTTTTCCATAATTCTTTGGATAAATTGCACTATTTTACTAAAAAAGAGTAAACAAAATTCCATAGGATTTTTTCCTCTTAGAAATTTCATTTACTCCAATATAAAAACATGCATCTTAATTTTGTATACTGTTTATACGTCTCTCTAATACAGATAGATTCAAACTATATTTCCTATCTTAATTTACTTCTATTTGTTTAACAATATAGTCGGCCACTTGCATAGCACCATTCATAAACTCTATCTTCTCCAAATTGTTTCGAAACTCTTCCACTAGCTTCTCAAAATTTGTTAGAGCTTCAAAGAAATGAAAAGTATCAGTTAAAGCAATTCCAATACCCAAATCCTCGGCACGCTTTGCTCTGGCAGCCTGATTATCCTTTAAAACTCTTAGATTAGGAATAAAAATGCTTGGAATTTTAAACGATAATAATTCATGAAAGGTATTATAACCAGCCGCAGACACTGCACAATCAATTCCCTTAAAGAGTCTGGAATTGGGATAGTCTCTTATCGTGATTACTCTCTCATCCCTAATGTTTTGAGGAGTACCAGATATTGACTCCCCTAACAGAATAACATTTCTTTTATTCTGTAATAATTGTTTTATTACAAAATCTACCTTTTCCTTTTTATCATAAGTTTCCTCGTTACCTAATTGTACATACCAAAAACAATCCTCCTCATTGACATGATATAACTCACGTACCTGTGTCCTTTCATACCCTTGCGTACCATCCAGCATTAAAATTGGGGAGCAGTACCATTTTCTCGACGGTGTGTCTTGATAAGAAAGCCCAACTTCCGTCGGTACCACAATATTGTCAAAAAATTTATCATAGATTTCAAAGCCTGACATATTAGGACGGTCACCTTCTCTTTTTATCCAAAGTTTTTTTATCCAATCAATTTTCATCAAAGGTGCCAGAATTGCAGTACTTGGGTATGCTCCATCAAAGACTGCTATCCCTGGACGGTGGGTCTTTATAATATCCTCCAATTTTAACTGAATCTTTGACTCCCAGTCCCTCATTGAAACATCCTCCCGCATTCGCTCCCTGGCAGGAATATAATAACACGGAAATCCAAAGTTCTTCACTAGTTCCCATGCAATCGATGTTGTATAAAATATCACATCAAAATCAGAAAATTTACTAAGTCTTCTGGCAACCGCCAATGCTCTTGTCAGATGTCCCAAACCGTCTCCATTTATGACGATAAAAAGAATTGACTGCTTCATATACCAGTCCTCTGTATCCTTAAGAAATCGGTCCTTGATTATAGTTGATCACTATGGTTATTGATACTGTGATATAGTATTGTGTATTCGCTGCACCTGCCCTGGTACTGTTCCTATTATCAGGATTCGAATTTATTGAGTGAATGATAATATTATAGGTCAAATTTTCCTCAATGTTTGGAGGGACATGGCTTAAATCGCTGACATAGCCTAATCTGTCATTTAAAACGATTCCTCCAAAGGTATTAAACAGAGTACTTCTTCGCCAGAAATTAGTAACAATTGGTTCAAAATTCTTAGCGACAGTATTATAATATAAATTACCAACCAGTTTAATCAGGTAAATATCTACTGTTTTATCCATATTGACTATATTACTTGATTCATCGACAAAGTTTAAATCCACAGGAACAGCCTCTTTAATGACAACCGCAGATAAATTATGCTGGTCAAAACTGGTTTCTATTTGAACTTCCTCGCCAGGAATAACCTGGAACCCTTCAGGAATCGGAATAGTTACTATAAGCTCCTTAACTATTGGAAACCAAATATCATTGGGATAGGTATACTCATTGCCAATCACAAAAGGTGTTTTTAAATCCGATAATGCATTACTTTTAATTGTCTCATTATTTAGTAAAATCAAATTTTGATTCGAATCCATTTCAATTATCCTCCTTATCATACTGATATGATTTACTATTTATAATCCTGTGTACTTCCACTATTTAAAGGCAAACACACTGCCTTTTTTGTTCTTGACGACTCATAGATGGCTAACACTAAAGCCAGTGCATCTCTTCCGGCTGTTGCAGAAATTGCAGGTTCTCTCTTCGTAAGGATCGCCTCCACCATATCCTGATAAAGTAAATAGTGCCCATATCCATATATATTTTGAGGTTCTTCTTTATAGATTTCTTGAATGGATTCCAAACTATCCTTCTTATCTTCAAAATTCCATAATTCAATGATATTGACTGAAGTTCCTCCAACTTTTGCGGTTCCCTTTTCTCCAAATAGATATAAGGATTCTTCTAAGTTCTTTGGATAAACGCAGGTAGTTCCTTCAATTATGCCATATGCTCCATTTTCAAACTTAATCAAGGCAATCCCAAAATCCTCCGCCTCGATATAGGAATGATTTAAGTTATCGGTCATCGCCATAACTTCTGTTACTTTGTCTCCTAACATCCATTTTAATAAATCTATATTATGAATACACTGGTTCATCAGCGCCCCGCCATCTTTTTCCCATGTTCCACGCCATGGCGCCTGCTTATAATAATCTTCATCCCGATGCCAGCGGATATTGGCAGTACCATAAAATAATTTACCAAAACGCTGCTGTCTTACTGCTTCCTGCATTTTTTGTATTGCTTTATTAAAGCGATTTTGATGGCAAACTGTTACTTTAACCTTATATCTCCTACTCAACTCAATAATCTCATTTGCCTCTTCTAACGATAAGACTATTGGCTTTTCAATTATTGTATGAATTCCATGTTTAATACATTCTTTAGCAATAATTCCGTGATTTCCGCTGTCGGTAGCAATGGCAATGATGTCAAAATTCTCCTTCTCCAGCATTTCATGATAATCTGCATAGCATCGTATTTTGTTATCCTCCAATTCGCACCTTTTCATTACTATATTTGTTCTATCGAGATTAATATCACAAAGCGCCACAATCTCCAAGCTGTTTTTTATTGCGGCCTTAATATGATTTATTGAAATGCGTCCACATCCGATTAGTCCATATTTTAAACTAGACATATTAACCCCCATTGTGTGCCTGCTGCACATTTAATTAAACTGTTAAACTTACTTCTCTCTTCTGCTATCTGACCCTGAAACCTATATAAACTCTTTCCAGATTCGAAAGTATGGCTTAGGTGTACCGCCGAACCGCCGGACAAATGGCTCCACGTGAGGAAGTACACTTCCCTCAAAGTCAAATTTTTTCCCTAGTTTATGTGCTAACTTAATCCCTTCGTAAATTAATAGTGTTTGTGCCTGACTGCCACGATGCTCTGGATTTCCGCCGCTTAACAGATAGTAAACACTATTAGCATCCCAAACGAAATAACTTGCCCCGTGTATATTTCCATACTCATCTTTTGCATAATACACTTTTCGGCATTCGCGTGCCTTACATTCTTCATCTAATTTCTTGAATATATCATAAGAAAAAGGAATCTTTAATTCCTGACGTGCAAATGATTTTCCATTTATTTTATAAAATTCTTCCGGTGTCATATCATCGTAAATCCGAACTAATTTTTCTGCCTTCTTTATTGAACTGCGGACACTCGCACCAAACTCACTTACAACCTGATCCAAATCTTTTGTATCCTCAATTACATAGGTATATCTTGTTACCTCATGGTAACCTCTCCAAAACATAGGCAGCCAGTTTGTTATAGTATAATGATAATTTTGCTCGTAATAATTCAGATTAAGGTTTTCTAATTGATTCAATAAATCATTTACAATACCTTCATATACCGCCGCTTTCTGTACTGCCTTAATGTTCTGTGGATACTTTATAAATATTCCATTATTCTGAGTAAGCACCGGTCTTAGAATAGCCGGTTTATTATCTTTCAAGGATTTATAAAAAACTAAGCTCCCAATAACCGCATTATTTTTCTCACACAATAGAACATCCCAGGAGCCGCTGGTTACTGCTTCCATCCACCACCAACAAGAAAAAATAGGGATATCCTTATTTTTTTCGCAAAATAATTGATATTTTTCCTTATTTGTCATGGTTTCCATGCCTCTCCAGTATTCTTACCTTTTTTGCCGGTACACCGGCATAAATAGCATATGGCTCAACATCATTCGTTACAACACTTCCGGCACCAATCACAGCACACCTGCCAATTCGTACTCCCGGCAAAATAATAACTCCCGCACCAATCCATGCTTCATCTTCTATAAAGACAGGTTCGCATTTTGTCAACCTTTCTCTTACTTCATCAATCTCGTTGATTTCTCTTCCGTTATTCGCACAGGAATCGCATATAATGGTTACATTAGGCCCAATGGACACATTGTCACCAATAAAAATAAGCTTTCTAAAATTGCTCGTAGTCGTAAATCCAAGATTTGCATAGGTGTTCTTTCCCATAACTACACCAAGTTTCAACCAATAGAGCTTACGAAGTCTTGCATCCGGATAATAATTAGCTATATATTTCACAGCCCTCTTGGGCATAATTGCTGCATTCTTCCAAAGAAAGTGAAACATCCATTGATCAATTTTTTTAATTCGCTTTCTGGTATCCACAGGCCCCCCCTTTTTGCGCACATTCCTTGCCTCACTAGGAAGACAATGTGTATTAGCAAGCTTATGGCACGCAAACACAAACCTGCATACATACTATGCCTCCATAATTACACTAATAATGTAATCGAGCTCTTCCCTATTCAATTCCGGATAAACAGGAATTGCAATGGATTTAGATGCCAGTATCTCTGCATTATCCAATGTTCCCTGCTTCTTTTCTTCAGAATTAAATACAGCCTGCAGATGCATCGGTACCGGGTAGTATACACCGCTTTGAATGCCTCTTTTTTTTAGATATTCAAAATAATGCGTTGGATGATTCACCTGTAATATAAATAGGTGGTACGTATGATAACAATCCTTCGCCTCAATTGGTGTCTTAAATCCCTTAAGCATCTCTTTATAATAAGCGGCATGTGCTCTTCTTAAACGATTCCATTGCTCCAGATGAGGCAGCTTCACACGTAGAATTGCAGCCTGCACTTCATCCAGCCTTGAATTATAGCCAACCCCATAATGATAATACTTTGCCATACCCTCCAGTGGTTTGGAGATCTTCGATTGATTATTTGGATTCATTATGCGGAAAGCTTCATAACCCTGGAAACCACTGCAATGAGCTCTCAAACTTTTTGTAATGGTTGCTAATTTCGGATTATTCGTAACAATCATACCTCCATCACCATAGCAACCTAAGTTTTTTGTAGGAAAAAAGGAAAAACATCCGATATCCCCCATGCTTCCAGCTTTTTTACCCTTAAATTCTGCTCCCACTGCCTGACATGCATCTTCGATCACTTTGAGATGATATTTATTAGCAACCATCAATATTTCTTCCATGTTCGCACACTGCCCATATAAGTGTACCGGTAAAATAGCTTTTGTTTTCTCCGTAATACATTCCTCAACTTTGGCCTCGTCCATTAAATACGTATCTGGGTTAATGTCAACATATACCGGAGTTGCACCAACTCTAAGAATACTTTCTGTGGTTGCATAAAAAGTAGACGGCGTCGTGATAACTTCATCCCCAGGGCCAATTTGCAACGCTTTCAATGCAATCACTAAGGCGTCAGTCCCGTTAGCTACGGCAATTGCGTGCGATACTTTATTGTACATGGCAAATTCTTCTTCAAAACGTTCTACTTGCTCTCCCAAAATATACGCACCACTATTCAGGACATTTATTACCGCCCGTTTTACATCTTCTTCTATTGCATGGTATTGCGTTTTTACATCTATGAACGGTATTTGCATCCTAACTCCCATCTGCATGCTATCGCACACTAAAGATCAAAATGTGGAAAGGGATACTTTAACACTGTTGTATGAACTTCCGTATATACTTTTACCTCTTCCACTATTCCTCTAAATAATTTAGAATCACATTCCATTCCATTGCTGTATTTAGTGCTTTTGCAGCAATATTGGATTTTTCTTTGTAATAATCGATATGACCTGCGACCTCTGCCACTGCTTTTGAAAAGTTCTCCAGAGAATAATCAATAGGAACTTTACCAACTTCGTAAGTTTCTATAATTTCCTTCATGGAAAATACCGGTGTTGTCACAACACCTACCCTTCCTTGAATAAATTCAAATAATTTATTCGGTAATATATATTTGTGATTTCCAATGATTGGCTCAATATAAAAGATACCAATATCATATTGGTTTATCGTTTTTATCAGTTGCTCTGAAACAACAGGTTCTAGGATACGAATTCTATTTTGAAGTCCCTTTTGTATAATCAGTGTATCCAATTCCTTGATATAAAGGGAAGCAGCCTCATTGCTTGACACGAGATACATATCTAGTAAGAACCTTGGTTCCAGATAATCCATAAGCTTTATCATTTCTTCAATTCTTCTCGCTTTTTGTGCATTGCCTACGTGGATTAACCTGATATATTCTCCCACTTTATTTGGAAAGATTTCTTGATATTCCGCTACATTTCGGATACTAACAACCGGAATGTTATGATATCGTTCACTATAAAGCTGAACTCCCCAATCGGAAACTGAAGAAATCAAATCACATTTTGGTAAAAACGTATCACAAAGCCATGTACGGACCTTCTGATTCGTATCTGCCTCATTTCCAAGGTAATCAAAATGAACCTCATGCATATCTCCAAGCAGTTTTACTCTAGGATTCGCAGCTTTTATATATTTTTTCATTCGGACTGCTATAGGCAATACAAATACATCATTCGCAATTATTAAACTTACTTTAATATTATTTTTTTGAACATAATCATATATCTTCTTATATGCAGTAACAAAATCAACCCGATAAGCTTCATATGCCGCATAGGCACTCATATTTATTTTTAAACGGCAATGAAACTGAGATAGATAATATAAACCATCCGGATCCTTATCAATATAAACTTCTAAGAGTCTTTTCCCTAGCTGGCACACCATTTCTTCATAAAAAAAATATTGGACGTTGGGAGGTAAAAAACTTAGATTGTCACCACTTCCCTTTTTACAGCACAGTAAAATACTATATTTCTTGCTTAGCGTACTAAGCTGCCTTCTGATACGGCTATCAAACTCTATCTGCGTATGAGTCAGTATAATCACATATTCCATCCTAATCATTCCTTTTTGGGCTTCCGGAAAAAATTCTTATTTTGTAAGGGACACTTATCGTCCTTATTTGATCCGGATTATTTAATATCCGCATAAATGACTGCTTATTACTGTCTCTTCGGATGCTTTCTCCATCAGCACAAATGATAAATTCTTCTCCCCTTTTACAGCTAATCCAATAGTCTGTACTTACTGGCACATCATTAAAGGAACACTGTAAAACTTTACTAATTTGTAAAAACCCACTGGAAGAAAACTGTGTTGTAATGCTGCTAACTACACTGTCAATTGGTTCTGCCGGTTTAAAATTTCCTATTACAACATTGTAATTTAACATACCTGTTAAGATTGCCATATTTTTTATCGCGGTACAAATTTCATCTTCATCACAGGTATAGTTATCAATTATGGTATTGGTTACTAAATCACTTTCATCTAATGAAATACTAACTTTAAAATTATTGTAATCCCCTAAAATAAATCCTGGTGGAATTACAACGTTGACAAGAAACTCTAATCCCACTTTTCTTCTCATCTTCTCTCCCCCAAAATATGATTTGATTCCGCACTAATGCAGTTCTGTCTTCGAAACATTTTCTTGTTTCAAGCATCAGATTAGCGGTGCATAATCCGCACCTTTTATCACAATCTGCTTCGCAGCTTCTGATAAGTTATATGCTTGAAACAAATTCATGTTTCAAGCATCAGATTAACGGTGCATAGTCCGCACCTTTTATTACAATCTGCTTCGCAGCTTCTGATAAGTTATATTATGATTTAATTCCCTATAATGTGACATAATATGAGAAAAAGTCTTATTGGGCTTACTACTCTATACTCTTTCGGCCTATCGAATGATATTCAACTCCGGAATCTATAAATGCGGCAATATCATAGCAGTTTCTTCCATCATAAATAATAGGAGTTCTCATTGCGTTTTTAAATTCATATGGCGTTAAGGCTTTAATTTCATTCCATTCCGTAAAGATAATTGCTACCTGGGCATCCCGTATGGCGTCAATCGGACTGCTTGCGTAATATATGTGATCCGATGTTATTATTTTCTGAAAGTTTTTTGTACCGACCGGATCATAAACCGTTAACATAGCACCATCCTCTAAGAAGCGTTTCACATTACTGATAGAAGGTGCCTCCCGTATATCATCGGTTCCAGGTTTAAAGGTAAGACCAAGAATCGCTATTTTGATCCCCTTGAAAGAAGGAAAACGAGTTCTTAACTTTCGGTATATCTTATATCTCTGACTTTCATTAATTTCAATTGCTGCTTTTATTGTCTTAAACTCAAATCCATAATCATTTCCTAACCAATATAGTGCCTTCGTATCCTTAGGAAAACAAGAGCCACCATATCCTATCCCTGCTTGTAAAAAGCGTTCACCAATTCGTGGATCAAGACTCATTCCCAAGGCGACATCATCTACATTTGCTCCAATTAGTTCACAAAAATTAGCAATTTCATTCATATAGGATATTTTTAGTGCCAAAAAATCATTGGAGGCATATTTTATCATTTCCGCATTTCGACGATTTGTAACAACAAGGGGCTGAGGCAGCTTTTCATAGATCTTTCGAAGAATCTCTTCCGCCCATTTACTTTCTACTCCGATTACAATACGACTCGCATTCAAAGTATCATTTACAGCACTTCCCTGCGCTAAGAATTCCGGATTCGAGGCTACTTCCACTTTAATTTCTTTCCTTAATACTTCTTTAAAAAACTCTTCGACTTTATCATTCGTACCAATCGGAACCGTCGACTTAATTACAACTAAGCAATCCTTTTCGATGGATGATGCTATTTGTCCACAGACTTGATACAGGTAATCAAGATATGCTGAGCCATCCTCTTTTTCCGGTGTGCCTACACCAATAAAAATGACATCCGCATTATAATATGCTTCTATATAATCCGCAGTAAAGTTTAAATTCCCATTGTCCAGGTTTTTCTTTAACAAATCCTCTAAATCCCGTTCATAAATTGGTGAAATCCCTGATTTCATTCCGGCTATCTTTGCTTCGTCTATGTCAACACAGATCACGTTATGACCAATTTCCGCTAAACATACCCCTGTAACAAGACCCACATACCCAGTACCCGCGACCGCTATATTCATATGAATCCCCCTTCCCTGCACACGTACATTGCCTTGCTGCCAAGGCAATGCGTATCTACAAGTTTGAGGCACGCAAGTACAAACCTGTATGCCTCGCTGTTTATTTTTAATATATGCAACAAGCTTTTGCTCTGATACATTTTTCTGTATTATTCGATTTTATCTCCCGAAACACGTGTCTTATCGCTAAAAATCTGCACTTTAAATGCGATGTCCGCATATATTATCGTAACCAACAATTCTTAGATCCACATGAAACATCAATTTAATATGTAAATATTATGCGACACCAATCAAGGGTTGCAGCAGAATGGAGGGTTACTATGAACATACTTATCCTTGGTGCCAATGGAATGGCCGGACATGTAATCGCAACCTATCTGAAAGAAAAGGGATATCACATATTTACTCTCTCCGGTCATAAACCATTGAATTCAGAGACGGTTATTATGGATATCCAAGATACCTTACGATTCACCGAATTCCTTAATTCCCACAAATTTGATTTGGTAATAAACTGTATTGGTTTATTAATTAAGGATTGTGAAGAACACAAGGCAAAAGCCGTATTTGTGAATGCTTATCTCCCACATTTTTTAGAAGACTACTATAAAGACAAACAAACGAAAATAATTCAGCTAAGCACCGATTGTGTTTTTTCCGGGAATCATCCGCCATACTACGAAAATTCTCTTGCAGATGGCGAGCTTTTTTATGATCGGGTAAAATCAATTGGGGAATTAAAGAATGAAAAAGATTTGACATTTCGAATGTCTATTATAGGACCTGACAATAATCCAAATGGAATTGGATTATTCAACTGGTTTATGAAACAAACACAGCCACTTACCGGATATAGCAATGTCTATTGGAATGGTATTACTACGATTGAACTTGCCAAAGCAATTGAATTTTCAATCTTACACAATATTACCGGTCTATATCATCTCGTTCCAAAAGAGTCTATATCAAAATTCGAGCTGCTTTTACTTTTCAAAGAAATCTTTCAAAAAAATTCTCTTATCATTAACCCAGTGGAAGTCCGTTACTGTAATAAACAATTAGTAAATACACGAACCGATTTTAATTTTCAAGTACCGGATTATAACGAAATGATAACAGAGCTGAAGCAATGGGTAGAAGAACACTCAGAACTTTATGCTCATTATAAATAAGGTGGAATTCTAGTCATATATCATGGAAAACCAGATCATAGAATTCAAAATCTAGGACCTGGTTTTTATTTCACCCAGAGGATACATAGGAGGTAACTGCTAAGTCCTATTGTTTCTTATTTAAAAAGTTACCCTTCACAAGTAGGTCTTTCACTCCCGCTTTCTCTAATACAGAATCATTCGAGGAATAGCTTTTAAATGATACTTTTTTAAGTCCTTTCTCCTTGTAATAATTTATTAATCCAGGTAAAGAAAGGGTTGGCATGATGATAAAATACTTCTCATCAAAATAAAAGGTTTGGCCAGATTCATTCTCTGAGATTAAAACCTCATGCAGCTTTTCTCCTGCAAACATACCTATCTCTATCACACTTACATTTTTCACATTACTATCTTCAATTAATACTTTAGCAACATCGATTATTTTATAGGCCGGCATACGCATTACGAATATTTCTCCTCCATAGCTATATTCTGAAGCCTGAAAAAGTAATTGAATTGCTTCGGGTAATGTAATAAAAAATCTTGTCATATCTTTATTTGTAATCGTTACTTTATGCTCGTTTTTAATCTGTTCAATAAAAAATGGCACTACACTTCCATTAGAACCCAACACATTACCGGCACGAATACATACGAACTTAGTCGCTTCTGAATACCTATTTGCTTGAATTACCAGCCGCTCCCCAACTGCTTTTGTCATACCATATAAGTTTTGAGCAGCAACCGCTTTATCGGTTGAGACATAGATAAACTTTTTAATTTGATTATCTAAACTCGCTTTAATTAAATTCCGTATTCCAAGAATATTTGTTTTTACTGCTTCCTCCGGCTGATCTTCACAAATCGGTACATGCTTTAACGCAGCCAAATGGAAGATATAATCAACTCCCCTGCTCGCTTCCTCAATCGCTTGGAGATCCCTGATATCACCGATAATAAAATTTAACTTACTATTGTTAAACTCACGTTTCATCGTGACTTGCTTTTGTTCCCCTCTTGAAAAAATACGGATTTCTTTCGGATTTTTATCAAGAAGCTGTTTTACAAGTTCTCTTCCCCACGACCCTGTTCCACCGGTTACCAGAATAATCTTATTTTGATACATACAATATCACCTCCATTGTCATTTATGAATTAGTCCAAAATCAGTAAATATTTTCTTTCTCTTCCCCTCTTCGACTAACTTCTTCCCTAACATATGCCTTGGAGCAAACAATACATTTTCTCCAGTAATTGTTGTAATATAGTAATAGTCATTTAATAATTCAACCTTAAAATCCGAAATCACCTTTGTATGAGATTTGAGTGCATACCTTTTACCAAATCGAAACTCATTTGTTTTATAAAGAAAAGTATAGTAGGAAGGGGAAGGATGAAACATATAGGCTAGTTGATTGGATTTAGTATCCAGTAAATATCCATGCTGGCATAATAGTGCTTCTGTTTCGGGTGCCGGTTCTAAATCATATAGTTTTTGTACAAAGTCCTTATGATACAAATTATCCGAATCGATTCTGACCAGATAAAAACACTCATAGTCCTTCGCAGCTTCATTGATGAAAGCAGTATTCTTCTTAAAATCTATAAAGTGTATATTGGATGGAAGTGTTTCTCGTTCCATTAAAACCTCATGGATTATGTTCATTGACTCTCCGTCACAGTTGATAAATGCTTCATAATTTTGATTTGTTTGGCATCGAAGCGATCTTAAGGTGTAGCAAAAGAATATATCCATACGTGAAATAATCCATTCTTTTGTTAGTCTGTCAGGATTATATTTCATATTGTTAAAAGGAATATTAAATATAACAATCTTTTTTTTGAGCATCCTAGTACCCCCTTACTAAATTATACTTTAATATATGCATGACCATTTAATTTGTCACATTTTCATATTTTGTGTCGAGTTGCTCATATGAAAAAGGGAACTAGGCTTGTAAAATGATTTACCAAAAGGATTTAGTTTTTATAAGATTGTATAAATTATTGTTCAATAAGAATATAGATCGATTTAAATTGATGGAAATTACTTCTATTCATCAGCAAAGAATATCTCTATCTTCTAACGGCCGGGTGCAGCCGTTTTACGGCATTCCTCCAATCTCACGAGTGCGTATCCTACTTCGGTACATTTTTTATTTCAATACTATTGTACACTGTTTTTTGATTTGAGGAATTTCCTAATAATTTAAAAAGAGCTGTTATCCACAGCTCTACAGAAAAAAAGAAACTGTTATCCACAGTTTCCTTTGAATTATCCGGATTATTATATAGAAACATGAAAACATGTCTCTAATACTTTTTCTATTCGAAACAAAAAAATAGTAAACAACAAGAGATTCTCTCATTCTTCACTATCCTCTTTCCATATTCTCTTTAATAACTTCACATTGAATGGGTAAAACAAACCTTCTAGGTTAAGCCCTCGACCGATTAGTAACAATCAGCTGCATGTGTTGCCACACTTCCACCTTTGTCCTATCAACCTGATCGTCTTTCAGGGGTCTTACTAACTTTCGTTATGGGATATCTTATCTTGA
>JAEWMB010000034.1 GCA_023457255.1 Bacillota bacterium | reverse complement strand
TCATGTTCTTTCCCGAATATTTCAATTGCCGGCCATTCATCTGCGTTTGCCAGCATTGCAAAAAATACTAACGCTATGATATCGCTCATCTTGTGCAGGATTTTTTTCTTCTGTCTTAAATCTTCTATTTGTTCTAAATATTTCAGTATTTTGTGCATTTTTTCATCCTCTTTGAAATGATTATACACTTTTCCCTTATTCTTATAAACCTTTAAAAATATTCATGCGTTTGTCGTGCAAGTATGCTAAGGGTATTCGGAACCTGGGCATGCTTTTTTGTTGCCCAAAATAGCGTATATTGGCCGATTAGGCTATTATACATAGATTAAAAAACTAAAATAGGCTGAATAAGCTCCGCGTTTTCTTTAAAAAAATAGGATACACAGAGCCTTATTAAAGTCAGCCTTTTTTATAAAGATATATAGAAGGCTTAAATCCTAAGCGGTAGACATAGGGGTGCTGAGTGGACATCACTTTAAAATAACCATTACGACATAGGACAGGCAGTTAATCAAGCCTTAGTAGTCGCAGGAATCGCCGTTAAATGGTGGGGGTATCCCTGTTTTGTCGGGTGTTGAATACTATATACTTTGATTAGTGAGATTATTTAAGCTGAAGGATATTGTTTTGCGGAGTGATGTTGGCAGCAAAAAATTAGTAAGTCAAAATAATATGTGTAATTGAAGTAAAAGCCGGCATAAAAACTAAATGAAAAGTTTAAGAGTGCAATTAACTTGCCGGATTCGAATAATAAAATGAGCCTTAGAACAACTTAAAAAGGTAAGAGACAGAACTATCGACTTTCATAGTTAAATATGGCAAAATATCCCATGACAACAGGTTCGTAGGATAATTACGAGTGTTTGCCCTCTTAGTCTTTACATAGCAGTAGTCCACTTTCTTGTAAAGTGTGCTTACTGCTTTTTATGTTAAGAATCTCTTTATGATGTGGAATATGCGGAAACATTGTAGAATAGAGATTAGGGATTATTTTATATATTCTGTAGAGGTTACTCGATATCGAAATAAGTTATATTTGATAAGGTATGTTTGATAAGGTATGTTTGATAAGGTATACTTAAATTTATGAACTTGCAGACGTGATACGAAAGTACGAAAGCTATTAATAGAAGAGGTGACAAACTATAAATAGTCAAGTGATTTTTGAAGATTTTTAATTTTATAAAAAAGGGAACTTTAACAAACCATCTGAATACACTGTATTTCAGATGGGATGAAACTTTCAGTTATGAAACGATTAACGGAGTTTCTGAGCGTTAAAGTCTATATCCTGCCTCTCCAATGCATAGATGACTCTAACAAGTTTTTTTGCCACATGGGTGATAGCAACCCTGTGTGGTTTGCCTTCTCCGCGTTTCTTGGCATAGTAAGCTGCAAATGTCATATCGAACCGGATTAAAGGAAGACAACAGTTGATGAGGACATAACGGAGCTGAGAGGAACCATGCTTCACCATCCTGCCTTCATGTGATTCTGTCCCTGAATCATTGACACCGGGTTCTATACCTGCAAATGCGAGCATCTGGGCAGGAGTTGAAAAGTTCGATATATCGCCGTATTCAGAATAGATAACTGCAGCAGATATAGAGCCAATACCGGGAACTGACATATAATGAGGATGTACTTGCTCAATCAGTGTATTGATTTCTTTTTCAAGCGTATCAATCTCTTTTACAAGAGATCTGTATAGCGTCAGCAGACTGTTTAATTCCACATCAAAGATTGAGTTATTTACGCCGATGGTATTTGCAGCATGTTCCTTTAACCGCAAGAATTGCTGGGGAGAAAATTTTCCTCTTGATAGAGAACGAAGTTTCTCGTAGGATACCGCGTTCATTCGAGCCATCTTTTCAGCAGAGCCATAGTTCTCAAGAAGATATAAAGCAGTCTTGGATAATCGCTCATGAAAGAATGGCTTAAATTCAGGGAATGTGTGGTCCAGCACATTAGTTATCTTTACAAGGTAAAACGAACGTTGCCTGACAAGGCGGTCTCTTAAACGAGTTAGTGACTTTAAGGAATAAGCGTGGTAAAATCCTTTTGAATGGGGTTTGTACTCGACAGTCATTAGCCACCGGGCTATTGATTCGCAGTCAACAGAGTCGGTTTTGGTTCGCCTTAGAGATGTGGATTTCTTGTATTCCTTGATGAGAACTGGATTAATTTCCATGAAGCTGTGGTTGGCATTTTCAAGGAAGAGTTCAAGATTGAGGGCATAGTGGGCTGTTGATTCAAACCCTATTCTTATGTCCTGCGGATGGGAGAGAGAATTAAAAGTAATGAGTAGTTGTTCAAAACCTGCCTTATCATTTTGAATAGTAAACTTTGAAACAACCTTTTGGTCAGCGGCAGATATGATGGAGCAATCGTGTTTGTACTTGGAAATATCAATTCCAACAAAGTACATCGACATAGAGTTATACCTCCTGATATGTATTTTGGCACTGGTGTCTTCCACTGAGAATTCGGCTGTGTAATCACGTAAATAGAAACGTCTAAAGAACCAAAGGTTCTATGCGTTAACAAACTGATTAACAGTAGTAGATGAAAAGCTGTGGTCTGAGTCACCTCGGAACAGTCAAAGCTGTAAAAATATAGATACAGATCCACAGTGTCTTTTCAAAATATAACAGAGATGGAATGAAATACCCAGTTGAATCTGGGAGAAAGGAAAAATCCAATTACCATCTACGATAATTGGATTATACGTGATATTATGACTGATCAAAATAAAAATAAAAACGAATCCCCCCTCACAAGGCAACCCACAGACAACCAGGAACCCACCCACAAACGCCGTGTTCGTTACAAAGGAACCCACCCAAAAACCTTTAAAGAAAAATACAAAGAAAGACAACCGGAAAAATATGCAGAAACAGTTGAAAAGGTAATTCAAAAAGGAAGTACGCCTGCTGGCATGCACATTTCCATCTGTGTAAATGAAATCTTAGAGTTTCTGCAAATCAAACCGGGGCAAAAGGGATTGGATGCAACCCTTGGCTATGGCGGTCATACGAGGGAAATGTTAAAATGTCTGGAATCCAAAGGCCATATGTATGCACTTGATGTTGACCCAATTGAAATAGTGAAAACAAGAGAGCGCCTTAAAAGCTTAGGATTTGGTGCTGAAATTCTAACGATCAAACAGCTTAATTTTGCTAATATAGATGAGGTTGCAGACGAAGCGGGGTTATTTGATTTTGTATTAGCAGATTTGGGAGTTTCTTCGATGCAGATTGATAATCCGGACAGAGGTTTTTCCTTTAAGACAGAAGGTCCGCTGGATCTACGATTAAATCCTGAGAAAGGAATCTCGGCAGCAGAACGTTTAAGTACTATTTCACAGACAGAACTACAGGGAATGTTAATTGAGAATTCCGATGAACCTTATGCAAAAGAAATCTCACGAGCGATTGTAAATGAATTCAAAAGAGGAAATAAGATTGATACAACGTCAAAACTTCGTGATCTTATTAGTAAAGCGCTGATTTTTATACCGGAAAATGAGCGAAAAGAAGCAATTAAAAAGTCTTGTCAAAGAACCTTCCAAGCATTGCGGATTGATGTGAATAATGAATATGAAGTATTATACAGTTTCCTGGAAAAACTTCCTTATGTACTGGCAAAAGGAGGACGAGCTGCAATCTTAACCTTCCACTCAGGAGAAGATAGGCTTGTGAAAAAATCCTTTCAGAATTTACAGCGAGAAGGTATCTACTGTGAGATTTCAGAAGAGGTAATCCGCCCCTCTGCAGAAGAATGTAATAGAAACCCACGTGCCCGTTCTACGAAGATGAGATGGGCTGTCAAAGCGTAATTCTACCATTGGTTTATTTTGTATTCTCAACCTATGGTCGGTTGAAAAGAGTGTTTGTTTGGCGTTATACTGATAGTACAAGGAAGCAAACAGAAAGGAAACCTTAAAATGGATAATGAAAAAATGGCACTATTAATTGCCGAGCAGCGAAAAATAAAAAAGCTGACACAAAAAGAATTAGCAATGAAGCTAGGTGTTACCGATAAAGCTGTTTCAAAATGGGAACGAGGGTTAAGTTGTCCTGATATCTCGTTATTATCTGCACTATCAGAGCTTTTGGGAGTAACTACAGGTGAATTATTAAAGGGGGAAAGAGTGTCAATGTCAATGGCTGCCGATGTAGATTTCATTGTTGAGTCTACCATTCAGTATGCGGAGACAGTAACAAAGCGTAAATCAGAAAATATTCGTAAAGCATTTGCCGCTGCAATCACTTCACTTTTCTTTCTTGGGATTATGGTATGCCTTATCTGCGATTTCGCTATCACGGGAAAATTAACTTGGTCCTGGTATCCTGTCAGTTCAATTATATATGTGTGGCTGCTCGCTATTCCAGCGGTTATTTGGAGGAAAAGGGGAGTTTTTATTTCATTAATTTGCATAAGTCTAATCACTATTCCGTATCTTTATGCGCTGGAGCGGATTATCGGAATAGATAGGCTTCTTATGCCTATTGGTATTCCTGTTGCTATTGTTTCTATCCTATATCTGTGGATAGTACACGTATTATTTGTGAAATCCAAGTTGCCAAGATACCAGTCTGCTTCCATAGCACTGATTCTCGGAATTCCTTTATCGTTTGGAGTTAATTTCATATTATTGAAGCAGATAGGAGAACCGCTTCTTGATATCTGGGATGTTCTTGCTTATTTTCTATTGGCTCTTTTATCGGCTGTTATCTTTCGTGTTGGATACGTTAAAGATAACGCCAGAAGATAAGAACGGATATTGTATCATGGAAAATCATAAGTATTTGGATGGTGTAGAAGTGTATAACGGTAACCCAAGGCATGATAGCAGAAACCACCATGCCTTGAATTTTGCAAAGCAATATCCTCAACTTATCGAGACATCCGGCAGTGATTATCATCAGCTTGGAGACTTGGCGTCTGGGGGAATGATATTTCCTCGAAAGCTTCGCACAGAGAAGGAATTAAGAGAGGCTTTGCTTGCCAGAGAGTATGAGTTAATCTGTAATTAAGGGAACGGCATCTTCAATTATGCTTCGTACTTGCAATTACACCGTACAAAGAAATATTCTATCGAGAGTACCATGCTGTATACCCATTTGAATTCTTGCTGCGTAATCCTTTGCAGCCTTAGCAAAATATATTTGCGCAATATCCCCAAGTGGTGAAACAATGGTTTGAATAAGCAGTTTTATTTTCAGCTCCATAGCATAAACATCATCCCCATAAAAATAAGCTTTGATTAAATCACAGTCATTATATTTTAGCAATAGGGTTTTTAATGGCTTTTTGACGATGCGGCGGCCAACAGCATTTAATAAGACAGGGTATGATAGGTTATCAAAGTATAGTGATTGATAATCGGGTAAAATATTTACTAATAGATTTCCTATTGCAAACCGGTCAAAACAAAGTAAAAAGTGTTTTTCCAGGAGAATACCTTTTAAGTATGCTAGGATTAAGTCGATACCGCATAGGTTAGGTAAATCTATGATTAATGGATAGTCTAAAGTGAGAATATGGTTTTGCGGATGAAATTTGGCATCATAACGGGTGAAGAAAGCAGGCATACCTTTTAGGATTGTATCGATGTAATTGATGCAGTCATAGTCTTCAAAGTCTTCTAGGATTCTATCATAGAGATTCTTTGCTTCTTTTGTCTTTTCTATCACAAAGTCTAACCCTCGCTCGTATAACAAGGCAAGGTTTGGTTGCTTCTCATCCACAATTGAATAATCCTGCTCCGTTTCTGCTTCGTTTATGCAATAAATAACAGCCTCCATAAGAGTTCTGGCTGCCTCATACGTTACAGAGCTGCTTTCTTTTGAGGTATATTTCTCGGTTAGTTTCGCCACAATGGGCAGCAAGTCTTCTATTTTGTATTCCATGTTAACTCCCGTCTGCGTGCCTTAGCACGTATATAAATTAAGATGTTGGTTTATTTATGAATCTGATTTCGTTTCTTCGCGTAATTTTATCTATATTTAAGTTAACTAAGGATTTAGTGCTGCAAACTTATAAAATACAAAGAGTCTTAATCAAAATTTGAAGCTTTATAGCACTGCCTTATTTCAAGGTTTGTATTGAAAGGGAGAAACCTAAGCACTTTATCTAAATGCCATACATAAGAAGAAAGGTATCTTTCTTATATAGTTAACTCCAGCATAACTCCCTTAATACCTCAAGATAAAGGTTCTTATCCCATCTTGCTTCTTCAGAGAATTGTTCGTATTCATGAGAACCGCCGGTCTTTTGATAGCCTTCATAGCCTGCACGAATAGCGGTACAAAACCTCTCAAGGCAGGTACCGGAGAGATATTCCATATCTCCGAAGCAGACCGATTCAAACTGTTCCTTCATAAAAGTGATTAATTCGTCGTCTGTTAGTTTATCTTCGGATTCATTTTTAAACTCATAGAAGATATCTTGAAGCTCTTCTAAGAATTCTACGTAATTGTCCGGGCTAATGTACTGCGAGTCGCAAAATGCGAAAATTAGTTTGTCTAAGATACCATGATTAAATTCCACCCGCTTGTGTTTTCTAAGGCTTTCACTTCTGCATACCATAAGTTCTTCCGCTTCTTCTTTCGTTAAGCTTAATCCGAACTGTTCCGTTTTATCATTGCAGGAGATAAGGGATGACAGTTCATTTTGCTTATTTTGCGATAGAATTAATTCAAAAAGGTTACTATCCATAGAATGCTCCTTTCGATTGTAGTAGCTCATTATACAGCCACTGTAAAATCATTACAAGTCTTGAAAAAATGGTGGTTTTATGGTATGATATAAGTAGAAAAAGAAATAGAAAAAATGAACTGGCCTCCATACGTTAGACCTAAAAATCTAGCTTATGGAGGTCATCTTAGTTTCCATCTCTCTTTTATGATATTATTATCAAAATATTAATCCCGGTTCATAAAAAGCGATGTATTCTCTCTAGTAATGTGTTTTATCTAATTGTTAATCAGCTCATTTCTAATAACTTTTTCCAGGTTGATTTTCCACTGGTAATAATGCCATCGGGACTCGCTTGTCCTACATATCTTTTCTGAAAGTCTAAAACAGCTTCATTCATTTTAAGGCCCCATTCCCCATCAATTCCATCTTCGTTTTTACCAAACTCACCGAGGTCGTAACCGTATTTATTTATTAGTTTCTCCTGCACTAATTCGACTAGATATCCTTTTGAGCCTTTGGTAAGGGTTTGAGCAGCATTTAAAGTTTTAATTCCTGCTTTTCCATCGATATCAAGTCTGGCAAATGACTTATCATCCTTGTGTAAGTAATTAAGTACGGCCTGAAGCTTAATAGTCCAATATAGATTGTCAAAATTATCAGTAATATGGTTGTCCTCGTCCTGAATAAATCTTTTTACACATAACAGTGTTCTACTACCTAATTTCGTTTTATTTGTCCTTGAATTAAACATGTGGGTGTTATACTCAGTCAGGTCTATTAACCTTGGAGTACCGCTTGGATGTCCGCATAACACGACTCTATTATTTGATACTGAATATACCATTTCCACATGCCCGACATAGTTAGCATAGGCTCTATTCGGGTCTATTCCCGCATAAAGAAGCATGTCACCGATTCTTAGCTTTGAAATGTCTTTTGTAGTTATCTGTCCGTTTGAAATTTTTATATCCACGGTGGTAAACTTATTTGACTGATACATACCCACGGTATTTAATATTCCAAAGCTTATCCCGGCTTCTTTATAGGCATAGGAGATAGAGGAAGAGCAGTCGCTGTAGTACTGATGATCTTTATACTTTACAAAACAATAGTCTCTGAGGTTTTGGTTATATTTATTTCTATTTAGTAGTAATTTATATTTGCTGATAACAGAATGTCTCAATTGTTCAGAATTCATAAGTTCCTCCTTTGCAAAAAAAGGGGTTTTTACAAAAGAAATTTCAAATACCAAATAGTGTAGAAAATATTTTTATTCCACACGATATGGTATAAGTTTTAATTTTGCAAAAGCCCCTTATCCATCATAATCACAATAGGCTGCTTTCATTAGCCTACAATATTACATTGCGTACTTCCCTGAGTGCGCCTTTGATTAAGGAATCCAGCTCTTTTAAGAGTGATTCCTGGTCAGTAACCTTACTTAAAACAGGGTAATCGTTAAAGATACGTGAAATAACCTCTGAGCGTTTCAGTGCTCCCGCGCCCCTGTAATCTTCATATTGTAACTCTGCTTCGCTTACCATTTTTAGCACAGTCTCTTTCAATTGTTTCTTCGACATGGAGATCTTTTCATCCGTAGACAAGCTTACATAGTTTTTTATTTTATGAAAAATGCTAATACCTATGCCAAGGCATATCATAATGCCTGTCCAATTTTCATTAAGAAACTCTAAAAAATTCTTAATACCTTCCAAAGTTAATACCTCACTTTTTTGATGATTCTGAATTTACTTCATCATCATCAAGATAGACACGCACGGATTTTATATAAGGCTTTACAATATCAACAATATATGAATTTCCATCATTAACTTCGTACCGATCCATCAGATGAGTAAAGTTCTTCAAATCATATTCCGTTATATATTTTTTTTGTAATGTAAGATGGTATATTTGCTGGATTCGATCTCTAAGCAGTGCCTGATTATCTTTTTTATTCTTTTCAATAAAAGCATGAAAGGATGAAATCAAAGAATTAATACTTTCCTGCATTTGTGCCATCTCTGCTTTCTGCTGAGCTTCTTCCTCTTCTTTTCGCTCATATTCTGATTTTTTTTTGTAGAACAAATTTAAACCAGTGAGTATTTTTTTTACTATTTTCCAAAGCCACCTGCATACGACAATACCCCCGGCTATGATAGCTGTAAGTTCTCCTACTGATAATTCTAATAATTTGTTCATTTGATTTACCTCTGGTTTTATTTATAAGAGAACGGTGTTTCTTTCCATTTCCCCTCTTTTTTCTGCATACAAAAAAGCACTCAGCCGAGTGCTCTATGTATGCAAATGATTATGAAATCTGTGCTACTTAGATTGTTTTATCAATCTCAAGGTTTTCTTGGATAATGTAATCCTCGATATCCTTCTTCAAATCAGGTCTTGCTGCTGTTACTTGTAAATAAGTAAGGTTATTAATCAATATTTGGTTTACAAGATATCTAACTGTTGCGCTGTATTTTTTCATACGGTGTCCTCCTTAAATTATATTTGTCCCAAGGAGTAGTTCATTTACAACACCTTGTAATAGCTCATTTGCACTCTCTAAGTGTTTCATCCGTCTTTCCAATTCATCAATTCTTGTGATTTCTACAGAATATATGCCGTCTTTGTAGCTGCAATTAAAGTCACGGCTATAGTGCTCGTACACATTCTTTAGTTCATCGTCGATATAGTATTCTATCTCGTAAGGGCAATCTTTTAATATACTTCTGATGTCATCGAATGTATGATTTGATTCGCTGATCGAGATTCTTAGAACCTCCTTACCTTTCCCGAAATCGTATCGATATGGATAGACATCGTTACATGTTAGTTCACTGTTTCTTATTACAATCTTTTTAATAGTATTTGACATTATACATTACCTTCCCATCTGTATTCTTAATTTGTATTTCTTCGAGTCTGCTATTATAGGCGAATATGCCATAGAGGCTAAAGAATCATCATCAGATTATGGTCATATCATCATTATACCTATAGCCAAAATTTTGACCATTAACTATTGGATTATCGATAGTGACTTCGAGATAGCCAGTCGTTTCATAGTGATTGTTATTATTAACGTATGTTCCAATTACGAATTCGATACCTGTAGTCCCCTCTGGTAGCATATATGTTCCTCTGGTAACAGTCTTACCATTTGCGTATCCGAAGTCGAGAGTTTCATAGCTCCGACCATTCCTATAAATAAATATATTGCTATATGCTGGTATACCATCGAAAGTATATTTCATAGTCACTGGTGCTGGTATACCACTACCTATGTAGTTGAAAAATAGGTTGTAATTTATTTCATCACTACCATACCAAGCGTAGTCATTATAATCATATAACCACAGACCGTCAGTAAGATCAGCATCTATTTCGGTATTCCTTTCAGGATAAGAAGCCAATTTCCTACATAATACGAGTGGTACTGATTCATAACAATTTGCCCATGCAGAACCATCATATCTCTTAATAGAAGCAATATCTACATATGAATTACCATCATACCTCTTCACAGTACTATAGTATCCATCCATTTGCCTCCAGTATGAACCGGTATATCTCCCTATACTCATGTCATCACCTCCTGACTACCTACCATATCCATAAGTCACCACTCGCATATACTGATGGAGAACTAGATTGAACTGAAACACCTAAATTAGACCTGGCACCACTTTTTGTTGTCGCTCCAGTACCACCCTTATCAATTGTTTGGATATGAGAAACCGTAGCAAAGTCACTCGCATGTTTACCATCCAAAGTATCAGAATTGCTGCCATCTCCAATATTTTTTAGTGTATCCCAAGTAGAAGAACTAGCCGTACGATACTTTGGCACTTGGGTTGGAGCGTTTAATGGGTAGAATTGTTGCATGCCATAACCGCCTGCGGTATTTGAGTGCCGCTGGTATTTCACATGCCACCAGTTTTCTGAAAGACCGATTGCTTTTGCAGTAGCTGGTTCAATATCTCCCTCGTAATTCAGTGTCATCGCTGTATTTTGTAGCATGGTAAGATTTACTATGGCAATCCATTGAACAAACTTGTTGTTATCTAATCCACCTAACCGTGCGGCATTTCCACCATCGTTTGTCCTTAACCATCCTTGCCAAGTTCCGTCTGTATTGGTATTTAAAAATTCTTGATTGGAACGTACATCTCTTATTATAACCTGTACATATTTCCCTTTATCTAAAACAGAAATAGTAACCCAGAAATCACCGGTACCATTTGTATATCCGTAATTTGTAGGAACATTTGTCGGGTTATACATTCTAATAGTTACAACATCATATGTTTCTACTGTATTTGCATAAGCCAATATATCTGTGTTTGCTGGTACAGTGTTTTTTAAGTTTTGAACAAAGTCGCTAACTGATTTTCCACCTACCGTATCCGCATTCTCACTATGTCTAACCTTCACACTCCCATCGGATTTCACGTCTAAATCCCCACCACCTCTTATAATACCAAGAGCTGTATTGGTTGCAGTATCAACAGAAGATATGACGCCCAAGTTAATCCACTTTGTTCCATTATATCTATAGCTGGACATTTCGCCTTCAACGGTCACTGTCCAGCCGTTTTCGGCATTTGGATATTTGAGTGCTAAATCAGCATACGTGCTAACTGCCTCTTTAAATATTTTTAATGTTTCCTGTTCTAATAAATCGGCAATATCATTTGTCTCTTGTGCAGATTGATTTACATATTCTATAACAGTATTTACTTCTTGAATTTTTAAATCCACTTGTGTCACCACATTTTCCGCATTCTGAGCCGCATTATTTGCATTTGTAGCGGCTGACTCGGCAGCAGTTTTCGCAGTTATAAAATCACTTTCTCGCTTGGATTCTGCCTGTTGACGGTTTATTTCATTTGCTTTACGTTCGTTTTCATCAACTGCTCTTTCCGTCTCAGCGTTAACACGATCTTGTTCGGAGGTAACTCTGGCTGACTCCGTGTTTTCAATAGATTCTTCCAGTGCTTTCATTCTTTCAGTTTCTGCATTGGCAATAGAAGCAGCGACGTTCGCATTTTCTGCTGCATCATCAGCCAGATTGACTGCATCAGCTATTTCATCTTTTTTTACCTCCCATTCCGTCTGAATGGATTCCTTTTGAGTTGTCCACTGCGAATCAATGTTTGCACTTTGTTCTGCCCAAGCCTCGTTAATTTGTGTTGCTTTTTCTAATGCCTCATTCGCAGCATTGATTGCTTGTGTTAAGATAGAAAATTGAGGAGTAGCTATCACACTATTTTCATCAAACGGATTCTTACCTACCAGAATACTAAAAGGCACCGAGGATAAAACCATATCGGAATCCATAAGTACAATTTTAACGCTGCACTTTCCTTCTACGGCTAATACGTAGTTACTCAGTTCACAGGTGATAATATTACCTTCATGCTGGCAAGCCTCTAGAATACTAAATCCATCAGGTCGTGCACCTTGCAGGGAAATGGTTACTTGCTCCGGTATAACATATGGGGTACCGTTATCTAGCAGTTCCACCTCAATAATGCGTGAATTCTCATCTCCCTGCTGAGTGTTTACTACGGTGAATTGTGATGGACAATATAAATCCACTTTTAATCGGGTATGGATTTTGTTTAGCACGATGTAACACCATCCTTTCTAATTATTCTTTGACATCATTTGTTCTGTTAATACGGTATAGATAAAATTCATATTTTGAACAGATTGTTTTCCATATACCGGAATGGTGGAAAGAGCAGCTAAAATACTATTGATATCTTCCAGTGTATAGCTAAGCCTTGTAAGTTCTTTTTCTTGGGCGTCTTTGTTTTCCATTATCTTTTCTCCAATTCTTCTATTTTGCAATACATCTTCTGACAGAAATCTAACAAGTAAGGAATAAACATCTCATAATTTACTCGGTAGAATGAGGTTCCATAAAACCCTTCACCTAACCATTCTCTGCTTGTATATTCCTCAATAAATCCACTGTCTTTATAATCGATACCTAAATTAGTTAATAAATTGATAAGTTCTTGCGCAATAACACCAGCATGTACTTTTTTATCTAATTCGCTATCTTTAAATCGATATGTTTTGGGTTTCGTTCCCATAATTAAATCTTTAGAATTTTTTAACTCATGAATATCATATTTCAGTTTAAGATCTGATGAATTTGTCTTTTGATAAGTTCTTTCAGCATAATTATATCCACATGCATTACCCCCGTCAAAATGGATATAAGCAAGCTCCCTTACATCTGCCGATATATTAGAGGTATTATGAGGATGTGATATAGGTGCGGCGTATAATCCAATATTACCACTCGTTAAAGCAAAGTCTCCAACATTAGAACCTGTCAAAGCAGTACTTCCACAAATAGTAACGATTGTTGATGAGTCTCCTATACTTATAGTTTTACTATTATTGTTTCTCATATTTCTTGCACGTATAGAATCAGTGTAGACATTATCAACATAAATAGCATTATCAACCAATACGGTTTTATCATATGCTGTATCATAATTGGTGCCGGTATAGCACATCAAACGTCCACCATGCACATCCAAAGACATATCTCTGTTAATGTTGTAATCTCCAACCATACCATTAGATTTTATTTTTTGTACAACTAAATTTTTAACATCAATTAACTCAGATGAAATTGTACCACTATATAGCTGGTCACATCTAATTTGAGCAGTAGTTATTGTATTCTTAGTAATTTGAGTGACCGTATTCTCATCAATTATGGTAGGAGTTTCGGTAATCTGCCCCCATGAAATTACTGCATTGCTAGGAAGTGTAACATCACCGTTTGAATTTACTAAGAATCTGTTGTTAATGTTGATGCTGCCTCCGCTTACAGTTCCTGAAAATGTTCCGCCGGCAGCAACTAAATCTCCTCCGAAGACCAATTTATTACTAATCGTGTCCACATATAATTTTTTACTGTCATTTATCGTTATTTGAAAAATATCGCCGGGAGTGCTTGGATTTATCCCCACGGAATAAGTGTTCCCACCGGCCTTTGCACTTGCGGTAAGCCCATTATCATGAATCGTATAAGTACCGCTGGCATTTCTAATTGACAATTGTTCTCCCATAATGAGCTGCCCACAGATAACATCCGCCAGGACACCATAAAATTTCTCACCGCTAGACGAGGTAAAAAGTCCAATCCCTGTTTTGCTGGATTTAAAACCGTCATCACTGAATAGGAGAGTGTTTTGATTCCACCAAGACTGATAATCATCGTATTTTTGCTGATCCGGCAGCCATTTTTTATTTCTTATTCCGTATGGGCCAAACTCGGTTTCCACATTGTCATTATTAATCATGGCATTGGCTGCCGCATTTAGTGTACTATTCATAAAAGTTCTAACGCTGGAAGTTATTTTGGAGGCTTGATCATATCCAAATTGTTTTAAAGACAGAGAAGAAGAGGATTTGCCTGCATTGGCTAATAGCTCTTCCAATTGTATCGTATTATCATCAAGACTGCTTTTATCACTTAATGTCAGGCTCATATTTTCCAAGTCATCAAAGTCTATTTCAATGGAAAGTATTCTCACGGTAGTACATAAGTCTTTTCTTAAGGATAAAGTAATAAGATTGCCTGCGGATAATTGCTCTTTCCATTTTTCAAATCCAATTTTCATGGAAGAGTCGTCTACCAAGGAAAAGAGATTCTTAGCAGTTATCTTAATGGTATATTGAGGCCTACTTACCCTGGCAAGCTCAGACCTTCCATTGGACATTAGTTCCATACGCATATCTGTGATTTCATCCTCCGACATAATATCGGTAATGGTAAAGGTAGAATCCTCATATGCTTCGTTCTCTGTCAGAAAAGTATTCAATTCTTTTACTTGTTCTGAAGTAAAGTAGCTATCATAACTTAAATGGAGACTGATTTCATCTAAGGCAGCCTTAATACTTTCAATACTATGTTCTTTTCCGGCAATTTCATTTTTTTTATCTGCTATCTGAGAAACATAAGAATTACTCGAATTTAGCGCATTCAAATAAGAAGAATATTCCGGTGCATCGGTTGGAGGTGCACCATGATACATTGTTATATAGGAGCCTACAATTTCATCCTGTGCTTTTTTATAACTTTCCAAGTCGGTTAGTTGAGAATTTAAAGAGCTTAACTCACGCTGTAATGTTTTAAGAGAATTAACCAAAGCAGCATGCCCAGTTATTTTAGTATCGTATGCCGCTTGGTAGGCGTTCAGGGCATTGAGTAAGCCCTCCGTCATCCAGCCGCCCCCGGATATCGGTACCTTATAGTAGTCAACATTAATTAAATAATTGGTACCCGTTGGATTTACTTCTCTAATATCAAATCCGTCTCCGCCAAGAACCTTCAATTTCGTAACAACTTCTGAACTGCTTTCTAAGATATATTCTCTCAACAGATTTCTTTTTGATATAAAAATATCTGTTAGTTTACCAAGGTTTTCAAGTTTATAAGCATTAATTGTTCTTGTGTAGGTATCAAATTGGAAGATGCATTCAAACGACTTGCTTATGCTTGTGGTCAAAATATTATATACTTTTTCCGAATCGATGGAGAAGGTTCGCCATTTTCCAATTAACTCATTGTCCACATGCCCTATGTTCCACCCGGAAGCAGAGGATATGATATGAAGTAAGCTATATTCCGGTTCTAATATGTTATAGAGAGAGAATGTTCCTTTGATATCATCCACACGTTTTCCAATCAGTTCACTTTCTAATGTGGAGCATTCCACCTCCTTATAGGCCACCAGCCCATCGTTATGTTCGGTTACATTTTCAATTTGAAACCATGCCACATGTTGGATTTCTACTAATCTTTTTTTTTCTACTTTGCTATATAAGTCAGAAGATTCATATAGTTTAAAGGAAGCCTTTGAAACGTCGTTAAAATGAACCGTTAAGTGGAGGTTTTCAGCACCGTGTATTCCTCCGATGTATTCTTTTTGAGGGTTTGCTAAAAACATTAGGCTTTGTTTTAAATTCTTATAATGATCATAGTGAAATAACATATTAACCTCCATTCTTGCACATGTTTTTTGTGTATAACAAGTTTGTGGTGTGCAGCACAAACTTACATAGAAAGCTTGGTTTTATATTGTACTAACCGCCTATTCTGACAGGGAGCCGATATTCCATATCTAAAACAAAATCTCCGGTTAATTCAATCATATTTACCCCTTCTATAATTTGTAAAAATCGTTTATTCCAATTGCCTATTAGGACTCTGCCGCTGCTGGATACCATAATTTCATTTTCACAATCCATAGTAATGGTTTCTGTCGTAATACAATGATCGATAGAGACCTCTTTCCCTGTTGTTCTATTCTTTATCTTAATAGTTCCATCCGAAAGAGGAGTGATAGTAAAAACAGGAGTTAATACTTCCTCATCGAAATCGCTGTGATAGATAAATTGGAATGTTCCATCGGAACTCAGTCTTCTTTGTTTTTGTAAATCTGACCAGGCATGATTGGAATCACAGATAACATCAAAGCTAATTCCCGCGCTTTTTAAGCCAACACTAACCTTTTGAGGATTAAGTAAGATACAATAATATCCAATGTTGGCTAAGTCGTCCTGATCGATATACAGCCAATGTCTTTTCTTTTTACATAGCCATTTTTTTATTGCTCTTTCTTCATATGCGTCAAAGTAAGTGCCGTCTGACTTGGCGATTGTTAATTTGAATTTCAGAGGTTCATTTTTTTCAATGCCATGGAAACTCCATTTTTCTTGAAACATAGTTTTTGATGTTATTAAACCGGTAGCTTCATCGATGTTGTCGGTACCATTACCAAAAGCACCTTTAAAGACTCCAAATTCGTCAGAAGATTGATTTGCATAAATAAATCGAAATCCATCGTTGATTGTCATTTTTAACCTCATTTCTGCACACACAGGAATGTAGATATATGCATGTGCTTTTTGCATAACTGAGTCGTATTAAGCTTATAAGGCATGTTTTGTATACCCTATAAGTTTCAACCTGCTAATTATTTTCAGAACCTAAAAAGCACTCGTTCCAAAGCTGGAAGAGTGCTTTTGTAAAAAAATCTTGAAACTATCTTTTTTTAGCTCCTTCTATCATAATCTTAGAAATTTCATTAATTATGTCTGATTTCCATCTATTAAATTGAGGCATAGCTTCTTGTGTTATGGTGCCGCCTGTTAAATTAAAATTTATAACAGGTGCTAAGTTTTGATTAGTTGTCAGGCTGGAAACGTATGGAGCTATATTATTGATCATACCATTGATATCAGGTATGACATCAAGAAGATGTTTGATATTGGAGACATCTTCCGGTCGGACAAATCCCTCCCCATTTCTAACCAAAGCAATTCCGTGTTCTATGCCTCCGGTCAGATTTTTGGTGAAGTTACTGGAAGATATCTGTGCGATGCCGCCTTTCTCAAATCCGGCTGAAATTAATGCTTTTCGTATTTTCTCACGGTTTTCACTGCTGCCCTTTACATCAGACTCACTATTGATTTCTGTTAATCCAAGTAATCTAGCTAATTGAACCATTTCACCAAAGGTTAAATAAGAGCCGAAATTGCTTTTTACATATCTATTTAATGCACTATCTCCGGTTTTGCTTGTACCGTTTTTTAGCAAGGTATTAATGGCATCTCGATTTGAAGCAGCGCTGGAACCGGAAGAAGATGACGAATTGGATAAAATGTCATTGCTTGAATTCAAAGCATTGGATAATTCGGCTGATAGTGATATCCCATATTGAGCAAGAACTTTATTGATTTCTTCGAATGCTTTTGAAAATTCTGAGCTGGTTAATTGAGCTGCCTCCATAATCAGAGCTTTCTCGTTTTCGTAGAGTTTGGTTATCTTGCCTTCTTTTATATCATAATTTTCATCGAACTTACGTTGTTCTGCATCTCTTAGATTATTATAATATGTCTCATCATCTTTCATCTGCTGCTTTTTCATATCTTCATAAGCAGCATACTCTTCATCCAATGCATCTAAAGCTAAGTCAACCTGCCGGTCTTTTTGAAGCTTATCTAAAGATTTTTTCTGTTCTGCCAGCTGTTCTTCTAGCTCTCTTCTCTCAGCACCGGCGGTTCTGTCACCAGATAATTCAGCAGCCTTCAATCTCTCGATGCGGGTTTGGAGGTTCGATATTGTTTTATTGTAATCCTCCACCTGCTCCTTATAATTATCTGATTCCTCTTGGTCTTGGAGTGCTTTTTTACGGGCATCTATAATTTTTTTATAGTCATCAATCAGAGACTGTGATGCATCCAAAGCCTCTTTTTTTGCTTTTTCTATATTTTCTAATTCTGCTTTTAATGCATCTTCACTTAATTTCTTTTGCTCATCATATCTGGCTCTCATCGCTGATATAATTTGATTTTGATAACTTTGCATTGCCTTGGCGGCATTAAGCTGATCGGAATCTAATTGTTCAAGTCTTGACATATACTCTTCAAAACTTATATTACCTTTGCCATTTGCATATTCTTTATGCAAATTCGATATTTCGGCTTTTAATAATCCAACCTTTTGAGCTGCTTCTTCATAACCGGCTTGTAATAATGAGATTTGTTCAATGCTATTGTCATCCACGAATCCAATCGTTGTATCTATTTCTGAGAGCAGCTTTGATTGTTTTTCTATGATTTTATCGAACTCTGCATTTTTATTTTCAAATATTTTTGAGTCTGTCTCACGTCTGAGGCTATTATACTTTTCCTGCTCCAAGGCGAGAGTAGCAGTGCCTTCAATCAGCTTATCAATTTGTGCGTTATACTGAAGAATGAGAGCAAGCTGATTAAGATCTGTAACTCCATCGGTAGATATCTTTTCTCCGGATTTTATACCGATGCGATATTTCTTGTCGATGCTATCGAATGCCGTTTCTGCATTTTTTTCTGTTTCCTTATTCGCATTCTTGTATTCCTCAAGAATAGCTTTCTGTTCTTCTAAGATATCGCTCAGTTTTTCATTCTTTTTTTTATAGTCTGTCGTATTGTTAAGTTCTTCGTTTAGAAGGGAAATTCTATCGTTGAGCTTATCGATGTTTGCCGTTGCCTCACCCCAAGGAATATTAGCAAGCTCATTACTGTATTTCGTTAATCCGGCAATCGAATTTTGATAATTAACATCAATATTAGCTAATTGATCTCTTAGCTCAATGGCTTTCAGAGCTGCATTATATCTTTTTTCACTGATAGAATCCTTATCTTTTCCCTGGAATTTCTCTATGGTTAAGCCACCATTTTTTATATTTTCAATATCAGATTCACTTAAGTTTTTGTCCTTTAATGCATTTGTATATTGAGTTTGGTATGCCTCTGCTGAAGCACTATATGCTTTTGTTAGCTTGGATTGCTCGGTTATCAGTTGCTTATATAGGTTTTTTTGAGCTTCGAGCCCGGAAGTATTCTCTAGGACAGCGTTTAAACTCTTTATATTATTTTCAGTAACTTTTATCTTTTCAGAAATAAAGTCAATGGATTGGGAAAATTCTGAGGTGCTTCCTGAACCATTACCGGAGTTAAACGTCTTCCAGTCAATACCGGAATTAAATGAAACAGATTCTAACATGCCATCTAAAATTTTCTGAAAGTCTTTTTCAATAATTTCTTTATCTAATTTGTAGTTAAGATAAGCGCTAAAACCAATATTCACTACTCCCATTTCAAAGTCACTAGCATAAGTAGGGAAACCATCTACAAACTTAAAATTATTGTTTATCTTCTCAATCTCAGAAGTTTTTATTTTTTCTATCGCTAATTTGGCGGCATTGTATGAAGCAAAATTAGTTAGAGTAATATCGTAATAGTCTGCTAAGTTTTTTATATTCTCATCTATGTTATTAACTATGTTGTTGTAAAAAGTATTATCTAACTTTAATTTTTCAGCGGTAGCACGCTTTAGAGCAAGAACATCATTGTCATATGTTTTTTTAAGCTCATTAAACAACTCCTTAGAAGTCATTAACTTTGCATTGTATTGTGCGACTGCACCTGTTAATTTTGGATAAGTGGAAATAATACTATTTAAAGAATCAATGGAAAGATTTCCGTTATTTTGTTTCCTATCTGCATCTACAGCTGCTAGAACTTGGGCATTCGACTTTAAACTACTTAATGCACTCTGAAGAGTTTTGATACCGTTAGAGGCATCGGTTGCTTTATTGAACATATTTTCAATGAGATCAATGGTATCCATTAACCCTTTACGTGCCGGATGATTTTCGCCCAACCGGCCAATTTCTTTATTTAAAAAAGAAACTGCAGAATCTTTGGAAGATTCCATTAAGTTACGAATAGCTAGATCCAAATCATCAGAATGCCCTACTAACTCAGGAAACTGCTTATTAAGCGCTAGTATTTCACTATCTGTTAAACCGGTCTCGGAATTAAGTTTTTCAAGTGCATCTCCAAGAGAAGTTATGGCAGATTTAGCTTGATCTACATGGTTCATATAATTCACGTTGCTGGCATCAAATGAATATCCCTTAGCATTATTTATTTCCTGCGTTTTCGTTTTTATATCGTTAAGAACATCATCCCATGATTTTCCTTTAATATCAAGTGATAGGAAGATACGCAGGTCATCTTCTGTTAATGATTTAATCCCTTCTATAAGATCAAGTTTCATTTCGTCTTTTGCATCCGAAGGAAGTGTGTAATTAGCAGAAGTATGAACTTTGTCAATGGCTGTTTGTATTAAATCGTTACCTACAATATTTGTATCGCTTGATAATCCAAGTCTTTCTTTGAAGGTGGCTATAAAATTGACAGGAAAAATAGTTTCAAGTTCGTCTAATTTACTATTAATAAATTCGATGTATTGATAATAAGATCCATTAAAGTCGCCTTCTGTCTTAGTAAATAGGTCATTTATTATTGATTCTATCTTATCACCGTCATCACCTAACAGTGGCTTGATGAGAAGGTCTGATATGTTCTTGTATATTGTATCGGTATCTTTTTCATAATTAAAATACTCTTGTGGCAAGACCGTAAACAAATCCTGTACAAGCTGTTGTTTCTTTTCATCTAGAACGCCAAAACCGTCATCGTCCCATGCAAGATAAGCATTCATATACATACGCATATCATTTGCACTAGTTATTAAAGTACTTTCCAGTTGTGCAGTATATACTCGTATTTTTTTTAAAACTTCAGGGCTAAATAGTGAATCATATAGGTCCTTATCAAGTTGCCCAGAAGAAATAGAGTTTAAGAATTCATTGATGGTTTTTTTTTCAATACCTATTTTAGTTAATATATCATAAAGGGCTTCACTATTGGCTCCAAGTCCATATATATCCTCATACCGCTCACTATTAGAAGGATCTAGTTGCCGTGCATCTTGAATGGCCTTTCGTTCTTGAACAGATTTTTGCATGCTAGCATGAGTGGATGTTGAAAGGGCTTTTGCTATATCATAGTGTTTTCGTTCAGTCTTTAAGCTCTTGTAATTTTCTTTTCCGGCTTCTGGGGCCTTGAGTTTAATTTCTGCTTGGGCCGCCTTATAATTTTTCTCATAAGCTGCCGTAAGCCGTTCCACATTACCCGTGACAGTCAAAATAGGATTATTTAATGCATCATAGCCAGAAACAAGATCTGGATTAAGTTCTGCAATTTTGTTGGTAATTTCATGGTATCGTTTATATTCTTCCGCAGTTAGTGAAACATTTCGTCCTAGATGATTTACGCCTTTAGATAAGTGAGCATACTCTTCGCCGTAGTCATTTATAATTTTCTTATTTTCATTTAACTCTTGATTTATTCTCTTAGCTTCTTTATTTAATTCTCTTATTCGTTCTGTTGCTTTTTCTTCCGCATGAACGAAATCATCAACGCTTTTTACAATCCAAGAAACAACCTCCCCAACCACCCACATGGCGGCCATGCTGCCAAGAGTTGCTCCGAAAGACTTTACTATCACACCTGCTTTTTGAGTTATCTTTGAGAAGGTAGTAGTTTGTTCTGCATGCTCTTTTAACCAATCGTTATAGTTTTCAAGATTATGTTGGAACCAATTAAGCCATACTTCACCAGCATCTTGTTGAAACTCTACTGCCGCTAAATTGACAATGATACTGGAATTTGCTTATATTGTGTAATTTGTACTAAGTAGGGCAGTAAAAAATACCGTTCGTTTCCCTATTCGCTTCACGCAGGTTTTCCCTGCGGTTACGGACTGTATATTGTGTACCATATGATACAATTACGCCTGTATCACGTCATGTCTTGTCAGCCTCTCGCACGATATATTAAGAAATTACACTTTCTATACTTCATATAACGTGTCGGGATTACCATTTTCACTTACAATCTATGCACTATAGATAGTATGCTTATTTGTAACACACCCTCGTGGAGCTTTTTTTCAGTGTTATCAATACCTGTATCCAGGTTTACGGCTTTCCCCGATATTCGACAATTTAGGGTATCTCAACCCAAGGATTATTATGTAAATGAACGACCATTTACAGAAACACTCTCTACGTTAATTGCATGGCGTTAGTGAAAATAAAGGATAATTTTCCACTTCTCATTTTAGTGGTATTCCATCTGCAATGAGAGTTATGATGCAACCTTATAAAGAGGGGCGCAGTAAGTTTACCTAACCCTGTTTTATTTGATGCGAGTTCGTTTAAGGCTCCAAGTTCAGCGGTCGGATTAAGCTCAGTAATCTTATTGATTACAGCTAATAAACTATTAAAACCGTTAATAAGTGTAGTAACGGCATCGGAATTTTCCATGTTTCCTAACATATGGTTCCATATATTGGATAAGGAATTATTTGATTTACCAATTCTGGTTAATAAAGTATCGATACCCTCTAATTCAGACATAGCTTGTTTTAATATGTCTACCCAAGATAATCCAAGTTCTTCTGCTTCCTCGAGAGAGGAGTTATCCATTTCCACTTTTATTTTGACAGGATATTTATCAATAGTTTTTTGTATCTCATCGATATTCTTTTTCCCTATACTGGTTAGATCAAGAACTGTTTTCACTATGGCCGAGAATTGATTTTTCATATGTTTTTCTCCCTTCCTGATTTTTTACAAAACAGCTCTTATAAGAGCTGTGATTGCTAGTTATCTCCCTATTGCTTCATTCTCATTACTTGCAGAACTGTGTATCATGTTCGCTAACGCAGATAAAAGTTCTTTCTTAACTTCCTCGGGCGGCATATCCTTAGAGGCAACAGCAAGTTTTGTAAGCATTCCAATATAATCATTGCTATGGGAGAATGCCTTATATAATTCTATTTTTAATTTAGCAAAAAATATTTTTGATTTAATATAATTTAACATTGTAATGTCCTCCGTAATCCTTTTACTTTTATACTTTTTTACTGTCCGGCTTGTAAGATAATACACTTTAAATTTATGTATGCAGCGGGAGGGTAAGTTTACTGGGCGAAAGATTTACCTTTTTCCAGTAGGTACGAATCCCAAAGCATCTTATTCATGTTTTGGCCTGTTTTCGCTCCACTTTTTATAAACCCACAGAGTTTCTGATTTTAAAAACCAGCATACTAATTTTCCTTTCTTATCAGGAAGCTCGGATTCACAGGTATATACCGGCTGCACACCTTTTGATGTGTAAAAGATTATTTGCTTTATTACGTCAATAGGAATAAGATTTTCTTCCCCATAGCAATCATATAAATCAGCAATTGTTTTTAATTTTAAATTTGATATAATAACACCTTCTTCTTTTTGTTATGTAAAAAATAGGAATAACACTATACTTATATTGTATAGTGCTATTCCTATGCACTTTAGAAACTACAATATAATAGAATTAGTATATGAAATTTACTAATTTACTTAAATTTCAACAGGCTCTGTATACTCCACCATATCAGCAATGTTACCGTCCTTATCTTCCAGACAAGAGAATTCAATCTTTACTGTAGCAGCATCGCCTTCAGAAGAGAAACTAAGATCAATGGATTTCTTAGGCTTACATTTATATCCTGTGATAATGTAAGGAGTAATTACGCCAAGTTCATCCTTTTCTACCGTTTTCATTGTACAGTAGTAATCAAGAGGATTTTTCTTGTTATTGAATGAAATCCTTTGTACACCTTCCGATTTCGTAACAAGATATCCAACTTCATATGCAGCACCACTGACAATGCTGGATGCTTCACTCGCATTAAAAGTATTACCACTCATAGAGCCCTGAATTGGCGTGCCGCCAAAATCACCATTGGCATAAACGAATACGGTACCGGCTTTTACTCCTGCAGGTAAGGTTAAAGTTGCTTCTGTTGAAGCAGTGATTACCTGTTTTTCGGCAATAACAGCAGTGTTTTCTACTGTGCCATCGGATAACAGTGAGTATAATTTGAAAGGCTTAATCTGTGCTTCAATCGTCATTGTTGCATCCATTGGATTAGTGAAAGAGATTTTCTTTGCTCCTTTTGCAGTAGCAAACGTTTCATCTGCGGTAAAACCAAAGGTTGTTACCTTTGCATCCTCAAAGAATAAATAAGGTGCCATTGTTTTTAAAACTCTGATGTCCACATCGCAGCAGGTGCGATTTGCCTTGTTAATAATAGCCATGTTTGTTCCTCCTAATGTTATAATTTTATTAAATAAAAAGATTCTATGAGATATTCAAATAGAATCTTAATATTACGGATTGTTTAGATTCTTAAACCACTGTGTAGCATCAAATTTATTTTTTTCATCACCCCAGGTAGCAACGGAAATAGATTGAATTTTATATACATTATTATTTTGCAGCCTCTGAAACTGATCATACAATTGGAATACCGTCATATCCCAGATATTGATTATATTAATAGAAGGATGATAAGCGGCAACAGCAGATATGATATTTGGGAGTTCCATATTTTTGTCTATGTTGCTGGTTTTATTAAAATTATGTTCTGCCTGCATAGAACGCTGGTATAACTTTTCAGCCAGCTTGTTTTTAAACTTTAGGCTTTCTTTCTGCTTTTTTTGAGTGATTCCATTGCGCTGCAGAATTAAATCCGCAATGGATGGATGAAAATAGAATGGAAGAGAAATAAATTCCTGATTATCCTTTCTTATATGAAATACTCTTTCCTCATAGGAATAATCTAAACTGCTGTTAAGGAAGAAAGACAGAGCCTCCCCAATGTGTTTCATCATAGGTTTATCAAAGGATAATACATCAAGTAGTGTAATATTTTTCTTTTGTGCCTCTGATAGTAAGTGATAGTCGGAATTAATTTTTAGCAGGATTTCTTTTTCCTCTTTTGCATATTGGTTAAAGTATTCGGAATCCTTAGTGAGGATTTGAAAATAATGTTCCAGGTCAAGCAGCATTAAGGATAAGTAACTTTGATAAGTATGAAACCCTATCTTCGATATTTCTTTTAAGGTAGGAGATATAATGCTGCATCCACCTTGTAATGGCAGCGGCTCAAAACTAAGTAATGTTCCATAATCCAATTTGTCCAATAACGTTCCCTCCTATGGACCTATCATAATGTGGTATGTTCTAATCTGAAAGGCGGTATCATACATTCTCTTTCTATTAATTAAAAAGCCTGCACAAACAATTTGAACAGGCTTAGTACGAAAAAGAAGCAGGATAAACTTTTTAAATTAGCTGTGAGTTGTTTTATCTCACTACTGTATAAATGTTATTAAAAAATGTGATACTATTGCAGTATATAAGCCAAGAAAAGACATTTTAAAGAACTTCACTGTAATACGAATCGCAATATAAAACATGAAAAGAATCGAGTAAAAAGCAAAGTCAATGTTTTCGATATCTTTGCTTTTTACTCGATAAGTTTACTAAGGAAATTTAATAAGAGAGTAGTATTACATAGCTCTGTGTTTCTTCATCGAATTTCTTTGCCATTCCAACTGCTTTATTTTCTTGCATTTAATACAATAAATATGATTTGTGCCTGTCTTCTCAAATAAATCACCGCATTTCTTGCAGCGTCCATATGTTTTGTGCTGTTTTACACCGTAATATTTTTTTTGATACTGTTTCATTTCACTTTCCAGGTACCTGCAAGAATACTTTATATAAAAATTGTCTTCGCTCCAGCTATCTATTGACATGTCCTGGTGAAATAGATTGGAATAATCATCAAGCATCGTATAGTTATGAAATACTTTCGTAAATATTTCCTTGATTAGAGTTTGGTAGTCTGTCCATGATAGCTTCATCTTTTGCCTTTTATAGGTTTCTTTTACCCCGATTGATTTGCTGATGGCATCATCAATCGTCATGGTCACGTAATTTTTCGAAAGTTCTTCCCCCGAAATCCAGCGATAATACAATTTTTTCGGAGTATTCAGTAAATTCATGTATTCACTGTGGAGGATAACTTCGGGGTCGAAGTATCTTGTATAAAGATTATTAATCTTTTGGCGTAGAAGGCTGAGGTAGTCCGTTTTGTCCGTCATAGATTTATATCCGGTATATTCAACTTCAGACCACATATCGAAAACTTTTCCCAGTTCAGAGGAGAGTAAATCGCTTCGTACTTTAAAAAGGATAGTTTTCGTAAGTACTCTTCTTTTATTTGGATTATTCCACAAGGCCGCCATAAATGTCTCCACTATTTCTTCCTGCTCTTGTTCCGTACTTTCTTTAAAGTCCTCCATAACCTCATAAAAAAATTTATCATAAATGTTATATATTTTCTTCACTCTCCTTAAAATCATAATATTTTCCAAGGTATTCATAAGAAGTTACATCATCGGGTGAAGTTTCAGTAATAGATAATTCCTGCTTTTCCTTCGTATTAGAATATAAGTTTTTGATAATATAATCGCCATAAGCATACCATGCAAGACTCTTGCTAAGGGAAAGATTACTATAGGATACACTAATCACATAATTGGCAATGACTTCTTCACTTAGCTTCAAATCCTCTGACAGTCTTTTCTTATATTGATTGATTAATGCATTATTATTAAAATTGATCGCGTTCTTATTATTTTCCTCAATCATTGCAAGGTGGTGCTTCAAATCCATAGCATAAGTATTAATATAATGTCTTACTGTGCGGATTATCTTCTTATCGGTCAAGTCCAGAGTATGGTTGATAATCAGAAGTCTCGTATTTTGAACCGTATTATTCCACAGCAAATGTTTCTTTTCCCAATTGCAGACATACTCACATAGTTCATTTAAAGGTGAGGGAGAATAATAAGAGTTTAACTTTAACTTATCTTCAGAGTTTTTAATATTTTTATTTTTTTCTTTTCGTTTTTCATAGATTTCTAATTTTTCAGGGTAGTTATATAATAAAAACCATGGCAGCTTGGTAGCGTGAGTTCTAAGGGCTTTACTCATGTGCCAGCGGTAACCGGTTTTTAGAAAGTCAATTTCTTTTCCCTGGTAAATTCTCAACAAGCTTATATAATCAGAATATTGACTCTTTATTTCAGCATTATTGGTGTATTTGTTAATTATACTTGTAGCTACGTTAGTAATTTCTCCAATTCTATTGTCGCGAGTCATAACTTCATAATCAGTGATATTTTCTGCCGTGTATGGTTTTGATATTGCGGTAGCTTTATCATTGATGTCGATAATGATAGGTTTATTTATGATAGAATTAGCAATGACGGGATCATTGGACAGCAATACAATATCGCCGTCATAGTCCATCCCTCCTTGCTGTGGGGCAGATAAATCATACATATTTAGCATTACAACATCTTGATCCTTAAAATGAGAAAACCATTTTGTGGTTAGTTCATTATTTACGATATTAATTTTATTTACTTCGGAGGGGCAGACGAGGGGAGAACGAAAGGAAACGCATTCGCCTTCCTCCATTGTATTGCAATAAAATTCACCGGATTTTAAACATCCCACCGGTTCGATGCCGGCTGCATATTGTAAATACCCGAGCATATCCCCGACAACTGTGTGGTAGAAGCCATCTGCATAGACTTTTCCTACCTTTGCTTCTGCGATTGATTTCTTTAATTTTCGATAGAGATATTTTTTAATAGCAGGATCTTTTAACATATCTTTATTTATCAGGATTGCTTTTATATAATCGCTGTTAGGTTCATAATCCGTTGTTTCTGTTATTCCCATAAACTTTAGCGTGTAAAAGGCATCCCCTGTGATAATTTTTTTATACAGGTTGGTCGTGTATTTTGCCAATTTTATTATTTTTCCTTCATTTACTTCCGATAGAATGTCATATTTTTGTTCCGTTCCGTCCTGGTAGCGTTCGACATATTTGGAGTTCCATAGATCCAGACACTGTAAATATTGAAAGTTCATACGTGTTTTTTTGTTTAAATTATTTAGGTGATGACTATATTTGCTTATGCCCAGCTTGTAATGATACTTTCTTAGAGTCTCCATATATTTAATCCAGGCATTATTTCCATAGGCTTCTTTAAAATACTTATGGCCTTTGAACATGGATAAGTTCCAGATACAATCAATATCCTCAATATTATGTGTATGGCCATATACGTCAGTTATCTTCGTATAGCCCCATTCTTTTAGAATTTGTTTGAATGGAACATAAACAGAATAACCTTTTATGAATGGTAATCTGATTTGATTTCCAATTGCCTTATAGTCAAGCTCCAAGGCTTGGCTTGTTATATTCATAAATTCAGCTTCATGGCAGCCACAACCATCAAAGGGAGAAATCGTGATATCTTTATAACCTTCTTCAATTTCGCGAGAGTTGTATTTTTTTAATATCCCGGTCTCTTTATCGATATACTCCCGTTCCCGTTCAACAACATACTTTATTAACTGGTTATATATTGTTTTTTCATATTCACCTACAATAACAATGTAAGGAAGATAGTTCGGAATAAGCGTACAGGAACTAAAGGGAAGACATCGCTGGGCTTCGTATTTTGAAATAACGCACTCGGAAATTTCGATATCCATCTGTGTAATCATAAATAATTCCCGGAACAATTCATCACATAAAAAGGCGGTAATACCATCTCTTCCCTGAGAAGCAGATTTCCCAAATCTGGAATAATGCTTGTTGTTATATGTAAAACCATGCATTAGTATATGCCGAAGCTCTTTTTCCTGCTTTGGATTTTTCTTCGCAACGACAAGAATAATTTCACCTATATGGCTGGTGGAATAACCACGCAGCCGTTCTACCTGATCAAATAAAAGCGAAGGGGGCTGGGTTATTAAATACGCTTTATTTACCTCCTCTTCTCTGGTGAAGCATACGGTATAATTTTGCAGGATAATTTCTTTGATAGGAATTTTTATTAATGTATACTGTTGATTTACCAAAGGTGCTACCTCCCAATTTGTTTTATTTAAGGTTGAGTTTTCTCAAGCCAAATATCCCAGTACCTACCATTAGAATTATAATGTGTTTTTAAAGTGTCATATTCAAATGGAAGAATGTCGGCTATTTGATAAGCATAATAGCAATAATCAATTCGTCCTCTGCGGATTTGACTTAAAATATCATTTATGAAGCTGCAATAATTCTGCCAATTAGTAAGGCCAAAGCAGGAGCCATTCGTTTCATCCTTCCATAAGGGCATTTCTTTCGAATAGCCAATTAATTTTCCGTTCTTTTTTGGAAATGGTGTTGTTAATGATTTTAATAGTATAAACTTTTCTTGCCATTCCGTATCCGTCATTGATGTGGATGGTCTGCCCGGGCTTAAGAAAGCCAAGCCGGTTAACTTATCTCTCATTGTTTTCCTCCTTTAATCTTAAACTTAAAACATTATGTAATAAGATAAATAACGTTTTATACATCATTGTTATAACAAATGCTAGCACACCAAAACGAGAATGTCAAGAGTTTTATACATCACTGTATGAAAAAACTTATGGCTTATAGAGCTTTTGATCTTCTTCCTTGCAATAGAGAAGAGTAATCCGATAGAAACAGTGATGTATAAAATAACTAATAGACAGTGGTTTGTTAATATGATAGACTTAGATAAGGTGTAATTCAAAACGGAGGTGCTATATGGCCAAT